>CAWGDY010000057.1:0-257858 GCA_963821395.1 Vicinamibacterales bacterium | reverse complement strand
CCCCGCCACAGGAGCTCGCCTACACTCCTGAACTTCGCCCCCGGAGGTCTCCATGCGACGAGTCTCGACCGGCGTCACGTTTGTCGTCTCGGTCATCGCGGTCTTCGCGCTGTCCGCATCGCCCTCATCGCAGGGACGGCAGCTCGGCCGATTCGACATCGAAGACATCGGCGCGCGCGAAGCGGTCGCGCGCGAGATTCTCGTGAAGTTCCAGGAGCCTCCGCATCCGCTGCAGCTTGGACAACTCGCGGTGGACGCCGATGCCGAAGGCCTGCAGCCCGTCGGCCGTACGGGTGTCATCCGCGTCATCTCGCGATCGCGCAGCGCCGCCGCCCTGCTGGCCGCACTCAGGAACCGTCGCGACCTTGCCTTCGTGGAGCCCAACTATGTCGTCCATGCGTTTTCCGACCCGGGCGACACGTACTTTCCGCTGCTCTGGGGGCTCAAGAACACTGGACAGCCCGTCAACGGAGGCGCTGCGGGAACGGCCGGCGCCGACATCCACGCCGCCGCGGCGTGGGATCTGACCGTGGGATCCGCGTCGAACGTAGTCGCCGTCGTTGATACGGGCATCGACTACACACACAACGATCTCGCGCCGAACATGTGGGCCGCGCCCGCGCCGTTTACCGTGACGATTCGGGGCGTCCAGATCACCTGCGACGCCGGCACGCACGGGTTCAACGCGATTACCCAGTCGTGCGATCCGATGGACGACCACAATCACGGGACGCACGTTGCCGGCACCATCGGCGCCGCCGGCAACAACGGCGCCGGGGTCGCCGGCGTCAACTGGGTCACGTCGCTGATGGGGCTCAAGTTCCTCAACTCGGAGGGCAGCGGCACGATCGCCGACGCCATAGACGCGATGGATTTCGCGCTGCAGACCAAGGAGATCTTCGCGGCCTCGGGCGGCGCGAACATCCGCATCCTCTCGAACAGCTGGGGCGGCGGCGATTTCTCGCAGGCGTTTCTGGACACGATCAACGCCGCGAACGACGCCAACATGCTGTTTGTCGCGGCGGCGGGCAACAACGGACTTCCGAACGATCTGCTCCCGCAGTACCCGGCCAGCTATTCCGCGCCGAACGTCATCGCCGTGGCGGCGACGACCAATACCGATACGCGCGCGTCCTTTTCCAACTACGGGGCGAAGACGGTGCATCTCGGCGCGCCCGGCGTGAACATCCTGTCCACGATTCTCGACGGCTGGTACGGGTTTTCGAGCGGCACCTCGATGGCGACGCCTCATGTCTCGGGCGCCGCGGCGTTGACGCTGTCGCACTGCGCGTTGAACACGGCCGACCTGAAAACCGTCATCGTCGACTCGGTCGATCCCGTTCCAGCGATGGCCACCACAACGATTTCGGGCGGGCGACTGAATGTGCACAAAGCGCTGCTGTCGTGCTCCGAGCCTCCGGGTACGCCAACGAACCTGATCGCTATTGCCGGCGACCGACAGATCAAACTCACCTGGTCGGCCGCCGCCAATGCGGCCACCTATCGCGTGAAGCGAAGCGACACGCCTGGCGGGCCATATACGACTGTGGCTTCGGGCATCAAGGCGACGCAGTACATCAACACCAATCTCACCAACGGCACCACGTACTACTACGTCGTGTCGGCCGCGAACATCCTCGGCGAGAGCGGCGATTCGAACGAAGCCTCGGCCACGCCGAAGCTGCCGGCCGACATGGACATCACGGCGTTCACCGTGCCTTCAACGGCGATCGCCGGCTCGACCATCTCCGTGTCGGTCACGACCAAGAACGCCGGCACCGGCTCGGCCGATCCTTCGACGACGCGTTTCTTCGTGTCCACCAATGCCGTCTTCGACGCGACCGATGAAGTGCTCCAGGAAGCTCAGGCCGTTCCGGTGCTCGCGCCCGGGATGCTTCTGACCTCGTCGGTCACCGTCGGCATCCCGTCGGATCTGCCGGCGGGTTCGTACTATCTCATCGCGAAAGCGGATGCCGACGACGTGCTCCTCGAGAGCAACGAGTCGAACAACACCTACGCTCGCGGGTTCTCGGTTGGTCCCGACCTCGTCGTCTCGACGGTTTCCGTTCCCGCCGCGGCCGCACCGGGAGCGACGATCACCGCCACATACACCGTGAAGAACCAGGGGACGACGGCAGCGGGGGCATCGACGCTCGAGTTCTTCTGGTCCACCAACATCTCGCTCGAGGCGGGCGACCCGAGCCTCGGCACCACCGGCGTCGGCTCGCTCGTGCCGAACGGCACGCAGTCGGGGCAATTCGCGCTGCAGATTCCGACCGACGCCACGCTCGGCACCTACTACATATTCGCCAAGAGCGATTCGGCGAATGCCGTCGGCGAGTCGAAAGAATCGAACAACGCCACGCGCGCATCGATCGACATCGGCGGCGATCTCGTGGTCTCGAGCCTCGTCGCGCCGGCCGTGCTTGGTATCGGTGTCCCCTTCACCGCCACGGACACGACGAAAAATGAAGGCGGAACGACCATCGGTCCGTCGGTGACCCATTTCTATCTGTCGGTCAACGCGGGTCTTTCGGTGGACGATACGTTCCTCGGCAGCAGGACGGTCGCAAGCCTCGGTGCTGGTGAAGCGAGCACCGGCAATAACACGCTGACCATCCCTGATGGCACACCGGCCGGGTCGTACTATCTCTTCGCGAAAGCCGACGGACCGAACGCCGTCACGGAGACGCAGGAGGGGAACAACACCGAGATCAAATCGGTGAAGGTCGGCCCCGATCTCACTGTCTCGATTTCGTCGGCGACCTCGCCCGTGCACGCGGGCGCCACAACGGCCGTCAAGGATACGGTGACGAACAAGGGCGCCAACAACGCCGGGCCGTCCGAGGTGCGGTACTACTTCTCCACCAACACGGTCGTCGATGCGACCGACACGCTGCTGGGCGAAACGCGCGCGGTGGGTCTCCTCGTTCCGAATGGCACCAGCACGGCCACGACCCCGGTCACGATCCCCGCGGGCACAGCGCCCGGACTCTACTACGTGATCGCGCAAGCCGATGGCGCCGGATCTGTCGCGGAGAGCTCGGAGAGCAACAACACCTACGCGCGACAGATACGGGTGGATTGACGATCGCCCATCGTCGATCGTCCATCGTCGATTGGCGATCGGCGTCTTCCAAACTCGCTGAGGATCGTCTCGAGCACCGGTAGCATCGCGCCCGCGCGGCGCGCGCGGATGATGAAATCCCACAACGGCTCGAATTTCTTCCACCCGGCCGCGTACGCCAGATGCCGCGCACCAGCCAGCAGGTCCTCGTGTGCCGAGGCTCCGCGCACGATGGACTTCCACCGGTAGAACTCGCGATACGCCCAGTGGTATCCGTACTCCAGCTCCGCGGCCGTCATGTGCGCGGGGCGGAACACGGTGTGCCGCGTGTCGTATACGTCCCAGTCGTGAATCGTCAGGCGCCCCTGTTCCGACATCCGCTTGTAGAGCGCGGTTCCCGGATATGGCGTCAGGATGTGAAACGTCGCCGTCTCGATGCCGTGCTCGATCGCCCACTCGACCGTGCGATCGAACACGGAGCCGTTGTCGCCATCCATCCCGAAGACAAAGCTCCCGTTGATCATCACGCCGGCATCGTGCAGACGCCGGATCGCGGCCGCGTAGTCGCGGCGCATGTTCTGGTACTTCCGCTGCTCGACGAGGTTGTCGGGGTTGAGCGTCTCGAAGCCGACAAACAGGCTGCGCAGCCCTGCGTCAACGGCACGCTCGAGAAGGTCTGGCGCGAGCACCGCATTCACGGTGCCCGCCGCCTGCCAGAGCCGGCCCATCCCGCGCATGCCCTCGAAGAGGGCGGTGGCGAAGCGCTTGTCGCCGAAGAGATGATCGTCGAGAAAGTACAGGTGACGGCCGGGCAGGCGATCGATCTCCGCGAGCGCTTTGTCGACCGTTTGCGTATAGAAAGACCGCCCGCCCTCGAAGAACGCGTCCTTGTAGCAGAAATCGCAGACGTGGGGGCACCCGCGCGATACCACGATCGAATTCGGAACGAGATAGAGCTGCCGCTTGATCAAATCCCGGCGAATCGGCGGAAGATCCGCCAGCGTCCGCAACGTGGACTGGTACGCGCGACGCGGAGATCCGGCCCTGAAATCGGCGAGGAACCGCGGCCATGTGTCCTCACCCGGACCGAGGAAGATCGTGTCGGCGTGCGAGGCGGCTTCATCGGGAAGCGATGTCACGTGCAGGCCGCCAAGGGCGACGTGGGCGCCGCGCGCGCGGTAGTGGTCGGCGATGCGATAGGCACGATACGCCGAGGTGATGTAGACCTGGATGACGACGAGGTCGGGCGTGCCGTTCAGATCGAGCACCTCGACGTGCTCGTCCTGAATCTCCACATCGTCGTCATCATCGAGATAGGCCGCCAGCGTCGCGAGGCCGAGCGGCGGGAAGAGCGAGTACTTGATCGGGCGCCAGAACGGGCTCGTCGCCTCGGTCAGCGCCGGCAGGATCATCCTGACCTTCATCGCGTCAGCTCCGAAATCACGAACACCGAAAGCTCCCGCTCCCGCGGTCCATCGAGCTCGACGAAGAACACCCGCTGCCACCGCCCGAGCAGCAGCCGGCCGCCGTTCACGTTCAGGCACGCAGACGAGGGCAGCAGCAGGGCCCGACAGTGGGCGTGACCGTTGGGCCGTTCGGCGTCGGTCACATTCACGGTACGCTCGGCCGGGTCGTCGTGCCGGTATCGGCCCCCGTCCGGTGCGGCGGCTTCAAGAACGGCCTGAAAGTCGCTCAGCAGCAGTGGCTCGTGCTCGTTGACGACAACCGCCGTCGTCGTGTGCAGCGTCTGGACGTTGAGGATGCCGGACGATACCCCGGCTTCCGCGAGAAACCTGTTGAGTCGATCGGTCAGGTCGATGAACTCGGTCGGGCAGACCGTCGTCATCCGGATTCTGGTGTGGCGCAGCGTGGAAGCGGGCTGTCTTCGCGCTTTCGCGCTGCGGCGTACCGCGGCAGATGCGAGCAATGCCATCGATGTCCTCCACGAGGAAGCATCGGCGGTCCTCGGTCAGAAGTCCTCAGCGAGTTGTGAGCGTTGCGTGAGATGTGGGTGAGACTACGTCAGGAACGCCGGGTGAGGCCCAGCGCGAGGCCGAACCCGAACAGCGCCCCCTCGCCTGTCGCGACAAGCGCGGCCGTCAGCGGGCCGAAGTCGGTCTCGCCAAGGAAGCGGCCGAGCGGGGTCAAGGTTGCCTGCGATCCGGCGGATGCCTGCGCGATGAGGTGAATCGTGCCGCCCACCAGAGGCCGTCCCGCCAGCGCAATGCCGAGCGCGGCAAGTCCGCAGGCGGCCGCGGTCACCACGGCGGCCATCAATCGAGAGCTGCCACGCGGCGCCGCCATCCCACCCGCCGAGTGCAAGGTGGCAAGGGTGTAGCCAAGTCCCGCGGCCGCTCCAATCGCGATACCTTCGATGCCGCCGCCGACGTCCAGATTCACTCCGACGAGAGCGACAAGGCTCCATCGGCTGATCCATTGGGCGGCCGATCCGGCGAGCCCACCTCCGACCGCGGCACCACAGACCAGCGCCATCGCGCGCCACGATCGCGCAATCGATTCGGCGACCGACAGCCCCGCGCCCACGCCCGCGCCGCCGAGCGCGCCGCAGGCTCCTCCGATCAGGGCGAGCACCGGAACAACGGCAAGCGACGCGGCGCTGCCAGGCGCCGCCATCAGAATCAATGCGCCTCCGGTCCCACCGACCACACCCGCCAGGCCGCCGCCAAGCGAAGCGCTGGCCCATCGCACAGCGGCGAGTGCGGCCGCGCGGCGCAGCCGGAGGCCGATGAGCTCGCGCGCGGTCGCAAACGGCGCGGGCTCGCCGAGAATCGGGACCGCACCGGCTTCGGCCACATCCCACCGGGTGTCTCTCAGCAACGCGCGCGCAAAGGGATGACGCGGACGGGTGCCAAGACGCCGCAGCGCCTCGGCCGTGCCCAGCGCATGCAGCAGTTCAGCCGCTTCGCGCTGCTCCTCTTCCTCGTTCGCGTTGGCGGTACTTCTGGTCACCCGTTGCAGGAGAGCTTCGTACGGCTCTGGTGCCACAACGGACGGCGTCGTGTCGACGGCGGGAGCCGGTTGCGGTGGCTGCCACTCCGCTTCGTCATCTTCTTCAACGACGTCCGCGAACACGAAGCGGTATCCATGTCGGGACACCGTGCGAACAAAACGTGGCTCTCGAGAATCGTCTCCAAGCACGCGGCGGATTGTCCGGATGGCCTGGCTCAGCGCGCTGTCCGACACGATGACGTCGGTCCAGATGCGGTCGAAGATGTCGCGCCGGTGTACGGCTTCGGCTCGCCGTTCGATGAGGTACAGAAGAAGGTCGAAGTACCGGGGTATGAGCGGCTGCTCCTGCCCGTTGCGCAAGAGGAGCCGGCGGCGGGGCGAGAGCATGAATTCGCCGAAGCGGTAGCGGGGCACGGTTTCAGGACGCCGGTCGGGGCCATCGTACCTCATGTGCTTTGACCGTCACCAACCCGAGGCATACAATGACGCCATAACAAACATGTGGGTGAGGAGGCGTCCATGTCTCAAAGTGTGAGCAAGGCTGGCGTCAACCGGCGCGACTTCATTTCCAGCGCCCTGGCCGTCGGCGGCGCCGCGGTGGCCGCCAACGTCCTGGGACCATCGACGGCGTGGGGCGCGGTCACCCACAAGCCGCTCGATCCGGTCAATCCCGATATCCTCTTCGGGAGCACAAGCTCGCTCTGGAGCGGAGGGCGCGATCTCGAATGGGCCATCAAGCGGGTCAAGGCGCTCGGCCTGCAGGGCATCGAGCCATACGCCCAGCAGATCGAAAAATATCGGAGCAACCCGCTGGCGCTGAAGAAGATCTTCGACGACGCGGGACTCACGATGATCGACGTGGCCAACGGCGCCAAAGGACAGTCCACGAACTTCATGGATCCGGCCGAGATCCCGAAAACGATCGAAACACACGTCGCGTTCGCGCGCGAGTTTCTCCAGCCGTTCGGATGCACGTTGTGGAAGGCCAACATGGGCGCGAGGCCGGTCGGCGGGCCGACCGACGACCAGCTCAAGCGGCTTTCCGACACGCTCAACGAGATTGGCCGGCAGACGATCAAGATGGGCATCAGGCTGGCCCCGCATCCGCACATCTGGGGTCCCATGGAACGCGAGAGCGACGTGCGCCGCGTCATGGAGCTGACCGATCCCAAACTGGTCTGGCTGACGACCGACACCGGACACCTCACGCTCGGTGGGATGGACGCGGTGAAGATCATGAGCGATTACTTCGATCGCATCGCCGAGGTGCACCTCAAGGACACCTACGCGAAATACCGCGGCAACACGTCGACGCCGACGCAGGAATCACACAAGGTCGCGAGCGTCTATCACAACATGGGCGGAGGCGGCGTCGACTTCCCTGCCGTCTTCAAGCTGCTCCGGGATCGTCACTACAAGGGCTGGGCGATTTTCGACATGGACGGCCCGCGCAAAGGCGACGACGGCTTCGATGCCATCGGCGGCAATCTGGAGCTCGCGATCGACGATTACCTCGCCCACAACGTCAACTACATGCGCGTGATGCTGGGGATCAAGCTGCCGCCGCACTAGGCGAAAGGCGCAAGTCGGAAGTCATAAGGCGCAAGGCTAGGCGCAAGGCCAGGCGCAAGGCGAAGGGCGGGTTCTGGATCTGGATCCAGGACCCGCCTTTTTTCCATATCGGGGGTGGTTATGCGTACTCGAATGATGATCGTCTGGCTCATGCTCGGTTCCGTTGTCGCGGCGCAGCAGCCGGCCAATCCGAGGCAACAGCCGGGCGCATCGATCACGATGTTCGCGCCCGAGCAGCACGATCTCTACGACGGTCATTACGTGATCTCGGCCGCGCGCATCTACATGGTCGGCGGCCTGAACGATCCCGCAGGCTGGGATCACATGGACAACGACGCGAAGACCGTGAAGCCGGTCTCAGGGACGGCGGAGATCGACGTGAACGACCTGACGAACACCGGCACGTTCGCAGCGCGGCTCAAGATTCCCGAAGGCGATCTCGTGCTGGCCATCGACAGGTTCAACGAGTTCAGCCCCTGCCAGAACGGCGGCATCGTCGGGTTCCTGCACGAGCACGGGACCGACTCGGGATGTGGCGACAACAACTGGCCGAAGACGTTCGTCTACCTCGCCGGCTGGGGATTCGGACACGCCACGCTGAACGGCAAACCGCTCTACCAGGACTACGAGATGCACTTCATGATCACGCAGGGCATCCGCGATCGGAAAACCCTGCGTGTCACCTACCCGATGCACAAGAAATACCCGGGCGGCGAAGTGAACCCGGCGACACAGCAAATCGACTTCTACATCCGAAGCCCGCAGCAGAACCCGAAGAACACGCCGAACCGCGAGGTGTTCCTGCACTTCTTCGGGATGGAAGTGACGTGGAAGTAGTCGACAGTCGACGGTCGACAGTTGACAGTCCCAGTCGGCAGTCGAAGTCGAAAGTCGACTGTTCCGGTAGATCTCCCGTGTTGCTGACGCTCGAGGTCGGGTCACGCGACCGCGGATTCAGAGGGCGAACGTGAGAGTTTCTCCACTGTAGACAGCATCGACCGCACGCAACGCGGCGCGTATCATGGCCGGACGGACTGACGCCTCACCGCGTGGGCTCAGCCCGAGTCGATTCATGCGCCTACCGCCGCCGCGTCTCATCATCCCCACGGTCTTCCTGACCGGACTGCTGATACAAGTCGCCGTTCTGCCGTTTCGCGGCACCGGGGATGTGCTTCTCTTCAAGGAGTGGGGCGTGTCAGGCGTCTCGCACGGACTGCTGAGTGTCTACGCGCCGCCAGATCCGCTCCCGTCCACCTACAGCCAGCCGGACTACCCGCCGCTGAGCGTGACGCTCCTGACAGCCATCGCCGCCCTCATCGATGCGAATACAGGCGACGTCGATCCCGGGTCGCGCACGCTGACGTTCTACATCAAGCTGATGACGCTGACCGCGCACGCCGCGCTCGCCGGCGTGATGCTGTGGCTCACGCGGCACTGGACCGGAGACGACGTGAAGGCCGCCACGTGGGCCCTGGCCTGCTGGGTCAACCCGGCGTTCGTCGTCAACGGCCCTCTCCTCGGCTATCTCGATCCGCTTTGCCTGTTGATCGGGATTCTGGCCATGATCGCCGCGTCGATGCGACGGTTTGCCGCGGCCGCCACACTCGCGGTCGTCGCAGCAACGATCAAGCCCCAGGGCATCTTCTTCCTGCTTCCGGTTGCGGTTGCCGCCTGGGGCAGCCGCCAAATCCCGCAGACGATGATGATGGCGGCGGCAACCGGCACGGTGATTCTGTCGCCGTTCGTGATCGCGAGCGGTCCGGTCGAGTTCGCCAGTGCAATGGCGCCTGTCGCACTCGACGAGACCCTGTCGGGCAATGCGCTCAACCTCTGGTGGCTGGTCACGGTCACCATGAATTGCGTTGAGTACGGATGGGCCGTGTTCAGCATTCCTCTCGGCTGGATACCCGTATCAGATTTCGTGTCGGCAACCGGGATTGAGCCGCGTACCTGGATGGCGCTGGGAATCGCCGGCGTGGCCGCGTGGCTCGGCTGGCTCATGCGCGGGGTGAGTCAACTGCCCGCGTTGGCCGCCTATCTGGCACTGGTGATCCACGTCTACTTTGTGTTCGCGATCGGCGTTCACGAAAATCATCAAGTGTATGTGGTCGCGCTGCTGTTGATCGCCGCGACCGCTGAACCGGCATACCGCCGGTTGACCGCCATGGTGAGCGCCCTGGTGGCCCTGAACATGCTCCTCTTCTATGGACTCGGCCGCGACTTTCCCCAGGTCCCTCGTTCCGGAGCATTTCTGCTGGTCACCGTGGCGTTGTCGTTCGCCAACATCGTTCTTCTCGCCGTCCATGCCCGCCTGTTTCGCGACACGTATTTCCTCACGCCATCAATCGTAGCAAGTGCGCCGCAGCTCGTGAAAAGTCGAACGTCGAAAGGCGCAAGGCAGACCGTTGTCTATCGTCGAGTGACGAGAACTCCTCGCTGGCCGAACGAAGCCCCTGAATCTCAGAACGGCGAGACGAACGGGCGCCCCGCCCTGGCTTCCTGCACGGCTTTCATCAGGTCCGACGCAATGCGCGGCTTGATGACGTAACCGATACCGCCCACCGCTTTCGCGGCATGGACGAATTCTTCTTCGTCATGGACGGTCAGGAACACGACCGCAGCGGTCGATTGCGCGTTACGCAGCAGAGAGGCGACCTCGAGGCCAGTCATGCCGGGCATCGAGATATCGAGCACGATGACATCCGGCTGGAGCGACTCGGCCGCCTTCAGCGCCGTTGGGCCATCCTTCGCGGATCCCACGATGATGCAACCGGGCGTCAGCACCGCCGCCGCGCGCGTGAGCACCGCCTCGTTGTCATCGACAAGAAGAACCCGCACCGGCTGAGTGGGCACCAATCTGGTGACCTCTTCGACCATCGTCACACAGCCACCGTCTTGGCCCCGGCCATCGATTCGAGCGGTACATCGGCATCGATGCGCGTACCAACGCCAGGGCCTGACGAGATCTCGAACCTGCCGCCAAGCGCGTCCAGACGTTCGCGTATGCTGAGGAGCCCGAGTCCTTTGCCCCACGCGGAAGAGACGTCGAACCCCGTGCCGTTGTCGACGATCGTCAGCGCGATTCGTGTGGCGCTGCCGCTCAAGTGCACGTACACCGCGCCCGCGTTGCTGTGCGTGACGGCGTTCCGCAGCGCTTCCTGAACGATCCGGAACAGACACAGCGTCAGGTCGTGCGGAAGCGCTGGAGGCAGGTTCTCGTGCGTGATTTTGACGGAAATGCCCGTTTGCGAGAACTCGCGCTGCAGGCCGTTCAACGCGGGCGCCAGACCAATGAGCCGCAGCTTGGCGGGATGCAGGCGGAGCGACAGATCGCGCACGCTTCTGGCAATGCCTTGCACCCGGCTCAGCGCGTCGCTGGCCAGGCCTCCGGCAGCTTCCCGCGTGCCTGTGCGCAGCAGTTCGAGATCCACGGCCAGCACGGCCACCTGCTGACCGATGTCGTCGTGCAGGTCCCGGGCAATCCGCGAACGCTCGTCATCCTGCGCATTCAGCAGCCTCCCGCCCAGATCGCGGATTCGGTCGTAGCTCGTCCGCAGCTCGTCCTGTTTCTCCAGCAGCCGCTGTTCCGCCTCCTGCCGTCTCGCTCCCTGAACCAGCAGCCCGGTAATGAGCGCCATCTGAACGATCAACAGCAGAACCGCGCCAACGATGTGAAGGCCGTACCGATCCCAGGCCGAAGGTTCCCGGAACTTGACGCGCACATCTCCGGCGACTCGCGCATCGCTGATGCCCCAACGGCGCAGCTCCCGCCAGTCGACCTGCCTGACGTGCAGATTCGGCGAGACCACGGGAATGCTCTCGGGGTTCTCGCCTCGTAATACCCGGAGCGGCCAGCTCACCAACCGCCTGTATCTCGGCCACCTGGTCTCGCAAGCTCCCCCCGACGATTCCGTGGTCCATAGCCGAGTCGATCCAGCTGTACACCGGCGCCCGCGAGGCCGCTGTTACCCAGTCGAGGAACTCCAGCGTATGGAAATTCTGTCCGTTGCGGTCTCGCTCGACGCTCAGGTAATACACGATCGCATGCTCGGGCAGGGTCGCCAGCCTGGGCTCGAGCTCCTGTTTGGTGAGACCCGTCAGATACGTGAAGGTCAATTGCGGTTCGAACGACTTGAATTGGGCGCGCGCGATGCTCTCGAACGTGGGCTCCGAAGACTCGGCCCCGCTGATGACGAACACGTGCCGTGTGTCGGGCTGCAGCTCGGTGGCCATCAGCATCGTGCCGGCGACGTCAGGTTCGGCCACGACGCCGGTTGAGTGTGCCGGACGTATCAGCGGTTGACTCGAGAAAAAGACGACAGGCGTGTCCGGAAACAGGATGTCGCGATTTTTTTCGATGAAGGTGACCGTGGCATCGCCGAACGCGATGACGAGGTCGAAGGTCTGCCCCTCGTATTTCAACCGCAGGAAATCGCGGAGCGCCGGAGCGTAATCGGCGTGGAACCTCGACCGGTCGAGAAATTCCGAGTAGTAGTCCACGCCCCCGGGAACGTTGTTCCTGAGGATCCTGGGCAGCTGCGCTTCGCCGACATCGGCGGCCGGCACATCTCTTCTGAGTGAGTAGAGCACGAGGACCTGCTTCGCGCCGTCCGACGCTGTGGCCGTCGTGATGGGAAACAGGATATTGACCGCCAGGGCGGCCAACAGCCACCGTCCGAGCCGATGGTGTCTGGGGGAGATCCGCATCGCCGGGTTAAAGATCGCGGACTCTTTCCAGCAAGAACACGGCCGTGATCCAAGGTCCCGTTTCGCGCGAAAATCTCAGCAAACACGCGAGAACGCACCCCGAGCGGGCCATTTCAATACGGAATGTCGTGCATCCTACGAAGCCTGCAGGGCTCTTACGGCGTGGCTGGCAGGGCGATTAATCCGAGGGGTACGGCTCGCCAGTTCTTCCATTGCGACAACCCGGTGCGCCCGCGAACGGCAAGCTGGCTCGAGAGCCCGCCATCGAGCATCATCGCCCGGCGGCATCCCAGCGATTTCATGAGCGCCGCCATCTCCGGAACCGTCGGGCCCCACGGGACGGTTTCACCAGGCTTCCCGACAGCATCAAAGCGCGTAATCACCACGACGACCGAACCGTCGGGCATCAATCCCAATGCGAGCCGCGAATCACGATGTGACAGATCGACGCCACGGCCCGCCGCCCGAAGCTCCGGCGGCAGCTGACCGTCGCCGACGAGCAGCGCGGGGTAGGACTGAAACGCCTGGGTGGCTGTCGATCGGATCGCGGGGAGTTCGTCAGGCGTCGCAAGCGAGACCCTTCCATTGCGATCGACGACAAAGGCCATCCCGAGCGAACCAGAGCCGGGCGGCTGCGATTCGATGCCGTCCCGCACCAGCCATCCCCACGGCATGCCACCACTGAACTGTCCCGCGTTGAAAGCGACCACGCCGGCTTCCGGCATGCGGTCGACGGTCCACGTGCCGACCATCCCGTAATCGCGCGAGGCGTGATCGAGGGTGAACCGCACTTTTGAAGGGTCGAGCCGGATGGCGATCGCACGCACCGGGGCGAGCGGCCCGGCCGAGGCCATCGGCGCCTCGGCCTGCCAGACACCGGGAGCGACCATCTGCCAGGCGGCGCTCAGCGCGACGGCAAGGCTGACGGCAGCAAACGTCACTGCTTCTGCACGTCGTCGAAGATGGCGTTCATCAGGGCCATCACACCCGCGCACCCCTGGGTGAGGGCGTCGGCCTCGTCCTGGCGGAAGACGTAGTCCTGTCCCGAACCGCGAATCTTGACGACGCTCATTTTCTCCGTGCCGACGGTGATCGTCGTTGGCGTCAGCGGCGCCTTCTCGGCCAGCTTGCCGCAGAACACCGGGACGCGCTCCTTCAGCATGCCGTAAGCCCGCGCAAACGGACGCACAGTTATTGTCTGAGCGCGCGCCGCCGCGGCCGGCGCCTTGCCGAAGAGGGGAGACTTCGGCGCATGCACGTTCAGCGCAATCGGCGTGCGCGCCGCCGAGTCGTTCCACATCGCCGCCCAGTCAACGGTCTCGCGCTCGAGCCGTGCCTGCGGGGGCGCTTTGTATCCCGGCGGCATGGCGATATCGGACGCCTCCGCCTCGATCTGGCGCAACCGCTCGAAACGCGAGCTCTCCACCTTTTGTGGATCGATGCCGCACTTCTTCTCCACCATCGCGGCCATCTCGGTGAACATCTGCTGCTGGCGTTTGATCATCTGATCGGCGGGGAGATTCGCGCTCGAATCGGCAAAGTCCTGGATGAGCTTCATCGTTTCCGGCGACATGGCTGCGCCCTGCGTGCACGCCTGATACTGCTCGCGCGTCTGGAGCGATGCCAGCTGCTTTCTGAGGGCGGCGCGCTGGGTCACCTCGTGCTGCAGCCCCTTCTGGAACCGACCGAGCTGATCCTGCGTGATGAAGACGATCGCCGGATCGGCAAACGGATTTGAAGTGGAGGTGGGTGCGGCCTGGGATGTTCTCGGATCCTTGACGGGTTCCTTCAGAGCCTCCTTCCCCTTCCTCATCAAGCCCCCGAGCTGAGCTTCAACCGGGGTCGCCACCGAGATGGCCGCACAAACGCCGAGCAACACACCGAGCGCCGACAACCATCGAGCTCTCATCACCGCACCTCCGTCATTCGAACAGACTGGACCGGCAAAGAACGGACGGCATGGTATCATCCGCGCCACTTCCCCGCCAGAAGGTACGTTTGTGGATACGATAGCCAGCGAGGGCTTCCCATGAGCATCGGCATGCGGCCATTAGCCATCATCTGTGCGACCGTTGGGATGACGCTCGTGACGTCTGCACAGGCGCCGCCCGCGTTGAGTGAGCGGATCGGGCACACCGATCCCAGCCGCTACCGTCTCAGCCGCTCGCATGGCAGCGAGGGGGACATGGCGTGCATGACGCTCGTGCCCCGCAACGCGATTCCCCTGTTGAATTTCGTCCACCGCTGTCAGATCACCGCGCCCAAAGGCGGCGTGGGCCATCACTTTCACAATCGCAACGAGGAGATGTTCGTCATCTTCGACGGCGAAGCCGAGTTCACGATCGACGGCCGGGCTTCCCTGCTGAAAGGCACGGTCGGCGCCCCGGTGCGCATGGGTCATTCACATGCGATCGTCAATCCAACCGATCGGCCCGTGGAGTTCATGAACATCAACGTGGCCACCACGAGCGGCGAGTACGACGCGTTCGATCTGCAGGACTCGCGCGTCGGTGCGGCGAAAGATCCCATCCCGGTCTTCATGACGATGCGGCTCGACGAGACGCTGATGGGCCCGAAAGACACGCTGCAGAGCTACCGGGGCGGCAAGGGCAGCGTGAAATATCGCCGCGCGCTTCCGCCGTCGGTGTTTCTGAGCAACTGGAGCTACATGGATCACCTCATCGTGACGCCGGCAAGCTCCGAGGGGCTGCACCGGCATCCGGGCGTGGGCGAGGTGTATTACGTCCTCAACGGCAGCGGTGAGGTGACCGTTGGCGGCGAGACCGCCACGATCCGCAAGGGCGACGGTGTGCCGATTCTTCCCGACCAGCCGCATTCGATTGTCAACAACGGGACGGCGGGTCTCGAGCTGATGATCATCGGCATCGCGATCGAAAAAGGGAAACTCGACACGGTCGAGTTGAGCAAACGATGACGCGCCCGATTCGATCGCGCATCGCGTCGGCGCTGGCGCTCGTGGCCCTCGCGACGGTGATGCTCGCCGCGCAGCGAGGCGGCACGGCGCGCGGCCTGGACATCTACTGGATCGATGTCGAGGGCGGCGGGGCGACGCTGATTGTGTCGCCGTCCGGCCAGTCGCTGCTCGTAGACACCGGATGGCGCAGGGACGACCGCGACGCCCGGCGTATCCACGAGGTGGCCACCAGGGTCGCGGGGTTGAAAAAGCTCGACTACCTCCTGATCACCCATTTTCACGCCGACCATGTCGGTGGCGTGGGCGCGCTGTCGAAGCTCATGCCCATCGACCACTATCTCGATCATGGAGACACGGTCGAGAACCGCCCGGGTCCGGCGGCCGACGAGTGGGCGATCTATCAGGAAGCCTCGAAGGGCAAGCGCGCGCAGCCAAAGCCCGGCGACAGGATTCCGCTCCAGGGGCTCGACATCACGGTTGCGGCGACCAACGGCGAGCTGATTGCCGCACCGATCAACGGGGGCGGCCCGAACAGTTCTCCCTTGTGCGCGAACCCTGAGTTGAAAAAGCCGGACAACAGCGAAAACGGCCGAAGCCTCGGATTCCTGTTGCAGTACGGCAAGTTCAGATTCCTCGATCTCGGCGACCTGACATGGAACAAGGAAATCGAGATGGTCTGTCCGGTGAACCGGCTCGGCCGGATCGACCTTTTGCAGGTGAACCATCACGGTATGGATCTCTCAGGGGCGCCACCATTCGTGCATTCGCTCGGCGCTCGGGTGGCCGTCATGAACAACGGGCCGCGAAAAGGCGGCATCGGCAGCTACCTCGACATCGTCAAGAACGCACCCGGGCTGGAGGACCTCTGGCAACTTCATCTCTCGCTCGTGACCGAGCGCGAGCACAACACCAGGGATGATTACATCGCGAACTTCGAAGAAGAAGCGGCGTGCACGGGGCACTACCTGAAGGCGTCGATCGCCGCCGACGGCAGGTACACGATCACGAACAGCCGCAACAACGTTACGAAAACCTACGCACCAAGGTAGACCACGCGGTTCCAGGTTCTGGGTGCCAGGTTCTAGGTTCGCGGAGGGCGGCGGATCGAGGACGCCATCCTTTCTAGAAAAAACGCGCGCCCGATCGCGGCGCCACCGCGGAACTGAGAACGCGGAACCAGAACCTAGAACGTAGAACCCCAGAACCTGGAACCGCGAGTGACAAGTTACCAAGTGAACTGGTAGATCGGGACCGTGGCGATACCGGGCTCCGGGCGTAGAGGATCGTAGTTCTTGTACTTCTCAGGGATGGCGGTCCACGCCGTGTAGACCGAGCCGCCGAACAGGTACCGCTTCTCTCCCGGCCTGGACTGCGGCTTTTTCTGTGGGTCTGAAAAGATCGAATACGCGCGTTCGGGCTCGGCCGGCCCCGAACTGTCGGTGCGCGGCACGTATTCCTCGAGTCCATCCCCGTCGACATCGGCCCGGATCCAGTCAACGTGCAGAAGACGATGGTAGGTGCGATCGGCCACCATCGCTCGAATCTGTGCGTTGAAGCGGTCGACAATCGACTTCGCTTGTGGATGCGTGCGCCGCACGGCCAGGTGCAGCGGGCGCGTCAGCAACGAAACGGTGCCGATCTGCAGCCTGGTGCGTGCCTGGTCGGCATGGTGGTCCACGATGTACTGGACGACGATCTCGTCCATCAACGTGTAGTCGGCCTCTCCGTTGAGCAGTTGCCGGAGACTGTCCTCCTCGTTGCGTGACGGCACGAACGTGATACCGGCATTGTCGAAGGCCGCACCGTATGCGTAACCTTCGACGATGGAGACGCGCTTGCCTTTGAGGCCGGTCAGCGCCGCGGCGGACACGTCGGCGCCCGTTCGCCCGACCAGGATGAGCCGATTTTCGAGATAGGGCTGAGAGAACAGCAGCGCGCGCTCGCGCGCGGGATCCCTCCATGCCGCCGCGCTGCCATCGAACGACCCGCTCAGCAGGGCCGGCGTGTACTTCGCCGCATCCACAATGAGTGTCTGCGACGTGACGCCGATGCGGCCCAGCGCCGCCTCGACCAGATCGAGCGCGAAGCGGGGCTGCCCGGCCTCGTTCGTAAACGGCGGCCACGCGGTCGACACCAGACGCAACTGGGTCGTCTGAGCAGATGCGGCCAGCGACGCGACGGCGATGGCGAACAGTCCGGCCGCCACTCGGCGAAATCGTTTCATGGTCATGTCGGTGCTCTCTTCGTCTTCTCCTGCCCCTAGTTTGTCACGAGACCTGGTATATCCTGTACACTCCGGCCCCGCCGCTTATGTCAAAAGCCGACAAGTTGTGCCGTGCGTTCCGGGTCAATGACGGACGACATTTTCGCTTGAAGGACATCGACCCTGACGACACGGGAGGCCTGACTTCCCGCGAGCAGGCCGAGAAGTGGCTGCAGCGCGGGATCGACAGGATGCGCGAGCTCGAAGACAAGTTGTACGCGCAGGATCGCTATGCGATGCTGCTGATCTTTCAGGCCATGGACGCGGCCGGGAAGGACGGCACGATCAAGCACGTGATGTCCGGCGTCAACCCGCAGAGCTGCCAGGTGTACTCGTTCAAGGCCCCCTCGACAGAAGAGCTCGACCACGACTATCTGTGGCGGACCAGTCGTTGCCTGCCCGAGCGCGGGCGCATCGGGATCTTCAATCGCTCGTACTACGAGGAAACCCTGGTGGTGCGCGTGCGTCCGGAGTATCTGGAGCGTCAGCGAATCCCCCCGAAACTCGTGACCAAGCGCATCTGGAAAGAGCGGTTCGAGGACATCAACGCGTTCGAGCGCTACGCCACGCGGAACGGCATCGTGATTCGCAAGTTCTTCCTGCACGTGTCGCGCAAGGAACAGAAGCGCCGGTTTCTGGAGCGGATCGAACAACCTGACAAGAACTGGAAGTTTTCGACCGGTGATGCCCGGGAGCGCGCGCTCTGGGGCCAGTACATGCGCTGCTACGAGGACATGATTCAGCACACGAGCTCACCAGACGCGCCGTGGTATGTGGTGCCGGCCGACCACAAATGGTTTACGCGCCTGGTCGTCGCGGCGGCGGTGGTCGAAGCGCTCGAGGGGCTGAACCTGAAGTTTCCGAAGCTCGATCGCGCCAAGCGCAAGGAGCTCAAAGCGGCCGAGGCGATCCTGCGCGGCGAGTGAAGCCACCGTGGTCCGCCCGCGATCCCGGCATCCGTGCGATCAGGATTTCGGGGGGTAGCGCTTCAGGAGATCCCGCACGCCTTCGCGCAGCAGCGCCTCACGCTTCTTGATGTCGATGCCGATCTTGATGTTGGCCTGGGCATACCCCCGCCAGACCACCGCGTCGTTCGCGCTGAGATCGATGACGAGCGATCCCTGGTTCATCATCTCGAGCGATTGCGTGGACGCCAGAAACGGCGGGAGCCCCCACACGGAGGATCCCGGCAGAAACTGCCCGATCGTCTGCGCAGAGCTGCCGGTCGAGAGCAGCAGAAAATACGTGACGAAGACGTCGGGAGCGCTCGTTGCGGCTTTCAGCCCCCGCTGCGTCATCTGGGCCTCGACCTCGCTCATCAGCACCGGGTCGACCCGCTTCTGCATGGCTTCCGGGTCATCGTCGGGCGTGCGGGCCATGATGACCTTGCCCGGGCCGTCCGGCTTCCAACCCCACGTGCGCACGGCCTTGAAGTTGAAGGCCTTGTCGAAGCCGACTTTGACGTCGACCGCGAGCGCGGTCTGAACGGCCAGAGCGACGACAGTCGCCACCAGCCAGGCACTGACTTTCGGTTGCGTCTTCAGCATTGAGGTGTCCTTGGGTCGCCCCGCGTTTCGGTGATGCCATCACAGTATTTCGTGACTTCGGCATCTTTTCAACGTCGATTCGACCGCGCGCCTGCATTAATCGCCAACATGAGAGCCGACCGTAGTCATCCGATATTTCGGAGATGGGCGGAATCGGCAGCGTTCCAGCGCTTCTTGATGGGCACGTTCCCCGCCCGAAACACTGGAAAATCCCTCCTTCACGCAGATTGACGACGGCCGCGCGTCCGGCACGGTCCCTGCTTTGACGCGCCGGCAGGCCTGCATGCCCATCGCGTTGCATCACGAAAGCGACAACACCTATCGGCTGGACATCAGCGGTCAACTGATGAAAGCGGACTGGCGCCAATGCGAGTCCGCTTTGGCGACCGAACTCCAGCGCGTGGGCTCGATCAAGCTGCTGTGCGTGTTGAAAGAGTTCCAGGGGTGGGAGCCGACCGAAGACTGGAACAATCTCGCGTTCTACGTGCAGCACGGGGACGCTATTGCGAAAATCGCGATCGTCGGCCAGGAGCAATGGCGCGACCTGGCGTTGATGTTTGCGGCCGCGGATCTTCGCAAGGGACCCGTGGAATTTTTCCCGGAGACCGGTCTGGTTCAGGCGCGCGCCTGGCTATCTGCCTGAATCCCGGACGGCTGGCAGTCCTCTGGCATTCCGGATGATCTCCGGTGTCTCGGAGGTCTTACGAAAGGTTGAGGAACCGAACATGGCAAGCAGGCGGCGGATCACGATAGACGCAAACGAGGCCGCTGCGTCGGTCGCGTATCGGGCGAGCGAGGCCATCGCCATCTACCCCATCACGCCCAGCAGCACGATGGCCGAGTTCTGCGACGAGTGGTCGAGCCGCAGGGTTCCAAATCTCTGGGGGCTCGTGCCGGAGGTGGCCCAAATGCAGTCGGAAGCCGGCGCGGCCGGAGCGGTCCACGGCGCGCTGCAGGCTGGCGCGCTCTCGACGACGTTCACGGCGTCGCAGGGGCTGCTCCTGATGATCCCCAACATGTACAAGATCGCCGGGGAACTGACGCCGTTCACCATGCACGTGGCGGCCCGGACGCTCGCCACGCACGCCTTGTCCATCTTCGGCGACCACTCGGACGTCATGGCCTGCCGCCAGACCGGTTTCGCACTGTTGTGCTCGAACTCCGTGCAGGAAGCGCACGACATGGCGGCGGTGGCGCACGCGGCGACGCTCGAGACGCGCATTCCCTTCCTCCACTTCTTCGACGGTTTTCGCACGTCCCATGAGGTCTCGAAAATCGAAGAGCTGAACGACGACGACCTGCGCGCGCTCATCTCCGAGCCCCTGGTTCACGCGCATCGCCGGCGCGGGTTGACGCCCGACCGCCCTGTCCTTCGCGGCACGGCCCAGAACCCTGATGTGTTCTTCCAGGCCCGCGAAGCCGCGAACAGTTTCTACGATGCCTGCCCGGGGGTCGTCGAGCGCACGATGAAGAAGCTGGCGGAGTTGACGGGCCGCCGCTACGGGCTGTTCGAGTACGTCGGCCACCCCGAGGCCGAGCGCGTGATCGTCATCATGGGATCGGGCGCCGACACGGCCCATGAAACCGTGGACTACATGGTCGGGCGCGGCGACAAGGTCGGCGTGTTGAAGGTGCGGCTCTACCGTCCGTTCGTCAGCACGGCGTTCCTGTCGGCGCTGCCCAAGACGGTCCGGAACCTCGTCGTGCTCGATCGGACGAAGGAACCGGGCGCCACCGGCGATCCGCTGTATCTCGACGTCATCGCGGCGCTCGCCGAAGCCCACGCCGAGGGACGCTCGCCCTTTGCCGTCCCTCCCAGGGTCATCGCCGGACGCTACGGGCTGTCCTCGAAGGAATTCACGCCCGCGATGGTGAAGTCGGTGTTCGACGAAGCCGGCAAGGCGAACCCCAAGCGTCACTTCACCGTGGGCATCGTCGACGACGTGACGCACACGTCGCTCACGTGGGACCCGTCGTTCCGGACCGAGTCGGCGGATGTGTCGGCGTCCCTCTTCTACGGCCTCGGCGCCGACGGCACCGTGGGCGCCAACAAGAACTCGATCAAGATCGTCGGGCAGGAAACCGATTTGTCGGTGCAGGGATATTTCGTGTACGACTCCAAGAAGTCGGGCGCGATCACCATCTCGCACCTGCGCACCAGCAAGCGGCCGATTCGCTCGGCGTATCTCGTCGATCGCGCCGGCTTTGTCGCCTGCCACCAGTTCGAGTTCGTGGACAAGATCGACGTCCTCGAGTCTGCGGCGCCGGGCTCGTCCTTCCTGCTGAACGCGCCGTTCCCGACCGACCAGGTGTGGGACCACCTCCCGAGGGAACTACAGGAACAGATCATCGAGAAGAAGATCCGCTTCTTCGCGATCGACGCCTACGAACTGGCCAAGCGCGAAGGCATGGGGACGCGCATCAACACGATCATGCAGACGTGTTTCTTCGCGATCTCCGGCGTGCTGCCGCCTGACGAGGCCATCAAGCACATCAAGAAGGCGATCGAGAAGACCTACGGCAAACGGGGCCCCGAGGTCGTACGCCGCAATTGCCTGGTGGTGGATCAGGCGCTCGAGAACCTGCACGAGATACAGGTGCCGGCTGCCGTGAACGCGCGGCATTCACGGCCCCCGCTGGTCTCCGAGCGGGCGCCCGATTTCGTGCAGAAGGTCACCGCGGTGATGCTGGCGGGGAAAGGCGACCTGCTGCCGGTGAGCGCCTTTCCCGTGGACGGCACCTTTCCGGTCGCGACCGCGAAGTGGGAGAAGCGCAACATCGCGCTCGAGATTCCGGTGTGGGACTCCAAGATCTGCATCCAGTGCAACCAGTGCGCGCTCGTCTGCCCGCACGCGGCCATCCGCGCGAAAGTCTACGAGCCGAGCGCGCTCGGCGGCGCGCCGTCGACGTTCAAATCGACGGCCTACAAAGGCAACGAGCACAAAGGCAAGCAGTTCACGATTCAGGTGGCCCCCGAAGACTGCACGGGCTGCAATCTGTGCGTGGTGGTCTGCCCCGCCAAGGACCGCACCAACCCGAAGCACAAAGCGATCGACATGCACCTGCAGGCGCCCCTGCGCGAACCGGAGCGCACCAACTACGACTTCTTCCTCAATATCCCCGAGCTGGATCGCACCGAGGTCGTGAAGATCGACCACAAGAGCTCGCAGTTCTTCGAGCCGTTGTTCGAGTACTCGGGCGCGTGCGCGGGCTGCGGCGAGACGCCGTACCTGAAGATGCTGACGCAGCTCTTCGGCGACCGTCTGCTCATCGCGAACGCCACCGGCTGCTCGTCGATCTACGGCGGCAATCTGCCGACCACGCCGTACACCACCAATCGCGATGGTCGAGGACCGGCCTGGGCGAACTCGCTCTTCGAAGACAACGCGGAGTTCGGGTTCGGCTTCCGCCTGGCACTCGACGCGCACATCGCGTCGGTGCGTGGGCTCATCCAGCGTCTTGCGCCCCAGATCGGCGAAGGCCTGGTGACCGCCCTGCTCGATGCGGATCAGGCCGGTGAGGCCGGCATCGCGGCGCAGCGCGAGCGCGTCGACGCGCTGCGGCGTCAATTGTCGGGCCTGAAAGGGAGCGCCAACGGGATCGCCGTCGAAATAACCCGGCTCGAATCGCTCGCCGACTACCTCGTGAAGAAGAGCGTGTGGCTCGTCGGCGGCGACGGCTGGGCGTACGACATCGGATACGGCGGCCTCGACCACGTGCTGGCCAACCAGCGCGACGTCAACATCCTGGTGATGGACACCGAGGTCTACTCGAACACAGGAGGCCAGGCGTCGAAGGCGACCCCGCTCGGCGCGTCGGCAAAATTCGCGACGTCGGGTAAGGCGGTTGGAAAGAAAGACCTCGGCCTGCTCGCCAACATGTACGGCCACGTGTATGTCGCCCGCGTCGCCTTCGGCGCGAAGATGACGCAGACGGCCCAGGCCTTTCTCGAAGCCGAGTCCTATCACGGACCGTCGCTCATCATCGGCTACAGCCATTGCATTGCGCACGGCTACGACATGGCCAACGGCGTGGCGCAGCAGAAGCTGGCCGTCGACTCGGGCGTCTGGCCGCTGTATCGCTTCGATCCGCGGCGGATTCCCAAGGGAGAACCCCCTCTGCACCTGGACTACGGCCCACCCAAGGCGAAGGTCGCCGACTATCTGCGCAACGAGTCTCGCTTCCGCATGGTGGAGCGGGCCGACCCGGCTCGGTACAAGGCCTTCGTCGCGGAGTCGACGGCGGCCGCTCAGCGGCGGTACTCCGTATACTCTCAGCTCGCGGGCATCAAGGTGCCGGCGTTCGAGGCTGCAGCTACGCCCGAAGGCAGCGGGAATGCAACCGTGGAGTCCGCGGATTCCAAGGAGAAGTGATGGATCTCAGCACGACATATCTCGGCATGCGCCTGCCCCACCCGCTGATCGTCGGCGCAGGGCCGCTTGGCGACGATCTGGACACGGTCAAAGCGCTCGAGGATGCCGGCGCAGCCATGATCGTGCTGCGCTCGCTCTACGAAGAGGAAATCACCGGCGAGCAGATGAGCGGGTTCATCCACGAAGAGAGCTTCAGCGAATCGTTCGCCGAGGCGGGCAGCCTACGCGCCCGAGTCGATGATGGCGCTCGGACCCGATGAGTACCTCGAGCACCTCCGGCTGGTGAAACAGGCGGTGAAGATTCCGGTCGTGGCGTCGCTCAACGGCGTGACGCGCGGCGGCTGGACAGGATTCGCCAAGCTCATCGAAGAAGCCGGCGCCGACGCGCTCGAGCTGCACATCTACCACGCCGCCAGCGACATGTCGTTGAGCGCGGCCGATGTCGAGCGTGACGCGATCGAGATCGTGCGCGACGTGAAGGCCAGCCTGCGCATTCCGGTCGCCATCAAGCTCGCGCCGCTCCTCACCGCGTTCGCGAATTTCGCGAGATCGCTTGATACCGCCGGCGCCGACGGGCTCGTCCTGTTTACCCGCTTCCACCGCGTCGACATCGACGTCGTCGAGCTCGAGGTCGTTCGCTCCCTGCCGCTTTCGGATTCATCGGAGCTGCCGCTGCGCCTCAGGGGTACGGCGGCGTTGGCCGGGCGCATCAAGGCATCGCTGGCCATCACCGGTGGCATCCACACGGGTCTCGACGTCATCAAGGCCACGATGGCCGGCGCCCACGGCGCGCAGATGGTCTCGTCGCTGCTCCGTCACGGCCCCAATCACCTGCGCACGGTCCGCGCCCAGGTCGAATCGTGGATGGTCGAGCACGAATGGAACTCGCTCAACGAGATGCGCGGCAACATGAGCTTCGAGCGGATTCCCGATCCGGCCGCGTACGAGCGCGCGAATTTCAGAATGGCGCTGAGATGACAACTTCAACGAGAGGATCGTCATGCAACACCGTCTGTGGCTAGCGGCCACGTGTCTTCTAGCGGTCGCGATTACGGTGCGTGTGGCGGGCGCGATTCCGCCTGCCCGCGGGGGTGACTCGCCAGCCGCCGCGCAGGCGCCGGCCCCAGCGCCGGCACCGGGACAAGCACCGGCGACGAGCTACGTCGGGAGTGATACGTGCACCACGTGTCACTCCGACCAGGAGGCGACGCTCAAGGGCACCAAGCACGCCCAGGTGAAGAACCCGCGCTCGCCCGCCGCCACGCAAGGCTGCGAGAGCTGTCACGGGCCCGGCCAGGCGCACGTGGACGATGACGCCAAAGGGCACATCCGGAAGTTCGCGCAGATGAAGCCGGCCGAGATCAACCAGTCATGCCTGACGTGCCACAACCGTGGCAACCACGCGGCCTGGGAAGGCAGCGCGCACGACCGGCGGGATCTCTCCTGCACGACCTGCCACAGCGTCCACCATCCGAAATCGCTGGAGCACCAGTTCGTGAAGGCGACCGAGACGGCATTGTGCGCGACGTGCCACCGCGTCCAGGTCACCAAAACAGAGCGCGCGGTCGCGCACATGCCCGTGCGCGAAGGCAAGATGAGCTGCTCGTCGTGCCACAACCCGCACGGATCGATCAGCAACGTCAAGAATCTGAAGGTCGGGAGCTCGATTTCGGAGACCTGCATGAGCTGCCATACCGAGATGCGCGGGCCGATGCTGTGGGAGCACGCGCCGGTGAAAGAAAGCTGCACGACGTGCCACGATCCGCACGGCTCGTCGAACGATCGGATGCTGGTCGTGCGCATGCCGATGCTCTGCCAGCGATGCCACGTCGCCACGACGGCACCCGTCGACCATCTACGACAACGCGGCGATCACGGTGAACAAGAGCAACCGGATGTTCGGACGCTCGTGCGTGAACTGCCATTCAAACGTCCACGGATCGAACCATCCGTCCGGACAGTTCTTCATGCGGTAGCGCCGGAGCGACGACATATGAGACACATTCCATTGGTCCACATCGTCTCCATGCTCGTGCTCGGCGTGCCGGCGGCGGCAAGGGCCCAGGTGCTGACACCCGCGCTGGCATCGCCGAAGCCTGCCGCGCAGGCGGCCCCAGCGGCGGCCCCGGGCGTCGAAGCGACCAACAGCCTGTTCGACGAAGCGCCGAAGCAGCTCCTGCTCGGCGGCCGTTTCAGTCACATGTCGGGGGATGAGGCAAGGTATCAGCGCTACCAGGATCTGCGGAGCGGCCCGCTCTTCACCGGTGCGCGCTACGCGCGCGAAGATCCCGGCGGGCTCTGGCTGTTTCGCGCCGCCGCCGACAACGTAGGCTGGCGCGATCAGCGCTTCGCCGCGACCTACGAGCAGCCGGGCCGCTTCAACTTCACCGGCCTGTGGGATCAGATCCCGCAGTTCTACAGCATCGATACGAAAACGCCGTACCAGAGCACCGAGAGCCCGCTGCCGCTCGACGACACGACGCAGCGGCAGATTCAGAACGGCCAGGCCACGCTCTCGGCGTGGGCGCCGCTGGCGACGCAATTCGACCTGCGCGAGCACCGCAATATCGGCAGGATGAACGTGTCGGTCACGCCGCTGCCGTATCTCGACGTGAAAGCCGCGTTCACCACGACAAAACACGGCGGCGAGCTGCCCTGGGGCGCCAGTTTCGGATTCGGCAACGACGTCGAGGTCGCCCTGCCATACGAGTCGCGGACGAACGACTTCACGATCGGCACCGAGTGGACAGGCAGCCGGGGCATGCTGCGGCTCTCCTACGACGGCTCGTGGTTCAACAATCAGGCGGACACGCTCGTCTGGGACAGCCCGCTGCGGCTCGACGACTCGACGACCGCGCCAGGCAGGGGGCGCATGGCGCTGTGGCCGTCGAACGAGGCGCAGACCGTGAGCCTGGCGGGCCACACGAAGCTGGCGCACCAGACCCAGTTCACGGGCTTCGTGTCCTACGGCGTCTGGACCAATGACACACCGCTGCAACCGTTCACCATCAATGCCGCGTTGCCGCAGCTGGCGCTGCCCCGAACCGATTCGGAAGCCCGTGCGCACGTCACCTCGATGAATCTCAACCTGGTGTCGCGGCCTGCGACCGACTGGCGATTCAGCTCGCGTCTCCGCACCTACAACTACAACAACGAGACCCGCGCGTCGACCATTCCGCAGTTCATCAACTACGACACCTCGGTCGCTACGTCCTCGACCGGGGGGCCTGAGCTTTTCGCGCACGATCGATTGACGTTCGATGCCGATGCAACCTACAGCGGGATTCAGCCGCTGGCGTTGACGGTCGGCTACACCTTCAACACCAACGGCTACGACCACCGCATCTTCGACAACTCCAATGAAAATGTGTTTCGCGCCACGGCCGACGCCATCGCATTGCAGTGGGTCACGTTCCGTGCGAATTACGAGTACGGAAGCCGCCGCGGTTCCGGCCTGGAAGAGGAGATTCTCATTCAAATCGGCGAGCAACCGGACATGCGTCACTACGACCTCGCCAACCGGACCCGGAATCGATTCACCGGACAGGTGGATCTCGTGCCCAATGACCTGTGGATGGTCAGCGTCTCGGGCGGCTTCGGGAAAGACAAATACGACGACAGCTATTTCGGGCTCCAGCAATCGACGGTCAACCTGTTCTCGGTCTCGGCCGATTATCGGAATCCGAACGGGTTCGGCGGAGGCGGCAGCTACAACTACGAGCACTACGCCGGGCTGCAGCAATCGCGATCCGCGAGCCCGGGACAGGAAAACGATCCCCTGCGCGATTGGACCACCGACTCGACCGAACGCGTCGACTATTTCTCGATCTACGCGACGCCGCCGAAGATTGGCGAGAACACCGAGGCGCGGGTGTCGTACGACTTCAGCTATGCGGAGGGCGAGTACCTGTATGGCATCGTGCCAGGTGGGCCCCTGCCGACGCCGCAGCAGCTTCCGAGGGTGTACAACCGGCTCCAGCAGCTGCATCTCGACGTACGGCACAGGCTGACCAACCAGCTGGCCGCGACCTTTTCGTACTTGTACGAACCGTTCCAGGTGTACGACTTCGCGCTCGATCCATCTGTCGTCAACGGCGTCGTCCAGCCCAGCTCGCTGGTGCTGGGGTACGTCTACCGCCCGTACACCGCAAACTCCTTTGTGATCGGCCTGAGGTACTTGTGGTAGCGTTCGCTCATTTCCTGGAGGTTCCATGCTGAGCAGGCTTACAACGACACCCGTTCTTGTTGCAGCGGCGTTGACACTGGGGTTCTGGCTGACGGCGGCGCCGACGGCAGCAGCTCAAGATGCCGCCGCCGCCAAGAAGGGACAAGAGGTCTACAACGCTCAGAAGTGCTCGATCTGCCATGCCATCGCGGGTAAGGGTGGCAAGGCGAACCCGCTCGACGGCGTCGCCGCCAAACTGTCGGCGGCGGACATACGCGAGTGGATCACCCACCCGACCGAGGCGGCCGCGAAGGCGAAATCAACGAAGAAGCCGCCCATGCCGAACAAGTACGGCTCGCTGCCCGCGGCAGACATCGACGCGCTCGTCGCCTACATGCAGACCCTCAAGTAAGCGGCGGTCATGACGCGGCGAGAAGCGCTTTCCCATCCAGTTGCGATCGTCGGCGTGCTGGTGACCACGGCCTCGGCCGTGGTCTTCATCGCGCTGCTGATCGCGCTGCTGGCGGGGATGCTCGCGAATCCCTACGCAGGTCTCGTCGTCTTCGTCGGCCTCCCGACGGTTTTCCTGCTGGGATTGCTCCTCATCCCGGTGGGTGTGCGGCTCCGGCGACGCGAGCTGGCGCGCCACCCTGAAGCCGTCATCGACTGGCCCGTTCTCGATTTCCGGCGCACCAGCGTTCGCCGGACGGCGCTCGTGATTACCGCGCTCACTGCCGTCAACGTCGTCATCATCCTTCTCGCGGGGTACGGCAGCCTGCACTGGATGGAATCGCCGACCTTCTGCGGACAGGTGTGCCACACGCCGATGCAGGCGCAGCACACGGCCTGGAGCGCGTCGGCGCACGCGCGAATCCCCTGCGTCGAGTGTCATATTGGCGAGGGCGCCGTGGGGTTCCTTCACGCCAAGCTCTCGGGCGTGCGACAGCTCGCGCACGTGGCAACCAATACCTATCCACGGCCAGTTCCACCGGGGGCCCAGATGGGTCCCGGTGCACAGGCGATGACCTGCACCGGCTGCCACCAGCCCGGTCGCAGGACCGGCGATCGGCTGCGCGTGATTCGCGAATATGCCGACGACGAAGCGAACGCAGAGACCGCCACGGTGCTGCAGCTGCACGTGAACCCGGGCTCCACGACCTCGACCCGTGCGATCCACTGGCATGCAAGCCCTGCCGTTCGTATCGAGTATGTCGCGACGGACCCGCGGCACGAGACCATTCCGTACGTCAAAGTCACCGACGCCGCGGGCAACGTGAAGGAATACGTCGCCCCCGATACGTCCGAGCAGACGATCAGCGCGGGCGAGCGCCGGGTGATGGATTGCATCGACTGTCACAACACGGTGGGGCATCCGATCTCGGCGACACCCGAGAGAGCCGTCGACAACGCCATCGCGGCCGGACAGGTGAGCCGCACGCTTCCGTTCGCGCGGCGCGAAGGTGTGCGGCTGGTCAAGGCCTCCTATCCCAGCCAGGACGCGGCCGACCAGGCGATCGATGAAGGTTTACGCGCGTTCTATCAGAAGCAGGCCGGCTCGAGCGACGAGGAGCTGAGGCGCGCGGTCAGGGCCTTCCAGGACGTGTATCGCCGCAACGTCTTCCCGACGATGAACGTCACGTGGGGTTCTTATCCCGACCAGAAGGGGCACGTCACGTCAAACGGCTGCTTCCGGTGCCACGACGACTCGCACGCCGCCAAGGACGGATCGACCATCAGCGCCGACTGCGAATACTGTCACAAACAACTCGAATAAGGCCCGCTGGTTCCTACGACGTAACAGAAGATCAAAAGATCAAAAGACAAACGCAGTTTGGGATTCCCTGTAGTACGTAGTGTCCGGCTTCAGCCGGACCGGACGAGGTGGTCGTCCCGGCGGCAGCTGGATTGGCAGGGCCGCCGCGCGCAGCCGAAGCTCCGGGGCCGGACGCGCGCTCCGAGGCCCGACGAGGGCCGTCCGACGCGAGGTCCCCGTCTTCGCTCGGTCAACCTCGCTCGATGCCCAGAGGCTTCTCGCGCGGTCGGTGTGACGGGTGTCGGCCGCCTCCGCACGGCTTCGCGCCGCAGCCCTGCCAATCCAACTGCCGCCGCGACGCTACACGAAAATCGAAACCGGTCTAAAGCAATGCTTCTCTTCAACAACAGAAGATCAAAAAATCAGAAGACCAAAGAATTCTTCTGATCTTCTGGTCTTCTGTTGAATTTGTCTACTCCACCGCGCACGGCGTGGCCCCCCAGATATCGGCGGCGTAGTCCGCGATGGTGCGGTCGCTCGAAAAGCGTCCCGATGAAGCG
Source organism: Vicinamibacterales bacterium (assembly GCA_963821395.1). GTDB lineage: Bacteria > Acidobacteriota > Vicinamibacteria > Vicinamibacterales > JAMQPK01 > JAMQPK01. Next base: position 227,946 of record CAWGDY010000057.1, on the reverse strand, counting down.
ATGTTGATAATCGCCTTCCTCTGCCATTCGTCCTGCACTGCATACACGGCCGCGACGCGTGCGTGCGCCTCGCTGTAACTCTGGAGGTCTGCGAGGTGCAGGTAGTGATCGCCGTGGCGGACGAGCACGTCGATGATCGGTTCGAAGACGCCTGGCTCGCTTCTGCTGAAGAAGTTGCCCGCAATAAGGTCGATGGCCGCGCGCGTCTCGGAATCGTGGTCGTAGTGCCACCGCGGATCGTAGAAGCCTCGAGTGGCGAGCACCTGCTCGGCGGTGAGACCGAACAGAAAGAAATTCTCTTCGCCGGCCGCCTGGGCCATTTCGATGGTCGCGCCGTCGCGCGTCCCGATCGTCAGCGCCCCGTTCATCATGAACTTCATGTTGCTCGTCCCGCTCGCCTCGTAGCCGGCCGTCGAGATCTGCTCGGAGACATCGCTGGCGGGAATGAGCCGTTCGGCCACCGACACGTTGTAGTCGGGAATGAACACGACCTTGAGCGTCCTGTTCAACAGCGGATCGCCGTCGATCGTCGCCGCCAGGTTGTTGATGAACTTGATGACCAGCTTGGCGAAGTGATACGCGGGCGCGGCCTTGCCGGCGAAGAAGAACGTGCGCCGCGGCATGACCAGCGACGGATTCTCCCGCAGACGGTGGCAGAGCACGACGATGTGAAGGGCGTTCAGGAGCTGGCGCTTGTATTCGTGAATGCGCTTGATCTGGCTGTCGAAGATGGAATCGGGATCGACCTGCTGGCCGGTCGCGGTCGCGAGCCACCTGATGAAGCCCGCCTTGGCCTTGCGCTTGGCGTGCCCCACCGCGGCGCGAAACGACGCGTCGGCGGCGAGTGGCGTGAGGGCCTCCAGTTTGCGGAGATCGACGATCCAGCCATCGCCGATGGCGTCGGTAATCACTGACGCCAGCGCGGGGTTGGCCAGGAGCAGGAACCGCCGCTGCGTGACGCCGTTGGTCTTGTTGTTGAACCGCTCGGGAAACAGCGCGGCGAAGTCGGGGACCACCGTGCGCGTGAGCAGTTCCGAGTGGATGGCGGCCACGCCGTTGGTGCTGTGCGACCCGACGATGGCGAGATGCGCCATGCGGATTTTTTGGGGCGTGCCCTCTTCGACGAGACTCACACGGGCGACACGCGCCTCGTCGTCAGGGAACCGCGACCGCACGACGTCCAGGAAACGGCGGTTGATCTCGTAGATGATTTCCAGTTGCCGCGGCAGGAGCATCTCGAACCACGGCAGGGGCCACTTCTCGAGCGCTTCGGGCAGCAGCGTGTGATTCGTATAGCCGAGCGTGCGCGTCGTCAGATCCCAGGCCTCGTCCCACTCCAGCCTCGCCTCGTCGAGCAGAATGCGCATCAGCTCGGGCACCGCAAGCGTGGGGTGCGTGTCGTTCAGCTGGATCGCCACCTTCTCTGGAAGCGCGGACCATGCGTTGCCACCCGCGCGGAAGCGGCGGATCGCGTCGGCCAGCGTACAGGCAACCAGGAAGTACTGCTGGAGGAAACGCAGTCCCTTTCCTTCCGTCGTCGAGTCGTCCGGGTACAGCACGCGCGTCAGCGTTTCGGCCGTGAGCGTCTCGGCCAGCGCGCCCACGAAGTCGCCGCTGCTGAACTGCTGGAAGTCGAAGTACTCGTGCGTGGACGCCGCCCAGAGGCGCAGCGTGTTCACCGTTTTTCCGCCGTATCCGACGACCGGCCGGTCGTATGGAATGCCTATGAGGGTCGACGGGCTGTTCCGCACCACGCGCAGCGCCCCGGAGTGAATATCGAACGAGCATGCGAGGTGCACCTCGACCGCTTCGTTGGGTCTCGCCACTTCCCATGGGTCGGGGCGCGCCAGCCAGTGATCGGCGCTTTCGCGCTGCCAGCCCTGCTCGACCGATTGCTTGAAAATCCCGTATTCGTAGCGCAGCCCCGAACCCATTCCGGGAATGCCCAGCGTCGCCATCGAATCGAGGAAGCACGCCGCCAGTCGGCCCAGCCCGCCATTGCCGAGACCCGCGTCGGGCTCCTGTTCGAGGATCTCGAGAGGATCGAGCTTGTGCTTCTCGCAGAACGCTTTCCACATCGGGTCGAACATCAGGTTCGTGACGTTGTTGGCCAGGGTGCGACCCATGAGGAACTCGAGCGAGACGTAGTAGACCCGTTTGACGTTCCGCCTGGTGTAGGTCGCGTCGGTCCTGAGCCACTGATGCGACAGCATGTCGCGGACCGAGCGTGCGATGGCTTCGAACTTGTCCCGGGACGTCGCCTGGTCAACTGGCGTCACGTGATCGAACATCAGGTGCCGTTCGTACAGGGCGCTGTCGCTGCCGTGTAACTTCACGCGATCGTCGTCAAGGCGTTTCGTCGTGCTGGTGTCAGACATGGCGTCCTTTTTCACGCAAAGGCGATACCACGGTTTAGACTCAGCAGGGTCTTTGCAGGAGCGCGCTCGGGCGCGTCGCGGGAACTCGCGGGTCTCCGGTATTTCGGAGATCCTCCGCGCGAAGACCAACCGGGAGCAGATCGTTGACACATCAATCCAGCGCCGAGCTCGATTTCTCGATACAGCGCCTCGGCGCGTGCCGCTTCGCATCGCCGATGACCGGCGGCCGGTTCGTCAGCGACGACGAACGCGTGCTCTACCACGTGAACGTCGCAGAGGTGAAGGGCTGGCTCGACAAGGGGGCCGAACCACCCGCCATGGAAACGGCCGGTCCCCGCGAGACGCTGTACTTCGACCCTTCGACGCTGGCCTGCGGCATCGTCACCTGCGGCGGGCTGTGCCCCGGACTGAACGACGTCATCCGATCGATTGTCCTGAGCCTTTACCACCACTACGGGGTGAAGAAGATCTACGGGTTTCGATACGGCTACGAAGGCCTCGTGCGCCGGCTGGGCCACGCGCCCCTCGAGCTGGCGCCCGCGGTGGTCAACCGCATTCACGAGTCGGGCGGATCCTTTCTGGGTTCTTCGCGCGGGCCGCAGGACCCCGCGGAGATGGTGCAGACGCTCAAGGAGCTGAATATCGGCATTCTGTTCGCCATCGGCGGGGACGGAACCCTTCGCGGCGCGAAAACAATCGGCGAGGAGGCCGCACGGCAGGGCCTGACGCTCGGGGTGATCGGAATTCCGAAGACCATCGACAACGATGTGTCGTTCGTGCAGACGACTTTCGGATTCGAAACGGCGGTCAGCGAAGCACGGCGCGCGACCTCCGCGGCGAATGCCGAAGCCGAATCCGCGCGCAACGGGATCGGACTGGTCAAGCTGATGGGTCGCGATTCCGGATTCATCGCGGCGTACTCCGTGCTGGCAGACAGCCACGTCAATTTCTGTCTGATTCCCGAGGTCCCGTTCACCCTCGAGAGGCTGCTCGCCGAGTTGGAGCGTCGACTCGAGCGGAGAGGCCACGCCCTGATCGTGGCGGCGGAAGGAGCCGGGCAGGATCTCGTCGCGAAGATCGACGCGCGCGATGCGTCCGGGAACGTGAAGTACGGCGACATCGGCATCTTCTTGCGCGACGCCATCAGCCGGCATTTCAAAGAGCGCGCGATCGACGTCACGCTCAAATACATCGATCCGAGCTATGCCATCAGGAGCGTACCGGCCGTCGCGCACGACTCGGCGTTCTGCCTGCTCCTCGGCCAGAACGCCGTGCACGCCGGCATGAGCGGACGGACGAACATGGTCGTCAGCTTCTGGAACCACCGGTTCACGCACGTCCCCATCTCGCTCGCGGTCTCCGCGCGCAAGAAAATCGATCCGGACGGACTGCTCTGGAACAGCGTGCTGGCGTCAACGGGCCAGCCGCGCGACCTTCGCTAGGTGGGCCATGGGCAATGGGCGATGGGCGAAATGCACCCAGCGCACCTAGATCGGCCGCCACAACACGACAACCGAACGTGGGGTCGCGCGATACGAACGTGGATCTAAAACGGCCCGAGCCTCCTGCCACGGCACGATATCGTCAGGCGACTTCAGGGACGTGTCGATCCACTGCCGCCATCCATTACCTTCGGAAGGCGGCGGCAGCTCGAACTCGAGCGGTTCCCAGTACGCATTCATGATGAGGTAAAGCTCGATGCCCTCGGCCCGCAACTCGGCGCCGAACGCGAGCGCGTGCGAGGTCGACGACCAGTCGGGCTGCAGGTGCTTCACGCCGTGCCAGGCGGTCTTCGCGTGCTCGAGCATGTCCGTCAGGCTGATGCGCTGATCCCTGGGCGAGTCGCTGCGTTCCGAGCGCCTGGCCGCGAGCAGGCTTACGAACCGGTGCACGTCGGCATGCTTCTCGAGGAGCGTCCAGTCCAGCCAGTTGTCGGCGTCGTCGCGGCAATACGCGTTGTTGTTGCCGTGCTGCGTGCGCCGCATCTCGTCGCCCATCAGAATCATCGGCACGCCGAGTGACAGGAACGTGACCGTGAGGAAATTCTTTACCTGGCGGTTGCGCAGCGCCTCGATCTGCGGGTCGTCTGTCGGCCCTTCGACTCCGCAATTCCAGCTGCGGTTGTCGTTCGCACCGTCGCGGTTCTCCTCGCCGTTGGCCTCGTTGTGCTTGACGTCGTACGAGACGAGATCGTTCAGCGAAAACCCGTCGTGGCAGGTGACGAAGTTCACGCTGGCCTCGGCTTCGCGGTTCTTGTGGCCGTACACCTTGTGGCTGCCAAGCAGGCGGTCGGCGACGTTGGTCACCACGCCGTCCTCACCCCGAAAGAAGCTCCGCACGTCGTCGCGGAAACGCCCGTTCCATTCCTTCCAGGCGTCGCCCATGAAACTGCCCACCTGATACAGGCCCGCGGCATCCCACGCTTCGGCGATGAGCGTTGTGCCAGCCAGCGCGGGCTCCGATTCGATGTCCCACACCACGGGCGGATGGGGCATCGGCTCGCCGGCGTCATCGCGCGAGAGAATCGACGCCAGATCGAAGCGGAACCCGTCGACGTGCATCTCGTCGACCCAGTACTTCAGGCTGTCGACGATCAATCGGCGCACGATCGGGTTGTTGGCGTTGAGCGTGTTGCCACAACCGCTGAAGTTCGCGTACCGCGCGCGATCCGGTTCGAGGATGTAGTACGCCCGGTTGTCGAGGCCGCGGAAGCACACGGTCGGGCCCCTCTCGTCGTCCTCCGCGGTGTGATTGAAGACCACGTCGAGGATGACCTCGATGCCGGCACGGTGAAGCGCTTTCACCATGTCGCGGAACTCGTCGACAGGACCGAGCGGATCCGATCTCGAGCTATAGGCGTGATGAGGAGCGAAGAAGGACACGGGGTTGTAACCCCAATAGTTGACCCTGCCGCGACCCGGCGGAACCGACTGCGGGTCGAACTGAAATACAGGCAGCAGCTCGACGGCCGTGATCCCCAACTGTTGAAGGTACGGGATCTTTTCGATGAGCCCGGCGTAGGTCCCGCGCACGTTGTCGGACACACCCGAGCTGAGGTGTTTCGTGAAGCCGCGGACGTGCATCTCGTAGATGAGCGTGCGCGACGATGGCGTGTGGAGCGGCCGATCGCCCTCCCAGTCGTAGGCCGCCGGATCGACCACCACGCTCTTCATCGCCACAGCCGCGTTGTTCCCGGGTCTCGATGCAGCTTGACGGTTGTAATCGTCCGGCACCACCACGCCTCTCCCGTACGGATCGAGCAGCACCTTCTCTGGATCGAACCGCAGGCCCTTTGACGGGTCCAACGGTCCTGAGGCACGGTACCCGTAAATCTGACCTGGCCGCACGCCCGGCACGTACAGGTGCCAGTAGTGGTAGTCACGATGTTTCGTGGGATCGATGGGAATCGTGCGCGCCGGGCGGGCATCTCCCACGCGATCGAAGAGCAGCAGCTCGACGAGCGATGCGTGCTTCGAATACACGCTGAAGTTCACGCCGGATTCGAGGACCGTCGCCCCCAGTGGTGCGGCGGACTCGACGACCTCGGGGTGCTCCGCCAATGGCTGCCGCGGCGGCTTCGGTGCGAGCGTGCTCATTCGTCTCTCTCCTGTTGACGGTCGATGCGCGAAAAGCTCCTGATGATAACGGCAACGCGCTTGCATCGGGGCGTCAAAAACGAGGAGCATCTGCTCCATGCCGACAGCCCGAATGCCCTGCACGAATCGCCCGTTCATCTCCACCAGTCTCGTCGCGTTTTGTTGCCTGCTTGCATCGTGCAACGCGGCCCCCTGGGAAGCGCCGGCGCCGGCGGCGACCGCCTCTCCCGCGGCAGCGCCGGCCGATCCGCTGGCGTCATGGAACGACGGCCCGGCCAAAAAAGCGATTGTCGACTTCGTCGTGCGCACGACGACGCCGAACCGAGCCGACTTCGTCGCTACGGCCGAACGCATTGCGGTCTTCGATAACGACGGCACGCTCTGGTCATCGGACAGCTCGCGCGCGGGCTGGACGAAGGCCCCAAGCGCGGCTGGGTCATCGTCGACATGAAGAACGAGTGGAAAGTGATCTATCCGTTCCAGCGTATGATGTGAATGATCGCACCTGCGGGAACCTGCGATGTATGGCGGGATCACCGGTCAAATAGCAGCTGGTCGCTATGTCTTGCAGATCGGCGAACCGTACGGCGCCTCGATTCGCGAGGCCCCACGAGCCGAACGGGCACATCTTCGTCCGCGCGCCACACCGATTCTCCAGCGCCCAAGGCTGATTCGCGGACTGCTCGACCGCCAGGCGGAACTGACGGCGGCCCTCTCGGCGCTCGACGCAGGTCTTCCCATCGAAGTGAGCGGCGAGCCTGGCATCGGCAAAACCGCGGTTCTGCGACACCTCGCCCATCAACCGCGAGCCACCGCGTTCGTCGACGGCATCCTCTACGTTCCGGCACAGCATCAACCGGCCGACGACCTCGTCCAGATCATTTTTGAGGCCTTCAACGAGAGCGAGGAACACTGCCTGCCGACTGACGCAGAGATCCGTCGGGGCCTCCAGGAAAAACAGGCGTTCATCATCCTCGACGACGTGCACCTGCCGCAGAAGGAACTGGAACGTGTGATCGATATCGCGCCGCGATCGGTCGTGGCCGTGGCCACGCGCGAGCGGTGCCTGTGGGGCGAAGTGCGCGGCATTGCGCTGAAGGGCCTGCCTGCCGATGACGCGGTGGCGCTGCTCGAACGGGAGATCGAACGCCCGCTCGATGTCGCCGAACGATCGGAAGCGGCCGGCCTCTGTGCCGCCGTCGACGGCCACCCCCTTCGAATCCTGCAGGCCGCCGCCATCGTCCGCGAGCGAGGGATTCCGATCGGGGGATGGACGCGCGGTACCACGCCCGAGGACATCATCACGGAGTTGATGGCGGCCATCGACGAGAAGCAGCGGCGCGCGCTGCTGGCACTCGGTGCGCTGCCCGGCGTGCCGCTGGAAGCAGGACACATCGCGGGCATCGCGGAGGTTACCGACATCGCGCCGTCGTTGATGATGCTCGTACGGCGAGGTCTCGTGGTGTGCAACCAGTCGCTGCATCAGCTGGCGGACGGCGTGGGCGATCGGCTGCGCTCGACGGAAGACCTGAAACCGTGGGTGAACCGCGCGATTACGTACTTCACGTCATGGGCCGAGCGACATCAGCGTGATATGGACATTCTGCTCGACCACGCCGAAGTGCTGATGTGCGTGCAGCAGTACGCGGCCGAGCAGCGCCGCTCGGGAGAGGTGCTCGAGTTGGGCCGAGTGCTCGAAAGGGCGCTGGTTCTCCGTTCGCGGTGGGGTGCCTGGGCGATCGTGCTGGATCGTTGTCTCGCTGCCGCGAAGTCCCTCGGCGATCGCTCCGATGAAGCCTGGGCGCTTCACGAAATCGGGACGCGCGCGGTCTGCCTCGGCGAGGTGGGGGTTGCGCGTCGCTCGTTGGGCGAGGCGTTGAGACTGCGCGAGAATCTCGACGACGGTGCCGGCGCCGCTGTCAGCCGTTTGAATCTGAGCTTTGTTCTGCCGCCCCCGCCCCCAGTGGCGCCCCCCGAGGAGCGACCGCCGGCGCCTCCAGATTCTCCCGAGGAGCGTTCGGCGCCTGTGCCTGTGCCACTGCCGGCGCTTACCTCACCGCCGGCGCCTGCGCCACCGCTTGACGAAGGAGTGGATTTGACGTCCATGTCGCTGGACGACGAACCGCCGCTACCGATCTATGCTGCGCGGCCAACAAGGAGGGCCGGCACACCGATCGTCACGATGTTGCTTCTTGCGATGGTGGCAGGTGGGCTCGGCTACTGGGTCTATTTCTCCGGTGTTTCGTGGAAGTTGCTTGACGTTGCGCTGATCGAATCGTTCGTGCGAAGTGGTTTCGACAGGGCCAGGGCCAGTCTGGCGACCAGGCCACCGCCGCAGCAAAGAGTGCCGGAAGCTCCAGCTCCCGTGACCCAGGCTGACGAGCCCGCTGCCGTGCCGAAGATTCTCATCTTCACGCCGCGACCGGGTTCGATCGCGACTCGCGGCGCCACCAACCTCTGCTACGCAACGAGCGATGCCGTCGAGGCGCGCGTGGACCCCGGTGTCGGCAAGGTGAGCCCGACCAGCACGCTGACGTGCCTTCCAGTGACCCCCACCCGGACGACGACCTACCAGCTCACGGCGTATGGGCGCGAGGGCCAGCAGGTCTCAGAGCAACTGGTGATCGTCGTCCGATGACAGGACGTAGTGTCCGGCTTTAGCCTGGCTAAAGCCGGACTTCGATTAGGCGGTGACCGGCGCCTGGGCGCCGGTTGACTGTGCCTTCACTCTGAGCGGCCGCACGAGCAGCGTCAGAACGAAGCCCACTGCAAGCAGACCCGCGAGCACCTGCAACGGAGTGTCGTAGATATTGACGCGATCCGCGCCCGGTGGAAGCGCGGCCTTGGCGCGGTTCGACAGCTCCGTAATGATGACCGGACCGGCAATGGCGGCGGCCGTCCATGCCGTGAGCAGCGCGCCGTGAATCGCGCCGACATTCTGTGGTCCAAAGATATCCGCCAGGAACGCGGGAATCGTGGCGAAGCCGCCGCCGTACATCGTGAACACCACGAAGAGGCTCACCTGGAACAGCCACCAGCTCCCGCTCGCCGCGAGCGTCGGAATCAACAGGAACAGAAAGAACTGCGTAACGAAGAAGATCGTGTAAGTGTTGCGGCGGCCGATATAGTCGGAACCCGATGCCCACATGAAGCGGCCGCCGGCGTTGAACAGGCTGATGAGAGAGACGACCACACCCGCTGCCTGCGGTGTCCGCTTGAACATGTCCTGCATCATCGGCGAGGCCTGGGCGAGGATGCCGATGCCGGCGGTGACGTTGATGAAGAGAATGCCCCAGAGCAGATAGAACTGCGGCGTCCGGATCGCTTCGTTGCGGCTGACGCTGCGGTCCGCGATCATCGGGTTCGTCTTCGCCGGCGGTGTCCATCCGGCGGGCCTCCATCCAGGGGGCGGCGATGTCATCAAGCGAGAGCCGGTCAGCATCACCGCGAGGTACACGACGCCGAGCGTCATCACCGTCGGCGCAACGCCGAAGCGATCCATGAAGAAGACGTTCAAGTAGCCGGCGACGAAGGCGCCGCCGCCAAACCCCATGATCGCCATCCCGGTCGCCATGCCGCGCCGATCGGGGAACCACTGCACGAGCGTGCTCACCGGCGAGATGTAGCCGAGGCCGCAGCCGATGCCGCTGATGATCCCCATCCCGATGAACACGATCACCGGCTGTCGAATGGCGAGACCGAAGCCACCGATCACCAGACCTGTGCCGAAGAAGAGCGCAGCCGCCGTCGCCGCCACGCGCGGCCCGCGCCGCACGACCCACGGTCCGCCGAATGCCGCGCTCAACCCAAGCAGCGCGAGCGCCGTCGTGAACGTCGTGTAGGGCGGACTGAACCACCACGGCGCACCAGGGAACAGCGCCTGGATGGGTCTGTTGAACGTGCTCCACGCGTACACCGACCCAATGCAGACATGGACGAGCACGGCTCCGATGGGTATGCGCCAGCGGTTAGGAGTCACCGGCGAATTATAGGCGTTTGGGATCCGACAGCAGGTTCTCGAGCACGGCCGGATCCGCTGGTTTCGTGAGGTGCATGTCGAATCCCGCGCGCATCGCCGCCTGCTTGTCCCGTTCCTGTCCCCAGCCCGTCATGGCCACGAGCATCGCCCCCGGGCCGATCGCGCGCCGGATGCGGCGGCAGGTTTCGTAGCCGTCGATGCCGGGCATGCCGATGTCCAGAAAGATCAGGTCGGGCGCAAAGTCCAACACCTGCTCGAGGCCGGACACGCCATCGTAGGCGACCCGACACTCCCCTCCCAGCGCCCTCACGAGTCTCTGCATCGCCACCGCCGCCGACACGTTGTCGTCGATCACGACGACCCGGCGCTGAATCGGCGAGGGTGCCGAAACCAGGGGCAGCGGCGCCTCTGACGTCACGGCCTCGCTCGACCGCGCAAGACGCATCCGGAAGGTGCTTCCCAGACCTGGACCTTCGCTGTATCCCTCGATCGATCCCCCGTGCAGCTCGATGAGCCGGCGCGCCAGCGCCAGGCCGATGCCCAGCCCATCGGCGCGGTGTCGAGACCTGTCGTCCTGCGTGAAGAGATCGAACACGCGAGGCAACAGGTCCGCTGATATCCCGATACCGGAATCGGTGACGGTCAGCACCACGTGTTCGGCGCCACTCCCGTCCGGCGCTTCGACTTCCGCGGCAAGCGTGATGCGGCCGCCGGCGTCGGTGAACTTGACGGCGTTGTGCAGCACGTTCGAGAGGATCTGCACGAATCGCGTGGGATCGACGTCCACCAGAACCGGCACGTCGGGGACGTGGACCTCGAGCGCCATCCGGCCGTCTCTAATCGCGGTCCGGTTGGCTTCGATGGCGGCGTTGACCAGCGTGGACAGCCGCGTGGGCCGGCGCTGAAGCCGGATGTTCCCCGTCGTGATGCGCGAGACGTCGAGCAGGTCTTCGATCAGGCGCACCATCTGCGCCACCTGGTCTTCCATCATGGTGCGAACGCTCGCGACCGCTTCGGCGGTGTCGCCGGCCAGCCGGATCAACTCGAGACCCGTCCGCAGAGGCGCCAGCGGATTGCGCAGCTCGTGCGCCAGCATGGCGAGGAACTCGTCCTTGCGGCGATCCGCCTCGCGCAACGTCTGCTCGTTCCGCCGCAGCGCGTCCTCGGCCTGCGTGCGCTCCATCAGGTCGGCTGCCATTCGCGCGAGGATGTCGAGGAGCCGCAGTTCGCGTTCCGAGGGCCGGTGCGGCTGCGACCAATGCGTGGAAATCATGCCCAGTGCCTTGCCGCCGCGCGAGACGAGCGGCGTCGACTGAACCGCACGAATGCCCTCCCGCAGGTACCTGGCCTGGGTAACTGTGCCGGCCATCCACTCGCAGGCCTCGATGTCGGACACGACGACGCGAGTCCCGGCGCGTAAGGCTGCCGCGCAGACAGTCTTGTCGGCGCAATCGATCCACTCCCAGTCTCGCAGCGCCTCAGGGCTGAAGCCGCGCGAGGCGATCCCGTGCAGCGTGCCGCCGGTGCCGCGCTCGGGATGGAGCATCTGGAGGCTCACGAATTCCGATTGCATGATGGACACGGCCGCGTCGATCAACGTTTCGTACAGCGACGCGCTGCCCTGATCGCCGATGAGCTGCGCGCTGAGCGACTGCAGCAACTGGGTATCGCGCAGGTCGTTGGCGACGGTCTGTCCGGCGCGTGCCCGCTCCAGGCGCGGAAACAGCCGGTTCGACAGCTCGCGGCACAGGGCGATCTCGTGCGCGCGCCAGTCGCGCGGCCGTGAATCGCACACGGCCACCACGTGTTTCCACGCGCCGTCGCGCAGAATCGGCTGGAAGAGGTACGAGCCGATGCCGAGGGCCGCATATGCCATGGCATTCGTGCGGGGATCGGTCTGGGTGTTGCCCACGACAACGGTGGAGCCGGCACGAGCGGCACCACGAAGCTCGTCAGTGATGAAATCCGAAATACGGATGACATCGGGCACGCGTGGCGCGCGCTCGAGCGCCCACCAGTAGTCCATGCGGGCTTCGTCCCGATCCTCGTCGATCGTCATCACGCAGCACGCGCTCACGTCGAGAAACGCGGCGACCTTCTCGCCGGCGGCCTGCATGACGTCGTCGGTCGACACGGCACGGGAAAACTCTCGACCCAGATCGGTCAGAAACACCAGCGCATTCTCGCGGTTCTTGCGCTGGGTAATATCGGCGGCCATCCCCGACATCCGCACGGCCGGGCCCATCTCCGGCTCGAATACCGTCTGGCCGGCGATGAACAGCCACCGCTCGTCCCCGTCCGGATGCAGGACGCGCACCTCTTCACGGAGCGCGCCGGGGCCAGCCGGATCGATCGCGTGTGCCACGGCGCGGGCGTATCGCGTGCGATCGTCCGGATGCATCAGCGACCCGAGAGCCGTCAGCGACAATCTCTCATCCTCGCGCAGGCCGAACAGGGCCAGCATCCGCGCATCGGGCTCTCCGCGATCCGCCTGGATGTGCCAGACGAACGTGCCCATGTTCGACATGCCGAGGGCCAGTTGCAGCCGCGCTTCGCTGTCGCGGAGCGCGCGCTCCGCGCGGGCACGTTCGAGCGCCGCCCAGGTGCGCTCCGCGGTGGCCTCGATGAGCGCGATCTCCTGCGCGGTCCAGGCACGCGGGGCACGATCGCACACGCCAATCGCCGCGAGCAGCCGATGACGTTTGACGACCGGGGCGGCCGCATGGCCACGTACGCCGACGGCCGCATACATGGCTCGTCCTTCCGGCGTGACCAGCGCCGACGTGGCCATGTCGGACTCGGCAACGGTGTGGCCGTCTTTCAACACCGTCAACAGCGGCCCGATGCCCTGGACCGGATAGCGCCCCACCAGTCTCTGCACATCGCCCCTGACGTACTCGCAGCGAATGGTGGCAAAGGCGAGGTCCTCGTCGTACTCCGCCAGGTGGACCCAGTCGGTCTGGAGGTGCTCGCCGAGCACGCGCACCGCCTCGGTTTGAATTTCGAGGGCGTCGGTCAGCGGCCGCAGCCGGTCGTTGAGCGTCACGAGAAACGCATCGCGCTCGGCCGCCGATGTGATCGCCGCTTCCGCTTCCTGGAATCGCGTGAGATCGTAGAAGTAGCACGCCACGCCGAACGTGCCGTCCGGCAGCGTCATCCGCTGAATCTGCCAATCGTAGGAAGCCGCCCGATCGATGTGTCCGCGCGAATCCGCGGTTCCCAGAGCGGCATGGGGCTCGCCGGTGGCAAGCGTGTGGGTGAAGGCGGCAATGGTTTCGGCCGCTGATGTCTCGGGCCAGATGACGCGAAGGATCTCGCCGAAGTCTCGACCCAGAAGCGGATCGACTCCCCGGAACACCGCTTCCGCACCCTTGTTGATCGCGCGCAGACGGAAGTGCGAGTCGACGACGTACACGCCAAACGGCGCGTGCTCGATGAGCGCGGAAAAGACTTCTTCCCGGTGAAAGCGTTCCAGCAGCGAGCTCATCGCCGCGATGCGCCCCACGGGACATCCCACGACGCTTCGTGGGCGGAGGTCCCACCGCCAGAATTCGCCCGGAAATTCAGCCTCTGAAGACCCAACACAGCAGCCGTGGCATGAAGCGTACCGCTGTTAGCCGGCGCACGCTAGAGATTCCGCGAAGCCGTTAAGGAAAGGTCTGGCGGCCTCACCGAACCTACGGAGCCTGCTCTGAAGCGCGGTGGCCGCTGAGCATGTTCGACAACGAGTAGTTGCCTTCGTGGCACGCATACTCGTAGATCGGTCCGGGCGATCGCGAGAGCGTCAGCTCGCCTTTCCAGGGCCGGGTATACGCGGTCGGGTTGTTCACTTCAAACCGGTAGAGCAGCGTATCGGGGTCGAGCAGGCTGAACCGCTCGACCAGGTGGAGATTCCGGTCCCACCCGAAGTTGCCGCCCGCCGACCCGTAGTAGCCGCCGGCGTCGTTGAAGTTCGTCGTGTCCACGACGAGCGTGCTGCCTTCCCAGCGGCCGATCGAGTGCCCCATCCACAGCCTGATCGTCGATGGAAGATGAGGGCGGCCATCCAGATAGATGACCCTCGTATCGTGATTCATCTCGGCGTAGATCACGACGGCATCCGTGGTCTGCAGGATCTGATAGTTGCTGTTATAGGAGTACGGAAGCATGGGCGGGCCGGCGGTGACGAACGCCAGACACCGATCCTGCAGTCCCGTATCCTGCGCGCTCGCGGGATTCTCCATTGCGTCGAGAAGACGCCGCTTCACTGCGGCCGCCTCCGGCGTCAGCGCGGGAATGCGCCCATCGGGCGGATCCGTCACGATCGAGGTGCGGAGCGTTTTCACCGTGCGTGAACCAAACTCGCGGAAGAAGGTGTTGTACGTCCCCGTGCCGGTACTTTTCGCAGCGGCGGCGGGGGACGGCTCCTGATTGCGCTGCGCCACCTGGCGTTCCCACTCTGCCGCCTCTTCAGGCGTGTAGAACGCCTTGTCCTTCAGCTGCGCCGGACGTTCGAGCGGCGTCGCAGTCCCGGAGTTCCAGACCCCGTCGAGGCCTGGCCGCGCGGTCGAAGCGCCACCTTGCCCCGCGCCAGCTGCGGGAATCAACCACAGCACGGCGAGGAACGATGACAGCAACAGTCTTCGGCGGGTCATACGCATCCTTCACTTGTTCCGCGGCTCGAGCGCGCTCCGGAGCTTGTCGGCCAGCGAGCCGAGCTTTTCGGGGACGGCCTGTTCTCCGCCGTCGGGATACTCGCCGGGTGGATTGACACTGTGTGCATCCATCGCCCGGCTCGCGCGCGACGATCCTTCCGGGATCAACGCAACGCCAATACGCTTCTTCTCGGCGTCAATCGTCACGATCTCGAACGCCGCGGTGGTGCCCGCCGGTACCTGTGCGGACCATCCTTCCGATCTTCCCGTGGGGGCGAACGTCGAAGCGTGCGCCAGGCCCTCGATTCCAGGCTCGAGCTCGACGAACGCACCGAAGTCGGCCACGCGCGTCACCCGGCCGGTCCGCACCTGACCCACGGCGTATGTCTGCGTGACTTTCGTCCACGGATCCTCGGTCAGTTGTTTCAAACCGAGAGAAATCTTCTGCGTGCCGGCGTCGACGCGCAGGACCTTGACGGTGACCTCCTGCCCCGGCTTGACGATCTGCGACGCATCCGACACACGCGCCCAATCCATTTCGGACACGTGCAGCAACCCCTGCACGCCTCCACCTAGATCGATAAATGCTCCGAAGTCGCGCACGGAGGTCACGCGTCCCGGCATGACGGCCCCGGGGACGATCGCGCGCCGAATCTCGGCCGCGTTCGCGCGCTGCTCTTCTTCGATGAGCGCACGCCGTGAGACGACGAGGTTCCTGCCCCTTTCCTTGTATTCGATGATACGAAACCGGTAGACGCGCCCCTCGTGCGCGGTCGGGTCGTCGGTCCGGGCGGTGTCGATCTGCGAGATCGGACAAAAGGCGCGGCTGCGGCCGATCTGCACCTCGAACCCACCCTTCACGACCCGGGCCACCTTCCCTTCGACGGGAAGACGGCTCTGGAACGCGTCCTGGAGTTGCCGCTCTGTCGCCGCCCCGCGCGCCAAGGTGCGCGAAAGGGTGAGGCCTCCAGCGGTCGAGATCACCACGGCCTGAATGCGATCGCCCACCGCGACTTCGACCCGGCCGTCGGCGTCCTTCAACTCGCCGATCTCGATCGTCGCTTCGCCCTTCCCGCCCACATCGACAAACGCCACGTCCGGACCGATCCCGACGATGGTGCCCTCGAGCGTCTGGCCTTTCTCGATGCGCTTCGCCTTGATCGACGCTTCGAACAGCGCGGCGAAGTCTTCGGTGGGCTCGGTCACGGCACAATCCTAGATCGTCCATCGTCGATCGTCCACGTCGATCGACCATTGCCCATCGCCCACCTACGATACAATCCCGTCACCGCAGCGAGGAGATTCACGATGCCCCGAACCGCCGGCCCGATTCTCGTGGTCTGTATGGCACTGTCCTGCACGGTCTGGGCCCAGGAGCCGCCCGGCAAGAGGATCTTCGAGGACCAGTGCGGTACCTGCCACGGCGCCGACGGCAACGGCGGCGAGCATGCGCCCGCCATCACCCGCGCGCTCGCGAATCTGCAGGACCCGCAACTGACGACGCTGATTCGCGAGGGTCTGCCGGCGCGTGGCATGCCGGCGATCGGGGTCAGCGATACGGATCTGCCCCCGTTGATGGCCTTCGTCCGGACGCTCCGGCCCCGCGGTGGATTCCAGCCCTATCGCAAGAGCTTCGTGCTGGCCAACGGTCGATCGCTCGACGGCACGGTCCTCAATGAAGGATCCGAAGACGCGCAGGTGCGCGCCGACGACAACCGCATCCACTTACTGCGCAGTGCCGGCCCGGGCAGATTCCGCGAGGTGACGTCCGAGACCAACTGGAACACCTACAACGGAGACCTCGGTGGCAACCGCTATACGGCGCTGAAACAGATCGACAGGACGAACGTCAAGCGTGTCGCACCGAAATGGATCTTCAGGATCCCGAACGCCGGCCGGCTGCAAGGCACGCCCGTCGTGGCCGACGGCGTGATGTATGTGACGCAGGCCAACGAGTGCTATGCGCTCGACGCCGGCAACGGCCGCGAGATCTGGCGATTCCAGCGAGCGCGATCTTCAGGCCTCGCCGGCGACGCGGCGAGCGGCATCAATCGCGGTGTGGCGCTGAGCGCCGACAAGGTGTTCATGGTGACCGACAACGCACACCTGATCGCGCTCGATCGCGCGAACGGCCGGCTCGTGTGGGACGTCGAGATGGCCGACTGGCAGCTGAATCACGGCGCGACGTCGGCGCCGCTGGCCGCGGGAAGCCTGGTCATTTCGGGCACCGGCGGTGGAGACAACGGCGCGCTGGGCTTCGTGGCCGCGTTCGATCAGTCAACCGGAAAAGAAGTCTGGCGCTTCCTGACCTTGCCGAAACGCGGCGAGCCGGCGTGGGACACCTGGAAAGGGACAAGCCTCGACCGTGGCGGCGCGAATGCCTGGTTCACGGGCACCTACGATCCGGAAACCAACCTGCTCTTCTGGCCGACCGGCAATCCCGGACCCGACTACAACGGCGACGAACGCGTCGGCGACAATCTGTACTCCGACTCGCTCCTGGCGCTCGATCTCGCGACCGGCAAGCTGAAGTGGTATTACCAGTTCACGCCGCACGATCTCTGGGATTGGGATGCCACCGAGACGCCGATGATCATCAACACCACGTGGGAAGGCCGTCCGCGCAAGCTGGTCGTGCAGGCGAATCGCAATGGGTTCTTCTACGTGTTCGACCGCGCGGATGGAAAGCTTCTCCTGGCCACACAGTTCATCAAGAACCTGACGTGGGCCAGCGGCATCGGCGCAGACGGAAAGCCGATCAAGACGCCGAATCAGGTGCCGACGGCGGAAGGCACGCATGTCTGTCCGTCGCAGGATGGAGCGACCAACTGGTTCTCCCCTTCCTACAACCCCTCGACCGGCTTGTACTACGTTCAGGTGTTCGAGAAGTGCTCGATCTACACGAAGCGCCCGGTGGAATGGGAACAAGGCAAGGCGTACGGAGGTGGGACTCAACGCGTCGACATCAACCCGAAACCGCAGCGGCTGCTGTACGCGCTCGATCTTCAGACGGGCAAGCGGAAGTGGGAGCTGCCGCAAACCGGCACCGGCTCCTCCTGGGGTGGCACGCTCGCCACTGCGACCGGTCTCGTCTTCTTCGGCGACGACAGCGGATCGTTCGCCGCGGCCGACGCCGTCACGGGCAAGACGCTGTGGTCCTTCCAGGCCAATGCCAACTGGCATGCGTCGCCGATGGCATACCAGTTCGACGGTCAGGAATACATTGCCATCGCCGCGGGAGACGCGATTCTCGCGTTCGGCCTCGTCGAGTAGCCGCCCTCGAAGAAAACAGGAGAGTAGGAGACTAGGAGAAGCCTTTTGAAAAAATTTCTCCTAACCTCTTAATCTCTTGTTTCCTGGTCGGGGTTCATCGAAGGATGAATTCGTTTGTGTAGGTCTGTGAGAGTGCAATCGACGCGCCCTTGACCTTCGGATTCGATGCGGCCAGCACGTCATGAACGGCGGCCGCTCCGTCGGCTGGCATAGTGCCGTCGGTTGAAAACATCGGACGCGAATTTTTCAACGCGTCAACGTACAGCGCGAAGTCTTCCCCACGCAGCGCTGACGGAACTTTCGCGGCGATCTCCTCCTCCGAATGGGTCTGCATCCACTGCAGCGTCTTGACGATCGCCCTGGCCAATCGCGCGGCCGTATCCCGATGTGCCTCCAGCCACGACGTTTCCGTGTAGAGGACTGCGCTCGGATAGCTGCCGGTCCCGAATGCGTCGCGAGTGCCACGCTCGTCGCGCAGGTCTGCAAGCACCCGCATGCCGGGATTGCGCCGCCTGAGAATCGTGAGCGCGGGATCTCCCACCCATCCCGCATCGACCCGGCCACGTTCGAGCGCGGCTACTGCCGCGGCACCGCTTCCGATCGCGGTCGCGCTGACGGACTGAATCGGCACCTTGTGTTGAGCCAGAAGCACATTCAGGAACAGGTGCGACGATGACCCTGGGGTCGTAACGCCGGCGATGCCGCCTTCGAGCGCCGATACGCTCGTGATTCGACTGGCAGCCTGCGGCGAGGTGAGCAGGACGAGTCCCGGATAGCGCAGCATGACGACGAACGCCGTCAGCTGGCGCCCTTCGGCGGCCATCTGAATCGTGTGATCGTAGAAGCCCGAGACGACGTCGGCGCTCCCGCCGATGAGCGCCTGCAGCGCCTTGGCGCCGCCTTCGAAATCCTGGAGCTCTACCTCGACGCCCTCTTCCTTGTAAAAACCAAGCTCCTGCGTCAGCGTCGTCGGCAGGTACACCATCTGCGTCTGCCCGCCAATGGCAAGCCGGACATGCACTCCCGCTTCGCCGCCGGCCTTGCGGCACGCTGAGCTGCCAGCGCCGGCGACGACGGCGACGAGCAGGCCGATGAGCGGCCGCTTCCACCTCAATAACCAGTCTTCGGCACGGGCGACACCCCGGCTCATCACGACGACGACCAGCGAAAGAATCGCCATGCCGGAAAAAACCCCCGTCGTGTCGAATGTGCCTTCGGCCTGGCTGATCACGTAGCCGAGGCCGCGGGTCGCGCCCAGATACTCGCCGACGACGGCGCCGATCATCGCGAATCCGAGGCTGGCCTGCAGGCTCGAGAAGATCCACGTGAGCGCGCTCGGCACGAGCACGTGACGCACCAGCTGGCGCTCCGTCGCGCCGAGCATGCGCGCGTTCTCGATGAGCACCGGGTCGGCCTGCCGTACGCCTTGGTACGCATTGAAAAACATGATGAAGAACACCAGGGTGACCGACAGCGCGACCTTCGACCAGATGCCGAGCCCGAACCAGAGCAGGAAAAGCGGCGCCAGCAGGACGCGCGGGACGGCGTTCAACATCATGATGTACGGTTCGAGAACCTTTGCAGTCATCGTGGAGCGCGCCAGCGCAAACCCGCTGACCGTACCGAGGATCGACCCGATGAGCAGTCCCAGGATCGACTCCTGCAGCGTGATCGCGAGATGGCTCCACACGAAGCCTGTCGACACCCACACCCACATGCGCCCGGCGATCGCGCTCGGACGGCTCACGAAAAACGCATCAACCACGCCCATCGCGACGGCCGCTTCCCACACCCCGACCACGCCGAGGCCGACAGCGGCGCGCCAGAGCGTGATCGTGCCTTTACGCATGCGTCACCGCTCGCTGACTTCTCAGCACTTCTTCCCGCAGTATCGACCACAAGTGCCGGTAGAGGTCCGAAAACTCGGGTAACAACTGTACGTCGAGCAGACTGCGCGGGCGAGGAAGATTCACCGGATGTCTCGCGACGATGTGGCTGGCGGGACCGGCCGAAAGGACCACCACCTCGTCGGCGAGCGCAATCGCTTCGTGAAGGTCGTGGGTGACGAACACAATCGTGCGCCTGGCCTCGTCCCACATGGCGAGCAGTTCGGATTCCATCTGCTGACGCGTGTGAACGTCGAGCGCGCTGAACGGCTCGTCCATCAACATCTGACTGCGGCCGAGAATCCAGTTCTGGGCCATCGCAACGCGCTTCCGCATGCCGCCGCTCAACTGGGCCGGATAGTGCGACTCGAAGCCGGTGAGGCCCACGCGCACCAGCCAGCCGTCCGCCTGAGCGCGGGCGGCCCGAGCGGGCGTCCCGCCGAGCATTGGGCCCAGAGCGACGTTGTCGCGGACGGTCTTCCACGGAAGCAGCGCATCCTGCTGGAACATGTAAGTGGTATGCGGATTGAGCCCGGCAAACTCCTTCCCGTTGACGCGGACGCACCCCGACGTAGCCGGCAAGAGGCCGGCGGCCAGATTCAGCAACGTCGTCTTGCCGCAGCCGCTTGGACCCACGATCGCGACGAACGCACCGGTCGGGATCGCCAGCGAGACGTCTTCCAGGGCCCGATACGGCTTGCCGTCCGGCGCCTGGAAGTCGCGGCTCACCTTGTCGAATTCGAGCGCGATCATCGGCGACTCTCTGCGCAACCGCACTGCATGGATGCGGCGGATTATATGTGCTCATGGTGATAAACTCCGCCGCACTCATTCACCACTGTCGTGAGAGACACCAATCGTCCCACCGCCGACATCACGCACACGACCCTGTCGGTCATCGTGCTCTTGTTGCTCATCACCTCGACCTTCTGGGTGCTGAGCCCGTTTCTGATGCCGATCCTGTGGGCGTCGATTATCAGCGTGGCGACGTGGCCGTTCATCCTGAAGCTCGAGGCGGCGCTGGGCAACCGGCGCGGACTGGCCGTCGCGATGATGTCGGCGACGATCCTCCTCATCGTCTTCGTCCCTGTCATCCTCGCGCTGGCCACCATCGTCAGCAGCGCGCAGGGCCTGACGGCAGAGATTCAATCGCTCCAGTCGATCGCGTTGCCGGGGCCACCGTCCTGGCTTCACAGCGTGCCGTTCGTGGGTGATCGGATCGCCACCGAATGGAGAACCATCTCGGCGCTCGGTCCCGACGAACGGGCGGCTGCTCTCACACCATATCTGCAAACTGCACTTCAGTGGTTCGTCGCGAGGGCCGGCGGCGTCGGTTCGATGCTGCTTCAGTTTCTGCTGACCACGATCATCACGGCGATCATGCTGGCCAACGGGGAAAACGTGCGAGACGGCATCCTGCAATTTGCCGAGCGGCTGGCGGGCCGGCAGGGGCGCGACGCGGCGGCTCTTGCCGGACGTGCGATCCGCGGTGTCGTGCTGGGCGTCGTCGTCACCGCGCTCATCCAGGCGGCCATCGGGGCCATCGGCCTGGTCGTCAGCGGCATTCCGGCGGCCGCGCTGCTGACAGCCGTGACGCTCTTTCTCTGCCTGGCGCAACTCGGACCATGGCTGGTGCTCGGTCCCGCCGTCGGCTGGCTGTACTGGTCGGGGCAAGGCGGCCTGGGGACGGTGCTTCTCGTCTTCACCGTGATCTCGGGCACCATCGACAACTTCATTCGTCCCGTGCTCATCAGGCGGGGCGCCAACCTTCCGCTCCTGCTCATCTTCGCGGGCGTCATCGGGGGCCTGATTGCGTTGGGCATCATCGGTCTCTTCGTCGGACCGGTCGTGCTGACCGTCACCTACACGCTGTTGAAGGCGTGGGTATCGGGCGAAGACACACCGCCGAGTGCTGCCACGGACCCGCCCGTCAACGTTCCGTGACCGAACCACTATGGATTCAGTAGCCACATTCCTCCACAGGCTTCCAGAGCTTTGCCTGTTCCTCGCCATCGTGCTCGGGCACCTGATCGGCCGCATCCACATCAAAGGTGTCGGTTTCGGCGCGGTCGTCGGCACGTTGATCGCGGGCATCGCGATCGGCATCCTGGCGAAGCCGGACCTTCCCGATCTGCTGCGCTGGGCGTTCTTCTACCTGTTCCTGTTTTCAATAGGCTATTCGGTAGGCCCGCAGTTCTTTGGCAGTCTGAAGAGAGCAGCACTGCCGCAGATCGCACTGGCCCTGGTCGTCGCGATGACAGGCCTGGCCACGGTGATTGGCGTCACGACCGCATTTGGCTTCGACGAAGGCATCGCTGTCGGCCTGCTGTCGGGCGGCATGACGCAGTCCGCCGCGCTCGGCACGGGGCTGAACGCGATCGCCGATCTGCCGCTTCCCGACGACGTGAAGGCGAAGCTCACGGCAAACGCGCCGCTCGCCGACGCGATTTCGTATGGCTTCGGCGACCTGGGGCTGATTCTGTTCCTCACGTGGTTCGGCCCCCGCATCCTCAACGCCGACCTGAAGCGCGAGGCAAAGGAGCTGGAGCAGAAGCTCTCCGGTGGTAAGACCGGCGGAACGGAACTCTCGAGCGCGCACTTCGGATTTCGCGCCTACCGGGTGTCGAACACCCAGGTGTCAGGCTCCACGCTCGCCGCACTCGAAGAACGATACGCGGCAGCCCGGCTTTCCGTGCAGCGCGTGCGCCGTGCCGGAACGCTGCAGGAGATCGATCCTGCCCTGGCCCTCCAAACCGGTGACGAGATCGTCGTGTCGGCGAGGAGCAACGCGTTCTCCAGCGCCGAACGCGACATTGGACCAGAGCTCGACGACCCCGCTCTGCTGTCCATACCGATCAAAACGGCGGCAGTCGTGATCACCAACCGTGACGTCAAAGGGAAAACGCTCGCCGAGCTGTCCCTCGATTCGAGCACCAGGGGCGTATATCTGCAATCGATCCAGCGCGGCACCGAGCTGCTGCCGCGCGAACCCTGGACAGTCGTCGAACGCGGCGACATCCTTCAGATCGTCGGCGCGCCAGATGCCGTCGAGCGCGCCGGTCAGCATGCCGGGTTTGTCGAGCGCGATTTGTCGAAGACCGACCTGACGTTCCTCGCCGCCGGCATCTGCGGCGGAATTCTGCTGGGGCTCGTCAAGCTCTCGGCGGGAGGCATCGTCCTCGGGCTCGGCGTGGCTGGCTCCATTCTCGTCATCGGACTCGTCGCCGGATGGGCGCGCAGCCGGTACCCTGTGTTTGGCTCGATTCCCGAACCGGCGCAGCGGTTGCTGATGGACATCGGACTCATCGTGTTCATCGCGGTGGTCGGATTGCACGCGGGTCCTCACGCCGTCGAGGCCTACCACGAAAGCGGCGGCAGCTATTTCGCCAGCATCTTCGTCGCCGGAATGATCGTGACGTCGGTTCCACTCGCGGTCGGCCTCATCGTGGGGCGATACCTGTTGAAAATGAGCCCCTTGATGCTGCTCGGTGGTCTCGCCGGCGCACAAACGTGCACGCCCGGGTTGACGGCGTTGCGCGAGGCGAGCGACAGCAACATGGGCTCGCTGGCCTACACGGTGCCCTACGCGATCGGCAACATCCTGCTGACCATCTGGGGACCGGTCGTGGTCGCCATCGTGCACGCGATGCGTCAGTAGTCCTGAGGTGGAGGACGCAGAATGAAACGCGGCTTCGACGTGCTGCGCGACAAGACGCTGAACCGATCGATCGCGTTCGGCCGGAAAGAGCGTGATCGTCTCGGTTTGCGAGGGCTGCTGCCGCATAACATCGCAACCATGCCGCAGCTGGTCGATCGGGTGATGGCGAACCTGGAACGGCTGCCGCGGGACATCGATCGGTACATGCTGCTGTCGGGTCTGCAGGAGCGCAACGAGCGGCTGTTCTACCAGACGGTGATCTCGCATATCGATCGAATCCTGCCGCTCATCTACACGCCAACGGTCGGCGAAGCCTGTCTGGAGTTCTCGCACATCGCGAGAGACCCGAAAGGCTTCTTCATCACCCCGGACGATCGCGGCCACATCAGGCGCATCCTCGGCAACTGGCCCCGCAAGGACATCCGCGTGATCGTCGTCACCGACGGACAACGGATTCTCGGCCTCGGCGATCTGGGGGCCAACGGCATGGGAATCCCCATTGGGAAGCTGGCGCTCTATTCCGCGTGCGCCGGCATCGATCCGGAAACGTGTCTGCCTGTGACGCTCGACGTCGGCACGAACAACGACACGCTTCGAAACGATCTGCTCTACCTCGGGTATCCGCGCAAACGGCTCGAAGGAAGACGCTATTTCGATCTCGTCGAGGAGTTCGTGACCGCCGTGCAGTCGCGATATCCCGACGCCCTCATCCAGTTCGAGGATTTTCTGACGCCCAACGCGTATGCGTTGTTGAACAAGTACCGGCACCGGGTCCTGTGCTTCAACGACGACATCCAGGGTACGGCCGCCGTCGCGCTGGCCGGCGTCTATTCCTCAACCAGGGTGACCGGCCGGCGGTTCAGAGATCTCACGATCATGTTCCTCGGCGCAGGCTCGGCCGCCACAGGCATCGCCGACCTCATGACCGCCGCCTTCGTGGACGAAGGGCTGAGCCTCGAGGAAGCGCGGCGGCATCTCTGGTTCGTGGATGTGAACGGACTTGTGGTGAAGGAGCGAAAGGACCTGCTCGAACACAACCTTCCGTACGCGCATGACATGAAAGCCATGGGATTCGTGGAGGCGATCGACGCGATCAAGCCACACGTCCTCATCGGCGCCACCGGCGCCCCGGGAACGTTCACGCAGACGGTGATCGAGCGGATGACGGCCATCAATGAGCGGCCGGCGATCTTCGCGCTGTCGAACCCGACCTCACGCGCCGAGTGCACGGCCGAGCAGGCGTACTCGTGGAGCCGTGGCAAGGCGATCTTCACAAGCGGGAGCCCCTTCGGACCGGTCACGTATCAGGGCCGGACGCACCGGCCGGGGCAAGGGAACAACGCGTATGTCTTCCCGGGCATCGGCCTGGGAGCGGTGGCCTGCCGAGCGCGCACGCTGCCCGACGAGTTGTTCCTGGAGGCGGCTCGCACGCTCGCGAGCCTGGTCCGGCAGAGCGATCTCGACCAGGGCGCTCTTTATCCGCCGCTGCAGGAGATCAGGAAGATCTCGCTCGCGATAGCGACTGGTGTCGCGACAAAGGCATATGCGATGAATCTGGCGCGAAGGAAGCGGCCAAAGAACGTGCGGCGCAGCGTCGAAGCGCTCATGTATCGGCCCTGACGCGCAGGGCCTGACGCCACACGTCGCTGATCTTCAACACGAAGCCACGAAGCCACGGCGACTGTATTGCAGCCCACTGAGAAGTCACGCGTTTATCCTGGCATCGTGCTCCCGCCTCCTGGTCTTCTGATCTTCTGTCTTCCTGCGGTCGTCTCTCCGTGTATCTCCGTGCCTTAGTGTCTTCGTGTTGAATCCTGTTCTGACACCTGCACATCCCGCTCTCTCTAGCTCACCCGCACTTCGAAGACGTGGTATCCCCACGGCGGTAGATCGAGATAGAGCCCTCTCGCCGCGACGTCGCTCCCCTCCCGATCGTAGCTGGCGGGACTCATCAGATCGCTGAATCGAACCGCACGGCCGGCCAGCTCGGGAAACGGCAACCGCACATAGCACTGGCCCTGATTGCCCGCGTAGTTCACGACGACGAGCAACTGGTCCGCGACCGTCGCGCCCCGCCAGGAACACGCCAGGAATCCATCCGCGGTCGGGTTCCCGTCCCACGCCGGCACACACTCGAGCAGTTGCCACTGTCCATCGCGAACCGGCTCTCGACGAAGCACGGACAACAGGCGGCCGTAGAACTGCTCCAGGGATTCGTCGCGCGGCTCTTGCGGCGCGCGCACGAGGTGCGGCGAAATGCGCTTTTTCCGGCCCTCGAACTGGCCCTGGTGGAAGAATCGCAATCCAGGCGAGAGGAACGTGATGACGGCGGCGGCCTCGTGCACGTCGCGCTCGAACACGCTCGACGCCCGCGGCTCGTCGTGGTTTTCCAGAAAGCGTGCGAGTTTGTCCTGGTAATCGAGGCCCGCGTGGAAATGCTCGCGCACCGGCCTCGCATGCCCCTCGCGCAGGCGGTCGTACAACCGCTTGTCGTACGCGTAATCGAATCCCTCGTGCTGCATCGTCCATTCGAGATCCCAGTAGACCTCGGCCATGAAGTCGAATCCCGGAACCGCGTCACGAACCTGCTTGATGGTGGGCGGCCAGAATGGCTCGGGCCTGCGTCCCCATGTGCGTTCGAACACGTCGGGCAACACCAGCATCGCCATGTCGCAGCGCACGCCATCGCACTGCCCCGCGATTCTCGCGAGCTCGCCGGCCATCGCCTGACGGGTCGCGGGATTGCTGTAATCGAGCTGCACGGTATCGGGCCAGCCTGAAAAATACGGATCGCGGCCGTATGCCAGCACGCGCTGGCCGATTCGCGCGTAGTTCTGCGGCTCTCGCTGCAGGTCGGCGTCGGTTCCCTGGACGAAGTATTCAGGATGGCTCTCGACCCATGGATGATCCGGTGCCATGTGATTGGGAACGAAATCGAGCATCAACCGGAGGCCGCGATCGCGCAGCCGGCCGCGCACGCGGGCGAGCGCGTCGTCGCCGCCAAGCGACGCGTGCACCGTGTAGCCGGTAATGGCGAAGCCGGATCCGGCGATGTCCTCGTCCTGGAGGTCGGGAAGAGTGTCGTGGAACTCCGCCCGCCACTCCGGATTGCTGCGCGACACGCGCTGGGCGGCCGACCCGGTCTGCCATACGCTGAGCAGCCAAATCCAGTCGAACCCCTGACGAGCCAGGCGATCGAGCTCGGCATCGGGAATGTCATCGAGCGTGACCGGCCTGCCCAGCCGGCGCGCGAGGTCCGTCAGCCATACCCTGGTGTTGATCTGGAAAATCGAGGGATACCGTGGCTTCACCCTGGTCATCCCGCCGCCTGCGATGTTCGAGACTGTCGAGTGGAGTTCAGGCATTGGACAATTCCTAGCGTGAACCGCGCAGGCGTTCCTCGTAGCCGATGGCGAGGTAGTACAACGCCTCGTCGAAGAACTGGCCGACCAGCACGTGGAGATCGTGCAGGCTCTGCAGGTGGAGCGGGAGGACGTAATCGCTTTCCATGCGCGGAAACGCCGCATCGACGAGACCGTAGTCGCTGATATAGCGCCGCAGGTGCTGCTTGATGATGATGACCGCGTAAATCAGCTCGCTCAGCGGAATGCCTTGATCGAACCGCCGGCGCCCCCAGTCGGAGAACTCCGTCCGCGTCTTCTCCGATCGAGGGTCTCCGATCCAGTTGCCAAGACGATTCAGGAGTTGAACGATGCGCTGTTCGAGATCCTGGGGACGAACCGCGCGGAAGCCGGGCGTCCGCGCGTTGGTAAACAGGTCCTTCGCGATGTCGGCGGTCAGGCCGGACGCGTGGATTTCGATAAGCTCGACGAGTTTCGCGGCTATCACGATGAACTCCCCGGCGGCGTTCGCCTGTAATGCTGGCCGATGATAGCAGAGCGCGTCCCAATTCCGAACGGCGATCGTCGCAGGCGGGACCATATCGCGCGGTAAACGTCGATTTCCGGCAATACTTCGACGGCATGTTGATTGCGAAGACGGCACGGCGTCTGCGTCACAGGAGGTGTGCATGACCCGCTCCGCAACGCTGGTTTTCACGGCCACGCTGACGCTTGTCGTTGGTGGCGGCGCGTCCGCACAGGTCAAGCGGTATCCGCTGGAGGGCACCGAGGGTGTCGGCCTGCACAACGTGGCGGCCGAGCCAGCCACGCTCGAAGGCAAGAAGGGGCTTCGCGTGACTGTCTCCGGGGACGCGGCGCGCCGGTTCAAGACCATGACTTCCGAGGCGCAACTCCAGGTCGAGCGACTCGCGCCGCTCACCGGTCTCGACTTCTCCAACGGCATTATTCAGGTTGAGATTGCCGGAGCGCCGGCACCGGATGCTCCTGAAGGCGCCCGCGGCTTCGTGGGAATTGCCTTCCGCGTGCAGACCGACATGCGAACGTTCGACGCGTTCTACCTGCGCCCGACCAACGGCCGCGCCGACGATCAGGAGCGGCGGAATCATGCGGCGCAGTACATTGCGCACCCCGACTGGCCGTGGTTCCGCCTGCGCAAGGAGACGCCGTCCAGGTATGAGTCGTACGTGGATCTTGTCACGGGCGCCTGGACGAGGATCAAGATCGAAGTCCGCGGCGCCCGCGCGCGTCTCTACGTCCACGGCCAGGAACAGCCGACGCTCGTGATCAACGACCTCAAGTCTGGCGCACAGGGAAAAGGCGGGGTGGCCCTCTGGATCGATCAAGGTACTATCGCGCACTTCAGGGACCTGAGCGTGGAGGCCGAGTAGTCACGTCAACCCTGCGCAATTACAACAAGGTGCTCGATCGATGGGAGCTGGTCGGGATGGACGCGACGAACGGGTTGCAGGATATGGGCACGGCCCAGCGCGTCGGCACCGAGATGCACCTCGAACAGCGCTTCGGTGTGATGGGCGACCAGCCGTCGACGTGGAAGATTCGCTACTACAACATTCAGCCCGATCGATTCTCGTGGATCGCCGACCGCTCGACCGATGGCGGCAAGACGTGGCAGACGAAGCATCAGACGATCGAAGCCCGCCGCATCGGCCCGCCCCGTTCGCTCGAACCGCTGGCGCCAGCAAGGACCGGCACGCCAATGACGCGCTAGTTCCGTTGCATTCGCCTGACGGAACCTTCTCATGCAGGTGTAATCGATCGGCGTCGTGGGGCTCGGCTACGTTCGTCAGCGGTGAGCCGTCGACTTACAGAATCGTCGTCGCCACAACTCCAAACCGTATTCGAGCGGGCGGTGTCTAAATCCAATGGCCAGCAGACACGATCATTCGGTTGCAGCGAACGTCCTGTTTCGGTCGTGCCCGCCCAGGATTTGCCGACTACTTTCATCAGCATCACAGTTAATGGTCGAACGAAGCGCACCGAAGACTACGATGCCGCGCACACCTTGCTCGCCGAATTCGAACGCGAGGTCGACGAGGCTGCCGGCACGATGCGGTGGATACGTCAGGCGGTAGCGAACGGAATCAATCGCCCCGGACCGTCTGATCGTCCAAAAACCAGTCACCGATCCCCTCTGCCATCTGCCATTTGCCATTTGCCATTTGCCATTTGCCATTTGCCATTTGCCATGACATGCGTCAGATCCAACCCGTGTCGATCCGGGCCTTCCTCGTTCGACGTCTTAGTAGAGGAGGCAAGGTGACGTCATGAACATCGTGCTTTGGATTCTGCAAGTGCTACTCGCGGTTGCGTTCTTCGCTCACGGCTGGCTCTTTCTTTCGCCCCCGCCTGAAATCGCCGTGTTGATGAACGCATCGCTGCCGCGGTGGTTCCAGGTCTTTCTCGGAATAGCTGAAGTACTGGCGGCGGTGGGACTTACCCTGCCGGGAATAACGCGAATCACGCCCTGGTTGGTCGCCTGGGCCGCCGGCGGGGTCACGATCGTGACCGTATCGGCGACGGTCTACCATCTGGTGCGCGGCGAGATCAGCTCGGCGGCCATCACGCTGGTCCTGCTCTGCATGGCGACGTTCGTCGCGTACATGCGGCATCGTGCCCTGCCGATCGGCGTCCCGTCGATCGCGAGATGAGAGGGCTTATACGAAAACCGATCTTGCCATTTGCCATCTGCCATGTGCCATGTGACATCTGCCCTGACGAGCGTCAGAAACACTTGGCATTCGCGGTTAAGACGGTGTCTACTGTGGTCCTGGAGCAGGTCGAATCGTCCATGGACCCCAACGCCACCGAGCTCGCGCGTGAACTTACGGGTCGTAACGCCCGGGAGCGAGAGGCCTACTACGAGCGTACAGGCGTCCCAACCCCGTTGCGCGACGCGGTCGAGGCCTTCTTTTCGGGGAACAGCGAGACGGTCGCTCCTCTCGACGCCGGCGACCCTCTCTCGGAGATCACAACGCGTGGCGCCGAGCCGAGTGTAATTGGGCGATACAAGGTCACGAGGCTCCTCGGTCGCGGCGGCATGGGCGAAGTGTACCTGGCTCACGACCCCGTGCTCGACCGGTTGCTCGCGGTCAAGCTGATCGGGGCCGGCATCAAGGACCCGAACGCGCGGCGCCGGCTGGTCGAAGAGGCGCGTGCCGCCGGACGCCTTCGCCATCCGAACATCGTCACGATCTTCGATGCCGGCGAGCACGAGGGCAATCCGTACATCGCGATGGAGTACGTCGTCGGCGACAGCCTCAGGTCGCTGATCGAGCGGCGCGCGCCGTTCTCTCAGGGAAGAAAGCTCCTGCTGATGGAAGGGGCGTGCGCGGGTCTGGCCCACGCGCATCGCGAGAACGTCGTGCACTTCGACGTGAAGCCGGACAACCTGATGGTCGACGGGCGTGTCGGGATCAAGGTGCTCGACTTCGGCGTCGCGCGCGTGCTGAAGAGCGAGGTGCTCGTCACGCAGCACGTGGCGGGAACCCTGCGTTACATGTCACCCGAGCAGCTGACCGGCAAACCCCTCGATCGCCGGAGCGACGTGTTCTCCCTCGGCTGCTCGCTGTTCGAGTTCATCACGTACGAACCCGCGTACATCGGAACGGCGCACGAGATCATCACGCGCATCACCGCCGGGCCGGTGCCGCGGCTGTCGGATGTGCTGCCGCGGGTGCATCCGACGCTCGACGCGCTGATCTCGAAGACCATGGCGCTGGATCCCGCGCAGAGGTTCGACGATCTCGACGAACTGGGCCGCGCGCTGCGCCGGTTTCGCGAACAGCTCGATCCGCTTGATGAGCCATGGACAACAACCCGCAGCACCGTCGACTCGCCGGTGCTGCGTCAGGCAGCGGCTTCTGTCGTCACACGCCCGCGGCGCGTGACGCTCGCGGCCGTTGGAATCCTGTCGGCGCTTGTGATCGGTTCGGGCGCTCTCTGGATGTGGAGGCAGGATTCGACGCCGCAGGGTCAGGAGCCGGCTGCCTCTGCCACTCGGGAACCGGCGCCGCAGCCGTCGGAGACGGTGCAACAGACACCGTCGCCGTCACGCACCGAACCGTCCACACCTCCTGAATCACCAGAGCCGCCAACCACCTCTCTGCAGCCGCCTGCGTCTTCGACGGCGGGATCGGAGCAACGGAAGACCCCGAATCGTGCGGGCAACAAGGCATCACCCGGCACCCTCACGGCCCAGCCGCTGGCATCTGCCCGGATTCCCGATGACGCGGGAGCGACTCGCCTGCCACTCCCACCTGCGCGCATCGAACCACCGCCGCCGATCGCGCCGCCGGCCCCGGCGGTCGATACCACCGCCACCTCGAAACCCGAGCCGGTGCTGCCCAGCACGACCGTGGCCGCGCCGATCGATGAAAACAACGAAGTGCTTGCCGCGCTTGGCCGCTATCGCGACGCCTTTGCGGCCCTTGACGTGTCGGCGGTTCAGCGGATCTATCCGACGCTCGCCGCGAGTCAGGTCGAACAGCTCCGGCGGAGCTTCGAATCGACCACAACGTATGAAATCGCGCTGACTCAGCCCCGAGTGGACGTGCGGAACAACACCGCGACCGTCCGAACGCTGGTCACGAGGAGGATCGTTCCACGAGTCGGAAGCCCGCAGTCGAGCGCCGTCGAAACGGAATTCCGCCTGCAGCGAGGCGCACACGGCTGGACGATCACCGACGTCAAGGCGAATCCCTGAGGTTAGAACACGTAGTCGATGCCGATCGCGGGCGTGACGCGATCGCGGAGTCCCGCGTCGGTCAACGGGAACAACAGGTTGAGGCTGACGAGGAGCGTTCGCCACGGACTGAACCTCACCCCGGCCGCGCCGAGATACAGGTGCAAGTCCCCCTCTTGGAACTGCAGCTCTTGTTTGGTGACCTGCAGCGTCTCTGTGGGCGTCGTCGGGGTTGCTCCGCCGCCGCCACCACCGCCCCCACCACTTCCACCTCCGGTGGGTCCGGTGCCCGGGCCGGCCAGCGCGTACGGGAACACCTTGTCCGCCACGCTCAGCCGTCCGGCTCCGCGCAGCGTGCGGTTGAGCACGTCGAACGACATCGTCATCGCCGGCGACACAACCGCGTCGAAGCCGGCGGTCACGTTAATCTCATCCGGCAGCTGAACGTTCGGCAGTGCACCTTCGCTCGAGAACGTGTAGCCAAGGTTGAGGTGAGGCGCAAACCGGCTGTGATTCATCGATGCGATGCCGAAGAGCTTGGTCTGCACGCCACCGGTACCGAGCAGGTCTGCCTCGTTGCCCGTCGGGAGGCGCGTTTCGACGGCGAATCCCAGCGACGCTTTGCTCGCAGGGTTGAACGCGTACTTGCCCCGCAGGACGATGTCGCCGATTCCTGTGGCCGAGCCCGACTTCGTGAAGGTGTGCTCGTCTGGATTGGCTCCTTCGAACTCGTGCACGGCTGGATCCTGAACGGTCGAAAGCCGTTCGATTTTTGCGAGCACGCTGGCGTCCACGCCCACGTGCACGAACGGCACGGCCACGCCGATGTCGAAACGATCGGACACGCCGTAGGTGGCGAAGACGACAGACGTATCGCTCACCAGCTTCAACTTGAGCGTCGCTTCGATCAGATCGCCTTCAAAGGGCGGAGTGAGGTGAGACCCATCTGGCGTCTGCGCCTGTGCGCTACCGCGGCTGCAGCAATCGGAGTGTTGGATGTAGAACTTCACCTCGCCATTGCGCAGGTTCAGCCCCTCCAGCGTGTCGTACATCGCGTGCTGATACTCGAAGCCCAGGCTCACCTTGCCGCGGCCTGTGGTCAGCGCGCGCTCGGCGAACGAGGGGCCGAAACTGTCGCTGCTGCGCGTCAACGTGCCCAGCGCCGGGTCAATCGTGTACGTGAAGCCGCCTGACGGCGATCCCAGCGGATAGGTGGACAGCATCGTGAGCAGGGCCTGATTCACCTGCGTGGGCACCAGCGTCTGATCGGTGCCAGGCTGGAAATGCGCCACGTGGTTCGGCTGATCAGGAAGATTCGAGGGCAACAGCGTGATCGTGTGGCCGAGAAGCTCAGGCAGGATCGACGACAGCGGCGTACCCTGGGATTGGGCGGTTGTCGATGCACCGCACGACATCAGCACGACGACGACGATGAGCACACGACACCTGATAAGTCTGAAAACGAACATTCGAATGCCTCACCTTGAACATTGAACCAGACGCTAGCATAACGCTGAAGTTATCGCGAACGAACGAATTCAAGCCCTCTGCCGTTTGCCATCTGCGATTTGCCATCTGCCATGACGGGCATCACCGAAGCGCCTGTCCGATCAATTTCGCCGAAGCTCGCACTGACACCGTGAAGGCAAAGAACGGACCAAAACACCGTGTGGCCAGCATGCTCGTCATGAAGAGACCGGCGATGCTGGTCTGGAGATAGTCGTCGAGCACCGGTGCGTCATTATCTGTTTGCAATTGCGGCAGGATGTTGCCACGCGCCAGCAGCGGCACACGATTGACGTCGGCCTTGTAGCCGGTGGCCAGCACGATGCAGTCGACATCGACCACGCGCGCACCGTCGCGGCCCGCAAGCGTGACGGCGAAGCCGCCGCCCGGCAGATCGCGAAAGCCGGCCACCTGTGTGTTGGGCCAAAGATGAATGTGGGGCGCCCGCACTCGCGACGCCAGCCATGGCTCGAGCTTGAGGCGGCCCTCTGCCCAGAGTCGCCGGCCCAGCTCGTCCTTCGCGGACTGCGTGAGCTGGCGATACCATCCGGGATCTGTCGCAAAACGATCGACCAGCGGGTTCACCCACGACCAGTCTGACTCGGCGAACGCCGGCGAATCGTGGCGGTGCGAAACGTGGATGGCCGCCGCGCCAGCCTCGCTCATCAGCGCGGCCCACTCGAAGGCGCTCTGCCTGCCACCGATGATGAGGCATCGTTGGTGGCGAACGGCGTCGAAGTCGACCAGGTCGCACGTATGGTGCACGCGACTGAGAGGCAGCACGCGCGCAAGATCCTCCGGCACGTGCTTGAAGGGTGCGAACCCCACCGCCAGGACGACGCTTCTGGCGGCAATCACGTCACCGTTGGTCAGCGTTGCGTGAAAGCGCGCGTGGCCGTTCCCTGTCGTATCGAGCCGCTCCACGGTGACCGGCCACGGATCGATCTCCTTCCTCGCCTGAAACCATTGGACGTATTCGAGGTACCGATCCAGTGAGAGCGGTTCGACATCCGCGGGCGTGAGATCCTGCGCGCGCAGGAACGCTTCGATCGTCTCTTCGTCCTGCGTGTCGAGATGCCAGTCGCAGGCCGAGCGCAGGTACATGCCGCTCGGCATGTGAGTGCGCCAGAAGCTCATGGGCTCGCCGACGATGATGTGGTCGATGCCGAGATGCCGCGCGCGCGCAGCCATGGAGAGACCGAACGGGCCGGCGCCGATGATTAGGAGATCGGTCGTGGCGTTCATGCGCGGGATTCGCGCCGCCTTAGCTCACGCTCACGGTTTTGGCGCCTTCATGGATTGCTGCAGGTCAATCATCGCCTGCTGGCTCGTCGTCAGGAAGCCGTCTTGCGGGCGATCGAGATCCGCAATGACCCCGATGACAGCTGAAAATGTGAAGGCGACGACAAGGACCGCGGGCGACCGGCTCGTGGCCGCGAGACCGGCGTGATAGCCCATGGCGGTGAGCGACAGGACGGCGATCGCAAACAGCGCCACCCAGATGATGCCGGGGATGCGATTCCTCACGCCGACGGCCACCCGTTTCGCGTGGAGGTCGATCACTTCATTCAGCGACTGGACGAAGAGACCGACGACAATCGACGTGGGGTGCGCCTCTCCGAGCGCGACCGCCTGCGTCCATAGTTGTTCCTGCAGCTGCTCCGACTTCCGGATGCCTTCCGCAACCCTGCCCGACTGCACGGCATTCAGGCGCGTATCCACGTAGTCGCGGAGCAGTACGCGAATCTCTTCGCGCCGATCGGGAAGCATCCCGGCACGCAAATACGTCGTCCCAATCGCGTTGGCCTCATCGAGGAGCACCTGCCTCCTCATATCGAAGCGATTGGCGGCGAAGCCGAAGGTGAAGGCGAGAAAGAAGGCCAGCAACCCCAGGGTGGAGCCGACCATGGCGCCGACTGGCGCTTCCTTTTCTTTATTAGATCGGCTGCGCCGGTAATTCCCCAGACGGTAGCCACCCTCGATGGATATCAGGACGAGAGCCACGATGGCCAGAAAGAGACCCCACAGGGGAAGAGCGTCGAGGAGCCCAGCTGGCATTCCAAATCCTCCTGGCACGTCGGTTCATCTGTCGGTAGGCAGCACGCATCTTGCGGCCGCACGTCACGCGTGCGCGCGGATGGTAGCACGGCTGAAAGACAATCAGGTCAGTCTTCGTCCGCTGGCGGGCCGGCGGCTCGCGTGACCTCTTCGGCCTTCACGCGATCGATATTGAACTTGCCCGCGGACGCCGTCATCTTCTGCATCACTTCGTCGAAGTCGAAGCTCGTCGCTTTGGAGAAGCGAATGGGATTGATCCGGGCGGCGACGAATGGCCGCAGGTACGGGCTGGTCAGCCCGCGCGCCTTGAGTTTCTCGACGATGGCCGTGACACGGTCGTCGATGGCGAGGACGAGGCGTGCCCGGCGCTCGCGCTCCGCGAGCGCTTTCGACAACGGCTTGTCGAGGAACTCGTCGATTCGGCGCAATACGGACTGGTAGACGGCGCCGCTCAGGCGGGGGCGCGACTCGTACGCGGCACCCAGAGTGAGATACCACGGGTGCTCGAACTGAAACGCAAAGGCCTCCTCCGGCTCGCGCGATTCTTCTGCCAGCGCGCGAGCCATGCGGATGGTCTCCAGTGACTTCTCGCGCAGGTTGTGCGCCTTCTCGGTGTTGAGCGCCAGTATCTGGTAGGCGACGTCTGCTTCCGGGATCAGCAGCGCGACGACGGCTTTCGCGCCGAGGCGGCGCATCGCCTGCAGCCGGTGGTTACCGTTAGGTGTCAGATAGCGGCCGTCCTGGCGAACGACGATGAGCGGATCGAGGAAGCGGCCGAGCGTTTCTATGACCGTCATCAACCGTTTGACGTGCGGATCCGACGGATCGCGCTGGAATGGCGTCGGCTCGACGCGATCGATCGGCAGCGAGACAAGCAGAATGGATTTGCCGCCGAACGGATCGCGATACGCGCCAAGCACCGCGCCGCCGTCCTCGTCGACGAGCGGCGCCAGCGCATCGACCGATGCCGTGCCCGTCCGCGTTTCCGCCGGCGACAGGCCGATCGAGGCCGCCGCCTGTTTCTTTCTGCGGACTGCTTTCTTCTTCTTCGCCATGGCGAGGAGCAGGATACGTCAGCCTCGGAGGAAACGGTGCCGGGATCCTTTTTCGGAGTCAGCCCGCGAAAAAGGATCCCGGAACCGTTTCCTCGCTCCTCTTCAGGAAGGCGTCATAAACGGCCGGCGGCCCAGAGGATCGAGTTCCGCACCAGCATCCGGTACGAGGCGTTGCGGTGCGTCTCGCGCGATTGACCTGGCTGAATGCACACCACTCTCGCCGTGGGATGGACGCCGACCCATGCGATCGTCGAATCGCTGCCGCCGTTCGAGGTCTGGAGCAGCGGCGTGATCTTCGGCGACTGCCACATGCCCTTGAACGTCTCTTCGTTGGTCAGCGTGAAGGGTTTCGTATGCCGAAGGATCGGGTGCTTACCCGCCGGACGCACGTCCAGACTCGCGGCTGTTCCCATCGTCGATCGCTTCATGCCCTCGCGATCGCCCAGCACCAGCAGCCCGCCGGTCACTTCCTGATACCACCACGGCCAGTCCTGATTGTCGCCGAGCGAGTGGTGCAGGAGCACGAACCCCTTGCCGGCTTCGACCGCCTGCTGCGCGAGCTTGCGCGTCGGCTCGGGCCAGTCCATCTGATCGTTCAACACGAGCACGTCGTAGCCGGGATGCGGACGCCCGCCGCTCGGTTCCCAGGGATAGTCCGGCGGTTCATCCCGCTCGGTGCCGCCACCGAGCGCGCCCCGGCCCTGCGCCGGTGCCACACCACGCGCAGGCGGCGGCGCCGGCGGTGCCGGCAGCAGAGCCGCGAAGCTGGCGGGCTGATCGATGGGCCAGATCTCCATCCCGAAAAACATGGGATCGAGAAACATCTCCTGAAGCGTGGGCGGATACGGCTTTCCCCCCGTCGTCAGCTGCACCCACACCTGCGTCTTCGTGATCTTCTGTGCGGCGCCGCGGGCCGGATGCAGGAGTGCAGCCGCACCGGCTGCCGCAGTGGCCGTCAGAAATCGCCGGCGTGAGGCGTTCGTGCCGGTTGTGTGCTTCATGACGCCAACCTTCCGCCCGCCCAAAGAACCATGTTGTGCACGACCTGCCGGTAATTGGGGTCCTGACAGACATTCCTCGTATGGCCCGGCTGGAAGCTGACCACGCGCGCTTTCGGGTGCGGACCAACCCAGCCCAACGCCGGGTTGTTGAACGACGGATCGTCAGACACGAAGAGTACGGTCGATTTCGGCGAAATCCACATGTTCGGGAACGTCTCGTCCCACGGCAGCGTGAATGGCTCGATGCCGCGCACAATCGGATGGTTTCCAACTGGCGTAACCGTCTGCCTGACGAACTGCTTGAGCCGCCCCTGGGTCTTCATGCCCGGCACGTTGGGGTTGTAGAGAAAGCACCCGATGGCTTCCTCGCTCCACCACGCCCACTGGTCGTTGTTGGTCCCGACGGCGTGGTGCAGCACCACCACGCCCTTGCCGGCATCGAGGTGCTTCACCATCTTCGCGCGGTCCGATTCGGGCCAGCCGCCGGTGATCCAGTCGTTGGTGACAATCACATCGGGTGCGTTGGGACCACCGATGCCGTCGAACGCACGCGGGTGCGGCAGCACCGTCGTGTCCACGTCCGCAAAACTCGGGTCGGTGAACATCGCGTACATCTGCAACGGCGACGTGTGGCCGCCCGGCGTGAACTGCACTTTCAGCCTGGGCCCCCGGGCCGATGCCTGAGCCGCGCGCGCCGGCGCCGCCTCGAGGTTCGACGCAGCGGCCGCGGCAAGAGCCGCCCCGAGAAAATCCCGCCTCGACCAGTTCGACATGGCGTTCCCTCTTGATATTTATCGATTATCGATAGCTCTTGTGAATGGCACTGTAGCGGCAGGCATTTTCGGCGTCAAGCAGAATCAGGTGTCCTGCCGCGGGTCGGCATTAAGGCTCCGGGTCCACCACCAGGATTTCGCTGCGCTCGCGGACCTTCTTGAAGTTGATGCCCGGCACTCGTTCCAAATCCTGCCATCGACTGAACCGGCCGTGCCGCTGTCGGTACGCCACGATGGCATCGCCGTCCCTTTCCGAGAGTCCCACGTACCGTCTGAAATCCATCGTGTTGGCCCTGTTGATGTCGAGCCGCGCGGGAAACGTCCTGGCGAGATAGCTCAGCGCCAGCTCAACCTCCTGATCTGTTCCCACCGCTCCATTCCTGAACATCTCGTCGATCTTTTCCTGCCATCCTCCTCTCGAGAGCGCGACGACGCCAATCTCGTCGATCCCGTGACAGCCGCCACAGACGCGGACCATTTCTGCCTTTCCCGGACCATCGGGCAAGGCATTCACATATGCTCTCTCCATCTCGCCAACCGAGTTCTGCCCATGGATCGGACCGCTCGCGGCCATCAGCAACAGCGCGATCGCAAACGACGCATTCAGGGCGGTGGTGTAGCGCATAAGACTCCCCTCTGGCCTGGAAGCACGACCGGGACCAATCGAGACGCCCCTCATTCCGGGCCTTCCGTCCGAGACGTGCCGGATTTTTTCCCGCCCCTGAGGAATAGTCCCGTCATGATGCCAACGGGCGCAGGGCGCTTCAGGTTTCCTGCCAGGGATTGTTGGCAAACACCGCGAGCTCGGGCCACAGGACGCGGCGAGGCATCTCCAGCGCCGCGACGATCGTCCCGGCGATATCGATCGCGAACAGCTTGTTCGGGTTGTTGCGGCCGGTCTTGCCGCCGAAGTTGGTCTGCACTTCGGACGGGCAGATCGAGATCACGCGAATGCCGTGCGGCCGCAGCTCGGCCTGCCAGCACTGCGCGATACCGCGTACCGCCCACTTGCTCCCGGCATACGGCGTTGCCGACGCCGCGCCCTTCATGCCCGACGTCGACGCGATGGTGATGATGTCGCCGGACTTGCGTTCTTTCATCTGAGGCACGACGCGATTGGTGATGTCGACGAGCCCGAAGACGTTGGTATCGAAGAGCGCCTTCATCCTCCCCACATCGAGGGCGCCGATCTCGGCGCGGTAATCGTGGGCGGCGTTGTTCACGAGCACGTCGATGCCGCCCATGTGCTGCATGCAGGTGTCGACCGTGCGCGCGTTGTCTTCGGTGACGGCGACATCGGCTCGCACACCCACGGCGCCGGTCTTTCCGGCCATCGCCTCGAGCGCCGGAGCGTTACGACCGGTGAACACGACCTTGTGACCGGCCTTTGTTGCGACTTCTACCAGGGCGGCGCCGATCCCCTGGCTGCCACCCGTAACCAGAAAGCGGAGTGCTGACATCGTGATTTCTCCGTGATGCGCTTACGACGGGCCGACCTCGACACGACCACCGTGTCGATTGCGGCCCGGAAAGCGCGATCCTATCGCAAGGTTCAGACTGTCGGTTGTTTCAACGAAGACGGGATTCAGACGGGTCGTGTCACGCCGGAGCTCCGGGAATAGTTCGCAGCGCGCGGGAATTTCCCCAATCCAGTACGGTTATCGGCCCTGGTGCATCGCGGGCGACAGACCCCCCGCGCGCGAGGCTCGCGCTTGCTCTTCGTAGCCGCACGCGAGGTTGTACAACGCCTCATCGAAGAACTGACCCACACGCGCGTTCAGTTCCTGCAGGCTGTGCAGATGCAACGGCAGGATATAGTCGTGCTCCACGCGCGGAAACGACGCATCGACCAGGCCGTTATCGCTGATATATCGCCGCAGGTGCTGCTTGATGACGATGATGGCGTAGACGAGCTCGCTCAACGGTATCCCCTGATCGAACCGCCGGCGGCCCCAGTCGGTGAACTCCGCCTGCACCCTCTCCGACCGTGGATCGCCGATCCAGTTGCCCAGGTGATGGAGAATCTGAAAAATCCGTTGCTCGAGATCCTGCGAGCGCACCACTCGGAAACCCGGCGTCCGCTGATTCGTGACGAGATCCTCCGCGATATCGCTCGTGAGGCGCGGTGCATGAATTTCGATGAGCTCGACGAGTTTTGCGCCGATCATGTGATGCCTCCGTGTCGCACCAATGCAAGCGACAGGCCGCGCGGTCTTCGCCGTTCCGGTGGCCGTGGAGGGGATTGACTTTACCAGCTCAGGCTGACGGCAACGACGACCGTCGGCTTGTTGTCGTCGGGATTGAACAGGTAGGTGGTCACGTCGAGCTTCCGAAAGGTCGCGCCGACGAGGAGACCGCGCTGGATGTCGCGATCGGTCTTGTACGCACGCGTCCGTTGCGTCACGATCCCGGCGCGGAGCCACTCCACCGGCGCGAGCGTCACCTCCGACCAGTTATAGAAGAAGCTGTCGGTCGACTCGCCGGTGTCGAACACGTATTCCCCCTCGCTGTAGCACTCGAGCATGTGCCAGCTCAGTGAACCCTTATAGCCGGGGGCAATGCCAGTGACCTCACCGACGACGCCGCCGAACAGCGGCTGTGACCTCCCACGCGAGCGTGTCGCCGCCGCTGAATGTGTAGCCCACCCACACTGATCCCGTATTCAGGTCCTCGTAGTTGTAGCGCGCTTCAAGGTGGAGTCCTCCGGCGTGGTCGGCCGTGACCGTGGGCTGTGCGTAGTTACGCTCGTCGGGCAACAAGTATGTGTATGCCGCGGCTGAGAAGGACCACGTGGCGGCTTCGGAACTGGAGGCGACGGGAGCAGTGTCCGGCCCGGGCTGGCCCCAGGCCTGGGTTGCGGAGCACGCGAGGATCGCAAGAGCGGCGGACGCGGACCGAATGGTCACGCTAGCCACCCAGTGCGATGGTGAGTGCGACGAGCACGGCACCCATGGCCACCATGAACATGCCGACCAGCCACGGAGACCGGCCGACGACGCGCCCGTAGGCGACGCCGGTGATCAATAACATGCCGATCGCAATCGCATTGGATGCGCGCATGGCCGTGGTCGCGTTCTGCATGAAGAAGAACGGCACGGCGACGGGAAATGTGGACAGAAACACGAGGAGGAACACACCGAGCGCGCCCCGCCAGTCGGCGCGGTTCAGACGCGCGCGTCGCGGGGGTTCGGGCAGGGCTCGCAGCCGGTCACGCAGTCGTTCGAGTTCCGGCGGTTCGACGACCGATGCGATGAGCGGCGGCAGTGCGTCCGCGATCAGCCGCTGAGCGTGCTTCGGATCGCTGGCCTCCCGAACGGCGAGATAGGTCCTGAGTGCGGTCCCCTTCTGGGCAAACGCGTCCATCAGGTACAGGATCCCATCAATGATGCCCCACGCGAAGTTACACCCGAGGGCGCCAATCAGCATGGCGCGCACGTCGTCGCGCCCCGCCTCGGCGACGCTGAGTGATCCGGTGAACGTGAGCACCATGATCAGGCCGAAGAGTACTTCGGCGATGCGCTCTGCTGGTTCGAGCACCCGCCGGGACGGTTCCATGGCGCCTGCATTCTACGCTTGCCACGAACCTGGCGCGCGCTGGCGGAACAGGCGCGAGTCCGTCCGATATGGTGGAGGCCACCCCCAAATACCGTGGCAGTATAGGGAAGCAAGCGGCCAAAAAGGCCCGAGCCAGCCGGTACGCAGGTTGCTAGGCGTGGCTTCGCCTGCATAGATATAGATGAGGAACCCACGATTTGGGATTGTTCCCGGACTGCTTCTCGGTGTGCTGGCCGTTGCGGGCGGCCTGGCCCAGCAGCCACAGCAGCCCGAACGGCGCATAGGCGGGGCGTATGCGGAACTCGACGAGCGTCGCCAACGGCTTGTCGCGGACTGGGTGGGACGATTCGCCAAGGTGACCGGCCAGAACGTCGATACCGGTTTGTTCTACGACGACATCCTCAGTCTCTCCACAAAGACCACGTTCGACGCCGTCACCCATGCCCTGATGACGACGCCGATGACCGACGCGTCGGGCCAGAAATTCGGCGACGGCCTGGCGCTCATCGAGCGCGTTGACAGCGTCAAAGGCGAAGTCTCGGGAACGTCAAGCGATCGCCAGTTCCGGATGTACGTCCGGCTCACATCGAACGCCCGCCAGATGCTGGAGCGCTCGCAGGAGTTCAAGCGCGGAGCTGACAACGCCATCTACCACAAGGGCTATCCCCTCAACTACCGCGAACAGAGGGGCGCTCCGTCGATTCAGGTCTCGATAGCGCTCGACGGCCGTCAGGCAGACGTCGACGTCGACTATCGATCGCCCACGTTCCCCGTGGGGTTGTTCAACGGCCACTTGAGCGCGTCGAACTCGGACGTCCGCGCCGGCAACAACGCCGAGCGGCATGCCGCGCAGTGGTCGGGGTTTCAGAACTGGTGGCGGGGGTTTTTCGGTGTGCGCCTCGATCGGGCCCCTGACGCCGCGGACACGAGCTCCACGCTCGCTCTCCCGAAGATCCCGCGGGCGGGCAAGAAGGATATCGACGTCATGGTGTCTGACTTCCTGAAGGCCTGGCTGATTGAAGGCGACACCGTCGCGGCGATGGGCTATGTTTCGGAGCGATCCTACGCGTGCCTGGCGCAGGATACGCCCGATCCATCAGCGTTCGACCGCGGCCTCGCACCCTTTCAGATCCTGGTCAATCTGAAAGCCGCTCAGGAAGCCCTCGGCAGGCACGACTCGCTCGAGGGCCTGATAGCTGGTGTGCCCCTCACGATGCCCGGGCTTCGCGCGGAGGCCCAGCCTCATCAAGCCCAGTTCATGATCTACAGCGTGTCCGATGAGGCCGCGGCCAGATTCGACTGTGCGAGCCGTCTGACACCCGGCTCGCCTGCGAAAGGATCGCGCGCGTACGGGACCCATTTTGGAACGACGTTCCGCATCGCCGGACCAGCCAGGAACGCCTCGGTTGCGCTGCTGTGGGCCAAAGAGGATGGATACTGGAAGATTGTGTCGTGGCAGACGGACCCGGCGCCCGATGTGACGCCGGCACCACCGGCACTGCCCGAGCCCAGCGTCGTGCGGATCAGGGCCGATCTCACCCTGGTGAACGCGGCCAAGAACTTCCTGGACACCTGGTTGATCCGCAGAAATTACGATGTGGCGTTTCGATACCTT
Source organism: Vicinamibacterales bacterium (assembly GCA_963821395.1). Taxonomy (GTDB): domain Bacteria; phylum Acidobacteriota; class Vicinamibacteria; order Vicinamibacterales; family JAMQPK01; genus JAMQPK01. The sequence goes on along the minus strand of CAWGDY010000057.1, from coordinate 184,915 downwards.
TCGACGAGAAGCTACGCGTGCTACGACCTCGTGCGCGATCCGGACGCGCCCGCGTCAACTTCCCTCGACGATGCAGGCCGGAGGGTTCGCGCGAGCCTCGAACACGTCGGCCAGGAGGCTGGCACCCCGCGTAACCTGGAGGCGATCATCGAGGCCGCCGAGCCGCTGCACCCGTCGATTCGTGTGATGGATCAGCCCTACTCGCGCACCTTCAGCCTCACCAGCTTCCCCAACGCATTGAGTGATGCCGTCGAGTGTGACGCCCGCGCCCGTGGCGCGGTGCCACCCGATCCGCTGCCGCTCGAATACGGAGAAGCCTTCGGCATGACGTTCCGCTTCCGCACCAAGGGCGGCGACGCCCCGGTGCTGCGTTTGCTCTGGCGGAAGGAAGACACCTGGCGGGTCAGGGCGTACGACGTGGAGTCGCCGTAGCCCCGACGAGGCAGTGGAGCGACTACAGCCGCGACGCAGCCAACTTCAGCAGCCCGACGACTGGATCCTTCTTCTCACTCGCGTAAAGTCCGTCGAGGTGCACCCTCAGGATCCGGCCCTTTACCAATGCGGTCGCGCTGGCGTAGACGGGCGACTGGGGAATGAACACGGCGGCCTCGCCGACCTCCGAGATGACCGCATCATCAGTCCCGGCTCTCACTGACGCCAGGAGCTGCTGCTTGATCTGATCCGGACTCGTGCCGGGAAACATGCGCGACGCCTCGTTGACGGTCACGTCGAGTTTGAAGCGGTTGACGCCGGTACCCCACGTATATCGACAGGTCACGGAGCCGGCGGGCTCGAGCGTGCTCGAGATACCCTCGGCAACGCTCGAACTCGCGATTTGTCCAACCTCATCGACCGTGAGCAGCGCGCACGCGTTCGGCGCCTGGGCCGAGACGGTGCTGACGCGGCCGGGGCTGGCCGCTCCGGTGACGACAAGTGCCAGCCCCAGGCCCAACCGAAATGCGACGCGCGAAATGGTGATCATCTCCAGAGTGCCTCTAGTGGACGAAGCGACGCCTCATGGTCAGCGCGACCCCAATCGCCAGCGATAATACACTGACGAGCCCGACGAGCGGCCACGAACTGGCCGTGGACGGCAGCGTCCGCATACCCGCCGTCGGCGCCTGCGAGGGTGTCCCCGAGGCGGCATTCGAGGCTGCAGTCGAAGCTCCAGTCGATGACGAGCCCCTCGTCGCCGACGCGGCTCGTGGAGCGGACGCCGCGGGCGCGCCGCCACCTGCAGAGGTCGCGAGGGTCGCTTGCACTTCTTTCTCCGTCATCACCTGAGGCGGCCTCGATGTAATGATGGTCGCACTCAGCCGATCGCCCTGACGGAAATCCGTCACGGTCGCGGGCTGTCCGTTGCGCATGATCTTGACGCCGCGCTTGTCGACGTCACTTTGCGTGAACGACTTGATGCCTTCCTCGGTCCGCACGATGATGGAAGACCCCGTCGACTGCATGACGGTGCCGTTCTTCACTTCGGTGACGGTGACCGGGGTCACTGTCGTGCGTGTCGTAATCGTGGCGGTCCCTTTCATTCCCGGCTTCAACTGGCGTACGGACATCTGCTGTCCGTTGATCGTGAAGCGGAAGTCTTCCGGGACGGTCAGTTCCCTCGTGCCTTCCGGCAGCCTGACAACCAGCTGGTTGCCCTCCACCGCGAGCACTTCGAACGACTTGGTCTCCGAGGTTGTTGACTGCTGCGCCAGCGCAACAACGGTTGTCAGACATACGATCGCGACGGCCAGGGCTCCTCGACTCAACGAACGTGTCATAGGACTCTCTCCATTTTCTGACCGCTCCATGCGATCATTTACGAGCGGAACCAACTGTGCAGACGCGGCAACGCGCCCGCCTGCGCACGAGGAACATCGATGCGTTCGATCGACGCCGGCTCGGCCGCCGGTCTGTCGGCGATACGCACGGCACGGACGATGAACCGATGGGGGGCGGAACCAATGAAATAGAAGGGATAGCACGTGACCAGTGTCAGCGCTCGTGTGGGCGTCGGGTCGAGCACCGAGACCTCGTCCGGGTTGACGATCCAGGTTCGCTCGACGCGATAGACATCCGTCCCCTGAAGCGTGTCGAGCTCGATCACGTCGCCCGCCGTGATGTCCTTCAGTCCACGGAAGAATCCGTCGCGGTGCCCGGCGATGCCCAGGTTTCCGTCCGTTCCCGGTTGTGCCGTACCTTCGATGTAGCCGACGGCGCGGTCGAGCGTGCGGTCATCGATGCCCGGCAGCACCGGCACCTCGAGTCGAATCTTCGGGATTCGCAGCACGCCCAGCGGAGCGGGCGCCGGTTCGAGAAGCGCCTGACGCCAGGCGTTGATGCGTTGGGGTGACCAGAGCGACAGGTCCGGCGTGCCTGGCTCCTGGGCGGCGAGCCGGATCACCGCGAAACGTTCCAGATCGTGCCGCGTCCCGTGGCCAACCCAGACGTGGAACGCGCCCCAGGTGATCAAACCTATGAGGCCGAAAACCCAGCTCGTTCTCTCGGCGAGCAGCAGCAGGCGGTGACGGCCGCGCACGTCCATGTATTTGGTGATCCAATAAGGCAAACGGCATGCCGTGAGGACCGGGGAGGGAGGGTCTGATTCCTTAGGAATTCAAGGTATCGGCGCCGCTTTCGCCCGAACCTCCCACGAATCTCGCCCACTCTGACAGAGAACTCCGGAATATCGTGGCGGGGCCAGCTTGAGCAGCTTCGAGATCAACAGAGTCGTGGTTCGGTAGCGAACGCCTGAGGAACACGCGTCCCAACAGGGCAATGCGGCATGAAACTGGCTTGCGAGGTTTAGACTTGTCAAATCCCCCGGCGAACCTCATGAGGTGAAAGCCATGGGAGACTGCCGCTCTCGAAAATCACGTCGTCGTCGACTGGTGGTCGCTATCGGGTTGATGATTTTCGCAGCAGGCTGCCGGTCCGCTGCTCCACGTACGGGTCAAATAGGGGTTCTCCACGACCCGGATGATGTCAAGGTGAACCGGGAGCAACTGAGACTCAGGGTTCGGTCGCTCGTCGGCCCGATGACGGGGAGGATGGAGTCGGCGGCAGATGAAATCGCCGCTTCGACGGCCAGCCAGACAGTTCGACTCGCGGCGCTCGAGTGGAAGATCGACGCAGTGCCCGCGATGCGAGACTCGCTCTTCCAGCCCGATCCGTATGTCGCGCTGATCGATGCCTGGGTGCTGCTCTACCAGATGAGCGACTATTTCGAGAAAGGGCCCGGGAAGACCAGACTCGGCCCGGCGAGTGCACTCGCAGCCGTGGCGTGCCGAACTTCAGAGGATCATCTTACGGGAGTGGCCGCGTCGGCCACGACGTCAGGCGATGTGTCCAAGGTGCGCGAGTTCGTCCGGACGTGGGCAGCCGAGCATCCGATTACGGGAACTATCGCCGCCAGGCAGCCCATCCTCAGCATTGATGTCGAAAACGCCATTCCGAGCTCTCTGACCATCGGGCAAGCGGTGACCGAGGTGGCCATCTCGCTGGACGACCTGAACCGGAGACTCGAAGTCTACAGCGGGCAGATGGTCCGACAGGCTCGTTGGGAACTCGAGAGGCAGATGCTTGGCCTCGTCGACGACCTCTCGGCGAAAGAGGCGATCCCCCTGGCTGAACGGGCGGTGACTGCCGCGGAGCAGGCGGCAGCGGACCTTCACCGGCTCACGCCCGCCGTCGAGGGGGCGACTCGTACCGCAGAACAAGCGGCAGACATCATCGCGACGGAACGGCGGGCCGCCGTCACGGCGATCTCGGCGGACCTCGCCCGCACGATCGGCTTCGCGCAGCACGAACGGCTTGTGGTCCTCGAGTACCTGACGGTTGAACGCAAAACGGCGATTGATGAGCTTCGCAAGACGATCACCGAGGAGCACCAGGCCGTTGTCCGTGATACAGAAAGAGTAGCCGTCAGCCTCGTCGACCACGCCATCAACCGACTGGAGCGCCTGGTGCTGCAGGTTGTCGCGGTGCTGCTCGTCGCCGGTGTCGCGGCATTGCTGATGGTGCGCCCATTCTTTCGGCGTCCTCAGACCTCCGTCCGGGCGTAGCGCTCTCCGCAACACCGGTTAGCAGCGTACGAGAATCGTGACTCTTCACCGCGCAATAGGGAGACGACATGAAGACGAACCATACCGTGATGCTCTCGGCGATCGTCATCGGCATCGTGATGGCGGCGGCGCGCGGCGGCGCCCAGGCCCCGCCTTCGCCCGATCAGCTCGTCGCAGCGATCAAGCTGAACCTGGATGAAAGTCAGAAGCGCCTTCGCCAATATGAGTGGATCGAGACGACCGCCATCAGCTTGAAGGGCGAGGAGAAGTCGCGTAAGCAGCAGCGCGTCTACTACGGAGCCGATGGAAAGCTGACGAAGGTGCCGATGGGCGAGCCCAAGCCCGCGGCCGCGCCCAGCGGAGGCGGCGGCCGGGGCCGGCGTGGCGGCGGCCGAGTCAAGGAGAACATCATCGAGAACAAGAAAGACGAGATGGTGGAGTACATGGAGAAGGCCGGCGACCTGATCCAGCAGTACGTCCCTCCCGACCCCGCGCGGATTCAGAAGGCAAAAGATGCGAAGAACCTGGCCGTGCTGCCGCAACCGGACGGGAAGGTGCGGCTTGCATTCAAGGACTTCGTGCAGCCCAAAGACACCATGAACATCGACGTGGACGCGAAGGCCGCGCTCCTTTCCGCCCTCAGCGTTGCGACGTATCTCGAGCAGCCGGAGGATACGGTGACGCTCGACGTCCGCTTCGGCGCGCTTGCCGACGGCACCAGCTACACGTCACAGACCACGCTCGAAGCCAAGGCCAAGAACATCCGGGTCGTCATCGACAACTCCGGCCATCGTCCGCTGGCGAAATGAAATGACCTTGCGCGGACGGTGACTAGTCGTAGACGCAGTAGAAATACGTCCGGCTTGGACTCAGGCCCGCCAGAAATGTAGGACTGAAGTCATACGTGCGATCTACCAGCCGAACGCGAGCTGACCTATGAGTTACAGGCTGTGGGGTGGGACAAAGTCATCATCGACGCATTCGACTTGACGACCGGTCAGCTCACCGTCGTATGCATCGACAGAGATCGAAGGATTACCAACGTCCACCAGGTCATCGTGAACTGAGTGACACTCTTCACGCGATCGATGTTGAACGTGCCCGCGCGATACCAGTCACGGTCCGGCTAGAGCAGTTTTGGATTCCCTGTAGTACGTAGTGTCCGGCTTCAGCCGGACCGGACAAGGTGGTCGTCCTCGCGGCAGCTGGATTGGCAGGGCCGCCGCGCGCAGCCGACGCTTCCGCCTTCGCGAAGCTACGGCGGACGCGCCGGAGCCTTGGCGTAGGCGGGCCGGGGCCGGACGCGCGCTCCGAGGCCCGACGAGGGCCGTCCGACGCGAGGTCCCCGTCTTCGCTCGGTCAACCTCGCTCGATGCCCAGAGGCGTCTCGCGCGGTCGGTGTGACGGGTGTCGGCCGCCTGCGCACGGCTTCGCGCCGCAGCCCTGCCAATCCCACTGCCGCCGCGACGCTACACGAAAATCGAAACCGCTCTAAAGCCGGACACTACGTACTTGCGACTGTCGACTGTTGACTAGCGACTTTCGACTTTAGCAGCGGTCATCTGAATCCGCCGCAACTCGTCGCTCTCGCTGGGGAGGACCTGCTTCCCTGCGGGCATCTTGTTCTGCTTGAGGATATACGCCACGACCGCAGCGGCGTCTTCTTTGCTCAACGTCCCTGCCGCTTCCGGCGGCATCGCCTGACGGATCCAGTCGAACAACTCGCTCACAGGTTGAGAGCTCCAGTTCGCCAGGAACATCTCCCCCACCAGCTTGGGTCCTGAATCGCCTCCGTCCAGGCCGGGTCCGTGACAGCCAATGCAGGTGGTGTCGGCCACCTTCTCGCCGCGATACGCCTGCGCCTCCGTGTAGACGCCGCTCCACACGGTGGTTGGTGCCTGGCCGACAAGGACGACCGTCAGACACGCGGCCAACGAAACGGCCACCAGAAGCAGGCCGCCCGATCGACAGGGCTGAAGCCCTGTGCCACCTTCGGCGGCTGGCGCCTCCGGTACGTTCACTTGCCGCACGACGCGCCGACCATCTGCAGCGACTGGACGTTGACGCGGACTTCCGCGCCCAGGCGCACCATGTATCCGGAAACGCGCACCTTATGGCCGTTGTGGGGCTCGGGCTTGTAGCTGATCGCGTCGAGCAGGCGGAAGGTGAACTCGCCCGGACCGTCGGGCACCGCCGCCGGCGAGGCGGCGGCCGGCTCCGTTTTCTTCAGCTCATGCGCGCTGGTGAGCAGCCACGATCGCGTGGGATCCTGGTGGAGACACCCGACCGTGGTGACGAACGTGTAGTTCTGCAGTCCTTCCGCGCCGCCGGCACCGGGGATCCAGAATTCGCCCGCTGATTCCTCGGTCAACTCCGTCGCCCCGGCGGGAAAGCGGTTTCGTTGCAGCACGAATGCCGTCGCGTCGAGGTACTCCTGGTCCGTCAACGTACCGGGCCTCCCCGACGGCATGTCGCGCTTCATCTTGTTGAAGAGCGCGCTGACTTTCGACTCGCCGAAATCCTGGACGAAGCGCGTACCCACGAGCGGCGCGCCTCGAGCCACAGGGTTCGCGTCGGGATTCGCGGATCCGTCGAGATCGGGAAGATGGCAGGTGACGCAGTTGGCCTCGTAGACGTTCTTCCCGCGCTCCGCCTGCGCGCTGGTGTACACCGCTTCGCGGACGGTCTTGCGCGCGAGCGTATCCTGCGCGGCCGGCCGCGCGGCAACGGCCGCGCAGAAGACCAGCCCGGCCAGCACCACGACCCGGTTACGCAAGGATGTCCGTCACCACTTCTCCGAACACGTCCGTCAGGCGGAAGTCGCGGCCGGCATAGCGATAGGTGAGCTTGGTGTGATCCATGCCGAGCTGGTGCAGCAGCGTCGCGTGCAAGTCATGGATAGAGACGCGATTTTCCGCCGCCTTGAACCCGAACTCGTCCGTCGCACCGTAGGCGATGCCGCCTTTGAACCCGCCGCCGGCCACCCACATGGTGTATCCGTACGGGTTGTGGTCGCGTCCCGATCCGCTCTCCGACACCGGCGTGCGGCCGAATTCGCCGCCCCACACCACCAGCGTTTCGTCGAGCAGGCCGCGGCGCTTCAAGTCGCGGATGAGCGCCGCCGACGCCTGGTCCATGTCGGGACAACGCTTGCGCAGGTTGTCGTTGACATCGCGGTGATCGTCCCAGATCTGCCCGCCCGGGTAGTCGACGTTGACAAATCGCACGCCGGCTTCCACCAGGCGCCGCGCCAGCAGACAGCCCGTGCCGAACGGCGTCGGACCGTACTCATCCCGGATGTTCTGCGGCTCTTTCCGGATGTCGAAGAGATCGAGCGCTTCGGATTGCATCCGATAGGCGGTCTCCATGGACTTGATGCGGCCCTCGAGAAATTGATCCGCCCCAAATGACTTCGTGTAGTTCTGGTTCAGCGCGAGCAGCGCGTCCATGTCGACGCGCTGCGCGTTGGCGTCGACGCTCTGGTTGCGCAGGTTCGGAATGATTTTCTCCGGATCCGGATCGTTCACCGGAAAGTTCACCCCCTGATACTCCGAGGGCAGGAACCCGGACCGCGTCATGGGCCCGCCCGGGCTCGCCAGCGCGACGAACGCCGGGAGATTCTGGTTCTCGGTGCCCAGGCCGTAGGTGACCCACGATCCGGTCGACGGCCGCGTGGCCAGCACGCTGCCTGTGTGAAGCAGCGCGCGCGCAGGCGTGTGGGTCGGGTTGAACGTGTACATCGATCGAATGATGCACATCTCGTCGACGACGGAGGCCAGTTGCGGCAGCAGCTCGCTGATCTCGACGCCGTTGCGCCCGTAGCGCTTGAATTCGAACGGCGACGGCATCAGGCCGGCCGTCACGCGCTCGGTCCGCAGATCCACCGCGCTTGGACGCTGGCCCGCGTATTTGAACAGCGCCGGCTTGGGGTCGAACATGTCTATCTGCGAAGGCCCGCCGTTCAGATAGATCATGATGACGTGCTTCGCCTTCGCGGGCAGCGCCGGGCCTGCGTAGTTGCCGAGGCCGGCCGCGTGAACGTCGCCTCGTGACAACCCCGCAAATGCCCCGGCCAGGCCGAACAGGCCGAGACCACCACCCAGCGTTTCGAGCAGTTCACGGCGCGACAGCTTGATCTTCATGGAAGAAAAATCTCCTCGTTGGTCGAGAGCAGGACCTGCGCGTAGCGCTGCAGCGTGCCCTTCTGCAGATACGCCAGCGCGCTCTTCAGTTCGGCGGCGGTCGGATCGCGCGCGAGAATCCGGCGATACAACAGGCCGATCTGCTCGGCCTCTCCCGTCGCGGCCGCCGCGGTTTTCGCCGCCGCCGCGGCCAGGTTCTGCATGAACGCGCCGTTCATCAGGTAAATCTGCTGCAGCGTCGACGTCGTGACGTCGCGGCCGGGGGCCGTTTGCGTGGCTTCCGGGAAGTCGAACAACCCCAGCATCTGCGCCCGGCGCGCGCGGCTGACGCGCCCGTAGATCGCGCGCCTGTAGTAGTCGTCTTCGTCGATGTCCCCCGGGAGGCCACCCATCTGCAGATCGAGCAGCCCCGCCGACCGCGTCAACGTATCGCGATACGCCTCCGCGTCGAGGCGCCGTGGATTCTGGCGCCACAGCAGCGTGTTGGCTTCATCGGCCTGCACGCCCTCGGCGCGAGGCTGGCTCGCCTGCCGATACGCGGCCGACATCATGATTTCCTTGTTCAGCCACTTGAGCGACCAGCCGTGCTCGATGAAGCGCGCGGCGAGATCGTCGAGCAGCTCCGGATGGGTCGGCTTGTCGCCCTGCGTGCCGAAGTCGCTGGCGGTGGCGACCAATCCCTTGCCGAAGTGCCAGCCCCACACGCGGTTCACCATCACTCGAGCGGCCAGGGCTCGCGCATCGGTAAACAGCCGATCCGCCAGCTCGAGGCGCCCGGAGCCGTTCTTGAACGTGGTGTCGTTTCCTCTGGCCAGCACCGCCGGGAACCCGCGCGGCACGATCTCTCCTGGCGCCGCGACGTTGCCGGCCTTCAACACCGGCATGTTGCGGACTTCGCCGGGCTGGTAGGTAATCCAGGTGTAGGTTGGATCCGACGCGTCGACGTACTGCGCCGCCTCGAACACCGCGTTCATATAAGGATCGTCGGACGGGGCGCCAGGTCTCGGGGGTTGCACGGCCGCCGCTGCGGCGGGTGGAACCTTGGCCCCTGCGACAGCCGGTGGTGGTGGCGGTGGTGCGGCTGCACGGCGCGGCGGGTTCCAGTACTTGTCCAGGCTCTGAATGAGCTGTGGATACTTGCCAAGGCTGGTCGCGGCCCGCGCTTTCAGGCCTTCCATTTCCGCCTTCCACTTCACGGCCTTTTCGGCGCCGTTGGTAAAGGTCGTGCCTTCGTTCCCGAGCAGGTTGATCGAATACGCCAGGTCGAACAGCTTGCGCTGCAGCCACATGTATTCCTGCTCGACGTCAGGCTCTACCGGGAACGTCGGACGTTCGACGCGAACGGTGGACGCAAACACGCCCATCAACGCGTAGTAGTCCTTCTGCGTGACCGGATCGAACTTGTGATCGTGGCAGCGCGCGCACGCCACCGACAGGCCGAGCACACCGCGCGACACCGCGTCGATCCGCTCGTCCCAGTCGTCGGTCAGGAACGTGCCGATCACATCACCCGACAGACGGAGGTCGTGGTGATAAATCGGCGCGGCGCCGACATATCCCAGCGCGCGCCAGTCGTCGCGCTTCGCATCCGGCATCAGATCGGCCGCCAGCTGCAGCTTGACGAAGCGGTCGTACGGCATGTCCGCGTTCAGCGCTTCGATCATCCAGTCGCGGTACCGCCACGCGAACGGATACGGAGGATTGGTCGCCTCGGATGACGGGTTGTCATCGGCATACCGCGCGACGTCCATCCAGTAGCGTGCCCACCGCTCGCCGTATTGCGGCGACGTCAACAACCGGTTGATAAGGTTCTCGTACGCGTTCGGCGAGCGGTCGTTGAGAAACGCCTGCACCTCTTCGAACGTCGGCTTGAAGCCCAGGAGACCGACATACGCGCGCGTGACGAGCGTGCGTTTGTCCGCCTGCGGAGAGAGTTGAAGGTTTTTCTCTGCGAGCTTCGCGAGGATGAAATTGTCGATCTTGCTGGCAGGCCGGCCCTGCGCCGGAGCCACGTTCGGCGCCGCGTGCGCGGCGACCGGTTGCAGCGCCCACCACTTGCGGCCATCCTCGAGCGACATGCCCTTGTACTGAGGCGACGCGGACGCGAGCGCCGGTGCGCTTGCGCGAGGATCCACGGCGCCCCTGGAAATCCACTGCGTGAAGTCTCCCAGAACCGCGTCGGGCAGTTTGCCGCTGGGTGGCATCTGCACCAGCGGGTCGGTATAGTTCAGCACCTTCAACAGCCGGCTCTCAGCCGGGTTGCCCGGCACTAATACCGGACCGGACATGCCCCCCTTGAGCAGACCCTCTTTGGTGTCGAGGACCAGATTGCCCTTCGGGGCCGCCATCTTCGAGTTGTGGCAGGAATAGCACCGCTGCACCAGCACCGGCCGAATCCTGGCCTCGAAGAAGTCGACATCCGTCGTCTGCGCCAGGACCGGCGCGCTGACCGACAGCGCAAAGATAGCTCCGACAATACAATGACGGGCAGACATGGACGCTCCTGAGCCTGAAAACCTGTGACAAAGATGATGACGCGAAAACCGCACTGCTGCAACTAGTTGAATGGGGTTCCCCTTCTCCGGCCACATCGCGCTCCTGGAACAGTTCCTTAAGGACCGCCCGGCGATCGTTGGCGGGCTCGAGCGTCAGCTGTTCAGCGCACGGGGAAAGGCACACGCCGCGAGCGGCGACCGCGAATCCATTGGCGACATCCTCGACGCCTGTTTCTTCGAATCGCCCACAATTTCACGGCAACTGTCCGGCCTGAAGGGGCAACTGGAGGCGGCCCATCTGGCCGATGGGTTCGAGCCGGCGCGGCAGGACGGCTACTCGCGTGCGCTCGACCCGGTGGAGCTGGTCCTTCGCGCGTGTCACCACTGGGACGGTACTCGGTGGCCGGGCACGAACGGCCGCCTTGCCTTTGCGCAGATCCTCTACGCGGTTGTCATGCTGCGCCAGCTCGAGCACCTGAGCGTGAGGATCTGGGACGAGAACCAGGACGAAAAGGGGGTCGGGTGCATTGCACCCGACCCCTTTTCGGCGGAGCGCCTGCAGCAGATTCAACGTCTGCTCGACGTGCTGAACGCGGGGGAGATCCGGCTGGTGCGCGACGCGCGATGGCTGATTCAGACCGCGCAAGGTGCGCTGACCAGACACGTCAAGCCGTACTTCATCAAGGCCGCGAACATTTCGGGATCGTTCACCGACACGGACCGCATCGAGATTCACAAAGCGGGCGCCGTGCTGGCCGGCGGCCACTTGCGGTCGCAGCTCCGGCACCTTTCACAGCGCACGGCCTGGCCGTTCGACGATCCGCAACTCCTCGCGCTGACACGCAGCTCGAATTCGATGGACATGGCGTTGCTCGTGCGCGACCTGGTTCCGTTGCTGGACGCGTACAGCGCCGCGTGCGTGCGACAGGACGGCGACGCGCGGCTGGCGCTGGCGGATGCGATTCTCCAGGGCTTGTCGGCCGATCCCGAGCTGCTTCTGACACGCCTGGATCTCCTCGGACCGTCGACGATGCTCGAGGAGCTCTTTATCGAGCGTGGCGACACTCAGGCGGCAAGACAGGCAGGGCCAGCCACCCATTCATCACTGGGTGACGTGCATCGCGAGTATCTGGCGCGGTACGGCGAGCTCGTCGGACGCACGGCGGAGTCGCTGCTGCAGGACAGCCGTGCGCTCGATCCTGCCGGCGCCCTCTACTCCCCGCTCGGCATTGTTTACGGATTCTGCACGGACCTCTTCGCGAACATGATCCTGAATACCATCCAGCCTTCTGCAGTACGTAGTGTCCGGCTTCAGCCGGACTCTCTGCGTCCCTCGTCTGTGTCAGACCTCACCCTCGAAGATCTGTTCAACAGCCATGGCCGACTCGAAGAGAAGCAGACGCAGGCGCGTGGGTGGGAGCGTCTGCCGACGGGCGAGGGCGAGCGTGCGCCCTTTGAACACTCGAGCGAATGGGCAACACAGATGTACGCGAGGTTGGTGGAAGCGCTCAAGGCCCGTGCAGCCCGTCCCGCCGAACCGAACGCTTCGCGGTTTCCGACAGCGCGTCTCTATGTTGTACCGCGTGGCGTCGCCATCGAGTCGCTGCCCGATGTCGTCTCCGCGCAGGAACACTGTCTGACGTCCGATGTCGCGCGGGCTCGCATGACTGGATCCACCGCTCTGACGGCCGACCGCATCTCCGCTGACCGTGCGGAAGGACGATTGCTCGCCTGCGTGAATTCCGGCGGTGCCTGGTTCGGTGTGTCAAAGGTCCCGCTGACGATCTGCACGAGTCAGGGGAGGGACGCCCTGGTTGCGGACGTCCCTTCCAGCGTCATCGACGTGTTACGCGTGGTGTGTCCCGACCTGCTCGTCGTGGTCAACACACCGCCGTGACTTGACTAGACTTTGCCAGCTTATCTGAACGGTTCCTTGACGACGACCTTCACGCCGGCGATGACTCCTGTGACGGCCTTCTGGACCTGTTCGACCAGAGTGGCGCTGACATCGCCTGCAGCCTCGAGCGCGCCGGACGCCGCCGCGGATGCGGCTTCAGCGGTGTCCACACCGATCTCCTTGGCTCCCTGGATTGCGCCTTCCACTGCGGCTATGGCAACTGCCGCCACATCGCCGCCGACCGCCGCCGTCGCCTTGACAACACTCCCGGCAGTCGCCGACACGGTCTCGGCCGTTTCACCGCTGAGGTCCTTGGCGCCGCGGAGCACACCCAGCATCGTGCCTCTGGCGACAGACCCGAGGTCGCCGCCCAGGTTCGATGCACCTTGAACGAGCCCGCGCACAACGCTGGAAGTTGTGTCGGTGGCAGCCCTGCCCACGTTGCCCACACCCTGGATGGCACCCGATGCAGCCGCTCCGATGGCATCGACGCCTTTGACGCCGATACTCGCCGCGCCTTCGATAGCGCCTTCCATCGCCTGCTGTGCGGCAGACCCGACATCCCCACCGACTTTGGCGGTCGCCGAGACGAGGTTCTGTACGGTCGAACTGGCCGCATCGAGAACCTCACCTCCGACTTCCTTCGTACCTTTCAGCACGCCGATGACGGCGCCCTTGGCGGCCTGGCCGAGATTCCCACCAACTTGAGTGGTGCCCTGGATCACGCCACTCGTCACGTCAGCCACAGCTTCGGTCAGCGCCTTCCCTACCGATCCTGTGCCCTTCAACGCCGTCGCGAGCGAACCGCTCACGGTCTCGGTCACAGCATTGACGATTTCGCCTGTGCCTCTGATGGTGCCGATGATTGTGTTTTTCACGCTTTCGACGAGCTTCTCCATGGGGGACTCTCCTTCGCAATCGGCGGGTTAATACGCGTGGACTAGCCGAAACCGCGAACACACGTGAGAGGGCGGTCGTTCGGGCGGAGTCTCCTCTGGACGTCGAGCGGTGTCAATCCATACTTTTACGCAGGATTGGGGGGGCTGGCGCCGGCGTTCGCCCAGTCTCTTCGGCTTGCAGGCGCGCGCGTACCAAGCCGATGTGCATCTTCAAGTTGTAGAGCAGAGGCGCAAACCTGAGCGGCACGCGCATCCGATCCGCGCGGCGCTCCAGCTGGCCGAGGCGTTCGTCGAGCATTGGCGGTGGGGCGCCGTTTCCCACGTCGAACTCCATTTCGAGCAATTTCAGCTCGCCGTAGAGCCGGAAGATACGGTGCTGCATGCCCCAGCCGTAGGCCGCCGGCAGCCACCGGAACAGCGGATAGAGGATTCCGAGGACCGGAATCAGCACGAGCAACATGCGAGACACCAACGCGGCCATCCAGAACCGCAGGTAGCGCTGCAGAAACGGCCGGCCGCCCTGGTAATACTCGCGCACGGGCTCGCTCAGCGGCAGGCCGTCGGGTTGAGCCGCTGGAAATTCGCCGGCCTTGTTGAACACGCTGGGACCGCCGTGAATCTCAGATGCGGTCTCGAGCAGCAGGTACTGGAGCGCGGGATGCAGGTCGCCGCGCACGACGAGGCTGGCCCTGGCCGCGAGTATCGTGACATCCTCGGGCGGCCGATCGCCGGCGATGTCGGCGATTCCTCTCGGGAGCGTGAGCTTGCTGAGATACGGACGCAGGGCCACGTGGGCGTCGGCGCGGGGCCAGTTGCGAACCTGTACGGAGCGGTCGAGCAGGAGTCTGCGGACGATCGGCGCATCCCACCCCGCGACAATGCAGATCAGATCCAGGTCGCCGTTCAGAAGCCGCTCACCGGCGTCGACTGGACTAAGTTCGAGCACCTCGGTTCGGCTGAGGTCGAGGCCCATGGCCGCGGCCAGCTCGTGTGCGATCTTCGCAGTCCCGCTGCCGGCCGGGCCGAACGAGACCCGCATGCCCGGCCGGGTCTCGCCGCCCGGCTGATTCTGCCGCGGCACGCGCGAGAAGACCCAGAAGGGCTCGTAGAACAGCGTGCCCAACGACGCCAGTTCCGGCGCCTCGGCCCCGCTCGTGGTGCCGCCCTGGACGAACGCCACGCTGACGCCGCTCTGCGAGTTGCGCAGCCGCTCGATGTTCTCGACCGACCCGTTGGTGGCCAGCAACTCGAGTCGGACGTTCTGCCGGCTCAGGATCTCCTTGTATTGCTGTCCCAGCGCCGCATAGGCGCCGCCCTCGGGACCGGTCGCCATCACCACGGTACGCTGCGGCATCGGCGGGGTGAACGCGAAGGTCAACGCTGCGACGAGCAGCGCCACGCTGACGGCGGTCCACACCCACCTCGCCAGGCTCAAGTACGGCGACCTCTTCGCGTCCGCACGTCGGCGTGATTCTACGCGAAAGGCGCAGCCGCCGGAACTACAGGGCGTCGTCCGGGAACAGTCGCGTGGTCGTCAGATCCAGCACGATACGTCTGAAGATCTCCGTCAGGTCGCCGGCCGTGGGCTGATCGAAGAATTTCGTCGAATCGGACGCGATGTTCTGCATCGTGGTATGCGCAGAGATGGGCGGCGAGTCCACCGTGCAACTGCTGGAGGTCGATGTCGACGCGCCGTACGCGATCGAATACACCCAGGTGCCCGCTGCCGTTGCGGCGTGCGCGGCATTGATCGCCCGTTGGCAGGGATTTGAAAAGGTGTCGTAGTTCGCGTCGCCGTCGCTGAGCAGGATGATCACGTTCTGCGCGCTCGCCCGCCCGCTGCTGGCCAGGATCGATTGTGCCGAGGTGATCGCGTCCGCGAAATACGTGTGGATGCCAGGATTTTCGAAGCCGTAATGGGCGGAGGTGCACGAGTTGCCGCTGGCCCAGTCGACGGCCTTGACCAGCTTCGAGACGCCACCATTCAGGCCGCTCGAGGCGGACGTCCGGTAATCGCTCACCATGGGGACAATGAGGTACACGGGCGAGTTCTCGTACCTCGCGACCTCGTTGGACGCGATATTGGTCAGGCAATCAAATTCCTTGTTGATGTTGGTCGACGCCTTCAAACCCGGGAACGTCATCAACCCTACTTCGTCGACCGCGTTCTCGACGTGGCCGTTGCTGTCTATCGGCCCGCAGTCCGTGAGGCTGTCTGGACACGGCGTGAGCCCGGTCAGCAGGGCCCGCACGCCGGCCTTGGCGCAATCGAGCAAGGAGGGGTAGGAGATGCCGGGCACGCTGCTGCCGCAGGGGTCGTCCATCGATTGCGTGGTGTCCATGATGACGATGACGTCCAGCGGTTTCGGGACGCCGCCTCTCATGCCCGCCGTGGCGCTGGCCGTGATGTGCACCGAACTCAGGCCGAAGACGCGCGCGAAGAACGTCGGCACGTCCGACTGCTGCCGCACCACGACGGCGTTGTGCGGATTGCACGGGACTCCCGAAGACGTCATGCACCGGGTTGTTGGGTACCCGGAGACCATCGTCACCGCCGGATGATTGGGGCGCCTGTTTATCCCACCGACGATGCTGCTATAGGAATTCGCCGCGGCGACCGCGCCGGCGGTGTCCGGCAGGACCTGAGCCGCGGCCAGCGCCGCAGCATCGGTCGACGCTTGCAGTTCGCGCCGAAGCTGCAGCACCTGCACGGTATCGATCGCGAAGCCGGCCACGGCAAAGACACCCACCATCGCGACGGCTGCGAAGATCAAAGCCTGGCCGCGCTCATCGTGACGAAAGCGCCGGACGATGGACGTTCTTCCTTGGCTCATTTCCACATGCTCCTTGGATGCCCGCTCATTCGATCCGCACGGTAGAGGTCGCCCGAAGGGTACAAGCGGGGGCATAGTCGATGCCCAGGATGCGCAGATCGCACGGATACGTCGCGGTCACCGTCGCGTCTGAACCGGCGGTCAAACTGGTACATGAAGCGACTACGGTCGATGTGACGACGATGCTGCCCGGAGCGAGGCCGATGGCCGCCGCCTGAATGCGATTCGCTGCCTGCGTACAGGCGTCGAGACCGGGCGCCCGGCTGATGGCGAGCTCGCGGGCACCCGAGCGCACGGCATCGGTGAGGATGACCCAGTTGTTCATCAGGATGCCGCAAGCGACGATGCCGACGAGCAGCATGAGCAGCAACGGCAGAACGAACACGAACTCCACCAACGCCTGACCACACGTCGCCCCGCCCCGCTTTCGCCGATGAGATCGATTTGCCATTCAGTGCGCGGTCCCCCCAAGTGGCTGTAGAAAACTACTGGATATGCACGACCGGCGCGGTACCTCGCACGATCCGTACCGCGTTGTTTGCCTGGCGACTCGTTCATCCTCAACTGATCGTTCCGCTCCACCCGGCGATAGTCCACCGTATTGATGACTTTCTTTCCTTTCTCCTGCATCCCGCAGACATCCTGAAAGCAGACAATCTACAGTTTTCTGGAAAACTGCTGGACGTTTCCTTCAGACAACGAGCGATCGACAAGACCAGGGCGTGGCAAGGCGATTGCTTTGTCGACCGCCGTGGAAACGTGCTCCCACATAAACGCTAACTTGACGGAGGAAAACCGATGAAGCGGATTCTCAAGCGGTTCGTTCTGGACAGATCAGGCCAGGACTTGATCGAGTACGGGTTGCTGATCGGCATCGTGACGATCGCGGCGATTACGGCAATCGCGCTGATCGGTCCGAAGGTGGCGGCCTATTTCACGACGCTGAACGCCAATCTGCCGTAGTGGCCCGTTGCCCGGCTATGACATTCGCTCACGTCATCGCGGTCGCTATTGCCTTGATGGCTTGCGTGACCGACTTGCGCAGTCGTCGGATTCCGAATGTGCTGACATTCGGCGGGGCATTGGCGGCGTTGGTGTTTCACACAGCAAGTACCGGTAGCGCCGGCCTGCTGACCTCTTTCGCCGGGTGGGGATTGGGAGTCGTGTTTTTCCTGCTTCCCTTCGTACTCGGCGGATTGGGCGGCGGCGATATCAAGCTGCTCGCCGCACTCGGTGCGTGGTTGGGGCCCGGGCTGACGCTCTGGATGGCGATATACACGGGCATCGCGGGGGGCGTTCTCGCGCTCGTCGTTGCGCTTTCGCGCGGGCATCTGGGACAGGCGTTGGCGAATATCCGGTTGTTGCTGACTCACCGAAGTGTGGCGGGAATTCGCGCAGTGAACGCGGCGTCGCCGGTCGATAGTCGGGGGCCCGGTCTTGCGTATGCCCCACCAATCTTCATTGGAGCGGTGGTTGCGTTATGGCTGCACTCGTGACGCTTCTTCGCGGCGTTGGCGATGCGACTCAGTTGAGGACTTCATGAATCGGCAGACACGCACGCTCGTGGTTCTCGTCGTGGCCGTGCTCACTGCATCGGCGGCGAGCTACGCCGTCTATCGAGCGATCGCGAGCATTCCCGCCAGGACGGTGGAAGTTCCCACAAGCTTCGCTGTCGTGGCGGCCAAACCGATGTCGATGGGCACCATGGTCACCCGGGCATCGATCAAGCTGGTGCCATGGCCGTCCCAGACTCCGATGGCCGGCGGTTTTTCCGATATCGACGCCGTCGTCGACCGCGGCCTGCTCGCGTCGGTCGTCGAGAACGAACCTCTCAGCGAGAGCAAGCTCGCACCAAAGCACGCGGGCGCCGGACTGCCACCCTCCATCCCGCCTGGTATGCGCGCGATGTCCGTGAAGGTCGACGAAGTCGTTGGCGTCGCCGGGTTCGTCGTTCCTGGCACGCACGTCGACGTCATGGTGATCCTGCCTCAGAAGGACGACAGCGTCGCCCGAGTGGTTGCGACGAACATTGGAGTGCTGACTGCTGGAACGCGTTCCGATCAGGAAAACGCAAAGGAAGGCAAATCGACGCCTTCAACGGTTATCACCCTTCTGGTGAGTCCGGACGACGCCGAGCGCATTGCCCTGGCTCAGGTCGAGGGGCGCCTCATGCTGTCGTTGCGGAACCCGATGGATACGGTCGCAACCGAAACGCGCGGTGTCCGCACGGGAGGGTTGCTTGGTCTGCCTGACGCTCCGCCTCCGCAGCCTAAACCCGTCGCCAAAAAACCTGTGGCAGTCGTTGCAGTGGCCGAGGAGCCGGTACCGCGCGCATACGTCGTTGAAGCTATCCGGGCGGCCAAACGAAGTGATGAGACAGTGAGGTAGATCGTGAGAATCGGATCGCGTCAACGACGAAGTCTCTTGCCGAACGCGGTGATGGCCATGGTGATTGGAGCGGCATGCGCCCTCTCCGCGGAACAGCCGGGCCCGCCCGTTCAGCAAATTGTGCTCGCGGCAGGCCGTTCGACGGTTCTCCAGACCGACTTCGAGATCAATCGTATCGCGGTGACCAATCCCGCCATAGCCGATGCCGTGGTCGTGCAGCCACGCGAGGTACTCATCGACGGCAAAGCGCCGGGGACGGTCAGCTTGATTATCTGGGGCGCAAGCGAACGGCGCCAGTACGACGTGATTGTCGATCCAGGCATTTCAGCGCTCGAACAACGACTGCAGTCCTTGTTTCCAGGCGAGGAAATACACGTCAGCACCAACGAGGAAGCCATCATTCTGTCGGGACGAGCGTCGAGCAACAGCGTGTCGTTGCGCGCCGCAGAAATCGCGGCGGCCACCTCAGCCAAGATGAAAGTCGTCAACCTGCTGCAGTTGCCCGGTGGCTCCGAAAGCCAGCAGGTCATGCTGCAGGTCAGGTTGGCAGAGGTCAGCCGCAGGGCCCTCCTGGAGCTCGGGGTCTCGCTGTTCACGGGCGTTCACGGCGTAAACGATTGGGTGGCCCGTTCGACCACGCAGCAATTTTCATCGCCAACGCTGGGCCCCACATTTGGTCCGCCGCCTCAAGCCGGGGATGGCCAGCAACGATCGGTCACGTCGTTGAGCGACCTTCTGAATCTGTTTCTCTTTAATACCAAGTACGACGCGGGTGCCGTGATCCGTGCGTTGCAGACAAAGGGACTCTTCCAGAGCCTGGCAGAGCCGAACCTGATCGCGTATAACGGCCAGGAGGCCGGCTTCCTGGCAGGTGGCGAGATTCCCGTCCCTGTAGTTCAAAGTGGTAACAACGGCGGGATATCCGTCGAGTACAAGGAATTTGGCGTTCGCCTGAATTTCCGTCCCACGATCGCCGGCGACACGGTCCGCCTGAAGGTGCGGACCGAAGTGAGCACGCTGGACTTTACGAACGGCATCCTGCTGACCGGCTTCCGAATCCCGGCGCTCTCGACACGACGTGCCGAGACCGACGTCGAGCTTCGCGACGGTCAGTCGTTTGCGATTGCCGGCCTGCTCAACAATCTGTCGCAAGACGACGTGAACAACATTCCAGGCCTCTCGAAGATCCCCATCATCGGCAAGCTGTTCCAGAGCAAGGCATCTCGCGCTGAACGGACGGAACTGATGGTGCTGATTACACCGCGCCTGGTTCGGCCTCTGAACCCGGATGAAGTTCCGCCGTTGCCGACGATCTTCGAGCGATTCCTCCCCTCCGCCGACGGCATCGGCAGCCAGCTGCAGGGCGGGGGCGGCACCGTTGACGCTCCCGCGGTGACCAAACCGGCGCCTGCCGGTCCTGGTCCTCAGGGCTCTCGAAAGTAGCGGAGACACACAGCCATGGCGACGAGAAGGCGGAGGTGTCGGTGGCACTAACGGTGGCGCTGGTCGGATCGGTGGACAGGCAGCTGGATGAGCTCCTGTCGGCTGCGGGCATGAAAGTAAGAGCATTGGAGATCAGTGCGCTCGCAACGCTCGCCGGTGCATCGGCGCAGCAGCCCGATGTCATCGTGCTCGATCTTCGAGCGGACAGCCGCATTCCGCCGGAGCTGGCGGCCATCAGGCGTCAACATCCGGCGACCGGAATTGTCATCGCCGCCTCGGCGGCCGATCCGGCCCTGCTGCTGCAGGCCATGCGGGCGGGCGTGAACGAGCTTGTCAGCGATCCCATCAGTCAGGCGGATTTGAAACAGGCGATAACGCGCGTGGCGGCCCAGCGCCAGACCGGGGAGAGCAGAAAGACATTCGGCTTTGTCGGCGCCAAGGGTGGCGTGGGGACGACCACGGTCGCCGTCAACGTCGCGGCAATCCTGGGAGCGAACAGTCACGATGACCGGGCGCTGATCATGGATCTTCATCCGGCAGGCGGGGACGCTGGTGTGTTCCTGAACGTGGATCCGCGCTATTCGGTGTCTGACGCGCTCGACAATACGCACAGGCTCGACTCGATATTTTTCCACAGCCTCGTGACCAATGCGGGGTCACACCTGGACCTGCTCGCGTCGCCGGAGCACGCGGTGGCCGGGCGGGCCGACACCTCGAAAATCCGGGCCGTCATCGAATTCGCAAGCTCAGAGTACAGGTACACCGTGCTCGATCTTCCGAGGGCCGACGGCGCCGTGCTGGATGCGCTGGACATGTTGAGCGCCATCATCGTCGTGGTCAATCAGGAGTTGGCCGCTGTGAAAAGTGCGTCCCGTCTGGCGGCGGCCTTACGGCAGCGCTACGGCGTCGAGAAGGTATTGGTCGTCGTCAACCGGTCCGACCGGCAGGCTGATATCGGCCAGGCCGATATCGAGCGCGCCGTCGGGGGAAAGGTCGCACACACCTTCCCCAGCGATTACCGTCTCGCCTTACAGGCGCTGAACAAGGGGCGCCTGTTGATTAGCGATAACCACAACGGGCTGTCTGGATCGCTGAAGCGCTTTGCGTTTCAACTGGCCGGCCTCACACACGAAGCCGCGCCGCGTACCGGATTCCTTGGTCGACTGACGGCCGGACACCGAACCTGAGGTTGGAGGACTTTCATTGCTGACGCGGCCATCGCTCCCGTCTGGTGTTGCCGATACCCGCCGTCCTGAGTATCAGGCGCTGAAAAGCTTTATCCACAAGGAGCTGCTGAATCGGCTCGACCTGGCCCGGCTTG
Source organism: Vicinamibacterales bacterium (assembly GCA_963821395.1). Lineage (GTDB taxonomy): Bacteria > Acidobacteriota > Vicinamibacteria > Vicinamibacterales > JAMQPK01 > JAMQPK01. The sequence goes on along the minus strand of CAWGDY010000057.1, from coordinate 163,438 downwards.
CCAAGGTGAAACGAGAAGACGCCGAGCCCGAGTTGCGGACGCTCATCGTCGGGATGCTCGAACGCGAAGAGCAGCGGACTCCCTTGAGCCTCGCCGAGCGGGACAACCTGGTTCGCGACGTGTTCAACGAGCTCTTCGGGCTCGGCCCGCTCGAGGATCTGCTCGTCGACCCGTCCATTTCGGACATCCTGGTGAACCGTTACGACGAGATCTATATCGAACGCGATGGACACCTGGAAACCACGAACGCGGTCTTTCGTGACGATCGTCATCTGCTGCAGATTATCGAACGGATCGTCAGCGCCGTCGGACGTCGCATCGACGACTCGAGCCCGATGGTCGATGCCCGGCTCCAGGACGGTTCGCGCGTCAACGCCATCATCCCGCCCCTGGCCGTGGATGGTCCGGTGCTCTCTATCCGCCGCTTCAGGACCGACCGGCTGGGACCTAACGATCTGGTGACGCGCGACTCGCTCACCAAGTCGATGCTCGACTTCCTTTCGGCGGTCGTGGGGTGCCGGCTCAACGTGATCGTATCGGGCGGCACTGGTGCGGGAAAGACGACGCTCTTGAATATCCTGTCCGGATTCATCGGCCCGAAGGAACGTGTAGTCACGATTGAAGATGCCGCCGAGTTGATGCTCAGGCAGCGTCACGTGGTCCGTCTGGAGACCAGGCCATCCAACATCGAAGGCAAGGGCCAGGTGCGGCAGCGCGACCTTGTCGTCAACGCGCTGCGCATGCGTCCCGATCGCATCATCGTCGGCGAGGTCAGAGGCGAGGAAGCGCTCGATATGCTTCAGGCCATGAACACCGGCCACGACGGCAGCCTGACAACGATTCACGCGAACAGTACCCGTGACGCGTTGTACCGGCTCGACACGATGGTCGCGATGGCCAACCTGAATATTCCCGAGAGGGCGATCCGTCAGCAAATATCGTCTGCGATCGAGATCGTCGTGCAGATTACGCGCCTCTCGGACGGCACGCGCAAGGTGACCGCCGTCACCGAGATCACCGGCATGGAGCGTGACACGATCACCATGCAGGACATTTTCGTATTCGAAAAGACCGGCATGGCCGCAGACGGAAAGGTGTGCGGCCGATTCCGCGCCACGGGCGTGAGGCCGCGATGTGCCGACCGCCTGGCGTCATCGGGCTTCCGCCTGCCGCCGGAGATGTTCGAGCATATGAGAGCCGTGGGTTAGAGATCGCCAATGGATTTCGCAGTCACCGCCGTCTTCGTGCTCGCGTTTGGAGTGGTCTTTGGCGGATATTGGATCTTTATCGTCCGTCCAGAAGCGCGGGAGGAACGTGCGCTTCGGAAGCGCCTGCAGACCCAACCCAGCTCCGTCCGGGCTGCGCTGACCAAGACGAAAGACCGGCTCAGCACCGTCGCGCTGCTCGACAAGACGCTGGCGCGATCGCGGTCGCTCGTCGAGCCGGTTCGCAAGCTCATCGTCAGCTCGGGAGTACGGGTGACCATTGGCGGCGTGCTGCTCGGGTGCATTTTTCTGGGACTCGTGACGGCTGTCCTGATATTCCATGTCAGCGGGTCAATCATATTGGCACTCGCCGTCGCCGCTCTTGCGGCCTGGCTGCCCATCGGGTTCCTGCGTTACAAAGCTGACAAGCGGCTCGCCGCCATCGAGGAGCAATTTCCGGAGGCCATGGATCTGATGGCGCGCGCGCTTCGCGCCGGGCATGCGCTCACCTCGACCTTTCAAGTAGTTGGAGAAGAGGTTCCCGATCCCGCCGGTGCGGAATTCAGGCAACTCTTTGAGCAGCAGAACTACGGCATGTCGTTGCCAGACGCGTTGCAGGCATTTGCGAACCGATCGCCCATTCTCGACGCGCGATTCTTCGTGACCGCTCTGCTGACGCAGCGCGAGACCGGTGGCAACCTGTCCGAGGTGCTCGACAATCTCGCCTCGGTCATCCGCGAGCGGTTCAAGGTGAAACGGCAAGTGCGCGTGATGAGCGCGCACGGTCGCATTACGGGTTGGGTCCTGGGTGGCCTGCCGATTGCGGTCGGCCTCATTCTCTTCACGATTTCGCCGGATCACATGCGGGTCCTGGTGGACGATCCGCTGGGAGTCTACATGGTCGTCGCCGCGGTCATCCTCGAGGTGGTCGGCATGCTGGCAATTCGGAAGATTGTCAATGTTGAGTATTGATATGCCAACGGAGCTGGTGACCGCCATCGCGACCGTGTTCGTGGCGGTCGCGCTGGCCGTCGCGTCGATGACGGCCTGGTGGCTCAATCGGCGCACGGTCGAGCAGAAACGGCTTCGCCGTCTCTCTCCGTCCACTGGTGTGGTGCTGGAATCGCAGCGACTGACAGAACTGCCCGATCCGATCCTCGCGCGCCTGTCGAGAATGGTTCCGAAGAGCCCGAAGGATATGTCGCGCCTTCAGAGAAGGCTGACGCGCGCCGGGTATCCGCAGTTCAAATCCAGTGTTTTCTTCGCGCTTGCCGAGCTGTTGCTGCCTGTTGTGTTCGCCGCTGCCGTCGTTCTGGTCGCCGGTCTTTCCGACGGCTGGCCTTTCGCACTGTTAGCGGCGGCGCTTGGCTATGTCGTTCCCGGGTTTTACATCGGCCGGAAGACGACATTGCGGCAGAAAGCCATTCAAAATGGCCTCCCCGACGCCCTCGATTTGCTGACGCTGTGTGTGGAAGCTGGAGGCGGCCTCGACCAGTCGATTGCGAAGACCACGGAGGAACTCAAGCTTGCGCATCCGATCCTGTCCGAAGAGCTGGGTTATGTGACCACCGAGATGCGCGCCGGCAAGCCGCGCATCGAAGCGTTTCGAAATCTGGCGCAACGCACCGGCGTCGACGACCTCCGAACCCTCGTGACGATGCTGACCCAGACCGATCGATTCGGCACGAGCATCGGCCAGGCGCTTCGGACCCACGCCGAAACATCGCGCACGAAACGTCGTCAACGCGCCGAGGAACGTGCCGCAAAGGTGGGCGTGAAGCTCGTGTTTCCTCTCGCGCTGTGCCTGTTCCCTGCGTTGTATGTCGTGTGCTTCGGGCCGGTGATGGTGAGGATTTACAGAACGTTTTTCGTAGCCGGTATGTGATTTCAAGGAGAGCGAAATGAATACTGTCACAACGGCGTCGCTCGTGTTGCTGGGCGTGATGACGATTCTCTACCTGATGCGGCGTCACAACCGGTTGAAGAGCGAGGACAATGATTGATGGCAGGATCGCGGGTCTCACCTGCCGTTGTCTGCCTCCTCGGGTTGCTCGGTTCGGCATGCGCCTCCGCTGGCCTTCCGATCGCGCGCCAGCGACCAGGCGCGCCCTCCTCCGCCAGACCGGGCGTTGCCGCTGTGACGCTCGAATCATCGGATCCGGCGTTGTCGGCGGCACTCATCAAGCTCGCTCTCTCGCCGACTGCCGAAGCACACCGTCAGGTCGCGCTCGAGTATCGCCGCCTCGGCGTGCTCGACCAGGCACATGCGTATTTCACAAAGGCCGTGAAGCTCGATCCGAATGACGCCGCCGCGTTGGACGAGCTGGCGCGGATCTGGCGCGACTGGGGATTCCCAGAGCGTGGAATGCCTGATGCGCAGCGTGCGGTGCAACTGGCTCCAGCATCTGCCTCGGCGGCTAATACGGTTGGAACCCTGCTCGAGGCTCTGGGCCACGCGACTGAGGCGCGTGACTGGTACGTACGAGCCGTGTGGCTGGACCCGAACGCTTCTTATGCGCTGAACAACCTCTGCTACTCCGCAATCATGCTGACGCACGCTGATGCGACCGCGCAGTGCCGGCGTGCGCTCGCGGCCGCGCCCGATTCGCGCGTCGCCTGGAACAACCTCGGGCTGGCGTACGCGGCGGCGGGCGACCTCGTGCACGCGAAGGAGCTGTTCGACGTAAAGGCCGACAGGGCGTACGCGCACTACAACCTCGGGATCGTTTACATGGGCACCAGACAGTATGCCAAGGCGCTCGCCGCGTTCACCGCGGCGATGCAGCTGGATCCGCAATTTGGACGGGCGGCAGAACGGGCAAAGCAGGCCCGGAATCATCTCGAGGCGCCCAAGCCATGAGCAGACTGCGATCCAAACTCGTGCTTGCCCTCGTCCTCGGGTGCGGCATGAGGATCGCTGCGGAACCGCAGGCACCTGCGCTCTCCACCGCATCGGTGAAAATCACCTCTCCGCAGGGCCGGACAGGCGCCATCACAAAGGTCCGCATCGTGGCCCAGATCAAGGTGCCGGCGTCGGCCGGTCCCGCCAGGGCGTGGTTCTACGTGGACGGCAAGCTGGTCGGCTCTGTTGAAGACGGACCCTCGTATTCTGTCGACTGGGTCGACGAGAATCCCTTCGAGCGCCGCGAAATCGTCGTGCAGGCGCAGGATACGACGGGCAGAACCATGGAAGACAGAGTCGTTCTGCCACCGTTCGAAATCACGGATCAGAGCGAAGTGAGCAGCGTGCTGCTGGACGCCGGCGTATACGATACGCACAACCGCCTCGTGTCGGGTCTGAACCCGGCGGCGTTTCTCATTCGCGAAAATGGCGTGCCACAGACGGCGGATCAGATTGCAACAGAGATTCTGCCGACGACGATTCTGCTGCTGGTCGATAACAGCCAGAGCATGTCGCGACGAATGGATTTCGTCCGTCTCTCGGCCGAACGGCTGGGCGCCGCCCTCCGCCAGCACGACAAGATCATCGTCGCGCCCTTCAACAAGCAGATTGGCGCCATCACCGGGCCCACCAGTGATGCCGCGACGATCGCCGGCGCGATCGGCGCCATGCGAGCCGAGGGCGGGACCGCCATTCTCGACGCCGTCAGGGAGGGCAGCAAGCTGCTCCAGGGGGCCGTCGGACGCCGGGTTGTGATTCTGATAACCGACGGCTACGACGAAAACAGCAAGGGTGATCTCACTTCCATTCTGAAGACGGTCGAAGCCGAACAAGTGGCGGTGTACGTGGTGGGCGTGGGGGGCGTCGCCGGTATTTCACTGAAGGGCGAACGGATGCTCCGGCAGGTCGCGGAGAAGACCGGCGGGCGCATTTTTTTCCCTTCTCGCGAATTCCAGCTGCTCGACGTATCCAAGGACGTGTCCGCCGATGTCTTCAGCCGCTATCTGATCAGCTACACGCCATCTGACAAAAGGAAGGATGGACTGTGGCGGGAGATCTCCGTGGAGGTGCCCGGTCAATACGTGGTGCGCACACGGGCGGGCTACTTTGCGCCGAAGCCGCCGCCGATCCGCCCGACGCTCGAATTCACGGTCATGAACTCGTCGCACGAATACCTCGACGTCGCGCCGGACGATCTCGAAGTCGTCGAGGACGGCGTGGTGCAGAAAGTCGACACGTTCCAGGAAGCCGTCGAGCCGGTGTCGATCGTGATGGCGATCGACCAGAGCGGCAGCATGGTGAAGAGCGCCGATGCCATGCGGCAGGCGGCGCGGGATTTTGTCGCGGCCGTGCGGCCGGAAGACAAGCTGGCGCTCATTATGTTCTCTGACCATCCGCTCTTTGCCCACGTGCTCGGCACCACTCGACAGTTCACGTTCGACGCGATCGACAGCTACAAGCCGGCCGGCGGAACAGCCCTGTACGATGCGCTCTACAACTCTCTGATGACGTTGAAGTCGGTGCCCGGCCGGCGAGCCGTCGTCATACTGACCGACGGCCGTGACGAGGACAACGCCGGGACGGGCCCCGGCAGCGAGCACACCGTTGACGACGTGCTGAAAGTCATGCGAACGGTCGACGTCGCGATCTTTCCCATCGGCCTCGGCACCCGTGTAGGAGTCGAGATTCTGCAAAAGCTCGCGACCGACTCCGGCGGTCAGGGGTATTTCCCGCATGACGTCTCGGTTCTCCGGGATCAGTATCGCGGTGTGATTGAGAACCTCCGGCGGCGGTACGTGATTTCCTACACCTCCAGCAACTCCAGCCATGACGGCTCCTGGCGCAACGTGACGATTCGGTCGCGGATCGCCGGGGTGGCGATTGCGACCCGCAGCGGTTATTTCGCTCCCAGACAGTAGATCTTCCTGCCGACGTCGGCGACTGACGACCATCGCGCGACAATTCGCTTTTCATGATGTGCACCGTCAAAGCGTGATCCATGATGGGATAGCATGCGCCACGCATCGGCGGTTCTCGTTCTCCTCGCCGTCGCCGCCGTGTCGGCGCAACCGGCACAGAGCGTGCTGCGAATCAAGGTGACGCTCGCGGATGCCGCGACGGCGTCAACGCCGATCCAGCGTCACCGGCTGTTGATCAGCGACGAGCCGCCCAGCGCGGAGCCACGACTGATTGTGACGGGCGCTGACGGCACTGCCATTGTCCGGCTGCGGCCAGGCTCGTACATCGTCGAATCCGATCGACCGGTCGCGTTCAATGGCCGCGCGTACGAGTGGAGGCAAGTGGTCGAGATCGTCGCCGGCCGTGACGTCAGCCTCGATCTCACCGCCGCCAACGCCGAAATCGTCTCATCGGCAACATTGGACCCGGCAACGTTGGACTCGCCGACATCTGGTGGCGCTTCCAATGACGAAGCGTTGCTGGGCAAGTATCGGGAAAGCGTTGTCGCCGTGTGGTCCCCCACCGCGCGGGTGTCGGGGTTTGTCGTCGACCCGCGCGGGCTGATCGCGACCGACGCTCGCGCGATCGGTACGGCGACGGTCGTCGAAGTGCAACTCGCGCCAACGGTGAAGGTGCCCGCACGCGTGCTGCTCTCTGAGCGCTCGCGAGACGTCGCCATCGTCCAGATCGATCCAGGCCTCGTGGCCGACCGTCCGGTGCTGCCACTCGCCTGTCCGCCGTCACGGGCGCCATCCCTCGACGATGGTCAGGAAATTTCGAGCATCTTGGCGCCCCATGGAGGCGAGAAAGAAATCGTGCGTGGCGAAGTGGCCGCTCTTCAGCCTCGTCGCGTCGCAACGGATATGCGACTTCCCTTCGGAGGATCGGGCGGCCCGGTGTTCAACGACGCCGGCGCGGTTGTGGGCCTGACATCGATGCCCGTGGAACGCGATTCCCGAATGGAAGACGCGGCCGTCGTGCCGACGGTCTTCGTCTGCGAGTCTCTTGCGGCATCTCTACCCATGCTGTCGAAGGCAGGCGCCCCGTCTGCGACCCGGCTCCCGGTAGACCCGGCACGGCCGTATCCTGACGGCGCGCTCGAGGATGCCGAGCGAGGGAAGACACCGAACGCGGCGGTTCCTGTGATGGCATCCTCGGACTTCGATGTGGCCTTCGTGACGCCGCCGATGGTGCATCGCGCACGGCAGCGGTCGGGCTGGACGGGCGGCCGGGGCGGGCGTTCGCCGGAAGCCGAGGCGCGGCTTGGCCAGCTCACCGACTTCGGCGCGTGGTCCGAGTACTTCAACACCCTGCCGGCGGTGCTCGTCGTCCGCGTGACTCCGAAGATGGTGGAAGGATTCTGGAAACGCCTGGGCCGCGAGGCGGCGCGCACGCAAGGCGCCGAGCTGCCGCCGTTCAAGGACTTCAAGACCAGCTTCCGCCACATGCGCGCGACCTGCGGCGGAGTCGAGGTCACGCCCATCCACCCCTTCGTGCTCGAGCACCGCGTAACGGAGAAGAACGTCGTGCGTGAGGGCTTGTACGTGTTCGACCCCGACGCATTTGGTCCGCAGTGCGGCACCGTGACGCTGTCTCTCTATTCAGAGGCGCAACCGGAACGAGCCGATACGCTCACGCCCGCTCGTGCGATCATCGACCAGATCTGGAACGACTTTGCGCCCTATCGCGCGAACACGTTGAAATAAGGAGCTCCCATGCATCGAAGCGCAGTGCTCGGCGCCATTATCGCCTTCGGCACGATCTCGATTACGGTCTCGGCTTATTGGGCGCCGCAACAGGGGCCAACTCCTGCCGGCCTGAACGCCACCAGGATCGAAAAGGTCAAAGATAACCTGTTCGTCATTACCGGCTCAGGGGTAGCCAATCAGGACGCGTTCAGTGGCGGCAACACCGCGGTGTGGGTGACCGAGAAGGGCGTCGTGCTGGTCGACACGAAGCTGCCCGGCTGGGGCCAGGCCGTCCTGGATCGGATCAAGACCGTCACGGACAAGCCCGTCACCACCATCATCAACACGCACACGCACGGCGATCACACGGGAAGCAACGAGTTCTTTGGATCCGCCGTCCAGATCGTCGCCCACGAGAACACGAAGACCAACATGGCGAAGATGGACGCGTTCAAGGCGGACAAGGCGACGTTTCTTCCGGGCAGGACGTACAAAGACAAGCTGTCGATCGGCAGCGGTAAAGAGCAACTCGACCTCTACTACTTCGGCGCGGGCCATACCAACGGCGACACCTTCGTCGTCTTCCCGGCGACGAGGACGCTGCACACCGGCGACATGTTCGCGTGGAAGGCGCTTCCCTACATCGACACGTCGAATGGCGGCAGCGTGAGCGCGCATGCCCAGACACTCGCGAAGGTCGTCTCGACGGTTCAAAACGTCGACACGGTGATCACCGGACATACTCCGGTGCTGACGTGGAATGAGCTGAAGGAATACGCCGACTTCAATCGAGACTTCGTGGCGTGGGCGGCAAGCCAGATGAAAGCCGGGAAGACCGTGGCCCAGGCCGCAGCCGAATACCGCGTTCCCGATCGGTACAAGGGCTACACGGTTGCGCCCGGCCCGCAGATGGACGTCGCGAAAGCGAACATCGAGATCGTCTTTAGCGAGCTCAAGAGGTAAAGCAGCAACATTTCATCCCGCGTCACGAAGTCGCCCAGAGCGTCGACGGACGTCCAGCCAGAACGACAGACCGACGTAATAGACCGGAAAGACAAGAGACGCGAGGAACACGGAACGCGACACTTCGGTGAGCTGCCGCACCATCACCAGGACCAGCGCACCCCAGATTGCACCGAGAACAAGCGTGAGCGTTTTGAAATCCAATCCACGCGAGGGATACAGGTAGCGGACCGGCACGAACACGAGCGCCGCGAGCGCCAGCAGGATGATGCCGTTCGCAGGCCTCGGCCATCGCGCGACGAACAAGTAGAGCGCAACGACGTTCCAGTACGACGGAAACCCCAGAAAATACCGATCGTCGGTCTTCGCGTCGTCGCGGTTGAATCCGTACGCGCTCGAAAGCAGCATCGCCGCGACGACCGGCATGGACCACGCGCCCGGCACCAGATGCGCATGCCACACGATGAGTGCCGGAACGAACACATAACAGAGGTAGTCGACGATGTCGTCCAGCTTGGCGCCGTTGAACCACGGCAGCTGCTCTTTCACGCGAAGAAATCGAGCGAGCGCGCCGTCGGTCGCATCGATGAGTACCTGCACGTACAACCAGAAGAACGCCTGGCGGTAATCAGACTGGAAGAGCGCGGTCGCGGCAAGAAAGGCGAGCACGCCGCCGGTGGCAGTGTAGAGATGAGCAAGCCAGGCTGTCGCCAAGAGCTGTCGGCCTTAGGGCACGATTATAAGGCCCGCAGGCTGTTACGATTGACGCGCGTGCGTGTGCTTGCTCTTGTCGTCCTCGTCGCGGCGCTGTCGGCGTGCGGAACGTCCGGCGAGGTGATCTACCCGCATCCTCCCGGAGAGCCCGGTACCGATCCCGGCCCCGAGATCACGGGCGTGAGCTGCAACAATCCGTCCGCATCGTGCGAGGATGTCGGCGCCGGCACGGGAGACGCCGTCAAGGCGTTCGCGCTCGTCACGGTGCGCGTGACCGTTGACGATCTGATCGATCCGCCGGTGCGTGTCGGCCCGACCGAGGTGGCGTTCCTGCATCCTCCGCTCGGGGCATTCGAGTTCCGCGGGCGCGACCGCGAGCTCACGACGTTCATGCTCCAGGATCGCGCGTCGAGCGCGGTGGCCGAGCCTGCGTTCTTCGAACGGTACGCCGAGGCGCTGGTCGGGACGTGGGTGGTCGGCATGCGCCGGGGAGGGTCGCGGCGGGTGCACGGACGCTATGCCGGCAGGCTCGGCAACACCGAGTTGCCCGCGGGCCGCGATCGCCACATCCTGATCGAGCTCGTAGATTTCTGCTACCCGACGCTGCGCGTGACGAGTGACCTCCACTGGTCCTACAACGATGGATCCGGCAGCCCTGTCAGGGTCGAACCTGCAGTATCTGTCAGTGGATGCGGTGTGGCTGCCGCCTCAAAGTAGACTCTCTACACAATATTTAGTAGACTGTCTACATCATGACCAGCCCGTCCGCCTCTCGCGTCGAGCTCCTTCAGGGCACGCTCGATCTGCTGATCCTTCGAACGCTCCTCTTTGGACCGTCGCATGGGCATGCGATTGCGAAGCACATTCAGCGCACGTCCGAGGATCTGCTGCAGGTGGAAACAGGCTCGTTGTATCCGGCCCTGCACCGGCTGGAGGCGCGCGGGTGGATCGACGCGTCGTGGGATCACTCGGAACGGGGCAAGCGCGCGCGCTACTACCGCCTGACCAGCAAGGGGCGTAAAGCGCTGACCACCCAGCAGAGCAAGTGGGAGACCTTCTCGCGGGCCATGGGCATGGTGTTGACGCCCGTTGACGACAAACGCTGATGGCAAGCTTCCTGCGAACGCTGCGCCGGTGGCTCCAGCGTGACCGGCGAGAAAACGACCTCCACGAAGAGTTGGCGTTTCATCTCGCCGAAGAGGCCGAAGAACGCAAAGCGGCGGGATTATCCGAGGAACATGCCCGAACCGCGGCGCGGCGTGACATCGGCAATCTGACTTCAATCGCCGAAGAGTCGCGGGCGAGCTGGACGTGGCCCGCCTTCGGGCGCATCGTCCAGGATCTTCGATTCGGCCTGCGAGGGCTCGCGCAGAGTCCGGGGTTCGCGATCGTGGCGGTGCTGACGCTCGGCGTCGCCATCGGCACATCAACGATCATGTACGGTGTCGTGGACGGCGTCCTGCTGCAACCGCTGTCGCATCCCCGCTCCGGGCAGATCGTCGCGGTCAAGCAGTGGTCCCGTTCGGGGCAGACAGGACTGTTCTCGGATCCGAACTTCGAGGATCTGAAGGCGGGAAGTACCAGCTTCAGCTCCATCGCCGAGTACGCAGCGACGGTCAACTCCATCGTCGTAGGTTCTCTGCCCGTCCGGGCCAGCGTCGCCGCCGTGTCGCAGGATTTTCTCGACGTCTTCGCGACGTCACCGTCGCAAGGGCGCCGGTTTTCTGCCCCGGAGCTTCGTGAAGGCGGGACGCGCGTGGCGCTCGTCAGCGATCGGTTCTGGCGCCAGCATTTCCCCACAACCGGGCTGTCTGCGGCCGAGCTTCGCCTGAATGGAGAACCGCACGCGATTGTCGGCGTCATGCCCGCGAGCTTCGACTTTCCGTCTGGCACCGACATCTGGACACCGCGGGAGCAACGCCCGCGCAATCCCTACCGGACGGGTCACAACTGGCTGGTCGTTGCCAGAATCAAAGACGACATCGCTATCGATGCGGCGAGAGCGGAAGCGACGGTTGTGGCGCGGCGCTTGAAGCAGCAGTACGGCAACACCTCCGCGATGAGCGACGTCGCCATGGTCCCGTTGCGCGACGAGCTCGTTGGACGCGTCCGTGACGTCCTGCTCCTGCTGCTGGCTTCAGTCGTACTCCTTTTGGGTGTGGCGTGCGCAAACCTGGCCACGCTGCTCCTGGCGCGTATCTCGACCCGGCGTCGCGAGCTCGCCGTCCGGTCCGCTCTTGGCGCCAAGGGCGCTTCGCTCCTCGTGCCGATCGTGGCCGAGTCGTTGATCGTGGCGCTCGCCGGCGGACTCGTCGGGATCCTGATCGCTACGGCCGGCATTCGTGCGGTCCGGCTCCTGGATCCGGCGACGCTGCCTCGCCTGAACGACATCGAGGCGAACAGCACCGTCCTCGTGTTCGGTCTTCTCGCGACGAGCCTCACCGGACTCGTCTTCGCCATGCTCGCCGGGTGGCACGCGCGGCGTCTCGATGTCGCCGTCGCGCTCAAGGACGGCGATCGCAGTCAGACGCGCGGTGTTGCCGCTCGCCGGCTCCGGCATGCGCTGGTCGTCTCGCAGCTCGCCCTGTCGGTCGTGCTGCTGATCGGTGCGGGGCTCCTCGGCCGAAGCCTCACCTCCCTCCTGAGTCAGGACACCGGCTTCCGTCGTGAAGGGCTGCTGACGATGGCGATTTCCAGCCCGCAACCGGTCATTCAGATCAAAGACGGCGAGATCGAGCTCGACGATCCCGCCATCTCCTCTCGCCTGGCTCAGTTCCATCAGCACTTGCTCGAGCGCTTGCGCGCGATTCCGGGAGTGGTCGAAGCCGGAGGGGTGCAAGTACTGCCAATGGGCGGCCGCGGTGGATCGACTGGTACGTTCCTCATCGTGCGAGGGGACGATCTTCAGATGCAACAGGTGAAGAGGCTGCGAGACATGATGCCGTTCTTCACCGACTCGACGCGCACGGGCAACGCCGCGTTCCGAGTGGCGAGCACCGGGTACTTCAAGGCCATGGGCATCCCGCTCGTGCGGGGCCGGCTGTTCGACGCGCGTGACGTGGTCGATGCGCCTCACGTCGCCGTCATCAGTGAATCGCTCGCCCGGACGCGTTGGCCCAACGAAGACCCTATCGGCCTCCGCGTGCAGTTCGGCAACATCGACGGCGACATGCGGCCGTTCACGATCGTGGGTATCGTGGGTGATATCCGAGAGGCTGGGCTCCATGTGTCGCCGTACCCGATGTTCTATGGCGACTATCGCCAGCGACCGCTCGTGTCATTTGATTTCACAGTGGTCCTCCAGACGACGGTCCCGCCGTCGTCTCTCGTGGCCGAAGCGCGGCACATCGTCCAGGAGCTGAATCCCGAACTCGCGCCGCAGTTCCGCGCCATTGAAGAAGTTGTAGGGGCGTCGGTGGCGGGACGCCGGTTCACGCTGGCCTTGATGATGGGGTTCGCCGGGGCCGCGATGCTCGTCGCCGTCCTCGGCCTGTACGGCGTGTTGTCGTACCTCGTCACGCAGAGGGGCCAGGAATTCGGCGTGCGGATTGCCCTGGGCGCCCAGTGGAGCGACATTGAGCGCCTGGTGCTCGGCGAGGCCGGACTGCTGGTGATGACCGGGCTGGCGATTGGAATCGGTCTGACGCTGGTGGGTAAGCGCATTCTCGAAGGGATGCTGTTCGGCGTCCGATCCACCGATCCGGTGACTTACATCGCTGTGAGCGTGTTGCTCGCCGCTATCGCCTTCCTCGCGTGCCAGGTGCCGGCCGCTCGTGCCGCGCGGATCAATCCGCTTCGGACTCTCCGCGCTGAATGATCCATGATGGATGGACATGCGTTCGTTACTTCAGAAGCTGCACATCTCTGAAATCAACCCCGGGGCATGCACCGGCCCTGAATGGATTCGCGATGCGGACGGTCACACACTGACGTCCTTCAATCCATCGACCGGTGACCCCATCGCGGCGGTCGAGCTCGCCAGCGTGGCGAGTTACGACACGGTCGCCACGGCGGCGGCGCAGTCGTTCCACACCTGGCGCGAACGGCCGGCGCCAAAACGAGGCGAACTGGTACGCGATCTCGGCAACGCGCTTCGCGCACTGAAGGAACCGCTCGGCGATCTGGTCTCGCTCGAGATGGGCAAGATCCGCGGTGAGGGCCACGGCGAAGTGCAGGAGATGATCGATATCTGCGACTTCGCGGTGGGACTGTCGCGGCAACTCTACGGACTCACCATCGCATCCGAGCGTCCGGGCCACCGGATGATGGAACAGTGGCATCCGCTGGGACCGATCGGCGTGATCACCGCGTTCAACTTCCCTGTCGCCGTATGGTCGTGGAATGCGGCGCTTGCCGCTGTGTGCGGCGACCCGGTCGTCTGGAAACCGGCGGAACCGGTGCCGTTGACCGCAATTGCCGTACAACACATTGCCAATCGCGTGATGTCGGATCATGGCGTGAGCGGCGTGTTTACCCTGGTAGCCGGACCGGGCCGCACGGTCGGTGAAGCGATGCTCAACGATCGCCGGCTGCCGATCGTGTCGTTTACAGGCTCGACGGCGATCGGCAGACACGTCTCCGAAGTCGTCGCCGCGAGATTCGGGCGCACCATTCTCGAGCTCGGCGGCAACAACGCCATTGTCGTTACCGAAGATGCGAACCTCGAGCTGGCGGTTCGCGCGATTGTGTTTGGCGCAGTCGGCACGGCGGGTCAGCGATGCACATCGACGCGCCGCATCATCGCGCATACGTCGATTCTTCCGGAGCTGACGTCGCGGTTGCTGACGGCTTACAAGCAGGTGCCGATCGGCGATCCGCTCGCCGCCGGCACGCTGATGGGTCCCCTCGTGACCGCGCAGGCGGTGACGCAGATGGAGGACGCGATCAGGCAGGCGGTGGCCGAAGGCGGCACCGTGCTGTGTGGCGGCAAGCGCCGCGAGGATCTCGGCGAGCAGTTTGTCGAGCCGACGATCATCAGGATGCCGTCGCAGAGTGCGATTGTTCAGCACGAAACGTTCGCGCCGATTCTGTATCTGCTGGAATACTCGAGCTTCGCCGATGCGATCGCGATCCACAACGCGGTGCCGCAGGGCCTCTCGAGTGCACTCTTCACCGAGAGCATGCGGACGGCCGAAGAGTTCCTCTCCGCTCACGGATCGGATTGCGGCATCGCCAACGTCAACATCGGCACATCGGGCGCGGAGATTGGCGGCGCGTTCGGGGGTGAAAAGGAAACGGGCGGCGGGCGCGAATCCGGCTCAGACGCCTGGAAGGCCTACATGCGTCGTCAAACCAACACCGTCAACTGGTCCACGCAGCTGCCCCTCGCGCAGGGAATCATCTTCGGGTAGGCAGGTAACCCAACGAGGCTGCGTTTCACCCGCGCGGATGCCGAGAGGATTGCGGCAGGCATGATCGGGCGATAGTTCGAACAAGAGATCAGGAGTTCAGGAGATTCGGATGGGAATCCCTCCCAAGTTCCTCCTGATCTCCTGATCTCTTGTTTGAATTGGATCAGCTGAACACAGCGCACGCCGTCTCCGAGAAGGCTCTCGAGAGCTCTGGCGTCTTCACATATCGCGCCTGTTGCGCGAGCGCATCCCGCTCCAGGACGATGTCGTCATCCCCAATCACGATTGTCGAAATCGTGGGCGAGTGTACATGCGCACGAATCGCCAGCTGGAGCCCGTTGAATTCGCCAAGCTTGACTTCCGTGACAAGAAGATCGGGCGGATTCGCGTCAAACTCCGAGCGCGCGCTGACGAAGTCCTTGACGAGCGATGCCTCGTGCCCCTGCGACGTCAGCCAGCCGACAACCGTGTTGGCAACCTCCGCATGCGGTGCGACGACGAGTACGCGGCGTTTTGTGGTCATCATGCCTCAGCAGGGAGCAAGGTGAATGCCGCCGCCGCACGCCCCACGCCGCTGCCCATACCGGAGGCGTCGCACCGGCAGGAAGGCCAGACAAGTCATCCACCAGGCAGACTTCCGAACGGGATTTAGTTATCGCAAGGCCGCACGTACACCATATTTAGGTTGTCGCACCATCGCCGCGGCGTCACGGTTTTGAGACCTCAACCTGGGATGTCGCATCACGATGAAGCCCCGGTGCATATTTCTGGGACCCGGGTTACAAGAATCGTACGGTAGAGTTCAGGAGATTCGGATGAATCCCTCCCCAGTTCCTCCTGATCTCCTGATCTCTTGTTTGTATTTCCGTACTAGCGCAACGTCGTTCCTTCTCCCGTCGTGAATGGCGTCTCGCCCGCCGGATAGCCGTTTACCTGAAGGATGTAGGCAAGGATGCTCGAATAGGCTGCATCCGGGAGCGAACCCGGATTCGCCGGGGGCATCGCCTTCGCACTGTCGAACAACGTACGGACCGACTGCCCTGCCCACAGGGCGTGGAATGACTCGCCCGCGAGCGGCGGCCCCATCGTGCCGTTCGTCAACGTATTCCCGTGGCACACCGCGCAATCGGCCTCGAATGCCGTCTTGCCCGCGGCGGCCTGCGCAGCGGTGTATTGCGGAGCGGCGCCCGCCACGGCCGGCGCCGGTTTGGCCGGACCCGCCGGCGCCACGGTCGTGGTGCGTTGAGGTTCGATGGGCGCACCCGTCCCTTCCCCCACGTACGTGAACGCGAGGATCGATCCCTTGTTGGTCATCGTGCGCGTGGTGCCCCCCGCCGTCGCCTCGGCCAGCCCCGCCGGATCGGTCGCGATGTAGATCGTCTTGCCGTCGGGACTGACGGCGGTATCGCGATAGCGGTTGTCGGATTGGAAGTAGCGCGAAAACTTCCCCTGCACGCGCTGCCCATCGGCGCTGAGCGCAACCACGTAAAGCGACCCGCGCTTCAGCGTCGTCAACAGCAACGCCTTCTCCCAACCGGGAATGCCGTTATTGCGGGGAGACCCGTAGAATTCGACGCTCGACACGCCCACCGTCGGCCAGCAGATGTAGTCGATGCCCTTGCACACCGGATCGCTGAAGTTGTACCCGGTCGGCACCGTGAACATCGTCGCGATCGGCTCGTTGAAAGGCCTGGTGAACGCGGACTCCGGCTCGCGCGGCACCGTGGGGGCAATCGCCAGGTCGCTGAACTTGAGCTGCGCGCACGGCGTCGTCGACTCCGCCCACCGGGCGTACTCGTACGCCTTGCCGTCCTTCAGTCCGGCCACATGCGGCCACCCGTAGTTCGCACCCGCCCTGAGAATGTTGACCTCGTCGTCTGTCTTCGGACCGTGCTCCGACTCGTACAACGTGCCATCCGGACCGAAATCGATGCCCTGCGGATTGCGATGGCCGTAGGTGAAGACGTGGCTCCGCACGCCGGCAATCTCCGGATTGTCGTTTGGAATCGAGCCGTCGAGATTCAGCCGCAGCGACTTGCCCACGTACGAGGCGTAGCTCTTCGCCTGAATCTCCGCCTGCGTCGGCAGCCGCTGGGCTTCGATCGGAATGCAGTAGTTGCCGAGCTGATCGTTCCCCTGGTCGCCGATGGTGTAGTACAGCTTGCGATCCGGACCGATCTTCATCCGCCCGGCCTGATGGTCGTTGCCCGCGGGCATTCCCGCGATCAGCGTGACGGGATTACTGAGCGTTTCCTTGGCCGGATCGTAGGTGAGGCGGACGATCTTGGTGTAGAGAAAACGATACGGGCTCTCGGGATTCGCCACCGTTACGTGAGGCGGCAAACTCCGATCGGTGTATGTATAGCCCGTGTAGACGACGTTGTTGGCCAGGTCGAGCGCCAGCCCCATCAGCCCGTCCTGCCCTCCCGGCGCGAGCACCTCGTCGATTGTGATCGCCACCTTCTGCTCGCCCGTCGCCGGATTCACGCGAGTGATCCGCTTGCCCGTACGCTCGGTCACCCACAGCATGTTGTCCGGGCCCCACGTCACCTCATATGGCCCCGCGAGCCCCGTCACCACCTCGCTCTGACGGAACTGCTTCGTCCCGCGCAGCACCGTCTCCGGTCCATCCTGCGCGATCAGGCTCACAAACACGGTCAGGCCGCACACGACGGCAACAAGGGTTCTCATGGCGCCTCCAATGGCAGGCGCTACTATCGCATATTGTGACTCGTCTCGACGATCGTCAGGTCGACCCGGAACACCGCTCCTAGCGTGGCACGGTGTACGCGATGAGCTCGGCAGGAAAGTCGGGACCGCTGATCGCCACAACCAGGTACTGCCTGCCATTGAGCATGTAGCTCATCGGGTTTCCGGTCTGTGGCGCCGGCATCACCAGGTTCGCAAGCTCCTGACCTGTCGCCTTGTCGTATGCGTACAGCTTCGCAAATCGCTCACCAGTGGGAAGCGTCGTAAATCCCCGCTCGCCCGAGATGAGCAGCGTCTTGGTGGTCAGCGTCCCAATCGGTCCGATTCGTCCGGTTCGCGGGATCTTGACCCCTTTCAACATCGGATGATTGGTGACGGCATCCAGCGTTTCCCCATGCGGGATCTGCCAGACGATCTCGCCTTTGTTGAGGTCGATCGCCGTGATGCGCCCCCATGGCGGTTTGACGATGGGCAATCCCTTCACCGTGATCGCACACGGCATCAGACTGCATCCGGGCCCGCCTCCACCACCACCGGTGTCGCCGCCTCCGCCCATGTTGATGTAGTCCATATCGGAACGCTTCGCGTCGTTGCCGAGCGTCAGCAGGCGCGTCAGCGTGTTCGAGTACACGTACACGATTCCCGTTTCGGGATCGTACGAGCCGCCGGGCCAGTTCGCACCGTTTGCGATGTAGGCCGTTCCAATCTTGCCGCCTTCACCCCGTACGATCGGCGGCGTGAAAAGAGGACCCAGCTTGATGTTCGCAACCACGTTCTTCGCTTCCGCAAGAAGCTCGGGCGTGAAATCAATCAGGTCTTTTTCCTGAACGCCCTGAAGCTCGAACGGCGGGGGCTTGGTTGGAAACGGCTGAGTCGGCGAATACCATTCGCCCGGAACCGTTCCTTTTTCGACGGGGCGTTCCGGAATCGGCCAGACTGGTTCTCCCGTCTGGCGGTCGAACACATAGAGGAAACCCTGCTTGCTTGGAACCGCCGCGGCTTTGATGCGTCGGCCGTTGACCGTAATGTCGGCCAGAATCGGCGCGCACGGCAGGTCGAAGTCCCAGACGCCGTGATGCACGAACTGGAAGTGCCATTTGCGCTTCCCCGTGTGCAGGTCCACCGCCACGAGCGATTCGGTGAAGAGGTTGGCTCCCGGCCGGTGTCCACCGAAATAATCGCCCGTTGAGAGTTCCACCGGCAGGTACACCGTGTTCAGTTCTTCGTCCACCGAAAATGGACCCCACACACCCGTATTGCCGGAGTACGACCACGAGTCTTTCTCCCAGGTCTCGTTGCCAAACTCGCCGGGCTGCGGAATGGTGTGGAAAATCCACAGACCGCTTGCCGGTCTTTACGTCGAACCCGCGAATGTAGCCTTTTGCGTTCGTCCGGCTGCGCGGGGCATTGCCGGCCCGATGCGCGGCGCCGACGATCACCACGTCTTTGGCCACGATGGGCCCCGTGTTCAGTCCGATTTCGCCGGTAATCGGATCGAGCACCTGATCGTTGTTCTGCTTGAGATCGAGCACGCCGTTCTGGCCGAAGCTCTGGACCGGAACCCCGGTCCTGGCGTTGAGCGCCACGAGCTGGTATCCGATCGTCACCATGAAGATGCGTTCGTCGCCGCGACCATCCGTCCAGTACGCCACGTTGCGGCCCGAGAGCAGCCGCGGCGCCGCAGCCGCCCGCTTGCCTTCGTCCAATCGGTACATCCACAGCAGCTCACCTGTCGCGGCATCGATCGCCACGGCGTCGCGCCTCGCCCCGGCTGTTGCGTAGAGCACGCCATTGATCATCAGCGGCGTGGTCTGCAGGTTGTAGTCCGGCCGAATTCCGAACACATCGGTCTTGAATCGCCAGGCCACCTGGAGCTTGCTGAAGTTGCCGGCGTTGATCTGGTCGTGCGGCACGTAGCGGGTACTGCCCAGATCCCCGCCGTAGGTACGCCACTCGCCCGCGCCCGTCCCACCCTGTCCCTTGACTGCAGCCGTCGTACAGGTGAGCACACAAAGAAGTACCAGCTGTGACCATCGGGTTCGACGCGACATTCCGGCTCTCCTTCGTTTACGGTCGGCAGGGCGACCCGTCATAGCAGCGCACACCACGATCCGTACCGGGCGTGGTTGGCGCGAATTTCGCCGCAATCTTCTCGTCGATGTCGATCCCGAGTCCGGGCAGGTCGTTCGAGTATGTCATCCCGTTCTTGCGTTCGGGACAGCCGGGGAACAACTCCTGCAACTGAGCCGAGAACGGCGCGCCTTCTCCGCAGCCGAAATTCGGCACCGCGAAATCGATCTGCGTGTTGACGGCGTGACCGACCGGCGACACGTTGCCCGGACCGTGCCACGCGGTGCGAACGTTGAAGAACTCGCACATGGCGGCAGTTTTTCTCGCCATGTTCAGGCCGCCGCACGCCGAGATGTGCATGCGCATGAAATCGATCCATCGATTGGCGACCAGCGGCACCCACTCCGTCTGGCTGACCGCGACCTCGCCCCATGCCACCGGCGTGCTGCTTTGCGCGCGCAGCACCTGATGCCAGGCCACGTCTTCGGGCGCAAAGAACTCTTCGACCCAGAACATCCGGAAAGGCTCGACCGCCCTGGCCAGCACGAGTGCTTCGCTCGGCGTCAGGCGGAAGTCCACTTCGGCGCAGAGATCAACGCCGAAGCCGATGGTCTTTCTGACGTGCTCGAGCGATGCGATCAGGTTGTTCATGTACATTGAACCCTGACCTCGCGGTCGATAGATCGGGCCGCGTTCGCCAAACCCGGGCGACCCGAGCCCGCCGCCACCCGGGCGGTTTCCCTGACCACCTGTGATCGCCACCGGCTGCCCCGGGACCACCACCTCGTGCCCCGCCGGCCGCGGCTGGCCCACCGCCCCGTGCTCCCCCGCCGGCGCCGCTGCCATCGCCGCCAACAGCACCAACGCGGAGGTGCTTGTAGCCCTCCGCGATGCGCGCACGCGCGTTGTCTTCGAGCTCCTTCAGATCGCGGCCGCCCACGTTGGCGAACATGGGAAGCGCCGGCCGGACCTTTCCGCCAAGAAGGTTATGAACGGGCATGCCGGCCCGCTTGCCCATGATGTCCCAGAGCGCGCCGTCGATGGCGCTCATGGCGTTGTTCGCGTCAACGCTGGCCTCGCCAGTACGGCGCGAGCCACGCCATCTGCCAGATATCCTCAATCTCGTCGGCATAACGTCCGACGACCGCAGGCTTGAGGAACTGCTCGATCGTCTCTGCCACGATCGCCTGGCGCTCGGCATGTCCACCACATCCCACGCCGTACAGGCCGGCTTCGCTCGTCAACACTTTCGCGTTGGTCATGTGGGTGTTGCCGACCTGCGTCTTGATCACCTTGATGTCGGTGATCTTGAGTCGCGGCAAACCTCGCCGCGTCGCCACTTGCGCGGCTTCAAGCGGATCCGGCACTGCGCCAAGCATCGCCGCCAGTCCGGCTCCCCCTGCCATCTTCGTGAGCGCCGTTGCACCTGCCCCTCCACCTGCCAGCAGCTTCAGCGCGTGTCGGCGGTTGAGACCCTGCGATCGATTCATGGCCAATCCTCCTGGCTCGCATGCCTGACGTCGGCGTCAGAAGCTATACGCGAAGTTGAAATCCAGAATCCGGGCCGCCTGAATCACTGTCGGCCGCAGGTAATTGGCACCCGATTGAACCGTTCTTGCGGTCACCGAATTGTCATTGAACACGTTGAAGACATTCATCTGAACCTCAACTTTCTTCCCCGTCCCGACGTTCCAGCCCTTCGAGAACCGCAAGTCCATCGTGGTCTGGTCCGGGAGGCGAAGGCTGCCGATGGACTCGGCCCTCAGCGTGATCGTCGGAATGGTGTTGCCGCCCGTGAGCGCCACCGTTCGCGCTTGCACGTCTCCACTGCGATGCTCGACGTTGACCGACGCCATGATCTGCTTCGGGAATATGTACGCGCCCGACGCTCGTGCCAGCCACTCCCAGGTGTTGTTGGCGGCGAGAATGTAGGTGTTCGGGTTCATATTGGACACTTCCGGCACGGGAATGTCGCTGTGCGTCGCCGAATAAGAAGCCAGCAGCTGCCATCCGCTCGACAACCGCTTTTGTCCCGTCACTTCGATCGTCTTGAAGTTCTCCGTGGCGTTGGGATCGCCGACCAGCTGGTTCAACTGGTACTGCACCGGCCTGTACTCATTGGGGTATTCCCACCAGGTGAGCGTTTGGCCCGTATCGTCAGCCGTGCCCACCCTGCCATCGGGTCCCGGATCCGGTCTGTTGTTGGCGATCGTGTAGACCTCAGGGCCTCTCAGGATGTTCTGTTGCCCCAGGATATCGAACCGTCGCGAGTACAGGCCCGTCACGCGAAACGCGAAGTTCCTGAACAGCGATCGTTCGAGCGAAAGCGAGTACTGATCTTCTTGTGTCTGCGGCTGGTCCAGATTGACCTGGGAAACGGCGACGGCCGCATTGCCCCTTCCGACCTCCTGAACGAAATCTGTCGAGCCAGGGGCAAAGTTGACCTCGCCCGGATCGTAGTCACCGTTGCCGTTGTCGTGCCAGGTATAGACTTTCTGCAGCGCCACGTTCGGGTTGTTGGGAAGCACGTGGTTCCCGTTGCGCCAATCAGCAAACCGCCCCCACCCGCCTTTCACCGCAGTCCTGCCGTCACCCGTGACGTCCCACGAGAAATAGAGGCGAGGCGCGACCGACCACTGCGTCGCCGACTGGATGTGCGCATTGCACTGCGCAGGATAAATCGGCTGACCGCTGGGGTCTTTGAACGTGCCGGCGTCCCGGCACTGCTCCGGAATATACCCGTCGTCGCGCGCCACCCGGAATCCGAGATTCAGCGAAAGCTTGCGGCCGATCCCCCACTGATCCGCGACGTACGCGCCCGTGCTGTGAACCGTCGTCTTGGGAAAGTTCGGCGCGTTGTACACCACCAGCTGCAACGGAACCCCGGCATTGAACCGGAGAAGGTAGTCGCCTTTCGTGGGCGTTCCCACTCGTTCGATCCATCCCCGGCCCGAGGTGGTCTTCACATCGTCGTACCCGGCTTTGAAGTCGTGGTTCCCCATGAATAGATCAGGTTTGTACCAGCCGAGCGTGGCTCTCGTCGCCCACGGCCGCCAGTGCTCGACAATGTTCCCGGCACCGGTGTTCGTGCCCCACGTGCTGCAACTCACCAATGGCACGCAAGCCTGCCCGGCGACAGGGGCACTTCGGGGATTCGCATCCGCCGACTCGGGGCCGGTGCCTCGAACGTTCTGCGTCACGTGCGAGCGCCAGCGCGACGCCTGCAGCGTCAACACCATCGCGTTCCCACGGACCCACTGCCATTCAGCCTTGGTCGTGTGTTGCGGTTGCCAGTTGTTTTGTTTCGTTTCATACCCCTGAAGAGGGGTCATCGGATCGTCTTTGACGAGTCTCTGATAGTAGTCATAGAACACGAACTTCTGCGCCGCGTTCATCTGCCAGGAGACTTTTTCGGTAAACATGTTCTGCGACTGATCGACCACCCCCGGCTCGCCGTTCGTCTGGTACACCCCCAGGGACTGCTCTTGGTTGAGACGGGTGTGGTAGGCGGCGTAGAACCACAACTTGTTTGTGATGATGCGACCGCCGAGGTCGGCTCCGCCGAAGAACCGCTTGACGAGGTAATTGGCGTCGTTGATGCCCTGAGCCTGGAGCTCCGGGGTGACGTTCGAGGACTGAAAGGCGTGGTTCGTCTGTTCCCAGGAAGCCGAGCCATGGAACTGATTGCCGCCGGACTTCGCGATCAGGTTGAGATTGATCCCGCGGTTCGGCGTCTCCACGTCGTTCGAGATCGTCTGCATGCGCGCTTCCTCGAACGTGGCGTAGTCGAAATACGATCCGCCGCCGCCGGTCTGTCCCGCATCGGTCGCCACAACCCCCTCGAGCACCAGCCACGAGTTCGCCTGAGCGCTCACTCCGTACACACGCATCGCCGGCAACTGGTTTGCTTGAGAGCCACCGACGTCATTCTGCGAGCGCACAGAGGGAGACTGGTTCATCAAGGTGATCAGTCCCGCGCGGCTCGAGGGAACGATCTCGAGCGTCTCTTTCGTGAGTACCGTCACTGGGGCGCTCGACTGGACGTCTATGGTTGGCGTGGCAGAGACGGTCACCGACTCCTCGAGTGCGCCGATTTTCAGGGGCACGTCCACCTTCGCGACAAATCCGCCCGTCAAGCGCAGACTGTCGCGGCGAAACGTCTGGAATCCGGTAAGGGTGTAGGTCACCTCATAGGTGCCAATTGGCAGAGGCGACAGCCGGTAATCGCCCTGCGCGTCGGTGACGACCGCGACCTGCGGGACCTGCAAGGCTGGACTCGTCGCCGTGACCGTAACGCCGGGGAGGACGGCTCCACTTTCATCTGTCACCTGACCGATGATGCTCGCGGTTGTTTGCGCCTGACCCGCCGCATGATTTGCGCCGATGAACAGACTGAAGACCAGAACGAACGCGGTGCTTAGTCGATGGCACATGGTGACGTCTCCCCCTTGTTCCGAGGTGACCGACCCTTTTTCAGTTGTACGAATGAGTAGCTAGACACCCCCGCTGGAAGCCACGAACGAGTTGGAACGTGCTCGATTGCGGCCACTATACGCCCGGCCGCCCATGGACTTGTCGCAAATTGTCGTGAATGCGCTGTGTGCGCGATAGTTCGTGCAGCCTGCGGACTATCTCTCGGTCCCCGCCGTCAATCAGATCGATTTCAGTGCTTTCCGCTCAAAACACGAAGAGTCGCGTTGGCACGCGCGTTGCGCTCCCGTTGCTGAAAAACGATCCGTTCATGGTGCATCCGGCGCCGGGAACGGCAATGTCGTTGTTCGTAGAGGAGAACTCACATGAACAAGCACATGAGGATGCTGATCGCCGTCCTCGCGGTCGCTGCGCTACCGTTGGTGTCAACGGATGCAGTCCGCGCGCAGGGCGAGCCAAGGCCAACCCAGTTCTGGTGGCCTGACCAGCTCGATCTCTCGCAGCTTCGGCAGAACGGTGTCGAGTCCAACCCCCTGGACCCGGATTTCGACTACGCCAAGGCGTTCGCGAGCCTTGACCTGAACGCCGTCAAGGCCGACATCAAGAAAGTCCTGACGACGTCGCAGCCATGGTGGCCGGCCGACTATGGAAATTACGGCCCGTTCTTCATCAGGATGGCCTGGCATGCTGCCGGGACGTACCGCGTGGGTGACGGACGCGGCGGCGCCGGCGGCGGTCAACAGCGATTCGAGCCCGAGAATAGTTGGCCGGATAACGCCAATCTCGACAAGGCGCGGCGGCTGCTCTGGCCCCTGAAACAAAAGTACGGACAGAAAATCTCCTGGGGCGATCTGATGGTCCTGAGCGGTAATGTCGCGCTGGAGTCGATGGGCTTCAAGACGTTCGGCTATGCCGCCGGCCGCAGGGACGATTGGGAGCCCGATCTGGTCTACTGGGGTGCCGAGAAGAAGTGGCTGGGGGACGAACGCCACAGTGGCGATCGGATGCTGGAGAACCCACTGGCGGCCGTGCAGATGGGACTGATCTACGTGAATCCCGAGGGCCCGAACGGCAAGCCGGATCCCGTGGCGGCCGGCAAGGACATCCGTCAGGCCTTTGGCCGCATGGCGATGAACGACGAAGAGACGGTGGCGCTCATCGCCGGCGGCCACACCTTCGGTAAGACGCACGGTGCGCACCCGCCATCCACGTGCGTGGGCCCCGAGCCCGCGGCGGCGGGAATTGAGGAGCAGGGCCTCGGGTGGACGAACACGTGCGGCACGGGCAACGCGGGCGACACGGTCACCAGCGGCCTGGAGGGCGCGTGGACCTACAACCCGACGTCCTGGACCAACGAGTTCTTCGTCAACCTGTTCGGCTTCGAGTGGGTGCAGACCAAGAGCCCCGGCGGCGCCACGCAGTGGATCCCCGCCGGCGGCGAGGGCGCCAACCGCGTACCCGACGCGCACGACAAGTCGAAGCGGCATGCGCCGATCATGCTGACCACGGACCTCGCGCTGCGGTTCGACCCGGCATACGAAAAGATCTCGAGGCGCTTCCTCGACAACCCGGAGGAGTTCCGGCTGGCGTTCGCAAAGGCGTGGTTCAAGCTGACCCACCGCGATCTCGGGCCGCGTTCCCGTTATCTCGGCCCGGAGATTCCAGGCGAGGAACTGGTCTGGCAGGACCCGCTTCCCAGGGTCGACCATCCGCTCATCAACGCGAAGGACATCGCGAGCCTGAAGTCGAAGATTCTCGCGTCGGGACTGACCGGTCCTGAACTCGTGAGGACGGCGTGGGCGTCGGCGGCGACGTTCCGCGGCACGGACATGCGCGGCGGCGCCAATGGCGCGCGCATCCGCCTTGCGCCGCAAAAGGACTGGGAGGTCAACAATCCGAGCGAGCTGGCCAAGGTGCTGGCGCGTCTGGAAGCCGTCCAGAAGGACTTCAACAGTGCTAACGGTAAGAAGAAGGTCTCGCTCGCCGACCTGATCGTGCTCGGGGGCGGCGCCGCCATCGAACAGGCGGCGAAGCAGGCGGGGCTCACCGTGCAGGTGCCCTTCGCACCGGGCCGGGTCGACGCCTCGGCGGAGCAAACCGATGCCGCATCGTTCGCGGTGCTCGAGCCGGTCGCGGACGGCTTCCGGAACTACTTCCGCCAGGATCAGCGGCGCTCGCCGGCGGCGATGCTGGTCGACAAGGCCGACATGCTGACGTTGAGTGTGCCCGAAATGACCGCGCTGGTCGGCGGCATGCGCGCCTTGAACGCCAACACCGGAATGGTGCAACACGGAGTGTTCAGTGATCGGCCCGGGACCTTGAGCAATGACTTCTTCGTGAACCTGCTCGACATGTCGACGACGTGGAGCAAGTCCGGCGAGGCCGAAGGTATCTACGAGGGACGCGATCGCGCAACCGGCAAGGTCAAGTGGACGGCGACCCCGGTGGACCTGGTGTTCGGATCGAATTCCGAGCTGCGCGCGGTGGCGGAGGTCTATGCCGCGGCGGACGGACAAGAGAAGTTCGTGCGGGACTTTGTGAAGGCGTGGGCCAAGGTGATGGCCCTCGATCGCTTCGACCTGGATTGAGTCTCGAGCAGGGCGCGCTTCAATACATGAAGCGCGTCCTGCTGTTTCCCCCGACACGCCTGCCTGCGAGACTACGTCGATCGGTCCCCATCCAGAGCAGAATTCCCGCGATGGCCCCCACGGCGATCCCGCTGAGGAAGACAGACACGCCATCCCTCGAAGTCGCCAGAAGCATCAGGATAATCAGTACGGCGACAAGGACACTTGCGATTGTGATCGCATCAATCATTCCGACCGTGTCACGAGCAACGCGATACGCCTCGCGATGACTCGTGATTGCCGACTCGAACTCTGGGCACTTCTTTTCGTCGGTCATGCTGGCCTCCTCCGGAAACTCGAGAATGAGCGCTGCAAGTGAACACGTGAAAAAGAAGAAGCTCTTGAAATTGTGAACCATTTCCGCGATTCACGATGAGAAAGAGTTTCTACCGACTTCTGTTCGTGGCGTCGAGCCGGGAAGTCTGCCCGCGGGATGACTTTTCAATTGCGCGGTCCGGCTAAAGCCGGACACTACGTACGTTGAAAGCCAGTCAGCATCGCGCTTCAGGAGCGTCCAAGCAGCAGGAGTACAATTACCGCAGCGATCGGCCCGACAACCACCATCGACAGTCCCCATCGCATCAAAAACGACTTCAACCGCGGCCGTTCGTCCTCGGGGGACGCCGCGACGATCAGCGCACCCGTCGTCGAGAAGGGTGACGCATCCACGATCGAGGCGCACACGCCCATCGCGCTCATCAGGGCCCATCCAGCCACACCACCTGACGTGGCCAGCGGTACGGACATCGGCACGAGCGCCGCGAGGATCCCCGCGGTTGACGCAAACGCCGAGACCAGCCCCGCGATCATGCAGATCACGAACGCGGCCACGAGCGGCGTGCCCACGTTCATCGCCGCGTGCCCGAGCATATTGACCGCGTCCATCCGCTGCAGCACACCCACGAAGGTGACGATCCCTCCAACCATGAAGATCGTCGACCAGTCAATCCGGCGAATGCCTTCGGCCCCGGCCGCCGGGTACATCAATGCGAGTGCACCGCCCAACCCGAATGCGATGATGCCGATATCCGGCTGGAATCCCAGCGAGAAGCCGATGACGACGGAGAGAATCAGGCCGGCGATGCATGCGAGCGTCAGGATCTGATGGGGAGCGAATCGTGTGCTTTGAGCCGCGGCAGCGGGATCGATTGCCGACTCGCGACGCGGGGTCGCCACGCCTGCGCCTGGAAACATCCACGCGGCGAGAACAAGCAGAGCCAGATTTGAAATCATCGCCGCGGCGAGGAGCGTCAGGGGATTCAGGTCGATGCCGACCTTCTCGGCCGTCGAGACCGTGACGATCCCAAACAGACTGGTTGGCGCGAACCCACCCGTACTCATGCCGGAGTTGAGCGCAACACCCATCAACATGGGATCCACGGCGGAGCGCCTCGCGGCCGCCATTGCGAGCGGGATCATGACGTACCCCGCCTGCGACGAGCCCATCGACGCAATACCGGCGGTTATCACGAAAAAGGCGAACGGCAACAGACGGCGCCTGTCGCCGACCGCCGCGAGCAGTCTCTGAATGAGCAGATCGATCGTGCCGTTCCCGAGCGCGATGCCGAAGAAATATGTGACGCCCGCGATGAGCACCAGGATGTTGACGGGGAATCCGGCGACGACGTCCCGCAGCGGCATCCCCGCCAGCCACACGCCGACCGCGGCTGCGGCGGGCAGCATGAGGACGCCGAGATGAATGTTGCGGAACGTCGCGATGGCGAACACGACGACGAAGATCGTGATGGCAAGTGTCGGCATGGGTGCCGCAATCTTACCGCGTCAGGCCGCGTGGACGCTGCTTGTCTCCGGAACCGGGACACGTGGAATCTCGACCAGCGCGCCCAGGTAAGTCCGGGTCTCGGCAAGCGTCGAGGCCACGAGCGTCGCGCCCGCGTCCCGCAGTTGCTGCGTGCTGTCGTCCGCCAACGCCTGCGGAGCCCAGCGCCCAACGAGGATTCGCACCTCCGGCATCGCGGCGTGGAGCTTCTTGACCAGATAGCGCGTCTTGGACGGAGGGCTGGGCGGTAGATCGGCGAAGCAGATGACCGAGACCCCTTGCGCTTGTACCAGCGTCACCAGTTCCGAGGCGAGCATGCGCCCCTTGGTGATCTCCACGACGATGGGCAGATCGTCGAGCACGTGGCCGAGCATCTGTAACGCAAGCTCGTCAGCGGTGCCATTGGTGGCCAGGCCCATTACGCGCAGCGGTTCCCGTGGCGCGGGAAGTGCCGGATCAGGCGCTGACGGCTCCGGCTGGAGACGCCGGATCGACTCCGCCGCGTCGAACAGAAGTTCTCGCGTCGCATCGATGACCGCAGTTTCTTCATCCAGCGATAACCGTTGCTCGAGGCGGTCGCGCTCCGCATAGTTGAGCGCCGGCAGCAGCAAGGCGTCGTAGACCGAGCGCGGGGCCTCCGTCTTGACGTGCCGCTCAATGAGGTCGGCCGCTTCGCTTTGATCGTGGGCCAACAATCGCTGATAGTAGCCATACTCCGGGGCGAGCGCGGGGGTGTCGGCCATCAACATCCCGACGAACTCGAGACCCGGTACGTGCTTCCCGAGTACGACGAGACACACTGTCAGCGGTGTCGCCATGAGCAGACCGAGCGGGCCCCACAACCACGTCCAGAAGGCCACGGACACGAGCAACGCGACCTGGGAGACTCCCGCCGCCCCTGCATAAAGGACGGTTTCGAGCACGAGATTCGTGAACAGCTCGAGCACGATGAACAAACCCACCACCCAGAGCGGACCGGCCCACCCCGGGAGGGCCGCAAGGCTGACCAGGATCGGCGCACCGGCCCCGATCACGGGTCCGACATACGGGATGAATCGAAGTGCCGCGCCAAGTGTCGCCCAAACCAACGGGTACGGCACGCCGAGGAGGTAGAGCCCCAGCCCGGCGGCGATGCCATAGACCAGATTGACCAGCGACTGCATCAGCAGCTGACGGCTGACACGCGTTCCCGCCTCATCGAACGCCTTCGTCGTGAGGGTCAGCTGGCCGAGGCCGAACAGGCCAATCAGCCGATCGCGCAGATCCCGCCGTTCGAGCAGCATGAAGATCACCATCGCCAGCACCAGCCCGGCGGTCCCCACGGGGCCGACGATCGGACCCAGCCACGAGAAGCCTGAGAAACCCGTGACCGGCTCGGACGTGAAGACAACAGCCCGCGAGGCCCTTCCGGTGGGCGCGCTCGATTGTCCAAGATCGGTCTTGATCCCTTCGATCGTCTCCTGAAGCTTCTCGACCGATCCTCCCTTCCCTACTCCGCGGACGTCCGCGATCTTCGCCAGGATATTGACGCGATAGGTGGGAAGGTCGTCGGCGAGATGATTCATCTGTCGCGCGAGACCCCAACCGGCGAGACCGAGAACGATGAACACGAGCGTGACCGCCGCGAGGACAGCCGGGACGCGGCCGAGCCAACGCTGAAGCCAGGTGACAGGAGGTGTGAGGACGAACGTGAGCAGCACGGCGAGTGCGATCGGCACGAGCACGGCCTGCGCCCAATAGAGGACGACAATGACGAGTACACAACCGGCGAATATCACCCACGGTTTCAAGATGTGCGATGTGTCATCCATGAAGCCCCACCGTTAACTGTATTGCGTATGCGCATCCGGCTCTGTTCCCACTTGAACAGCCTGTCTTGACCAGGTGGGCGTACACTTCGGCCACTCGAGCTAACAGAGGGAGGGCCATCGCCCTGGAGGTCTGATGTCCATGCGCGCGCCGAAGATCCTGCCAGTATTCGGGACCGCAGTCAGGGCCTGGTGGGATGACGATGCACTGCGCCTCGGCGCGTCCCTTGCCTACTACACGTTGTTTGCGATCGCGCCAGTACTCCTCGTCGCCACCGCGATCGCCGGTATGGTCTTCCGTGCCGAGGCTGTCCGTGGGGAAATCGCAGGCCAGCTCGATCAGCTCGTCGGACGCGAAGGCGCGCTCGCGGTGCAGAGTCTTCTTGAGGGAGCGAGTCAACGGCGAGCCGGAATCGTCGCGACCGTTGTCGGCAGCATCGCGTTCGTCGTCGCGGCGACCGGAGCATTCCTGGAACTCCAGGCCGCGCTGAATACGATCTGGCGGGTGAAGCCGAACCCGGGTGTCAATCTCAAGGCATTCGTGATCGATCGTCTGCGCTCGTTTGGCCTGGTGCTGGCAGTCGGTTTCCTGCTGATGGTCTCGCTCGCGGTGACGGCAGCGCTTGCTGCGCTGAGTGGATGGCTCTCCGGACGCTTCCCGAGCATCCCGCTGCTGTGGAGCGGAGTCACCGTGCTGGTGTCGCTCGTCGTAACCACGGTGCTGTTTGCCCTCCTGTATCGCGTGCTGCCCGACGTGCATCTGCGCTGGCGCGATGTCATGACGGGTGCATTTGTGACGGCCGTGCTCTTCACAATCGGTCAACAGTTCATCGGCCTGTATCTCGGCCACAGCAGCGCGGCGTCGAGCTACGGCGCGACCGGATCGGTGATGATCCTCCTGCTGTGGGTCTACTACTCCTGCCAAATCCTGTTGCTCGGGGCGGAGTTCACCCGCGCGTACGCGCTGCGCGAGGGGACTCAGCCCGCTCCGGAATCATTCGCTGAAAGAGACCTTGATGCGCTGAGCGAGGCCACTAGGGGCGCCTGAGCAATCGACTGTTGTTCGCGGGGTCGATGACCAGCAAATCGACACGGTTGGTACCGGCCCTCAGCGCCGCTGGCGGCAGCATCGCCATCCAGTACACCCGTCCGGGCCACGCGCGTGTCGTCGCCACGACCTTGCCGTTCAGGGCCACGGCGACGCGAGGGGCTCCGGATCCGGGGCCCGCTTCTCCACGCACCCGTCCGATCATCTGCACCGGCAGCTCCGGGGCACCCAGGTCCACGTTTTTCAGAGGGTCCCGGTTCTCGAAGAGCAGGCGGACCTCCGTCTCGCCGATCGAGCCGAACGAACTGAGTTCCCGGCCAATCAAATGCCGAAGATCAGGTAGTGAGAAATCCGGCCAGGCGCCGTCGCCGAACAGCTCGGTCTGCCGTTTGACGGCAGCGTCCCGCCGGGCGGCGAGCTCGTTGGAGCCGTACGTCGCGTGCGCGGTTGCCCCGTTGTAGTACACGCGCTTCTCCGATCGCCTCGATGCGGGCTTGATTGCCGACTGTCCGTCGATGGCCCACGGCACGGTGACGCCGAGGGCATCGGCCACGGTCGGCAGCACATCGATCGTCTCGACATTCGAGTCATCAATCGTACCCGGCGCTGGTCCTGCCGATCCGGCCGGCAGTTTCACGATGAACGGCACAGGCACAACGTCTGGCGCGTTGTCGGAAGTGAAGTTGCGCATGCGGCCGCCAGGCCTGAACGATGCGCCGTGATCGGCCGTAATGACGATGAGCGCGTCGTCATATCGCCCTGCCGCGGAAAGGCGGTCACGCAACTGGCCGACCAGGAGATCGGCCAGACCGGCTTGCAGCAGGTGCGCATGCTGCAGCTGCTCGGCGATCCATGCGTCGCCGTCGATCTCTCCACGTCGCAGTCCAGGAATCCCGCGGCGATTGGCAATCCGTTGACCGGTCGGCACCCACCGCGCCGGGTGGTGGGTGACCAGCGTGTGCATGAAGTACAGAGTTGCTGCCGGATCATCGGCCACGACGCCGTCGATAAAGGCTCTGGCCGACGCGAGATGGTCACTGCCTTCGGCAGACCGCCAGATCTGCCGCCAGTCCGGTGCCGTGCGCGTGTCGGTCGTCGAATTGTCGACATCAGCCCCATCGGCATCGCTGAGGTCGGCGCCGAAGCCCGCCCAGTTCTGCGTGAGGTCGGGCAGCCCCTCACGGGCATCGGGGGGCAGGAAGATGTGCGCCGCAACCACCAGCCCGTCGGCGGCGATTGCCCGCTGGCGATCGAACCTGCGCCCGTTTTGCGGAACGCAGAGCATTGCCGGACAGATGTCCGTCACCGCCTCGAACACCTTGAGGCGATGGCTGCGGCCAAGCAGTGAGAACAAGGTGTCCGGGTGGTCCTTCGAAGTCGGCTCGCTTCGAGAGATCGGATACCGGCCCGTCAGAATCGCCGGGAGCGCCCAGCGCGTGAAGTCGCTGACGGCCGTGGCGTTGCGAAACCAGATGCCGTCCGCGGCCAGCGCCGCAAGATGTGGGTAGCGCACGGCGTTGATGCGGCCTTCGGCGTCCATCAACGAGATCAGGGACAACTCGTCGAATGCGAGGACCACGACAGGGGAACGCCGTGGCTCGATCGCGGCTTCCCTTCCCCGCTCCGGAACTGCGGCCCGGTATCCAGTCGCAATCAGGAAGACGCCCGGAACGACCAACGCCGCCACCGACAGGATCGTCAGAAACGCTCGAACCGAGGCGGCACGCGACCACGCAACGGCCATCAGGGCCGCGGTTACTGACAGGACAAGCAGCGTTGCTGTCCACCCCGACACGCCGAACCTGTAAGCAACTTGTGCGGCGACAACGCCCGCGAGGATTCCAATGATGGGCGCTGCGACGAAGTTGGCCAGACGTTCACGGAGCAGGCCCCCGCTGAACAGGCTAACGATGACGAGGACGCTAAGGATGAGCGCCGGTACGAGCCACGTCAGCCAGACAGCCAGGATGACGCGGTCGACTGGATCGGCACGATGAGCCACGAAGAATTCGGGGGCTCCTCCCAGGACGTCGAAGAGTGGCTGCGCAACGGCCAGCGCCCAGAGTCCCGCGATATGCGCCCCAGCCCGAAGAATCGGCTTCACGCACCCTCCAGCCGGCGTCGAACACTCGCGCCGGCTCGCTCAATCGGCGAGCGTCTTTGACAACTCGTCTACAACCGCTTGCTCCTGGGCGGAAATCCGTGGAGGTCAGGCCGAGGAAGCCGCCGGCCGCTTCCGCGACGCTGCGCGCGCGATCGAGCGCCGACGCGCGGATGTCGTTTCGTTCCTTCGGCGAGAGCAGCGGCCAGAGCGCCCGCATGTGACGCTTCCACGCGTCCACGAGGTCGGCGCCGGGCTGCTGCGCCAGCCATTTGTCGAGCATTTTCCCGGCTACGCTGTCGGGCACCACGCCCTGGGCCGCGGCGGCCTTCAGCACCGCATCCCGCTCGCGCGGCTCCATCTGGCCGTCGGCCCAGGCGATGGCTGCCAGCGGCACGAGTTGCAGCGCCAGCACGGTTTCCGGCTCGAGTCCGAGCGCGATGAGGTGATCGATCAAGCCTTCATCGTTGACGCGCACGACCTCGCGCATGGCCGAGCGCCGTTCCTGGGTGCGGGCGCGCTCGCGCATCTCTTTCAGAAGCCGGGTATTCTCCTTGTCGAAAAACGCATTTTCGAGCGACCGCGCGGAGTGGACCAAGTTGTCAGAATCCACGTCTGTTCTCCTCATCTCAGGGACCGGGGTGCGACGCCAAGAGTCTATCAGGCAGAACGCGCATGCCGCGGAAAACGTGGGGACGCTGAGATGAATGTGGTGGTCGGAAAGTGTCGGGGTTGAGTATCACGCGGGCATTTTCAGCTCCGAGGGTTCAGCGCGGCGGAACCGGATGGTTCTTCATCATCTCCGACATGCCGTTCGCGAGAAACGCGCTGACCACCTCCGCATGTGCGTGTAACAGCTTGACCACGAACGCGTCCGTCGACGTCTCGATGACCCGTACGCCGCCGGCCGTCAGCTCGTGCCTGGCGTCGATCTGGTCAGCGTTCTTGAACAGCTCCACAAACAGCGGATCGCGCTGATGAATCGGTCGTCCCTCCTTCACCCTCGCCAGCATCGACGCGACGTGCGTCTGCAGCAGGCGGGTGACCTCGGGGTTCGTCGATTCAGTGACGGTTTCGATGCCGTCCTCTCGCATGATCACTTGCCGGTTGATTTCCGTTCGGTGCTCGAACAGCTGGTGAAACAACTGCATGTCTGCCGCATGTGCAGGATCGCCCATCATCATGCCCCCGCCCCCATGTCTGCCTTGTCCGAATGCGGGCGTGACGGTGATCAGAGCGACGAGCAGCACCTGAATGACAGCTGCCGTGTGAAACCGTTTAGTCATGAGCGCCTCCTTCCGCAGGCCGACCCGTAGTCGCTGAGTGTCAGTGCTTCGCGAGCGACTCGGCGACCCGTACCATGCGCGCGCGCGCATCACGCGCAACCGATGTCAGTTCTGGGGCTCCCTGGAGCACCACCGTGCTGAGCAGGGCCTCGGGATCGGTCAGGCGGACACCGGTGCGCCCTTCTGCGAGCCATTCGACCGTCACGTTGCACGGCAGCAGCAGTCCGACTGACGGGTCAGCCGAGATCGCGCTGAACGCGAGCGGCGGATTGCACGCGCCGAGAATCACGTATGGACGAAACTCCCGGTCGAGCTTCTCCCGGAACGCGGCACGCAGGTCGATCTCCGTCAGCACGCCGAATCCCTCCTGCTTGAGCGCCTCCCGCACGTGCGGCACCGCAGCTTCGAAGGACAGCGGCAGTTCGACGTTGAATCCCAGTTCCTTCGACATATCGCCACTCCCATGCCGTCACTGTTTCGCCGGTTGTCCCCGGCGTTCCCTGCGCGCAGGAGCCAATCGCGCCAGAAAGAGTGCTCGACGTTCCAACAGAGGTTGTGCAACTGCTGTTCCGGCGGCCCAGGAACGCAGAACGCCCGAATTGCGCCAGAATGACGACGTCGCTGCCCGGATGGAGCCCGCACAGGCGGGAAAAATCCCCGATGCCTGCGCAATCCCGCGCGCGCTGGCTTGAGCGTTGGTTGAGAACCGTTCGTTTCCTTGTTCAAAGGTGTATAAAGAGCCCACACCTGCGAGACAGGAGGCATTCGATGCGCATCGCTGGCGTTGCGGCACTTGCGGGTTGTCTCGGTGTCACCTTGGCGATCGCGGCGGCCGCTCAAAACAGCCGGCCGGCACCTCGGGCCGAAGCTGCGAAGCCTTCCACGCGGACGGCGCCGACGTCCTGGGCGGATCTCGCCGTTCATAATCTCGGCGCACCGATCAATACCAAGTGGGCGGAAGGGGAGCTCTCGTTCGCCGACGACGGGACCATGGTGTTCACGAGTGGTCGCGAGGATCTCGCGTCCGCGCCCGGCGACGCGAGAGATCTCTACATCGCGACCTTCAACAGCGAGATCGGAACGTGGAACGCTCCTGTGAACATGGGAAGCCCGGTCAACGCCGGTCCCGCGGCGAACGTCGACCCGCTGCGAAAGGGAGACGATCGCGAGCCGTGGATCTCGCACGATGGTTCGACGATCTATTTCAAGTCGGATCGGATGGCGACCTCGAATCCGCGCAACGCCAACGACATCTTCGTCACGCGCAAGACAAACGGCGGCTGGTCGGCGCCAGAGCTCGTGCCCGCACCCGTCAGCACGGCCGAGGGGAACGAGCATTGTCCGATGCTCCTCAAGGATGGAAGAACGCTCTGCTTTGCCTCCGAGCGCGCAGGCGGCTATGGCAGCTCCGACATCTGGTGCTCACAGCGGGACGCGAGCGGGAAATGGGAACCGGCAGTGAACCAGGGGCCAAGCATCAACACCGCCGGATCGGAATTCCATTTCATGGAAGGCGCCAATGGCTGGGTGTACTTCACGTCGACCCGTCCCGGCGGATATGGCGGCGCGGACATCTGGGCGTCACGGCATCTGGGGCCGAACACGTGGGGGCCGGCGGTCAACCTCGGGCCGCGCATCAATACTTCGGGGGCAGATATGTGCCCCGCGCTCGGCCCGGGCGATCGCACGTTTTGCTGGTTCGGCGCCCGGGCGGGCAACACGCTCGGTTCGACGGACATCTACTGGACGTACACGCGCAACGTCGACGGCGACATCAGCCGCACTCGTCCCGTGCCGGCGAAGCCAACCTCGAGCGCAACACACGAGCACTAGGCTGTGCGATGATTCTTCATCATGCGATTCACGTGGGGTGGCCGGTGTGTGCAGACAACCGCCGCCTGCCTGATGCTGTCGATGCCGTTGGCGGCGCAAACGAAACCGGAGGTCACCGACGTGGTGACCGATCACCTGCGGATCCGCTATGATCCCCGCATCGCCACAGCATCAGATGGCTCGATCGTGCTCGCGGTCGAGATTGCGCCGCGGCCGCGCATGCACGTGTATGCGCCCGGCAAGCACGACTATCGGGTGATTACGATGAAGGTGTCGCAGCCCAAGGGCATCCGGACGCGGCCGATCGAATATCCTCCGTCGGAGATCTATCATTTCGAGCCGCTCGACGAACGCATTCCCGTGTATCAGAAGCCGTTCACACTCAAGATGGATGCGCGGACCGACGCGACCGCCGCACGGCCTCCGCTGAAGATCACAGGCCACCTCGACTACCAGGCGTGCGACGATCAGGTCTGTTTCTCGCCGGTGTCGGTACCGCTCGCGTGGACGCTCGTACGATAGGAGGCAACATGCGCCGCTTCACCTCTATCGGCGCGCTCCTGGCGCTCATCTTGAGCGCTGGCGCCGCACCGGCTCAGACGACCATCGTCCGCGATGTGCGCGTGGCGGCTGGCTGCACGTCATGGCCGTGTTCGCCGAAGAACGACTTTTCTGACGCCGACGACATTCTGCGCCGTTATCGCGCGGCGAACGGCGACACGTCGCAGGCGCTCGAGGCGCTGTCGTGGCTCGCGCGCGCGGCGTATGCGGCCAATCGACTGGATCGGGCGCAGGCATACGCCGCCGACGCCTACGATCTGTCCGTCGCCGCCGCGAAGGATGGCGCGCTCGACCGCGACCAGAGCCTCGAGCTGGCGCTCGGCGCCGCCATCGAAGTGCAGGCGCAGGTGCGCATGGCACAGGGCCGCCGGTCCGACGCGCTCTACTTCCTTCGCCGCGAGCTCGACGCGTACCGCAACACGCCGCTGCACATGCGCATTCAGAAGAACATCAACCTGATCAGCCTCGAGGGACAGCCCGCGCCGCCGCTGCAGGCCGGCGAAGAGCTCGGCCGGCCGACGCCGGAGTTGCGCGCGTTGAAGGGGAAAGTCGTCGTGCTCTTTTTCTGGGCTCACTGGTGTGGCGAGTGCAAGCGGCAGGCGCCGATCCTGTCGAAGCTGCTCGACGCGCACCGCGCGGCTGGCCTGACCGTTGTGGCACCGACGCAGCGCTACGGCTATACGCTCAACCGCGCGGCCGCCACGCGGGATGCCGAGCTCGCGCACATTGCGAAGGTGCGCGACGAGTTCTATCCCTTCCTGCGCTCAGAGGCCGTGCCGGTGAGCGAACAGAATCACAAACAGTACGGCGTTTCCACCACTCCGACACTGGTCATCGTCAATCGCCAGGGTCTCGTCAGCCTCTATCATCCGGGGATGATGACTGAAGCCGAACTCGACGCGGTCATCAAGCCGCTGCTGGCCAGCGGCGCGGCCGATTGACGCGCCGACGGGGCTGGTCGCCTACATCGAGTCGATCCAGGCGACGAAAAAGCCGTAAAGACTGTCATCAACGCGACACGAGGTACGTCATCTTGACGACCAGCTGGCGGTTCCGCACTTCAGCGCGGCCCAGCTCGTCTGCCTGCAGCTCGTCGTAGGCGACATAGACGTCACTCCCCGGACTGTAAATGAAGTTGTAGCGCACGCTGGTGCTCAACTGGCGGGTCAACGAGTTGTACTGCGACAGCGTGCGGATCGTCATCCGGGGCGAGAGCGCGTAGTCGATCTTGAGGATGCCCAGGTTGACGACGAAGCTGCCCCACGGCAGGTCGACGTCGTTCTGCTGCATCGAGAGCTCGGTGGACACGCGGCTCGACGCGCGCAGCCCGAGCGTCGTGTTCAGGTCCGTTCTCGTGCCGTCATAAAAGGTCTGCGGCTTGTACGTGATGGCGCCGTAGAGCCGGCGGGACGGATTGCTGCTGAACGAGAAGTTCCATTCGCCGAACCGGTACGTGCCCACTGGAATCGTGACGAGGTTCTGGAGCGTGAACGGGCGATCGACCTGGTCGAACCAGTTGTTGTACCAGACATTGATGTACGCCCCGTTGCTGAGCCGGGTGCCGAGCATGTTGTGGATTCGGCGGGTGAGCAGCCGGTTGTCCTGGTCGGTCGTGTAAGTCAGGTTGACCATCGGCTCCATTACCCTGATCCAGTTCCCGGGTCGGGGATTTCGCTCGACATGCACCTTCGTCGTGCGGATGCCGACGCGCGGGACGAAGCCGACTTCGGCATTGAAGTGGTCCTGGATGTCCGTGTACTCCGCGTAGGTATTCCACTTGGTGTTCAGCAACACGGCCCGCGTGTGAAAGGCCATCTGCCCGTCGCCGACGCCCGGCGAGGAGGTCCGGGCGAGGAACGTGTGAAAGTTGAGGCTGGTGGTCGGCGCCAGCACCGAGTCGACCACGAACGTCCTGTTGAAGTGCGCGCTGTCCATCGCCTCTCTGTTGATGACCATGCCACCCAGCTTCGAGCGCCCGAACAGATCCTTGCTGTAGCGCGCCACCATGAAGTTCTCGCTGGGCCGGCCGAACGCCGAGGCGGTCTGGATGTTCATCAGCGCGATGTTGTTCCCGGCCACTTTGCCGGACAGGCGCGTGCCGCCGACAATCGGGATCGGCAGTCCGGCCTCGGAGAGCCCGATTCGCCGGCTGAAGAACAGGTCCATCAGGCGGTCCGTCCCCTGGTTGCTGATGGTGAACTGACCGGAATTCTCGAGAAAGAAGTCCCGCTTCTCCGGAAAGAACAGCGCAAACCGCGTGAGGTTCACCTGCTGCTCGTCCACTTCCGACTGCGCGAAGTCGGTGTTGACCGTTACATCCAGCGCGAGCCCCGATCCCACGCCGTACTTCATGTCGAGGCCGATCTCCCTCAGGACGTCGCGTCGAACGCCCGCGCCGATGCGGTCGCGCCGCCCTCCTGCCACGACAAACGGCTTGACGCGGAGGTCGAGGCCTCGCGACAGGTTCCTCATGCCAGACATGGTGCCGGCCAGGCTCACCTGTGTCAGGCCGTACGGCTTGGGAATGGGCGCCCAGAAGACCTGCTCGTTCTTCCGGCTGATGTTCCGCATGAAGTTGATGCCCCACAGTTGCGACTCCGCGTCGGGAGAGCGAAGCGTCACCGTGGGAATCATGATCTCGGCGGTCCAGCCGTCGCTGGTACGGCGTGCGGCCGCCGACCACACCCCGTTCCAATCCCGGTTGATGTTCGAGGCCGATCCCCGGGCGTTGCCGCCACCCTCCTCGAACACCTGCTGCTCCAGCTTTGCGCCGAGCGGATTGGTGAGAAACATGTAGCCGGATCGCGAATCGCGGAAGGTATCGAAGATGACCTGGAAATTGTCCTCCTCCAGCAGCCGCGGCGAATCGCGGCGCATCTCGGTCGCTATCACGGCGTCCGGATTCGAGTCGTACGCGTGCACGCCGATGTACAGGGCATGCGCATCATAGAGGAGCCGCACCACTGTCCGTTCCGTTGCCGGCTCGCCCTCCGCGGGCTCCTGCTGCGTGAACGTCTCGATCAACGCCGCCGTCTGCCAGGCCGGGTCATCGAGCGCGCCGTCGATGGTCGGCGCTTGCGCCGTTGGTGTGGGCTCCACCTGATATTGCTCGCGCGCGCCCGGTCCATGCTGGTGCACCTGGGCCGACAGCGGTGTGGCGATACACACCCACACCGCTGCGATCGACAGGCGACACGTCAGGTGTGTCCGCCCCATCAGCGTGTCGAGCTTACGTAGTTCAACGCGAACTCCTTCAAGCCAGGCGCCCTCAAGCCGATCGCTTCCGCTTCTTTCATGGCGCGGTCGACGTCCCAGCCGTCGATCTTGACGCGCTTGATGAACCACATGGCCCCGACACGATTCGCCGAGCCGCAGTGAATGTAGACCGGCTGGTTCGACGGATCGGCGACCGCCTTGAGGAACGCCGCGGCGATCTCAGGTGTCGGAGTCTGGAAGGGCAAGTGAATGTATTTCAAGCCGACGTGTGCCGCCGCCGCCTTTGACTCGTCGATGTTGGCGCCCTGTTCCTGCGGCATCCGGAAGTTGATGACGGATGCGAAGCCGCTCTTTTTCAATTCGGGGAGGGCCTGAACCGGCGTCGCCCCCGCACATGCCACGGTGGCATCGACACGCGTGTAGTTGGCCACACCCGCGGGCGGTGTCTCCCGCTGGGCACCCACGACCGGAACCACCATGCCGGCGGCCGCCAGCAGCACGAGCAGACGAACTTTGATTTTGATCATGAGGTCCTCGCTTGTCTTGGATAGGAACAGTTGTCAGATCGGGCCGAGAGCGGACGCACCTGCGACACGGT
Organism: Vicinamibacterales bacterium; assembly: GCA_963821395.1. GTDB lineage: Bacteria > Acidobacteriota > Vicinamibacteria > Vicinamibacterales > JAMQPK01 > JAMQPK01. Next base: position 122,588 of record CAWGDY010000057.1, on the reverse strand, counting down.
CAGCACGTTCTGGCGCACCTCGCCCTCGAGCTGCACCTCCTGCCCGGCCACGTGGGTCAGATCCACGAAATCCTGATTGCGAATCGGATAGACGATGCCCTGCGAGACGAACACGTATTGAGCCCCCATCGCGACACAACGTCGCACGCAGTCCCCGCCACTCATGTCCCTGAGCGCCGGCCCACTGTGCGTATGCCCGCTCGCACACCGGCTATCGGTGATCTGCCCATGCGCGGCAAACGCCACGGCGCCGTCTGGCCACCGACTCCATGCCACGAACACCAGCGCAATCGCCGCGGCGAACGCCGCGACGATTCGAGACAGAGCACGGATACGGGGATGGGAAGGGGTTGCGGCGACTGCCGGCCACGACAGCGGTACGCCCACGCCTCGCATCTCGGCCGACCAGCGCAGCAGCCGCTGCCGCACCGCCTGTTCGCGGCTGACGCGATGACGGCAGGCGTCACATCGCTCGAGATGGCTCTCGATGCGCAGCCGCTCGCCTGCGGACACTTCGTCGTCAACGTAGGCCGTCAACATCGATCGAAGCCGCCAGCATTGGATCGTTCTCATGTCGTTGTTCCTCCCACCCGACCGGCGCTCGCCCGCTCCATCATGCGGCGGGCCAGGAGCTCACGTGCCCGTGACAACCGGGACATGACGGTGCCGATCGGAATGTTCTGACGCCTCGCGATCTCGGCATACGGCAGCGCCTCGATGTCGCGGAGCCACATCGTCTGCCTGAGGGCGGGCGGAAGCGAGTCGAGGGCCGCCCGCAGGTCACGACTCTCAGCGTTGCGGATGAGCCGGGTCTCCGGGGTATCGTTCGAAGCAGCGGCGGCGGCAAACCGTTCCACCGCTTCGCCGTCCGCCACCACAATCGCGCGCGTGCGATCGCGCGTCCGGTTGCGGTTGATGTTGCGCAGAATCGTAAACAGCCATGACTTCACGTTCGTGCCCAACTGGAAGCGGCGGGAGGCGCCGAGCGCGCGGACATAGGTCTCCTGCGTCAGGTCTTCCGCGTCGGCCGCACTTCTGGTCAGCCGGCGCGCGACTCGGGACACACTCCCGAAGAGCGCGAGCGTTTCACTACGAAACGCTTCGCGATCGAGCGCGCGCTGCTGCCGCCGTGAGCTTTGGTTGCGGATTGGCACGTTGGCCGCGTCAGAGTGTAGCCACAAAACGCCGTCCATCTTCGAATCGAATCGGCCTGGCCGTCTTCGACACTTATCAGAACACCTGCACCACGGTTTTATTCCATCCACCCGTGTCGTCGCCCGGCCTGATTGGCGCCATTGTCTCGCCGTCATCATTGATGAGAGAATCCCACGATACCTTTCCGGGAGGACAGCGATGAGGAACCGGCCGTTTCCGCTTGCAGTCGTCGCGTTCGGGTGCCTCGGACTGGCCGTCGCGGCGCAAGAGCACCAGCCACAGAGCAAGCCCGACCATATGGAGCACCGCTTCGACGACCCGGAGCGGTACGCAAAGTCGTTCGACGACCCGGCACGAGACAGCTGGCAGATGCCGACCCGCGTCATCGAGGCGCTGAAACTGTCGCCCAACGCGTCTGTTGCGGATATCGGCGCGGGCACGGGATATTTCAGCGTGCGACTCGCAAAGGCGGTCCCGCGTGGCACCGTCTATGCCGTCGATGTCGAGCCGTCCATGCTCGAGCACATTCGGAAGCGCGCGATCGGCGAACATCTCCAGAACGTGGTGACGGTTCACGCGATCAGCAGGAGCCCGAACCTGCCGAAGCCGGTCGATCTTGTTCTCGTCGTTGACACCTACCACCACCTCCCGAGTCGTCCGACGTACTTCCGCGAGCTGGCGAAGTCCCTGACACCGGCAGGACGGGTGGCGATCATCGACTTCCGGAAGGACTCACCGGAAGGCCCGCCGCCAGAGTTCCGCTTCGAAGCCGACCAGATCATCAGTGAGATGAAACAGGCAGGGTACCGGCTCGACGCCAGGCACGATTTCCTGCCACGGCAGCATTTCCTCGTGTTTCGCACAGAGACGAACGGTCGCTAATCCGGGTTGATTGGTCACGGCTACACTGACGTAGCTCATGACTGCCCGGCGATTCACGATCGGTCTGGCTCTGGTTGCCGCAGGCGCCGCGACGTTCGCCGTGGCCTTTCGAATCTCCCTGAGCGTGCTCTACCGAGTCGTCTATCACGCAGACAATGTGGTCGACGCGGTTGCCGGCCTGCCACCATGGCTGCGACTGCTGGTTCCGCTTGCGGGCGCCGGAGTCGCGGGGACGATCGCGCGTCTGCGAGCGACGCCAGCCCAGGGCGTCAGCAACGTCATGGAAGCTGTCGCTCTGGGAAACGTGCGACTTTCCCTTCGAACGACGGCGTCGCGGGTCGTGTCCTCCTGGGCGGCCATCGCGGGCGGGATGTCGATCGGCCGCGAAGGACCGCTGATCGAGTTCGGAGGCGCACTTGGCGCAGCAACGGGGCGGATGTTGGCCACGCCGCTGACTCAGACGCGCATCCTCGTCGCCGCTGGGACGGCTGCGGGCTTCGCCGCGGCTTACAACACACCGTTTGCGGCCGTCCTGTTCGTGCTCGAGACGATTGTGGGCATCGCCGCGCCGGAACTGTTGCTGCCTGCCACGGGCGCGACGATCATCGCAACGGCCATGACTCGCGCGATCGTTGGCATCGGACCTATCTACGGTCAGCGAACGTTCGGCCTGGAGTCGAATCTGGAGTTGCTGTCGTTTGCGGCCCTCGGAGTGGCCGCGGCCATGGCCGCATCCGGTTTCAAATGGGTCCTCGCCTCATTCGAGAACTGGTTCGAGCGGCACCCGGCTCCGCAACCGTGGCGCGCCATGATGGGCGGCGCCCTCGTGGGCGCGATTGCGGTCTGGCTGCCGGCCGTTGCCGGGAACGGCTACGAGCCGTTGAATGCGATGCTCGATCAGCGAATGCTGGTCGGCGCTGTTGCCGTGCTCCTGGTGGCTAAAGTGGTCGCGACGAGTGGCGCGATCGCCTCTGGTGTGCCAGGTGGGATCTTCACGCCGATGCTGCTCGTTGGCGCAGCGCTCGGCACGTTGTGGTCACATCTCATTGCACTGTCGACACCGTTCCAGGCGAGCGCCGGCAGTTACGCGCTGGTGGGGATGGCCGCCACGACCGCCGCAAGCATTCACGCTCCGCTGACGGCGGCGGTGATGATCTTCGAGCTCTCTGGCGACTATCCCATCGTCCTGCCGCTGCTCGTGGCGACCGTCGTCTCGACCTCGGTATCCAGGCGGCTTGGCAGCGAGTCCGTCTATGAGTCAGAGCTTCGCAGGCGCGGATTGGGTTGGGACCTCACACTCGAAGGACGGCGGATGAAGGTCCCCCCGCGAGCCGCCTCCACGGCAGGCGAATAGGGGCGGCAGGCCTCCTCGTACGCCGGCCTGGTCAGCAGATACCATCCCATCTTGATCGTCAGGACGGGACCGGGCGCGAGGGTCGCCGCCTCACGGCGCGCTTCTCCTTCGCAGCCCGCGCGGTCCAGATAACCTTGCAGCTCTCTGGTCTCTTTGCGAACGCGCGCGGCAACGAGCACCAACCGATTGGCTGCAAACAACTCGCGAAGTTCGGTGTCGGGCAGACAACGGCAGTGGGACGGATCGCGCGCCCGCTCGAACTGCTCGAGCGCACGCGCCCGAGTGCGATCGTCAGGCGCAAGCTGATCGACGATGAGAGCATGTCCGCCGGCACGAGTGGCGCGGGCCAGCTCGGCGATCGCCCGTTCCGGCGCATCCACGTGATGCAACGTCCGAAGGCACCCGGCAAGATCGAACGACGCATCGCGGAACGGGAGCCGCGTCGCATCGCCAGCGATGAAAGACACGTTCGGAAAGGCCGCCGCCCGCGCCCGTCCCTCCCGGATGCACTCGCGCACGAGCTCCACCGCGACCACCTCGCGCACGATGGCGCGAGGGCAAACGCCAGCGCACCCGTGCCGGCGCCCGCATCCAGCGCCCGCTCGTCGCCGCGTGGCGCGATGAAGTCGCGCACGCCTGCCGCCAGTGCGGCGCGGTGTGCCTCTTCGAACCCGGCGAGCAGCGCCGCCGTCGCCGCAAAGCGGCGGCGGACGACCTCCTTGGTGTTTGCGTCCGACATTTGAGCTCAGGCTACTGGCGCCTGTGCACGATCATTCTGGACCGACTGGACTACCAGCAACGTATTGTGACGCCGCGGGCACGCGCATCCTAATCGGATGCTGAGGTTGCGCCGGCTTGGGCGAGACGCAGGTTTCGGGCGGCCGGGGCTCGCGGGCCGATCCCGCGAACCCCACGTCTTGTCTTCGTGTCTTCGTGATCAGAACACGAACTTGAACCCGAACTGCATGATGCGCGGGTCGTCTGCCGACGTGATGCGTCCGAACGACGAGGCAGACGACACGTTGGTGCCGGGATTATTGAAGTTCACCGTGTTGAACAGGTTGAAGAACTCCGCACGGAACTGGAAGTTCATCTCCGTCGTGAAGCGGAAGTTCTTGAAGAACCCGAGGTCGACCGTCTGGGTGATCGGTCCGAAATACTCGCCCCTCAGGGTTTCGCCGAACGTGCCGTTCGGGTTGACGGCGAACGCCGCCCGATTGAACCAGACCGTCGGGTCAGATCCCGCCGGCGGCTCGAACGGGGCCCCCGTATAAATCGCGCGATTGCTGCCCAGCCCCCAGCCTGCATTGTCGCGTCCGCTTTCGACGGTGAAGGGTTCGCCGCTCTGCCACTGGTAGATGCCGGTCACCTGCCAGCCGCCCACGACGGTGCCCAGGACCCCTTCGCTCGGGCCAGGCAGGTCGTAGACCCAGGAGGTGACGAAACGATGCCGGCGCAAATCGCCGAGCCGCCCGTACCTGAGTTCGTCCACGATCTGGTCGTACTGCGGATGGAAGTACGGCACCAGCTCGGGCCCGCCGATCGTGCCCCGCAGATCGGCCAACGTGTAGTTGAGGCGCGCGGTGAAGCCGTTCGCGTAGCGACGGTTCAGCGATAACTGCATCGAGTTGTACCGGCTGTCGCGGTTCTGCACGTACTGCGTGATGCCGCTGTATTCCGGCAGGGCGCGGCGCGCGTCAGGGTTGCCCGTCGGTCCGCCGGGAGTGTAGATGGCCGGGTTCAGAGTCACGTTGGAGCGGCCGTTGGTGGCGGTCGATCCGACATAGGCCACGCGCGCCATCCAGCTGGTCACCACCTCGCGCTCGAACGCCAGGTTGTAGTTGTAGGTCACCGGCGTGTCGAACACCTCGTCGAACGTATTGACGAGGACCGGTTTCGGGAACGGCGCCGTCTGGCTGCCGATGACCGTGTCCTTGTCCTCGTACTTGTGCTGGAGCGCGTTGAAGTCGTCGCGGCCGGCGTACGGATCGGCGAAGTGTCCTTCGGGCTCCGTGACGCTGACGCGAATGCTCCACGGCGGCGCGTTGACGCCGTCGTTGTTGAAGTCCCCCTGGAGGTGCGTGTCGTAAAACATGCCGCCGCCGCCGCGGATGCTGGTGCGGCCATCACCGGTCACGTCCCATGCGATGCCAAGTCGTACGCCGACGTTGTTCCAGTCGGGATTCGCGCCATCTTCGGGCACGCCCGGATCGCCGCGATACAGCAGTCCGGGAGGCGCGAGCGGGAACTGCGACGACTGCGCGCCCGCGTAGTAATTGTCCAGCGTGAAGTACTGGAAGCGGCCCACCACGTCGTGCCACGGCGCGGTGGGCTCGTAGCGCGCGCCGAGGTTCAACGTGACGCGATCGCTCACCTTCATGTCGTCCTGAAAGAAGTAGGTCTGGTAGAGGTTGCGGTAGTTCTTGTACTCGCCCGTGCCGTGGTCGAACGATCGCAGACGGCCCAGCATGAAGTCGGCGAGCGCGTTGCCGCCGCTGGCGGCGCCCGGCGCGCGCGTGAAGCGGCCGTCGAACTGGAAGTGACCGGCGCGGCGGTAGTCGTTGTAGATCTCCGGCCGCACGTACTCGATTTCCGCCCCGAACTGGATGCTGTGGCGCGACTTGATCCAGTTGGTCCGGTTGATGAACTGGAATCCGTCGCGCGGGAACCGCGCCTCGAGATTGTCGCCGATGTTGAAGTAACCGACGGCCTGGATCTCGGAAATCGATTCGAGTCGCGGCAGATACGGCAGGCGCACGCCGAAGTCCTGAATCGCCGGCACGTCCGGGTGCGGCTGACGCGCGGTGTGCAGACGGTTATAACCAAAGGTGAACTCGTTGAGCAGCGTCGAGCTCATCGTCCGCTTCCACGCCGTGACGATGTTGTTGGTGCGGGGCGTCGCTTCGAGGCTCGGACCGCGGTAGCTCAGGATGTTGGTCGGGACGAACGCCGACGCGGTGTTGAAGTCGTCCATGAAATAGCGGACGCTGAACTGGTTGTTGATCCCGACCTGCTGATCGACCTTCAGGACGAGCTGGTTCGAATCCTGGTCGGTGTTGCGCGGGATGGTGACGCGGCCCTCGGCATTATCGGGAACCGGCAGCTGCGCCAGCACCTTCGCCGCAGCCGGATCGAACATGGCCAGGGGAATCTGGTTGTTCGCGAACGGCAGACCGGTGTCGGGATTGTAGAGCTGCGGACAGGCCGGCACACAGCTCGAGAAGTCGCCGTTGCGCTGCGCCACGGACGGCACGAACGCGACGATCTCCGATGCCTTGTTGGTGATGCGCGTCCGCTGCCACCCGGCAAAGAAGAACGTGCTGTTGCGGCGAACAGGTCCACCCACGAACCCGCCGTACTGGTTGCGCTTCAGAAAGTCTTTTTCGGCGGCGAAGAAACCCTTCGAGTTGAACTTGCGATCGCGCAGGTACTCGAACGCCCCGCCGTGGAAGCTGTTGGTGCCCGAGCGCGTGACCACATTGACGACAGCGCCGGCGTTGTTGCCGTAGGCGGCGCTGTAGTTGCTGGTCTGGATGCTGAACTCCTGGAGGGCATCCGGGAACGGGAAACTCTGGTTTTCCTGGAAATAGGAATCCGTGTTGCTCGCGCCGTCGAGCCGGTAGGTGTTCTGCCGCTCACCGGCGCCGTTGGCCGAGATGCGCACCGCGCCGGGGATGGATTTGGCCGACTCGTTGCTGATCGAGCTCACCACCGTCCCCGCAACCAGCGTCTGCAGCCTCGCGACCTCGCGGCCCGCAATCGGCAGCTCGACGATGCGCGCGTGATCGACGACCTCGGCAATGGTCGCGGTGCTGACGTCCACCTGCGCCGCCTCACCCGACACCGTGACGGTTTCCGACAGCTCCCCGAGCTCGAGCGTAATGGACAGGGTCAGGCTCTGATTGGCCGCCAGCACGATGCCTTCCCGCCGGAACGTGCGGAACCCCACCAGCTCGGCCGCAATCGTGTAGCCCGTTGGACGCAGCGACGGAAAGCTGTAGCGCCCGTTCGCCCCCGACACGGTTGCCTGCGAGAACCCCGTGCCTGCCTCAGTGGCCGTCACGGTGGCGCCTGGTATCACCCCACCGCTGCTGTCGGTGACGACGCCATTGATCTGACCCTGCTGGGCGAGAGCCGCGCCGGGCAGCAACCCGGTGAAGACCAGCACCAGGAAACCAGGCCGAATTACGCGGAACAAAGAAGTCATAGCAACACCTCAATAGACGGGTTTGACGCGGACGCGGCCGGACGATACTGCTTCGTTACCGGCGCGCCCATCCGGTCGCCGCAGTATTCTGAAGGTGGCAACTGTGCACCTCGCGAGGTCATCAGGTCAGTAGGGGATTTTCGGCGCGGCAACACCGGAGGCCGGAAAACCGCGTGAATCGCACAGTAAGATTCCCCATGCAGTCACGACGCGCGCGGATGAGCATTCGCGCCGCGGTGTTGCTCGGATGCGCCATGATTCTCGGGTTATGGCTGTTCGCGTGGATGCAGTTGAGCTTTCGGATCGCGGAAGCGCAGGCGCGCGCGCAGGCGATCAATATCCGTTACGTGCGGGCACAAGAGACACTGTCGACCATTCGCGCGCGGGTGCTGATGGCATCGGTGGCGTTCCGCGATGCGCTGCTGGATCCGGACCCGGACAGTATCGGCCACTACCGCGACCAGCTCGAACAGACCTATACGGCGCTCGACGATCTGATCCGCGCGTACGTGCCGGCATCGAACTCGGATGCCGAGCGGGCCCGGTTCGCGCGTCTGCGTCATGAAGTGGACGGCTACCGGAGCAGCATGCTCGACGTGCTGGCCAGCAATCGCGCTCAGTGGCTGGCTGAAGCGCGCAATCTCCTGAGCCGGCGCGTGACACCCCGCCGCGACATCATCATCGAGGTGTCCGAGGGCGTCCAGGCCGTCAACCGCGCCGGTTACGTCGAGCAGCAATCGCAGATTGCCGGCGTCTACCACAGCGTGCAGCGCGACTTGTGGCAGCTGCTCGGGCTGGCGCTGGCCATCGGTGTGACCGTCGCGGTGCTCGCGGTGGTGTACGCCGGAAAACTGGAACAGCGACTGCTCCAGCAGATGGCCACCGACGAAGCGCTGGCGCAGGATCTGCAGGAACTGTCGGCCAAGCTCGTGACGGTGCAGGAACAGGAGCGGCGGCACATCGCGCGCGAGCTGCACGATGAGATTGGCCAGGCGCTGACGGCGATCAAAGTGGAGTTGGCGTACGCGAGCCGGGTGTCTGACAGCGGCGCCGGATTGGGCGCGGTGCTCCACACGGTGCGCGCGATCACCGACACCGCGTTGCATCAGGTGAGGGACCTCTCGTATCTGCTGCATCCCGCGGCGCTCGACGAGTTCGGGCTGGTCGCCGCGATTGACTCGTACACGAAGAGTTACGGTCAGCGTCACGCGATTGCGGCCGAGCTCACGCATCACGGGATGGATGCGCGGATGGGGCGCGACACGGAGACGGCCGCCTACCGTATCGTGCAGGAGGGCCTCACCAATATCGCAAAGCACGCCCGGGCGACAAGCTGCCGGGTGCACCTGGTGCGCACGGCGGAGATGCTGCGCATCACGATCGAGGACGACGGAGCGGGGTTCGATACGTCGCTGGCCCGCTCGCCCGATCGCCGCGGTCTCGGTTTGATTGGCATTCGCGAGCGGGCGGCGCATCTCAAGGGCTCGGTCACGATCGACAGCGCGCCGGCCTGTGGCACCCGGCTCGTCGTGGAGCTGCCGGCGCGCCGCGCGACCGACACCGTCGAACATGCCTATATGGCAGAATCAACACAACTCACGAGCTGAGAAAATGTCCAGAGTGCGAATTCTTCTCGGCGACGATCACACGATCGTGCGGCAGGGCCTGCGCAAGATTCTCGAAGACCAGGAGGGTTGGGAAGTCGTCGGCGAGGCGGCCGACGGCCGCGAAGCCGTGCGCCTCGCACTGGCGCTCGAGCCGCACGTCGTGGTGCTCGATATCGGGATGCCCCTGTTGAACGGCATCGACGCGACACGTCAGATCCTGCGGCGCCTTCCCGACACTGGCGTGCTCATTCTGAGCATGCATGCCGAAGAGGTCTTCATCACGCCGGCGCTGCAAGCCGGTGCGCGCGGTTACCTGTTGAAGGATTCCGCCGACACCGACCTCATCCGCGGCGTCACGGCCGTCGCTGCCGGCAAGTCGTTCTTCAGCCCCGCTGCCGCCAAGGTGATGCTCGACGACTATCTGCGCCATCTCGCCAACAAAGGGATCGTCGACCGGTACGAGGCGCTCTCGGAGCGCGAACGTGAAGTGTTTCAGCTGGTCGCCGAGGGACACAGCAACAAAGACGTCTCGGATCTGTTGTTCATCAGCGTGGCCACCGTCGAAACACACCGTGCGCACATCCTGCAGAAGCTCGATGTGCACAGCACCGCCGAACTGGTGCTTTATGCGGTGCGTCGCGGCGTCATCAGCTGACAGAGCGGCATTCGATGGTTTTCAGGTCAGGAATACCGTCGCGAAACGATGGTCTTCGCCGCCCGGTTCGGTTAGCGTTATAGACACGCAAGGGGAGCCACACGGAGTGGCCTGCCGGCTGGAGTCCGGGCCCTTCTACCGGACTTCAGCCAGGCAGTTTGTCGCCCTCGATTCAACTCACCCGTCACGACATCCCGCCGAAGTGACCTCTGTTGGTTCCAAAAAAAGAAGGCCGGGCGGATGTGCGCCCGGCCTTCTTTCGGTGATTCGGCGTGCGTAAGACGATTCGGCGTGCTTAAAAAGTGAACTTCACGCCGAGCTGCAGCTCGCGCATCGGTTTGCGCGTGGACGTGATCTGCCCGTACTGCGAGCTCGACACCGATGTGTTCGGATCATTCCAGACCGGCTGGTTGAACGTATTGAACGCCTCGAGCCGGAGCTGCAGGCTCTTGCTGCCGCCGAGCCCGAAGTTCCGGATGATCGACATATCGAAGTTGAAGATCCCCGGACCCACGATCGAATTCCGGACGGCATCGCCGTAGGTGCCCGTCGGCTGTTGCACGAACGCCGCCGTGTTGAACCACTGCTGAATCGTGTTCGGGCCGTCGTTGGGATCCTGGCCTGAAACCAAATTCGGGCGATTGGTGCTGCCGGTGCCGGCCCGATCGGTGCCGGTGTTCGGGTCGCGCGCGGAGCCGCTCGCCAGGCTCAGGATGTTGGTGATCTGCCAGCCGCCCAGGATGGCGCCACCGACGCCGTCCTGCAGGTACTTCTTGCCGTCGCCGAACGGGAGCTCGTAGATGATCGACGAGCCAATACGGTGGCGCACGTCGAAGACCGAGTTGCCCCACTCGCATCCGCTCGAGACTTCATCCGCCGCGCAGTTGCTGTTCTGCGGGAACAGCGCGTCGCCATTCAGCGTGCGGATGCCGCTGCCGCTGTCGGTCGACTTCGAGAGCGTGTAGCCGATGAGCGCCGCGAACCCGTTGCTCATACGCCGCGTCAGCTTGGCGCTCAGCGAGTTGTAACGTCGCTTCCGCGACGTTGCCGATCGTCTGCACCCGTGTGAACTCCGGATACGGCCGCCGGGCCTGCGTACTGCCGAGGCCGGGGATGACCTCGTTGCGATCGAACATCCGCTCGAGCTCGGAGCTGCGCGAACCGAGGTAGCCGATTTCAATCGCTGAGTTGCCCCCGATCTCGCGCTGCACGTTGAAGAGATACTGCAGCATCCGGGGGGTGGTCCGGTCGAAATCGTTGCCGAGTACGTAGTGGAGGGGGACGCAGACGATGGGCGGCTGCACACCGCAGGCATTGGCCCCCGCCGAGCCCGCGAAGGGCGCGTCCCAGTTCTGATTGAAGAACTGGTCGGAGGTGTCCTGACGGCGCCCGGCCGCGTTGCGGGCCATGTCGAAGCGCGGGTTGCCCGTGTCCTGCATGTAGAACATGCCGACGCCGGCGCGAATCGATGTGTTGCTGGCCGGCGTCCAGGCCCATCCGACACGCGGCGCGAGGTTCAGCTTGTCGTCGTCGACGAGACGGTTGCCGAGGCGTCCGTCACGTGCCGTCTGCATCGACGGAGCGAAACGGATGTTGAAATCTTCGTAGAAATCACCTTCGCCGATGCGCACGAGCGTGGGATGCCGCGACATGTCGGCCACCGGCAGCCCCTGGTCGAAGAACGGCATCGAGGCATTGATCAGCGTGCCGGCCTTGTCCTCGAACGGCGGGACGTATTCGTACCGAATGCCGAGATCGAGCGTCATGTTGTCGCGCATGCGCCAGGTGTCGGTGAAGTAGTAGCTCTGGCTGACCGCGCGGAATTCCGTCACCGCCAGCTGGACCGACAGCTCGGAGAGCCGCTGGTAGCCGAGCAGGAAGTCGGCAAACGAGGGCGCGATCGGCATCGCCGTGCTGTTCAACGACCCGGTCGCCCGGCCGTCGAACTGGAACCCGCCGCGCGGGAACTGGTTGCCGACCTGGTTGTACCGGTCGAAACGGAAGTGGGCGCCGGCCTTGAACGAGTGCCGGCCCTTGATCCACGACACGTTGTCGATGAACTCGAACATCTTGTTATTGACGGTGTACGGCCCCTCGGTGCTGTCGCCGAAGCCGCTCAACCCGTTGATGCCGATGCTCGGAATGCCCCAGGCGTCCCCGGGAATGCTGGCCATGCCAGGGATGGCCAGCTCCGAGGTGACGTCCCGCACGTTGGCGAGCTCGCGGCCGAACGTGTTGTAGAAGGAGTTGTATCCGAACCGGAATTCGTTGACGACCGTCGGCGAGAGCGTGCGGGTGTTGCCGAGCATCACCTGGTGGATCTTGTTGTCCAGCTTGGTGCCGTTCTGTGCCAGCGCCGGGCTGATCTCGCTGTCGCGGCTGTGGCTGTATCGGCCCATGAAAGTCGAGGCCGCGTTCTGGATAAAATCGAAGCGCTGCGTGAACTGATCTTTGTCGATCACGCGATCCTGGATCGCCGTGTAGTTGTTCACCGTGCCCGAGGCGTCGGTGCCCGCGGTGGTTGGCGCGGGATAGAACTCGAGCAGCTGCTTCGAGGTCTTATGGATGCGGTTGGCCGGAATCTGGTTGCCGGGGAACGTCTGCGCACGTCCGCACGCCGGCTGCACTGGCGACCGTACAGGTGGCCGGATCGTACAGCACCCCCGAATACGACGAGAAGTCGCCCGTCCTCCACTCGTTGCGGGGCAGATTATAGTTTCGCTGGAACTGCTTGCGATCGCGGTAGCCCTCCCAGTTCGACATGAAGAACACTTTGTTTCTCCAGATCGGACCACCAACCGTGTAGCCGTACTGGTTCCAGCTGAACGGCGGCTTCGGCAGCGCCGCCTGCGCGGCCGAGAACGAGAACGGGCGCGAGTCCATGCTGTCGTGGCGGAGGAACTCGAAGATGGAGCCGTGGAACGCGTTCGTGCCGGACTTGGTGACGACGTTCACCTGGCTCGCCGCACGGCCGAACTCGGCCGAGTAGATGCCGGTCTGGACCTTGAACTCTTCGAGCGCGTCGACCGATGGCAGAAGAATGTAGGTGTTGAAGTTGACGTCGGTGTTGTCCGTGCCGTCGAGCGTGTAGTAGTTGTACTCGCGCCGCTGGCCGGCGATCGAGAAATTCTGATTGGCGCGGGTACCGCCCTGGCGATCTCCTGCCTGACCTGCGCCCGCGAACTCTGAGGTGACGTTCGTGCTCAACGCGATGAGCGACAGGAAGTTGCGCCCGTTCAACGGCAGCTCGACGATGCGGCGGTTCTCGATGACGGTGCCGACCGTCGCGTTTTCCGTTGTGATGAGCGGCGCGACGCCCGTGACTTCGGCGGTCTCGGACAACGTGCCGATTTCCATCGTGAAGTTCACGCGGACGGTTTGCTCGACGTGCAGCTCGATCGCCTGTTGCGCCGTCTTGAAGCCCTGCAGTTCGGCCTTGACGACGTACGGACCGGGCGGCAGTGCGGTAAACGTGAAGATACCGGATGCGTTGCTCGGCATTTCGCGCGCCGCGTTCGTTCCGGTGTTTGTTGCCGTCACCGTGGCGCCGGGAATGAGCGCGCCGGATGCATCTTTCACATCGCCGGTAATGGTGCCGAGTGTCTGGGCCCCCGCCGAAGTACACAACAGCAGCCACGCCAAGGCACCCCACGCTTTGTGGCGCATACCATCGCTCCCTGCCCTCGAAAGGGCGACTAGAAGGTTTGAAAGCAAACCGATTATCGATAGACGCGGCAATTTACGTCTCCGGATGGGAGCTGGCTATCCCGGTCGGACTGTAATTTCCCGGCGCAACGCGGGTGAATCTTGGCAGCTGAAGAGTGGATGGAGGTGGCGGGGTTGTTGCTTTCGCCGCGCGGGTCGGCTACGCGCTCTCGCTAGGTCGCAAGGTAGTCCGGCAGGACGAGGTCGTCCCGCAGCGAGCCGCCGATCAACTGGTTGGCGACGAACGGAATAGAAAGCGCGCGCACGGCAACGTTCCGCATCTTCAGCGCCAGCGCACTTCGTGGCGCAAAGAAGCCGCGGAACCGCAAGGCCGTCTTCTGCTTGGCGCTCACGAACCCGCGCAACCGCTCTTCGAATGCCGTGAGCGCACGCTCGAGGTCGCCGCCGGCGCGGTGGAGCTCTCCGGCGAGGACGTATGCCTCGATCATCGCGAGTCCGGTGCCCTCTCCGGCCAGCAGCGACGCGCAGGCGGCCGCATCGCCGATCACCGCGACCCGCCCGGCACTCCAGCGTGCCAGGTGGATCTGGCTGACGCGATCGAGGTACACATCATCAACCTTCTCCATTCGATCCAGGATCTCGGGAACTTCCCATTTCATGTCGCCGAACGCACGCCGCAGGGCCGCCTTCTGTGGCTTGTGCGGCGAACCGCCATCGAGCAACTCCGAGCGGCATACCAGCAGCACGAGCGTTTCACCGTTGCGCAGGGCGACTCGTGCGACCTGTCGCCTGGGAACGGTGTGCGAGACGTACGTGAGCTCGTCCCGCCGCGGATAGTCAAGGAGCCGAAAGGCCGCAACATGACAGCCGAGCGATGTCTCGAATCGCTCCTCCGGTCCGAACACGAGCGTTCGCACGTGCGAGTGCAGCCCGTCGGCGCCAACGACGAGATCGAATCGCTCCTGCCGTCCGTCGGAAAGCGTGGCGGTCACGCCTCGGCCATCCTGCTCGACACCTTCGACGGAGACGCCGAAATGGGCTGGAACACCTGCGCAGGACCTGAACAGGACGGCAGCGAGGTCCGCTCGCGCGAGGCTGATGAAGCGGCCCTGGAGCTGGTTGCGCATCGAGGTCACGTCCATGCCCGCCACCTCGTGACCGTCTGCGTCGACCATGCTGAGCCGCTCCATCTTGTAGCAGCGTTCGAGCAGGGCCGGGACGAGTCCCATGCGGTCAGCGATCTCGAACCCGAGACCCCAGAAGTCGATGAGGTAGCCACCCGTGCGCAGCGCGGGTGCTTTCTCGAACAGGATCGGTTCGTGCCCGAACCGTTGCAGCCAGTACGCGAGCGTCGGCCCCGCCACGCCCGTTCCGTTAATCGCGATTCTCATATGTCGACTCCCCCATTGTGGCCCATACCGATAGATGTTTTGACCACAAAAGATTCGGGCTGATAGACTCAAGAGAGGACCGTGCCACGCAGTCTGTGGGGCGACCGAGCCAATGGGAACGGCAGATATCACCTCATGCGCCAGCTGCGGCGGCCCGCTGGTCGGTGGGCAGTGTCAGGCGTGCGACCGAACGACGGAATCCACATTCGTCCATCGGGAGATTGTTGTACTGGTCGTTCTGTGCGCGCTCGTCGCGGTCGGTTTCGTGTTGACGCGTGCCGCGGCTGGTGCGAATCGCGTCCACCGGCTTCACGACGCAGCCGCCTGGTACGACGCCGGTAAGCTTCATCTCGCCGGCGGCCAGACCGAATCGGCCATCAAGGCGCTGCGTCGCGCCACCGCGATCAATCGCGACAACCAAGCCTACCGGCTTGCCCTAGCAGGCGCCCTCGCGGCAGGCGGACAGGACGATGCGGCCAGACAAGTGTTGCTTGGGGTCCGCGAGTCGACCCCCGAGGATGCTGAGGTCAACCTTCAGCTCGCCCGACTCGAAGCGCGCCACGACGATGTGACCGGGACGATTCGGTATTACCAGAACGCCGTGTACGGTTCGTGGGGCGCCGACCAGGTCGACGCTCGCCGTCGGGTACTGATCGAGTTGATTCGATACTTGCTCGCTCACGAACAGCGCGGACGCGCACTGTCCGAGCTCCTCGTGCTCACCGCCAATCTGCCAGACGACGTGACGTCGCAGACGATGGCCGGCCAATTGTTTCTGGACGCGGGCGAGGCGCGCCGGGGACTCGAACGTTTTCGTCAGGCCTTACGACTCGATCCGATGAATGCCCGAGCGCTCGCCGGCGCGGGTGAGGCGGCCTTCGAGGAGGGCGACTATGTCAATGCTCAGCGCTATCTGCGTGCGGTGGAGTCGCCGTCCGCCCGCCTGTCGGAACTCCGGGCGGTTACCGACCTGGTGCTGACGCGCGATCCGCTGCGGCCGGGTCTGTCGCTGAGCCAACGGCAGGAACGTGTGATGGCAGGGTTCAGACGCGCGGCCGACGCGCTCGATGCCTGCGTCGCCAGGCAGCCGGTGGCAAACAATGCCTTCGAGTCGCTGCGCGCCGAAGCGCGCACGCTGGAGCCGGAGCTCGCCCTCGGGAGACTTCGCCGCACACCCGAATCGATCGATACCGCCCTCAACCTGATCTACCGCATGGAACAGCAGCGCCTGGAGACATGCGGCGAAGGATCCGCGTTTGATCGCGCGTTGCTCCTTATCGGCCGGCGCCACGAGGCCGATCGCCAGTGATGTTGCCCTCTTCGATACAGCAGCTTCGCTTGCGTGAGCACCAGCTGTTTCTGGCGCTCACCATCGTGGTCGGTGTGCTCGCAGGACTGGCGGCGGTCTTATTCACCGTCGCCATCGACTGGACCACGCGCCTGTTCTTCGGTCTGGACCCCTCGACGGCGCGGCTGTTCATCGTACCGGTCACCGTGAGCCTGGTGACGGGCGCCTTGCTGGCCTGGGTATTTCCGGACGTGCGCGGCAGCGGCGTACCGCAGACTGAGGCCGCGTATCATTTGCGCCGCGGCGTCATTCCCCTTCGCGTGCCGCTCGGAAAATTCATCACGGGCGTGTTGTGCATCGGGTCCGGTCACTCGATGGGTCGCGAGGGGCCTTCGGTTCAGATCGGCGCGGGCCTCGCGTCCGCCGTGGGGCGCTGGGTGCCGCTGTCTCCCGCTCGCGTCAAGGACCTCGTACCGGTCGGCGCAGCGGGCGCATTGGCCGCCGCCTTCAATACACCGGTCGCCGCCGTACTCTTCGCCCTCGAGGAAATCATCGGCGACATGAACGCGACTCTGCTCGGCTCGACCGTCGTCGCGTCGGTCGCCTCCGTCGTCGTTGAACGATCGATTCTCGGAAACGAGCCCCTGTTTCGTGTGCCCGCGTACCACCTGCAGCATCCGATCGAGCTGTTGGCATATGCGGCGCTGGGGATCATCGGTGGAGTCGTGTCACTGGCGTTCTGCAAGAGCCTTCTCACGGCGCGGCGTCTGTTCATGGGGTTGCCGCCCTGGACGCGCGTCTGGCAGCCCGCCATGGGTGGGCTCGTGATTGGCGGGTTCCTGGTTTTCAGTCCTCAGGTGATGGGCGTCGGCTACGAATACGTGGACCAGGCACTCAATGGCGGCCTCGTCTTCAAGACAATGGTGATGTTGTGCGTGCTGAAGCTCGTCGCCACCATCGTGTCGTACTCGTCGGGCAACGCGGGAGGCATCTTCGCTCCGAGCCTCTATATCGGCGCGATGGCTGGCGGCGCCGTGGGCACCATTGTCCATCAGCTCGCGCCCATGCAGACGGCCGACGCCGGCGCCTACGCCCTGGTTGGTATGGGTACGCTCTTCGCGGGCATCATCCGTGCGCCGATGACCTCGGTCTTCATGATTTTCGAGATTACACAGGACTACCAGATCCTGGTGCCCCTGATGGTGGCGAATCTGCTCAGTTTCCTCATTTCCCGTCGCTTTCAGCCGGTGCCGGTGTACCACGCGTTGCTGCAGCAGGATCACGTGCACCTGCCGTCACCGGCCACTCGTATGGCGCCCGCGTCCTGGACCGCCGCGGACGTGATGGGCTCGGAGATGAGCCTGATTTCTCCGGAGACATCTGTGCACAACGTGTGGGATACGTCGCAGAGGAACGGCGCGCCGGCGTTCTTGATCGGTTCGCCGGACCGGCTGGTGGGTGTGGTGAATGCTCTGCGGCTCGCCGCGGCGGTGGAGTCGGGCCGGCTGTCCGATCCGATCGGGTCACTCCTCGAGCCAGAGATGGTACATGCGCATCCGGATCATCCATCCGAGATGGTGCTGGAGCGCCTGGCTCAGAGCAGCGGGATTCTCCCGATCGTGAGTCGCGACGACGCACAGCGGATCGTCGGCGTGGTCACGTTTCCGCACATCATGGGGTTCATGCGAAAACGGCCGGCGACGAGTCGAGCGACATTCGAATAGGCCGGCAGCTCGTGTTCTTCTCATCGAGCGATGTCATGACAGAACAACAAGCCGCATTGAACCGGACGCGAGGTTTCTACGATCGGATCAGCCGCACGTACGACCTCATCGCCGATTCGAGCGAGCACACGATGCGAGAGCACGGGATCAGGGCGCTCGGTCTCTCGCAGGGACAGCGAGTGCTGGAAATCGGATATGGGACGGGTCATGGCCTGGTCGGCCTGGCGGACGCCGTTGGCAAGACCGGTCATGTTCACGGAGTTGATATTTCTCCCGGGATGACAGCCGTCGCGCGCTCGCGTATCGGACGAGCCGGCCTGCCCAACGTGACGCTCACGAGGGGCGACGCCAGTGCCCTGTGCTTTCGATCGAATGTCTTCGACGCGGTGTTCATGAGCTTCACGCTCGAACTGTTCGCGTCCGCGGTCCCTGGAGTGCTTGCCGAGGTGCGCCGGGTGCTGCGCGACGGCGGCCGACTGGGCGTCGTGGCGCTGGCGGAGACGGGTGACACGAACCCGATGATCGATCTGTATCAATGGGCCCATCGACACTGGCCGCACCTTCTCGATTGCAGGCCGATCGATGTCGCGAGCGTCCTTCAGGCGGCGCGCTTCCAGACCG
The DNA here is from genome assembly GCA_963821395.1 of Vicinamibacterales bacterium. Lineage (GTDB taxonomy): Bacteria > Acidobacteriota > Vicinamibacteria > Vicinamibacterales > JAMQPK01 > JAMQPK01. The sequence goes on along the minus strand of CAWGDY010000057.1, from coordinate 104,038 downwards.
AGACGGTTGGTGCGAGTGCGATCTGGGCCCTTCCAGTCGTCGTCGCCATCGGAGTCAAAGCGTCGGTTGGGCCAGAAGAAGGTCCGACCACATGATCGATCATCCATCGCCGAGGACCGCCCGTTCGCCTGCGACGCTCGACCTCGACCCGATTCTGGACTTCATGCGACTGCTGTGGAGGGTCGAACACGAACTGCAAAGCGCGTCAAAGCGGATGGCGGCCAGTCTCGGCATCACGGGTCCGCAGCGGTTGGTGCTGCGGATCGTGAGCCAGCAGCCCGGTCTGTCGCCGGGAGACGTCGCGCGCATGGCGCATCTGCATCCGAGCACGATCACCGGGATCCTCCAGCGACTCGTGAAGAAAGGGCTTCTCCGGCGCGAGCGCGACAGCAGGGACCATCGACGGGTTCGGCTGCGGGCACAAGCTGTAGCAAGAGGGTTTGTGGCCGCGTCAAGGGGCACCGTTGAATCGGCTGTCACACGCGCTCTGACGCGTGTCCCGACGCCTCGTGTGCGTCACGCCCGGGAAGTGCTGTCGGCGATTGCCAGCGCGCTCGCCAACGATCGCGGTCCCGCCGCGAGGATCGGCCATGCAGGAAAGCGTCGACAGCGCGCTGGTGCGAGCCGAGAGAAGTGAGCCGCATGGTCGTCCCTGATGACCTTCCCTCCGATGTCCGGCAGTTTGTGCTGGACACGCTCGATTCAATCGACCAGCTCGAACTGCTGGCCATGCTGATCGCGGCACCGCACCGCTGGTGGGACGCGGCGTCGGCCGGACGCGCGCTCGGCATCGATACAGCCCGGATGCAACGGGATCTCGAGCTGTTGGCCACCCGCAACCTGCTCGCCGTCAAACTCGGGACCGACGTGAACTATCGGTTTGAACCGGGCAATGACAGCCTCCGCGCCAGGAGCGAGGCGTTTGCCGCCGCCTATCGACAGCACCCGCACGCCCTGTTTCGTATGATGGCAGGCCGTCCAAAACGGGCGATCCACGATTTTGCAGATGCATTCAGAATTCGACGAAAATGACGACCGCTGAACTGACGTATGCACTCTGCGCATTGGCGAGCCTGATCGCGGCGACACTGTTGTTGCGTCAGTATCGTGCGACCCGCACCAGACTGTTATTCTGGAGCTTCATCGGATTCGTCGGTCTCGCGTTGAACAACGTGCTGGTCTTCGTTGACCTGGTGCTGGTGCCGACGACCGACCTGGCTCTTGTGCGGACGCTGGCGGGTGCCGCCGGGTTGCTCGCCTTGCTGTATGGCCTGATTTGGAGCGCAGACCGATGATGTCGCCGGCGATTGTGTTCCTGCAGGGCCTGTGCGCCACGACGGCATTGGCCATCGGGCTCTTCTTCCTGAGATTCTGGCAGGACAGCCGCGATCGCCTGTTCCTGTACTTTGCGATGGCGTTCTGGCTGATGAGCGCGAGTTGGGTGCTCCTGGGCCTCGCGGCGACCGGAGCTGAGAATCGCCCCTACATCTATGGGCTCCGCCTCGTGGCATTCCTGCTCGTCATCGCGGCCATCATCGACAAGAACCGGGCGTCTTCGAGTTGATGTTCTCCGGCCGTCAGTCACACTGATGGTGCACCGGGGCTTTGCTGTCGCTCGACCGATTGAACCGACTTATTGAAGCATCACGGTCGCGTTGCGCTTCGGCACGAACCCCACCTTGATTCGTGACGTTTCCTTCATCGAGGCGACGTCGACGACCGACACATCGTTGGTCACCGGGTTCGCGACGTACGCAGTCTTCCCATCGGGCGTCAGCGTCACCCAGCCGGCGCCCTTCCCGCCCAGCTCCGCGCCGCCGAGGTACTTCAAGTCCGGCAGCGAGTACGAGTAGAGGTAGTTGTTGATGCGGCTGCAGACCACGAGCGTCTTGCCGTCGAAGGTGACGGCCATGCCGTGCGACGGATCGGATCCGGCTGTGACGATCGACTTCCCTGGCGGCAGGTCCGGGTTCTTGATCCGGTTGATCTCCTTGCGCGTCGCGAAGTCGATGACGGCAAATCCATTGAAGCCACTGACCTGCACGAAGATCCACTTTGTGGAACCGTCCGGGTTCGTGTTGAACGTCATCGGCCTGACGCCAAGGTCCATGTCCATCGTCCAGGCGGTCTGCAGCGTGTCCGCGTCGATGACGTTGATGCTCTTGCCGCCAATCGACCCCGCCACCGCATATTTGCCATCTGGTGTGACGTACACGTTGTGGATCGTTCCCTTGGTCGGGACGTTCTTGATTTTCTTGTGCGTCACCGTCTCGATCACGTCGACGCCACCGGGATCCTGAATGATCCCGACGAAGACGTACTTGCCGTCCTTGCCGACAGCCATGTTGTTCGGGTGGGCTGTGAGCGGAACGCGCGTCAACACCTTCAACGTTTTAGCATCGACGAAATCGAGCGTGCTCTCAGCTTCATTGCTGATGTAGATGCGTGTGCCATCGGGCGAGGCGCCGGCGCCGTGTCCGGCCTCGATGCCCTTGATCTCGCCCACGACCTTGTTGGTGGCGGGATCGATGATGTGGACGTTGTCCCCTGCGCTGTTGGTCTGGATGATCCGGACCTTGTTCTGCGCAGAAAGCGAGAATGTACACAGAATCAGTGCGCCCATGACGAGAACGAAGGTCCGTGGAACAGTCTTCATCGCTCTCTCCTTTACCTGGTCTGGCCCATGATCCACGCTCTCAGCACTTGCCACTCGGGATCGTTTTGCGAGGCCCAGTGCTTGCCACCACTATGAAAGAAGTCTCCACCGGCCGTCTCTTCGAGTGGGTGGACCAGCAGCAGGCTCTTCGCGTTTCCCGCAAACGCGACGCGCCGCATGGCCTCGAAGTTCTTCTTCGACGCCTCTTCCGTCCAGCTCGACCCATCGACCGATGGGGGCTGCAATCGCAGCGGCGTCCCCGACGCATGACACGCGATGCATCTGGCGTGGCCCGGACGCCTCGCCACGAAGATCGGCTGCACTCTCGACTTGAAGTACTCGTAATCAAGGGAGGGCGCGGCCGCCTGTTGACTCAGAAGTCCAGCAAAAAGCGCCATGCACACAACAACTAGATGCACACAAGGCCTCCCTCAATGACCCGGCCTGCGCCTGATCGTAGCAGAGCACTCTTTTATCACTGTTTGCGGTATACGCGCCTGAAATCCGTTGGCGCCTTGAGCGGATGGTCGTCAAAAAGCGAGGACTGTCTGCACCATCGGCACCCAGCCCGTCATACCCGCGGTATACGGAGTGAAGGCCCCGCTATAGGGAGCTTTGTTGACCCGGAATAGCTCTGTGTTGAGCCAGAGCCGTTCCGTCGGAAGCATGTGCCACTTCGCCCCGACGCCATACTCATGAGAGTCGCCGAACTCTCCGCGCACCCACGAGCCGCGGCCGTACATCATCCATTCTTTCGGCACGACGAAATAGCCCGCCGACACCTCGCCGCCGCGGTCGAAGGTCGATGCAAGCGGAAGCGGTCCGTCGGACTCGAAATCATTCAGCCAACGCACAAAGTACTGCCCGTTGATCGCAAGCCCGTTCCATTTGATGCCGGCGTCGGCCGCCCACATCCTGTACGTCGCCTGGTCGAGCGTGACACCCGGCGCAAACGCTCCGGTCGAAAAGGTCAGCACGCCGTCGGAGTTGTACAACGACGTGTTCTCGGGACTCGATTGATCGAGATTGGAAAAACGGTCTTCGCGCGATCGCGTGAATGCCGTGCCCAGGCGAATGCGCACCTTGTCGGACGCGAAATAATCGTCGTACATGTTGCGAGACTTGCCGGGTTCCCCGTAGGGGCCCAGCGGCTCCCACCAGGTACTGCCGGAGAACACCAGATGCGTATCGATCTTGTTGGCCGAGATACTCAGCGTATTCAGACCGTTGCCGATGAACGCCAAGTAATTCAGCCCCTTCCCCAGGTCTCCGCTCGCCCAGGCGCCCTGCGTGAATCCCGGGCGGAAGAAGTTGTCGGCCATGCTCCTGTCGGTTCCAGTAAAAAACGGAAACGTGTTGACCAGCGATCGGCTGCCCGGAACGCCCGTGTAGCCTGCCATGATGGTGAGGGCCTTGTTGAATTGCCAGCCAATGTTGCTGGCAACAACAATGGACGCGGCCCCAGCGGACGTCCAGACGGTGAAGCTGTATCGCGCCCTCTGATCGAACACGTAGCCGCCGAGGATGAACATCGCGCGATTGACGGTGATGTCGTTGCGCGTGTGAACGTCGCGGGTAACACCCAGGTGGTCGGTGTAGGTCTCGTCGCTATCCTGGGTGTTGAGATAGCGGAGCTGGGTATTGATGTTGAACTTCAGCAGGAACGGCACGTCGGCATCCGGGGGAGTTTCCCAGATGACGATGCCGTCTTTGTAGCGTTCGTCTTTTGGCTGTGGTGCGGGCGACTGTCCGGAGGCAGACGTTGTGAGGAACGGCACGAACGTCAACGCCAATGTGACCGAAGCCCTGGCGAGCCATCGCCGGGAGCAATGGAGGCTCCTCGTAGAACTCTTGCCAGGCCGAGTTCGAGCGAGGAGCCCCATCAAGATCAGCAGAGCACCACGGAGAGGGCGAGACCAGCCTCGCTTGTTTCCTTGTACTTGCTGTTCATCTCTTTCGCGGTCTGGGCCAGCGCTAACACGGTCTCGTCGAAACTGATCCGGTGCCTCGACGCGATCTCGTTGCTGGCGATCGCGTAGGCGGTCCAGGCCTTGACCGCGCCGAAGGCGCAGCGCTCGATGCACGGCACCTGCACGTAACCGGCGACCGGGTCGCACGTCATGCCCAGGTGATGCTCCAGCGCCGATTCGGCCGCGTTCTCGACGACCAGCGATGGTGCGTCGTACGCGGTCGCGGTCAATGCCGCCGCCATCGACGACGCCACGCCGATCTCTGCCTGGCAGCCGCCCTCGGCCGCAGACAGCGTCGCATGGTGCTTGCAGAGGTAACCGATCGCCGCGGCCGCGAGCATGCCGTCACGGAGCTTCTGCCGATCGACCTTCCTGATCTCAGAGAGCCCGTAGACCAGCGCCGGCATCACACCGGCGGAACCGCCGGTCGGCGCGGTGATGACGAGGTGCCCGCGCCCATTCTCTTCGGATGCCGCCAACGCGAATGCCGACAGAATGCCGATACCGCGGTCTGCCGGAAACTTGTCGTCCATCGCGCGCTTGTAAACGGACGCGGCCTTGCTGTGCAGTTTGATCGGGCCGGGCAGCACGTCATCCTCCGACATCGACAGCCCCGACTTTACCGTCGCGACCATCGCGTTGATGATCTTGTCGACAAAGGCGTTCACTTCCGCTTCCGACCTGCCCGTGATCGACATCTCGTTGGCGAGCATGATCTTGGCGATGGTGGTCTTGTTGTCGTCGGCGTGCGCCCGCAGCTCTTTCATCGTCGCGAACGGGTACTTCGGCGGGTTCTTCTTCGGTGGCGTATAGCCTTTCCACTCGATGAATCCGCCGCCCACCGAGTAGTACTCCTGCTCGAGCAGCACGTCGTTGCCGGCGAGGAGCTTGACCGTCATCGTGTTCGGGTGCTTGAAGTCGCCCTTGGGCGCATCGTAGATGACGTCCTTGAGGCTCACATCGATGGACTTGCTGCCGAGCTTGACCGGGAACACCTGGTCGGGCTTGTCTCGCAAGCTGTCCAGAAACAGACGGGTCGACCGTTGCCGGTTCTTTCCCGACCAGCCCTGCGAGCGCGGCGCGCTCCGTGCCGTGTCCCTTGCCCGTCGCGCTGAGGCTGCCGAACAGGTTTACCTGAAGCTTCGTCGCCTTGGCGAGCTGGTCGGCCGGCAACTTGGTGGCTCGCTGGTAGAAATCGTAGGTAATGCGCATCGGACCAATCGTGTGCGAGCTGGAAGGGCCAGGGCCCACCTTGTAGAACTCGTCCACGGTGGTCAACACCGGCCCCTTTTGCTTCATCACCACGTTCAGGTCGGCAGCCAACGGGACAGCGGGCGCAGCGGCCGCCGGTGCAGATTCGGCTGCGGGCGGAGGGGCTTTTTGTTCGGTCTCCGATCGCGTGCAGCCGTTCATCACCGTCGCGGCCGAGATCACGGCGCTGCGCACGATGAACTTCCGGCGGTCGACGCCGGTCGGAATCTCCGATGGCACCTGCGGCGAAGGGTCGAGCAGATCGCGATCATCGTCTTTCACGTCGTCTCTGTTGGACATGGTGCTTCTCCAGCTCCTTTGTGAGGACGAGTAAATTCCCATTTCGGATCGATGACGACGCGGTTCCGGCTGAATCGCGCCGGTTCCGTGCCATCCAGTCGGGCCGCGGCCTGTATATAGCAAGGTCTTGGCCAGACAACAGTGACGGGGTGATCGCAGGAAATTGCCAGGAATCGCCCCGAATGTGGCGGGGGCAGGCTCCGATTGGAGGCGATAACTCCGACCGGACGTAGTCAACGAACGCTCGTCAAGGATGCCGGTTGGTCTGTCCGTTGCTGGTCCCGAGTGCTACGATGCGGTCGACTCCCCCTGAGCCAACCACGACGACCTCGAACATTGCAGGTGAGACGTGAGAGATCCGCGTTCCCGCTGGCTCTGCACGGTGTTGGTCTGGGGCCTGTCTGCTCCACTCGTACGGGGGCAAGCGCCAACGGAGGCGCAGGCGTCCGCGCCGGCGCCGGAACCCGCGACGCGAGTCGAGCAGATTGAGCTGGCGCGGCGTCAGAAGCACGCGACGTTGTGGCCCGAGCTCGAGAGTCCGCTCGTCGTCCGGGCCAATCGTCTGGTGGATCGGGGCCTGATCGAAGGCATCCAGAGCGGTGAGGGCAACAACGGATGGCAGTTGCTCCTCACTGGAACGCGCCCGGCACAAGGCCAGACGTTCGGCATCGGCTACCGGCGTTCCGACCTGTTCAACGACGCGCTCACCGCCCGTGCCACCGTGCGCGGCACGCTGCGCGGCGCGCTCCTCGTCGACGGCGAGATGCAGGTGAATGGGGTCCGCCGCGCGGCAGACACCTTCCTGAACATCTACTCGAAATTCGAACGATCGCCGCAGATGGAGTACTACGGCCTTGGCGCCGACTCCAGGAAAGAAGATCGCACGCGCTATCGGCTGAATACGGCATCTGTCGAATTCCGCGCCGGTTACCGGTTCACGCGCGCGCTGAACGCGGGCCTCGACGTTGGATACGGCGCGGCGCACACGGCTTCGGCGGGCGAGGGCGACGTCCCGTCGATTGAAACCAAGTTCGACCAGACCACGGCGCCCGGCCTCTTTGACGACACCCGGTTCGCGTCGTGGGGCTTCTTCGCGGGATTCGACACCCGCGACCTGGTGCGAGGACCGCGGCAGGGCGGTTTTTACGGCATCGAGTTCGATCGCTACCTTGATCTGGATGGGGGCACCTACACCCATCGGCAGCTGGCGTTCGAGGGGCAGCAGTTCTTTCCGTACTTCAACCAGCAGCGAGTGGTGGCCCTGTTCGTGCGGGCCAGGTTCGCGTACACCGGCCGCGACGATCGCGTGGTGCCCTTCTACCTGCTGCCGCAGCTCGGCGGCAACTACGACCTGCGCGGCTTCAACCAGTACCGGTTCTACGACAACAATGCGTTCGGGGCGGCGGTCGAGCACCGTTGGTACGTGTTCAGCGGTCTCGAGATGGCGGCATTCGCGGACGCCGGCAAGACGGTGCCCATGAAGGGCCACGTCGATTTCTCCAAGCTGAACTACAGCGGAGGCCTCGGCCTGCGGGTTCGCGTGCGCGGCGCAGTGGTGCTGCGCATGGACGTCGCCAGGAGCCGCGAGGGCGTTCGGTGGATCTGGTCCTTGAGTGACATCTCCCGGAGGAGGTTCTAGTGACGTCCGGTCGACGGCAGGGTTACCGCCACGCGGTCGTGCTGGCGCTCCTCGCCGTGGCGATGTGCATCGCACCGCGTCACACGGTGGCGCAGAAGTTCTACCCGGACGACCCGCTGCCTGCGCGAACCGGCACCGTTGCCCGCACCCGATCCGGGCCGCCGCAATCTCAGCGTCCTTCTCGAGGCAGTGTCGGCGACCTTCGGCCGTCCCGGCGAACGGCAGCCCGGCAAGCAGGTGATCGCCGCCCGGGCCATCAACACGCTGGGCGACGTGCTCGACGGGCCGTGGTACGTGAACCGTCACGGCCGCACGCGCATGAGCCTGGAAGAGCTGCGCCGCGGCAGCGGTGACGATCAACCGCCTTCGGCAACGGGCGCGTGGCACGTTCTCCTGCTGAAGAACACGGGATTGCGGCCAACGCTCGTGTTTCGCGACGAGAACAACCGGGTCTACCTCTTGCGCCTCGACCCGCGCGGTGCGCCCGAACTGGCCACGGGTGCCGAGATGATCTCGTCGCGCTTCTTCCACGCGCTCGGCTATTACGTCCCGGAAACATACCTGACGGTGTTCGCGCGGGATCGCCTCGTCGTCGAGACGAACGCCACTGCCGTGACCTCCAACGCCGATGTTCGCCCGCTCATCCCCGAGCACATCGATCGCCTGCTCGACGCTGTCGCGCGCCGATCCGACGGCCGTTATCGCGCCGTCGCCCTCCGGGTGCCCATGGACGGCGTGTCGCTGATCGGTCCGTATCAGTTGTTCGGCACGCGCAGCGACGACCCGAACGACGTCGTACCGCACGAGCATCGGCGCGAGCTTCGCGGCCTGCAGGTCTTCTCCGCGTGGCTGAACCACGCGCGGATGGACGCCCTCCACACATTCGACATCGTCATCCAGCCGCCGGGAGAGCCTCCGCACATCCGTCACTACCTCTTCGACTTCATGGCCACGCTGGGCAGCGGCATCAGCGGGCCGAAGGCGGTGTGGGAAGGCCGCGATCCGATCTACGGACAGGAAGCGGCGCTCCGCAACATCTCCGGCACTCGGTCTCTACACGCCGGCGTGGATGCGCGCCAAGTACCCGGATCTGCCGGCGGTCGGAGCCTTCGATTCGTTGACCTTCGAGCCGGACAAGTGGGCCAGCGTCTACGACGTCGCGCCGTTCGCCAACCGGCTGCCGGACGACGCCTTCTGGGCGGCCCGGCAGGTGGCCGCATTCACAGACGAGGACATCCGCGCCATCGTGCAGGTCGCGCAGTACTCCGATCCGAAGGCCGAACGCTGGATCGCGGACTGCCTGATCGATCGGCGCGACCGCATCGGACGCACGTACTTCGCGACGGTGCTTCCGCTCGACGACATCGCCGTCCGCGGCGCGGAGCTGACCTTCGTCGATCTCGCCGCTGCAACACCAGTACGCGGCGGCCGCGCCGCTACCGCGTGGACTGGCTGACCTACGACAACAGGACGGCGAAACCGTCGACGGTGCTGGGATCGACCGATCAGGGTCGAGCCGATACCGGCCGCGGCGGTCAATGCTCCCGCCGGCAGCTACGTCCTGGCGCGCATCACGGCGGAGGGCGCACCTCCGGGCATGGCCGTGAGCGTGTATCTGCGCCGAGAGACCGATGGTCTCCGCGTCGTCGGCATCGATCGCGAGTGGCCCGGCCGTTCGCTGGTCGATCCGCGCGTCGTCGTGCGACCGGTCAGGAACCGGTACGTCGAGCTCGAACCCGAGCGGCAGCGGATCTTCGACACCTACGCTCGCGCGATGAACGCCAGGCTTGGCGAGAACCTCACGCCCGACGAACGCTTCCGGGCGCTCAGCCCTTCCGAACAGACGACGTTCGATGCGATCACGCACGCGCTCCTCCACTCGCCGTTGACCGACGATCGCGGACAACCACTCGGACGGGCGATCGACCTCGTGGCCGGTCTCGATCGCATTGCCGGCGAGCAGGCCGGCCGGAGCGGCGATCAGCAGTTCCGCATCTACGTGACCCTGCGGCCGAACGCGCGCGACGTTCTGGAACAATCGCGCGAGTTCGTCCTGAGTCACGAGAACACGGCGTACCATGCCGGCTACCCGCACTCCTTCCGCCTTGGCGCGGGCGTCCCGAGTGTCCAGTTCTCCGTGGCTGAAGACGGGCTCGGCGCCGACATCGACGTCGACTATCGCGCGAGCAAGGCGCCGCAGTCGTTGTTCAACGGGCATCTCACGTCCTCGAACTCGGATGTCCGGGCCGGCGACAACGCGCAACGCCACACGCGGCGGTGGAACGGCTTCGCCAACTGGTGGTCGGAAACGTTCGGCGCCGTGAGGTTCGGCGAGCGCGGTGAGGACGGTGCCTTCGGTGGTGCGCCGACACGGCCGCCGACCACGGTGCCACCCAACCGGGCCACCGCGTCGATTCCGGAGATCGCCGACGCCGTGCAGGAGTTCCTGGTGGACTGGCTGATCCGGCGCAACTACCAGGAAGCCGCGGCGTTCTTCGCACCGGATGTTCTGCCGTGCGTCGCCGACTCGCTCGACATGAATCCGAAGACGTCGCCGGAACGTCTGCGGCAGGCGAGCCTGAAGCTGCTGGAACAGACCGCGAACCAGTGGGGACGGCCAACCAGCCTGACCCAGGCGATGAATCCCGTCGTGCCCTGGTCGTCCGCGGTGCGCGTCGTGAAGCACGCGTTCGATCAGGACTTCACGATCGTCGAGGCTCCCACGGAGCTGGGCGCCCTGTACGAGTGCGGAACGACGCCGCCGAAGAAGTTCGTGCCGTCCTCGACGCCGGAGTACGGCAAGTACTACGGCGCCCTGCTGCAGGTCGTTCATGAAGGACGGCCGGGCGGGACGATCGTGTTCGTCTGGCGCCGGGTGAGCTCCGAGTGGCGGCTCGTGGCATATCGAGCGGTGGATTAGCGTCAGTCAACGAACCGCCAATGGCGAGACACACACGATATATCGTGGTTTCTATCGTGGTACTCCGTGCGCCTGCGTCATGCCCTCTCCAAAATGACGACGATCCTCGTCCCTTCCCGGCACGGAAGATGCTCCATTTCGGGACGTCACGGCGGTAGGAGCACGTACGAAAAGGAGAAGGAACGATGACGAAACGGCATCTCATTATCACGGGCGTGGCGGTGTTGCTGGCCTCGGCTGTGGGGCTTCGAGCGCAGACCACGACAAGTAAGGTCACAGAGGCTGCGGGCAATGCCAAGGTGACCCAGGAGCAGATCACCGGAGAAGTGGTGCTGACTGAGGGCAACTGGCTCCTCGTCAAATTGCAGCCGAGCGGCCAGTACCGCTACTTCGACATCCCACCCGGACGGCAGTTCATCATCGATGGTACAGCCAGACTCATCAGCGACCTCCGGCCGGGAACGGTTCTCAGGGCGACGGCGATTACGACGACGCAGCCGATCGTGGTGCGGACGACGACCGTCACCAATGGCACCGTGTGGTACACGTCGGGCAACTATGTGATTCTCACGCTCCCAAGCGGCGAGAACCGGGAGTACGTCGTTCCTCCGACGTTCCGGTTCGTTGTGGAAGGCAAGCCGGCCGCCGTCACCGATCTGAAGAAGGGCATGAAGGTCTCAGGAGAAAAAGTCATCGAAGAGCCCCGGACCGTCATCTCGACCAAGACTGTTATCGAGGGGAAATCTCCCAAATAGGAAGCATGGAGGAAAGTTAGGGTAGCATCGCGGCTGTGGCATTTCTTGAGTGGCTGCAGCATCTTCAGATCTTCGTAACGATCGCGGAATCTGGGTCGATCTGGGGATACCCCACCATTCTCGTCCTGCACACCGCCGGCTTCGCGCTCGTCGTCGGTTCAGCCCTGGTCGTGAACGTGCGGTTGCTGGGGCTGGGCCGTCTCGCGCCGCTGTCCGCGTTTGGACCGCTGTTCCCGATCATGTGGGCGGGATTCACGGTAAACGCCATCAGCGGGTTCATCCTGTTTGCTATCGCGGCAACGGTGAAAGCGTTTCAAGCGATCTTCTGGATCAAGTTGTCGCTGATCGCCATGGCGCTGGGCGTCACAGTGCCGATCGTGCGGATCGTCAAGAGTGCCGGCGATCAGAGCGCCGTGCCGGCACACGGCCGCGTGCTCGCGGTGGTGTCACTCGTGACCTGGACTGGCGCCATCGTCGCCGGCCGGCTGATGGCCTACATCAAATAGCGCGACGATGCCGGTTGAAGCATTTGCACGCGACCTGCAGAACACGTCGGTCTCGCTGTTTCTGCAGTCGCAGGCGCCGTGGCTCTGGCCGCTCTCCGAGACGTTGCACTTCATCGGCCTGGCCCTCCTAATCGGCGCGACAGGATTTTTCGACCTGCGCCTGCTCGGTTTCATGAAGCGGGTGCCGTTAGCCGTCGCGCGGCAGTTCATGCCGCTGGCCCTGATCGGCTTCGGTCTCAATCTGACGACCGGGATTCTGTTCTTCCTGAGCCTGCCCTCTCAGTACGTCTCGAGTTGGGCCTGGTGGGGGAAGGTCGCCTTCCTGCTGGTGGCAGGTCTCAACGCCATGTTCTTCGAAACCACTCAGGGCGCCCGCGTCCTGGCGATTGGGGCCGGCGACGATACGCCGGTGACCTTCAAGGTCGTGGGCGGCGTCTCGCTCGTCGCCTGGTTCGCCGTGCTCTACTTCGGCCGCATGCTGCCGTTTTTTGCCGAGATACGTTGACGAACCGAAACCCTTCTCTTAGAGTCTTTGAAACGTCTTTTTGAGGCACTGCATGCCACGCCACAGACTGCTCTTGCTCGTGATTGGTCTGGGTCTCTTTCTCTCGGGCCCATTGCTGCGCGCACACCATGCGGAAGCCGCCGAGTACGACACGACCAAGCCGGTCAAGGTCAGCGGCATGCTGACGAAGGTTGAATGGCAGAACCCGCATGTCTGGTTCTATGTCGAGGTCAAGGAACAGGACGGGAAGCTGACGACCTGGGGCTTTTCCACGGCACCGCCCGGAGCGCTGATGCGCCGCGGGGTGACCAAGACGGCGCTCAAGCTCGGCTCGGTGATCAACGTCGAAGGCGTGCGTGCCCGTGACGGTTCCAACAACGCTTCAGCCCGGCGCATCACGTTCGCCGATGGCACGAATGTGCTGACGCCAACGGAGGGTGGGAAATGAGCCGCCGATTCATCGCTTCGGCACTCGTGACGGCGCTGGTGTTCCTCGCCGGCCATTCGAGCCGGGCGCAGGACATTCCGCGCACCGCAAACGGCAAGCCCGACTTCTCTGGCATCTACACACCGCCGGCCACGGTCAACGCGACCGGGCCGCGCGGCAACCTGATCTTCAACGCCGACAAGATGTCGCCGGTGAAACCCGGCGCCGAGAGCCTGCTGTACCACATGCGCACGGGCGATGTTCGTCTCGACGAGCCGCGCGCCGCCTGCCTGCCGTCGGGCTTCCCGTCGGGCATGCTCTACATCCTGCCGATCCAGATCGTGCAGAACCAGAACTACATCGTGATCATTCCGGAGCTGCAGCGCGCCGCGCGGATTATCCCGACGGACGGGCGCCCGCATCGGGAGGACATCGAGCCGACCTACTACGGCGACTCAGTGGGCCGGTGGGACGGCGACGCGCTGATCATTGAGACCGTCAACTTCAAGCCGTGGATCCTCGACGACTACCACTACACCGATCCGACGAAGAGCCGGTGGCACACCGACGCGCTCAAGACGACCGAGCGATTGCAGCGTGTCGGCGACAAGCTCCGGTACCGCATCACGATTGACGATTCGAAGATCTTCGAACGCCCGTTCTCGCAGGACTTCGAGCTGACGCTGCGTCCTGATTGGGACAAGCTCGGCCTGCTCGAATACGTGTGCGAGGAGAACAATCGCTGCCCGGGCGGAAAATGCCGCGAAGCGCAGCCGTGAAGCGATGCTGCCTGCTCGTTGCGGTTGCGATCGTGGCCGGCATCATGGCGCGGGTGGAAACGCAGGCGCAGACCCCGGCGCCCCGCCCCGCCTCGACGGTTCAGCAGTTGATGCAGGCGATCCTCTTCCCGAACGCCAACGTGATCTTCGCCACTGAGAGTGACGATCCCGCCGCTGTTCGCCGCGATGACAAGCCGTCGGCATCGACCAACCCGCTCAGCGGTCTCTACGGCGGGTGGCAGGCGGTCGAGAACAGCAGCCTTGCACTGCTGGAGTCTGCGGACCTGCTGAACCTCAGCGGCCGTGCCTGTGAGAACGGCAGGCCGGTCCCGGTCGACGAATCACAGTGGAAAGCGGCCGTGGAGGCGATGCGCGTATCGGCACGCGCGACGGCCGCGGCGGCACGCGCGCGCAGTCAGGAACAAATCAGCGAGGCGAACGCACAGCTCGCCGACTCCTGCAGCGGCTGCCACCGGATCTATCGACGGGCAAAGAATCACTGTTCGCGTTGACGTCACGCCGAGTTGTGTTGGTTGCGGGCGGGCTCGCCATACCGGGCCACCATACGCGCCCCGGCATGGCGAGCGCTGACTCGTCGAGATTAGTAGATGAACGCGCGGCCGATCGTCTCGCCATGGGGAAACCACGACGCCACCGGGGGCGGCTGGCCAGCCGGAGCCTCGCCGAGCACGATCCGCGGCTCCATATCACGCGACCGCGGGCGTTCAACCCGATGGGTGATCTGCGTCAGATAGACCTTCGAGCGATCGCGACTGGCCACGCGAACGACGTTCGCGCTCGTGTCGGGGTTGATGATCTCGAAGATATAGGTGCCGGCCGGCAGTGCGACGCCGGGGAGCTGCACGGCTTTGCTGAACGTGAAGTACGTCATTTTCCCCGCGTTCGGCATTGCGCCGATCGACGAGGTTGCCAGCACGCCGACGAGCGCCACGCCGAACAACGTGTGAATGAACTTTCGAGCAGGCATGTGTCCTCCTTGACTTCACTATGCGGCGGCATCAGCCATCCGCTCTGATGTAGTTAACGCTGCGGCCCGGGCGGAGAACATCACGACACACACGACATAACGCGGCTTGGGTCGCGGGATCCCGTGCGCCTGCGTCATACCTCCTCGAATTGACGACGATCCTCGCCCCCTCCCGGTACGGAAGATGCTCTGTTCCGCGTCGCCGGACGATACCTTCGTGACGATCGTCGCAGGGTCACCAAAGGAGTGCGCCATGTTCTCCAAGCTCTCAGCGGAGTTTATCGGCACGTTCTGGCTCGTACTGGGAGGTTGCGGCAGCGCGGTGCTCGCCGCCGCCTTTCCAGCCGTCGGGATCGGATTCCTCGGGGTCTCACTGGCGTTCGGTCTCACGGTCGTCACCGGGGCGTACGCGCTCGGCCCGATCTCGGGCGGTCACTTCAACCCCGCTGTCTCCGTCGGCCTGTGGGCAGGAGGTCGCTTCCCCACCGGCCTGCTGTTGCCGTACACCGCGGCGCAAGTCCTCGGTGGCATCGCCGGCGCACTCGTGCTCTTTCTCATCGCGAGCGGGCGCGCCGATTTCAGCCTCGCAGGCGGGTTTGCCTCGAACGGCTACGGCCCGCACTCACCTGGTGAGTATTCGCTGGCGGCGGGGCTTGTGTGCGAAGTCGTGATGACGTTCATGTTCCTGCTGGTCATTCTCGGCACTACTCACACACGGGCCCCTGCGGGATTCGCCGGGCTCGCCATCGGCCTCGCCCTCACGCTGATCCATCTGATCAGCATCCCGGTGACGAACACCTCGGTCAATCCGGCGCGCAGCACTGCCACTGCGGTGTTCGTCGGAGGCTGGGCTCTCCAGCAGCTCTGGTTGTTCTGGCTTGCGCCGGTGATCGGCGCCGCAGTCGCGGGCTTCGCATACAGGGCGGCGTTCGAGGCCCCGATCGAGGAACCGCCGGTGTCCGGACACACTCGTTCACAGTGGTCTCCTGTGCCTGTCGCGCGGCATTGAGTGAACCTGTTCAATTCGACACAGTCGAGGTGCGGGGACGCTGCTAGCCTGAGGGATTAGGCCAGATCCATCACTCGATAAGACAAGGAACAACCATGAAATCCACTCGCAGCCCACGCCTGACCGCCGCGCGCGCCCAGACCGTTCTCCTCGTGACCGCCCTGTCCCTTTGGACCCTGCCCGCGCTCGCCCAGGAGCGACCTGAACGCCTCTCTGACAAGGACGTCAAGATGCTGATCGACCAGGTCGATGAGGGACGTGACAAGTTCGAAGGCAACCTCGACGGCGACTTCAAGGGATCGACGGTACAAGGAGCGAACGGTGAGATAAAGGTCTCCGGCGCTCTCCAGGACTATCAGGACAACACCAAGAAGCTCAAGGAGCGATTCACCGCGGACTACGCCGCCGGCCCCGAGGTCACCGCCGTTCTCAAACAATCCACGGCCATCGACACGTTCATGCAACGCTCGGCGAGCGACATGAAGGGCCGCAGCGAATGGGATCGGCTGACGACGAATCTCAAGCAACTGGCGGACGCGTACAACACTACGTTTCCCCTTCCGGATGGCGCCGCGGTCCGTCGGATGAACGATAGGGAGACGGCGAGCGTCGCTTCAACGATCGCCGAGGCCGCGGACCGCTTCAAGAGCGACCTCGACAAAGACAAGACCCTGCTGAAGCCCGAGAAGGACACGGCCAGGAAGGACGTCGAGGTGCTCATCAAGCAGGCCGATGCGGTGAAATCCCGTACGAGCGACGGCAAGCCGGCGACAAGTGAAGTGCGGCAGGTTGTTGAACAGGTGGCCAAGCTCCAGACATTCGTCGACGCGCACCCGAGCCCGACCATGACGAATTGGCAAGCCGTGCAGACCTCGCTCGGTAAACTTCAGCAGGCCTTCGGCCTGACACCGTAAGCCGTCATGAAAACACCATCCTCGTAATCTGGCGTGTGTCGCGGCGCCGTCGCCCTGCTGGTCGTGGCAGCCGCGGCGGCCGCCACGGCTGGCTCTCGTCGGCCGGAGCCGATCGCGGGCGAACTCGACATCCATGAGCGGACGGAGAAGCTGCTCCCCCCTTTATCTGCATGACCGCTCAGCTCGACGTCATTTGTCGCGTCGGGCACTGAATCGCGTTGCCACGTTGCGATATCGCAGTATGCTTCCTGCGAATCTCAGGGAATTCGCAGCGAAAGGAAAAGCCGATGAATACAGCTGAACAGACCAGGCTTGACGAGGCTCGCGAGGGCAAGGTCGACTGGAAGAAATGGGGTCCGTACCTCAGCGAGCGCCAGTGGGGAACGGTCCGCGAGGACTACAGCGAAAACGGAGACGCCTGGAATTTCTTCACCCACGATCAGGCCCGATCGCGCGCCTATCGCTGGGGCGAAGACGGCCTGGCCGGCATCTCCGATGACAAACAGCGCCTGTGCTTCGCGCTGGCCTTGTGGAACGGGAACGATCCGATCCTCAAGGAGCGCCTCTTCGGTTTGACCAACAGCGAAGGCAACCACGGCGAGGACGTCAAGGAGTACTACTTCTACCTCGATAGCACCCCGACCCACTCGTACATGAAGTTTCTGTACAAATACCCGCACGCGGCGTATCCCTATGCCGACCTCGTGCAGACCAACAGCCGGCGCACCCGCGACGAGATGGAGTACGAGCTCCTCGACACGGGCGTCTTCAACGACGACCGCTACTTCGACGTGTTCGTGGAGTACGCCAAGGGCGCCGCGGAAGACATCCTCGTGCGCATCACGGCGATCAACCGGGGACCGGACGCGGCAGACCTGCATCTCCTGCCGACGCTGTGGTTCCGCAACGACTGGTCGGCCTGGATTGCCGAATCCAACAGGGCCGGCCAGAAGCCCCACCTCCGTCAGTCCGAGGCGCCGGCCGGCGTGAGCGCGGCGTCGGTGGCGCACCCGGTGCTCGGCGAGTTCGTCCTGTCGTGCGAAGGCGACGTGCCACTGCTTTTCACCGAGAACGAAACGAACCACGAGCGGCTCTTTCCGGGGCAGAAGAACGAGAGCGCGCACGTCAAGGACGGCATCAACGACTGCGTCGTCCACGGCAACCAGGGTGCCGTGAACCCCGGCAGGCAGGGTACGAAGGTCGCGGCACACTACAAGGTCACCGTCGGCGCCGGTCAGTCCGAGGTGATTCGCGTGCGGCTCTCGCCCATGCCTCCGAAGCAAAAAGGCCAACCCTTCGGGCAGGCGTTCGACGATGTCTTCGCCGCCAGGCTTCGTGAAGCCGACGACTTCTACGCGTCGGTCACGCCGCCATCGGTCGGCGAAGATGCCGCCAACGTGATGCGCCAGGCCCTGGCGGGCATGCTGTGGAGCAAGCAGTTCTTCTTTTTCGACGGGGACAACTGGCTCGACGAGCACAACTCCAACCCGCTCCATCACGGTTATCGCCCCGCGCGGAACTCGGAGTGGTACCACATGTTGAACGAGGACATCATCTCGATGCCCGACAAGTGGGAGTACCCCTGGTACGCGGCCTGGGATCTGGCGTTTCACACGCTGCCGCTGGCGATCGTGGACCCCGACTTTGCCAAGCAGCAGATGGACCTGATGCTTCGTGGCGCGTACCTCCACCCCAACGGCCAGATGCCCGCGTACGAGTGGAACTTCAGCGACGTGAACCCGCCCGTCCACGCCTTTGCCACGTTGTTCCTCCATCGCACCGAGCAGGCCCTGCACGGCAAGCCGGACCTGGACTTTCTCCGATCGACCTTCAACAAGCTCCTGCTGAACTTCACCTGGTGGGTCAACCGCAAAGACCGCTTCGGCAAGAACGTGTTCGAGGGTGGCTTTCTCGGCCTGGACAACATCGGCGTCTTCGACCGCAGCGCCCCGCTGCCCACCGGCGGTCACCTCGAGCAGGCGGACGGCACGGCGTGGATGGCCCTCTTCAGCCAGAACATGCTGGAACTCGCGATCGAGCTCGCCGTCCACGATCCGGTCTACGAGGGCATGGTCTTCAAATTCGTGGAGCACTTCTACTACATCGCCGCTGCGATGAACCAGTCCGGCCCCGGCGGCATGTGGGACGAGGAGGACGGCTTCTACTACGACATCCTGCGGCTTCCCGACGGCAGCGCCACGCGGCTCAAGGTGCGTTCACTGGTGGGACTCCTTCCATTGTGCGCAACCACGGTGATGGAGAAGTCGCAGCGGGAGCAGATCCCGAACTCGATGGCCTATGTGCAGGAGCGCATGCGCCGGAACCCCGAGCTGTTGTCGACAATACACCCGACCGGCCCAGGTCACTTCGGCGTGGCCGAGCGGGGTGTGCTCGCCCTCGTCAACCCGGAGCGTCTCCGCCGGATTCTCACGAGGATGCTCGACGAGAACGAGTTCCTGGGGCCTCACGGCATTCGCTCGATCTCGAAGTTCCACGAGCGGAACCCGTATGTCTTCCATGCGAACGGCCAGGAGTACCGGGTGGATTACCTGCCGGCGGAATCGAACACGGGCATGTTCGGCGGCAACTCCAACTGGCGGGGTCCGGTCTGGATGCCGGTGAACGCGCTCATCATCCGGGCGCTGCAGAACTTCTACCTGTACTACGGCGACAACTTCAAAATCGAATGTCCCACCGGCTCCGGCCGGCTGATGAACCTGTTCGAGGTGAGCAAGGAGATCTCCGACCGGCTCGTCAGCACGTTCACCCGCGACGATCGGGGCCGTCGCCCGGTGTACGGCGGCAGCGAGAAGTTCCAGACCGATCCGCACTGGCGCGACTACATCCTCTTCTACGAGTACTTCCACGCCGACAACGGCGCCGGGTTGGGCGCCAGTCATCAGACCGGGTGGACCGGACTCGTCGCCAAGCTCATCGAGCTCTACGGCGTGCTGGATCCCGAGCGCGCGCTGGCCATGGGTAAGAAGGCCGCGTTCGAAAAAACCGGCGCGAAACCCGCGCAGGTCAGAGAGGAACATCTGGCCCACGCATCCGGTCATAAATGAGGTGACCTTGGGTAGGGCCAAGCGGAGAGAAGGCGGTGCAGACAGAGTCGACAAAAACAGACTGGCGGGTCCGCTGGCGCTTGTTCTCCTCCGAGGTGATCGGCACGGCTGCGCTGGTGTTTGGCGGACTGTCGCTGGTGATCGTGATGTCCGGAGCCGGCAGCCCGATGGGACGACTCGTGCCGAACGAGCACGCGAGGACGGCGTTGACGGCCTTTCTCTTTGGCTGTGTGGGCACATCGGTCGCGCTCTCGCGTGTCGGTAGAGAAAGTGGGGCGCACATCAACCCGGCCGTCACCATGGGTTTCTGGGCGATGCGCAAACTCGACGGGCGGACGGCGGCAGGCTATATCGTCGCGCAGTTGCTGGGCGCCTCCTTTGGGGCTCTTCTCCTTCTGGCGTGGGGATCGATGGGACGCAGCATCGCGTTCGGCGCCACGATTCCGGGTGCGGGCTACTCAACGGCAACGGTCGTCATGGGTGAGGCTGTCACGACGTTTGCCCTGGTTGCGACGCTGATGATCTTTCTGGGGTTTCTACATCTGCGACCCTACACGCCGTATGTGATCCCGTTTCTGTATGCCGTCATGGTGCCGCTCGAGTCACACATCTCCGGTACGAGCACCAACCCGGCACGTACCTTCGGTCCTGCGCTGATCTCAGGCCGTTGGGACGGATGGTGGATTTACTGGGTCGGCCCGATGCTGGGTGTGCTGGCCGCCATCCTCGTTTTCGGCGCCCTCGCGAGGCGCATCGAAGTCGCGAAGCTCTATCACTTCGAGAGCGATCGTCGACGGTTGTTCCACCGGATGGCCGGCACGACCTAGCCGCGAGGCACACCACACCGCCAGAAGCGACGGTATTGATCGCGTCGATGATGACCTGCCCGACGCCCGTGCACTCGATGATCACGTCGGGCTGGAAGCCGGTGCCCGCGCAGCCGCTCGATGTTCGTTTGCCTTTTCCCGATCGGTTCGACTAATCTCCGCTCGCAAACCGAGAGGATCTGTGACCATGCGCTACACGCGTTCGCTCGCAGTCACCCTATTTGTGCGACGGCGCGACGAACAATGCGCACGGACTCAACGAACGCATGCGAGTCCAGTCGTTGATGGAAAGCGCGACTTTCTGTACCAGCTCACCAAAATGTACGCCGGCGGCAAATGAAGCCATGACCAACATGATTAACGAACGATGCCTGCGTCCGCACTTGCGGCCGTTGACGGCTGGCGTGTTGCTGCTTGCCACGACGCTGCTTCCGCGCCTCGCCATCGCCGACGTGAAGACCATCGGGCCGCTGTCCGTCGCAGTGCCGGACGGCTGGAAGTACGAGACCCGCGCGCCTGATCGCGGCGAGATGGTCTGGCAGAACAGTAATGGCGCGTACCTGATCATCCTTCTGACGGCGCCTCAGCCGACGAGCGGCGCTGCCGACAGGGACTTTGCGATTGCGTGGCGCACGCTGGTCGAGAATGATCCCCGCCTGTCGCTGCCGTCGCCGATCTACGACGTTCGCGGATCGGTCGGCTATGCTGCGAGGTGGTCAGGTGGCGCCGTGGCCAATCGCACCAGGGAGGTCGCCCTCTATATCCTGCGGCCCAGTGTCGCGACGTTCGTTCCGGTGGTGGTTGTCGGTCCCAACCGTGCTGTGCTCGACGCCCTGTATGAAACGGTGCGGATGGTGATTGGCAGCGTCCGTATCGCTCCGCTGCGTGCGGCGCCGATCAAGACGACGATCGGGGTCGCGGATCTCGTCGGCGACTGGAAGACCGGAGGCGCGAGTGTCGTGTCGTATGTGAATGGCAGTACCGGCACCTACGCCGGCACGTCGGTGACGTTTGCCGGGGACTACTATTCCATCGCAGCCGACGGACGGTACAGCTACAGGTTTCAGGGTCTGTCCAGCGGCAGCGTGGTCCGCGCGGCGGCGGCGGGAACGGTCGAGTTCAGCGGCGAGTGGGTCGTGTTCCACGAGCGGCCGAGCGACAAGCTCACGCGCTACCGCTTCGTGTCCTACGAGCAGGGCCTCACCGGGGCCACGCTGATGACGCTCCTTCCGGAAGCGTACGCGGTCACGGGTTCCAACATTGCGCTCTATGCGGCGCGGTTCGTCCGCGAGGCGCCCGCGAAGTAGCGAAATCGTCTACGACTTGTCGTGAACGCCGACGGCCCTCGCTGACCAATCAGCGCGAGTTCAGACACTGGCGTTGGGCATGGCCGGCGCTATGGTGATGTTCACGCTGGTGCGCAGGACAGCACTGGCGTAGAACGCCTTGGCGACCGCGCGTCGCAGCGTGAGCCGGAGGTCGCATCAAAAGATGAACTTCATACCCAATTGAATCTGCCTCGGCGTGCCGACGATGGCGGTAATCGTACCCGCCTGGGCCGCGCCGATCGACGCATTCGGGAGATCGAACTGCGCCGTGTTGAACGCATTGAAGACTTCAACGCGGAATTGGATCCGTGATTCCGCTTTGACGCGGAACTCTTTGAACACCGAAAAATCAAAATTCACGCGGCCAGGGCCATACAGAATGTTCCGGCCCGCGTTGCCATAGGTGAATGGCGCCGGCGTCGTAAACGCCGAGGTGTCGAACCACCGGTCCACGGTCGGGTCCGCCAACTTGCCGTCTGCGATGCGGTCGGGCCGCTGGCCGGTCCCCGTATTGATCGTCGTCGCGCTGAGCGTCGGCGTAAACGGCAGACCGGTCTGGAAGAGGTTGATGCCGTTGATCTGCCAACCGCCAGGCAGCGCGTAACTCCATGCGATCGTCAGACGATGGCGCATATCGAACGGCGAATTGCCCTGGCTCGCGAGTCGATTGAGGGGGTCTTGCGGCAAGGGTCCATCGGCGCCGCCCCCGAAACTCTGACCGACGGTGTCGATGCCGTGGCTCCACGTATACGACAGCAGCCCGTTGAATCCGTGCGTCAGCCGCTTCTGGGCGCTGAATTGCAGCGCGTGATAGGACGCGGTGCCGTCGGAGACGGCCCAGTTCACGTCGGCCAGCGCGGGACGGACCGCGAAAAACGGGCGGCGATTGTTGACGGCGCCCGTTCCCGGTACCGCCTGGTTCAGGTTGAACGTCGTGTCGAGATGCTTGCCGATATTGCCCACGTACGACACTTTGAGCATCGTGGCCGCCGGAAGCTCCTGCTCGACGGTCAGATTGAACTGTTCGGCGTACCCCGGCTGATAGTTCGGATCGACGCCGATCACGCTGCCGGCAGGATTGTCGGCAAGCGAGAGGTCTTGCGGCGGAATCGTCGGGAAGCCGTCGGAGACGCGCTGCGTCACGAACTGCGTCCCCGGATTGAAGCTGTAGATCGGCCCAAAGGGCACGTGCCTGTGCAGCCGCAACGCAGCACCTCCGTTGCCCGGTGTGTTCCAGAAGATGCCCGCTCCGCCGCGCACGACCGTACGTTGTGCAATCTGATACGCAAACCCAAGGCGAGGCGCAAAGGCCTTCGTAAAGGTTTTCACTCCCGCTGATCGACTCACGCCGTTGCGTCCGGCGACGAGAACCGTTGCGGTATCCGGATCGAAGCTCGCCCACAGGTTGTCCACTTCGGTGAACGGGGTATCGAGCTCGTACCTGAGGCCGAGATTCAACGTCAGCTTCGACGTCGCACGCCAATCGTCGGCGATGTAGGCGCTGTATTCCA
Source organism: Vicinamibacterales bacterium (assembly GCA_963821395.1). GTDB lineage: Bacteria > Acidobacteriota > Vicinamibacteria > Vicinamibacterales > JAMQPK01 > JAMQPK01. The sequence continues at coordinate 80,688 of CAWGDY010000057.1, read as the reverse complement.
TGCTGCGCATCCCGACGTCGGACGCGAGCAGGTAGTCCTGCTCAATCAGACTTGGCGCCCCAAGCAGGAACGAAGCCATCACGTGCCCGCCCGTATTCGTCACGGGATTGTTGGTGATGTTCGGGGAGAAGTTGAACCGCCCGTTGCCGCGGTTGGTTTGGAACTCGCCCATGTGACGGCGCCGAACGTCGAAGCCGGTCTTGATCGTGTGCTTCTCACCCTGGTAGGTCAGGTTCGTCACGGATTGAAACATTTTTTCGTGCCGGAAAATCGGCAGCGAACGGCTGTGACCAATACCCGTGTAGTTCGCCGGACTGAATATGGGTATGCCGTCCTGGCCCAGCTGTTGATTGGCGTTGCGCACGCCGAGCTGTTCTCCGAGCTGGTCGCCGCTGACGACGTCGGCTTGCGTGAACTCGAGATTGAAGTGGTTGTAGCCGGCACGCGAATCCAGGAGGAGGCGCGATGAGAACACATGGACCCACCCGAACACCGCGTGTTCTGCCCACAGATTTGACGGACCGGCGAAGGTGTCCTCGTTCCCGAGACCGACGGCCTTTGACACTCCCGGCAGCTGAACCGGCGCGAATGTGTACGGGTTGACAGTCGACGTCTTTGACCAGGAGTAGCGGCCGAGAAAGTTATTCCGATCGCTCTGCGTATGATCCACGCGAACGTCGAACTGATTCCAGTCCTGTGTGCGTGATGGCGTGGTGACAAGGTTATTCGACAATGCTGACGTAGTCGGCATCGGATAGGCGTTCATCAACTTGGCTGTCACCGGATCCCAGCGGTTCTGTGGTATCTGGTTCCCCGGGAAGGGCGAGCGTGTGACGCTCCCGCCGGGAACCGCCACCGTCGTCAGTGGATCGTAGATGGTCCCTACTTCGCTGAAGTCTCCTTGCCGCATCTTCGCCGTCGGCACGGTGTTGACGAAGACGCGGCCCAACTCCTGGCGGAAACCGTCGTAGTCGGCAAAAAAGAAGGTCTTGTTCGCGACAATCGGGCCACCGAGGGCGCCTCCGAATTGATTCTGCTCGAACGGCGGTTTCTCCTGGCCGGCACGGTTTGCGAAGAAGTTGTTCGCATCGAGCTTGGCATTGCGCAGGAACTCGTACGCAACGCCGTGAAAGGCGTTGCCGCCGGACTTGGTGACGACGTTGATCTGTCCGCCCGGATTCCGGCCTTGATCCGCGGAATAGAGGTTCGTCTGAACCTTGAATTCCTGGATCGCTTCGACGTTCGGGCGAAGCACCGTCACGAGCGTCAGTCGCGTATTGTTGTCGACGCCGTCGTACAGGTAGTTGTTCGAGTTCTCCCTGTTGCCGTTGACGAAGAGCTCGGTGCCCGGACGGAGGTCATCGGGCCGCGTGCCGCTCATGATCGTGCCGCGCATACCGGAGCCCGCGCCCGAGACACCGGGACTGAGCGTGGCCAATTGCACGAAGTTGCGTCCGCTCAGCGGCAGGTCTTGGACCTGCTTCTCCTCAATCACGGTGCCGAGCACCGACGATTGCGTCTCGAGCAGCGGCGCCGTGCCCGCTATCGTCACGGTCTCGCTGATCAGGCCGACTTCCAGCTGCAGGTCGATCGCGGCGCGTTGATTGACCTGCAATTCGACGCCCGTGCGTTCGACCTTGCGAAACCCCTGGATTTCGGCGGTGAGCCGGTAGCGGCCGGGCTGGAGGGTCGTGAAAATGTATGTCCCCGCCGCACCGGTGGTGACGGTGCGGCTGACTCCAGTCGCCTCGTTCGTCAACACGACCGTGACACCGGGCACGATGCCACCAGAGGTGTCCCGAATCGTTCCTACCAAATCGGCCGTCGTCACTTGGGCGTAAGCCGTTGCCGACAGCAGCAGCAGCGAGCAGAGAGTGATGAGTGGGAGCCGCTTTCGGGTCAGCGTCATGACGTCCTCCTGATCAGTTCGTGCGTGAACGCCGGTTCAGTCGGAACCCAATTGGGACGCGGAAGGGCGCAGAGCTTAACACGTTGGACGAGGCGCTGCCACGAGTGCCTATTCGGGGGCCGCTCGCTCTCTGTTATGCGCGCGGCTCGACCGCCTGGCTCCCGTCAACTTCGGTGCGATTTCGCACCGTATATACAAATTGTTTCTAATTGAGCAACTTGGGAACGTCGGCGGCCCCCTCGAGGCACTGGCGAAACTGTTCAATCCGCAACAGCCCACAACACGCGGCCGATAGGCCACACTTGCGGTCATGCCGCAACGTGAACGCTGCCCGCCACACGGGGTAGCGCCATTTCAAATCGCCCCGTACCGCACTAGCGCGCCGTACCGGTATACTCCGACGTTCGCGATGAAATCTCCCTGCCCTGAGTGCGCCGCCTCAAGCGTCTGGATCAGTCTCGACGAAATCCGCCGCGATCGCGGCGTCCTCGTGTCGGTCTGGGCCTGTCGCCAGTGCGCGCATCGCTGGACCGTCACAAGCCCTCGCCAGATGCCGATCAAAGCCTCGAAGTCGAAGTCCTCACGCCCGAGTCGGCGCCGTCGCGCCTGAATAGGATCCAGTGCTGCGATTGGAGCGCGATGTATTCTCGACAGGTCCACATCCCGGAGTGGCTGCGCCGGCGAACTCATTCGTCACGGCGTAGTTGTGTCGGAATAAGACTCGCTGCTTCGATTCGGCGCAATTCGGAGGTCGCCCAAATATGTAAGTGCTTGAACCGACTCGACTCGGCGCTGGCGACTGGATTGCTCTGCTGAATCGGCGGAGGACAGACATCTTGCGAAGCGATTTTGAACGCCGTCTGGCAATCGCAGAATTACTTGCGCAATCCGATCCCCCTGAGCTCCCGCGACGCAGCCATCGCGTACGCCTGCATGGTAAGCCTGAGCGATACGCTTTGCTGCCGTGGTTGTCAGCGTTGTTTCTGCAGGAGCAGTTGCAGGCTCTTGAAGAGCGGCGCAAAGCGCATCTGGAGAGGGTCCGTCGCAGCATCCAGTGGCGTAGTCCCTCCGCATTTCGAAAGGACGCGCCGACACCTGCTTAGCGCGAACGTCACGTGGAAACAAAAAAGGCCGAAGCTTTCTGCTGCGATTCGCAAACACTAGGCGACTATGAGGGGGATGGCCGCCGTTAGACGCGACGCGCGTGGCGGCAGACCTCGGGGATGTTATGCCGGCTAGCCCAATTCCGTGACGACTGCCGGCCAATCCGCCCGGAATTGCACGTCGCGGCTCGTGGGCTCGGTCCGCCGTGCGGACCCTACATGCCGCGCGGCTTGCGCGCGGGCTTCCGCTTGGACGCGATGATCCGCCGTGCCTCGCGCAGGTGGCTCTCGAGCGCGTCATCCCCGATCTGATCGAGCAGGATGCCGACCCACCCGCCGGCGCCGACATACCGCGGGTAAAAGTAGACGTCGGGCGATTCTTCGATCATCAGCGGCTGCAGGCCGTCCGCCACCGGCACCCAAAGCGACAGCCGGCCATCGTCGCGGTGGTGCTCGGAAAACATCGCGAAGCAGCCCTTGCCCTGCTCGACGAAGAAACAGGGCGTGCCGTGCGACATCTTCTCGAACGCGCTGGGAAGCGCGGCGCAGATGCGGCGGATCCGATCGACCTGTCCTTCCCGTCCGCCTGTGCGCCGGCCCGTAGCGGCATCGCGCGTCGTGAGTTGCCGGGCCCGGAACTTCGCGATCCGCTCAATCAGGCGGACGGGCACAGGCTCGGACAATGGAAACTTGAGCGTCCCCTTGCTGCGTTCGTATGGCGCCAGCTCCTTGGCGAACGCCTCGACCAACGCATCGCTAGCGGGATAGAGCGAGTAGTGTGCCTTCCATCCGGCGAAATACAACACGCCGACGCCGTTCAGCGTGTAGGCCGGCATCTGGTAGGCCAGCCCTTCCTGCGCATTCGGGAGCGCCTTGAGAATCGCCCGGCGCACCGCTTCGAGGCTGGCTCGAGACTCTTTCGGCTTCGACGCGACGTACTCACGCACCGATGCGACGCGCTTTCTAGACCGTTTGGCCGTCATGCTGCGCACATTATGTGCACACCCGAAGTCGATCGTCGGCAACACCCACCCACCCCCGTGCGCGAGTTGTGAAGGCTCTGGTCCCGTCCAGGCTGAATGCGTGTCTAAGGTCGAGACCGACTTGCTCTCGCGCGGTCGCCGCGGCGGCTTGGCCGGCGCGGAAGGCCGCCCGCATCAATCCGTCGATCGCGCTCAGGATGGACTAGTCAGGTGACTTTCTAAGAACGAGGACCTAATTCTCAATTAAACCGCTCCACTGAGTTCCGCGCGGGGTCACCCTCAATGTATTCCATGTGGCTGACGTTAGTAGACCACATCCGGATCGGACGGGTCTCCTGCCTACGAACAGCAGCGCTGCCAGTCCAACGCATGTCGCTGGATGAGCGCTGGATACGCACTGCTCTAATACAAAAAAAGGGCTACAGTTTTCACTGTAACCCTTTCGCTTTTATCTGGTTGCGGGGGGGGGATTTGAACCCCCGACCTTTGGGTTATGAGCCCAACGAGCTACCGGACTGCTCCACCCCGCGTCATTGTGTGAGGACTGGCCTTCGAAGACCGACCGAACCTTCTGACTTTATCACAAAATCGCATTCGCGGGATGCAGGGCTAACCGCCTTCGCGACGCTACCGCGGTCAAGAAGCCCTGCGCTACCCGCCTTCGCACACTCTGCGCATAGCGCTTCGGCGGGCAAGCCGCGAACCTTACGAACCTACGACGTCCGAACCGCACGAACCTGACGAACCTCACGAACCTCACGAACCGACGAACCGACGAACTTGGGTGTTTTTTTAGAACTTTATTGCCAGGCCCAGGCTGGCGCGCCAGAAATTGAACTTGTCGAACCCGATGCCGGTATTTTCCAACTCGTCGAACTTGAGGCCGAAGGCGCGGAAGTAGCGGAGATCGCCACGCAGGCCAAAGTGGTCCGAGAAATATCCCATGACACCACCGCCCGTGTTGAACGTGAAGTAGTTGTTCGAAATGCTCTCAGGATTCGGCACGATCACACTCGCCACGCCCGTCACGTTGAGATTCAGATTGCCCGCGCCGATGGCGAAGTACGGTGTGACGGGTCCCAGCCGAGGACCGATGAGCATCCCGCCCGAAAATGAGATCACCCGGCTCTTGGCGATCGCATTGGGCGCAGTGTCGATGACTTCCGGATAGTAGGCAATCTCGGTCTCGGCTCCGACGATTTTGCCCATGCCGCCGAACGCGACGCCATATCCGGGCTTGGTACTGTCGCCGTTCTTACTGGGTGAGGTAAGCGTGGTGCCGATAAACGGGACGATGAATCCCTGTGCCGCCGCGTCGTGCGCGGCCAATAAGACAAAAACGCAGATGAGAACCAATCGTTTCATGAAGACCTCGTTGCTATCGTCGTCCATCCGGGCGGTAGCTGGCTGTTCACTTAGGCACAAGGAGCCGTTCCGTCCCTTTTGATAGACTCCGTGCCTGTCCATGCCGGACTCCGCGCGCGCACGCGCCCGCATCCAACCCATCGCCGTCATCGGCACCGTCGCGGGCGTCGTTCTCTTCATCTACACCCTTCAGGCCGCCGGCCCGCGGGAAATCTTCGCACAGCTTGGCCGGATCGGTTACGGCTTCCTCGCCGTGCTCGCGTTGTCGGCCTTTCGCATGGCGGTCCGCGCCAAAGCCTGGTCGCTGTGCGTGGACGAGCAGGAGCGTTTCACGTTTGGCGACGCGTTCAGAGCGTTCGTCACCGGCGACGCCGTCGGCAACGTGCTGCCCCTTGGACCGCTGGCGAGCGAGGGCACGAAAGCGCTGCTCAGCCGGCGCACCATCTCGACGCCGGCCGCGGTGTCGTCGGTCGTCCTCGAAAACATCTTCTACAGCATCAGCGTGGCGATCGTGGTCATCGTCGGGACGCTCGCTTTTCTTTTGGGCTATCGGCCCGCCAACGCGGCTCTCACCATCACGCTCTCGCTCGGCATCGTCGCGATCGTGGCGAGCGTGTCGGTGTGGTGGCTGCTCCGAACCCAGCCGCGCGTGTTGAGCCGGTTTCTCAGGCACGATGCCGTCCGCGACGCCGAAGATCGCGTCTTCCGCTTCGCGTCGGCCGGCAACGGACAGGTTGGGCGCATCCTGCTGTTTGAATTGTCCTTTCATGTCGCGGCGATCGTGGAAATCTACGTGCTTCTACTGCTGCTCGTCGGCCACAGCCATCGCACGGCGCTGGTCGCGATTGTCCTGGGCACGGTCGAACGGCTGATCACGATCGCGTTCAAGTTCGTGCCGCTGCGGCTGGGCGTCGATCAGATGGGATCCGGATCGGTCGCCGAAATTCTCGGCATCGGTTCGGCCACGGGCGTCACCATCGCGACGGTGCGGACGGCAAGAAATCTGTTCTGGGCCGGGGTGGGGTTGGTGATGCTCGCGAGGACGGGGCGGGCGGGCGAAACTAAAAACTAGAAACTAAGAACTAAAATCTGAAATCCCCAGCCGTAGATTCCAGATTCTAGTTTTCAGTTTATAGATTCGGGCTATGGCGCGGCTGAAGCCGCGCCCTACCGGAATGGCAAGGCTGAAGCCTTGCGCCACCGTGATAGCAGGGCTGAAGCCCTGCGCTACCGTGAGCGGTCGACTACTACCGTGATCGGTCGACGACCGTGATCGGTCGACCTGCGACTCCCGACTGGACTTGCGCCTAACGACTTCCGACTTTCGCCTTTCGACTCATTTCACCGGTTCGGACGCGCGCTTGGCGAGATCCGGCGTAATCGTCCAGTAGTACACCGTCGCGCCGTCGACGTTCAGCGTCTGCTCGGGCTTCCAGTCACCCATGTCGAAATCGTGCGACACGATGCGCGTGCCGGGCTTGAGTGTCTTCCACAACGTCGGACGCAGCTTGAGATTCAGGGACGGCAGCAGATACAGCGTGACGACCGATGCCTGGCTGATGTCGGTCGTGAAGAGATCCTGGTTGAGCACCTGCACGCGATCGCCGACCGCGTTCTTCTTCACGTTCTCGTTGGCTTCGGCAATGCGTTTGGGGTCGATGTCGATGCACACCGCCTTCGCGCCGAGCTTCGCCGCCGTGACCGGAATGCGCCCGTCGCCGCAGCCAAGGTCGTACAGGAGATCGCCGGCCTTGACGTTGGCCACCTTCAACATCGCGTCGACCACGGTCTGACGCGTTGGCACGTAAATGACATCGGGCTGTCGAAGGCCTTGCTGCGCCGAGGCCTGCGCGGCCGGAGCCGGACTGGCTGACGCGGTAGCGACGAGCAAGAGAACGCCTGCGAGAACCTTCGCGAAGTTGCGCATGAGTACCTTCCTTTTTCGAAACGTCCGTCGCTGGGCTTCCGACGAGCGGATATCTGCCATTGTATACCGCGATCGCGGCGGCAAATCCACGCCGGTCAGGCGTGTTTCTGGATGGCGGCGTGCAGGTCGCGAAGGCCGGATTCGACGTCCTTCAGATGCACGCGCAGCACGCGCCTGCCGCGCGAGGCGAGCACCTCGAAGTCTCCGCGTGCCTGCAGCCGCTTGATGGTGCCGAAGCTGTAGCGCTGCCCCGGCACGGGCACGTCGTCCGGGTCGTCGCCGGTGATCATCAGGAACACGCCCGAGTTCGGCCCGCCTTTGTGCGCCTGCCCCGTCGAGTGAAGGTATCGCGGTCCGAAGCCCACGCTCGTCGCCACCTTCCGCCGATCGCGGACGATGCCACGGATCGCGTCCAGTGCGTTGCGGTTGGCCTGGTTCATCTCGATGAAGGCAAGCAGGGCGAAGTAGTCACCTTCGTGCAGCTGTCCCAGGAGCGACGCGACATCCTTCTCCGGCACGCCGGCCGTTTCTTGCGGCAACGTGCCCGATTGTTCGAACTCGGCGGCCAGGCGTCTGGTCACGATCTTCGCGGCCTCGACGTCGGGCTGATCGAATGGATTGACGCCCAGCACGGCGCCCGCCACGGCGGTCGCGAACTCCCAGCGGAAGAACTCCGCTCCCAGAGCATAGCGGTCGTGCCATTCGATGCGGATAACGGGATGCCCCGCGCGCTCGAGCTTCTCCACGAATGCGTCGGCGGCGGCATCGGGTGCGGAGGTCGAGCGCAGCTGGACAAAAATCCGATCGCGGCCGTACGCGTCGGGCTGCCCTGTCGCCTCGCCCTCGATCGGAATGATCCCTTTACCAAGCTTGCCGAGCGATTCGGCAACGAGCTGCTCGAGCCAGACGCCAAAACTGGCAAGCCCCGCCGGGGCGACCAGCGTCGGCTTGTCGCAGCCTGCCAGCGCCGCCTCCCCCAGCACGACGCCCAGCTCGAATCCGGCATTGTCTCCGCCGTCGGACGCACACCGCACGGCCATCTCCCGCGCACGATCGAGGAGCATGCCGGTGTCGATGCCGATGAGCGCCGCCGGAACGAGACCGAAGTTCGAGAGCGCGGAGTACCGGCCGCCCACGCTCGGAATGCCTGGGAAGATCTCGCGAAACTTTTCCTGGCGCGCGATCTGCTCCATCTTCGAACCCGGGTCGGTCGTCACCACGAAGCGGCGTCCGGCATCGGACTCGCCGAACTGCTGGACCGCGCGATGGAAGAAGTACTGCTTGAGAATGTTCACCTCGAGGGTCGTGCCCGATTTCGAGGCAACCAGAAACAGCGCGTGCGGCCAGTCGATCGCGCGGTCGACCGCGAGGATTTGTCCGGGATCGGTGGAATCGACGACGTGGAGATTCGGACGATCGTCGGCGCGGCCAACGATCGAGCCCATCACCTCCGGCGCGAGACTCGAACCGCCCATCCCGAGCAACACGACATCGGTGATGCCTTCGGCTTTGATCTCGTTCGCGAATGTGACGAGCCGCTCGAGACCCTGCCGCTGGGCCGGCAGGGACAGCCATCCCAGCCAGCGATCTTCGTCGGCATTGGACCACACGGACGAATCGCGATCCCAGATGCGGCGCACGACGTTCTGCTGGCGGAACGAGGCCATCCGCTCGCGTACGCGCAATGAAAGAGTGTCAGGAAGGCTGCAGTTGAGATCTGTGGACAGCATCTTGTGTTCTTACGGTTCTTGGTTCTGGATTCTGGGTTCTGGGTGCCGGTTCCAGGTTCAGGTTCCACGGTCCAGGCTCCTGCATCTCCGAACCAGAAACCAGGAACCCCGAATCAGAACCTGGAACCCGAGAACCCAGAACGCAGAACCGCAGCTGGTTCAGGCGCTAGCCTGAACGGGCTGGCGCTGCCATCGCGAGCGCTTGATCGCGAGCACGACCCTGAACCCGAGCAGGACGGCGACGATCGCCGCGTAGATGGCGGGGTGCAGTGTATCCGCTTTTACCTTCCACCAGTAGTGGGTCACCGCGGCGATGCCGGTCAGATAGATGAGGCGGTGCAGACGCTGCCAGTTGCGGCCGCCGAGGCGGCGAATCCAAGCGGCGGTCGACGTCAGCGCCAGCGGAACCATCGAGACGAACGCGATGAAGCCGACCGTGATGTAGGGGCGCTTGGCGACATCTTCCCAGATCGCCGCCAGCAGATTCACCACCGTGCTCCAGGCCACGAAGCCGTCGGGAAAATCGAGGCTGGCAAAGCGATCGGCGACGACGTAGGTCAGGAAGTGGAGCGTGCCGTAGAAGAACGCGAAGAGCCCCAGCATGCGGCGGTACCGGATGATCGGATTCCAGCCGGTGACACGCCGGAGCGGGGTGATGGCCAGTGTGACGGCGACGAACCGCAGCGTCCAGATGCCGGTCTCGTTGGTGATCTCGGCGAGCGGATCGGCGCTGAGGTTGCCGGTGAAGCCGCGCCAGATGAGCAGTGCAAACGGAACCAGCGCGGCGGCAAAGACGAGGGGCTTCAATAGTATCTCTTCAGGTCCATTCCGCTGTACAGCGACGCCACCTGGTCGCCGTAGCCGTTGAAGATCACCGTCGGCCGCATCAGGAACTCGCCAATGCGGCGCTCGCGCGCCTGCGACCAGCGCGGATGATCGCGCTCGGGGTTCACGTTGGAGTAGAACCCGTACTCGTTGGGCGCGCTCAACTGCCAGCTGTTCATGGGCTGGTTTTCGGTCAGGCGGATGCGCACGATCGACTTGATGCTCTTGAAGCCATACTTCCAGGGCACGACCAGGCGGATCGGCGCGCCGTTCTGGTTGGGCAGATATTCACCGTACAGGCCCACCGCGAGAATCGTGAGCGGGTTCATGGCCTCGTCGAGGCGCAGCCCTTCGAGGTACGGCCAGTCGAGCACGCCGCGCCGGGTCTCGGGCATCTGCGTCTGATTGAGGAGCGTCGTAAACTCGACGAACTTCGCGTTCGATTTCGGCTCGACGCGCTTCAGCAGGTTCGCCAGCGGAAAACCGACCCACGGAATCACCATCGACCACCGCTCGACGCACCGAAGCCGGTAGATGCGGTCCTCGAGCGTTTCGGGCTTCAGGATGTCTTCGAGCTGATAGTCGGCCGGCTTGTTGACCAGACCGTCGATCTTCACCGTCCACGGCTTGGTCTTCAGCGAGTGTGCGTTTCTCGCGGGCTCGTCCTTCTCGGTGCCGAACTCGTAGTAGTTGTTGTAGCTCGTGATGTCCTCGTAGGCATTCGGCTTCTCGCCCTTGCCCCAGCCGGACTCCTTGAGCGGCCCCGCGATCTTCACGCGCGGCCACGACTGCGCCTCGGCATCGCCGGCGCCCAGCGCCCCGGCGGCCGCACCGGCGGTCGTCAGCGCGGCGGCTCTGATGAAATCGCGACGGGCCAGATAGTGCTTCTTGTCCGTGATTTCCGACGAACGTATGTCAGAGGCTTTTTTGACGAGCATGGGTCACTCCTCGAGCCACATCCCTCATCGGTAAATACGTGGCGGTCCAGCCGGAAGTTACACGTTAATTATAGGCCCAGGGCGGCAGCGGTCTTTTCCCATATGAACGGGAGGCTGTCCTTCAATTGATGCCCATCGTCGAGCATGTACAGCGTGGCCCGCGGCTGCACGGCGGCAAAGCGTTCGACCACCGCCGGGCTCACCGATTCGTCCTGCCGCCCCTGAAAGATGAGCATCGGCTGCGAAAGACGATGCGCGGACACGCGATAGCGATTGGCGTCTTCGTAGAACCCGAACGCGAGTTGCCGATCGTCGTCGAAGGCGTAGTGAAACACGTTGACCGATCCCGCCTTGCGCCAGCCCTCGACCCCGGCCGATCCCAGCTCGCTCCACTTGTCCCATTCCAGATCGACAGCGGGTGCGAGCAGGATGAGCCGCGTGATGGGATGCCGCTCGCGGTTGGCCTGACGTGCCGCCGCTTCGACCGCCACGAATCCGCCGAGGCTCGACCCGATCAACGCGACGTCGCCCGGCGGCAGCGCCGCGATTCGATCTTCGACCTGCCGGAGCATCCGCGAGACGGTGAGCGTGGAAAAATCTGGCTGGTTCAGATCGGGGCACTCCATCCTGATACCGCGCGCCGCCAGCCGGTTGGAGAAGTACGTGGCTTTCGACGAATCGGGCGACGAGGCGAAGCCGTGAAGATAAAAAACGTGCATGACGTCAGACGTCCGGCTTCAGGCTCCGGGCCGGAAGCCCGAAGTCCGAAGTCTGAAGACTAGAGAAGCCGCTGACACCCTGGTCTGCAGCGGCACTGGATCTGTCCTTCCCCATCCGTCATGTAGTCGTAGGTCAGCTCTTCGCCTCTCCTGATGGTGCGCGAGGCGCGGATCCAGATGATGTCGCCGACGATGTGGACGTAGCAGTTGCCTTTGCACGAATGATTGATGAAGCGCGCCATGTTGCCGTCCACGGCGGCATCGCGTACCCAGCGCCGGTTGATTTGAAAGCACCAGATGGCGCCCCTCTTCATGTACCGGTTCTCGCGCTTCAGGCTCTCCTCATGGGAGATCTTCTCGCCCGCGTAGTCGATAATCCGGGTATTTTTCGTGATCGATCGGGTGGCAAAGACTCCCCAACCATGTAACTTCGAGCGGCGGCGTGTGATCATGGGCTCCCGTTCAGAACGTCATTATGCCAACCTTCGCTCAAAACTCACGCGAAGGTTGTCCGCCGTAGCCTCGGCGAAGGCGGACCCCCAATAGCTCGCACCGAGCTACGGTTGGCAGGCCACCTTCGCGGGTTTGCGGACAGTTGGGTGCAAACGGCTGACGTAGCGCGAACATTCTGGGGTACAGTGTGAAATCCGCCAAAGGACTGACAGGCGGTAAGGAGCGGCATGGAAGGCATCATCCGGGCGTGGGGCAGGATTCTGACGGGCTATCAGCCCAACCTCTCAATTGAGATTACACGGGAGTGTCCACTGACATGTCCCGGCTGCTATGCATACGGCAACGACCATCTGGGCGGCGACGTCAGGCTGCGCGAGCTGCAGGATTTCAAGGGGCAGGAGCTCGTGGACGCGATGTTCGCCCTGATCGCGAAGTACAAACCGCTGCACGTGTCGATCGTCGGCGGCGAGCCGCTGGTGCGCTACCGCGAGCTGAACGAGATTCTTCCGCGCATGGCCGAGATGGGCCTGTACACGCAGCTCGTCACGAGCGCGGTGCGCCAGATTCCTCTCGAGTGGGCCGGTCTCCCTCGCCTGCAGGTGGTCGTCTCGATCGACGGTCTGCAGCCCGAGCACGACGAGCGCCGCAAGCCCGCCACCTACGAGCGCATCCTGAAGCACATCGAGGGGCACGACATCACCGTCCATTGCACGGTCACGCGCCAGCAGGTGCGGCGCGACGGCTATCTCGAAGAGTTCGCGAAATTCTGGTCGTCGAAAAAGGCGGTTTCGCAGTTGTGGTTCAGCCTCTACACGCCCCAGGTCGGTGAGATTTCGGCCGAACGGCTCACGAAGGCCGATCGCGAGCGCGTGGTCGCCGAACTGATGAGCCTGCGATCGCGGTACCCCAAGGTGCGGATGCCGAAGGGGCTCATCGACGCGTACGCGCTGCCTCCGCATTCGCCAGCCGAATGCATCTTCGCAATGACCACGGCGTGCGTGTCGGCGAATTTCGAGAAGCCCATCACCCCGTGCCAGTTCGGCGGGAACCCGGACTGCGCCAACTGCGGTTGCATCGCATCGGCCGGGCTGGCCGCCGTCGCGCGCCACACGCTGCCCGGCGGCATTCGCGTCGGGAAGATCTTCGAGACGTCGTTCAAGATCGGGAATCGTGTAAAGGGAATTCGCAACGCCGTCGCCACAGGTCGCCCGGAAGCGATCGTCAGCCAATAGCCTGTCCCGACGCAGAGCCGCAAAGACGCAGAGTCTGATTTCTTGTTAAGAATTCTCTGCGCCTCGGCGTCTCTGCGTCGAGGTAGCCATCGTACTACCTGCCAACCTTCAATCGGATACCGCCATTCACCAGCCTCGGTGTGCCGATGGTTGTCGGGTTGGTGCCCACGTAGTAGGTGACGTCGAACAGGTTCTGTACACCGAAGAACAGATCGACGGTGCGATTGATGGTGCGCGACAGGGTGAAGTTGAACACGTTGTACTTCGGCAGCCCCACTTCGCGCTTGTCCGGGATCGTCGGGAAGATCGCCGCGGTGTTGAGATCGTCATCGTACTGGTGGCCGACGAACTGGTTCTCGATGGCCACGTTCAGGAACCGCGGATTCATGTAGTTGAACCCGAGCGAGACGCGATTCTTCGGCACCTGCGCGAGATACTTGCCCGTCAGATCGGTGCCGGCCGCGTCCACCTTCGACTCGTGGACTTTCGCGATTTCGAACACGTATGCGGCCGACATGGCGAACTGGCCGTTGATGCGGTACGACACATCGGTCTGAAATCCGGCGATGTTCGTGCTCCCGAGGTTTTGGAGCTGGCGGCAGATGGGCACGCCCGCACAACCCGGAGTCGGAGGCACGTTGTTCTGCGCGACCGTCACGTTGGCAACCGGATTGTTCACGCGGTTGTTGAAGAACGTCCCGCGAAGGGTCACGCGGTCTGTCGCCGCGACGGTAGCTCCCAACTCCTCGCCGGTCAGCCGCTCGGGTCCGAGCTCAGCGTTGGCGAGCGTCTGGGTCTGTCCGACGCGGAACGGGCTGTAGAGCTCCTTCAGCGTCGGCGCGCGAAAGCCCTTGCTGAAGCTGCCCCACAGGGAGAAGCGATCGGTCGCGCGATAGAGCGCGGCCACCCGCGGGCTCACCGCCGTGTCCGACTTCTCCGGCAGGCTCGGCTTGTTGTTCGCCGTCGGGTTGCCGGTCGCGATCGTCGTCTCGAGATTGTGTGCGTCGTAATTGCTCCAGTTGTCCACGCGGGCACTCAGCGTCAGCTGCAGCTTCGGCATCACCTCGATCAGATCCTGGGCGAAAAATCCGAAGAACCGCTGCGTGCCGCCGGCCACACGGTGAACGACAGGCGGCGTCCCCGTGGGCGCCACGTACGTCAGCTCGTCGCTGTCGCCGTCGATCCACCGGAAATCGGTCCCGGCCGAGACGACGTGCGTACGAGAGCCGAGCTGGTAGGGCCGCGACCACTGCACCATGCTGCCAACGGCGTTGGTCGGCACCGTCTTCTCGAGCGAGAGGTTGCTCTGGCTGCGCGGTGGCGTCGCCGCGGGCACCGCGAACGTGTTCTGGAAGAAGTCCACGTGATCGTAGAACAACCGGGCTTCAACGGTGCTGCCTTCGGAGAAGCGCAAGCGCGCACCGCCGCTGCCGTACTTCCAGTTCGTGTCGTTCACCTCGCCAATCTTGCCGTTGTTGCGCTCTTCATCGAACACGCCGACGCGCATGAACAGGTTGACGCGATCGGTCGGGTTGTAATCGAGCTTCGTGCTGAAGCTGTTGTATTTGACGTTGGCTTCGTTATCGATCGTGCCGCGCTCTTCTTCCGCCACGGTCCTGTAGCCGTCGGTTTGAAGCGTGGTGGCGTCGAACATCAGGCCCAGCCTGGACCACACGTGGCTGGCGAACAAATCCATCTTGGGCGTCTGCAGGTTGCCGTACTGCGGCTTGAAGACCAGCGTGCCCGGCGTCGAGCGGTTGCTCACGATGTTGATGACGCCGCCCATCGCGTAGTTGCCGTAGAGGCTCGATGTCGCGCCATCGATCACCTCGATGCGCTCCGAGTTCATCATCGGCACGCGCGTCCAGTACACCCACCCGCCGAACGGATCGTTGAACGGGATGTCGTCGAGCAGCACGAGCGTGCGGCTGACGCCGCTCGGCCCGATACCGCGCAGCGACACGCCCTGCGCCGTCGGATTCGCCACGATGCTGCTCGTCCGCCGGAAAAGACTGAACGTCGGCACCTGCCTCAGCACATCGTCCGCCACGACCGCCGGTGACTGTGCGATCTGCTCGTTGGTGACGACGTTGATGCTGGCCGGCACGTCGGCAATGCGCTGCTCGATCCGGCCTGGCGTGACGACGAGCTGTTCGGTGACGCCGGCAGGATTGAGCCGCACTTCCACCGTCTGCGACGACTGCGCCGTGAGATCGACGGTCTGCGTCTGCATCTGGAACCCGCTCGCCGAGATGCGCACGGTGTACACACCTGGCGTCAGCCCTTCCATCGTGAAGCGTTCACTCGAGCTCGCACCGGTGCGGCTGAGATTGCCGACCGGCAGCGTGGCTGTCACCTGCGCGCCGTAGATGGGCAGGCCCTGCGAGTCGAGCACGGTCACTTCGATGCGGCGATCGGCAGCTGGCGCCTGTGCAAATGCAGGCGATGCAAGGGTAACCAGCCACATGGCGAATGCCAGAAGCGATGAGGTCCTCATTCTGAAACCCCTCCGGAATCCCTCGGGAATCACGGGAAATCGACTGAATTGGCTTAGACTACCACAGTGACCTGAACGGTTCCTGGTTCTGGGTTCTGCGGTTCTGGGTTCTCCGGTTCCGGGTTCGGGTTATTGGATCCGGAGGCATGGGTTACTACGCACGGATGCACAACGGTGCCGCAAGTGCAACGGAACCACGCGCATGATGACGCGGCGGATTCTTCTGGGTGCGGCCTTCACGGCGCTTGCGGTTCTCGTTGCGATCGCCATCCACTCACCTCCCGCGCGTTCGGCCGTGCGATCGTGGGCCGTCGCCAGGATCTCCTCCTCCTCAGGTATTCGAGCCACCATCTCGCGCCTCGACTACAACCTGCTCACGTTGAACGTCAGCGCCGGCGGCGTCACGCTCACCGCCGACGGATCCCGCACACCGTTCTTCTCGGCGGAAGAGTTGCGGCTGAACCTTCCGTGGACGATCGTGCGCGGGCCGATCGCCGTCGAATCGCTCGAGGTCGAGAATCCCAGCCTCGTCATCGTGCGCGAAGCGGACGGGCAGCTCAATCTGCCCCGAGGTTCGGCGACGACGACAGATTCGTTTTCGGGTCCGCTCGACATCAGGCGATTGATCGTTCGAGGTCTTCGTGTTCGCTACGACGATCCGTCGGCCGCAGTGCTGGTGACGGCGAGCGACATCGGCATCGCGCTCGAGCAGACAATCGATGGGCGCCTGACTGGACCGATGCCCGTGACGAGCGTGTCGGTCAGTGTTGACGAGCGGCAAACCCGCCTCTCGACGCGTGGTGGACGACTCGCCTTCGATGGCCAGGCGCTCGCGCTCGAAGACATCGTGCTTGATGCCCCGGAGGGTCGTGCCGAAATTGCCGGGAAGCTGACGTTGCTGCCCGGGTTCGATCTGGCCGCGCTGCAATATGCAGGGCACCTCGATCTGGCCCGCGTCACGCCGTGGATCGGGTTCGACGGTGCGCCAACCGGATTGGTTTCGTTTTCGGGCACGGCCGCGGGCCGGCTCGATACGATGTCGACGACGATCGACGCTGCCGGCGATCGTCTCAACTGGCCGAACGTTGGCCCGCTCTCTGTGAGAGCTCGCACGGTCCTGACTGGTTCGGGGGCCGCGATCGAGTCGCTTCGGGTGACGGCTGCCGGCGGCGAGCTGGCCGGCAGTGCGCGCGTGCCCTTTGACGAACGCGCTATCGGCAGTGCCACGCTCAGCTGGCAGAGTCTTCAGCTTTCGACGATCGTCTCTGCGTTCGTAGACGCCGCATCTGTCCCGCGCTTCGCGTCCGTTGCGGAAGGATCGGCCGCGTTGAGCTGGACGGGACGCGCGTTCCTCACCTCACGCGGCACGATCGAGAACAACCTGGCCGCGACGCCATCTTCGCGTGGCGACGTTCCCCTGTCGGGCAGCGCCACGCTGACGCTCGACGAAGGCCTGTGGCGGCTCTCACACGCGCACCGATTCGGCAACGCGGCAGAGATGACGGGCCATTCGCAGGGCCGGATCGATGTGGAGACGCCAGCATCCTCGACCTTGAGCGGACAGGCCGAGCTCCACATCAGCAATCTTGCCGATGCCGTCGAGCTCGCGCGCAAGGCCGGACTCGCGGGCGATGCCGACATCCTGTCGGACCTTGCCGGGCGCGCGACGATCGCCGGGGAACTCGCGGGCACGATCGGCGCCCCAACCGCAACCGGCACGATCGAGCTCGCCAACCTCCGTTCCAGCAACACGGGACCTGGTGTCGTCACGAGCCGGTACTCTGCCTCATCCACCCGCATCGATTTCGATGCGCTGCAGGCGACGCTCGGCGGCAACACGCTGGCCGGCCGGGCCTCGATCGATCTCCAAACCCGCGCCCTCCGTGGCGAGTTGACCGGCGAGTGGCCTCAACTGGACCTGCTTACCGGCGACCTTCCTGAAGAATGGCGACCGTCCGGATCCGCGGCCATCGAAGCGCGCATCGCCGGAACGCTCGACAACCCATCCGTCACCGCCGAGGTCGCGTCGGACGGATTGCAGATCGGCGGGCAGACCGTGCAACGGCTGCGATCGACACTGCACCTCGCCGATCGCAGTGTCACGATCGATCGTTTGAGAGTGGATCAGGGCGACGGCACATTGGAGGGTACTGGCACGTACGCCGTGTCAACTGGACGATTTTCAACCCGCTTGGGAGGGACTGGTTTGACGGTTGCGGCAACGAACAACACGCTCCCCGTCGATGCGAGGTTCGATCTCGAGTTGAACGCCAGAGGAACAATTGACGCGCCCGAAGGGGACGGGTTCGTGCAGTTCTCCCGGCTCGTGTATGAGGAAGTCGATTTGGGACCTGTGCGAATGGAGGTCCAGAGCGATGGCCGTCAACTCGAGTTGAAAGCCGACGCCAATGAGCTGACGACGTTCGTCAACGCCCGGATCGGCATCGCCAAACCGCACACGTTCTCGGCTCATGTTCTGGCCGATGGCACGAGCATCGAAAGGATCTTCCCGCAACATCCGTCGACAACGACGCTGAACGGCACCATCGGACTGGAACTCCAGGCTGAGGGGCGGCTCGACGCCCTGGAGGACGTCAATGCCCAACTTGACGTCCGGGTCATCGATGCGACCGTGAACGGCGTCACGGTGGGCGCGCCCCGGGCGCGCATACGCTACTCGCGCGATTCGCTTGTCGTCGACGATCTCGAGCTGCGGATAGGCACGACCGGCGCGACGACACGACTCGTCGCGAACGGCCGTATGGCGCCCGGAGTTCCCGCCGGCGAGGCGCTGCGGATTTCACTGACGGGGCCTATCGCCGATCTGATTCCGCTCGTACGCCTCGCGAACGCAGACGCACTGGATGCCTCCGGCACCATCGATCTCCAGATGCAGGTCACCGGACGCCCACGGTCGCCCGACATCGCTGCCGATCTGACGCTCGCGTCGGCCACGCTTGTCTCGAACGCCATGCTCCCCGCTACCGACGTCAACGTGCGCGCCTCCTATGCCGCCGGGGTCATGGATCTTCGCGACCTCGGCGCCACCTGGCAGGGCGCAAGGATCACGGGCACGGGTCGAGTGCCCGCCGCGGTGTTCGCGAACCAGCTTCCCAGGTGGTACGCCGCGACGTTGCCCGCGACACGCGACCCCGCTCGCGCCACGCTGCGCATCGCTTCGATCACACCGGCAATGCTGTCATCCTTCGTTCCCGAGGGGGCCCTCGCGGACGTCACCGGTCAGATCGATGCGGTCGTCGCCGTAACCGCGACCTCGCTCGACGTCGAGAACATCGAGGCGGACGTCACGCTCGAGCGCGCGGAGCTTTCGCTGGCGCGAGTCCCGCTGAATCAGAGCCGCCCGACCCGGCTTCGACTGGCAGACGGCCGGCTGCAGGTTCTCGACTGGACGTGGGCAGGGGCCGGCAATCGCGTCAACGTGTCCGGCAGCGCGCTCCTCACCGGCGACTCACCGCGGCTCGACGTCGCGCTCGACGGCACGCTCGACCTGCGCATGCTGAGCGCGTTCTCCCGCGACGTCGCGACGAGTGGACGAGCCGCGATCGACGTGAAGGTGACGGGCCTCGCCGACGAGCCGCTCGTCGATGGCCGCATGACGATCGAAAACGGCGGCCTCGTCCTGCGAAGACCGCGCTTCGCCGTGAGCGACCTGCAAGGCACGTTGACGTTTGCGCGCGACGCGCTGCGGCTCGGGGAGATCACGGCGAACGCGAACGGCGGCACGCTCCGGATCGCCGGTGGAATCCAATATCCGAAATTCACCCTCTCCGGCGGATCGATCGCGATCACGGCACGCGGTCTCGCACTCGAAGTGCCGGACAATCTCCGCAGCGAAATCGACGCCGATCTGCAGCTCAACGTATCGGACACGAGTCCGACGGTCACGGGAAGCGTAACCCTGCTTCGCGGCTCGTACCGCAAGCCCGTGAGCCTCGCGGCCCAGCTGCTTCCCACGAATACACGGCCCGCCGTCCCCACCGCTGAGGCCGGGCCTGATTGGTTCAACCGCGTCCTGCTCAATGTCGACGTCAAAACGGCAGAAGGGGTCGTGGTCGACAACAATTACGCCCGGCTCGACATGTCCGCCAACCTCCGCATCGTCGGCACCCTCAACGAGCCGGTGCCCACGGGGCGTATCGCCATAGAGGAAGGCGGCGATGTGTTCCTCAGCGGCCGCACCTACGACGTCGTCCGGGGGACGGTGAATTTCACAAACACAAGAAAGTTCGAGCCGACCGTCGATCTCGCTCTGCAGACACGCGTGCAGCGTTACGACGTCACGCTCGAAGTGAGCGGCACGCCCGAAACGCTCAGCGCGAACCTGCGAAGCCCGGGCGTGAGTCAGGCCGAGCTCGTCTCGCTGCTCCTGACCGGCCAACGCGCCGACAGCACGGCCATCGCCAACACCGACATCGCACGCGGCCAGCTGCTGATGCTGCTCTCGGGCGAGCTGCTGGGGTTCGCCGGGCGGGCGGTGGGCCTCGACACCGTGCAGCTGAGCCAGGGCCTCGGCGCCGCGGCGTCGGATTTCGATCTGCTGGCCACCGACACCGATCCCAGCGCGCGTCTCACGGTCGGGAAGAACTTGAGCCGCAATGTCGAGGTCCTTTTTTCGCAAGCCCTCAGCGGGACCGGCGACATCACCTGGATCGCCATCTATCGTCCGATTCAGAGCGTGGAAGTGCGTGGTGCGACGCAGGATGACGGGAGCCACTCGTACGAGTTCCGTCACGAGTTCAGTTTCGGAGGATCCGGCTCGCCTTCGCCGCGATCGGAGACCGCCGAGCGTTCCCTCGAACGTGTCACGGACGTGCGCATCAGCGGGAGCCCGGGCTATCCGGTCGAAGACATTCGCCGGCAACTCCATTTGAAGACAGGCGAGCGGTTCGATTTCTACCGCTGGCAACAGGATCGTGACCGTTTGCAGCGCTTCTACCACGAACGGGCGTTTCTCGAAGCGCGGATCGCGGCACGGCGAACGGCTGTGCCAACCGGACAATCCGGTGTGGCTCTCGAGTACGACATCGAACGCGGCCCACAGACGAAGCTGACGATCGATGGACATCCACTCCCGCGGGCCCTTGTCGAACGGATGGAAGACGCATGGGTCTGGGCCGTGTTCGACGACTTCCTGGTGGACGATCTCGCGGCGATGGCGAAGGAATCTCTCACAGGCGACGGATATCTCCGCGCCGACGTTCGGGCGCTGGTCGTCTCTGAACCAGACGCCGCGCTGAAGGAAATCGCCGTCCGCATCGATCCAGGCACCCGATTCACCGATCGGCGGATCGTCTTCTCGGGCCAGCAGGCGTTGTCAGCCT
Source organism: Vicinamibacterales bacterium (assembly GCA_963821395.1). Classification (GTDB taxonomy): domain Bacteria; phylum Acidobacteriota; class Vicinamibacteria; order Vicinamibacterales; family JAMQPK01; genus JAMQPK01. The sequence continues at coordinate 59,665 of CAWGDY010000057.1, read as the reverse complement.
CAACGCTCGAAACCCTCATTCGCACGCGCGCTCTTGACGCGTCGAGCTGGCAGGACCCGTCCGTTCTTCAGGCCGCCGTCGAACAGCAGTATCGGCTGAGTGGATACCTCGACGCGTCGGCCAAGGTCCAACCACCTGTCTTCAAGGGCCGGTCGGCCGAACTGCCGGTGCAGATCAGCGAAGGCCGGCAGTACACGGTGGCCCGCCTCGACGTGCAGGGGGCACAGGCGCGTTCCCGCGATCAGATCGCCGCCGCGTTCGGCGTCGCGGCCGGATCGCCGTACCAACCGGCGGCACTCGAGCCTTCACGGCGGGCCGTCGAAGTCGATTACCTCCGCGACGGATACAACAACGTGCGCGTGACCGTGACGCCGGCGATCGATGCCGCGCGCGCCTCGGTGGATCTCGTGCTCGTTGTCGACGAAGGGGTTCAGCAGGTGCTCGCCGGTCTCGACGTCAAGGGCGCGGAGATCACCCGCCGTGGAGTCATCGATCGGGCGCTCGACGTCGAGATCGGGCAGCCCGTCAATCAGGCCGAGTTCCTCCGCGCCGAAACGCGTCTGTACGACACGAGCGCGTTTCGAACCGCCGATATCGCGCTCGTCCCGTTCGAGACAGACCAGAGCGGCCGGGTGGAGCGCGTGCGCGCCGAGGTGACGCTGCAGGAGCTCGCGCCGTACCGGCTCCGCTACGGGTTCAGAGTGAACGATACGATCACGCCGGTCGAGTTCGACCGCGAGCTGCGCCCGGCGCTCGTCGTCGATTTTCTGCGGCGCAACCTGTTCGGGCAGGCGATCTCGGCCGGCGCGGCCGCGCAGATCGAGGCGGACCGCCGCCTGCTGCGCGGCGTCCTCTCGCTCCCGCGATTCTTCGGCCTGCCGGTGACGACGAACCTGTTCGCGACGAGATCGCGCGAAGAGTTCACCCCCGAGGGGGCGACACCGTTCGTCGAAGACGAATCGGGCATCACCGCCGAGCAGAGGGTTGCGCTGTCGCCGAAGATGGGGGTCACCTATGGCTACGACTATACACGGACGCACATCTTCGAGCCCGATCCCCTGCCCGGCATTCCGCCCCTGGAGCTGCAAGCCAAGGTCGCGCGGCTGACAGGCACGTATGCGTGGGACAGGCGAAACGATCCGATCGCACCGCAGGATGGCTGGTTCCACTCGTCGGGCGTCGAGCTGGGCACGAAGGTTCTCGGGTCTGATTTGCGCTTCGTCCGGTACCTGGCGCAGCAGCACTACTACCGGCAGGTGCATCGCCGCCTCGTGCTGGCGTCGGCCGCGAGGCTCGGGTTTGGCCGCGGGTTCGAACAGGATCTGATTCCCAGCGAGCGCTTCTACGCCGGAGGAGGCACGAGCGTGCGGGGCTTCGCCGAAGACAGCCTCGGCGCCGTCGATGTCTTCGGCGACGCCAGGGGTGGGAACGGCATGCTGATTCTCAACCAGGAAGCGCGGATGTTCCTGTTCGGATGGGTGCACGGCGTCGCGTTCGTGGATGCCGGCAACATCTTTCCCAAAGCCAGCGACTTCTCGCTCACGGACCTTCAAGCGGGCGCCGGCGGGGGCATCCGCATCAATTCGCCGTTTGCCCTGCTGCGAATCGATTTCGGCGTGCCGCTGACGAGCCGTCGAAGCCGAACCACCGGCCGGTGGTACTTCGGCATCGGACACGCGTTCTGACGCTGTAACTAAAATCTAAAAACTAGAATCTAAAATCTTCTTGGAGATCTCGCCGAAGATTCTAGATTTCAGATCTCAGATTCTAGTTTCCAGTAGTACGTAGTGTCCGGCTTTAGCCGGACTTTCGGGCAGTTTTCAGTTTCTAGATTTTAGTTTCTAGTTTTTAGATTCTAGCTTCCCCACCGCTACCGTCCTCGCATAGCCTGCATGAGCGCCATCACGGCGGGACGCTCGGGAGCGTTCGGCGCCAGCTTCAGGAAATATTCGAGGTGCGTCGCCATTCGATCGAGCTGCTGGAGCCGCGAGTACGCCAGGCCCGCATAGTAGTGCGCGTAGGCGAAGGCGGGATCGATCGCCGTGGCCTTCTCGAAGGCCGCCGCCGCCGGTTCCCACTGTTCGGCCGCGCTGTGTGCCAGCCCGAGCTGGTAGTTGGGATGAAACTGATCCGGTGACAACGCCACCGCCTGAGACGCCTTCTCGACCGCCAAACCAGGGTTCGCGTCGACCAGCGCGAGCGCGGACTCGCCGACGAGCGACCAGGGCGTCGGTGGATCCACGCCGGCCGACAGTCGTCCGAACTGCGCCCTGGCATCGTCGGGGCGGCTCAGATGGACATAGCTGCGTCCCGCCAGGTAGATCGCATCCGGCGGCGGCTCGGGCTGCGCGGTGATGGCGTTGGCCGCGTCTTCGTAGCGGCCCGCGTCGAAGTGGTTCTGCGGGCTCACCGGTTCCTGCGCGCGCACGAGAGCCCCGGCGCTGAGAACGGCTGCGAGTGTCAAGACGATGTGGGATTTCATGATTGGCCCCTTGTTCCTGTGTACAGGATACGTCACTGGCCACGCAGATAAACAGAAGATCAGAAGACCAAAAGACTAGATCTTTTCAAGAAAAGCGGACCGCAACATTTGGGTTGGCGTTGCTGCGGCGCGAAGCCGTGCGCAGGCGGCCGACGTCTGACACCTGACCGCGCGAGAAGCTTGTGGGAATCGAGCGAGGATGAATGGCGAAGTTGGTGTCCTCGCGTCGAGCGGCCTCAGTCAGCCTCGCAGCGCGCGTCCGGCCCCGGCCCGCCTACGCCAAGGCTCCGGCGCGTCCGCCGTAGCTTCGCGAAGGCGGACGCGTCGGATTCGCGCGGCAGCGACGGCAACCCAAGTGTTGCGATCTGCTACATCTTTCTAAGAAGCGCCTAATAAAAATCGTGTGAATCGATCGCGATCGCGGCGTTCGCCAGCGCGTGTAACCGTTCGGCTTTGACGGACGTCACGCCTTCCTGATTCTGCAGGATGCCATCGACGAGCAGGAATGGCTGCTCGAGGATCGTCAGACGGTTGCGATCGAACAAGTCGGGCCGCACGATGATGTTGGCGATGCCGGTCTCGTCTTCGAGCGTGAGAAAGACGAATCCCTTGGCGGTGCCCGGACGCTGCCGCGTGATGACGCTGCCGGCCACGCGAATGCGCCGCCCGTTGCGCGCGTGCGGCAGATCGACGGCGCGCAGCACACCGCGCATCGCCAGTTCGGAACGGCGCATGGCCATCGGGTGGGGGCCAATCGTGAGATGAGTACCGGCGTAATCGGCCGCCAGACGCTCTTCGGCCGACATGGCCGGCAATGGACAATGCTCTAGGGATGCAGGTTCAGCGTCCCGGAACAATTCGCCAGCGGGACGAACAGATTTTTCAATTTGCCACAGAGCCTCGCGGCGTTCGTAACCGAAAGAGGCGAACGCGCCGATGTCGGCGAGTGTTTGAAGTTCCTCACGGCGAATGCCCGTTCGGTTGACGAGATCATCAACGGACTGGAAACGTGCAGGAGGATCGACGGGGAGTTTCAGCTGGTTCGTCAGGTTCGTCGGTTCGTCGGTTCGTGGGTTCGTACGGTTCGTGGAGTTGTACGGTTCGTCCAATCGTGCGAGCAGTTGTTGCAGAAATACGAGCCGACCTTCACCGTCTCGATCATCGACTCATCGTCGCACCCGCATTTCGGACATAGCGTGAGGACAGTCGATTGTGCCATCTGCCATTTGCCATTTGCCCTTTCGATGACGCGCCCGATCTCCTCGCGAAGCCCGGAAACATAGCGAAGCCCCAATCGCACCGTGCCGTCCGTATCGACCCGGCAGTTCCAGTCCGAGTGCTGGACGTCGACGCTGGCAAAGCGCACACCGCGGCGCTGCGCGTCCTTGACGAGCGTGGATGGATGATAAAAACCCATCGGCTGGTTGTTGAGGAGTGCCGTGTAGAACGCCGCCGGAAAATGCGCTTTCAAATACGCGCTCGCATACGCCAGCAGCGCGAAGCTGGCGGCATGGGACTCGGGGAAGCCGTACAGCGCAAACGCGGTGATGGACGAGATAATCTCGCTCGGCGGCCTCACCCGTAATGCCGTTGTTCGTCATACCCTCGCGCAGCTTGATCTCCACCTGCTTCATGCGTTTTTCGGATCGCTTGAAGCCGAGCGCCCGCCGCAAATCTTCGGCCTGCCCGCCCGTGAACCCGGCGGTGACCATCGCCATGCGCAGCAGCTGCTCCTGAAACAGCGGCACGCCGAGCGTGCGCTTGAGAATCGGTTCGAGCGACGGATGCGCATAGCTCACCTCTTCGCGTCCGGCACGCCGGTTCAAATAGGGATGCACCATGTTGCCGACGATCGGCCCCGGCCGGATGATGGCCACCTCGACGACGAGATCGTAGAAGCGCTCGGGATGCAGCCGCGGCAGCGTGGCCATCTGCGCGCGCGATTCCACCTGGAAGACGCCGATGGTGTCGGCCTCCTGCAACATCTTGTAAACGGCCGGGTCGTCCGGCGGTAAATGCGCCAGATCCACGACAGGGACTGGGGATTAGGCCCGCCTCCGCCGAGGCTTCGGCGCGCCCGGCGTATCTGCAGAGCCGGGATCAGGATTGGGGGTGGTTCACAAGTGTGATCGCATCCTGTAACACGGCCATCATGCCGAGGCCGAGCAGATCGACCTTGACCAGCCCCATATCGGAACAGTCGTCCTTGTCCCACTGCAGCACGACGCGGCCGGGCATGCTCGCGTTTTCGAGCGGCACCACGCTGTCGAGCTGCCCCTGACAAATCACCATGCCGCCGGAATGCTGGCCGAGGTGGCGCGGCAGATCCTGCATGCGCGTCCAGAGCTCGGCGAACCATCGGAACGTCGGATGATCGAGCTCGCAGCCGGCGTCGACCATGCGCTTCCGCAGCGTGTCGGCGGGATCGACGAACTCGAACTGGCTCATGATTTTCGCGAGCCGATCCACCTGCGCGGTGTCGATGCCGAGCACCTTCCCGACTTCGCGCGCCGCGCTCTTGCCGCGATAGGTGATGACGTTGGCCGTCATCGCCGCCCCGAGCCGCCCGTATTTTTCGTAGACGTGCTGAATCACCCGCTCGCGCCGATCGCCGCTCGGCAAATCGAGATCGATGTCGGGCCACTCGCCGCGCTCTTCCGAGAGAAACCGCTCGAACAGCAGCTCCATCCCGACCGGATCGACGGCCGTGATGCCAAGGCTGTAGCAGACGGCGCTGTTGGCGGCCGAGCCGCGTCCCTGCACGAGGATGTCGTTGTGCCGGCAGAAATTGACGATGTCCCAGACGATGAGGAAGTAGCCGGCGAGATCGAGCCGCTCGATGAGATCGAGCTCGCGCGCGATCTGCGCGCGGGCGCGGTCGTGATAGGGCCGGTAGCGCTCGCGCGCGCCCAGGTCGGTGAGCTTGCGGAGAAACGAGGCGTGCGTCTCGCCCGGCGGCACGGGATAGTCGGGAAAGCGATAGCCGAGATCGGCCATCGTGTATTCGAGCCGTTCGGCCAGCGCCTCGGTCGACGTCACCGCCGCGGGCCAGTCGCGAAACAGCCGTGCCATCTCTTCGGGCGGTTTCAGGTAGCGCTCGGCATTGCGCGCGAGCGTCCGGCCCGCCTGCGCGAGGTTCGTCTTGTGGTGGATGCAGGAGAGCACGTCGAACAACGGACGCTCGCGCGGATCCGCGAACCGCACGCCGTTGGTCGCGACGAGCGGCACGTGAAACGCCCCGGCGATGTCGGCCAGCGCGCGGTTGTCGGCCTCTTCGTCGCGCAGGAAATGGCGCTGCAGCTCCACATACACATGGTCGCGCCCGAACAGCCCGACGAGCGGATCGATGAGGCCGCCGACGCCGTACTTCTCGAACCCCAGCAGCTCGCGTCCGGCGAGCGCGACGAGCCCGCGTGTCTGGCCGTCGAGCTCGTCGAGTGCGAGCGCCCCCTCACCTTTCGGCGCGCGCATTTTCATGCGGGTGACGAGCCTGCAGAGGTTTCGGTAGCCTTCCGCGGATTCCACGAGGACAGGAAGACGCAATGGGTTGCGTCGGTTCGTGGGTTCGAGGGTTGCGTGAGAGTTCGACGAGGGTGTCGTCGAGTTCAGCGTGAGCTCGGCGCCGATGAGGGCCTTGATGCCGGCGGCTGATGCGGCGCGGTGAAAACGTGGAGCGCCGTACACGCCATCGCGATCGAGCAGCGCGATGGCTGGATAACCGAAGCGCGCGGCCTGGTCGACGAGCGCCTCGGGTAAGGATGCGGCTTCTAAAAAACTGAAGGCGGAGGCGGTATGAAGCTCAATGTACATTGAAGATGAGCGATTGACAATTTGCAATTGACGAGTGTCACATTGATTGGCGATTGACAATTGGCGATTGCTCATCAATCCGGCAATCGTCAATTGCAGAATCGCCAATGCCGTTCAGTCCACTAGGCCCTCAACAAACCACGCGTTCGAATCGAGCGCGTGTGAGATCCGATACGTCGTTCCGTCGCGCAAGGCCACGTCCCATTCATCGCAGTTCCAAGGACCCAATGCTAGGTGCGATAGGTGCGACAGGTGCGTTAGGTGCGTTAGGTGCGACGAGGCTTGTCGCGCCGAAGCTCGTCAGGTTCTTGGCGAGCGAAGGCGGACGCCCGCCACCAGTCGCCGGACGATCGCCAGGGGCCTTCCGCGCGCTCGACGTGGCCGCCGCCAAATCCGCGGCGATCGGTGGTCACGCGAACGGGCCGGCCGTGTTCCATCGCGACGCGGGCCGGGATCGGGCTGCGGAACCGACGCAAGACACGCAGCCTGCCGAGGCCGCTCCGCTGAAGGCTCGCGTGCCCGGCCGATTACGGGATTCGGCGAGCTGAGGCGATTAGGGATTGGGAGATTGGTGGTGTCGTGAAGTCGCGCGGAGGGTCGAATTTCGCCATGGCGAACGCGCCCGGACGATAGGTGTCGACCAGCGCCGGCGCGCCCACACGATCCGCGCCCATGAGCGCGCCGAGGCGGGCCATGAGCGTCGCGAGCGTGTCGGCCGGCAGCGCGCGGGCGAACAACCCGAACTGCAGCACGCGCCCTTCGGTGACGTCGACCGCAATGGCCACGCGATCGATCGCCTCGGACGGCGGGTTCGACTCGAGATCGAGCAGCGCGAGCGTGCGCAGCACACGCGCGTCGCGCATCGGCGCCGGCAGCTCGACGACGCGCTCGTGCAGTGCGGATGACACCAGTGTCAACGTGACGCGCAGCGCGACTGCACCGCGATCGCGGCGTTCCAGCCGATCGCACAGCGGATCGAGCAGCCGTGCGAGCACGAACGACAACGGCTCGAGCCCCTCGATGGGCCATTCGAGATCGAGCGCCTCTTCGAACTGCTCTGTCGCGCCGGCGGGCACCAGGGGCCGCATCTCGTCGCCACGCGCCCACTTCTGCCAGCGAAGCCCGGCTTGCCCGAGGCGCGCGGAGAGCTCGCTCGATGGCAGCGCCGCCAGATCGCCTAGCGTGCGTAGACCCCAGCGCCTTAAGTCAGGTGCGATGGGCTTGTCCGCCGTAGCGATGTGCGAAGTCGGCGCGAAGGCGGATGCGATGGGCCTTTCGAGCCGATCGAGTAAATCGATCGGCAGCGGCGCGATCGCCCTGGCTTCGTCGCCCGGTGCCACCACCGTTAACCCCGCGCGGCCGTGGGCGAGGAGCATCGCGGCGGTCGACGTCGCGGCGACGGCCACGTGCACGCGCAGGCCGGCGTCGGCCGCAGACCGGCGCAGCTCTTCGCCGATCGCCCGGGGCTCGCCGATGAGGCTGCCCAACCCGCTGACGTCGAGCGTGACCGTCCGATCGCCATGCGTTTCGACCCGCGGCGAAAAATCGCGCGCAAGTTGGATGACAGCGCTAAAGCGCTGTGCCACCAACGATCGTCGATCGTCGATCGTCGATCGTCGATCGTCACGGACGATGGACGATGGACGATCGACGCTGGACGATGCGTTAGCAGGCGGCGGCAGATAAAGGCACGCGAACATGGTGATCTGCTCTCCATCGCTCGTGACCGAACCACACGAGCGTGAATTTGAAGCTGGCTTCGGGCTCGGGAGTCCGGAGCCGGGCGGCCCAGCAGCACCGTCACGCCGCCCGCTGCTGCGCGCGATCGGCTCGCTGCCCACCAGCACGCACGCCGTGTCGCTGCTTTCGATGACGCGCTGCAGCCGCAGCCATGTCGTATACGGCAACCGCTTGATGGCCTGAGGCGCGACCTCTCCGAGATCGAGCACGACGAGCCCGAATCCGCCCGCCTGCAGCACGATGTTCAGCGCCTTCACCCCACGATCGAGGCTTTTCTGCAGCGTGCCGTATTCCAACGACAAACTGACGCGCGACGACGACGTCGCCTCGCCGCGCACCCACAACATGCGTTGGAAATCGATGTGATGGGCGGCGGCCGACACCGGATCGAACATGTCGAGCGGATCGATGAGCGCGACGGCTTCGCCGCGCGACGTCGCACCGGCCAGCGCCGACACGGCCACCGCGAGGCGCCCCGAAGACCGCGGCACCAACCACCTCTGATAAATGACCGCGAGGCAGACCACCCTCGAGGCGTGCGTCGAGGGGGGCAATCCCGGTCGGCACCAGCCAGCGGGTGGGTATGGGGTCTGACCCCCGTACTGGTACGGGGGTCAGACCCCAAAGCGTGTGGTCGAGCTGGCGGTGGCGAAGGAGGGCTTCAAGGTGGTCGCGCCCTTTCGACTCGCTCAGGGCGGCGCTTTCGGCTCGTTCAGGGCTGGGGCTGTCGGCATGGTCTCGGTCCTCTCAACGGACTTTCGCTTTACTTTCGCCATGCTAGATCGAACCCCGCCGGCAATGCAAGAGGCAGTTTTCAGACTGACAACCATCATCAAGAACACAAGTATGCTGACGAGAAAGTGAATGCAGATATCGCCGAACGGAGGCTCCTGAACCAGCGCCTGACGCGGCCCGGGTTCCGACGGCCATCCGATGTGATTGCCTGGTTCGGCGCCATGCAGGCGCAGGAGTTCGAACCGGCGAAATGGGCCCTCGCCCTGCGCATGCAGGACGGCACGGCCGACGCGGATATCCAGCGTGCCTTCGACCAGGGCCGGATTCTCCGGACGCACGCGATGCGCCCGACCTGGCACTTCGTCACGCCCGCCGACATTCGCTGGCTCGTCGAGTTGACGGCGCCGCAGGTGCACCGGGCGATGGCGTCCTACCGCCGACGATACGGCCTCGACACCGCCACCCTCACTCGCGGCACCTCCATCATCGAGCGCGCGCTCGCCGATCGGCGCTACCTCACGCGTCGAGAGCTGGGCGACAAGCTGCGGCAATCGGGGCTCGCGCTCGACAACGTCCCGCTCGCGCTCCTGTCGATCTATGCCGAGCTCGAGGGGGTCATCTGCAGCGGCCCTCGCCGCGACAAACAGTTCACCTATGCGCTCGTGGCCGAACGGGCACCAGACGCGGCGCGCCTGTCGCGCGACGAAGCCCTGGCCACGCTGAGCCGCCGCTACTTCAGGAGCCATGGGCCCGCCACCATTCGAGACTTCGTGTGGTGGTCAGGGCTGACGACGGCAGATGCGCGCAGAGGGCTCGAGATCATTCGGGCCCGGCTCGAGGAGGTGGATGGGCGGACGTACTGGAGTGTGAGAACTGGCGGCCCGGGCACAACGACACGCGACGATCTCGTCCATCTGCTTCCGATCTACGACGAGTACCTCGTGTCGTACCGCGATCGCGAGGCCGTGCCGCATGGACCATCGGTCGTCCCGTCGGGCGGAAAGCCCGTGATCTTTCAGCACGCGCTCGTCATCGCCGGGCAGGTGGCCGGCACGTGGAGAACGGCGCGGGAATCCGGGGACGGCCTGATTCACGCGCATCCACTGCGGACGTTGACCAGGCACGAGCAGCGCGCGCTGCCCGCCGCGGTCAAACGCTACGCCCGATTCCTGGGTGCATCGCTGCGCCTGTCGTCTCCGGACGGCCGCGGCCGCCCCGCGGCGGAACTAAAGTCCGCCCTACCGGCCGACGCCGATCGGGGCGAAAGGGCGCCCGGAGGATCTGATATAAGGCTCCTGCACACCCAAGCCCGGGAGGATTCCATGCGGATGCGGCTGTTCTTTACCGTCCTGCTGCTGGCGGTTTCGACCGCTGGCGCGATCTACGCGCAGATCACCGCCAACCCCATTTCGGCGCCGGTCGAGAAGCGCGGCCTGATGGTCGAGATCAAGGACGTGGTGCGCCTGCCCGAGACCCGCGGACTCCGTCCGCCCGATCAGGACGTGGTGCCCTCCGGCTGGGCGCGCGTCAGCTACATACGCGACAGTCCCGACGGCCGGCGGTTTGTCAACGACTCGCGCGGCTTCTTGTACCTGCTCGACCGCAACAATCAGTCATCGGTGTACGCGGACGTGGCCTCGGCGTTCCCGTTCGCGATCTACAACCGCCTCGAGAGCGGGTTCATCGGATTCACCTTCCATCCCGAGTTCGCGCGGAACGGCCTGTTCTACACCGTGCACGGCGAACGCGCGGCCGGCAATCCCGCGACGCTCAACTTCATCCCGCCGGGATTTACGTTGAAGGACGTGACGCACCACAACGTCATCACCGAGTGGCACGCCACCAACCCGGCGGCGAACACCTTCGCGGGGACCCGGCGCGAGCTGCTCCGGGTGGCGCACGCAGTGAACAACCTGACCCACCCGATGGGTGCCGTCGAGTTCAACCCGACGGCCAGGCCGGGCTCGCCCGACTACGGCCTGCTCTACACGAGCGGCAGCGACCTCGGGTTCAGCAACGGCGGCGGGCCGAACGCGAACAACCCCGGCCAGACGCAGCGGCTCGACTCGGTCATTACGGCGATCCTGCGAATTGATCCGCGCAGCCCCTCGGTGACGGGTGGTGTGAAAGGGCTCGGCGACTATACGATCCCGGCGGTCAACAAGTTCGCTGCCGACGGCGATCCCAAAACGCTCGGCGAGATCTACGCCTACGGTTTCCGGAATGCTCACCGGCTTTCGTGGGACCTCACCGACGGGACGATGTTCGCGTCGGATATCGGGATGAATCACATCGAGGAGATCAACATCGTCCGTGAGGGTCGCAACTACGGCTGGATGAAGCGGGAGGCGTACTTCGAGAACGGGATCACGCGACCGGGTGGCGCCCTCAACCAGCTGTATCCCTTGCCGGCAGAGGTGATGGACGGGCGCCAGAAAGACGAGTTCACCTACCCGGTCGCGATTTACGACCACGACGAGGGACGGGCCGTCAGCGGTGGGTTTGCCTACCACGGGCGGATCGCCGCGCTCCGCGGCAAGTTCGTATTCGGCGACGTCCAGCGGGGGCGTCTGTTCGCGGCCGACCTCGCGGCGATGAAGAAGGCCGACGACGGTATTCCACAGACCGTCGCGCCGGTCGAGGAGATTCAGCTGTACGTCCGCGATGCCGCGGGCAATCGCGCGAACGTCACGTTTCAGGAGCTGGTCGATCGGACGCTGGGGCAGCCCGTGCCTCGCGCCGACCTGCACATCGGTCGCAGCGGCGAGGGCGAGCTGTTCATCACGTCGCGGCAGGACGGCACGGTCCGGATGCTCGTGCCGTAGCACTTTTAGGGCTTAGGGCTTAGGGCTTAGGGCTTAGGGCTTGGGGCTTGGGGCTTCTGGGCTTCTGTTGGGCTTCCGTGGGGCTTGGGGCTTGGAACGGCGATCGAACCGGACGTATCAAGAAGAGGAGCGTCGAGCATGAAACGACACCCGGCGCAGCGTCATCTCCGTCGCACGGGCTTCCTGGCCGCTGCCGTGATTGCGACAGGATGCGTCTGTGTTGCCCTCGCGCAAGTGCCTCTCCAGGATCAGCAGCCGGCGGGATCGGCGCTGCGGCCGGCCGTGATCGGCCCTTCAGGCGGGGTCGCGACTGGTCATCCGCTCACGAGCGCCGCGGCGTTCGGCATTCTGCTGAAGGGTGGGAACGCCTTTGATGCCGGCGTCGCCGCGCTCATTGCGGGTGGCGTCCTCGAGCAGGACCTCTACAGTCTTGGCGGCGAGGCGCTGGTGCTCGTCTATCCGAAGAAGGAAGGCAAGGTCACATCGGTTGTCGGACAGGGCTGGGCACCGCACGCGGTCGACGTGGACTGGTACCTCAGCCGTCAGAAAAATCTCATGGGCGAGGGCCTTGATCCCGCGGTCGTGCCTGGCACGCTCCACGCCGCTCTGACGGTGCTCGATCGGTGGGGCACGATGAGCTTCGAGGACGTCGCCGCTCCGGCCATCGGGTACGCCGAGCGTGGCTTTCCGATGCGCGCGAGCACCGCACGCGCAATCGAGCGTCAGCTCAAGTTTTTCGAACGGTGGCCGGCGAACAAGACGTACTGGCTCAAGCCGGATGGGTCGCCCTACAAGCCTGGTGAAACCATCACACTACCGGCGACGGCCAGAACACTGCGTCGCATGGTTGACGCCGAACGGCGCGCGAAAGCCCGCGGACGCTCCAGCGGGATCATCGCGGCGCGCGATCGCTTCTACAAGGGCGATATCGCCCGGGAAATGGTGGCGTTTCTGCGCCGGCACGGCGCCCCGTTCGACGAGAGCGACTTTGCCGAGTACTTCGCGCGCATCGAGGAACCTGCGCGCACAACCTACCGCGGCTACACCGTCTACAAGCACGGGTTCGGCAGCCAGGGCCCCGTGCTGCTGCAAACGCTCAACATCCTCGAAGAGTTCGATCTGCATGGAATGGGGTACGCGAGCGCGAACTACCTCCATACCATCGTCGAAGCGATGAAGCTGGCGTACGCAGACCGTGATTCGTACTACGCGGATCCTGCGTTCGTGCAGGTGCCGTCAGAAGGGCTCCTGTCGAAGGCGTACGCGAAAGAGCGTGCCGCTCTCATCGATCCCCGGCGCGCGTCCACGGCGTTCATCGCGGGCGATCCGCTCCGGTTCGACTCCCGGGTGAAGGAGTGGCCCTACTGGAAGGCCAACGTCCGCGACACGGGCACTTCGACGCGCAAGGGCTCGGCTCCGCGCTTGTCGTCGCTCGGCCAGGACTCTGCCGGCGTGTCGAAGGATACGACTCACATGGCTGTCATCGACAAGGATGGCAACGTCTTCGACGTGACGCCGAGTGGTGGCTGGGTGCCGGGCGCGGTCATTCTCGGCGACACCGGCATCGGCATGAGCGTGCGCGGCGAGCAGTTCTGGCTGGACAAGACGAGGGCGAACCAGATGCGTCCGCGTGCACGGCCGCGCTACACGTTGACCCCGAGCCTCGTGTTCAAGGGCGACACACCGATGATGGCGCTCGGCACGCCCGGCGGCGACAATCAGGACCAGACGATTCTGCAGGCATTCCTGAGCGTCGTGGATTTCTGGGGTGACTGGTATCCGAATCTACATGCGGCGTTCGAGCGTCCGCGCGTGCAGACGCTGCACTTTTATGGTTCGTTCTGGCCCCACGATCCTGGGTTCAACCAGCTCAACGTCGAGGCGACGGTTCCCGATGCGGTGTACGAGGAGTTGCGCGCGCGGGGTCACGACGTCAGCCGGTTGCGGCCGTTCGGGATGTCCGGCTGTGCCACGGCCGTCATGATCGATCCCGCATCCGGCAATCGGATCGCCGCGGGCGATCCACGTCGTGACTGCTATGCGATGGCCTACTGACCCAACGGGCCGCACCGCTATCTCCCGACGCCGATCGACACGATCAGCGAAGGCGCATAGCGACGGCTGGTCGTCGGCACCGGCGGCGCCGTGCTCGTCCTCGAGGGGATCGCATAGGTCTCGGACGTGGCCTCGTAGAACGGCAGCACCGCGTCGGCCTGCACGAACATTCTGAAGGTCGTGGCGCGCGCGAATTCGTATCCGGCTGTCAGCTCACCCTGCAGACCGCTGCCTTCCTAGCCGGATGAGTAGTAGCCGTTCGTGACGTTATAAGCTCCGCCCCCGAAGTCCTGATGCCCGTAGCTCAGCCCGCCGCCGAAGTAGGGAGATCGATTCGCTCTTGGACTCAGGAAGTACAGCCCCGACAGCTTCAGCAGCGACTGCGTCGTGGCGCCGCGTGACGAGTAGGTGTCGTTGGCGCTGAACTGAAAGTTGAGGAACGACACATCGATGGCAAACGCATCCAGCTCGGCGCGGTAGCCGAATCCCAGCGCGGGCGTGCCATAGGAGTCGTCGCCGAAGAGGCTTCCGTAGCCCAGCCGGGCGTACCACAGCGAGTCGGTGTGCACGCGTCGTCGCGCTTCGGACTGCGACGCGGTGACGTTCGTGCGGTCGATCACGTTGAACCCCTCCATCGGGCGTCCGGTGATGATCGACTTGGCCATCTGGTTGTAGAGCGCCGGCAGATCGTCCATACCTTGCGCAATCCCTTCCCGCCGGCCTCCCGGACCTTCGATGGACACGACGATCGTGTTGCCGAGGCGGATGTGCGTCAGGGAATACTGCGACCCACATCCCTCGGGCAAAACGCGCTCGCCCGCCTGCTGGAACTGCCGCTCCATCAGGAGCACGGCGGCCGCCTGCTCGTCTGGCGAGAACGTGTCGCGTGCGGTGTCGACGATGATGCAGACCTCGGCCTGCGCCGGGGTCGCGAAGGTCATCAACACGCAGGCGATGCACGGGACGATCGAACGAAGAATCCGGCTCTCCATGGCACCCTCCAGGACCGTCCGGGCGTTGTGGCCCACGGCCGTCTCTGGAAGATGCGCCATCCGCGCCGGAACCGGCTCACGGTCCCTCCCCGCCTATCTCCGCTTCAGCCACGGCACGCCATGACAACCGGCGCCTGGTAGGGCATGATACTCACGCGATGAGCGACAAGAAGGCGCACGGCTTCGGCACACGAGTCATTCATGGAGGGCAGAGACCGGATCCGCTGACCGGCGCGGTCGTCCCGCCGATCTACGCCACGTCCACGTACGTGCAGTCGAGCCCCGGAGTACATAAAGGATACGAATACTCGCGCACGGCGAATCCCACCCGTGACGCGCTGCAGAACAGCCTCGCGGATCTCGAGGGGGGCGCAGCCGGCTTCGCGTTCGCATCGGGGCTCGCGGCCACCGCCACGATTCTGGATCTCCTCGACAGCGGCTCGCACATCGTCGCCATGAACGATCTCTACGGCGGCAGCTACCGCCTGTTCGAGAACGTGCGCAAGCGCTCGGCGGGGCTTCAGACGTCGTTCGTCGACCTGACGGACATGGCCGCACTCGAGGCGGCGCTCGGTCCGAACACGCGCATGATCTGGGTGGAGACGCCGACGAATCCTCTCCTCGAGATCGTCGACCTCAGCGCCGTCGCAGCCGTGGCGCAAAGACGCGGCATCATGACCGTCTGCGACAATACGTTCGCGACGCCGTACCTGCAGAACCCGCTGCTGCACGGGTTCGATCTCGTCATGCACTCGACGACCAAGTACCTGAACGGTCATTCGGATGCGATCGGGGGCGCGGCGGTCATCCGGCACGGCGCAGATGATCTCCGCGAGAAGCTCGGCTACCTGCAGAACGCCGTCGGCGGTGTGCCCGGGCCGTTCGATGCCTTCCTGACGCTGCGCGGCATCAAGACGCTGGCGCTGCGCATGGAACGCCACTGCTCCAACGCGCTCGCCATCGCGCAGTTCCTGGCGAAGCATCCGAAGGTCGAGCATGTGATCTATCCGGGTCTGCCGGACCATCCGCATCACGAACTGGCGAAGCGCCAGATGCGCGGCGGCTTCGGCGGCATCATCAGCGCCAGGCTGCGCGGCGGGCTCGAAGAGGCGCGCCGCTTCCTCGAGCGTTGTCATCTCTTCGCGCTCGCGGAAAGTCTCGGCGGCGTGGAAAGCCTCATCGAGCATCCCGGCATCATGACGCACGCCTCGCTGCCCCCTGCCATGCGCGCGACGCTGGGCATCAGCGACAGCCTCGTGCGACTGTCGGTCGGCGTGGAATCGGTGGACGACCTGATCGCGGAGTTGAACGACGCGCTGGGTTGAACCACGAGACCACGAAGACACGACGACACGACGATACGAAAGGTCAGGAGTACGACCACCGGCGTGTGTTTCGAGCGCGCACACGCCGGTGTCGCGGTCGAGGCTAGACAGCGGCCACAGGAGCGAGCGTGTATGCGCCCTCCCAGTTCCCTTCGACGGTAGTCGGAGAGATGAGCCTGGTCTTGAACGTGCCACTCCCTTTGATACCGGCGAATTCCCCTTCCCCGCCGGTGTATTGCCACTTGCCCTCCACGACGATTTCGTCGCCCGCAATGGACACGTTGCCTTCGAAGCTGCCTCTGTCCTGGCCGGCGGCCCCGTGATCGTTCAGGAAATAGCCGCGCTGTACACCCTGAAGTCCCTGCATGTCGGTGGTTCCCCAATAGGTTATTGAGGAATTGTTCCACCTTGGATCACTGGAGCTCTGGGTACCTTGAACTTCGGCGACTCCCAGGGAATGATTGGGCTCGTCGTTGAGCGAGATGACGCTCTGGGTATGGATGCTGCCTGAGAACGCACCGGACACTGCGGGCATGGGGAAGCTCCCTTTCTGATTCCGGTCCGGGAATCGGCCGGAATCCGTCCTGTAATGTTGTGAAGGGCTTCTTATACAGCCGTTGCCCTTTCGAGTGAAGCGCAATTGTGTGAGCACCTCGTGTAACATCGAGGAGCGACCGTGGCGAACCGTCCTGGCACGAAAGTCAGCAACACCATCCTCGATACCATCGGCAATACGCCGATGGTGCGCATCAACCGCATTACCCGCGGCGTGACCGACGCCACGGTGCTCGCCAAGATCGAGACCTTCAATCCCGGCAACTCGATCAAGGACCGGATGGCCGTGCGGATGATCGAAGACGCCGAGAAGAGCGGCCAGCTCCAGCCCGGCGGCACCATCATCGAAGGGACGTCGGGCAACACGGGGATGGGCCTGGCGATCGCGGCGGTCGTCAAGGGCTACAAGTGCATCTTCACGACGACCGACAAACAGTCGAAGGAAAAGGCCGACGCGCTCAAGGCGTTTGGCGCCGAAGTGATTGTCTGCCCCACCGATGTGGATCCCGAAGACCCGCGGTCGTACTACTCCGTGTCATCGCGGCTCGAGCGTGAGATTCCAAACGCGTGGAAGGCCAACCAGTACGACAACCTGTCGAATTCCGCGGCGCATTACGAGTGGACGGCGCCCGAGATCTGGGACCAGACCGACGGCCGCGTGACGCAGCTCGTGGTGGGCGTCGGGACCGGCGGCACCGCCAGCGGCGTCGGGCGCTACCTGAAGGAGCGCAACCCGGCGATTCGCGTGTGGGGGATCGACACCTACGGGTCCGTCTTCAAGAAGTACAAGGAGACCGGCATCTTCGACAAGAACGAGATCTACCCGTACATCACCGAGGGGATCGGCGAGGACTTTCTCCCAAAGAACGTCGATTTCAGCATCATCGATCACTTCGAGAAGGTCACCGACAAGGATGCCGCGATCATGACGCGCCGCCTGGCGCGCGAGGAGGGCATCTTCGCGGGCAACTCGGCCGGCTCGGCGATGGCCGGCCTGCTGCAGCTGGCCGACCACTTCACGCGCGACGACACGATCGTCGTGATCTTCCACGACCACGGCTCGCGCTACCTGGCCAAGATGTACAACGACGAGTGGATGCGCGAGAAGGGCTTCCTCGAGGTGACGGGCATGACCGCGCGCGACCTCGTCGCGCTGCATGTGTCCGGCGAGCTCTTCGCCGTCGAGGCCGCGCATCCGGTTGAAGAGGCCGTGAAGGTGATGAGCGAGCACGACTTCTCGCAGCTGTCCGTCACCAGGGACGGGCGCGTCGTCGGGTCGCTGAACGAAACGCACCTCTACAAGGAGTTCATCCGCGACCCGCACCTGAAGCACAAGGCGGTCGAGGAGATCATGCAGCCGGCGTTCCCCTTCGTCGACATCTCGACGCCGGTGGTACTGCTCTCGACGATGATTACGCTGGAGAACCCCGCGGTGCTCGTGCGTGACTTCAAGACCGAGAAGACGTTCATCATCACGCGATCCGACATTATTCGCGTGATGTTATAGGGCGCGCTCCTTCTTACAGGAGATTAAGAGATTAGGAGTTTCTTTTCATGAAACAGAAGATCAAAAGATCAGAAGAAAGGATCGAAAACAATCTTCTGATCTTCTGGTCTTCTGTGAATCCGTCTCTGAGGTAGGGCGGAACTTCAGTTCCGCCGGGTCTCCAGGGCAAGACCCGGCCTACATACGGTTTTCTCCTGATCTCTTCACCTCCTGTTCAACATCTGGGAACATCCCGGGAATTCAGGTACGATACGGCCTCCGGAACAACGTTGGCTCAGGTTCAGCCCAGCACACCCATCGAAGTCGAAGCCCCCGCTCCACTCAAGGGCCTCAAGCGCGTCTTCGCGGCCCTGCATTACCGCGACTTCCGTGTCCTCTGGTTCGGCGCCTGCTTCTCGAGCATCGGCACCTGGATGCAGAGCCTGGCCGAAAACTGGCTGGTGCTCTCGCTGACGGTCTCCGCGTTCTACCTCGGCCTCGATGCGTTCCTGCAGCAGCTGCCGATCATGCTCTTCACGCTCATCGGCGGCGTGGTGGCCGACCGGCACGATCGACGGCTGACGCTGATCGCGTCGCAGTGGGTGCAACTGTCGACCGCCGCCACGCTCACGGCGCTGGTGTATTTCGGCAGCGTCAAGGTGTGGCACATCCTGGTGCTCTCGTTCATCACGGGCACGGCGCAGGCGTTCGGCGGGCCGGCGTACCAATCGTTGATTCCGTCGCTCGTCGGCAAGAACGATCTCACCAATGCGATCGCCCTGAACTCGATCCAGTTCAACGTCGCCCGCATGCTCGGCCCGATGCTCGCCGGCGCCACGCTGGCGGCCCTGAAGCGCTGGGGCGTTGCCGACATGACGGCGCTCGCCGTCTGCTTCGGCGTCAACGCGCTGTCGTTTCTCGCGGTCATCCTCTCGCTGATGTCGCTGCACATCAAACACATCGCGGCCGCGCGCATGCACAACATGTTTGCGGAGCTGAAACACGGGATCGCGTACGTGCGGAAGGATCGCAACATCATGGCGTTGATGGTGCTGGGCGCGGCGACGGCGTTCTTCGGCATTCCGATGCTCACGCTGCTGCCGGTCTACGCGCGGAACGTGTTCGGCGCGGGCGTCGAAGACTACAGCGCGCTGCTCTCGTTTTCCGGTGCCGGTGCCGTGGTGGGGGCGACCGTCGTCGCGTGGCTCGGCCGTTTCCGCCGCATGGGCATGACGACGCTGCTCGTGCAGGCGGGCCTCGGCGCCGCCATCATCCTGCTCTCGTTGAGCCGGACGCTGCACGTCAGTTATGCCCTGCTCTTCGTCTGCGGCCTTTCGTGGATGATCGTCATTTCGTGCCTGATGTCGCTCGTCCAGCTGATCGCACCCAACGAGATGCGCGGCCGTGTGATGAGCATTTATCTCGTGGCCTTTCGCGGCGGGATGCCGCTGGGCAGCCTCGTGAGCGGCTATGCGGCCAGCATCAGCTCGGCGCCAACGGTGATGGCGATCAACGGCGTCGCGCTCATCGTCGCGAGCGTGTACTTCCTGGTGAAGACACAGGAAATCAGGGCCCTTTGTTATCGGCTTTCAGTGTCAGTTATCAGAGGATAGATTATCGTGCTTTCGCACTCTCTCAAACTGACAACTGAATCTGAACTGAAGACTGCTCTAAGCAGGCCAAATCCAGAACACGCCCAGCGCGAGCGAGCCGATGGCGGTGACCGCGGCCGAGACCCGGGCCAGCTGACCGGTCATGCGCCGCGCCGAGAGGGTGTGCGCCAGCACGATGCCGAAGAGCGTCATCGACATCAGGATGCCCAGCGCGAAGATCGTGACGAGGAACAACAGCGACCAGAAGTGATCGACGCCGCCGGACGTGCTCCACAGCGGCAACGACAGGATGAGCGCGCGCAGTCCGCTCACGGCAAACACCGCGCCCAGCACTCCCGGCAGCACCGTGTGAATCGCCGGCTGGTGCGAGTGCCGGCGGCCGAGATGAAAATGCCAGTGGCTGTGCGCCTCGTCGTGTCCGCTGGCGTGGATGTGCGAATGAACGTACAGACGGCCAGACACCGTGAGCCATCCGACGAAGAGCCCGAGCGCGATCAAGAGGCAGCCGCCAACGAATTCGCCGCTCTCTTCGAAACGCACGGGGATCTGCCACCCGAAAAACAGGACCAGGCCCGCGCCGCAGGCGAGCAGCAGCGCGTGTCCGACGGCGAATCTCAGCGCCAGACTGAACGCCCGCGCGTAACGCGCCGGGCCGAGCGGTGTGGCGAGCGAGAGCGCCGCGATGGCCATGAGGTGGTCGGCGCCCAACCCGTGCAGGAACCCGAGCGCGAGAACAGAACCTGTCAGCACGCTCGGGATTATATCGAACTCCGGATGGGCCGGATTCAGGGATTCAAGCTTCACGGGATTAACGTGGGCCCAATCCCTAATCCCGAATCCCCAGTCCCTGCGATGCGAGCCGAGCTTGCTTGCATCCACATACATGGATGTATATTTATGTATGATGAAGCACGCTGGCGAGCTGTACCGATTGTTGGGCGACGAGGTGCGGCTGCGATTGCTGCGCGTCCTCGCCGGCAAACACGGGCGGCTGAACGTCACCGAACTGACGTCGGTGCTCGGCATCGCGCAATCCGGGGTGTCACGGCATCTGCGGCTCTTGAAGGAAGCGGGGCTCGTCGTCGAAGAGCGCGGCGGCGGATTCGCCTTCTATCGCCTCTCCCCTGCCCTGCTCGACGGCGGGTTCGGCGGCCTCTGGCCGGCGCTGCAGACCCAGTTCGCCAACGCCGCCGAGACCTCGACCGTTCGCGGCGACGAGGCACGGCTGCAGGAGGTGATCCGGCTTCGCAAGGAGAACTTCGAAGTGCACGGCACCGACCGCGCCCAGTTCGTGCCGGGCCGAAGCTGGGCGGCCTGGTCGCGGGCGCTGGGCCTGCTGCTGCCGCCTTTCGATGTCGCCGATATTGCCTGCGGGGAAGGATACTTGTCTGTCGAATCGGCCCAGTGGGCGAAGCGCGTCGTCGGCATCGATCGATCGGCCGACGTGCTGAAGCGCGCCAAAGCGCTGGCCGAGCGGCGCGGCGTGAAGAACATCAGCTGGAAGCGCGGCAACATGGAATCGCTGCCGCTCGAGAACGCCTCGGTCGACGTGGCGCTGCTCTCGCAGGCGCTGCACCATGCGGCCGATCCGGCGCAGGCCGTCAAGGAAGCCGCGCGCGTGGTGCGGCCGGGCGGACGGGTGCTGGTGCTCGACCTGCGCGAGCACGACCAGGAGTGGGTCCGCGATCGCGTGGGCGATCGATGGCTCGGCTTCAAGGACGATGACCTCGAGCGGTTTCTTGCCGGCGCGGGGTTGACCGATGTGCGGGTGCGGGTCGGATCGCGGTTGCCCGGCGATCCATTTACAGTGTTGATTGCGGCCGGCACTAAGTCCGGCTAAAGCCGGACACTACGTACTGACGCAGTAGACCGATATGGCAAATATTCGAACACGGCTCGAACAACTGCTCGCCCAACGCATCCTCGTGCTCGACGGCGCCATGGGCACGATGATTCAGCGCCACAAGCTGACGGAAGCGGACTTCCGCGGCGAGCGCTTCAAGTCGCATTCCCAGGGATCTGCGCGGCAACAACGACATGCTCGTGCTGACCCGCCCCGACATCATCCTCGCGATTCACGAGGAGTATCTCGCAGCGGGCTCCGACATCATCGAGACCAACTCGTTCAGCGGCACGACGATCGCCCAGGCCGACTACCAGTTCGAACCGCTCGTCTACGAGCTGAATTTCGAGGCGGCGAAGCTCGCGCGCCAGGCGGTGGACAAATGGTCGACCGCCGACAAACCGCGATTCGTGGCCGGGGCGATCGGGCCGACGAACAAAACGCTCTCGATTTCGCCGGACGTCAACGACCCCGCGTTCCGCGCGATCACGTTCGATCAGATGAAGGCCGCGTTCGCCGAGCAGACGCGCGCGCTCATCGACGGCGGCGCAGACGTGCTGCTCATCGAAACCATCATCGACACGCTCAGCGCGAAGGCCGCGCTCGTGGCGGCAGCGGAAGTGGATCCCGAAGGCCGGGTGCCGCTCATCCTTTCTGCCACGATTACCGATCGCAGCGGACGCATGCTGGCGGGACAAACGATCGACGCGTTCTGGGTCTCGGTGATGCACGCCAGGCCGCTGGCCGTGGGCATCAACTGCGCGCTCGGCGCGCGCGAGATGAGACCCTATCTGGCGGAGTTGTCGCGTGTGGCCACGACCTTCGTCAGCAGCTATCCGAATGCCGGCCTGCCGAATGCGTTCGGCGAATACGATCAACACCCGCCCGAAACCGGCGAGCTCGTCTGCGACTTCGCCGTCAGCAGCTTCGTGAACATCGTGGGCGGCTGCTGCGGAACGACGCCCGATCACATTCGAGCGATTGCGGAGCGGGTCGCGGCCGTGACGCCGCGGAAAATCCCGACAGCCGACGGCCGTCCGTCGTACAAGTCGCCGCACAGCCAGTTCGCGGGCCTCGAAGTGCTGGCAATTCGACCCGACAGCAACTTCCAGATGATCGGCGAGCGCACCAACGTGACCGGCTCGAAGAAATTCCAGAGGCTGATCAAAGACGGCAAGTTCGGCGAGGCCGTCGACGTCGCGCTCGATCAGGTGCGCGGCGGCGCGAACCTGATCGACGTCAACATGGACGAAGGCCTGCTCGACTCGGAGCAGGCGATGACGCATTTCCTGAACCTCATCGCCACCGAGCCCGAGATCGCGCGCGTGCCGATCATGGTGGACAGCTCGAAGTGGTCGGTGCTCGAAGCCGGATTGAAGTGCGTGCAGGGGAAGCCGGTCGTCAATTCGATCAGCCTCAAGGAAGGCGAAGACGATTTCCTCAAGAAAGCGCGCCGCATTCAGCAGTTCGGCGCGGGCGTCGTCGTGATGGCCTTCGACGAGACCGGCCAGGCCGACACGATCGCGCGCAAGCTCGAGATCTGCAAGCGGGCCTATACGCTGCTCACCGAACGCCTCGACTTCGATCCGTCCGACATCATCTTCGACCCGAACATCCTGGCGATCGCGACAGGACTCGAAGAGCACAACGACTACGCCATCAACTTCATCGAGGCGTGCCGGCAGATCAAGGCCGCGTGCCCGGGGGTGAACTTCAGCGGCGGCGTCAGCAACCTGTCGTTCTCGTTCCGCGGCAACGAGGTGGTGCGCGAAGCGATTCACTCGGCGTTCCTCTTCCACGCCATCAAGGCGGGCCTGAACATGGGCATCGTCAACGCCGGGCAGCTGATCGTGTACGAAGACATCCCGAAAGAGCTGCTCGAGCACGTCGAAGACATCATCTTCAACAGAAGGCCCGATGCCACCGAGCGGTTGGTGCAGCTCGCGGAATCGGTGAAGGGATCCGGCAGCAAACGCGAAGTCGACTTGAAGTGGCGCGACGCCACGGTCCAGGCGCGCCTGTCGCATGCGCTCGTCCACGGCGTGCTCGATTTCCTCGAGCCCGACCTCGAAGAAGCACGGCAGATCTACGAGCGGCCGCTCGAAATCATCGAAGGCCCGCTGATGGACGGCATGAAGGTCGTCGGCGATCTGTTCGGCGCCGGCAAGATGTTCCTGCCCCAGGTCGTCAAGAGCGCGCGTGCGATGAAGAAAGCCGTCGCGTACCTGATGCCCTACATGGAGGCCGAAAAGGCGAAGGCGGGCGCGGCGGCGCGCGCGCAGGGGAAGGTTCTGCTCGCGACGGTGAAGGGAGACGTGCACGACATCGGCAAGAACATCGTCGGCGTCGTGCTCGGGTGCAACAACTACGACGTCATCGATCTCGGCGTCATGGTGCCGACCGATAAGATTCTCCAGACCGCGATCGACGAGAAGGTCGACATGGTCGGCCTGAGCGGGCTCATTACCCCTTCGCTCGACGAGATGGTGTTCGTGGCCAGCGAGATGGAGCGCCGCGGCTTCACGCTGCCGCTGCTCATCGGCGGCGCGACGACGAGCAAGCAGCACACGGCGGTGAAGATTGCGCCGGCCTACGAAAAGGCCACCGTGCACGTGCTCGATGCCTCGCGCGCGGTGGACGTCGTCTCGACGCTGCTGAATCCGGACAAGATTGCCGGGTTCGACCGGGAGAACAAGAAGAAGCAGGCCGAGATTCGTGAGCAATACGCCGGGCGTGCGCGCCGTCCCCTGCTCTCGTACGGCGATGCGCGCGCGAACGCGCCGAGGCTGGACTGGAATGAGGTGCCCAGGCCTGCGTTCACCGGCCGACGGTTCCTGGACGACGAGCCGCTGGGCGAGATCGCGAAGTACATCGACTGGACGCTGTTCTTCTCGACGTGGGAACTGAAGGGCTCGTTTCCGGCCATCCTCCAACATCCGCAGTACGGACAGGCGGCGACAGAGCTCTATTCTCACGCGCAGGATCTGCTCGGACGCATCGTCGAAAGCCGGCTGCTGAAAGCGCGCGGGTCGTACGGGTTCTGGCCGGCCAACAGCGACGGCGACGACATCATCGTGTACGCGGACGACACGCGAGCCATCGAGCTCTTCCGCTTCAACATGCTCCGGCAGCAGGAAGCGCTGCCAAGCGGCCAGCCGAATCGATCGCTCGCCGATTTCGTGGCGCCGCGCTCATCGGGGATTGCGGACTACCTCGGTGCCTTTGCGATCACCGCGGGGCTGGGCGCCGACGAGCTGGTGAAGCGGTACGAACGCCAGCACGACGATTACCGCGCGATTATGGTGAAGGCGCTGGCCGATCGTCTTGCCGAGGCGTTCGCGGAATACCTGCACGCGCGCGTGCGCCGCGAGTGGGGCTACGGCGTGCAGGAAGCGCTGACCCACGACGACCTGATCGCCGAGAAGTATCGCGGCATCCGCCCCGCGTTCGGCTACCCTGCCTGCCCCGATCACACGGAGAAGATCAAGCTGTTCGATCTGCTGGCAGCGGAACGCGTGGGGATGAAGCTGACCGAGAGCTGCGCGATGATGCCGGCCGCGAGCGTGAGCGGGATCTATCTGAGCCATCCCCAGGCGCGCTACTTCATGCTGGGTCGCATCGGGCGGGATCAACTGCAGGACTACGCGGCCAGAAAGTCCCAGACGCTGGAAGACACGCAGCGGTGGATCGCGGAGCATCTCGATGAACGGGATGCCGTTCCGGTCCCTTAGGGCTTAGGGCTTCAGGGCTTAGGGTCGAGAGTCGCAAGGCGACAGTCTGATATCGGTGGCACAGGGGCTTCTTGACCGCCGGAGCCTTGGCGAAGGCGGTCATCCCTGCCGTTCGCTACGGTGGCGCAGGGCTTTAGCCCTGCTTGTGGATCGCACCCTCATGGAAATTTCCGTCGAATGCCCGTATTGCGGCGAACCGCTCGAGCTGTATGTCGATCCCAGCGGCGGCTCGACCCAGAAGTACGTCGAAGACTGCGCCGTGTGCTGCCAGCCGATGGAAGTGATCGTCGAGATTGAAGGCGACGAGGAGTGTTCGGTGTCGGTGCGCCGGTTTGATGACTGAACCACGAAGACACGACGAGCACGAAGGCACGACGAGTCGACGGATTGGACCACGAAGACACGACGCCACCAAGATGGCGCGGCTAAATGCTGCGGTGGCGCAGGGCTTCAGCCCTGCCCTCGCGCCATCAAAACTCCGCGACGGCGCGACGTGACGACGAATATCGTGGCTGTAAGAAACACGACATTCGGCAGCCACGCCGCTGCAATCTCAGACAGGTGCCGGTCGTAGCCGGACAAAGCCTCACCAGAAACCAGCAGCACCCAATAAGAGCCGCACGTGATGAACGCGACCAAAGTGCGCATCGCCCGACCTCGACCGCGTAGCGCGAGCAGGAATCCCCCAAGGACAACGGTCGCCAAAGATAATGCATAGCGCAAGTGGAGGAACCACGAATGCTGGTGGACGTTCCTTGCATCTCCCAGCGCCGCGGCCACTTCAATCTCACGCTGGAGCTCAGAAATGGTCATTTCGTTGGACCCTTTCCGCGGAGTTCCTTCATAACCCTGCGAATGTGACCATTCCGTCCGGAATGCCTGATTCGCGGCCGGCATGACCCACGCCAATATGACGAAGCTCACGAGCGATGCAGTGACGGCCACAAGCAGAATGGCCTTTGCCATCGCTCGCGTGACAACGGAGCCGGCAAGACCGAAGGCAATGCCAAATGCCAGTCCAACCGGAATCGCCAAGGGCACAGCTTGAGGTGTCAGCTGAACAAGATGTCTTGTTGAACCGAAACCGGGCTCACTCAACCACAATGGTGGCAGCATCAACAGCGCGGCAGCCGCGATCATGAACGTCAGGGACCACGCGAACGTTCGAACGAGCCCATTTCGCTCTTCGTCGGTTGCGACCGATATGCCGAGTGCACACACGGCCATCACTTTCAGGATCGCGAAGTAGCCCCGAATCAACATCCACACGCGGCGACCGAGGTGGCTCTCGGCGCTGGCGTCGTACTCCTTCTGCAAATCCGCAATCGCCGGCTCGACAACGCGCTCGAGCGATTTCGTGCTGCAGATCAACGACGCCAGGCGATGGAGTGTTCGTCCAGGAATCACGTGGCGGGCCTCAGTTGCGGCCGCCGATTCAACGTACGCGCGGCGGCTTCCCAGGCCTCGAGCACGCGATGGCCGTAGGCGGTCGGACGATACAAACGGCGTGGAAGACCGATAGCGCCCGGGGCCTGCTTCTCCGTCCAGGATTCGACGTAGCCCTTGTCCTGCATGCGGCCCAGCGTGACGTACACGGTGCCGCGCTTGAGCGTGCCCCTCGACTGCTCGACCAGCTGAAGGCCGAACATTTCGTCACCGGCCAGGAGCTGCAGGATGAGGCGCTCGGTGCCGGACAGTCTCGGAATGTCCATTTACTCCAGCTATTATCGGTCTTACATTTTGTAAGTCAAGGGAAAATTTCTAAACGTTCTGAAAGTCCTGGTCTTCTTCGCGGGCGTTGGTCTTCGTAGCCGTCGCGCCGTCGAGTCGTCGTGGTTTGGATCTTCGCGTCGTCGTGTCGTCGTGCTTTGCGTCTTCGTGTCTTCGTGTTACCAGTCCTCGGCGAGGATGGCCCATCGCTCGTGGTCGCGCCAGCGACCGTTGATCTTCAAGTACCGCGGTGAAACACCCTCGCGATGGAAGCCGAGCTTCTTGACGAGCGCCCTCGACCGGACGTTGCGGGGCTGGATGTTCGCCTCCACTCGATGCAGCTTCATCGCCGTGAAGGCATGGGTGAGGACCTGCGTCAGTCCCTCGCGCATCAGGCCGCGCCCCGCGTGCGGCACGAACGCGTAATAGCCCAGGTATGCGCTCATGAAACACCCACGCACGATCTCGTCGAGATTGACGACCCCGACAAGGCCTTCCGGCTGGTCCGTCCAGACGAAAAACGACGCCCCGCGGGGATCCTGGCGCTTGACGATGTAGTCGCGAAACGCGTCAGGGGTGGCGGGCGGCTGCACCCAGGGATGGTGCAGCTTGCGGCTTCGACGGACGGCCGTGAGAAACCGATCTTCGTCGTCGAGGCTTCCGGGTCTGATGGACACGCGCTCGTCTGTCATGTGTAATGCAGCGCGGCGCCGGCGGCCGCGCCGATGATCGTCCCCAGTGCCACTTCCGGCAATGTGTGCCGCTCGAGCGTGAGACGCGACCACACGAGCGCCGGCAGCCCCAGCAGCAGAGCATAGCCGACCGGCGAGCGCGTCAGTACCAGCGCCGTCGCGGCCAGCGTGGCGAACGCCATGTGGAGCGAAACCTTGATCCACCTGGTCAGGAACGCGCAGCACGCCATCATGCCGAGCGTCACCAGCGCGCCGCGGACCATGAAGGATTGCGGGCGAAGCACGACGAGATACGCCAGCAGCGCCAGGAGGGCCGCGCCGCCGACCACGTACAGAATCGGGCGTTCGCTCCGGTTGGACGCATCGACATTGTCCCAGGCGCCGCGGCGCACCTGCCGCACCATCAGGATCGCCAGCGGCACGATCGTGAAGAGCACGACGATCGACACCGTGCGCAGCGCCTCTCCGGCGGTTTGCCGCTCCGCGGCCGCCGTCCCGACCATCACCCCGACCATGACGAACGGGTGGAAGATGATCGACAGCCAGCGCGCGATCATTCGCTTGCGAACTCGACCGACTCGTCCATGCTGATCCAGCGGAGCCGTCTCATGGCTGTTGGCCTGCCGCCTTCCGTGACAGCGCCGCGAGCCGCCCGTACAGCTCGCGTGTACGGGCGCCATCTTCGAAATTCACGACGACAAAGCTGTCCGCAGTTCGCACGACGACATACGGCGGCGTTCGCCTGTTGATGAACAGGCGGCCCCTTCCCCACTCCTCGAGCCGGAAATAGCCTCTGAGCGTGCCGCCTGCCGCAAACCCGTTGGTCCGCATCGCGATCCGCGGGAGCTCGTCGACAAGCGTCACGGAGCGGACTGCGGCAATCGGGATCTCGGCGGAATAGAGACCGCTGGCCACCTCGAAATGCTCGCCCGAAAGCTCGATCGACGGCGGCTGCGTATGCGCGTAGAACATCCACGCGATGAAGACGGCGACGAGTGCGGCGATGCCCCCGCCGATCACGCGGACGCGCCGGCTCCACCCGGCATCCTTCGGAAACTCAACCGGTGATGCCGCGCTCGTCAGTCTTGTGGCTGTCTCGAGCGCACGCGCGAGCGCCTGAGGCTCGTCCGTTCCCACCCGCAGGTGCCGGCCATTTTCCAGAAGAAGCTCAATCGCCGAGAAACCCGACACGTTGTACAGCATGCCATGCGGAGTGAACCGGACACCCCAGCCGTAGTACCACCGATTGGTCACCGGGGCGAACGCGCGAATCCTGTCGAGCGAAATCGAACGGCGGATAAGGCCCGCGCCGAAGCGGATCAGCAGTCGGCGGTCATCGATTTCGACCGTCAACCATCCAAAGAGCGCCACGATGAGCGCAATGATGGCGAGAGCGCCCCACAGGAGCTCGTCGCGCTGATTGAAGAGCGCAAAGATGACCGGCGGGAGAATGACGAGGGTAGTACCGAGCGTCACCCAGCCGAACTGCGTGTGTTGATAGCGCGTCACGTCAGCGTTGTCCGTTCTGCTGAGTCGCGATTCTATCGCAGCGCATCGCGCAGCCCTCTCGTCATAGCCGGGAAACGGTTCCGGGATCCGTTTTCGGCCGGCGCGCCTCGACGACCAGTTCGTCGCCATCGCGCTCGAACGGACGGCCGTTGAAATCGCCTGAGATCCGCAGCAGCTCGAACCCCGAGTGCTCGAGAAGGCGCTTGATGTCGGCCGGATAGAGATACGCCAGCTCCAGGTCCATCACGTGGGTACGCACCAGCGATCCGCTCCTGTCGAACTCTTCTGTGCGAATCAACGACGACACGCGCTGGCGAACCGTGTCGTACCTGGATGTATCCGAATACACCACGAAGCCACCGCTCGCGAGCCTGTGCGTGTCACGGACGCGCCAGACGCCGCCGTACGCTCCAGTATTGGCCGCCATGAATTCCAGCGAAGGATGAAACACGTTGAAGGCGAGCTCGCCGCCCGGCGTCAGGTGGTCGAAGGCGCGCCGCAGCGCGGCAAGCTGATCGTCCCAGGTCAGGTTGTGGAGAAACGCGCGGAACGGAATGATGACGAGGACGAACCGATCGTCGAGCGTGAACGAGCGCATGTCGGCACGATGCACCGCGATGCGCGATTGCACGTCTTCAGGGAGCGACGCCTTCTTTCGCGCGAGCTTCTCGATCATGCCCTCGTCGAGATCGCTCGCCGTGATCCGAACGCCCGCCTGTGCGACCGCCAGCGCGATGCGTCCGGTCCCCGCACCCAGCTCCAGCACCGGCCCGCCCGAGGCGACGGCCTTCCGGCAGTACCACTCGATGTCGCCCCGCAGGCTGCCGGGGTGCATCATGTCGTAGATGTCCGCGTCGTAGTTTGTGATGGAGCGATTCTATCGCAGGGCGACTGGTCCGCAGTAAGCGCCGCACTTCGACCACCGCGGTTGCGACGGCCGCCAACGCGGAAGCCGGATCTGTCTGCGCCGCGGCCGGAACTGACGCTGCACGAACACGGCCGCTTGCAGACAGATCCGCCTTCCGCATTGTTGAGGCCGTCATCGCACCTACGAGGCAGGCCGCTATCGGCGTCGGGTTTGTGATGGAGCGATATATCGGAAGCTAGTCTAGTCTAGGAGCTCATGCATCGAGCGGGCGGCCAGCGCGAATGGCGCACGCAGGTCGAGCCCGACACCTTGTTCGAACGGCCACAGGATTCCGAGCACCGTTGTCGCGAATGCCCACATCAAGGCCCTTTGCGCGTCGAGCTTGAGGCGATCCTCGTAGGTCCTCAGGCGGCGCTCGAGGGTGCGCGGACTGCCGAGCAGATCCATCGCTGGATTGCGAAGGCTCGCGCCCACCTCAAATTCGATCTCGCCCATTGGTCCCTGCGGATCGATGGCAACCCATCCCGCCGTCGTATCGAACAGCACGTTGTACTGATGAAGGTCACCGTGCAAGAGCCGAACGTTGCGCTGCGTTCGGCACAACTCCACGAACAACGATTCTGCGCGATCAACGAAGTCGTGAGGAATCCAGCCCTCGCCCGCGTCGTGATATTTCGCGAAGTCCGGCTGCATGTGCTCCACAGAGCCCCAGCCCGCGGGATCCACGTCCAACGCCAGCATGCGGTGGACGACCGACGCGATAATCTCGGTCGCCTCATCGTCGCGCCCCGCCAGGCAGATTGATGCGAGATCGTAGCCGGGGACGAGACGAGGCATCAGCACAGCTCCCGGCGCAGATGCGATTGGCAGAATCAGCGCGCCGCCAAATGCGGCGAGCACGTCTCCGCTTCGCCACTCTTCGCTGTTTTCCTTGCGGATGACTTTAAGCACGACGGGCTGACTCTTCCGAGTGCCGAATCCGAGATGGGACGTCTCGGTCGTGCGGATCTCGTCAATTGATACGCTCCACTCTCGCGCATGCGCGGCAAAGCGCTCGTCAACAGTCATGCGAGCGACTTGGCAAGAATGACGCTGCGGTAGTTCACGTCCGGCCACTGGACGTACTCAACGAGCTCGTACCCTTTCGATCGATACAGCGCTATCAGATGACCTGCCTTCTCTGCCGTATCGAGCCCAAGCACGCTGACCGCCTTTTCCCGCGCGTGCATCTCAACGAGATTCAGGAGCGTTGAGCCGATCCCGCAGCCCTGATGGGACGGTCGGACGGCGAGTTGGCTGAACGCGGCCACGTCGGGCCGATCGTAAAAAGGCGAGCCTTGCGTCTGAGCCGCATCTCTCAGGGTGATCGTACCGACTACCGCATCGCCGTCGAGCGCAAGGATTGTCTCGCCGCGATTCATTCGCTGCCTTGTCGTCGCCGAATCCTGATGCGTCGCCAGGAATCGCAGACCTTGCGCCGCCAACCGCGCATACGCCGCATGCAGCATCTCGGTGATCACATCGATGTCATCCTGTGGCTGCACCAGGCGATAGGTGATTTCTCGCCCGCTCGCGTCGGCGATTCTGACGCCCGATTGGAGATTTGTTTTTGACTGGATGGGGGGATTTTACAGCGATGGTTCCGGTTACAGCCTGACACTACCGATCGCCGGGCTAAAGCCCTGCGCCACCGCTAGGGCACGGTCCGGCTAAAGCCGGACACTACGTACCCTATCAGTTAGCTGTCGACTTGCGACTTGGGACTGGACTTGCGCCTTACGACTATCGACTTGCGCCTTGCGACTTAAACGTCGAGCTCCTGCGCTTCTTCCGCGCGATCCATGATGAACCGGAATCGCGCGCTCGCGTCCTTCCCCATCAGCTCGTTGATCACGCGGTCGGTCGCGATCTGGTCGGAGACATCGACGCGCAGGAGCCGGCGGGTCTTCGGGTTCAGCGTCGTTTCCCACAACACCTTCGGCATCATCTCGCCAAGCCCCTTGAAGCGCGTGATCTCGGGCTTGCCGCGGCCGTTGCCATGCTTCTTCAGAATCGCATCACGCTGCGCATCGTCGAGCGCCCAGAACGTCTCCTTCCCGATGTCGATGCGGTAGAGCGGCGGCTGCGCGAGGTAGATCTTTCCCTCCTTCAACAACTGCGGAATGTGGCGGTAGATAAAGGTCAGGAGCAGCGTCGCGATGTGATTGCCGTCGGAATCGGCGTCGGCGAGGATGATGAGCTTGCCGTATCGCAGCCGCGAGAGATCGAAGTTCTTCCCCAGGCCGCAACCCAGCGCCGTGACCAGGTCCGACAGCTCCTTGTTTTCGAGCACTTTCGCCAGCGACGCGTTCTCGGTGTTCAACACCTTGCCTCGCAGCGGCAGGATGGCCTGCCGCGCGCGATCGCGCCCCTGTTTCGCCGACCCGCCCGCCGAATCCCCTTCGACGACGAACAGCTCCGAATCGGCGCGTCCGCTTCCGGTACAGTCGCTCAGCTTGCCGGGCAGGTTCAGCCGGCCCGACGTGGCGCTCTTGCGCGTCACCTCCGCCTGCGCCGCGCGGCTCGCCTCGCGCGCCCGCGCCGCCAGAATCACCCGAGCCACGATCGATTCGGCCACGCTCGGGTTGTGGTTCAGCCAGTGCTCGAGCGCCGGGCGCACGACCGAATCGACCGCGGACAGCACTTCGGGGTTGTTCAGCCGATCTTTGGTCTGCCCCTGAAACTGCGGCTCGGCGACGAACACGCTCAAGACGCCCGTCATCCCTTCGCGAATATCCTCGGCCGTCAGCGTCACGCCCTTTGGCGACAGATTGTGCGTGTCGATGTAGTTGCGCATGGCCTTGCCGAGGCCGGCGCGCATGCCGTTTTCGTGCGTGCCGCCCGACCCGGTCGGAATGCCGTTCACATAGCTGCGAAGGTGCTCGTCGGTCGCTTCGGTCCACTGGAGCGCCAGATCCACCCGCATCCCGTTCTGCTTCTCCAGCAGGAACGTTGTTTCGTGTACCGCCTTGGCGCCTCTCTCGGCGACGATCTTCTTCAGGTACGCCAGCAGCCCTTCGGTGTGCTCGAAGCTCTGTTTGGTCTTCTCGCTCTCGTCCTCGAACGAGAGCTTCAGGCCCTTGTGAAGGTAGCTCGCCACTTCGAGCCGTTCGCGGATGACGGCCGCGTCGAACTCGATCCTGGGAAAGATGCCCGGATCGGGATGGAAGTACACCTTCGTGCCGCTGCCACGCGCCGCACCGACTTTCTTCGGCGGCCCGAGCGGCTTGCCCTGCTTGAATCGCTGCTCCCACTCGGCGCCATCGCGCCGCACGGTGGCGACGAGCTCTTTCGAGAGCGCATTGACGACGCTCGCGCCGACGCCGTGCAGGCCACCGGCCGTCTTGTAATTGTCGTGATCGAATTTCCCGCCGGCGTGGAGCACGGTGAAGATGACCTCGAGCGCGCTCTTCTTGCTCGTCGGATGCTTGTCGACGGGAATGCCTCGCCCGTCGTCTTCGATCGTGATCGAGGAGGCGTCCTTGTGCAGGGTCACCCAGACATTCGACGCATGACCGTTCATCGCCTCGTCGATCGAGTTGTCGAGGATTTCCCAGACCAGGTGGTGCAGGCCGGAACTGCCGACGCCGCCGATGTACATCCCCGGGCGGCGGCGAACCGGCTCGAGCCCTTCGAGTACGGTGATGTCTTTTGCGGTATAGGCCATTGAACGCTGTTCTTACGCTGAATGCGAATGAAGTCGATGATGACGCGTTAGACGTCGAATTGTACCAAACGGGGCGGGAAAGTACGAGCGTTCGCTGCAGATGCCGCAGGCACATCGATTGCAACCCAATCCTTGGGACATATGGACAGGAAAGGTGGGCAATCATGAATTCATTGCAAATCGGACTGGCCGTGGCGATCCTCGCAGGCGCCACAACGGCCCAGGCCCAGATGCGTTTTCAGGGAATGGATCGGAACAACGACGGCGTGATTACGCGTGACGAATGGCGCGGCAACGATCGCTCGTTCCGCAACCAGGATTGGAACGGCGACGGCGTGCTTGCGGGCGACGAAGTGCGTACCGGCGCCCGACGCCAGAGCAACTGGGGCCAGGATTGGAACCACGACGGCCGAGTCGATAGTTTCGACACCCAGATCGCACAGCGCTATCGTGGATACGACACGAACAACGACGACCGCGTGGCCCGCAGCGAATGGCCAGGCGACCCGCGTCTCTTCACGCGCCTCGACGCCAGCCGCGACGGCTATCTCACCATGCAGGAGTACACGCAGGGTGGCGGCTTCAATCTCGACGCGCTCGGCGGGCCGGTGTTCCGCTTCTCGAATCTCGACAACAACCGCGACGGCTGGGTCACGCGCAACGAATGGAGCATGGGCAACGCGGACTTCGACCGCCTCGACGTCAACCGCGACAACCGGATCAGCCGCTTCGAGTTCGAAAACAACGCGGGTGCCGGGGCCAATGACTCCCGGGACTCGCTGGGGCGGTTCAACGCGCAGGACGTGAACCGCGACGGGTGGCTGACACGCCCGGAATCGCATATGACCAACCCGGAGTTCGATCGCATCGACACGAACAACGACAACCGGATCAGCCGGTTCGAGTTCGAGAACGCGGCGGATTTTGACAACGGCGTTCGTCGAAACGGCGCCTGGCAGACGGGTTACGACCGCGGCCTGCAGGAAGGCCGCGCAGCCGGCCGGGATGACTATCTCAGGAACCAGGGATGGGATCTCGATGGGCAGCGCGAGTTGGAGCGCGCCGACTCGGGCTACACGCCGCAAATGGGATCGCTCGGGGATTACCAGTCAGGGTATCGGGAAGGATTCAGGAACGCGTATCGCGAGGGGTTCAACGACGCACGGGACAACAGGTAGACGGGTCTGACATGGCAGATGGCAGATGGCAGATGGCAAAGCGGACTTTCTGCCATTTGCCATTTGCCATTTGCCATTTGCCATAACAAGCCCTCGCCCTAGTTGCTCTGCAACACCGGCAACTCAGGCAACGCGGGCAGGATGCGCGTGAACGCGCCTCGCTGGAGCAGTTCGCGTCCGCGTCCGCCGCGGCTCGTCAGGCTGTATTTCGCCGTACTGATGGTCTGCTCGGCGCCGCGGCTCGTCTCGACGGTCAGCAGATCGCGGTCGCCCGCCGACGCGACGAACCCGAGCACGCGATCCTCGTCTTTGCCAAGCTTGATGAGGATCACGCCTCGTCCGGGGCCCGCAAGGAAATTCACTTCATCGACCTTGCACAGGAGCGCCCGCGCCTGCTGCGTAGCGGTAATGAGCACTTCCCCGCCCTTGACGACCGACACACCGACGACCTCGGCCCCCTGGCCGACGCGGGCGAACCGCCTGCCGGCCCGCGTGCTGACCTCGACGAACGGCTCGAGGCCGAATCGCAGGCTGTAGCCGTCGCTCGTCACCGCGACCGCGTGGCGTGGCGGCACATCCCCTTCTTTCTTCGCCGTGATGCCGGTGGCCACGCGCGGATCGAGGCTCGCCGCCGCCACCACTTTCTCGCCGTCTTTCAGCTTGAACAGGCTCTGCACCGGTTCGCCGTATCCGGTCGATGCGGGGATATCGACGATGCGCGCCGTGTAGGCCGTACCGAAATTCGTGAAGAACACCGCCGTCGCCCTGGTGCTGCCGCCGAGGACGGCGAGCACCGAGTCGCCCTCGCGCAACCTCGTCGTCGACAGGTCCTTCACTTCCTTCTGCCGCTTCACCCATCCGTCGCGGGACACGATGACGATGTTGTCTTCCTCGATGATGAAGTCGTCGGCGGTGTACTCGACGGCTGCCTCGGCTTCGATCAGCGTCCGGCGCCGGTCGAGCTTCGCGTCGCCGTAGGTCTTGTGGATGGCTTCGAGCTCTTCGCGGACGAGCTTCCAGCGGCTCTCCTCGTTTTTCAGCAGCCCGCCGATCTGCCGCGCGCGCTTCCGTTTCTCGTCGAGCTCCTGCTGGATGACGAGAATTTCCAGGCGCGCCAGCCGGTAGATCTTCAGCTCGAGGATGGCGTCGGTCTGTTCGGCATCGAGGCCGAACCGCTTCATGATTTTTTCCGCCGCGTCGGCCTTGCCGTCGGACTTGCGCACGAGGCGCAGCACTTCGTCGAGCGCATCGAAGATTTTCTCGAACCCTTCGAGGATGTGGATGCGCTTCTTCAGTGCCCCGAGCTCGTGCTCGAGGCGGGCGGTCACCACGTCGAGCCGGAAATGCAGGAAGTGCCAGAGGATCGACTTCAGGTCGAGGCGCTCGGGCCTGCCGACCTCCGGGTTCTCCGTCGGAATCAGGCAGGTCAGGTTCACCGGGAAGGTGATCTGCATCGCGGTGTGCTTGTAGAGGTACGCCATCACCATCTTTTCGTCGGCGTCCTTCTTCATTTCGAGCGCGATGCGCACGTCCTCGGTCGAGACGTCCTTGACGTCCAGCAGCTGCGGCAGCTTGCGCTTCTCGATCACCTCGCCGATCTGCGTGACGAGCTGCGACTTGTCCACGGTGTAGGGGATGCTGTCGATGAAAATCGTCTTGGTCGATCGCGACTCCTCGCCGATGTCCCACGTGCCGCGCAGCCGGATGCTGCCGCTCCCGGTCTTGTAGATCGCCTTGATCTCGTCGAGCGAGTTGAGAATCTGCCCGCCGGTTGGAAAGTCCGGCCCCTTGATGTAGCGCGAGAGCTGCGCGTTGCCCAGCTCGTCGTTGTCGAGCAGCTTGATGAGCGCCGTGCAGACTTCCCCGAGGTTGTGCGGCGGGATGTTGGTCGCCATCCCGACCGCGATCCCCGTGGCGCCGTTGACGAGCAGGTTCGGCAGGCGCGCGGGCAGCACGACGGGCTCGGTCTTGGTGCCGTCGTAGTTCGCCCGCTCGTGCACGGTGTCCTGCTCGATTTCGGTCAGCAGCTCGTCGCTGAGGCGCGTGAGGCGGCATTCGGTGTAGCGCATCGCGGCGGCGGGATCGCCGTCGAGCGATCCGAAATTTCCCGATCCGTCCACGAGCGGATAGCGCAGGGAAAACGGCTGCGCCATGCGTACGAGCGTCTCGTAAATGGCCGCGTCGCCGTGGGGATGGTAGCTGCCCATGACGTCGCCGACGACCTTCGCGCACTTCCGGTGCTTGGCGTCGGCGGTCAGCCCCTGCTGCCACATCGTGTACAGGATGCGGCGCTGCACCGGCTTCAGTCCGTCTCGCACATCCGGCAACGCACGCGACGTGATGACCGACAGCGCGTAGTTCAGATAGCGCGACTGCGCCGCCTCGTGCAGCGGCACCGCGCCATCGCCCGAGCCGTTGCCGCCGGCCGTGCCGGCATCAACCGGCGCATCGAAATCAAACGATCCGTCTGATGGTTTCCGCTTCTTGGCCATGCCCTGTTCTATGTCTCACCGCAAAGACGCGAAGACGCGAAGGAAAAACTCGAAGCAGTGTAGCGGGATTTTCGTGTGATGTACAGGCCAGCACCGCAGGTTCGGGCCACCGCAACCAGCCTTGCGCCTTCCGACTCTCGACGATCGCCTTTCGACTCAGTCTCCCGCCGTCACCACCGTCCTCATGCTCCGGTGCGCATCGAGCACCTGCTGGCTCAGCCGCTTGCTCAGGTACACCTTCGATTCGTGGTTGTCGTGGTGCTGTTCGTATTTGACGACGTCGAAGCGCAGGTGGTCGAGGGTGCCGCGCATCTCGTAGAACTTGTTTTTCGTTTTCACGAGGATCTCGTCGAAGCCGTTGTCGATCGCCCACGCTTCCTGCTGCTCGGTGAGCGCGCGGAAGTGGCCCTGGCCGCGCCAGTCGCGGCGGGTGCCGCCAATCCAGGTGTAGAGAATGCGGCGATCGTTGAAATTCACGTGCTCGCCCAAGCGCTGCACGAGGTCCGCCAGCTTCGGAATCTCTTCGTTCGGCCTGATCTCGTGGGCGACCTTGTAGGAAACAGGGACCACCGCGCCGGGATCGTCGGGCAGCGGCGCCATGGCCATCAGGATGAGGTGGTCGCGGTTCTGCAGCCGCCCGAGGATCTCGGACGAGGTCTTTCGGCGCTTGTACTCGCCGAAGTATTCCTCGATGTATTCAATCTCCAGCGCGCCTTGCTCGAGTGGGTACTGCGTAATCCTGTGCTCCAACGTTTTTCCTTTTTTTTGACGCAGAGTCGCAGAGCCGCAGAGACATTCCTCTAAGACAAAGGATTCTCTGCGCCTTTGCGTCTCTGCGTCGAGACTTTCTTTTCGAAAGCCAGACTTCTGACCTTCTGATCTTCTGTTCCTGTCATTTGCTCAGGTCTATCGTCAGCTCCGCCCCGAAGAGCATCGTCCGGTCGTTGTCGCGCGCGGCCCATTTCAGCATGGTGGCCACGCTCGGCTCGACCAATCCGTCGAACACGGAACGGCCGTTCGCCACCACGCGAATCGGCCTGCGGAAATCGAAGACCGAAGGCGAAAGCAGGAGCGTGAATGCCCGCACGCCTTCGGTCGAGGCTTCGACGACATTGCCACGGCGCACGAGATCGACGCGGCCCGACGGCTTCTTTCGAGGAAAGATCGGCGCCGGCGGCACGTCGACCTCGATCGGCTGAAACACGCCCTCCAGCACGAGCCGTTTGCCGTCGCGCTCGACAACGAAACGCAGCGGGTCGCCGACCTTCCACGCCTCCATACCTTCGGCGATGTCGCGTCCGGTCTGCACGGTCGTCCCGTTGATTTCCACGAAGCGATCGCCCTGCCGCAGCCCGACCTGAAACGCGTTCGAGCCCTGGACGACCTCGTGGGCGCGACGACCGCGATCGACGGCAGAACTGATCCGCAGGCCGAAGTCGAGCTCGCGGCCGCGCTGGAGCAGGTTGGTATCGACAAGATGGCTTTCGCCGGGCACCGCGCCCAGGCTATCGATCACCAGCCAATGCGCGCGGTTGTAGCGATCGGTCCGCTCGGTCTGCCACGACACCTTGTCTGGCAGCGGCTCGCGCGGGTGCTCCTGCACGAATTCCTCGAACGAGACACGCTCGTCGGGCCACCACGACGTCGAATGGTCCGACTCCGCGTAGACGCGAAACACGACGGTGCCTCCCAGCACGCGCAGGTGGTTCGCGTACACCTGCGTCACATGCGCCGGGTACAGCCGATCGCGCCCGCCGTTGACGATGTAGAACGGCTTGTTGACGGCGTTGCCGGGAAACATCTCGCCATCAGCGCGCACCGACTGACTCGCGAGCACCATCATGTCGCCAATCAGCGGCAGGAAGCTGGCCCAGGGCGTCGTGTCCTTGAAGGCAATGAAATACGCACCCGTACCACCGTCGGACGCACCCGTCAGATACACGCGGTTTTCGTCGACGTTGTACGCGCGCTTCAGCTGGTCGAGAATCCTGTTGAGGTTGTCGGTTTGTGCCGCCGACCACCACATCGATTCGGACCAGCCGGCCGGAAAGACGGAGATTTCGTCCACCACGCCGGGCAGCGCATCGACCCGAATCCGGTTGATGGCGGGCGGTCTCGGCCGCCCGACGCCGCCGTGCAACTGCACGCGTACCTGGTGCGGCCGCGTCGAATCATAGGTGTCCGGCACGACGAACGCGTACAGCTGTTCGACGCCGTCGGACGTCCGATGGCGGCCGAACTGGCGGCCGCGGGAGACGCCGGCGTCGTACTCGCGCCCCTGCCGCAGGCGCGTCAGCGCATCCTCGAACGCGACGCCGGTGTTGAGGATGGCGTCGATCCGTTCGGCCGCGCCCTTCGGATCGCGGGCCGACCAGAAGGCCTGAAACGCGCGGTCCACGTTCGCGGCGAGTCGGACGGACCGTCCGCGCTTCCCTGTCGCGCTTCGGCGGACAAGCCACCCGCGACGGCACTGGCGAAGACCATGCCGCCGGCAACAAGCGCAAGGCCGAGAGCGCGCACAGCGCATTATAGGGGCGGGACGCCGTTCGCCGGGAATCCGCCGCCACTCGCCGATATCCTCAACCGCCGCTCAGGGCCGGCAGATAGGATGCGCGCTGGAGGACGGAACATGACAGTCGATGAAACGCGCCCCAGGGTGACTCCCAATCTCGCCTACGGTATCTGCCTCGTGCTGCTGGGCGGCACGCTCATCCTCGACCGGATGCAGCTCGTGGATGCCGGCCAGATTCTGCAGTTCTGGCCGCTGGCGCTCGTCCTGGTCGGCGCCACGCTGGTCATCCAATCCTTTCAACGCGCCGATGCCGGGGCCGAACGTCAGAGTTTCAACCTGGGACCGGCGATCGCGCTCGTCGTGGTCGGGCTCGTCATGTCGCAGTCGACGCGCGAGGGCCGCAGCATCATGCGCAGCGATGCCGGCGAAACGGCCAGCCTCTTTGCCGTCATGAGCCACAATCAGCAGATCAGCCGGGCGTCCAGCTTTCGCAGCGCCGACATGACCGCGGTCATGGGTCACTCGGAACTCGATCTGCGCCAGACAACCGTCGCCCCCGGTGAGGAAGCCGACATCGAGGTGTTCACGCTGATGGGTGGAACCACGATTCGCGTGCCCGAAGGATGGACCGTCGTCGTTCGCGCCGTGCCGATCCTGGGGGGCGCCAAGGACAACCGGCGGGGTGCGCGCGACCTTCCAGGCTCGCCGAGGATCGTGGTCCGCGGCCTTGTGATTATGGGCGGCCTGCAAATCAGGTCGTAGGTGCACGGGTAGAAGGATTTCCATGTCCATTGACACGCGCTACAACGTGACGCCGCAGCTCGTCGTCGGCGTCTGCCTCGTGCTGTTCGGAATGCTGCTCACGCTCGATCGAATGGAGCTCATCAACGCCGCGACGAGCCTGCGACTCTGGCCGGTCATCCTCATCGCGTTCGGCGCCTGGAAAGTGATCGAGCACAAGGAAAGCGGCAGAACGATGCCGGGCTACATGCTGGCGATCGCCGGCGGCCTCCTGCTGCTCAACAACTGGGGTCTCGTGAGAGTGCGGTTCTGGGAGCTCATCTGGCCCGCCATCATCGTCTTCGTCGGCGCCCGGCTGATCATGCAGACGCAGGGCAAGCGGCGCGACACGCAGCCCGCCGCGCCGGCGTTCGGCGACACGGTTGCGAGGCCGGCGAGCTCGGGCACTGGACGGGTCAGTCTGTGCTCGATCTTCGGCAACAGCCAGCGCGCGAGCAGCGACAAGCCGTTTCGCGGCGGAGACATGATCTCGATTGTCGGCGGCACGCGGCTCGACCTGCGCCAGGCGACCATCGAGACCGGCGGCGAGGCCGTCATCAGCGTCTTCACCATCATGGGCGGCCATGAAATCTGGGTGCCGCCAGGATGGACGGTCGTGTCCGAGGTCATTCCCGTGCTCGGCAGCGTGGAAGACAAACGCCTGCCCTCGATTGACCCCGCGCCTGCGCCCGGCGACGCGCAACCTCGTCTCGTGCTTCAGGGGCTCGTCATCCTGGGCGGGCTCATCGTCAAGAACTGATGCATCCGATTCTCGAGGATCGGCGCCGTCTGGCCCTGTATCTCCTGGCCTGGCTGCTCGCCGGCGTGCTGCTGACGATTGGCCTCCAGTCGGAGGCCGAATGGCTGACATCGGCCGCGGTACTGTTGCCGCTTTGTCTTCTGTACAGCTTCATCGGTCTATCCACCTGGTACCTCTGCCGGGCGTTTCCCATTGACGCCAACGCCCGTCTCTCGACGCTCGTCGCCGTGCAGGTAGCGGCGGCCGCCACCGCGAGCGCCATCTGGCTCGGCATCGGCCATCTCTGGGCGGACGCGCTCGACGGCATGGTCGCCGATCTCGGCGCGCAGCCGTTCTTCGCCCAGCAGCGGCCGGCGCTCTTCGTCGTGGCCGCGCTGTTGTACTGGCTGGCAGCCGCGGGACATTACATGCTGATTGCGTTCGAAGCGTCGCGCGAGGCCGACGTGCGCGCGTTCCAGCAGACGGTGCTCGCGCGCGAGGCCGAGCTGAAGGCGCTGCGCGCGCAGATCGACCCGCACTTCATCTTCAACAGCCTGCATTCGATCAGCGCGCTGACGGCCACCGACGCGGCGGCCGCGCGCAAGATGTGCATCCTGCTGGCCGACTTTCTGCGCGATACGCTCCGGCTCGGCTCGAACGCCCGCATTCCGTTTGCCGACGAGTGGGCGCTGGCCGAGCGCTTCCTCGCCATCGAGCAGATTCGCCTCGGGTCGCGCCTGCACATCAGCCGCGAAACCGATCCGAACGCCGTCGGATGCGAAGTGCCGCCGCTCGTCCTGCAGCCGCTCGTGGAAAATGCCGTGGTCCATGGCGTCGCGCAGCTCGTCGACGGGGGCACCATCCGGATGACGGCTCGCCGCGAGGGATCGACGTTGACGATTACGGTGGAGAATCCCTGCGATCCCGATCGGCTTCAATCGCGCGGCGTCGGTCTCGGCCTCGACCTGCTCAGGAAGCGGCTGACCAACGAGTTCGGCGTGTCCGGCGCGGTGCGTGCCGAGGAGCGCGCCGGCCTGTTCCGGGTCGAAGTGCGGATCCCGGTGGCAGCCTAAAACAGGAGACTAGGAGAATAGGAGGGTAGGAGCATTTTTCTTCTTCCAGAAAAAACGTCTTGCCTCCTAGCCTCCTAATCTCCTGTTAAAAGCGTGATATGAGCCAGCAACAGCAGGAAAAAATCCGGGTCGTCGTCGTCGACGATGAAGAGCTGGCGCGCGCGATTCTGCGCGAGTGGCTGGCCTCGCGTCCCGACCTCGAGATCGTCGCCGAGTGTGCGAACGGGTTCGAAGCGGTGAAGGCGGCCGCCGAGCTGAGTCCGGATCTCCTGATGCTCGACATCCAGATGCCGAAGCTCGACGGCTTCGACGTGCTCGAGCTGGTCGGCGACATTCCCGTCATTTTCATCACGGCGTACGACAGTTATGCCGTACGGGCCTTCGACGTGCACGCCGTGGACTATCTCTTGAAGCCCTTCAGCGAAGAGCGGTTGGCGGAGGCGCTCGACCGTGCCCGTGACCGCATCCATTCGCGGGAGGCGCCGCCGGTGAAGGCCCTTCTCGAGGCGGCCAGGCCGCATCGATCGCCCCTGAGGCGGATTCTGATCCGCGACCGCGCCGAAGTGCATGTGATTCCGGTCGAGAAAATCGACTATCTGGAATCG
Source organism: Vicinamibacterales bacterium (assembly GCA_963821395.1). Lineage (GTDB taxonomy): Bacteria > Acidobacteriota > Vicinamibacteria > Vicinamibacterales > JAMQPK01 > JAMQPK01. The sequence goes on along the minus strand of CAWGDY010000057.1, from coordinate 16,609 downwards.
CAGGACGACTACGTGGCGATCAAATCGGCCGGACGGAGCTATCTGAAGGAACAGCCGCTCGGCGAGCTGGAAACGCTGCTCGAACCGGCCGCGTTCGTGCGCATCCATCGCCGGTACATCCTCAACCTGTCCAGGCTCGCGAAAATCGAGATGGGGCTGAGCGACAGCCGGATCGCGGTGCTGACCGACGGCACGGAATTACCTATCAGTAAGAGTGGGTATGCGCGGTTACGTGAGCTGCTCTGAACGCAGACATGGCAGATGGCAGATGGCAGATGGCAAATGGCAAATGGCAAATGGCAAGAATGTGAAGGTACGTGAAAAAGCCGGGATGAGGGGTGCCCCTCAATCCCGGCTGTGCTCCTGGGTCTGCCGACGGCCGGACGGTTACGCCTGTTCGCCGCTTGGCGCCACCGACGTACGGCCGCAATCTTCGCATTGCAGGTAAATCACGGGCAAACTCTCCGATCGCCCGATAATTCGCGCGGCCAGCATTCCGCATCTCGGACAAACCACCCCGACGGCTGCGTTGGTTCTTCTTGCCATTCGCTCGCTCCTCGCCCGTTTAGACGCCTCTGGACGTCCGACGGTTCTATAGACTCTTGACTTTCTATCGGCCGGACGCCCGTGAGGCCCCGGAATGCCGTGAAATGAGTCGTTTTGCACTGGCCCTACATTTGTGGATACGACACAACCCCGCCCGACATTTCCGTCGCCCGCCAGAACGCGCGCATCGCGCGTTTCAGGGTGTAATCCTACATGTTTGTGACCATGTTGGCAAGTATCGACGTGATTGTCGGAATACGGGCCGTGCGGGCGTGCGCAGACGCGAGAAAAATCGCAAAAACAGGCCTGAAAACGCGAAACAGGCGTTCCGCCGGCCTGTGGTACGGGCGTTGCTATCTTGGGCAACGGAGAAACGTCATGAGCCCATCCAGTCACCTACTCAACCGCGTCCGAAGTGAGTTCATCGAAATGCCCGGTTTGCGGCTGCGGATCGATCAGGCTCAGCGGTTGTTCACGCTCGAGAGGGGGGTCTGCGAGACCGTGCTGCGCTCGCTCGTGGAGGCCAAGTTCCTGGGACGGTTTGAGGACGAGGTTTACGGGCGGCTCTAGACCCCTTCGCCCGTCATGGCTCTAGACCCCTTCGCCCGTCATGGCTCTAGATTCCTTCGCCCGTCATGGCAGATGGCTAATGGCAGATGGCAGAAGCCGCCACACACCGTATGCCATTTGCCATATGCGGAATGCCATCTGCCATCTGCCATTTGCCATGACAGGAATCACTGCGTCTGCGCATCCCCGCCCGGCGCGCTCGCGATGGCCGCCCGCAGCCGTTGCATCGTCTCGGGCGAGCCGGTGAACAGCCCTTCCGGATATTTCTTGTGCCGCAGGATTTCCGCGTAGATCGGTCCGCTCTGATAGAGGTTCAGCCCGAGCCCCGCCAGATACTGCAGCCGCAGATCGCGGTCGTGGTTGATTTGCGCGTCCGCGAGGTAGGCCTTCATCTCTGACGCGCGGCCGGCGTAGTTGGCGAACAAGTCCACGGCCGAGTAGATGCTGATCTCGCGCAGCGATTCTTTGACCGCCGCGTATTGCGGGCTGTTGAGCCGCGCTTCCCACTCGTCCACGTTGAACTGCGGCGGATCGACCGTGCCCATCAGCACGGTGTCGTAGCCCCGTCCCTGGTGCGTATTGCCCCAGATGACCCCGTTCGGGAACACGTCGAAGAACGTGCCGATCTCGCTCTTCACCGCCTCCGGCGTGCTCTCGTAGAGCTGCACGAACAGCGTGACCGTGCCGCCCGGGTTCAACTTCGACTTCGCCAGCTCGAAGAACTCTTTCGTGTAGAGCGTGGCGGCGCCCTTCACCCACGGGTCGAGCGGGTCCGACGTGATCGCATCGAACTTCTCATCGGTCGTCAGCAGATAGTGGCGCGCGTCGTCGATGACGACGTGCGTCTTCGGATTCCGGACGACGTGGAAATTGTGCTCGCCGAAATACTCGGAGACGACGCGGGGCACCAGCGGCTCGATTTCGGCGATGATGAGCGACTCGACGTTCTGGTCGATGCTCACCGCACCCGCCGTCGCGCCCGCGCCGCAGCCGATGACCAGCACCTTCTTGGGCGACTTCGGCACGAGCGTCGTGAAATGCCCCAGCATGCGCTGCAGCCGCATGTCCTGCGGCTGGCTGGACGCCTGCACCTTGCCGGCGTTGTGATAGTTCATGACCTCGCCGTAGCGCGACACGGCGACCGACGAGCTCAGTCCCTCGCCCACGTAAAAGATGTCGCCTTCCTGTCCGAGCCACGTCGCGGCGTACCTGCCGTATGCGACGAGGATGCCGGGAATGGTGGGCACCGTTCGAATGAGGAACGCGGCCATGCCAAGCGACACGACCAGCGCCGCCGGGGCCATCCAGCGCAACGGCCTTTTGCTGGTCGAGGCGCCCAGCTCGGCCGGCGCGAGCAGCAACAGGCCGGACACGCCCGACACGATCATGAGCACCTGCTGCGCGCGCTGCGATCCGAACCAGTACACGAGGACGAGACTGGCGATGACCGATCCGAAGATCGCGCCGACGGTGTTCGCGGCATAGACGCCGCCCACGAGCCGGCCGGGATCCTCACCTTTTCTCGCGACGGCCGCCAGGGCCAGCGGAAAGCTGGCGCCCCAGAGAATCGGGCCCGGCAGGACCGCCCAGAACGCGCGGACGAAATCGAGCTGGAAGTTGTACCAGATGCTCGTGGTGATCGACGTGTTGATGGGCCAGTACGGCAGCGACCTCAGCAGGATGCACGCGCTCCAGGCCATGGCGCCCACGTTCAGCAACTGGCACCATCCCAGCGCCACGCGCGGACGCGCGACACCCTTCGCGATGACCGATCCGAGGCTGCTGCCGATGCCGAGCCCGATGAGAAAGACCGCGAGAATCAGCGAGAAGGTGTAGGTGGACGCGCCGAACAGCAGGCTGAGGATGCGCGTCCAGACGACCTGTGCGGCCAGGGCGCAAAAACCTGACAGACCGATCGCCACATACACCAGGGCTCGATCACCCGATGCCCTGCTGTCGGGATTAGGCCCGCCTTCGCCAAAGGCTTCGGCGCGCTCGCCGGACTGCGCAGAGGCGAGGATTGGGGATCGTAAGGTCGCTGGCGTTCTCGCGGCGACGAGCAGGCCGAGTCCCCCGACGGCGAAGTTGATCGCCACGGCGACATACGTAGCCGTGTTCATGTCGAAGACGCGCAGCAGGTAGAACCCTGCGAGCAGCGTCCCCATCACCGCGCCGGCGATGTTGCCCGCGTAGAAAAATCCGAGCCACGACACGCCAGTTGGCGTCGTCTGCACCCAGCGCGCGACGGCGGGAAGCGTGGCACCCATCGCGAGCGTGGGCGGCAACAGGCAGATACTGGCGACGAGCCCGCGCAAGAGATACCCGGTCACGCCGTATCCCCCCCATGCCGTGTACACGTGCCCGACGAGCGGCAGCACGACGAGCAGGAGCAGGCCGATGACGCCGATGCTGATCTCGAGCAGCGCGTACACCCTGAGCGGATGGCGCGAGGGCGGAATATAGCGCGGCAGCAGGAAGCTTCCGAGGCACATGCCGCCCATGAACGTCCCGAGCAGCACGCCGATCGACACCGATGAGGAGCCGACGAAGAGCTCCAGCATCTGGAACCACACGATTTCGTAGATGAGCGCCGCGGCGCCGCTGCCCACGAACAACAGCAGCAGCACCGGCAGCCATTGGTCGGGAGTATCCGCCTCTGTCGCGTCGATTGTTCCGATTCCCTCGATTGTCTGTGTACTCACCTGGTTCCTCTAGCCATCGCTGGTCGCTGCTCAATGAGCGCTTTGATAATGGTTCTTCAGAACGTCGTCGCCAAAATCGCCGTTGAAGTCGCGCCAGACGCTGTGGATGTGGTTGCCGTCGGACTGCACGTTGTCGAATTCGATGAGGAAGGTCGGCCCCTGCACGCGATAGTAGTGCGGCTCGTGCAGCGCGTCGGCGCCAATCCACGCGAACGCCACTTTGCCGAATCCCGCCGCGCTGATGCGTCGAATCCGCTCGGAAGAGATGTCCTCGACCATACGCGACGTGTATTCGTTGATCACATCATGCAGGAGCGTCTGTTGACTCGCTGTCATGCTCGCCGCTGACAGGCCGTTCGGCGAAAGCGGGTCGACACGCCGCGCGTTCGTCGTAATCATGTCGCCGGGAACCTTCTCGTCGAGAACCGCGACCTCTCGCTGTGACGTGTTGAGCGCACGCAGCAGCGCGAATGCCTTGTCTTCTTCCGCCGCGAGCACGCGGAGCCCCTTGCGGGATCCACTCAGCACTTCTGCCGGATTGGCGCCGTAGAAATCCGGCGTCCACGACGTGAGCGTCCCGCTCGCAATCGTGAAGTTCTGCGAGAGATGATGTCCTTCGACGCGCCAGCCCCAGGCCGCCTGGTCTCCCGGCGTGCCGAAGACGGTGAAGTAGTAGAGCTCCGGATCACGCCCCATGTTCGGCTTTGGACCCTCACCACGGAGCACCAGCTCGAGATCGTTCATGATCTGGCCGCTCTGCCTGAGGCCCTTCGCGCTGAGCGCGGTCGACAGCAGCTTCTGCGCGGCCTGACGCTGCGGCGCTGTCATTTCTTTCAACGGAAGCCCTTTGCGCTGGCCCGGCCGCGGCACGTAGTGCCAGTCGAAGCGATTCGCATCGCCGAAGGCAATGACGGCTTTCGCGCGCTGTTCGGGCGTCAGCGACGACAGAAATTGCGTCGCGGCGGTGGTCGTGTCGGCGGTCGCGCGTTTCTGCCCCTGCACGGCAGCGCGGCCGATGAGCAAAACGAGGCACAAGAGAACGACGACGGCTTTGACGGCGTGGAGTGTGTTCTTCATGTTTCAATCCTCCCTGCCAGCACTTCCGCAACATGTACCGCGCGGCGGCCGGTGTTCTGAGCGACCTGCTCGCGGCAACTGAATCCGTCGGTGACGATGAGCGTGCCGGGCTCCGCGGCGCGGACCGCGGGCAACAGGACACGCTCACCGAGGGTCTGCGACACGCTGTAGCTCTTCTTCTCGAATCCGAACGGCCCGGCCATGCCGCAGCAGCCCGAATCCAGCACCTTCACCTGGCCTCCGGTGGCGGCGAGCACGAACACTTCGTCCTTCATGTTGAAGAGGGACCGATGATGGCAATGCATGTGCACCAGCATCGACCGTCCCGTCGGCGCCGGCCTGTAGCCGGGCGCGTACTTCACCAGGAACTCGCTCAACAGCCAGGTCTGCTGCCTCAACGTCGCCACGCGTGGGTCGTCGGGCATCAGGTTGGGCGCTTCATCCTTGAATACGCTCGCGCAGCTCGGTTCGAGTACCACGATCGGCGTTCCGGCGGATATTTCTTCCGACAGGGCGTCCAGGGCACCCGTCAGATACGCCTTGGCCTGGTCGAGCATGCCGAAGTCGTAAAGCGGCCGCCCGCAACATACGTGACGCTGCAGGACCTTGACGTTGAAACCCGCATCCGAAAGCACCTGGTGGGCCGCTTCAGCGATGTGGGGCTGGAAGTAGTTCGTGAAAGTGTCGGCCCACAGTAACACAGTACCGGCGTCCGCCTTCGCACCGGCGGCACCAGACGGTGCTTCGGCGCGACCTCGCCGCAGAAGATCCGCGGCTCGGGCGCGGAAGGTCTTCGTCGCGAACTCCGGGAGCCGGCGTGATGGATGGATATGCAACAAACTCGCGGCGAGGCTGCGGGCCGGGCCGAACCGGCCGAGCGCGTTTGCAAGCCGCGGCGCGTGCGACGCCAGGCGCGCCCATCGATCGATCATGCCGAACGCGTAAGTCTGGAGCGGACGCGACCGTCCTTCGTAGTAGTGAGATAAGAACTCGGCCTTATAGGTCGCGAGGTCGACGTTCGTCGGACACTCGCTCTTGCAGGCCTTGCACGACAGGCACAGATCCAGCGCATCCTTCACCTCCTCGTTCTGCCAGCCCCCTTCGAGCACTTCGCCCTGCAGCAACTCCCACAAGAGATGCGCCCGGCCGCGCGTGGAATGTTTCTCCTCGCGCGTCGCCATGTAGCTGGGGCACATCGTGCCCGCGTCCTCTTTGCGGCACGCACCCACGCCCACGCACCGCAGCGTCGCGTTGGCGAGCGATCCGTTGTCGTGGGGGAAGCGGAAATGCGTCTCGACCGGTCTCGGTCTGTAATCGGCGCCCAGACGAAGGTCGGCGTGCGGCTCGCGCGCATCGATCAGCTTGCCGGGATTCATCCTGTTGTCGGGATCCCAGAGGCGCTTGAACTCGCGAAACGCCCCCATCAGTTCCGGCCCGAACATCTTGGGCAGCAGCGCGCCGCGCGACTGACCGTCGCCATGTTCGCCCGAGATCGATCCGCCATGCTCGATGACGACGTCGGCCGCGCGATCGATGAACTCGCGGAACTGCAGGATGCCGTGCTCGGTCTCGAGATCGAAGTTGATGCGCATGTGCACGCATCCCTCGCCGAAGTGCCCGTACAACGGGCTCTCGTACCCGTACTCGGCCATCAACGTCCAAATCGCGCGCAGGTACGAGCCGAGGCGATCGGGGGGAACCGCGGCATCCTCCCATCCCTCCCACCCATGCTTCTTGCCCGGCTGAATCGCCACGGCCCCGAGCGCCGACTCGCGCACGTGCCAGATGGCGGCAGCCTCGTGCGGATTGCAGACGATGAAGTTCGGACGGGCATTGAGGGTGGACGCCCATTCACCAAACCGCTCGGCCTGCGCGTCGGCTTCCTCGGCGGTCCACGCACCGAACTCGACGAGCAGCGTGCCCTTGCCAAGCGGCAGCAGCTTGATTTCGTCGAGCCGCATCCCCTTGGCGCGCAGCGAATCGGAGATCGCGTTGTCGAACCCTTCGAGGCCGATCGGCTTGTGGGTCAGGATCGCGGGCACGTGGTCGGCCGCGATGAACGCGTCCGGAAAGCCGAGGCACACGAGACGGCGAAACGGCGGGCTGGCGGTGAGGCGGAGCGTCGCTTCGAGCACCGTGGCGCAGGTGCCTTCGCTGCCGACGAGCGCGCGCGCGACGTTGAAGCCGTTCTCGGGCAGCAGCTCGTCGAGGTTGTAGCCGGACACCCGGCGCGGGATCCGGGGAAATTTCGCCCGAATCAGCGGCGCGAAGCGATCGCGGATGCTCTTGAGCCCGGCGTAGATCTCTCCCTTCCGCCCGCCTGCCCCGATGATGGCTTCGAGCTCGTCGTCGCTCGTCTTCCCGACCGTCATGCGCGTGCCGTCGTACAACATCACGTCGAGCGCGTGGATGTTGTCGACGGTCTTGCCGCCCATCAGCGCGTGGACGCCGCACGAGTTGTTGCCGATCATGCCGCCCAGGGTGCAGCGGCTGTGTGTGGCGGGGTCGGGCGCGAACGTCAGGTGATGCCGTTCGGCGGCGTCGCGCACGCGATCGAGCACGATGCCGGGCTGGACGCGCGCCACCTGTGCCCCCGGATCGAGCACGATGATGCGGTTCAGGTATTTCGAAAAGTCCATGACGACCGCGACGTTGCAGCACTGGCCGGCGAGGCTGGTGCCGGCGCCGCGGGGCACGATGGGTGCGCCGGCGTCGCGGCACGCGCGAATGGTCGCGGCAACGTCGGCATCATCGAGCGGGATGACCAAACCAATGGGGACCTGCCGGTAGTTCGACGAGTCGGTGGCGTAAAGGGCCCGCGCGCCGTCATCGAAGCGGACCTCGCCGCGCACCGACTGCTTCAGCGCGCGCTCGAGGCTGTCGGCGCCCGCGAACCGTTCGCGCGCATGCGCGTGCGAGCTCGGGAGTGATTCAAACATCCGCGGTTCCAGGTTCCTGGGTGCTGGGTGCTGGGTTCGGGCGTTCTATGTTCGCGAGTCCGAGGTTCGCCGAACCAGGAACCCAGAACCGGAACACAGAACCACAGAACCCGGAACGCAGAACCGCTCCGTCGCTACTTCCAGACGGCTTCGATGGCCTCGAAGCGCGTCTTGCCGGCATTGGTGATGGTGTGCGTGGTGGGGCCCGTGTGCCATTCGAATTCGCCGGCCTTGATTTCAATGCGGTGCGGCTGGCTTCCGGGCCGTTCGACCGTGATGACGCCGTCGTGCGCGGCGATATACATCCCCGACTTTGGAAGCGTGTAGCGTCCGGTCGACTGGCCCGGCTCGAGGATCAGCCGCTCGACGTAGACGAGCTCGTTGTCGAGCACCGGCTTGGCCTGATATCCGGCCGGCTTTGGCGTCGCGTGGAACGATGTGCCGGGCGACACGTCGTCTCGCGACTGAATCTGGACGGTGATGTTTCGAAACGGTGTCGCGGCGATGTTGCCCACACGATGCGTGAGGGCTGGCGAATATCTCACCTCGGCGTCGACCGGCTCGATGTTGATGATCTCTTTCGCGCCGAGGCTCTGCCCGCGCAGCGTCGCGGCCCCGATGGAAATCCAGAAGTACGGGTTTTCGTGAATGTGATACAGCGTGCCGCTGAACGGCTCGACCGTGACGTCCAGGACGCGCGCGTACTTGTTGTCGAGCTTGACGAAATGATGAGGCTCGCGAATCGCGGGGACCTGCATCTCGGGAGTCGTGGTGCCCTGCGCCATCAGACGGGTCGCGACGACAGCCATGGCGAGCCCGACTGCCGAAATTTTCCTCATGGGGCGGGATAATACTATGATCCCGCAGCCATGCCCTACGTGCTCGTCGTCGACGACGAAGAGTCGATTCGGACGCTCCTGACGCGCTGGTTGACAGGTTGGGGTTACGAGGCGAAACAGGCCGCGAGCGCCGACGAGGCCATCGCGCAGATGACGAGCGAGCCGGCGGCCATCGTTCTGTGCGACGTGAAAATGCCCGTCCACGACGGCATCTGGCTGACCGAACAGGTGCATGCGCGCTGGCCCGGGACAGCGGTCATCATGGCCAGCAGCGCACTCGATATGGAGACCGTGATGCGCATGCGCAAGCAGGGCGCGGTCGACTACGTGACCAAGCCGTTCGGACGCGAGATGCTGCGCCAGGCGCTTCAGCGCGCGACTCAGGCATAGCTCGTTCGACGCTGACGGACGGCGCGCGCCGTGCGTTTCTTCGGGAGCAGAACAGCGCCACAACCCCGTTTCTCGGATAAAATATCCGCGCTAATCCCCTATTCGAGGTGAGATATGCGGAGAGTTTGGTGCCTTCTCGCAGTGGTCGGTCTCTCTGCCGTGGCGGCCGCCCAACAGACCCTGACGATCGAACTCAAGGACTTCGCGACGATGCCGATGACCGGCGTGACGCAGGGCAAGGCGTCCAACGAGGTGCTGCTCGCCCGGGTCAACGCCATGCGCGAGGAACCGGGCGGCGCCACGCGGTTGTTCGTCACCGACATGAACGGCCCGCTCTACATCCTCGACAAGAAGACGAAAAAGTTCACGACCTATCTGGATTTTGACGGCCGCGAAGGCCAGCCGGGGCTCTTCCACCGCTTCTTCATCGACGACCGGCTACGGCAACGGCCTGAACGGCTTCTACTTCGATCCCGACTACCGGCGCAACGGCAAGTTCTACACCGTCCACATGGAGGACCCGCTGCTGACGGTGTCGAACCTGCCGGACACCAAGAGCTTCCCGGGGCTGAACCTCGCCGGCTACACGACGACGGCCGATTGCGACGCCCGGCACGACCAGTCAACGAAGGCGTGCTCATCGAGTGGACCGACACCAATCCGTCGAACGCCACCTTCGAAGGCACCGCGCGCGAGCTGATGCGCGTGCGGCTCAACACGCGCAGCCATCCCGATGGGCGACCTGATCTTCAACCCGACGGCGCGTCCGGGCGACCCGGACTGGCGCGTGATGTACGGCGAAGTCGGCGACGGCGCGTCCGGCGAGTCCCGCATCGTGGCGATCCGTCCCAACCCGCAGCGCCTCGACAACCTCGTCGGCAAGATTCTTCGCATCATTCCCGATTTGAACGAGCACGTCGCAGACGAGCAAGGTCAGCGAGAACGGGCGCTACCGGATTCCGAACGACAATCCGTTCGTCGCCACGCCTGGCGCGCGACCGGAAATCTGGGCGTATGGGCTTGCGGAATCCGCATCGGCTCAGCTGGGCCGTCGATCCGGAAAACGCCGCGAACAACCGGCTCATCGCCAACTCAGTCGGCTTTCACACGTGGGAGACGGTGAACATCATCGCAAGGGAGCAATCACGGCTGGCCGCTGCGCGAAGGCCACGAGGTGCTCAACGCCGAACCAGAAGCTCGGGCCGCTGCCTGCCGTCGACAAGATTCCGATGCAGATCGGCGAGCGAGGTGACCGACACGGTCTGACGCCGAAATATCCCGTGATCGAGTACGGTCACGTGCCGACCGGCGGCGACGCCATCGGCAGCGGCTACGTCTACAACGGCAAGATTTGCCGGCTCTGCGCGGCAAATACGTCTTCGCGACATCACGACGGGCCGCATGTGGTACGCCGACTACAAAGACATGCTGGCGGCCGAGACGACGGCGCACCAGGCCAAGTTCCAGGAAAATTGCGTGCGACCCACCCGAGCGACGTTCCTGAGGCACAGCATCTACGACACGATGTTCCCCATCAACGAGATGACATATCACGCTCGCGGCGGCAAGGAAGAGCACCTCGCCAGCCGTCAAACGATCGCGAACCAGGGACGGGCCGACGCGCGCCTGGCCGTCGACGGCAACGGCGAGCTCTACATCTACAGCAAGAGCGACGGGATGATTCGCCAGGTGTGGGTCGGTGTGAACACGATGGAGTCGATGGTGCGATCGGTTGTCGGATATCGCGCCATTCGTCTCACGCGCGGTGGCTGCTGGCCTGCCCCGCCCGCGCGCGCAGGAGCTCACGATCGAGCTGAAGGACTTCGTCACGATGCCGATCACCGGCAAGCTCGACGGCACCGGGCAGACCGACGGCATGCTGTCGCGCGTGAACGGACTGCGCGAAGAGCCCGGCGGCGCCCGGCGGGTCTTCATCAACGACATGAACGGCCCGTTCTACATCGTCGACAAGGAGACCAAGAAAGTTCACGACCTATCTCGACTTCAACGGGCGCGACGCGCGCCCGGGGCCTCTTCACCGGTTCACCAGAAGCCGGCTACGGGACCGGCTTCGCGCACTTTCAGTTCGATCCGGACTACACGCGCAACGGCCGGTTCTACACCGTGCACATCGAGAATCCGGGATCGGAGCGTCGAACCTGCCCGACAACACGAATCTTCCTGGCTTCGAGACGGCCGGGCTACGCCACCACGCCGGCCATCGTGACGCCGGGCCCGCTCGTTTCAGGAAGCGGTCCTCATCGAGTGGACCGACGCGAACACGAGAACGACACCTTCGAAGGCACGGCGCGAGAGAGCGATGCGCGTGCAGCTGAACACGCGCATCCATCCCATGGGCGAGGTCACGTTCAATCCCAATGCCCGCCGCGGCGACCCGGAGTGGCGCGTGATGTACATCGGCAGGGGACGGTGGAGCGGGCGAGAGCAAGGACGATGATTCGCCAGCATCCGCAGCGGCTCGACACGATAGTCGGAAAGATTCTGCGCATCATCCCGGATCTGAACGAGCAACGCCGAGCGAGCACCATCAGCGACAACGGCCGCTATCGCATCCCGAACGACAACCCGTTTGTCGCGACGCCAGGTGCGCGAAAGGAAATCTGGGCGTACGGACTCCGCAATCCGCACCGGCTGAGCTGGGCGCGACCGAACACCCGCGGCAACAACCGGCGTCTGATTGCCACGTCGATTGGCCTGCGCACGTGGGAAACCGTCAACATCATCAAGAAGGGCGCCAACTACGGATACTCGCACGCGAAGGGAACGAGTTGCTGCAGGCCGACAACACCACGACGACGCTCCCGGCGGTCGACAAGATCGCCACGCAGATTGGGACGAGGTGACCGACACCGTCGTCGTGCCGACCTATCCGGTCGTCGAATATCCGCACCTGCCGGGGGGCGGCGACGCGATCGGCAGCGGCTACCTCTACAACGGTAAAGCGGTCCCGGCGCTGCGCGGCAAATTCATCTTCACCGACCTCTCGACCGGTCGCGTCTGGTGGGTCGACTACAAGGAGATGCTGGCGGCCGACGACGGCGACCCGAGACCATGGCGCCGATGCACGAGCTGAAGATCTCGTGGAACGGCCAGACCTACGACACCATGTTCCCGTCACGGAGGCGGCCTACAAGGGCGCGGCGGGCAGGATCACGGACCTCCCCGGACGAGGCACGGTGTCGGGCGCCGGCGTGCGGACGCGCGCTTTGGCGTCGACGCCGCGGCGAGCTCTATCTCTTCAGCAAGACCGACGGCGTCATTCGCCAGGTCGTCGGCGCGAAATAACGTTCCGCCGTAGCGCCGAAGGCGCGAAGGCGGACAGAGACTGACATGCGAGGCACGACACGTCACGGGTTGATATCGGTTGCGGCTCTTCTGGTCCTGGCCTGGGCCATGCTCGCGCAGGCGCAGCGTGGCGGCGGCGCGATGACGATGCCTCCGGTGCCTGGGTCGCTGCCTGCGCACAAATTCGAGAAAGTGGCCGAGGGCGTCTATTTCGCCACCTCCACGGGGTCGATCACCACCGGGAGCAACGGCGCCGTCATCGTGAACGCGGACGACGTGCTCATCATCGATCCCGGCATTACCGCGGCCGCAGGTCGCTCGTTCGTCGAGGACGTAAAGACGCTCACCAACAAACCGGTGAAGTACGTGGTCGACACCCACTATCACTACGACCACGCCTTCGCGCAATCAGGTGTTCGGACCGGACGTCACGTTGATTGGTCACGACCAGACGCGGCGTCATCTGATGGGCCACGTGCTCAAGGAGCGGACGTATCTCACCAACGGGGCCGGTGCCATCGCCACCACGTTCACCCGGCTGCGCGATCAGATTGCGAAAGCCCCCAATCCCCAGGAGAAGGCGGTTCTCGAGCGCCAGCTTGCCATCCACCAGGCAGTACGCCGACGAGCAGAAGCTGATCAAGGCCACACCGCCCACGACAACCCTCACCAACGACTTGACGCTGCATCGCGGCGGACGAGAGATTCAGATTCGGTTTGTCGGGCGCGCGCACACAGATGGTGATGTCGTGGTGTTCCTGCCGAAGGAGCGCATCGTGGCTACCGGCGACATGGTCACCGCCGCCCTGTCTCGTACACCGGAGATGCGTTCGTACAGGAATGGCCCGCCACGCTGGAGAAGCTGAACACGCTCGATTTCGATACGGTAATGCCCGGCCACGGAGCGGTGTTCAAGGGCAAGGATCACATCCGAAATCTGGCGGCCTACTGGCGCGATTTCTACTCGCAGGCATCAGCGTTCTGGAAACAAGGCGTCGCTCGCCGAAGAAGCCGCAAAGAAGATCGACCTCACCAAACACGCCGCGGCGATTCCGGCGGCGAAAACGCCAGGAGTCGACTCGCGCGGTGTCGACCGAGTCTGCGATCTGATGAAGAACCCGAACGCTACCGTACGATAGAACACACAGAACATTTGGTTTTTACAGCGTAATTTTTACCGTCGCAGGACGAGATCCCAACAGCCGATCACGACCCTCCCGCGTGAATCACGTGCGACATTCAGCGGTGAAACCCGTTCAGCGCTTGATGGCGCGCTTCCTGCACCATGCCTCGTACCAAGCCCCTCCAGTTCACCCAAGGAGAAGATACGTGATGAAGATGAAACAGATTTTCAGCGGTACGGTCGCCGCGTTCGTCCTCGGCGCCGCGATTGCCAGCTCGCAGACTCCACCCGCCGCACAAGCCCCGACACCCGCACCAGCGCAACCGGCAGCCGGACAGGCTCAGCCGGCCGAACCGCGCGCCGCGGCACCGCGAACGACAACGTACAAAGGCATCCTGAAGGGCTGGCTACCACCGGCTGGACGCTGTCGCCGGTTCGCAGCGCTTCGGGCACGGCGGGTGCCACGGCTACCGCGGGCGGCGCCGACGCCGTGACCTATTCGCTCGTGGCGGCGGACGGATCGTCGACCTGGCCTCGATGGCCGACAAGTGCGTGGAAATCGGAGGCGTCCTTGCTCCGCCCGCAGGTGGTGACGCGAAGCCGGCGAACAGAACGTTCACGGTCGCGACCATCAAGTCAGCCGAAGACTGCAAGTAATCGCGTTCGTTCCAGTTGACTGGATCGATCGGGCTCGGACCGGACACCTCGAGGCGCCCGGCCCGAGCCGCTTTTCTTGAGGCTCGACGCGACGCATGATTTTCCTGATACGCCACGCGATGGTCGATGCCCACGGTCGGTTTCTTGCGGGTCGCATGCCCGGCGCTCTACCTGCACGAGGTTGATCGGATCGACGTACGGATTGCGGACGTCAATCGATCGGCGCAGCACCGGGTTGTCTCGTGCAGCAGATGGTGCCCCTCACCGCCAGGACCGCATCGACGGCGCCCGCGAACCGTTCGCGCAGCTGCGCGCCGAACGGCCGCAGCTCCGGCGGTAGCGATCGTACTGCGCGGCGATCCGCGGGTCGGCTTCCGCGAGCGCGATGGCGATCAGATCGATCGTCGAACGGAAGAACGGCCAGTGGGCGTACATCTCGCGCACCTGCGTCGGCGGCGGCTCGCGCATCCTCGATGCCGAGCCAGGAGGGCAGCAGCAGCCGCGTCTGCGTCCAGGCGAACTGCCACGGAATCGCGCGCAACGGCTCTCGACGCCGGCCCGACGACTGCGCCGCGCGGGCCGCCGAGCAGGACGGCTGCCGATGTTGACGGCGCCGAGCTCGCGGCTCCGGAGTCGCGGTGCGAAAGTAGTCGACGAACCTCGGGGTCTCGTACACGACGGCGCGATACGCCGGCGCGCGCGTCGACGGCGAGGCGATCCAGCAGCGTCGCGCCACTCGGCGCGTGGCGCCGGCGGCGGCGCGACGGTCGCTTCGAGCATCGCCGGCGTGTACACCTCGAGCGTCCGCGGACCGCGATGTCGACCAGCCCGAACTTCGCCTCGATCGTCTCGCCCTGCTCGGTGATCCGACGCTGGCGCGTTCGACGCCTGCGGGGGCTGCGACTGGATCGCGAGATAGGTGGGCCCGCCGCCGCGGCCGATGCTGCCGCCGCGGCCGTGGAACAGCGTCAGCCCGATGCCGTGCCGCTCGCACGCCGCGACGATCTCTTCCTGCGCGCGGTAGAGCACCCACGCGGCGCTGAACCGTCCCGCATCCTTGGCCGAATCCGAGTAGCCGATCATCACTTCCTGATGACCCCCGATGCGCTCGCGATACCACGGCACGACGCCAGACGCGCTCATCATCGCGACCGGCGCGCCGCCAGATCGTCGGCGGTCTCGAACAACGGCACGACGCGCTGCGGCCCGCGGCTGTCCGGCGACCCGCTGCAGCAGCTCCACCGCGAGCACATCCGACGGCGCGCTCGCCATCGTGATGACGTACGCGCCGAGCGACTCGGGATGAGGGCCGCGGCGATGCGAAACGTCTCGAGCACGTCGCGGACGCCATCCGCCGCGGTCGAGACGGGAGATCGTCGAGCGTCGGCTGCGCCGCTGTCAGCTCTCCGACGAGCAGCGACTGGCGTCCTCCTCGTCGGCGGCGGCGTAAGGTCCCAGCTGGCGCTGCGCCATCCACTCGATGGCTTCGGTGTGGCGCGCGGCTTCCTGACGAAGATCGAGCCGCGCGAGCGTGAGGCCAAACACCGAGACGCGGCGGAGGATGTCGGCCAGCCGGCCGGAGGCGATCAGCTGATTGCCCGTCGGAGCGATCGAAACAGAGCGCGAGCGGCTCGAGGAGATCGGCGGCCGGAAGATACGGCACGCGCCGGCAGCCGCGGTCGGCTTGTCGAGCGCGGCCTCGGCCGCGCCGCGTGGCGGCAAGCCGATCGCGGACGTCGGCGCAGCAGCGCGCGATAGGGTTCGCGCGCCGATCCGCCCGCGCCCGCAGCTCGTCGCTGGCGTCGCCAGCGACAGCTCGGCGCGCAGCGCGCGAATCTCCGCGCAGGTACAGGTCGGCGGCCTCCAACGCGCCAGCCAGGTGGCCTGACGCGTGACCTCCGGCGTCACGTTGCGGATTGCCGTCGCGATCGCCGCCGATCCACGAGCCGAAGCGGATCGGCGCGGCGTCGAGCGGCAGCCGCTCGCCGGTCGTCCGACCAGCGCATGATCGACGGCCCGCAGATAGCTGCGGCAGCGCATCCCACAGCGCTCTGCTCGAAGACGACGAGGCCGGCGCGCACCTCGTCGAGCGGCGTCACGCGCGCGCGGCGCACTTCGTCGGTCTGCCACGCGGCGCCATCTCGCGCTAGAGCGCCTCGACCGCGGCCTCGCCGCCCGACCGGCGGTCAGATCCGGGCGATCGAGCGAGGCCAGTCGCCCGGCGATGCGGTCGTGCTTCTGCAGCAAGGTCCGGCGCACCATCTCCGTCGGATGGGCGGTCAGCACCAGCTCGATGCGCGTGATTGCCGACGGCCCGAACGACGCGTCGGCCGGACACGCCGCCGGCGCGCAGCCGCGTGAACGTCTCCTCGCACGAGCCCGGCTGAGGACGCGCCGCGCGGATCGCGCGCATGATCGCGCCGCCGGCGCACGCGATGGTGCTGCTCGGCGATGTTGGCG
>CAWGDY010000056.1:0-51236 GCA_963821395.1 Vicinamibacterales bacterium | reverse complement strand
CAGGATGATGGGCTGCGCGAGGCGCAACGCGAAGATACCCCACAGACAGACGACGGCCAGCGCGCTGTAGTAGACGACCCGCACGTCGCCACGGCTCCAGACGCGGACGCGCTTGCTGCCGGTCCACAGGATGTCGGTTATCGAGCGCACCATGCTCTCGATGATGTCGAGCTGCGTCTTGAAAAGAATCCAGGTAGCGAGCAGGGCTACCACGAGCCCCATGGTGGCTCCGGCCTGCGTCGCCACTGCCGAAGCCAGCGCGGCGGCAATGCCGATGCCCTGAATGTTGGTTCCACCTTGAAGCACCGTGACGTAGAGGACCGCGGGCAGCGCCATCCCCAGCATGGCGCCGATGAAGAACACGCCGTATTGATCGGCCCTCACGATCCGCCACCACCCGCGCCACCGCCGCATGTTTTCCTGGTCGGGAGTGAAGATGAATCCGGAGTGCTCGAGTGTCACCTTATGGCCGCCGACCGCGGCGGGAATGTACCCGACGCGCTGGCCCATGCCGTAGCCCTTGTCGCGCGCCCAACTCGAGAGCGCGATGTTCACCATGCCGCCGGCCCCCGAATACCCCGCCAGCGCCGCCAGCAGAAGGAAGTCCGCGTTGCCGGGAACGAAGTTGAAATGGCCCGACCGCAGATCGAACCCGACAAAACCGACCGCCGCGGCCGCCCATGTACGACCCGGAACGAAGTAGAGGCCCATCAAGAAGA
This sequence comes from Vicinamibacterales bacterium, assembly GCA_963821395.1. Lineage (GTDB taxonomy): Bacteria > Acidobacteriota > Vicinamibacteria > Vicinamibacterales > JAMQPK01 > JAMQPK01. The sequence continues at coordinate 50,517 of CAWGDY010000056.1, read as the reverse complement.
AGCCGCCGAGGATCGCCACCACCATCACCCAGTTCAGCAGCTCGAGCGTGCGCTCGATGCGCCGGCCGAGCATCAGCAGGATGATGCACAGCAGAAACGTGCCGACACCGATCTGGTAAATCGTCGACGCGTCGGCGGGCGTGGCCACCTGCCGCGTGGCGAGATAAAACATCGCGCCCGCCGACAGCCCGGCCGAATACGGCCAGCCGACCTGCAGCAGGTACAGGATCACGTAGAACCACGACCAGAACGCGCGCGCGGGCTTCGTGCGCATGAACCCGGTAAACGCGGGCTCGCCCGTCGCGATCGTGTAGCGCATCAGCTCGGTGTTGAAGATCGTCTGGAAAAATACCGAGACGAGCGTGATCCAGAGGAGCGAGAGCCCGTACCGGACGAACGCGGTCGGGCCGAGGAGAAACTCGCCGCCACCGAGCGAGAGGCCGAGCACGATGACGCCCGGTCCGACGATCTTGATCCACTCGGTGCCCCGTGGTGTCGGCGCTTCGGGCAGCTCGGCGTGGACCCATGGGTCGAGCCCTGTGCGGGCTTCGACTACCTCGGGGCGCGCCATTCCGCTGTGGGTGTCATGCGGCCAGATTCTACTCGACTGCCCCGTGCGTGACCGCTTCTCATTCGTTCCATGGCAAACCGGAGCACGATATCCACCGGCTGGCGCAGCAGCCCGCCGATGGCGAGCATCGCGATCCCGTGCACGGTCGCCCAGATGTACTGCGCCAGCTCGAGCGGAGAATCGTGGCGGATGCTTCCTTGCTGTCTGCAGGGCGACAATCGCGTCGACCAGCACCTGAAACGCCCCGCCACCTTCGCGCGACAGTTCCGTGTCGGCCGGAGCATTTCTGACGTAGCCGCCGAACATCACCCGGTAGTGGGACGGATGGGCGACGGCAAAGTGGACGTAGGCGGCGCCCATGGCCTCAAGCCCGGCGCGGCCGCCACCGTGCTGCTCCCAGGCGCCCTGCGTCTCGAGGCGCAGCGTGCGGAACCCTTCGCTCGCCACCGCCGCCAGAAGCGCCGACTTGTCGGCGAAGTGCCGGTACAGCGCCGTGCGCGACACCCCCAGCCGCTGCCCGACCGCCCGCAGCGTCAGCCCTTCGACGCCGCTCTTCTGGATGGTGCGGACCGCCTCCTCCACGAGGGCCCGGGACAGGTCGCCGTGGTGGTAGCGATTCTGGCGTTTTCTGGCCACAGACGCATGGTACGCCTGCATGTTGACACTGTCAACATTGATGGGTATATTGATGTTGACAGTGGCAACATCAACCATGTCGCCGGAACACAGAAAGAGGCTGAACATGTCCACCCTGAAGCATCTCCTCATCACGTTGTGGCGCACCGACGCCCGGCTGACCGCGGTCGGGCTCCTCATGGTCGGGCTCCTGGGAGCCCACGCCGCCGGGATGGTCTTCGATCCGCGCATCATCACGGGCGCGCCCGCGTGGCTGAAGCCGGCGAAGTTCTCGGCGTCCATCGCCATCTTCACGCTGACGCTCGCGTGGGTGTTCACGTACCTGCCAGAATGGGTCCGGCTGCGGCGAGTCGTCAGCTGGCTCACGGCGCTCACCTTCCTCCTCGAGATCGCCATCATCGATCTGCAGGCGTGGCGAGGCACCACCAGTCACTTCAACATCGGCACCCCTCTTGATGGAGTGCTCTTCAACGTGATGGGTCTCGGGATCCTCGTTCAGACGCTTTCCACGATCGCGGTCGCCGTGGCGCTCTTCCGCCAGCGTTTTGCGGATCGGGCTTTTGGGTGGGCCATGCGCCTCGGCATCGTCATCTCGCTCATCGGTGCCATGACGGGCGGCGTGATGTTGCGACCCACGAGCGCGCAGCTCGAGGCGGCGAGAGCCGGACATCGCATGACCGCGGCCGGCGCGCACACCGTTGGCGCACCCGACGGCGGCCCTGGTCTGCCCGGAACCGGGTGGAGCACGGAGCACGGGGATGTGCGAGTGGCCCACTTCATCGGCCTGCACGCGCTGCAGGTGCTGCCGCTTCTCGCGCTCGTCTTCGTACGGCGCGGGTGGACCGAAGCGAGCCGCGTCCGGGTCGTATGGGCGCTGTCGGCGAGCTACGTGGCGCTCTTCGGGTTGCTGCTCTGGCAGGCACTTCGCGGCCAGTCGATCGCCAACCCCGACAGTCTCACGATCGTGGCCATGGCTTCATGGGCGGTGCTCACCGCGTGCGCGATCGGCCTCTCGAGGCTTCGCGCTCACTCTTCGCGGTGTCTGCACGCAATGGTGTATCTAGCAGGCGAGACGGTGAATCATGACGCCGCAACAGATTTTTTCGATCGCGAATCTCGTCTCGCTTTGCTGCTGGCTCCTGCTCGTCGTGCTGCCTGGCAAACAGTGGGTCACACGCACGGTCACCGGCCTGGCCGTGCCCGTGGCGTTCGCGGCGCTGTACATCGTCATCATCGCGATGTACTTCCCCGGCGCAGAGGGCGGTTTCTCGTCGCTCGGCGACGTCGCGGCGCTCTTTGCCAATCCCTGGCTGCTGCTCGCGGGCTGGGTCCATTACCTTGCGTTCGATCTGCTCGTCGGCACGTGGGAAGCCAGGGACGCACGCGAACGCGGCGTTCCTCATCTGGCCCTGGTGCCGTGCCTGTTCCTGACGTTCATGTTTGGTCCGGCGGGCTGGTTGACCTATCTGGGCGTGCGAGCGGTGGCCGCTCGGCAGCAGACCGCGGGTCTTAAAGCTCGAACTCAAACAGAAGATCAAAAGATCAGAAGAAATATTTTTCGGCTTCGCTTGATCTCCTGATCTCTTGTTTTGTCTTTTTCGAACCGGAACTACCGCACGTTGGCAGGCGTCAGCCCCTCGTCGTAATTCAGCGCCGGCGCGAAGGCGGAGTTCGACCCTTCGATCTTGATGTGGTGGCCGATCTTCATGCCGGTTTTGACGAGCGTACCGGCGGGGAGCTCGAGCACGCTGGCCGCGCCGGGCTTCGGAAGCCGCATCCGCCACGGCTTCATCGTCGAGACAATGTCCACGACGACGCCGTTGGCATCGAGCGCCAGCACGTCGATGTCAAACCGCATGAACCAGGTGTGAACGCCGTGGCACGGCGTAATCCACAACGCTTCTCCGGATTCGAGGTGATTGCGGCCGAGCAATCCAATCGCCCGCTTGGCGCGAGTGGACGCCACGTTCACGCGGTTGGCGATGATGACGCCGGTTTCAATGTCGCGGGCGACGAAGTTCTTTTCGTGTGTCATGGCTACTCGAATCGCAAGGTCACTTCAGTCAAGCCACCGTGCTTCACGTCCACCGGCATGCGGCGTTCGCCCAGGTCCGGATGGCGCGCGCTGATCTCGTGCGAGCCGATCGGCACCGACAGGCCCTCGCTCGGCGTTCCGGCCACGGGCTTTCCATCCACGAGAATCGCGGCGCCCTCCGGCGCGGTCACCCGCACGGTGCCCATGGGCAGCTGCAGCGTGTGAGCCGTCGTTTCGCCAGGGCGTACGTCGAGCCGTTCGGTGACGCGATAGTTGAACTGCTCGTTGATGAACTCGACGACGTGAGTACCCGGGGTCGCCATCACGCGGTTGTCTTCGGTGAGCGACACCGGCACGCCATCGACGACGACCTTGACGGGAATCGAGGCGAAGATCGCCAGCCAGCCCGAATAGATCCCTTCGGCCGTGATCGTCGTCTGGTTGGCCTTGATCGTGACTTTTCTGGTAATCGTGCCCGACCCGCTCTTCAACTGGAGCGTATGCAGTCCCACTTCGAGATCCGGGATCGTCAAGGGCGTCTTGCCGTAGCTCTTCCCGTCGAGAATGGCTTCGGCCCCGGAAGGCGTCGAATCGACCTGCAGCTTGCCGAGCCGTCTTTCCACCACCTCGATGAACGGCAGGTCTTCCTTCACAGGGGTGACGACGAGGCCGGGCTTCGCCTCGGGCTCGACGAGCTTCGACATGGTGCTCGACACCGTGTCCGAGACCGTGCTCGACATCGTGCTGATGGCCGTGCCGGTCGTCGTCACGAGGATCAGGCACGCGGCGACCGGCAGCGCCCACTTGGCATGCCGCCTGACATTCGCCACTGAGACGACGCTCTCTTCCGACTCGTCCGATTCGCCCGTCTCGTCGTCGGCGTCAGCGGACGCGGACGATCGAGGCTGCCACAAGCTGAGGTAGTCGCGGCTGCGGCGCTCGACCGGCTCGTCTTCGATCTCATCCGGTTCGACCGCGGCGATCTCGCGGGTCGGGAATTGCGCGATGACGGCGGTCGGGCGCGGGGTCGCGGCCGCCACGGCGGCAGCCACGGCTTCGGCGGCGGCCGCCCGCGCCTGCTGGGCGGCGGCCTCGCGCATCTCGGCCATCTGCGCGCGAAGCTCCTGGAGCTCGTTGCCCTTGCGCTCTTCTGCTTTCGCGCGGACGCTCGCGAGCTCGGCCTCGAGCTGCTTGATCTGCTGCGCGGCTTTCTTCGTATCCGACTCGTCGGCTTTCCGCGCCTGGGCCGTCACAAACTTGAGGCGGTCGAGCTCGCTCTTGAGCTGCGCCTCCATGGCGGCCCGCTCGCGAACGGCCTCCGCCTCGGCGGCCCGTATCTGTTCGGCGTCGGCGCGTGCGGCATCCAGCTGCGCGGCCATCGACTGCTCGACTTCAGTACGCACGCGCATGAGCTCGCGCGCGAATGCCTTCTGCGCGTGGGCGCTGACACGCTCGGCTTCGGCCCGGCGCCGCTCGGATTCCTCGGCTTCGACCTTCACCTTGTTCAGCGCGTCGGCAAACGTCGAGTGGGCCTCCGAGCGCACGCGCGCGACTTCCACCTCGAGGGCTTCGCGCGACTCGCGCTCGGCGGCTGTGCGCGCATCGGCGATCGCCCGCTGGCGCATCTGCTCGGCTTCGACCTGCACGCGCGCAAGATCCGCGGCCAGGGCCTCGCGAGCCTCGCGCTCGGCAACGGCTCGCGCTTCGGCGATGGCCAGCTGGCGTTTCTGTTCGGCCTCGGCTTCCGCACGCGCCAGGTCGGCGGCCAGCGCTTCCCGCGCCCTTCGTTCTTCGGCCGCACGCGCTTCCGCGGCTCGCGCCTCGGCCAGAGCGGCTTCGCGCTTCTGCTCCGCTTCGCGCTGCGTCCGGGCCAGGTCGGCGGCCAGCTTCTCTCGCGCCTTGCGTTCCTCTTCCGCACGCGCCTCCGCGGCGCGCGCCTCGGCCAAGGCGGCTTCGCGCTTCTGCTCGGCCTCGCGCTTCTGCTCCGCCTCGCGCTGCGCACGGGCCAGATCGGCGGCCAGCTTTTCTCGCGCCTTCCGTTCCTCTTCCGCCCGCGCCTCCGCGGCGCGCGCTTCGGCCATCGCCTGCTCGCGCTTGCGCTCGGCTTCGCTGTGCGCGCGGGCCAGATCGGCGGCCAGCGCCTCACGCGCCTGACGCTCGGCGGCCGCGCGCGCCTCCGCGGCGCGGGCCTCGGCCATCGCCTGTTCGCGCTTCTGTTCGGCTTCGGACTGCGCGCGGGCCATATCCGCGGCGAGCGCCTCGCGGGCCTGCCGCTCGGCGGCCGCGCGCGCCTCGGCAACCTGCCGAAGCGCTTCGTGCTCGGCCTGGACGCGGGCGATTTCCCTCGCGCTGGCCTCGCGCGCCTCGCGCTCGGCGATGGCACGTGCTTCGACGAGCGCCGATTCACGAATCGCTTCGGCGTCCGGATGCGCGACGGCGACATCGTCGGATCGCGTCAGCGCCTGGTTTCGCGCGCGATCGAGGGCCGCGCCGAAGTCGTAGCCGTCTTCGTCTTCCGTCTGCTCGCGTCACCACCGCGGCCGGCGCGGACGGCTTGGTGTCGATCTTCCCGAGCGTCACGTCGAGCCCGAGCTGGCGAACGAGCTGATCGATCTCGTCGGCGATGGACGACGCCGGCTTCGCCGCCTGCGGGGCGGCTGCGTAGATCGACGGGCTCGCCGCGAAGGCCGGCGGCGTGTCGGCCGCAAAGGTCGACCATGCGGGGCTGTGTGACGACACGCCCGGCGAGAACACCGAGTCGGAGTCGGTGTTCGAGTCGAACTCAGAGTCCGTGGCGGCGTCGAACACGGAATCCGAAGTGTCCACGGCGGGCACCTCGACCTGAGCGTCGCCGACGAGCGTATTCATGAAGGGTGGTTCGATGTCTATCTCCGGGATGTCTATTTCCGGCTGCTCATCATCTATTAGTGCCGCGACCGGCTCGAGCGGCTCCGGCTCCCGTTCGATCACAGATCTGACCGGCTCGGCCGAGGCCGGCCGATTACGGATTTCGCTGGCCCGGTTCAGCAGGGCCATGACCTCTTCGGCAAACGCGGCCGGATCGGCGCCCACCGCCACCGTTGCCTTCTTCTTCTTTCCGAATCCGAATCCGGACTTCTTCGCCTTCGCCGCCTCTCCGCTCTGGAACTGCGGAATCGTCATCGTCTGCAGGTGCGAGGCGCCTTCGAGCGATCGCAGCCGGCCCATGAGGGTGTCTTCGTCCCGTGGCGACAGGAACGCGCTCAGGAGAATGAGGTCGGGCACCTGGCGCGCAATCGCGTCAACGGCTCGCTTGGTCGAGTCCACGATCACCAGCTCGGCGCTGATCCGTCGCGCCATATCGTGCAGGACGCGTCCCTGCGCGGTGTCCGGTTGAATCACGAGGATGACGCTCACGAGATGATCCTTATCATCAAGACGGCGAAGACGCAGGCCGCGACGAGAAACGTGAAGAGGTAGACGTGAAAGTCGGCATAGTCGCCGACGAACGAAAATCCCGTGACGACGGTGTTCGTCACCATGCCGCGGAGCGTCTGAAGGCCCGGTTCCGAGATCATCTGCGCCGTCTGCTCGCGCAGACGCGGGCTGATCGACGCCAGTCCGGCAAACAGCACTGCCAGCGTGACGGCGCTGAGCATGAAGTCTCTGAGCTTTCTGGGCACACGGCTTCGCTCGCAATCACCGTACCTTTTGTGTGTTCAGCGTAAGTTCGCGCATTCGTTGATATTTCCGGGCGTGTGTCCCGTTATTGCCTCCGGTCGCGCACCGCTCGACAACAATTCCCGCAGTCGCAATTACGAAAACGGCCTCCCGTGTTTCGGCGAGCCGCGCAAATCACGAACTCGGTTGGTCGGTACGCGAGTTTGTCGATCCGCCCGTGTCCTGATTCGGGAACGGCCGCGGCGACTGTCAGCAAGCGCAGCCGCGTAACCCGCTGCCAGTCAAACGACTTGCGTCGATGGCGCGTGAGAAATTCCGTGCGTGGTACGGCCGTTGCGATAACTCGGCCCGGTCGCGTCGCCATCGCGGCGCGCACAAAAGGGAGGAAAGACATGCTGCTCAACGTGACGACCCGGTTGTTCAATTCGTTCCGTCGCAACGAAGACGGACAGGATCTTCTCGAGTACGCGCTCCTCGTGGCGCTGATCGCGATCGTTGCGGTCACGGCGGTCACGGCGGCGGGCGTGGAAGTCGACGCGATCTTCCAGGACATCGTCGACAAGCTGCCGCTAGGTACGCGCGTACTCGTTCGACCTGTGGGGGTCCGCCGCGGCGTCGTAACCATGGCGGACCCTCTCGAATTCGACCTACGACAAGTTTTCCCTGGAGGAGACCATGATCTGCGCTTCGAGCCTTTGAGCAAGCGTGACGACGGTCAGGACCTGATCGAGTACGCGATGCTCGCGTCGCTGATCGCGATTTTCGCGCTCGCGACCGTCAGCGTGCTCGCCAGCCAGATCACCGACGTCTTCTGGGGGGCCATTGCTGCCCTTGACTTCTGACGCAGTCGTGCTGACGGCGCTCTGCGCCGGCCTGGGCAGCGCGGCGATCGTCGACTCCGCGCGCCGCAAGATTCCCAACGGCATCTCGCTGGGAGTCACCGCCTCGGGCGTCGTGCTCGCGGCGACGGGCGCCAGCGGCGTGTCGGTGGGCTCGTCGGTCCTGGGGTTCTGTCTCGGGTTCCTGCTGATGCTGCCCGGCCACGTGCTGGGCTCCACGGGAGCCGGCGACGTGAAGTTGTTCGCCGCAGCCGGGGCGGTGGTTGGCGTGGAGCAGATCGTTCCCGCCTTTCTGATGACCGCCATCGCGGGAGGCCTGCTGGCGGTGTTCATCGCGTGGCGGCGCGGACGGCTGCTGCGCACGTTTCGTCTGACGGCCCGGCTCTTCGGTCTGCACGATCAGGCCAAGGCCGACATCGAAGCGCCTGGCGAACACAATCGGTTTCCCTACGGTCCGGCGATCGCGGCCGGTTGCGTTCTCGCAATTTTGATGAGGTGACCCTATGACTCGCGTGCGAATTTTTGCCGTGTTCCTGATGGCCATCCTTGCCGGCGGCGGTCTGGCGTATGGCACGTATGACTATCTGCAGAACGTGCCCGTCAAGACGGTGAGCGTGCCGACCAGGAAGGTCGTCGTCGCGAACGCGAACCTGTCGCTCGGACGGCAGCTGCGGCGCGAAGATCTCGCGACGCTCGACTGGCCGGCGGCCGCCGCACCGGAGGGCGCCTTCGAAGATCCGCAGGCGATCGTCGACCGCGGCCTGATCGTGTCGGTCGTGAAGAACGAACCGATTCTGCCCGCGAAGCTCGCGTCGAAGGAAGCGGGGGCCGGCCTGCCGCCGATCATCCCGCCCGGGAAGCGCGCCTTGTCGGTGCGCGTGAACGAAGTCATCGGCGTGGCCGGCTACGTGCTGCCCGGCACCCGCGTCGACGTCGTCGCGACCGCCAACCCGAGCAGCCGCTCGGAAGACATCACGACGAAAGTCGTGCTCCAGAACGTTGAAGTGCTCGCGGCCGGCACGCGCCTCGAGCAGGACACGCCCGACGGCAAGCCGATGCAGGTGACCGTCGTCACGCTGCTCGTCACGCCGGACGAATCCGAGCGCCTGACGCTCGCGAGCACCGAAGGCAAGATTCAGCTCGCGCTGCGCAACCCGCTCGACACCGAAACGCCCGTCACCACGGGTATCAAGCCGGGCATGCTGCTCGGCAACGTGCAGGCGCGTCCGTACGCAGTCCGGCGGCCGTCCGTTCCCGGCCAGCCGGCGTCGATTCCCCCGCCACCGCCCACCGTCGAGGTGATTCGTGGCGATAAACGCACTCAAGTTGTCGTTGGATAGGAGCACACAACCATGAAACGTGCTGTTGCGTTCTTTCTGCTTGTCATCATGGTGCTGCCGCCGGCAGCGCAGGCCGGCCAGGTGGCCGCGCGCGCGGCTGACGCGGTGGGGGCCAAGGACACCGAGCAGCTCGATCTGCTCGTCGGCCGATCGGCCATCATCAAGCTGGACCGGCCAATCACGCGCGTTTCCCTATCGACGCCGGACATCGCCGACGCGCTCGTCACCACGCCGTACGAGCTGCTCGTGCACGGCAAGACGCCGGGCACGATCTCGCTGCTGGTGTGGGGCGACAACGGCCGCATCAAGACCTACGATGTCGCCGTCAAGCGCGATCTGAGCAATCTCGAGAGCCAGATCCGCAAGCTCTTTCCGGGTGAGGAGATCACCGCGACGAGCAACGGCAAGGACGTCGTGCTCGCCGGCGTCGTCTCCAGCAAGTACATCGTCGATCGCGCCTCGTCGCTCGCCGTCGGATACGTCGAGAAGCCCGAGAACGTCGTCAATCTGCTGCGGCAGCAGGACGGTCCGGCCACCAACCAGGTGCTGCTGCGCGTGAGATTCGCCGAAGTGAGCCGCAGCGCGATGCAGGAGCTCGGCGTGTCGTTCTTCACGGGACCCAACGGCAAGGGCGACTGGATCGGCCGCACGACGACGCAGCAGTATCCCGCGCCGTTCTTCGACAAGGACAAGGGGCTCGTCTTCAGCGACTTCCTGAACCTCTTCCTCTTCAACACCGAGGAACAGCTCGGCGCGGTCGTCAAGGCGCTCAAGGGCAAGGGCCTGTTCCAGAGCCTGGCGGAGCCGAACCTGATTACGCGCGACGGCCAGGAAGCCAGCTTCCTCGCCGGCGGCGAGTATCCGTACCCGGTGACGCAGGGCACGGCGCAGAACGGCGCCGTCACGATCGTGTTCAAGGAGTTCGGCGTGCGCCTGAAGTTCACGCCGAACGTGACCGCCGACGGGATGATCCAGCTGAAGGTGGCGCCCGAGGTCAGCACGCTCGACTTCGGCAACGCCGTCGTGCTGCAGGGCTTCCGCGTGCCCGCGCTCGCGACGCGCCGCACGGAAACGTCGGTCGAGCTCCGCGACGGCCAGACGTTCGCGATCGCCGGCATGCTCGACAACAACATGAACGAGACGCTGCGCCGGGTGCCGGGCATCGGCGATATCCCGATCCTCGGCTACCTGTTCCGCAGCCAGGCGTACCAGAAGAACTCCACCGAGCTCGTCGTGATGATCACGCCGCACATCGTGCGCCGCGACTCACCCGGCGTGACGCCGAATCTGCCCGGGTTCGTCCAGCCGTTCCTGGAGCCGTCGCCGCAGAAAACTCCCGGCGCCGCCGCCGGCCTTCACGAGCCCGATGTCGATGGCGCCCGAGGCGATGGTGCCCCAGGCGGCGCGCCCTGTGAGCCCTGCCTCGCAGAGCGTGTCGGCGAACGCGCCCGCCGCGTTCGCGACGCCGGCCGCGCCGGTTCCGGTCGCGCCGCTCGCGAAGCCGCAGACGAAGGCCGAACGTGAAGCGGCCGCGCAAGCCGAGCGCAATGCGAAGAAGGCGGCCGAGCTCGCGGCGCAGATCGAGCGGAAGCGCGCCGAGCAGCAGGCCATTCAGGATCGGAAAGACGCCGAACAGGCCAAGCGCGACGACAAGAAGCGCGCCGAAGAAGAGAAGAAGCAGTCAGAGATCCAGTCGCGCGAGGCGCAGGCCCAGGCGGTGCGTGACGGCGAGCGCGCGCGGCAGGCCGCGAAGGTCGAAGCCGAGCGTGTCGAGCGCGAGAAGCGCGAGGCCGAGATCAAGAAGAAGGCCGATCTCGAGCAGCAGGAGCTGGACCGCAAGGCGGCCGAGAGGCTGGCGGCCGAGCAGGCCGCCGAGGCGGCGCGCATCCGTGAGGCGGCCGACAGGCTCGCCAAGGAGAAGGCGAACCGCGACGCCGAGCTCGAACGGCTCCTGACGCAGTATCAGAAACTCACTCAAGGACAGCCATCATCAACGTCGGCGCGGTGAGCCATGGCACAACTATCAGCCATCATCACCACGGGTGATTCAGACTTTCGATCCACGATCACGACACTGCTGCGCTCGAGCGGCGTCTCGATAGGGATCATCGACGAGAAGCACGCCAGCGGTACGTGGCCCGACCTCGCGGTCGTCGACATGCGCAGCGGCACGCTGGCCTCGGTCGAAGCCATCGAACGCATGCGGGCATCGTGGCCGTCGACGTCGATCTTCGCCGTCGCCGCCTCGTCAGAGCCCGATCAGATCCTGCGGGCCATGCGGGCGGGCGCCAACGAGTATCTCGCCTGGCCGATCGGCGAATCGGGCGCCTCGCTGAAAGACAGCTTTCAGACGGCGCTGAAGCGCACCTCCGATCGCCATCGTCCGACGAGGGACGCCGGACGGTCCGGCGTCACGCTGTCGTTTTTCGGCGCCAAGGGCGGCGCGGGCACGACGACGCTGGCGGTCAACACCGCGATCGACATCGCGCGGCTGTCGAAGCGGCCGACCCTCATCATCGACCTGCACCAGTTCGTCGGTGAGGTGGCGCTCTTCCTCGGCGTGCGTCCGCGCTTCACGCTGATCGACGCGATCGACAACCTCCACCGCATGGATCAGGAGTTCATGAAGGAGCTCGTCGTGCGCCACAAGTCGGGCCTCGACATCCTCGCGGGCGGCGATCAGATCGATCGTCCGGGCCCGAACGACGCCCCGGCGGTGGAACAGCTGCTCCAGCAGCTCGGCCGTTCGTACGACTTCATCATCATCGACGCCGGCACGGTGACGACGCCGGTCGCCGATGTCGCGGTGTTCGCCGCCGACACGCTCTATCTCGTGGCCAACCCCGACATCGCGTCGGTGCGCAACGCGCACCGCATCGTCGATCGGTTCGAGCAACTGGGTGCGACGAAGGATCGCCTGCGCGTGCTGCTCAACCGGATGTCCGAGCAGAACCAGATCGGTCCGAAGCAGATCGAGGCGACCCTGGGGCACAGCCTCCACATGACGTTCCCGAGCGACTACAGCGTCGTGTCGGCCGCGATGAACTCGGGCGTGCCGCTGACGCTGACGAACCATTCGGACCTCGCCGCGCGGTTCGAGCGGTTCACCAGGCAGATCATCAACCCGCATGCGCCCGCGGAGGTCGAAGAACCGTCCCGCGAGAAGGCATCGTTCCTCGGACTCTTTTAAGACATGGCTACCCCAGTCACCGTCAAACCGCCGTCACGCCCGGGATTGGGCGCTGAATCGCCCATCAAGCAGACTCCGGGCGGCGATCCGGTCATCAACGCGCGCCGGGCGCAGTACCTGGAAGTGCGCGGCAGCGTGCACCGCAAGCTGCTGACGAAGCTCAATCTCGAGAAGCTGGCCACGGCCGAGCGGAGCCGCGTCGAGGCTGAAATTCGCGCGCTCGTGTCGTCGCTCATCGCCGAGGCCGGCGTGCCGTTGTCGGTGAGCGAGCGCGACGCGATTCTCGGCGACGTCATCGACGAGGTCTTCGGATTCGGACCGCTGGAACCGCTGCTCCGCGACAAGACGGTCAGCGACATCCTGGTCAACACCTACAAGCAGGTGTTCGTCGAGCGGGCGGGCAAGCTCGAACAGGTGCCCGCGGCCTTTCAGGACGATCAGCACCTGCTGCGGGTCATCGATCGCATCGTCAGCGGCGTCGGCCGCCGCATCGACGACAGCTCGCCGATGGTCGACGCGCGCCTGCCCGACGGATCGCGCGTCAACGCCATCATCGCGCCGCTCGCGGTCGACGGGCCGCTGCTCTCGATTCGCCGGTTTCCGGCCGAACGTCTCCAGGCCGACGACCTCGTCAGCTTCAAGGCGCTCGCGCCGAACATGCTCGACTTCATGCGCCACTGCGTCGCCGCGAAGCTCAACATCCTGGTCAGCGGCGGAACCGGCGCCGGAAAGACGACGCTGCTCAACGTGCTGTCGTCGTTCATCTCCGACCGCGACCGTATCGTCACCATCGAAGACGCGGCCGAACTTCAGCTTCGCCAGGCGCACGTCGTGCGGCTCGAAACGCGGCCGCCGAACGTCGAAGGCAAGGGCGCGGTGCGCCAGCGGCAGTTGCTGATCAACTCTCTGCGTATGCGCCCCGATCGCATCATCGTCGGTGAGGTCCGCGGCGAGGAAGCGCTCGACATGCTGCAGGCCATGAACACGGGTCACGACGGCTCGCTGACGACGGTGCACGCGAACACGCCGCGCGACGCGCTGTCACGTCTCGAGACGATGGTCGCGATGGCCAACGTCAACCTGCCCGACAAGGCGATGCGCCAGCAGATTGCGTCGGCGATTCAGATCGTGATTCAGCAGGCGCGTATGAGCGACGGCACCCGCAAGGTGACGAGCGTCTCCGAGATCACCGGCATGGAAGGCGACATCATCACCATGCAGGAGATCTACCGCTTCGAGAAGACCGGTCTCGGCCCCGACGGCAAGGTCGTGGGGCGCTTCTCGCGACCGGCGTGCGTCCGAAGGTGTGCGAGCGGCTTCGCTCGTCGGGCATTCTGCTCGCCGCCGGACATGTTCGACGGCATTCTGGAGGTGCGGTAATGCAACTCGGGGTGATCGTCACGCTCGTCTTCATCGTCGTCCACGGCGAGCCTCATGGGCATCTTCCTCCTGGTCTCGCGCCGATCGGGATCGGCCGCCGACAGGGCGATGGAGAAGCGGCTCAACGAGGCGACCGGCGTCGGCGGGCCAGTGCCAGTCGCCGGCGAGGCGTCGCTCCTCCGGACCGAAGCCTCGGGCCAGCTCGACAGGGTGGCCCGCCAGGCGTTGAAAGGTTCGTCGTTCGAGCTGTGGCTCGAGCAGTCCGGCACCGGCATCACCGCCAGCACGTTCATGATCTGCTCGCTCGTGTTTGCGGTCATCGGCGGCCTCGCGGGACTGACGTTTGTCGCCAACGGCAAGATGTGGGCCGCGGCGATCTGGGCTTCGTGCTCGGGCTCTTCATCATGCCCGGCGTCATCCGCTACAAGCGCAGCGCCAGGCTCTACAAGTTCGAGGAGTTCTTCCCGGAAGCGCTCGATCTGCTGTCGCGCGGCATCCGCGCCGGCCACGCGTTCAGCGCCGGGATGAAGATGGTGGCCGACGAGCTCGGCGAGCCGGTGGGTCCGGAATTCCGGAAGGCGTTCGACGAGCAGAACTTCGGCCTGCCGCTCAAGGAGTCGCTGAACAACCTGTGCGCGCGCGTGCCGATTCTCGACGTGCGGTTCTTCTCGACGGCCGTGCTCATCCAGCGCGAGACGGGCGGCAACCTGTCTGAAATCCTCGACAACCTCGCCGCCGTCGTCCGCGAGCGCTTCAAGATTCGCCGGCAGGTGCGCGTGCACACCGCGCACGGCCGGTTCACGGGTTACGTGCTGATGGCGCTGCCGGCGTTTCTCGCACTGGCGCTCTCGTTCATCAACCCCGAGCACATGAACCGTCTGTTCGAAGAGCGGATGGGCCAGATGATGATCATCGCGTCGATCATCATGCAGGCGGTCGGGTTCTTCTGGATCAGGCAAGTCATCAAAATCGAGGTGTAGCCGTGCTCTGGCTTCCACTGCTTGCATTCGCGTTTGGCTCGCTCCTGGTCACGGCGGTGACCTATGCCCTGACCGCCAAGCCGGCCAACATCGACGACCGCATTCGCGACGTCGTGGGCAATTCTCCGGCGATGGCCGACCAGGACGCGTCGGCCGATCAGATCGTCGCGTTCCTGAAGAAGGTCGGCGAACGGCTGCCGAAATCGCCGAAGGATCTGGGCAAGATCCAGCTGCGCCTCGTGCAGGCCGGTTACCGCAATCCCGAGGCCGTGCCGGTGTTCCTCGCGATCCGCGTCGGCTTCGCGATCGCCCTGTTCACCCTCTGCATGACGCCGCTGCTGATGAAGCCGAACATGGGGACGGCGCTCACCGGCGCGGCGCTCGGCTACCTGCTTCCGGGCATCATGCTCGCGCGCAAGGCGCGCCGCCGCCAGCACCGATCCGGCTCTCGCTCGCCGACGCGCTCGACCTGCTGGTCGTGAGCGTCGAGGCGGGGCTCGGCCTCGACCAGGCGCTCGCCCGCGTCGCCCAGGAGCTCGCCTTCGCGTATCCCGATCTCTCGTCGGAGCTGCGCCTCGTCAACCTCGAGCTGCTGGCCGGCAAGGGCCGATCTGAAGCCCTGCGCAACCTGGCCGACCGCACCGGCGTCGACGACTTGAGCTCGCTCGTCGCGATGCTGGTGCAGACCGACAAGTTCGGCACGAGCGTCGCCCATTCGCTGCGCGTGTTCTCGGAGACGCTGCGCACGAAACGGCGTCAGCGCGCGGAAGAAGCGGCGGCGAAGACGGGCGTGAAGATGGTGTTCCCGCTCGTCGTCTGCATCTTCCCGGCAATCTGGATCGTCACCATCGGCCCGGCGGCGATTCAGTTCATCAAGGTCCTCGGCCCGATGGGCAAGTGAGCGATATGACGACAGCCACTGCGAGAGCCACGCACAGACGGCGCAGCTGCTGTGCGCCACCAAGCCGACCAGCCTCGAGGCGACCGGTGTCGCCGCCGACACGCTCGCGTCGATTCTCATCAAGATGCTGCACAGCGGCGAAGCCAGCGGCATGGGCCTCGCCGATCGGGCGTGCCTGCCGTACGCCATCCTCGAGCCGCTGCTCGAGAAGCTGCGCGTCGAGCTGCTGGTCGAGGTCAAGAGCGCGCTCGGCACCGGCAGCGCCGGCTACCGCTACGCTCTCACCGACTCCGGCCGCGCTCGCGCGCTGCGCTATTTCGATGCGTGCGGCTATGTCGGGCCCGCTCCCGTTCCTCTCGTCCAGTACACGCTGCACATGAACCGGCTGCGCGCGCAGCGCACGATATCTATCGTGACAGCGTGACGCAGAGCTTTTCGCATCTGATCGTCGAACCCGAGATGGTCGACCAGCTCGGTCCGGCGATTGCCTCCCGCAAGGCCCTCTTCCTCTACGGCCCGCCGGGAAACGGCAAGAGCGTGATGGGTGAAGCCATCGGCAACGTGCTCGGCGGCGACATCTACATCCCCTACGCGATCGACGTCGACGGGCAGATCATCACGATGTTCGACCCGGTCACGCACGAGTCGCGCGGCGATGACGACGAACTGACGGTCATCCGCGCCGACGATGCGGTCGATCGCCGCTGGGTGAGGGTGAGCCGGCCGGTCATCACGGTCGGCGGCGAGCTGACGCTCGAAATGCTCGACCTGCGCTACGGCGAAGTGTCGAAGTTCTACGAGTCGCCCGTTCACCTGAAGGCGAATGGCGGCGTGCTCGTCGTCGACGACTTCGGCCGCCAGCGCGTGCCGGCGCGCGACCTGCTGAACCGCTGGATCGTGCCGCTCGAGTCGCGCGTGGACTATCTGAACCTGCATACCGGCCGGAAATTCCAGGTGCCGTTCGACGTGCTCGTCGTGTTCGCCACGAACCTCGAGCCGCGATCGCTCGCCGACGAAGCGTTTCTGCGCCGTATTCCGTACAAGATTCTTCGCGAAGAATCCGTCGCTGTCGCAGTTCAGCCGCATCTGGGAGATGAACTGCCGGCGCCACGGCGTCAAGTACGACCCGGCTATCGTGCAGTACCTGCAGGACAAGTACTACACGGAGCGGAAGTTCGCGATGCGCGCCTGCCACCCCCGCGATCTCACGGACCACGTCGTTAGCCTGTGTCGGTATCACCAGCGGCCCCCGGAGATCACGACCGATCTCCTCGACGCCGTCTGCCAGACCTACTTCCTGGAGGACACGCAGACCGGAATGACGGCTGCGCGATGATGTTCCATGATCAAGAAATTTCTCCGTGACTGCGGCGGCAACAACCTCGTCGAGGGCGCGCTCGTCACGCCCCTGCTCCTGATGCTCACCTTCGGCATCGTCGACTTCGCGTCGATGTTCTACGTCTACGTCTCGATGGAAAGCGGCATCAGCCAGGCGACCCGGTTCGCCGTCACCGGCGCCACGAAGGACGACCCCGACAACCCCGGCACGCCGATGGGGAGCGAAGGCACGATCAGGGCCGCCATGGCCGAAGCCGCGCCGACGCTCAACATCGACGCGATGACGTTTTCCTTCTCTCACATGGCGCCGGGCGCGACGTCGTGGGCCGGTGGAGCCGGTGGACCCGGTGACATCCGGAAAGTGACGGTGGAATACAGCTGGCAGCCGCTGACCCCGATCCTCGGACACTTGCTCACCGACGGGCACCTCTCGATGACGGTGGAATCGGCCATGAAGCTCGAACCGAAGTGGGAGTAAGCCATGCGTATACGATCAAACCGCGGACAATCGCTCATTGAATTTACTCTCGTCCTGCCGCTGCTCATCGTGACGGTGCTGGGCGTTGTCGAAGTCAGTTACGCGCTGCTCGACCAGCACATCGTGACGAAGCTCACGCGCGAGGGATCGAACCTGATCTCGCGCAGCACCACGCTGGGCGACGCCGCCACCGCCATGCGCACGATGAGCACGCGTCCCGTCAACCTGGACAGACGGGTCGAGGCTGATCTTCTCGGTCATCCGGAACGTGCCGACCATCGGCGCCGCGAACTACAACAAGGCGATACTGGCGCAGCGGTACGCCTACGGAACGCTGTCGAAGCCCAGCACGATCACGACGGCCGGCCCGGCGTCGTTCGGGCCCGGACCCGAATATGCCGCGACCAACCAGGACAGCAACACGAATCTCCAGGTGACCAACATGCCGGTCACCCTTTCGCTTGGCGCCACGCTGTACATCACCGAGCTCTACACGACCCATCCGTCGATAACCCCGCTCGCCGGATTCGGGATCACGGTACCAAACACGCTCTACTCCATCGCGTACTTCTAGAAGGGGGCACGACCATGAGGAAACTGCGCAGTCGTACAAATAAGGAAGCCGGTTTCGTTCTCGTGTACATGGCAGCAGGTCTGACGACGCTGCTTCTCTTTTCGGGCCTCGCGGTCGACTCCGGCCGCGCGTATCTCGTGAAGGCGCAGCTGACCAAAGCCGTCGACGGCGCGGCGCTCGCCGCCGCCAGGAACCTGAACAGCGGCGATCCGAGAGCCGAAGCCTCGAAGGTCTTCAAGGCGAACTTCCCGTCGGGCTACCTGGGCACGCGCCCGCGATCCCACGACGGCCGGCGATTTCTTCAGCTCGAACGTCGAACGCCGCGACCGGCGTCAACACCGTGCACGTCAAGGCCAGCGACGACGCTGCCGACGACCTTCATGAATCTCGGCGCGACCTCGTCCATGCTGATCGGCAGCGAGGGCGAGGCGACCCGGCGCATGGTCGACCTGTCGCTCGTGCTCGACGTCTCGAGCTCGATCGGCTGGCGATGGCCGGCGGTGCGAGATGCGGCGCGCACGTTCGTGAGCTCGTTCGATGCGACCAACGACCGCATCTCGCTCATCACGTTCGGCAACGGCGCCACCGTTCTCGATGCCATGCCGTCGTCGCGCGGCTTCAACAAGACCAAGATGATGAACGACATTCCCGACAACGCTTCCCGGCGGCAGCACGAACATGGTCGAAGGCCTCTACCGGGGCTGGGATGAAGTGAAGTCCGTCCCGGCGGGCAGCAGTCGGGCATTCGCGTCATCGTGCTGTTCACCGACGGCGCGTCGAACAGCGTGCCTGGCGATTACCCGGCCGCGGCCGGCCAGCCGCGCGCGCTGAGAACGTGGGACTTCCCGGACAACGGCGCCGACCCCGACAACCAGACGCACGCCAACCCGCACATCGACGGCCTGTATCACACGCAGACGGGCGTCGCGAGCCCGTCGTACACGCTGACCACCCCGTGGAATTCGACGCAGGTCATTCCGCAGGTGCCGTTCCTGCCGGTGACGAGCAAGCACTTCTTCCACCGCAGCGGCGGCATCCCGGACAACTTCCCGCTGCAGACCAACGCGCTCAAGGTTGACGGCCAGCCGCAGAACACACGGCGCGGCGCTGAGGAACTTCAACGCCGGCGCAGAACAAGTATCCGGCCGAGGTGTGGAACATCAACAACGCTGCGCGCAACCTCGTCGAAATCATCGCGAATGAAGCGCGCAACGACACCGCCGGCGACTATCAGCATTCGCATCTTCACGATCGGCATGGGCGAGCTCGTGCGCTACGACCTCGGCACGAGGCCCGAGAAGTCGGAAGACATCCTGAAGCGCATCGCGAACGATGCGACGTCGCCGGATTTCAACGACGATCAGCTCGAAGGCAAGTACTACTTCGCGCAAACGGAAGCCGACGTGATGACGGCGTTCCGGCTCTGCAGAGCCAGATCATCCGCCTGAGCAAGTAAAACCAGCCCCCCGGCTTGGTTTCTCGTGTGGGGTAAGGTGTAATAGCCTTACCCCACATGTTCTACCCTCGCGGCTGCTGTTCGTCGTTGCTGCCGTCGTCCTCGTCAGTCCCTCGCCTGCCCACGCTCAAACAGAGGAATGGACCGTCTACGCGAGCGTCGTCGACCGCGCAGGCGCGCCGGTTCAGGGGCTCGGCACCCCGGACTTCGTCGTGCGCGAGAACGGGATGGCGCGCGAGATCCTGCGCGTCGCGCCGGCCTCCGATTCGATCCGGATCGCCCTGCTCATCGACACCAGCCAGGAGATGCGCAGTGAACTGATCGACGTGCGCCAGAGCCTGCGCACGTTCGTGAACGAGATCGACCGGAGGCACGAGGTGGCGCTCGTCGGGTTCGGTGGCCCGCCGACGGTGCTCGTCGACTACACGAAGGACGTGAAGCGGCTCGAGGGAGGCATCGGCCGCCTCGTCGCGAGGCCGGGCACCGGCTCCTACCTGCTGTCGGCGATCATCGACACGTCGCGCACGCTGCGAAAACGGCGTGACCTGCGGCGCGTGATGGTCATCGTGACCACCCAGGGTCCGGAATTCAGCGAGATCAGCTACCAGACCGTGCTCGAGTACGTGCGCGACAGCGGTGCACCCATGCACTCGTACGTGCTCAGACGAGAAGGGGTCTCGCCCACCGACCCGGCGGCCCAGGAAGTCGAGCTGACGCTCGCCGTCGGCACGCAGATGACCGGCGGCCGCCGCGAGGACCTGCTGTCGGCGATGTCGATGACAGGACGGCTGCAATCGCTCGCGATCGAGCTGAACAACCAGTATCAGGTCGTCTACGCACGACCGAAAACCCTGATCCCGCCGAAGACGATCGACGTCGGCGTGCGGAAGCCCGACGTCGTCGTGCGCGCGCCGCGTGTGTTCTGAGCTGGCGCCCTCCAGCGAGATCTTCCATGTCTCACCGCCAAGACGCAAAGTATTCTCTTGAAAAGCATCATGGGGTTCGTGAAGTTCGTCAGTTCGTGAAGTTCGTGAGGTTCGTGAGGTTCGTCCGTGCGAAACGAACCTTGCGAACCCACGAACCCGACGAACCGACGAACCCGACGAACCTACGAACCCACGAACCTCTACGATTCCTGGCGTCCTGGCGTTGAAACGACCATGCCCCTGCGCGATCGAATCAAGCCCGGCGTGCGTGTGCTGTTCGTGGGGATCAATCCGGGCATCCGGTCAGCCCAGACCGGCCATCACTTTGCCGGCTTCTCGAACCGGTTCTGGAAATTGCTGTACGACTCGAGGCTCGTGCCAGAGCCGATCGACTTTCGGCACGACGACAGGCTGCCCGAATGGGGATTCGGCATCACGAACCTCGTGGGGCGAGAGACGCCGGGAATCGATACCCTGAGCCGCGAGGAATGCCTCGCGGGCATCGCCGGACTGCGAAGAAAGGTGCGCCGGTTCAAGCCCGAAATCGTGGCGTTCGTCGGTGTCTCGCTGTACCGGTGGATCTTCGGCGTCCGAGGGAGCCGTGCGGCCTGGCCCTCCAGCCGAGTCCTTCGAGGGAGCGCAGGTATTCGTGCTGCCCAACCCCAGCGGACGGAACGCGAATTTCACCTACAAGGAAATGCTGGCGTCATTTCGAAGACTCCGACGTAGACTTAAACGACCTTGGGAACTGACGCAGTGCAAATGGCAGATGGCAATGGCAGATAACCGGAGGGACGGGATGCGCGCGATTGCTGTTCTGATTTTGGCGTTGTTGGTGCCGTCGCATGCGGCGTGGGCGCAAACCGAGCAACGAACGATTTACGCGAGCGTCGTGGACAAACAGGACGCACCCGTGACGGGGCTGACAACGGGCGCCTTCATCGTCCGCGAAGACGACATCGCGCGCGAAGTGCTGCGCGTGTCGACCGCCACCGCGCCCATGCAGATCGCGCTGCTCGTCGACACGAGCCAGGCGATCGACAACTTTCTGATCGACTTCCGCACCGGTGTCCAGAAGTTCATCAAGCGGATGGCGGGCAAGAACGAGATCATGCTCATGGGCTTCGGCGAGCGACCCACGCAACTGGTCGATTTCACGCGCGATGGCGCACGGTTGGAGAAGGCCATGGGGTCGGTGTTCGCGCGGCAAGGGAGCGGGACGTACCTCCTCGAAGCCATCATCGACGCTTCCAGGGCTCTGCGGCGCCACAAGGCAGCGCGGCCCCATATCGTCGTCGTTGCCGCGCGCGGACCGGAGTTCAGCGAGCATCATCATACGAATGTGGTCGATGCCGTGCGTGAAGCGGGCGCGACGCTGCACACCCTCATGCTCCAACGACGCAGTGGTGCGGCCGCAACCAATGACCGCGAGGAGCAGGAACTGCAGCTGACGGTCGACGACGGGACCAGGCTTTCCGGCGGACGCCGCGACGACATCCTGACGACGATGGCCATCGGCGATCGGATGGAGGCGCTCGCCAGCGAGCTCGAGAATCAGTACCAGATTACCTACGCGCGACCGCCGAAGCTGATTCCACCGAAGACCGTCGAGGTCAGCACCAAGCGTACGGACGTTACCGTGCGTGCGAAGCAGTGGCCATAGCAAAGGCCAGCCACGCAACCGCGGCACCAGCAATGGCGTCGGCCGCGTAGTGATACCGGCCGGCCACGCTGCCGACCGCGATGCTGACGCCGATGAACCCCAGGACCGCACCAGCCACGGGCACATGAGTCCCGACCGCCAGCGCTGTTGCCAGTGACGCTGCCGTGTGGCCGCTCGGAAACGTATTCCACTGCACGCTCGCGCGGCTGAGCACGGCAAGATTCAATCGGCGCACCACGGATCGGCCAGGCCGGCTGTCGCCTTCCAGGGCGCGGGGCGCGCGCGTGGGCAGCCACGGCAGCAGCCCGTAACAGAGAAACGAGGCGAGCAGAACGGTCGACCAGAAGCGATCGGCCTCGCCTTGAAATCCCGCGACGAGCAGCCACACATATCCGGCCGGTACGACCGCATAGCACAGCAGATACGCAAGCTCGAGATACTCGACGAGCCATCGCGGCGCACGCTCCTGGAACGTCGTCAGTCCGTCGCTGCCGAACAGCCGCCGATCGAAGGCCAGCAACGCCCGCTCCAGCCGCGTGTCCGGCGCGCCGACCAGGAGTGCCGGCAGCCAATAGCCGGTCAGCAGGTAGACCAGCGGCATCACGTGCGGCATCCCGAACACGGCGATGGCACCGACGGCCGCCAGAGACAGGCCGAGCGCCCGCACCCTTCGTGTCGTGGGCACCGAACCGAACGCACGCCAGGACGGCAAGGTAGACGAAGTACGCCGCAGCCATGGATGTCACAGTAGGATATGCGCGAAATGACCCGGGAACGGTTCACAAGACTTGTCGAAGAGGCCCTGCGCGAGATTCCGCGCCGGTTCAGGGACGCGATGAAGAACGTCGCGGTTGTCGTCGAAGACGAACCCTCACCAGACCTTCTCGCAGAAATGGAGATGGAACCGGACGATACGCTGTTCGGCCTCTATCACGGGACGCCGCTGACCGAGCGCGACTCCTTCTACGGAAACGCGCTTCCCGACCGCATCTCGATCTATCAGTTTCCGATCGAAGACGAGTGCGAAGACGACGAGGACATCAGGCAGTGCGTGGCGGAGACCGTCATTCATGAGTTTGGGCATTACTTCGGGTTGAGTGAGGAAGAGATCGAGGAGATTGAGGAGAAGTACTGGAGAGGGTCGGGAGAGTCGGAGGAGTCTTGAGAGTCCTTGGAGTCCTGAGAGTCGGAAGAGTCCTAGGAGTCGGAAGAGTCCGAAGAGTCTGGAGAGTCTGGAGCGCTTTTGAGAAACTTTTAGCGTGTCGCAAACAGTTGGGTTGGCGTCGCTGCCGCGCGAATCCGGGCTCCGGGGCCGGACGCGCGCCGACCGCCGCGACCGTCCGACACGAGGACACAGACTTCGCCATTCATCCTCGCTCGGGTCCCGAGGCTTCTCGCGCGGTCGGGTTACATGTCGGCCGCCTCCGCCCTTCGACAAGCTCAGGGCGCCCCGAGCGAAGTCGAAGGGCGCACGGCTTCGCGCCGCAGCGACGCCAACCCAACTTTTGCAATGCGTCACACGTTTCTAAGTGCGTTCGAAGAAATCTCTTTCTGACGAAGAAAGGTTTCTCCTAATCTCTTGTATCTGTTCACCGCGAGAGGCCGGCGAGGCTCATCGCGCGATCGATCACCGCTTCGGCGCTCCACCCTTTCGCACGGAGATCGCGCACGCCCGAATCGCCGTCCGACTTGCTCAGTTTCTGCGACGGCGACTTCATCAACAGCGCGTGATGCAGGAAGGCCGGCGGTATGGCTCGTCCCATCAGCCGTGCCAGCTGAATCTGCCGCCCCGTGGAGTCGAGCAGATCCTCACCGCGAACGACATGCGTCACTCCCTGGAGCCAGTCGTCCGCCACGACAGCGAATTGATACGTCCAGTTGCCGTCGCGATCGCGCACGAGCAAATCGC
This sequence comes from Vicinamibacterales bacterium, assembly GCA_963821395.1. GTDB lineage: Bacteria > Acidobacteriota > Vicinamibacteria > Vicinamibacterales > JAMQPK01 > JAMQPK01. The sequence continues at coordinate 26,641 of CAWGDY010000056.1, read as the reverse complement.
CGCATTGTTCCGATGGCCTCTGCTCCTGCGGTCCCAGGCGCAGATCGGTGAACCGTTCGATCGCCGACGGTTCCAGTCGAACGCGAAGACCCAGCCCCGGCGACTCGGGCAATCCAAGGCTCGCGCAGGTGCCTGGATAGCGGCCGGACGCGAGCTCCGAACGCGAGCACCGGCAGGCATAGACGAGGCCACGGCGGCGAAGATCCTCGAGCACGCGGTCGTAAATATCACCGCGCTCGCTTTGCCTCACCGGCGGCCCGTCGGCCGCAAACCCCAGCCAATCGAGATCCTCCAGCAGCGCCGACTCGAACTCGGGCCGGCTGCGGACGCGATCGTGATCCTCGATGCGCAGCAGTACCTGTCCGCCCTGACCGCCTGCGCGGGCAAGGTCCCACACGTACACCGCGTTCAGCACATGGCCGAGGTGGAGATACCCGGTCGGTGCCGGGGCGAATCGGGTGACGATGGGCACGAGGAATTTTTTCACAACCAGATCCTGGAATATGGACCATTCTCATATCGGGATGGCCCTTCTTCTTGCGATCGAGCGAGCCGTCGAGCCGCGGGCGGACAGACTCCGTCGGCTCGGTTCCGTTTGTGGCGTCGGAAGAGACTGTGAAAACGCTGAAGGTTGTGTTGTTGCCGGTACGGCGCTAGGAAAAACCGCGAGGAAAATGAGAAAGGAGATTAGGAGTTCTGTGTTGAACTCCTAATCTCCTAATCTCCTGTTTGAATCTTCGCGTCGAATCTACGCGTTCTGCTTCAGGATCCCCGTCTTCGCGGCCTTGATCAGATTCTCGGCCGCGCGGAACGCCAGCGCCTGAATCGTCATCGTCGGGTGATTGCGTCCGCCGGTGACGAGGTTGCTGCCGTCCACGATCCACAGATTCGGCACATCGTGCGCTTTGTGGAACTTGTCGACGACCGACGTCTTCGGATCGTTCCCCATGCGGCAGCTCCCGCGATTGTGCGCGCCGCCGCGGCTGTCGCCGGGAGGGCTGGACCACACTCGCGTGGCGCCCGCCGCCTGCAGGATTTCAACCGACTTCTGCCGGAAGAACTCTGCGTTCTTCATGTCGTCGGGATGGCTGGTCGACGTGATGCGCATCGCCGGCAGGCCCCACTCGTCCTTGAGCTCCGGATCGAGATCGACGCGATTGGTCTCGAGCGGCATCTGCGTGGTGAAGCAGGTGATCGTCATCTTGTGGTTGGCTTCTTCACGCAGCGCCTTCTTGTAGCCGGCGCCCCACCGTGGCGCGTCCGGCGACAGGCCGTTGAGGCCCATACCGAGCGGTGTTTCGTACCCACGCGCCGTCAGGCGGCCGCCACCGTAGAAGCCGCGTTTCGGATCCGAGGGAACGAAGTCCAGGATACCGGCGCCCGAGATGACGCCCTTGTATTCGTTGAGCGGACGCTCGAAGAGCCCGCTGGCGCCCGCGCCGTTGCCGAGCATCAGGTACTTGCCGACCACGCCGTTCGTGTTCGCCAGACCATCCGGGAACTTCGCCGACTTCGAGAGCAGCAGGAGGCGCGCCGACTCGGTGCCGTTGGCCGACAGCACGACGGCCTTGGCCCGCTGCTGGATCTCGCGCTTCTGGGCGTCGAAGTACACGACGCCGGTCACGCGTCCCGCGCTGTTGGTGGAAATCTCGCGCACGTAGCTGTTCGCGCGAATCTCGCATTTGCCCGTCTTCTGCGCCAGCGGAATCATGGTGACGGCCGAGCTCGACCGCGCGCGCACGTGGCAGCCGTAGCCCGAGCAGATGCCGCAGTTCACGCACGCCGCGCGGCCCTGATACGGCTTGGTGATGATGGCGAGCGGACCGGGTACGACGGTCAGACCCAGCTTCTTCGCGGCAATGTTGAACAGCGCACCCGAGCTCTTCAGCGGAACGGCCGGCACCGGATAGTCCTTCGACATCGGTGCGACGAACGGCGAGTTCACGCGCACGCCGGAGATGCCCATTTCCCATTCAGCCTGGGTGTAGTACGGCTCGATCTCCTGGTAGGTGATCGGCCAGTCCGCCATCCCCGTCCCCGACGGAATCGTCTTATCGCTGGTGAGCTCGTTGAACTCGTAGGGGAGATGGCGCCAGCTGCTGCCACCGTAGGTCACGGTGCCGCCGCCGATGACCATGCCATAGCTGTGCGTGCCTGGCGTGGCCTTTTCCTTGTCGTTGCGGCGGAACGTGTTGCGCTGCCGCGTGGGATCGCTCATCAGGCGATCTTCCAGCGGTTGATTGCGATTCAACCACTCGTCCTTGTTGTACTCGCTGTCGCGCCCGTACTTGCCCCAGCCGCCCTGCTCGAGCACGACCACCGAAAAGCCGGCCTGCGACAGCTGCTTGGCCATGATGCCGCCCGCAGCGCCCGAACCGATGACGACGAAATCGACTTCAGTATTTGGTGTGTACTGTCTCATGGTCGTCTCCTTCAGCGCTTGCCGGCGGGATCGTTCGCATCGTAGTAGCCGAACGGTGGTCTGAAGTTCAGCGAGTCATCGTAACCGATGAGCTTCCAGCCGATCTTGTCCTGGTTGCCGCCGTGCACCGGGCTCGCGAAGAAGCCGATGATGGTGTGCGTGCGCACGGTGTTGAAGAAGGGTGATTTCTCCATCGCGGTCAGCACCTTGATCTGCTGATCGGAGGAGAGCGCCGAGAACTTCGTGGTTCCCGGGAACATCTGCGCCGCCTGCGCCTGCAGTTCCGCGATGCCCTTGGTGTAGCGCGGCTGGTCGCTCTTGGAAAACGTCGCGAGGGCCCGGTCGATGAAATTGATGACGCGCGCCTCGCGGGCGCCCGGCGTATCGTCGGTCGGAATAATCTGCGCGGCCATGGCCTCGATCTCCACGGCCTGATCGGGCGTGAAGAACTGGAGGGCGGCCGGCTTGCCCGACTGGGCGGCCTTCAGCACGTACTTTTCAGCGGACAGAATGCCCGCATAGTTTGCCGCGACCCAGGCGCCGCTCAGGCCGGCCGTGGATTCGATCAGAAAGCTTCGTCGCGACTTTCCTCGAGTGCTCATCGCTCAACTCCTTCTTCTCTTGTCGCGGGGCCGTGACACCCGCTCGACATGTAGCATCCCTTTGAAGACATACAGCTTATCGGTCTGATCGACGGAAAGGTACGGCGCGGGCAGGATTATCCCCCGCCCGTTCTACTCCCCGGATGGGCCGATGTCAAGGCAGATCGCGGGTATGGCCGGGTCTGGGAAAGCCCGCCTTCGCCAAGGCTACGGCGGGTCTCGCCGAAGCGGGTCGCGCAGGCGGACAAGACCCGGCCTGCGAACGTACGGAGGGCCGGTCCTGGTCTACGGAACCGCCAATTCTAGGCCGCGTTTGCTGTCGTCTGTTGTGACGGCTGAGGAACGTCAACCTCGCCCAGCGGCGCCACGGATGTCTTCTCGTACATCGTTCTCAGCTCGTCCATCAGCTGGTCTCGCCGGAAGCGCGCGTCGGGGAGGTCGACGGCGCCTTCACGGAGATCCGACAGCAGCGAGCCGTACCGCTCGCGGATCCACCACAGGTGGTTGCTGCATGCGGCATGGGCGTGTGCAGAGGTCTCGAAGTCGAACGTCAGGTTGACGAGCAGGAGCAGGAGGGCGACGCCTGCGCACGACGCCGCCACGATGGTCAGCACGTGGCCGTGGCCGAACGCCGCGCCGGTGGCCGAGATGGCCACGGCGCCCATCAACAGCGCTTCGGCGCCCCTGAGACGGCGGTTCCATTTTCGGTACGACTCGGCGGCAGCCGTGTGAGCTTTGTGGCGGTCGGAAACCTGGCTGAACGTCAGGTTGAGATGGTCGAGCAGCGTGAGACTGAACATAGAGTCCCCAATCTCCGGATTGACTTGCGTCCCGGTATCTGGCGGAGCTGGGGGCCCCGAGTGCTCGAAAGAAATCTACCATACCTCGACGGCAATTCTTACGTCATGTGTGCGCCCTGCGCAGCGGTGTAAAGCGTGTAGACCGACTGGCTGCTCGTCATCAGCAGCCGGTTCCTGTGTACACCAATGAAACACAGGTTGGCCGTGCCTTCCGGCATCACGATCTGGCCGATCTTCTTGCCGTCGGGGGCATAGACGTGCACGCCGTCGACGCCTTCTCCTCCAAATCCGGTTGCGCACCAGACATTGCCGTCGACGTCGATGCGAATACCGTCGTGAAACCCGGTGTCCTGCGTGGCGAAGACGCGGCGGTTGGTCAGCCGCGTTCCGTTGTTCTGCACGTCCCACGCGATGACCTTGGCCTTCTCGTTCGGATAGTGCGTCGGCGCCGTGTCGGCCACATACAGCGTGCGGTAGTCGGGCGAAAAACAGAGGCCGTTGGGCTTCTGGATTTCATCGGTGAGCTTCGTCAACCGGCTGCTCTGTGCGTCGATGTGGTACACGCTGGTCGGCAGCTCGAGCTCGCGCACCGTGCCCTCGTAGTAAAAGTGGCTGCCGTATCCGGGATCGCTGAAGAGGATGCCGCCCGTGTTGGGATGCACGATGACGTCGTTCGGCGCGTTCAGGCGCTTGCCTTCGTAGGTCGACGCGAGCACGGTCGGCGGCCCCTGGTACTCGTAGCGGACGACGCGCGCGGTCTCGTGCTCGCACGAAATCTGCCGTCCCTGCCAGTCGAAGGTGTTGCCGTTTGAAAAATTCGATGGCGAGCGCAGCGTCGTCACCTTGCCGGTGGCTTCATCCCATCGCAGCTGCAGGTTGTTGGGGATGTCGCTGAAGACCACGTACCGCCCGACGCCGTTCCACGCCGGCCCTTCGGCCCACAGCGCGCCGGTCCACTCGCGGATGAGCGGCGTGTTGCCAATCATGTACTTGCTGAACCGCGGGTCCAGCACCTTCCACACGCTCGACGGATAGCGAATCGGTTCCGGACCCAGCGGAAGGCTCTGCGACTGGGCGAACGCGGACGGCGCCGCGAGCGCGGCCGCAGCGGCGGCGGCGCCTGACGAGAGAAACGAGCGTCGGTTGACGACCGGCTTGTGATCCATGGCGTGTGATTATCCTCTAATCAACTGAGACGTGCAGAACGCGCAGCGCCGCGCACCGATCGGCACTTCACTGAGACACTCGGAGCACTTCTTCGTCGTCGGATCCGGCGGGCGCTTCGCCGCGCGCGGCACGAGCCTTGAGCGCGTTGACGGGCACGACGATGAAGAAATAGACGGCGGCGGCGATCAGCAGGAACGAGATGATCGCGTTCAGAAAGTCGCCGATGAGAAACTGGGATCCGTTGATCGTGACGACCAGCGCCGAGAAATCGGGTTTCCCGACGATCGCGCCGATCAACGGCGTGATGAGGTCTTTCACCATCGCGTTCACGATGGCCCCGAACGCGCCGCCGACGACGACGGCGACCGCGAGATCGAGCACGTTTCCGCGGAGCACGAACTCCTTGAATCCTCGCAGCATGGGGGCCTCCGGTCGAGGGGTCGGGAGGGGTTTTCGCGCGAAGGCGGCGCGAAAACCCCTCCCGACCCTTTATCAGGGTATCTTCTGGATTCTGCCCTCGCGCTCCCAGTCGGCCAGCAGTTCGCCGACGGCCTGCGCGTGCGCGGCATCCGGTTTGGTGGCGAGAAAATCCCGGAACCTGGCCGCCGCGGATTCGTAGTCGCCCCGCTGCGCCTTGACCGCCCCCAGGATGTAATGGGTCATCGGAAACCGTTCGACATCACGCGTTGTCCAGAGCGCGAGCGCCGATCGCTCTGCCGCGTCGTAGTTGCCGAGCTGAAAATACACTGAAGCGCCCAGATAGTTGGCGTAGGGAATGTTCGGGTTCAGCTTCAGGGCCGGTTCGATCCACTTGACCGCCGAAATCCACCGCTGCTGCATCACTTCCATCGACGCGAGCTCGACATACGGCTCCACGTACGACGGGTCTGCGGCGATCGCCTTCTGGAATGCCTCGCTGGCAGCGGCCGAATCCTTCTGCGCCAGGCGCATGATGCCCAGCAGGTGCCACGCCGCGGCGAAGTTCGGGTACTCGTCGAGCGCCTTCTTCAGCTCGGCGCCCGCGTACGCGTAATCCCACTTCTCCTTCTGTGCTTCGCGCCGTGCGTTTTCAAACGCGACCCTGGCTCTCGATGGCGCGGCCAGGGTGTTGGCGCTGATCATGACGGCATCGACGGCCGCCGTCCGGCGCAGCACGAGCATGCCCACTTCCGGCTTGTCGAGCCGTCGCCGCGGGCCCAGCGCGATCAGATTCGACTGAAATCCCGGCATCGCCGCGCGCAGCTCGCACCCGGTCAAGTCGAACCTCCCGGCATCTTCGCCGGCGGTCGTGGCCCCTCCGATCCGTGCGTTGGCGCCCGCCGTGTTGGATGGCGCGTTGTAGGGCGACGTGGCGCTCGTCGCGGGATTGCGGGGCGTGGCAATGTCGAGCGTGTCCGAGCTGTCGTCGCCGAGCACCACCATGAAGTCGCCGTTGGAGTAAGGCTTCACGCGTTTCCGGATCTGCGCGTTGCAGAGCAGCTCGACGCCGGCCGCATCGGGCACCGGCGAACCGTCCTCCATGAGGACCCTGCCGGTCACGCGATAGGCGCCCAGATCGCCCTGCTGCGCGGCGAGCGGTGACGCCAGCGAGCACGACAGCACGACGAACACGAACGGCCTTCTTGTTCATGGGTGACCTCGTTCGGTGCGGCTCATTCTACGCCCCACGGCAGCTTCGGTCCTAGCGCGGGCAGGCCTGAAGGCCCGCGGCACTCAGGCTCTTCAGAACGGTGCCCGTGCTACAGTGGCGGCATGACGGTTTCTCACACAAACCTGCCGCTGCTGACGGGCGAAGACGTGCTGGCGCGCTTCAGCGCGATGCGGAAGCGGCAGCCGGTGAACTATTTCGCTTTCTACTCGAGCCAGCTGGGCGGCATCGTCACCGATCCCGCGCACATGGTGCTGCCGTTCGACGACCACATGGTCCATCGCGGTCACGGCATCTTCGACACCGCGGGACTCGTCAACGGAAAGATTTACGACCTCGAGGCGCACCTCGATCGGTTTCTGCGGTCCGCCGAGCGGTCGAGGCTGCGGCTTCCCTGCCCCCGCGGAGAGATGCGCGACATCATCATTAGAACGGCGGCGGCCAGCGGCAAGCGTGACGGCTCGATCCGCTACTGGATTTCGTCGGGAGCCGGCAGCCTCGAGCTGACCCCCGCGTCCGGGGCCGAGCCCGGTTTCTTCGTGATGATTTTCGGCGGTCTCGTCTATCCCGAACGATGGCTCACCGAGGGTGCGCGCGTGATGACCACGACGTATCCCATCAAGGCCCCCATCTACGCCATCACGAAGGCCACGAACTATCTGCCGAACGTGCTCATGCAGATGGAAGCGAAAGAGGCCGGCTTCGACAACGGCGTGTTCATCGACGCCGACGGCAATGTGGGCGAGAGCTCCAACATGAACGTCGCGTTCATCACCAGAAACGGCGCGCTCGTCCATCCGAAGTTCGATCACATCCTTGCCGGCTGCACGTCGCTGCGCCTTCTGGAGCTTGCCGAGCGGCTGCGCGACCAGGGCGTGCTGACGGGCATCGAAGTGCGCGATGTGCCGGTCGCCGAGGCGCGTGCGGCGCGCGAGATGCTGCTCGTCGGAAGCTCCGTGAAGGTGGCGCCCATCGTGCGATGGGACGACCAGGCGATTGGTGACGGCAAGCCGGGTCCGATCTCCAAGGCCTTGCTCAAGCTGCTCGACGACGACATGGAGAACCCCGATCGGCTGATCGACGTCCCGTACTGAAGAGTCGGGGAGTCCAGGATCCGGAGTCCTGCGGTTTCGCGAGTCCTCAGCGCTCAGCGTTCGGCGCAAAGCCGCGCGATCGACCTCGGCGCCTCTCTGGTACACCTTATTGATCCGTCGCGAGTTCGTGATGTTCTCGAGCGGGTTGGCGTCGAGCACGATGAAGTCGGCGTCCTTCCCTGCGGCGACGGTGCCCAGACGATCGAGCTCGAGGATTTCGGCGGACGTGCGCGTCGCCGCGACGATCGCGTCGGCCGGCGTCAGCCCGCAGAAGACCATGTCGGCCAGTTCGAGATGCGCGCCCCAACCGATGTCCGTGTTGCCGTCGGTGCCAAGGCCGATCCTCTGTCCCGCATCGTGAACCTTCCTCAGATTGCGGCACTGCGTGGCAAACAACTCCGTTTGCGTAACAGCCGCGGGCCTCTTCGCCAGCTCCTCGCGCATCTGCGCAATCCGGGTGGGCGGAAGAGTTTCGCGCAGCCACTCGATCTGGGCGCTCTCCTCGTCTTTCGAAATCATTCGAGGCGGCAGGTTCGGGCCCACCCACACCCTCGGGTGCTGCTTCACGAGCGCCAGGAACTCGCCATCGACGTCCCGGTCGCGGACTCCGTGACCGAAACCGTCGATGCCCGACTTCAGAAGTTGCTTGCCGTCTTCGAGATTGAAGATATGCGCGACAACGCGCATCGTGTTCTTGTGCGCTTCGTCGATGATCGCCTCATACACGTTGACCTGCAGCTTCGGCACCGTCTTCAGCCGGTCGTCCACCCAGATCTTGATCATCTCGACGTTCCTGGCCTTCAGTTCGCGCACCAGCGCCCGGCCCTCGGCTTCCGTCTGCGCACCGTACGGAACCCCAAGCCGATAGTCGGCCACGGGTCCCGCCATCGGCGTCGCCGCAATCCCCCGGCCCACCGTAAGAAACCGCGCGGCGTTGGGAGTGATTTCGTTTCTCAACTGGTAGGGCATGTCGGGGTTCACGTCCCACCGGTCGAGGCCCATGCTCAACGTGGCCGCAACGCCGTAGTACGCGTAACGCTGCAGGTGATCGACCACGCTCTCGCGCGTGTAACTCTGTTTGGTGGCGACGTTGGTTTTCTGATTCGTCCAACCGAGATGGTTATGGGTATCGATGAGCGCGGGGATGACCGTCTTGCCGCTCAGATCGACACGGGTGGCGCCAGCAGGCAGTGGAATCTCGCCCTTCCTGCCGACTCTGGTGAATGTGGATCCTTCGACGAGAAACGCGGAGCTTTCAATCGGAGCGCGGCCATCACCCGCGATGAGCCGCGCTCCTTCGAACAGAACAACAGAAGCGGCCGGACGACCCTGGCCTGCTGACAGGCCCGCCAGGCCCGCAACAACGAGCGGAACACCAATCAGCCAACTGGCCCTGTGCATGAGGTCATCTTACAGGGTCATGCGGCCGTGTTTTAGTGATGGTCATGGTCATCGTCGTCATCATCATCATCGTCGTCGTCGTCCTCGCCGTATACCCTGACCCATGAGTACATCCTATCTGTGAAATGAGGATTCACGTTGCAGATGACGAGATACAGACCGGGCGTGGTGAAGCCCACCGATTCGACACGATTTTCGTCACCACCCCGCGACGGTGAAAATGGCGGAATGCCGATTCCGGCCGCGTTCAGATTCGCGGCCTGTTGGCAGCCCGCCGGAGTGCACAGCTCCGGGTTAATCCCGGCATAGAACAGATCCGTCGTGTTCACATTGCAGTTGAGAAACAGATTGGTAGGTGGGGTGGTGGCAGGATCAAACGGTTTCGTAGCGGCGCAAACCTGAATTTGCTGCAGTGTAATCTGAGGGTTATAGACGAAGATCTGGTGGAAGCCGCTCACCATGAAATCGACGACCCCGGGCACTGCAGACCTGGTTCCCTCTTGCGGCCCTGGTTCTCACCTTCACGACGCGCGGCAGCACGTGATGGTTCAGCCGGTTTCCCGGCGCGGCGGTGTTCAGGCCACCTCCAAATGAGACGGTCACGCGCTGCGGGACGTCGTCATCATCGGCGATCACCGTAGGACCCGAGAACACCACGCCGCACACGGCAATCCCCACCAACACAGATCTGGACCATCTCATCGCTGACCTCCTTCGAGAACGTTGCCGGGATAACGACATGAAAAGGGGTCGGGTGCAATTTTTCGACTTACGTAAAATTGCACCCGACCCCTTATTTACGGAGCTGGCCGAGCGCACTCACTGCTCGATATTGACGGCGTAGTAACCGACCGAGCCGGTTTTCGACGTGTCTTTCCACCAGTGCGGTGTATTGGCAGGAACGGTAATGACGTCGCCTTTGCTGAGACGGTGCTCGACGCCGCCCTCAATCCCGTCGGCGCGCGTCTGACCTGGAGAGATGACCTTGGCGTTCACCAGCTTGCCTCCGGTGACGAAGGTCCCTTCGCCATCGACGATGATGAACACGTGGTTGGTCTTGTCGTGCATTTCGGAGCCGCGCTGGACGGCGCGATTGGCCAGCACGATCAGTCCGTTGTCGCCGATGATCTGTCCCCCCTTGACCATCGTCGCGGAGACCTTGTCGTGGTGGATGTAATGCACGCTCATGGGAACACCGGCCGCGGTTACCATGGCGCCAAGCGCGAACGCTGCGACGAAGGTCAGCAGATATTTCATGGATGCCTCTTGATCTGTGCGCGGAAACGGGCACTATACCATGCGGCCCCGGACGGTCCGATTGCCTTCATATGGCCGATCCACACTGAATTGCAGTTACAATCTGCCCCATCGGCGCGAAAGGCCACGCTGAAAGGACGGTCACCATGGCGCGACGGGCTGCGTTTGCATTGTTCGTGTTCACCATATCGCTGTTGTCTTATGGACTTCAGGCGCAGACGAGCGTCTCGTACGACCGGCTGCGGAACACGGCGAAAGAGCCGCACAACTGGCTCACCTACGGCGGCGATTACTTCAGCCAGCGCTACAGCCTGCTGACGCAGATCACGCCGGCGAATGTGAAGAGCCTGGCGCTCTCGTGGGTGTATCAGTCACCGCAGACCGGAAGCTGGCAGGCGACGCCGATCGTGGCCGACGGCATCATGTATCTCACGCAGCGGCCCAACGACGTCGTCGCGCTCGACGCCGCCAGCGGCCGCGTCTTCTGGGTGTATCGCTACCAGAACGACCCCGAGCTGGTCGTCTGCTGCGGCTCGAACAACCGCGGCGTGGCGATCCTCGGCGAAACGCTCTTCATGGGCACGCTCGACGCCAACCTGATTGCGCTCGACGCGCGCAGCGGCCGGCCGATCTGGAAAACCAAGGTCGCCGACAGCAAAGCCGGCTACTCGGTCACCGTGTCGCCGCTGGTCGTGAAAGACAAGGTCGTCGTCGGCGTGGGCGGCGGCGAATACGGCATCCGCGGCTTCATCGCCGCGTTCGACGCGCAAACCGGAAAAGAGGCCTGGCGCTTCTACACGGTTCCGGGGCCTGGCGAGGCGGGACATGAAACCTGGGAAGCGTGCCCGCCCAACAGCGCCGGGTTCTGCGATCCGGAAGGGTGGAAACACGGTGGCGGATCGGTGTGGGTGACCGGATCCTACGATCCCGATCTGAATCTCACCTACTGGGGCACGGGCAACGTGGGCCCGGACTACAGCCACGAGCAGCGTCCTGGCGACAACTTGTATACAGCCGCCGTCGTGGCGCTCGACGGCGATACCGGCAAGCTTCGGTGGCACTACCAGTTCACGCCGCACGATCGCTACGACTACGACTCGGTACAGGTCCCGGTGCTCGCGGACATCACGATGAAGGGCGCGCCGGTCAAAGCGCTGCTCTGGGCGAATCGCAACGGCAACTTCTACGCGCTGGACCGGGCGACTGGAAAATTCCTTCTGGGCAAGCCCTTCGTGAAGGTGAACTGGATGAGCGGGTTCGACGCCAACGGGCGGCCGATCCAGACGCCTCAACCTCCCGGAATGCCCACCTACCCGGCCATTCAGGGCGGCACGAACTGGTATTCACCGTCCTACAGCCGGCGCACGCAGCTGATGTACGTCTCCGCCTGGGAAAATCAGGCGCAGCTGTTCGGCTCGACTCCCATCGTCTATCAGGAGGGACGGAACTTCACGGGCGGCGTGAATCAGCCGTTCGTGCCGATGGCGGGTGAACCGACCAAAGCGCATTCCGGGCGCGCCGGCGATTCAGGGCCTCATCCGTGGCCCGATCAACAACTGGACGGACGAGGCTGGAAACGGCGCCATCCTCGCGATCGATCCCGGTACCGGCGACATCAAGTGGCGCTACAAGATGACGGACGTCACCGACAGCGGCATCGTGACGACCGCGTCCGACCTGCTGGTCGCGGGCGGACGCGAGGGATATCTGCAGATCCTCGACGTGCGCAACGGACAGCTGGTGTGGAAAGCGCAGCTCGGCGCGCAGGTGCGGCAGAACCCGATGACCTTCGCCGTCAACGGCAAGCAGTACATCGCCGCCATCGCGGGCCTGTCGCTGTTCGTGTTCGCGTTACCGTAACGATCGTCCATCGTCGATCGTCCATCGTCGCGGCGGGCGATCTCGCTGGGGCCTCGCGGTCGCATCGGTCGGCAACCACGGATTCGACGAAGGCTACAACGAGATCCTGCGCCTTCGGCGCGGCGGCTGCCATCCGAAGGACGGCCGTCAGGAACGCTCCCGCGGCTAACGCGTTTTCAGCAGAAAGATCCCATAGCCCACGCCAGCAGGATCGCTGCTCCGCGCCGACTGAAACGCGATCGTCGTGCCGTCAGGGCTCACGACGGGATTCGACGCCTTATATCCGGCGTAGTCACCCCAACGCGTCATCCGGACGAAGCTCGTGCTGTTCGGTTCGAGCTTCAGCTTCCAGATGTCGATGTAATTCGAGTTGTGCGTAATCTGTTCGCGGCTCGACTCCACGAGCGTGAATTCGCCATCCGGAAAGATGCCCTCGACTTCGTTGTACTCAGCGGCAACCTTCAGGTAGGTGATGACCTTGCTGGTGTTCAGGTCGATCCCGAACACGTCGGCAAAGGGCGACCGGTAACACGTGTAGATGAGCTCGCTGTCATTCCGCCGAAAGTCCTGCGCCTCCAGCGTGCATTCGGGCGCCTTGGCGCGGATGATCTCCTTCTTGTTGATGAGCGTTGGCCGGCCGCCTTTGTCGACGATGTCCGCGGTATAGATGACCGATTCCCCTTCCTGAAGAAGATCCGGGTATTGCCCGCGCGTGTTCGACCACGCGATTTTCGCGCTCTTGCGGGAAATAGCCACACCTTCGGAGATCTTGTGGTCGAGCGGAATCGGCTGCCCCTCGCCATCCGCCCTGAGCACCCACATCTCCTGGTCGCGCGAGCGCGTCGTACGGATGTCACTGAACGTGCGCGCCCCGATCAGAAAGAAGTCGCCGTTGGGCAGGTATTGCACACGGAGAAACCCTGGATTCTGGTAGTGCGTAAGCAACCGAACCATCTTCGTGCTCACGTCGACAACGAATGCGTCACCAAAACTCTTGGACATGAACGCGATCCGCCGGCCGTCCGGTGACCAGGACGCGCGCTCGCCAAACGCGGTGAGCTGCGTGATGTTCGACGGCAGGTTCTGCTCCGGACTTCCGGTCTTCGTGCCCTGCGCCGCCAGGGTGACCGCGGCACCGACTGCGGCGACCAGTGCTGCAACCCATCGACGCCTCATATCAGCCTCCTCTCCTCTTCCTCAACCGTCGCCCCGACCTCACCGCATCATCGTGGCAGGAACCGGCAACGTCGCCTTTCCAGTCGCCGCCCACTCCGCTCCGCGTCGAAGCCGTAATGTCATGACGACAGGCAAGATGAAGGCCGTCTCCTAGCAGCTAAGCTAGCATAACGTCCGTTCTCGGTCCCTGCTCGCCCCTTCTTCCTTTCGACAGCTCCGGTCGTAGAACGACGAGACGCGCGCGTAGAAGTCTGCAGGTAGCGGTCCGACGCCCGGGACGGCGGCGGTACCCTCTCACCGATCGTGGGCACGCGCTCGAGCCAGCCGGCCGGGCGCCTCGATCACGGTTTCGTGTTCGTCACAGTCTTTCCACACTCATACCACTTGCCCGCCACATCCTTGCAATCAAATGAGACGCATGGCCGACATGTTGAACGCGCGTTCACGTCAGTTCCGCAAATGCTTTCCGCTATTGCTGGCCATTGTTGCGGTCATTGTTCAGGGGCTCGCGGCGTCCCCGCAACGCGGCCACGACAGCGGCAGCCCCGCAGTCGGTATGGAGGCGCCATGGACGTCCTCCGATCCGCCGCAAGCCGTGCCCCGTAATCACGATCGTTGGCATCCGTCCAGCGCCTATTTTTTGGTTGCTCCTCTCGACTCGGGATCGACATACCTCGTTGACGACGAGCTGCGCGTGGTCAACGAATGGCGCTCCGACTATGGGCCCGGGCTGTCCGCCTACCTGCTCAATGACGGAACGCTGCTGCGCGCAGCGACGATCGGCAATAGTCGGTTCAATGCCGCCGGAGGAAATGGCGGACGCATCGAGCTGTACCTCGTGGCATGGCGCCCTCCAATGGAGTATTGAGTACGCGACCGACCTCGTGCAGCAGCATCACGACGCGATCCTGCTCCCTAACGGCCATGTGTTGATGGTTGCCTGGGAGACGCGCACTGTGTCGGAGGCCCTGGATGCCGGCCGCCGGCCAGAAACGCTGCCGTCTGAGCCCGAGATCTGGAGCGACACAATCGTGGAAGTCGATCCCCAATCACGCGAAGTGGTGTGGATCTGGCGCGCTTGGGATCACCTGGTCCCAAGAGGAGGGCGCCCAGCGGACTATCCGGGCTTGATCGATCCGAATTTCGCCGCAGTCCCGAACCGCGACTGGACCCACGCCAATTCACTCGCTTATCACGCGGAACTCGACCAGGTCCTCATCTCCGTCCGCAATCACAGCGAGATCTGGATCATCGATCACGGTACCAGTACCGAGCAGGCGGCGCAACATTCGGGCGGCCGTCGTGGTCGCGGTGGAGACCTGCTCTATCGCTGGGGAAATCCGGCCGCTTATGGAGCCACCGGACCGAAGCAATTGTTCGGCCAGCACAATGCCCAGTGGATTCCGGAAAACTTGGTCGGCGCAGGCCACGTCCTGGTCTTCAACAACGGCGACGTTAATGCGCGCCCGTGGTCGACTGCAGTGGAGATCGTCACGCCGCTTCGCGAAGGTGGGCTGTACACCTTGGATAGCATTTCCGGCTACGGCCCCGCCGAGCCAGCCTGGGAGTATGCTGCAGACCCGCCGGAGAGCCTGTTCGGCTCGTACGCCTCCGGTACGCAACGATTGGTGAATGGCGGCACTCTCCTCGCCGTGACGCCGACGGGGCGCTTTCGGGAAGTCGATGGCCGTGGCGAGCTGGTTCGCGAATATCAACTTGCGAG
Source organism: Vicinamibacterales bacterium (assembly GCA_963821395.1). Taxonomy (GTDB): domain Bacteria; phylum Acidobacteriota; class Vicinamibacteria; order Vicinamibacterales; family JAMQPK01; genus JAMQPK01. The sequence goes on along the minus strand of CAWGDY010000056.1, from coordinate 11,491 downwards.
TGACGGCAACCCATTACGCATGTTCCGAGTGACGAGCTTCCCCCCGACTGCCACGGCGTTTGCTGCGCATCCGCTCGCACCAAACGGCACGACTCTCGGCAATGTGCTCCATTAGCGCCGAAGTGCCGGTGCAGCGACCGGTGAGGCGGGCGCGGAACGTCTCAAAATGGTCTTGGACGATCCGGTGCTCCTCCGGGGGGCAGACGGGTCCGCCCGCGCGATGGCCGCAACTACCGAGTCGGCGTTCAGCCCGCGAGTATGATTGACGGTCATGAAGCGAATCCGAGCCGCGTATCTGCTATGTCTCGCAGTCGCCACGAGCGCACAGGTCGCCAGTGCCGGCCAGGACTACAAGACCTGGAACGACTACGGCGGAGGCGCTGACAACTCGCACTACGTCGAGCTGACGCAGATCAACAAGTCCAACGTCGGCCAGCTCGAGGTCGCCTGGACCTATCCCACCGGCGACAACCGGTCGTACGTCTTCAACCCGATCGTCGTCGACAACGTCATGTATGTCATGGCGCGCAACAGCTCGCTCGTCGCGCTCGACGCCGCCACCGGCAGGGAAATCTGGATCCACGAGAACCTTCAGGGCCTGGCGACGCGGGGCATCGCCCACTGGGAAAGCAAGGACCGCAAGGATCGCCGGCTGATCTTCGCCATCAACAACCGCCTGCAGGCCATCGACGCGCGCACCGGAAAATCGATCCTCACCTTCGGCAACAAAGGACTGGTCGACTTGAGAGAGGGCCTCGGCCGCGACCCGAAGACGATCGTCCGCGTGCAGCCCGAGTCGCCGGGGCGTGTGTTCGAGAACCTGATTCTGCTGGGATCGTCCACCGGCGAGGCTTACCTGTCGACGCCTGGCGACATCCGCGCGTACGACGTCGTCACCGGCAGGCTGGTGTGGAGCTTTCACACCATTCCGCATCCCGGCGAGGAAGGCTACGAGACGTGGCCGAAGGATGCCTGGAAGTATGCCGGCGGCACGAACACGTGGGGCGAGATCACGGTGGACGAGAAGCGAGGCATCGCGTACTTCCCGACCGGATCGCCCACCTACGACTACTACGGCGCCGATCGCATCGGCGCCAACCTCTTCGGCAACTGCCTGCTGGCGCTCGACGCGCGAACCGGCAGGAAGCTGTGGCACTTCCAGATGGTGCACCACGACCTCTGGGACTACGACAACAACGCCGCGCCACAGCTCATCACGGTTCGTCATGAAGGTAAGGTGATCGACGCGGTCTCTCAGGCGACCAAGCAGGGTTTTCTGTTCGTGTTCGATCGCGTGACCGGCAAACCGCTGTGGCCCGTCGAGGAACGGCCGGTGCCGGCGAGCCTCATGCCCGGCGAGCAGGCATGGCCGACCCAGCCGTATCCGACCGCTCCGCCTCCGTACGCACGGCAGAAAATGACCGCGGACGACGTGAATCCGTTCATCCTGACGCCGGAAGAGCGCGCGGCGTGGAAGGAACGGATCTCGAAGATGCGCAACGAAGGGCTGTTTACGCCGCCCGGATTCGAGGAGACGATTTCGCTCCCGGGCGCGCGCGGGGGATCCAACTGGGGCACCAGCGCCGCGAATCCCGCGAAGGGATTGGTCTACCTGACCACGCAGGACTGGCCGACGATCTACAAGCTGAGCCTCGACGATCCGCTCGCGGCGCGACGTTCGTCATCGAACAGCATCGGGGCCCGAACAGGGACGCGACATCTATGAAAGCCGCTGCGAGTCCTGTCATGGTCCGAACGGCGAAGGCTCGGGACCGACGCCTGCGCTTGCCGGCGCGAGCCGCCTCGGGCTGGAGGCATTCCGCCAGGTCGTGACGACGGGGCGGGCCAAGATGCCGGCGTTTGGCGATCTCGATGCCACGGTAATTTCGGCCGTTCACGCATTTCTGGCTGGCAGTGCGCACGAGCCAGCCGTCAACAGCACCGGTTGTCGAAGGCGCGAAGCTCTTCAGGCCCGGTCGTCGCGTCCGGCGGCGCGCCCGGCGGTCTGGAAGTTCCGGCCGTCGAAACCCGGTACACGCCGCTCGGCGGTCCACCGTATCCGCCTGGCGTGGACGCGCCGGCAAATCGCTACTACACCGATTGGGGCCTCTATCCAAACCAGCCGTACATCATCGGCCCGCCGTGGTCGGCGCTCGTCGCGTACGACCTGAACACGGGAACGATCAAATGGAGAGTGCCGCTGGGAGAAGACGTGAAAGCGGTTGAAGAGGGCGCCAAGAACGCCGGGGTGTTCATGGCCGAGCGCCACGGCCTGATTGTGACGTCCACCGGCCTGATCTTCGTCGCAACGACGGACGGCAAGGTGCGCGCGCACGACGAAGAAACCGGCAAGGTGCTCTGGACGGCGAATCTCCCCTTTGGATCGGAAGGGCTGGCCGCGATGTACGAAGTGAACGGCCGGCAGTTTCTCGTGGTGCCGGCCTCGTCGCGCATCAACCCGCGCGGCGGTCATCTGCGCCCGGGCGAAACGGCCCAGCCCGAAACGGGAACGCGAAGCTATGTCGCGTTCGCTTTACCACAAAGATCACCAAGATAGTTATCACAAAGATCACGAAGGTAGGACCGGGACAAGATCACAAAGGAATCCTTCGTGATCTTGTGCGGATTTAGATCTTTGTGACCTTGGTGCCTAGCTCACAAGGAAGTCCCACCCGAACCCGGGAGCGTCCGATGGCCTGACGTAAATGCCCTCGGGGCCGCGCGTGATCATGTTGTCTTCCTCGTAGCGGTCGTACACCTCTTTCGGCCCGCCCGGCGCCGGCATGAACAGCTCGGCCCACGGGCTGTTGGTCGTCGCCATGATGAAGTGCACGCCGTCGCGGCCGCCGCCGCTGTGCGGGATGACCGAGATGTCGTACGCCGCCGCGAGCGCCGCGATGCGCCGCAATTCCGTCAGGCCGCCGCACCAGTGGATGTCGGGCTGCCAGATCGTCCGCAAGCCGTGCTCGAGCAGTTGCCGGAACCCGTATCGCGTGTATTCGTGCTCGCCGGTGACGATGCGCGTGCTCTTGATCTCGGCGGCAAGACGGCCGAATCCCTCGTAGTCGTGCGGCTGCAGGCACTCTTCCATCCAGTAGACGCGATACGGCTCCATCATCGCGGCGATTTCAATGGTGTAGCGTTCGGTCCACGCCATCCAGCAGTCGAGCATGATGTCGCCGTCTGGGCCGAGCGCCTTTCGCGCCCGTTCGACGAGCTCGACGTTCTTGCGCATGCCTTCGCGGCCATCCGCGGGTCCAAAGGGAATAGCGAGCTTCAGGCGCTTGTACCCGAACTCGACGTGCTGCTCGATGTCGTTGCCGGTGCAATACGCCGGCAGCCTCGGCTTGGTCTCGCCGCCGAGCAGTTTGTACACCGGCATGTTGAGCGCTTTGCCGACGATGTCCCACAAGGCGAGATCGACGGCGCTGATCGCGTTGATCACGACACCCATCCGGCCGTAGGACATCGTCGAGCGGAACATGATGTCCCACAGACGCTCGACGTTGAACGGATCCTCATTGACGAGGAGCTTCGTCAGGTGCTGGTCGATGACGTAACCAGCGCCGGGGCCGCCGCCGCCATAGCCCTTGATGCCTTTGTCGGTGGCGACTTCAACCGTGATGCTGGGCACCTTGCCGGGATCGGGCAGGAACAGCGAGCGGGTCGCCTTGTACTCCGGATAGATCGACATCGGGTTGGCGACTTCGACGTTGTTCGTGTTCCACGATCCCGCAGACGGTTTGTAGGCTGGAATCGGCCGGCGCGGCTTTGTTTCCACGACCCGCACGCCGGTAATCTTCAGCTTGCTCTTCACGTCGACGAACGGCGCCTGGGCGTACAAAGGCGCACTGACGTCAGAGTCGATCCCACCGGCAATCAGGCTGCCCGCCGCCAGCGGCGCTACGTTCAGGAAATCACGACGCTTCATGCGAATCCTCTCTCGGCTTTACGGAAGCGGCCGGAGTTTGATGTTTCTGAACGCGATCGGGTACATCTGGTATTGAAACCGGACATTCCCTTCCGAGAAGGCGGCGTCGTGGATGTCGAGCGTGGTCTCGCCGTTCAGCACGACGACGATGTGATCGCCCTCGGCGGTAACCTGAAAGTGATTCCAGTCGTTGTGCTTGATGGAAAAATCGCGCGAGGTCTTCGCGGTGCCGACGATGCCGCCGGTGTTGTAGCCAGCCGGCTGCTGCTTCCAGATCTGCACCTCGTACCCGCCGGCTTCCTTCGGCGAGCGCACGAACACGCCGCTGTTGGTGTCCTCACTGCACCTGAAATCGAGCGATAGGACGAAGTTCTTGTAGCTGGCATCCGACGCCAGGTACCCGGCCGGTTCGCCGCAGGCCGTCAGCAGTCCGTCCACGACTTCCCACTGAGATCCGCCGGCGGGAACGACCGCGGCCGCCGATCCCTTCGCGCCCGTGCACGGCTTGGGCGTGCCGGTCTGTCCGGGAACCGGCGCACCACCGCCGCGGCCACCACCGGCGCGGCCGGCGCCGCCGGCACGCGGAGGAGGCGGAGCCTGGGAATGCCAGCCGGTCATCGTCTTCCCATCGAAGATCAGCTGCCACCCCTGCGCTTTTTCCTGGGCGGTCAGCGTGTTCATGGTCTGTGCCGCGAGCGTGGTCGTCCACGAGAGCAGCGTGAACGCGGCAAACACGACGGACTTTTTTGTCATCGGCGGATCCTCATTTCTGAACGGGAGCGGAAGGCGTCTGTTTTTCGATGCGGCCCGACATGAGGCCGCCGACTTGCTCGTGCTGCCACGTGCCGGCATAGCGGTCGCCGTAGAAAAACAGCCGCACGGTGAACGTCCCCAGTCCGGGCAGTGTGGTGTCGGTCATCATAATCATCGGCGTGTCGCCGATCCACCGCAACGGCACGACGACGGGGATGTCGCCGTTCACGCCGCAACACTGCATGTTGGCGTTGAAGCGCCAGAGATTCTCGCCGACCTTCTCGACGCTGGAAATGTCGTAGCGATCCGCGCGCGGTGGACGATCGCGGCCGGCCACGGTGTACGCACCGACGAGGCTGACGCCGCGCATGCGCTCGGCGAACTGACGTTCGAGATCGTTGAGCGACGCCGGGTCAACCGCTGCGCCGATGCCGGTCCGTCCGGCGAGCCAGCCGCCCGCGAAGACGACGAGCAGCAGCACGAGAATCAGCGCGGCCTTCACAACGCGACGGACAGCGGCCATAATGCAGTCCTCTCACGCGACGATCAGAATCGGACGCCCGCGGTCGCGACGAAGGTGCGGGGAGCGCCCATTTCCCCTATGAACCCGGACGGCGCGAGGCCGGGATACGGAAACGCGATAGGAATGTAGCGCGTATCGAACGCATTGCGCATGAGAAGTTCCCCGGTCAGGAAACCCGCCGTCACGCCGAACCGCAGGTTGACGAGGGAAAACGCCTCCTGTCCCAGCGAGTTCTGGTCGTTGTACTGGAACGCGCCGTAGAACACGACATCCGCCCGCCCGACGAGCGTGGCGCGCCCGACGGCGCGCGCCGTACTGCAGCCCGGCGCTCGCGGTGTACTCGGGCACGCTCGGAATCTGATTACCTGCCACGTTGATACCACTGGACGCGCTGCCATCCGAGAACTCGGCGTTGGTCACGCCCACCGAGGTAAAAACATCGAGCCCCTGCGCCGCCCTCGCGTTGATCTCGAGCTCGACACCGGTGCTCGCGGCACCGCCGACATTGGCGATATAGAACTGCGCCGGCACGTCGCCGGGAAGGTTCAACTGCAGGTCTTCCCAGTCGATATGGAACACCGCCAGGTTGGCCGACACGCGCCCGTTGGCCAGCAGCGTCTTGAGCCCGCCCTCGAAATTCCAGGTGTGCTCCTCCCCGTACGATTCGCTGCCGGCCGGCGACGATGGATTGAACCCGCCGGCCTTGTATCCGTTGGCGACCGTGAAGTACGCCGAGGTGTCGGGCTGGAACCGGTAGGCCACCGACACCTGCGGCGACACGTTCGAGAAGCTGTCGTCGGTGTCCACCGTCGTTGGCGGCGCAATTGCCGGCTCGAAGAAGGTCTCGAGAATCGCGCTTTTGCTTTCGTAGTCGACACGAGCACCCGCAACGAGGTCGAGGCGCTCGCGAACCGTGAACGTCGTCTGCCCGAAGACGCCGAAACCCACGTCGTCGAGATCGGCACGCGGCGAGTGCTGGGTGACGGTTATCGGTGCGATGACAAAGTAACTGTTGACCGCATCCTGCTCGTAGTTCTGGGTGAACAGGGACACGCCGGCCTGCCATCGTAGTTGCGTGCTGTCGGCCAGCCGCACAGGCGCCGAGTCGGCCGAGGCGAACCGGAGCTCCTGGGTGAACTGAAAATCGTTCTCGGCGTTGTCGCGCCGCACGATCTGCAGCGGCGTGTAGTCAAGATCGGTGGCGTCCTCCGTCTCCCAGTTCACGAACCCTGTTGTGCTTGAAAATGCAAACCGTGGCCCGGTATGCCGGGCTTGAATCGTCGTGCCGAAGACGTCGCGGTTGGTCCAGCCTTCGAAGTCGCGCGCGGCGTGAAACGGATCGCTCTGCAGCTGCCCCACGTCGTTCAACGCGTAGTCCCCGTCGCGGGCCCGCTCGCCGGTCACGATGACCCGCGTCTCCCAGGTGCTCGACGGTGTCCAGAGGACCTGTCCTTTCGCCGAAAACGCCGACCGGTCGTCGAGCGTATTGCCGGTCATGTCGTTCACTGTGAACCCATCGCGATCGACCTGTGCGAACGACACGCCAACGCTGACTTTGTCTCTCACGACCGGACCAGACGCGTTGCCCCGGACCTGCCAGGCGCCGTGGTTCCCGAACGGAACCGAAAACGCGCCGGTCCAGGCGCTGGACGCGGGACGTGTACTCGTGATGTTTACCAGTCCGCCAAGCGTGTTGCGCCCGAACAGCGCGCTCTGCGGTCCGCGCACGAACTCAATCTGATTGACGTCGAGCAGCTCGATGCTCGACGAGTTCTGGCTGATTTGTGGAACACCGTCAAAGTAGGTCGTGATGGCCGGATTGCCCGGGCTGGCGCTGATCCCACGGAAATGCGGGGTGCTCAGCTTTCTCGCGGACCACTCGGTGAAATAGGTGTTGGGGGCAAAAATCGCCGCGTCGCTCACGATCCTGATCGCAGCGCTCTCGATCGTGTCTTTCGGCACGGCGGTCACGCTGACCGGAATCTTCTGCTTGTCTTCTTCTTCCTTGTGGGCCGTCACCGTAATCGGCGGAACCTTGAAACGGAGTGCCGGATCGGGCGACGGACGGGGGTGTCTGTGCAAATAACGGACACGGCAGACAGCACACCGAGGCTCCGGCGAGCACGATATGACGAATCCGGCTGACCACCAGGGTTCGGACTACGGACATGGGCGTCATTATCTATGTGTCCCCGTCCCGGCACCAAATGACCCCACCCGATCGCGCGCCGCATCGCGCGTGCTAGGCTGGCACCGATGAAGGTGGCTGCGTATCAGGCACCGCTTCTGCCCCCCGGATCGATGGACGCGCTGGAGTTCATCCGCGTACACGTCCGCCGGTGCGAGATCGAGGGCGTCTCGATTCTGTGCTGCCCCGAAGCCATCCTGGGCGGCCTCGCGGACGATGCCGAAGATCCGCGGGGAATCGCCATCTCGACAATAGGCCTCGACGAGGTGCTCGCCCCGCTCTCGAGCAGCAGCGTCACCAGCATCGTCGGCTTCACCGAGATGGCGGAAGGCGACCGCCTGTACAACTCCGCTGCAATCTTTCACCGGGGATCCGTCGTGGGGGTGTATCGTAAACTGCACCCGGCCATCAACCGATCCGTCTACTCAGCCGGCCGCGAGACTCCTGTGTTCCACGTCGACCCGCTGACGCTCGGCATCGTCATCTGCAACGACTCGAACTATTCCGAGCCGGCAGCGCTGATGGCACGGCGCGGCGCGACGGTGCTCTTCGTGCCTACCAACAACGGCCTGCCGCCGGAACACGCCGCCGAGGTCGTCGCGCAGTCACGAAGCGCCGACATTGCCAGGGCCGTCGAGAACGGCATGTGGGTCGTCCGCGCGGATGTGGCCGGTCGCGCCGGCGACCTGGTGTCGTACGGCGCGTCCGGCATCGTGGACCCGAAGGGGATGGTGATGCAGACTGCGCGGGAGCTGAACGACGACCTCCTCGTCGCGGAGATCGACACGACGCCCCGGCAGATCAAGCGGCCACCGCCGCGATCCCTCTGGCCGGAGCGGCCGGCTCGAAAGGTCGAGAACTAGATCATGACTCCCATCAATCCTCTCGCGGCGCGCATCTCGCGCCGCCGGCTGCTGCAGACGCTGTCGTTGAGCGGCGCAGGTGTCGCGCTCACCGGGCCCGCGCCGGCCTACGCGAGGCAGGCGCCGGCCACGCGCGAAACGTCCTCCGCGCTGGCGCCGCTGAACCGCTTTCCACGCATGGTGCAGGAATTCTTCGTCGCGCGCGAGAACGAGATCTATCAGCAACGGCTCACGAGGCTTGCGGCGCTGAAGACGAAGGCCGACGCCCAGGCCTATGTCGAAACCGTCCGCGGACAGATACGGCAGGCCTTTGGACCCTATCCCGAAAGAACACCGCTCAATGCCCGGGTGACGAAGACCGTCGAGCGCGACACCTACAAGATCGAGAACGTGCTGTTCGAGAGCCGTCCCGGATTTCTCGTGTCCGCGAATCTGTACATCCCCAAGGGCCGTGCGTTCCCGCTTCCGGGCGTCGTCGCGTCATGCGGGCACTCGGACAACGGCAAGGCGATCGAGACCTATCAATCCTTCTGTCAGGGATTGGCACGTCTCGGGTACGTCGTGCTGATCTTCGATCCGATCGGCCAGGGCGAGCGCATGCAGTACGTCGACGCCAGCTGGAAGCCCCTGCGCGGAACGGGTACCGCGGAACACAACTACGCCGGCATCCAGCAGGTTCTCGTGGACGAGCGCTTCTGGATGTGGCGGGCGTGGGACGGCATTCGCGCCCTCGACTACCTGATGTCGCGCAAGGAAGTGGACGTGCGCCATCTCGGCATCACGGGCAACTCGGGCGGCGGCACGATGACGACGTGGCTCTGCGGCGTCGAAGACCGCTGGACGATGGCGGCCCCGAGCTGTTTCGTGACCGAGTTCAGGCGGAACATGGAAAACGAGCTCGGCGCGGACATGGAGCAATGCCCGCCGCGGGCGCTGGCGCTCGGCCTCGACCACGAAGACTTCCTGGCGGCGATGGCGCCGAAGCCGGTCATCATCCTGGCCAAGGAAAAGGACTACTTCGACGCGCGCGGCAACGAAGCGGCCTACCATCGGCTGAAGCAGCTGTATCGCCTGCTCGGCGCCGAAGAGAACGTCGCGTACTTCGTCGGACCGACCTATCACGGCTACTCGCAGGAGAACCGCGAAGCGATGTACCGCTGGTTCAACCGCTGCACCGCGATTTCGGACGCAAAGACGGAACCGAAACTCGTTCTCGAAAAAGACGAGCCGCTCTGGGCCACGCCGCACGGCCAGGTCGCCGAACTGAAGTCGAAGACGATCTACGGCTTCACGCAGGAAAAGTCCAGGGCCCTCAGCGCCAGACGGCTGGATCTCGACGGCGCCGCACTTCCGCGAACGGTGGCTGAAGTGTTGCGTCTTCCCGAGCGCACCGGTGTTCCGGAATTCCGCATCTTGAGGCCGCTGCCCGATCGCCGGTATCCGATGAAGCACGCGCTCCCCTACATGGTCGAAACCGATCCCGGCGTGCACGCGATCGTGTACCGGCTCACGCAAGAGCCGCTGCTGTCGCGCCCGCCGCGCGACACCAGCAAGGCGATCCTGTACGTCTCGCATTCCTCCTCGGACGAAGAGCTGCGAAGCGAGCGGCTGATCCGCGATCTCATCGCGTCGGATCCCGACGCCGCCTTCTACACCTGCGATGTGCGGGGTGTGGGCGACTCCGAACCGCAGACGACGAACGTCACCGATCGAGGCGAATACAGCACCGACTATTTCTATGCGTCGCACGCGCTCATGCTGGACTATCCGTACCTCGGCCAGCGCACGTTCGACGTGCTCAGAGTGCTCGACTGGCTGAACGCCTGGGGATACGGGCAGATTCACCTCGCGGCGAAAGGCTACGGCGCGCTGCCCGCAACCTTCGCCGCGCTGCTCTCGTCGCACGTGCTCCAGGTGACGCTGAAGCACGCGCCGAGCTCGTATGCCGAGATCGCCGAGGCAAAGGACTACAACTGGCCGTTGTCGGCGCTACCCGCGGGTGTGCTGGCGAGCTTCGACCTGCCGGATTGCTATCGGGAATTGAAGAAGAAGAATCTGAAGCTGCTGGAACCCTGGGGCGCCAACCCGGCGCGAACCTGATTCGAGGAGAAGAGGTATGAGCATGAGTCTGAAACGTCCTGCCATGATTGCGGCGCTCTTTGCGGCCTTCGTATCGATACCGGGCCACGCGCAGGCGCCGAAACCCGACCCGGCTGCGCTGGCGAAAACCGGCATCCTTGAACGGCTCGCCGAACGAAGCGGCGTCTACGGTGTTCCACCGACCGCGAAGATTCCGGGTTTCATCGCCGATGCCGGGTGGCCGCAGAAGCTGCCCAACAACTGGATCATCGGCGAGGTGGGCGGCCTGTACGTCGCGCCCGACGATCACATCTGGGTCTACCAGCGTCCGCGCAGCCTGACCAACGACGAAGCGGCGCTGACGCCGGCCACGCACAAGGCGCCTGACGGCAAGCCCGTGGACGTGCTCGGCTATCCACGTCCATATGGTGTGCTTGGCGACTGCTGTCTGCCGGCGCCGGCGGTCATGGAGTTCGACGCGAACGGCAAGCTGCTGCAGGCGTGGGGCGGCCCTGCCGATCCCGGCAAGTGTCGAGTCGAGGACGGTTGCTTGTGGCCCGCCAGGGAGCACGGCATCTTCGTCGATCACAACGGCTTCGTGTACATCGGCGGCAACGGCGGCGGTGGCAAGCCCAACCCGTCCGCGTGGGCCTCGACCGCCGGCTCTGACGGCATGATCCTGAAGTTCACCAAGCAGGGCAAGTTCGTGATGATGATCGGCGGCCCCACCAAGGGCGCCGACAGCAACAACAAGGATGGCGGCAAGAACGCCACGCCGTTGTTCTTCCTGCCGGCCGACATCACGGTCGATCCCACGACCAACCGGATGTATGTGTCCGACGGCTACGGCAACCGCCGCGTGGTGATGGTCGATGCGGCGACCGGCAAGTACATCGGCCACTTCGGCGCGTACGGCAACAACCCGGTGGATGACAAGGCCGCCGCCGCGGCCGGCCCGTGGATGAACGACTTCACGAAAGGCAACATGAAGCCCGCGTTCTTCCGCAATCCCGTGCACTGCGTGAAGGTGAGCAAGGAAGGGCTGATTTACGTCTGCGACCGCGGCAACAACCGCATCCAGGTCTTCAACAGCAAAGATCCGAATCTCGGCAAAGAGTGCGCGAACGCGTCCGGTGAGGCTGGCAAGTGCGGGT
>CAWGDY010000055.1:0-18295 GCA_963821395.1 Vicinamibacterales bacterium | reverse complement strand
AGGAGATAGCTGCCGGGCGGCAGCTCACCGACAGGAAGACCGATGCCGTGCACGTACGCGCCGTTGGCGCCCTTGAGCTCGTCTGACGACCGCTGGTCGTTGTGCTCGAACACAATTTTCCCTTCGCGTGACGTGACCGTCGTCTTGACGTCGACCGTGTGCGCCGTGGGACCAGACCGATCGTAGATTTCGGTCACCACCGCCACCTCGTCGTTCTGCGGAAACGCGCGAAGCGCCGCGGGTGGCAGCTTGAGGAACTTCTGCAGCTCCGGGTCTCCACGCGCCGTCACCGTCGAGACCGCCGCTCTCGACGTCACGAGCAGGCCGCTCATGCTGAACGGCAGCTTGCTGAACGCTGGAATATCGAGGTCGTACATCACCGTGCCGGTCGCTCCGTTTGTCGTGTCGTACGCGCCGACCCGAAGCTGGTACCGACCGGGCGGGAGATTGAGCCGCTTCAGAAAGCGAATGCCCGTCTGCTTGATCCGCGCCCTGGCGTCCGGCGGCAGCTTCAGAGTGAAGGACTCCTTGTCGGTGCGGGTCTCGCCCGACGAGTCCAGGGCGACGTACGCAAGATCCACGCGCTGACTGTCGGCCAGCGCGAGATCGGCGCCTCGCAACTCGATCCCCAGCAGCACCGAGGCGTTCGCGCCCGCGCCCAGGAACGGCGCCACGAAGAGCCGCATTTTCAACCCGGTAGCGGGCACGATGCTCGTCAGCGCCCGCATCAACTGCGGTGAGACGTCGTTGTTTCCGGTGCGCTGGTCCTTCGTATTGCTCTTGGGTACAACATAGCCTCGCCGGGCGCGAATCGTGAGCCCGGGACGGGACGTGCGAACCTCGATCCGATGGAACCTGCCATCCCGTCTGGCCGAGGGCGGATAGTACGCCAGCACGTAGTACGAGCTGTTGGCGCTGACAATCCGCTCGAAGGCGGCGCTGAAATCGTTCGCGTTCACCGCGGCGAACCCGTTGGTCTCGTCAGAAAGCGTCCTCAGACTATCCTGCGACACCTGCAATTCGTTTCGAAGCGAGCTCATGCCGATGCCGGTCTGCCGCTGCATGGCTTCAGGGGTCGCATCGGGCGTGTCCGCAGCCGTGATGGGCCGCTGATCGGCGAACATGCCGACTTCGATCGTGTCGTCGCCCAGCGTCGTGAGCCCCCGCGGATCGATGGCGTAGATGCTGACGTTCGAGCGTGTCGCCGCGGCGATGGAATCGCGGATGCCGTCGAGCACGATGGACGCCGAACGGTTGTTCATCACGTCGGTGATGTCGTAGTCCAGGCCTTCGCTGATGAAGAGAATCGACTTCCGCCTCCCGCGTATCGCGCTCAGCTTGTCGGCGACCTCGGTCAGCACCCGCGTCGTCGCCCGCGCGTTGAAGCCCCGCTCGGCGTCGAGGGGATCCTCGATCGTGCCGTTGGCCACCGACGCGCCCGCGTAAAACTGCTCGTTGCGCGCCAGCGTGGCCGACATGAGCTTCTGGCCCATGAAACGGTCAACGGCCGCGGAAAGAAGACGCTTGTCGCTCGTGAACTCCTGGGAGCCCGCCGACGACCCTCCGTTGTGCAGGACCGCCATGAGATCGTTCGCCGCCAGGTACTTGTCGATGAACTGCTGCGCTGCCCGCTTCACGCGGGGAGCCCGCTCGGGCGCGGTATGGAGGGCGTCCAGGATCAGGACTTACACACGCCCCGCGAAGGGCTGTTCGTTCGTGGCGACATCCGGCTGCTGCGAGGCGGTTGATAACCGGTCGCCGGTTTCAACGGGAATCTCGATGAACGCGAATCCCGCGATCGACTGCGACTTGCCGTCTTCGAAGATCTGGAAATCTTCCTTCTTGAGGTCCCTGACGAGCGCGCCGCTCTGATCCGTCACCAGCGCGTCGACTTCGACGTATTCGACCTCGGCTTTGAATGTGGGGAGTTCCTGGGAGGCGACTGATGCACACAGTACGCCTCCCAGAACGGCGACCACGACTGCGATAGAACGATGGAAGGCCTTCATCCCCGATCGCCCGTTCCCCGACGTTTCATCGCTTGAATCTCCCGCCGTTAGAAGTTGTACGTCACGCCCATCTGCAGGATGCGGGGCAGAATGATCGCGTTAGGAACGAGGTAGGTCGATCCCGCACGCAGATTCCGGCCCGTCACGAAATTCGCGTTGAACACGTTGAAGAAGTCGAAACGGCCTTCCAGAGTACCGGTACCGTGGATTCTAAATCGTTTCGCGAACCGGAAATCCACCAGGTTCGTGCTCGGCAGCCGGATCGTCCCCAACGGATCGGTGTTGAGCACGATCGATCGAATGGTCTGGCCGCCAGTGTACTGCACCTGTCGCGACTGCGGAGCGCCCAGCCTTCGCTCGAAGTTTGCCGACGCGATGATCTCCCACGGCAGGACGTACCCTCCAGATATCTTGGCAGTATTTTCCCAGAACCGCTCGGCCGTGTTGATCTCTGAATTTGGATTCAGAGCCTGACGATCGGCGAAATCCGCATCGGCCCGGGTGAACGACATCGACGCGTTCATCTGCCAGCCGCCGGCCAGCCGCCTCGTTCCGGCGACCTCGAAGGTCTTGTAGACCTGGTTGCCGGGCCAGTCGACCAGCGTGGTACCTGCGAATTGCCGGCCGCTCAGGGTGAGCGGGTACTCCCAGTAGGTCTGCTTCGTCCCGGGATCGTCGCTGGTCCCGGGACGCCCGTCGGCGCCAGGATCCGGGTTGGTGATCGCAATGTTGTACGCGGAATACGGTCTGTAGATTTCCTCCGTCCGGCGAAGGTCGTAGTTCCTGGCGTAGACCGCGGTCGACCGGACGCCCCACCGGCCCTTGATCTCCCGCTCGAACGTGAGCGACCACTCGTCCGACTTCGGCTGGACTTCTTCCGGATTGGGGACAGCGTCGGTGACACCCGAGATCGATCGAAAATCCCCACCGTTCGGATCGAAGTTGATTTCTCCGCTGTCGAGGAGACGATTGTTGTTGTTGTCGTGCCAGACCCAGTTGGTCGTCGTTCGGTTGTTGCGATTGGCGGTCACCACTTCCGGATTGACCTCGCGCAGATTCACGAACATGCCGTAGCCGCCTTTGAGCACCGACTTGCCGTCGCCCATGAGGTCGAGCGCGAAGTGGATGCGCGGGACGACCGAGTGCCAGACTCGCATCTGGATCTTGTCGTAGCAGGCGGCCGGCGCGAAGTCGGTCTGGCCGAGGCACTGCGGAGGGGCGTACGCATTGTCATTGGCGTAGCGCACACCGAGACTGAGATTGAGCCGGCGGTTGATTGCCCACGCATCCTGTAGATACAGGCCCAGGTAGCTGTTGTCGTTGAACGGCCTTACCGGATAGTTGAAGGTGTCGACCGAAAACGGCACCGAGTTCTGGAAGTGCAGTTGGTAGTTGCCGCCGGGACGCGACCCGTTCTTGTGAGGATACCCGCCGAACAGGTAGTCGAACCCCGTCTTCACCTGGTGTGTACCGGGACCGATGAAGTCTGACCCGAAGATACTGACGGATCCTTTGAAGTGGTTCCTGAAGTAGTCCTCGACGCGCTGATCGCTCAGATGATCGCCGGTGACGTACTGAGTGCTATCGTCGATCGTCGCGACCTTGTGCCCCTCTCCGTTGTACCCGGGCAAGGCAAAGTAGTACGCATGCTTGTACCAGTTGCCGTACTGCAGCGAGGCCACCATCGAATTGCCACGCACGTTCTGCCATTCGCCCTTGTACATGGAGACCGGTCCGCGATGGATCTCCATCGATTCCGGCGGGCGGAACTGGCTGGCGCCTCGTCTCTGGATGTCGAGCGCGCCATGATAGAAGAGCGTCACCTTGTTCTGCGGCGAAAGCTGCCACTGCAGCTTCTCCGAATGGAACGCCTGATCCGTTTCGATGAGGATCGGCGTGCCGTCGGGATAGAAGGCGTTCAGGATCTCCCGGTTGTATCCTTCGGACCGCCCCGACACGAAGAACCACAGCTTGTTGCGAACGATCCGGCCGCCCACGGCGCCGCTGTAGTCCCACATCCCGTGCAGCTTCGGCACGTTTCTCACGCCGGCCGCCGCAAGTTCGGCGTCAACGTTGTCGCTTTCGAGCGCATCGGACGATCCATAGGCGACGAATTCGCCGTTGAACTGGTTGCCCCCCGACTTCACGATCGAGTCGATGAACGGACCGCGCCGCGGCATTTCGGCGCTGCTGCCGACCGTCTGCAGCCGCGTCGACTCGATGGAATTGAAGTCCACGTGCGCGCCCTGCACACCGTTGCCGCCAGACGAGGCGAACATGATGCCCTCGAGCATCTGCCAGGGCGCACCCTGCTGGCCGTAGGCGCGGATCACGATCGTGTCGGTCATGCTCGACGCCCCGACGTCGAGGTTGGTCCGCATGCCCGGCACCTGCGCCATGAAGGCCTTCAGCCCGTCTCTGGTCGTCGGCAGCAGTTCCAGCGCATCGGAAGCGAGATCCACGCTGGTGGCAGGATTGGTCACATCGACCAGCGGCGACTGACCGGAGACGGTGATCGTTTCTTCCACCGTCCCCAGGCTCATGTTCTGGTCGATGGTGGCCGTAAAGCCTACGGCCAGCCGCACGCCCTCGCGCTTGACCGTCTGGAAGCCAGCGAGCTCGAACGTCAGCGTGTACGTGCCCGGCGGCAGGCCGAGACGATATTCGCCTCGCTCGTTGCTCACCGCGGTGACTTGAGGAACCTGCAGAGCGGGCCCCGTCGCGCTGACCGTCACGCCGGGAAGAATCGAGTTCGATGTGTCGGTGACGACGCCGATGATCGAGGCCAGCGTCGCCTGACCTGACGCCGGCGCTGCAAGTGACAACAACTCCAGCGAGCTCAGAACGAGGACAACGACCGCCAGTCTCCCAGGGAACGATCGAGCGCCGTAATGTAACGCGACCATACGCTCCTCCTTCTCGACGCTGTTTTCATGAAGCCGCCTCGTGATATCCGAGCTCCAGGGACAACGCGTTCGCCACCGAGACGACGGTTCTCGCCAGATCGGTGAGCCGGCCTCTCGTCATCCGGAACACCGGGCCCGCTATCGAGAGCGTGGCGATGACCGACGCCGACGAGTGCAGCTCGCCGCGGTGCCCGATGGCGCGAACGATCCACGGCGCTTCGGCGCTGGCAATCGACAGCATCTGAATGTTGCTCAAGACGCAGAGGTGTGCGGTTTCGCCGGTCCTTCCCACGACGTCCCTCAGGAACGGCTCGGCCCGCTTGGGCAGGCTGAAGCGCGAGACCGACACGTTGCCGAGCTCGAACAGCTTGAGACCCAGGTCGTATTTACCCTGCTGATTGCGCCTGACGAAGCGGTGGCCTTCGAGCACCTTGAGCAGCCGGTGAATGGTGCTCTTATGAAGATGAAGCACGGCGGCCAGCTCGGCCGGACCGACTTCCTTGTTGGCAATGGCGAGGGCGTCGAGCAGCGCCAGCGCGCGCTCCAGCACCTGCACCTTGTAGCGGGTGACAAACGGATCCGTCTCGTGGTCGGTGTCCGACGTGTTTCGGATATCGGTGGCCAAGGTGCACTCCTTGTCTGACCCTCGACTTCCGTCTTCAATCCGTCGCGGTTATTCCGCCCCTCCAGTCGCTGAGTACACGTGCGAATTGGCATAGCCTACGATCGCCAGCCTGGTCGCCATGCCGTCACCCACGTGCCGGGGCCGATGCCATGTCTGTGCCGGCGCGTAGACGACGTCACCCTGGTTCGCGACGAAGAGCGGCACGTCACCGATCAGGAACTCGTTCTGCCCCTCGAGAATGAACCACGCTTCGGGACCTGTCAGATGGAAGTGCCCCTTGTCGCCGGGCGCGGCCGGTTTCTGTGTCTTCGGATCGCCCCGCAGGATGTTCACGATGCCCACGTTGACGTAGCCGCCGTCATGCGCGTCGCCGATGAACTGGGTCGGGTTGCGCTTGGGCTTCTGCGTTCCCGCAATCGTCAGGTTGTAATCGATGTACGGAACGTTGGCATCGTCGTACGCGCCCTTGGCCGACGCCACGCGGGCCCGTTCGTACTTCATGCCCGGCAGCGGTGCCGGTGTTTCATCGCCCGGATACATCACGATCGCGGCAGGGTTGGTCACTTCGAACCGCAGCGAGGGGCGAACGCCGACCGTCTCGATGCTGTACACGAGACGCTTCGGCACCTGGATGAGAAATCCCTTCGAGGCCACGAACGGCTCCTGTCCCTCGACCGTCACGCGCATCTGGCCGTCCTGGACGACCCACCACACACGATGATCCTGATGAAACCGCCGGGGCGTTTTCGCGCCGGCCGCCAGCGAGATGTACTCGCCGTGGAACAGATGATCGTGGAAGACGACCTCGCTCCAGTTCTGCTGCCCCTTGTGTCTGCCGACGACATCGGACAGCTTCGTGTGCGGCTTGTTCGGCGCAACGAAGGGATTGGCCTTGACCGGCATCGGCACCCAGACGTCCATCATGCCGCGGCCGCCGCCGCCCCCTTGTCCTCGGCCGCCGCCTCCTCGTTCTGGTTGCTGGCCGAGCAGGATTGTCTGAGGACCCGGCATCGTGGCGAAAAAGGCAAGGACTGCCATCGCGTAGCCAATACGTCGAAGTCGCGTCATACGTTCGACTCCTGTTCCGGGGTGGCCCCCGCTGGATAGTTCTGGCGCGGCGTTTTCCGTTGTCGGTTGATTGTTATGCGATGGTGTACAACAAGGACGCGGCTCTGGCAATCTGTCTCACATGCTGAAACGACCGGCGAGCGAGCCTGCGGCTAGCGCATTTCGGCCCATTTCGCGTCCGCTAATGCTTTGATGTCTAAAGCTTTGCGTTCAAACTACATGGACGGCTCGCGCCGGTGCCTGCCGAAAGAATCTGTGCAAGAAGCCACGCGTGCCGTCGCCGCCCCGCGCGTAGAGCCTGTCTCACGCCGTGCAACACCCCCTGTATAGGGGGGACACGCCCGCTAGAACACGGCGATGGGATTGACCGGCGAGCCGCTGCCTCCCTCCACCGGGAGCGGTGCGAACGTCATCATGAACTCGTAGCGCTTCAGCCGGCGCGCGGTCTCGGCAAGATTCTCGAGATCGAGGTTTTCGACGATGCCCGCCCCGAGCCAGCCGAGCAGCGCATGGTGGATCGGATTGCCGGGAATCCCCTGTTCGGGACCCCATCCGGGACGAGGGTTCCAATCGATGTTCATGTCGTGTGCGGCAAACGCGATGTCGCGCGCCTTGAAGAACGGAATCGCATCGGCATAGAACCCGGCGACCTGACCCGACCACGGACCCTTGGCGGCGCGACGCTTCCAGCGGCCGACATACAGCACGATGACATCACCAGGACCGACGCGCACTCCCGATCGTTTCTCCCACGCCTCGAGGTCGGCGCGCGTGATGGGCGTACCCGGCTCAATCCATTCAACGCCTTTCAACTGCGGCATGTCGTACAGCACGCCACGCGTCACGATGCCGTCGCGGCGGCTCATGATGCTGCCCTGCTTGCACCCGCTCTCGGGGGTAATGTTCTCCTTCGCCGAGTAGCCGTTGAACATCTGGTCGTCCATGAAGAAGTGACAGAAGGCATCGGTGTGGCCGGTCGACAGGCCGTGGTAGCTCACCGAATACGTATCGGTGGTCGTGTTCGGGCCGATGGCGTTGGTGGTGCGTTTGAACACCTGATTCGGCCCGACGTCGGCTGCCTCGGCCTGCGGCACCGGGCCCGACATCGACACGACGATGCCGTTTCGGACCAGGCGCGCGGCTTCGAGCACTTTTTTCTCGGTGATGAGATTCGCGGTGCCTTTCTGATCGTTCGGGCCCCAGCGTCCCCAGTTGCGCAATTCAGTGCGCCAGCGCTTGTAGTCGTCGGGCGTGACGCTGGAACCCGATTGGCCGTGGAGCACAGCCGCGAGCGTGACGGCCACTCCGGCGATGAGAGCTCTCGTACGCATGAGGTCCTCCAAAAAATAAGGCGGGTCTAGCCGCCTTCGCCCAGCGGGCTCCGGCGGCCAAGAAAGACCCGCCCTACGAACGACGAACCCTGCCATCGGCCATTTGCCATCTGCCCTGATGGCGAGCGTTGCCGTTTGTGCTATTGCGGAAGCGCAAACACGTACAACGCCTGGCCGCTCTGCGGAATCTTGATGTCCGGCACGATCGCGGCCGGCACGTTGCGCGGGCTGCCACCGCCAAGCCCCGACATGACGGCGATGTATTGACGGCCGTCAACGCTGAAACTCACCGGATACCCCTGCGCCGACGTCCCGAGCCTGGTCTGCCACAACACCTGCCCGCTCTTGGCATCGAGCGCACGCACGTAGCGATCGAGATCGCCGATGAACACGAGGCCGCCCGCCGTCGAGAGGGCGGCCGTCAGGAACGGCGCGCGCTGCTCGAACTTCCAGACTTCCTCCATGGTGCGCACGTTGTACGCGCCGAGCTTGCCCGTCTGCTCCTTGCTGTTCGGCGAGTGCTTGAACGCACGATCGGCACCCGAGCCGCCGCCGCCTTCGGTCATCGTCACGTTCCGCGCCGTGAAGTCCATGCACGACTGGCTCAGCGGCGCGATGATCAGCCCGCCCGGCTGGTAATAGGTCATCGCCTGCCAGTTCTTGCCGCCGGCCGTGCTCGGACAGATGAAGATGGGCTTGTCGAGCGACATCTCCAGGATGTCGGGACGATAGCTCGGCACACCGGTCTTCGGATCGATGCGATCCCAGACGTTCTGGTACACCATCTCTTTATGCGCGATGTACTGGCCCGTGCGCCGATCGATCTTCCACAACACGCCGGCCTTTCCAGCGCTGAACGACACCTTCTGATCGCCGATGTCCACCAGGATGCGCTCGAACACCTCGTCGAGATCGAATGACTCGGCCGGAGCGTGCTGGAAGTACCACGCGAGCTTGCCGGTGTCGGGGTTGAGGGCCACCGTCGAGTTGGCATACAGCGTCTTGTCGAGCAGCGTGAGCTTGCGGCTCAGGAAGTTCCACGGCTTCGCCTGCGACACGCCCCAGTACGTCAGGTTGAGATCCGGATCGTAGCTGCCGGCAATCCAGGTGTCGCCACCGCCGCGAAAGCTCATCGGCAGGTTGCCCCACGTCTCGCTGCCCGGTTCGCCCTGCCTCGGCACGGTGTAGAAGCGCCATGCCTGCTTGCCCGTCGTGGTGTCGTACGCGCTGATGAAGCACCCGACGCCATCGAAGCGCGTGCATCCCGTCAGGCCCTGAAGCACCTTGTTGCCGATGACCACCGCGCCGCTGGTGTTGACGCGCTGCGTTTCCGGCGCCGCCGGCGTCGACCACAGGATCTCACCGTTGCGCGCGCTCAACGCCACCATGGTGGCGTTGCTCGCCGGCAGGAAGATCTTGTCGTCGGCAATCGCGATGCTGCGGATGCCGCCGTAACCAGGGGCCTGGTCCGGGCCGGCACGTGTTTCCCAAATCAGGTTGCCCGTTTTGCCATCCAGCGCCTGAACGATGTTGCTCGGCGTCGCCAGGTAGATGATGCCGTTGTGCACGATCGGCGTGGTCTGGTTGGCCCCGGAATCGTTCATCGCCCACACCCACTGCAACTGCAGGTTCTTCACGTTCGTGGGCGTGATCTGATTCAGCGGACTGTGGCTGTGTCCGTAGTAGTTGCGGCGGAAAATGAGCCAGTCGCCGGGAGGCGGATTCTTGAGCATCTCCGGCGTCACCGGCACGTAGTTCCTCACTTCGCCTGGCACAGTGACGCCCATGTTCGGCGATCCCTCGCGGCCACGCGCCGCCGTCCCGGCGCCCACGACCATCGGCGCCGCTGCGGCGCCCCGGCCACCACGCCCGCCCGCCCGCGCGGGTGGAACCCCACCGGGACCGGTCAGCAGCGTGCCAATCGGATTCTGGGTGCGAGGCGTCAAAAGCTGCGTGCCCGAGGGTGCCCCGTTGAGTTGAAGCAGAAACGCCGTCACCTCAAGCGTGCCCTCCTCGCCCAGCGCACCGGGATTGGTCGGAGGCATCGTCTGGACGAGCTCGGTGAACAGCTCGTTCACCGCGCGCGGTCCCCATTTCGCGCGGAAGTCTGCGCCCTGAAGCGCCGGCGCGTCTGCGGATCCGCGATAGTCTTCGCCGTGACATCCGGCGCACTGCCGTGCATACGCGGCCTGACCCTCCTGCGCCTGAGCCGCCGTAAATACTCCGCCACCGGCAGGCGGCGCCTGCTGCCCGCTGATCGCGGCGATCGTAAACCCGATGAAGACAGCCGATCCGGCAAGAATAGAAGCCCTGGTACGGTTCATATGTAGCTCCTGATGGCGGATATGCTACAAGAAAAGGGGGTCGGGAGGGGTTTTCGGGATTCTCAGCGCAGGAATGACCGGAAAACCCCTCCCGACCCCTACGCCCAGCGACGGATCATCGCGTGGTGCGGTTCCCACGCCCGCCAGACGCTCAGCGCCCACTCGCGCACGCGTGTGGTGTGCTCGCTGTGATCCCTGGCCGCGTGGATCTCGAGGATCGTCATCGCGCCGAGCGACTCCGGCGGATCGAGCCAGACGAAGTCCTTCTTGTGCTGCACGGCGCGCTGGATCGTCTTGCGCGCCTGCTGCGGCGTTCGACCCAGCTCGAAAACGATGTAGAGGCCGACCAGGTGCACGGTCACCGATTGAATCGCCTGTGGGGACGGCGTGCCCGGATGCTGAGCGGCATAGGCATCGACCGTCAGTTGGTGAGCGGCCCCGTAACGCGGGTCGGTGTATTCGCGCGCGAGCACTTCGCCGTAGAGGGCCCAGCAGCCCGGCGATGCCCCGATGTAGCGATGCGCAGGATCGTCTCCTCCTGCCACGAGCGCGCCGCATCCGATGCACCGGATCTTCTTCGTCACTCTCGCTCCAGGGAAACTCGGCGGACGTTACCTCAAACGACCCGCGCGATCAACGAACGCACGTCTGAAAGGCCCTTCACCACGTGATCGGGCCGAACCGTGGAATCCTGCGGCACGCCGCGGCCGCGGAGATCGATCCAGATGCCCGAAATGCCCAGTTTCTGCGGTGCGGCGACGTCCCATTCGAGGTTGTCGCCGACCATCCAGACGTCGGTCGGCGGTACGTCGAGCACCGTCAGGGCCCGTTGGTACACGCGCTCATCCGGCTTGCCGAATCCCATCTCCCCTTCGATGAGAATGACCTCGAAGAAATCGGCCAGCCCGAATCGAACGACCTTCTTTCGCTGGGCCGGTCCGGCGCCGTTGGTCAGGAGCGCCAGCCGGCGTCCCGAATCGCGAAGCCACCGGACCGTGTCGATCGCTTCGGGCAGCGGCTCCATGCCGGCATCGCGGCGATGGCTGTACGCATCGCCGATCGCGTCGGCAAGGGGTTGATCGTCGATGCCGAGCTCTGTCAATGCGATGCTGACGACCTCGCGCCGCGCGGCTTCGAGCTCGAGGCGCCCGGTTCGATGCCGGTCGGCATCGCCCCAGTACCAGCGCGACGCGGTGCGGATGGCGTCGACGATGACCTCCGGATCGAGGGGTGCAAATCGATGCGCCTGACCCGCACACGCCTCGCGCCAGCAATCGTGCACGAGGCTGCTGTCGTCGAGAATCGTGTCGTCAAGATCGAGCAGGATGGCGCGAGGGCGCATGATGGTCAGTACATGTCATGGCAGATGGCAGATGGCAGAGGGCAGGCGGCACTCTCTGCCATCAGCCATTTGCCCTCTGCCATGACGGAATACAGCGCCAGCTCTCTCATCTGATACTGAAGGGCACATCGGCCGCCTGGCCATCGACGACGATGCGCAGTTTGTACTGACCCGGGGCGAGCGGCTTCTTGTCGGACCGCGAGATCGTGTTGCCGATTTGCGTCTGGCTGAACCCGCCGGGGACCGGTGTGAACACGTTGCAAGGAGTCGAGCGCAGTTGCTGAGGCGAATCGCCGACCACTTGCGCCGAGGCCTGCTTGACCGTCCGGGGCTCGAGCTCGACCGCGTAGGTCAGCTCGGTCACGCCTTGCGCAAACATCGCGCTCGGCAGCGGATACACGATGACGCACATCTCCTTGCCGGGACCGAAATAGCGATGCGCCGTCCCGAAGGCCACGCTCTTGACGCCCCTGGGCAAGCTGACACCCGTTTGCGCACCGGCGAGCGGTGTCAGCGCGAGCACGATGACCAGGAACACTCGCAGCATCAGTCCGTCGCGAGGCGTGTGGCGTCGACCCGCGCGGGTCCCGGCGCGAACCGGCCCTCGGCGCCGAGCCGCACATGAAGTGCATAAAAGCTGATCGCCGACACCGCACAGAACAGCGCGCTGAGGTGCCAGAGAAGGTTCGGGCTGTAGTTGTCGAGGACCAGCCCGGCCGCGACCGGCCCCGCGGCCGCCGGCACGCTGATCGACAGGCCGAACACGGCCATATAGCGCCCGCGCATGTCCATCCGGGCAAAACCGGCGGCGATGGCCTGGCTCGTCGGCATGACGATCATCTCGCCGATCGTGATGATGACCACGGCGGCCACGAACAGCCAGTAGGCCGACACCATGCCGAACATCCCGAAGCCGACGAGATAGAAGAGGGTGCCGAACGCCATCATCAGAAACTGCGGCCTGGTCTTGATGACACGCATCGTCCAGATCTGAAAACAAATGACGGTGATGGCACTCGACGTCAGGAGAAATCCGTAGCCCTGAGGCTCGATGCCGTGGTTGTCCCGCAAGTACACGGAGAGCGAGTTGTACATCTGAATGTATACCGTCCCCATGAGCACCGCGGCAACAACGAACGCGACAAACGGCCTGTCATGTAACACGTGGCGGTAATTGCGGAACGTCTGGAGAAACCCCTCCTCTTCGTGCTGCTCGTGCGCCGCGGGCTTCGTTTCGGACATGAAGAGATAGAAAAGCACGGCGACGACGCAGCTGATCGAGGCATCGATGACGAACAGCGCGAAAAACGACGTGCGCGCCACGAAGCCGCCGACCGTCGGTCCCACCAGCCAGGCCATGTTGCCGACCACGCGCAAAACACCGAAGCCTTCCTGGCGCTGTTCCTTCGACAGGATGTCGGCGATCATCGCGGCATGCGCCGGCCCGCCGACTTCGGAGAAGAGACCGACGAGCGTAGCCACGGGAAACAACCATGCGAAGCGATTGACGGATCCCAGCGTCAGCGCGCTCAACGCGCTCGTCACGAGGCCGAAGAGAATCAGCTTACGCCGCCCGAGGCGGTCGGTCAGCGCCCCGCCGATGACCGATCCGACCATGCCTGCGAGCGAGAGCAGGCCGAGCAGGACGCCGGCCTCGGTCATGCCGACGTGGAACTTCCGCGTGATGTACAGCGCGAAGAAGGGAAACATGATCGTGGCGCCGATCTTGTCGACGAAGTGGACGCCCACGACGATCCAGAATTTCTTCGGAAACTGATGGTAAAGCTGAAGGGCAGATGCGCGCAGACGCGGCTCCTCACTAGCAGTCGATCATGGGCGGTTTATTCCGTACACCAGCACATCCCACTCGAACAGTCTGGTCTTGCGCTCGAATTTCTCGCCGATGCGCTCGGCCACTTTCATCGATGCCACGTTGCACGGATGAATCAGGCTGATGACGTGGCGCTGATCCAGTTCTTTGAACGCATACTGCAGCGCGACCTTCGCACCTTCGGTCGCGTAGCCTTTGCCCCACGCATGACGCGCGAGCGTCCAGCCGATCTCGAAGCCCGGCCAACCTTCCGGGTTGAGGAACCCGATGCGCCCGATCATCTTCTGCGTCGCCTTCTCTTCGACGGCCCAGTGGCTGTAGCCCCTCATGTGCCAGTGGCCGATGAACACCGCCATGCTGTGCCAGGATTCCGGGCGGGTCATCACCTTTCCGGGGGCGAGATAGCGCAT
This sequence comes from Vicinamibacterales bacterium, assembly GCA_963821395.1. Classification (GTDB taxonomy): domain Bacteria; phylum Acidobacteriota; class Vicinamibacteria; order Vicinamibacterales; family JAMQPK01; genus JAMQPK01. The sequence continues at coordinate 4,449 of CAWGDY010000055.1, read as the reverse complement.
GACGAGCGGATCGGCGCACATGTCGGAATACGCGTCGAGATCGCTCTCACGCCACATACGCAGCTTCAGCCGATCGGTTTCCAGTTCGTCGAAGTTCATCGCAACCTCGCGCGCGTCAGCGCGACTGTCGTCCTCCGAGAATGCCACCGAACATGCCGCGAAGGATCCGCCTGCCCAGTTGGCCGCCCACAGTGCGCGCAGTCTGCTTCGCCATCGTCTCCACCATTCCCTGGCGGCGCTTCGTGCCCCAGAGAAAATCGTTTATCGCCCCACCCACACCCGACGTAGCTGTCGCACCTCCCGCATCCGCCTTCGCTCGATCGGACTCCGACGAGCTTCGGCGCGACGAGCCCGTCGCATCCGCCTGCGCTCGATCCGAGTCTGACGAGCTTCGGCGCGACAGGCCTCCCGCACCCGACGCACCCCCCGCACCTGTCGCACCCGACGCACCTATCCCGGCTTTCAGCATCTCATAGGCCGACTCGCGGTTGACCGCCTTGTCGTACTTCGGCCCGACGGGGCTGCGCGCGCGCACCGTCGCGCGCTCTTCGGCGGTAATCGCCCCGATGCGGCTTCGCGGCGGCGCCATCATCGTGCGCTGCACCGGCATCGGCACGCCGTTGTCCTGCAGCGTCGACACGAGCGCCTCGCCCACACCAAGCGTGGAAATCACCTGGGCCACGTCCAGCTTCGGATTCGGGACGAACGTCTCGGCCGCCGTGCGCACCGCCTTCTGGTCGCGCGGCGTAAACGCCCGCAGCGCGTGCTGCACGCGGTTGCCCAGCTGCCCGAGAATGTCGTCCGGCACATCGTCGGGAAACTGCGAGCAGAAATACACGCCGACGCCCTTCGACCGGATGATGCGCACCACCTGCTCCACGCGATCGCGCAGCGCTTCGGGAGCATCGTCGAACAACAGGTGTGCTTCGTCGAAGATGAACACCAGCTTGGGCTTCTCGAGATCGCCGACTTCGGGAAGGTTCTCGAACAGCTCCGACAGCAGCCACAGCAGGAAGCTCGAGAAGAGGCGCGGCTTGAGGATCAGCTGATCGGCGGCGAGCACATTGATGATGCCGCGGCCGCTGAGATCGGTGCGAAACAGATCGACCAGCTCCAGCGCCGGCTCGCCGAAGAGCGACGTCGCCCCCTCGCGCTCGAGCGACAGCAGCGACCGCTGGATAGCCGCCACCGATTGGGTGCTGACGAGCCCGTAGCTCGAAGAGATTTCTTTGCGGTTGTCGGCAACGAAAGTGAGCAGCGCGCGCAGATCGTCGAGATCGAGCAGCAGCAAACCGCGGTCGTCCGCCAGCTTGAACGCAATCTCGAGCGCGCCGACCTGTGCCGGGCTCAGTTCCAGAATCCGGCCGAGCAAGGTGGGCCCCAGCTCGCTGACGGTCGTCCTGACCGGATGCCCGGAGGTCCCATACAGATCCCACAACACGACCGGACTCGCCTCGGGAGCGTAGGCTTCGACCCCGACCTGCGTGGCTCGCTGTTGAAGCTTGTCGCCGCCCTTGCCCGGCATGGCGAGTCCCGCGACGTCGCCCTTGATGTCGGGCATGAACACCGGCACGCCGAGGCGCGAAAACCCCTCGGCCATGACCATCAGCGACACGGTTTTCCCGGTACCGGTGGCGCCGGCAATCAGGCCGTGACGATTGCCGTATTGTGCCTGGAGAAAGACGGGCTCGTCGCCCTTGCCGAGCAGAATGCCAGCCATAAGACGGCTAGCTTACGACAGAATGAAGCGGGAGCGACGCCGACATTCGTCAAATGATGCTGCAGTGGCACTTGATCAAGGACGGGGAACGTAGACAGAATGGCCGCGACTCAGCGATCACCATACCAAACACTCTCGAGCGAGCCTTGATTCGAGGGCTGCAGGCGCGGGTGCGGTTTGGATCGGCGTGTGGCACACACGACGAGCTGCCTAACATCGCGCTGGAGCCGACGCGGCTTTTCGTCAGTGGTAAGGTGTCACAGCGCCGCGCGGCTCAGCGCGGGCGTTAGGCCTCAACATAGAAATGGATCAGCCGACCTGCTGCAAGACGGCGTCGTGGACTTCGGAGCTCGATCTCGAACATGCGAGTGGCTTTGAATACGTTCTAGGCAAATGCGATCGGTGCGGGGCGTATTCGATGAATGTCTTCTGTGTCGCATCGGGAATCTCTGGCTTCGAACCCGTTCAATTGAGCGACGTCGAGCGGATGAAGTCCATCCCGAGCGGGCCTGAGTTGAAGGCATTCATGCGAAACTGGGGCGAGAAGAATATTTGATCTCAGACATTCCCCGCAATGAACTTGCTGAGCAACCGGCCTAACACGCGATGGAGCCGTCGGCGCCGTGTCGCAGGAGGGCGCCGCGGCTCGTCGCTGACGTTGGCACAACAAACGGCTGGCAGGAGACAACGATGAGGACGCAAGCACAGATGCTGAGCAGGAAGCGAGCGACCCGGGTGGTTAGTCTGGTCTTGATTGTGGTGGGTGCGGTGACAGTTGTGACGACGGCGCTGAGCGCGAACGACTTACCCCGCAGCGCCCTGTTCGATCACCTTGAAGTTGCAACGCTGTGGTTCGTCGCTGCCGGAGCATTTGTTGGTCTTAGCAGGATTTGGGGTGAACTGGCAGAGAGAACTGGGCCAGGGAGCGAGAAATTCTGAACAAAAGCAAGAACAGCTCGATCACTTCGCATTGAATGAGGAGACGTCCACATGGCATCGATTACGAGTGTCGCCGAAGCCTTCTTCGCAGCTTGCGAGACGGGTAAGGGATGGGAGGTCTGCCGCGCCTATTGCGTGCCCCACGCCACATTTGGCGCGCAGGCTGAACCGCTGCTCGAAATAAAGACCCTTGCTCAGTACACGGACTGGATGAAGGGCATCATGACGGTTCTGCCAGACGGCCGTTATGAGGTTAAATCGTTCGCGACGGACGGAGCGCGGAACAATGTTACGGCCTACGGCGTGTTCCATGGTACCCATACTGGCCCGGGCGGGCCGGTTCCGCCGACAGGACGTCACACCAGCACCGACTATGTCTATGTCATGCAGTTCGATGGGGACAAGATCGTCCACATGACCAAAATCTGGCATGCCGGGTTGGCGATGAAAGAGCTCGGCTGGTCCTAACTGTGATCGCGGGCGGCCGCCCGGAGACTGCGCAGTCTCGAAAGCATCGAGTACGCGGCATGTTCTGGACAGGTCGATTGGAGTCGTTCAGATGCATCGGCTGGCTAACCTCCAGATGGAGCCACGCGCCCGATGTAGGGCACGATGATGCCGCTGCGGCGCGGCTCATCTGGATCGTTAGGCGGACTTCCTCGAGGCGAATATGGAACCGATGATTTCTCAGTGCCGTTATCTCCTCTCTCTAGCAGAGCCAATCCTCGCAGGTCTTGACGACAGTCATCGTGCGCTGGAACCGCAGACCGGCACGAAAACAGCAGGATGGTTGATTGGGCACCTCGCCGTTAGCGGGGACTTTGCACGGCGACTGTGTCAACAGCCGCCGCTATGCACAGTGCAGTGGCGCTCCCTGTTCAATCCCGGAACCCAGCCTTCGCACGAGCCGAGTGATTACCCTCGAATGAGCAGTCTTTGCGAGGCCTTGCCACTGGTGTATTCCGACTTGTGCGACCACGTCTCCGACTTCGATCGGCACTTGCTGGCCAGCGAGAATCCGTTTGCGCCGGCGCGCGCCGCGTTTCCGACTTCCGGAGAGTTTGTCGCGTACGTGATGACAGGCCATCTGGGTTATCACCTTGGCCAACTGGTGGCGTGGCGAGCCGCCGCTGGCTTAGGACGGCTGCGTCGCCCGGACAAGTTGGCCGCTTAACCCCCGAATGGAGCCGATGCGCGCGGGCTTGTTGTCGCGCGCGGCTCATTCGGATCGTTAGCTAGGCCAGAGACGTTCGACATGGAGGCGAAATGGACATCACGATGCCAAGAGTGATCGGTCCACGTGACGGCAAAGCGGGATTTCTCGGGAGTATCGGGGTCCGTTTCCTGATCGAGGGCGCCGACTCCGGTGGCGGGTTCTCACTCGTCGAACATCCGATGTCGCCGCGTGCATTGGGCGCTCCGCTTCATCGGCATGCTCGCGAGGACGAATACAGCTACGTCACTCAAGGCCGCGTCGGCGCGCTGCTGGGAGAACACGTACTTGAAGCGGGTCCTGGCGCACTCATCTTCAAGCCGCGTAACCAGTGGCACACCTTCTGGAACGCGGGCGATGAGCCTGCCCGAATCCTCGAGATCATCTCACCGGCAGGGTTCGAACGGTACTTCGCCGAACTCGTAGCGCTTGGCGGGTCCAGAGCCGCTTCTCCTGACGCACTTCGCGCACTCGGCCAACGATACTCGCTGGAGGTTAACCCTCAGAGCATTCCCGACCTACTAGAGCGCTTCCGATTGCGGATCGGGGAGCCTATCTAGGGCCGAGGTCGGACTTG
>CAWGDY010000054.1:0-14399 GCA_963821395.1 Vicinamibacterales bacterium | reverse complement strand
CGGTGCTCGCTGTTTTGACTGTGCCCATCATCGGTTCTCCCGGCGCGACCGCGCGCCGGCGCCGCAGCGCAGAACGCTGACGCGTCGAAGCCGGAACGGCCAGGCCCCGATGTGAAGGCGCCGAGGCTGCGCAAAGAAGTGAGGCCTCAGTACTCCGCGCGCGCCATGGCGGACAAGATCGAGGGCGAAGTCATCATGGAGTGCGTGGTCAAGGCAGATGGCAAGGTCGGCGACGTCAGGATCGTCACGTCACTCGATCCGGATCTCGATCAAGCCGCGATCGACGCCGCAAGGCAATGGGAGTTCGATCCGGGCACGAAAAACGGGAAGCCCGTCGACGTGCTCGTCACGATCACGATCGCGTTTACTTTGAAGTAGGGCGTTCGGTAGCGCAGGGCTTCAGCCCTGCCTATGCGACGGACACGTTCCGGTGGCAGAACGCTTCGATGACCCTGGAGTCGGGATCGACGAAGCTGACGCCGGCGCGATACTTGATCTCGGACTGCGCGAGCTCCACGGTCGACCACGCCACGAGCGCGCGAAATCGCTTCTCGGCTGTGTGGTCGACGAGGGTGAGCAGAATGCTCTGCCGGGGCTGAACCCGGGCAGGCATCACGAGCTGCGCGCCGGTGACCGACAGATTCACCAGGCGGCTCCGCTCTCCATCGACGACCACTTCCATGTCGGGTTTCATGGGAAAGCGTTTGGCGCCGCGGGTGCCGCATCCGTCGAGAGGCTGCGACGCGGCGTGGAGCGCCATGTCCTGATGCGAGAGGATGACGGGCAGGCTGCCCTCGTCTTCGCACAGCACCCGTACGTCTACACCCTTGTACTCTTTGAGACGCGCGACGATGAGCGCGCCGCGGGCCGTTTTGACGACGGCCGAGTCGAGTGCCAGCACCTTGGGCGGGTTCTCGAGCACCATCCGCAACGCTTCGAGCGACTCTGACTCGGCGAAGACCTTGACGAGCGGATCCTGCTCCAGCCGGCGGCGAAGGGCCGCGGCGTGGGCAGAGCCCGCTATCACGAACGCCGTCATGGACGAACCGGTCGAATGATGCACGCTGGCTGGTCGATGAGCAATCCTCCTGCCGCAAGAAGCGCAATTCCCTAACTGCTCAAAAAAAAGGACTTACGGATGACGGGGCCGCATGCGACGATCGCAGGGTTTTCTGCTTTCAACACATGCGAACGCTCCACAACTGCGCCAACTTACTCAGGTCGTTGCAGATATGCTCCTCTGTGCCGTTCTGCGACAGCGTGTCTCAATAGAACAGAATCCTGAGATGGTTACTCGCGAGCATTTCGGCGCCCTGCCAGACGGTACGCCCGTCGATATCATCACGATTCGAAATGCCCAGGGCTTCGAGTTGAGCGCCCTCACCTACGGATGTCTCATCGTCGCCGTGAGGGTGCCCGATGCGGGCGGGAACGCCCTGAACGTCGTGCTCGGCTACGACGGGCTCGAGCCCTATCTCCACTCGTCGCCATACTTCGGTGCGCTCGTCGGCCGTTTCGCCAACCGGATTGCGAACGCCACTTTTGCCATCGATGGCCGCCAGTACTCCCTCTCGCGAAATGAGGGGTCGAACCATGTGCACGGCGGCATCAAGGGATTCGACAAACACGTCTGGCACGCCGAGACGGATACGCGTGAGAACGCCGTTCGCTTTCGCCGGCGAAGTCCTGACGGCGAAGAGGGCTATCCGGGTACGCTCGATGTGGAGGTGACCTATTCGCTCGGCGATCCCGGCGATGTGTCGATGACCTGCGAGGCGGTGACCGATGCGCCGACGCACGTGAACCTGACCCAGCACTCCTACTTCAACCTTCGAGGCGACGGCGATGTGCTGGCGTATCTGCTCACGATCGACGCGAGCACGTACTTGCCCGTGGGCGGCAATCTCATTCCCACAGGCGAGCGCCGTCCGGTGTCGAACACGCCGTTCGACTTCCGCGAGCCGTGCGCGATCGGCGCGCGCATCGGCAGCGATGACGAGCAGTTGACGATGCCTGGCGGCTACGACCACGCGTTCGTGCTGAACCGTGGAAGGGCCGATCTCACCCTCGCGGCTCGTGTCTCGGATCCGTTCAGCGGCCGGGCGCTCGAAGTGAGCACCACCGAGCCGGGCCTCCAGCTCTACTCGGGCCAGGTGGTGGGGTATCGCGGTCTGTGCCTGGAGCCGCAGCACTTCCCGGATTCGCCCAATCGGCCCGAATTTCCACCCACATTATTGCGGCCGGGCGAGCGCTACCGGTCCGTCACGCGATACACTTTCAGTACATAGCCATGCGTGTTCGAGTCTCGCACCTGAAGGATCGCAAGCAGCGTCACGAGAAGTTCGCCGTGCTGACGGCCTACGACGCCACCATGGCGCGGCTGCTCGAGCGCGCCGGTGTCGACGTGCTGCTCGTCGGCGATTCGGTGGCAACCGCCGTTCTCGGGTACGACACGACCCTGCCGGTCACGCTCGACGTGATGATTCACCACACGGCCGCGGTCGTGCGTGGAACGGAGCGCGCGCTCGTCATCGCCGACATGCCGTTCCTGACCTACCAGGTGACGGCATCCGAAGCCGTGCGCAATGCCGGACGTCTGTTGAAGGACGCCGGCGCGGCGGCCGTGAAGGTCGAGGGTGGCAGTTCGGTGATCGATGTCGTGCGCAGGCTCGTCGACGTGGGCATACCGGTCATGGGGCACCTCGGTGTGACGCCGCAGTCGGTGAACCAGCAGAGCGGCTACCGGCAGCGCGGCGGCAACCCACGCGACGCCGAGATCATCTTCAACGACGCGCTCGCGCTGCAGGATGCCGGAGCGTTCGCCGTCGTGCTCGAATCGATTCCGCCGGATCTCGCGGCCCGCGCGACCGCCGCGCTCGAGGTGCCGACCATCGGTATTGGCGCGGGACCGGACTGCGATGGCCAGGTGCTGGTCTCCTCGGACCTGCTGGGCCTGCACGACCGCGTGCCGCCCTTTGCGACCAAGTACGTTGATCTCTCCGAGATCATCGTCAACGCCGCTCGTGCGTTTGTCGAAGATGTACGAGCCGGATCCCGTGCTCGAGCTCATCGAGACCATTGACCGGCTCCGTGAACGCCTGTCGAAGCGTTCCGATGGCACGCTCGGCCTGGTGCCGACCATGGGTGCGCTGCACGCCGGTCATGCCGCTTTGATCGAAGAAGCGCGCCGCGAAAATGGCGTGGTTGTCGTCACGATCTTCGTCAATCCGCTGCAGTTCAACAACCAGGACGACCTGGCGCGGTATCCGCGCACGCTCGAGGCCGACGTGGCGTTCTGCCGCGCGCTCGCCGTCGACGTCGTGTTTGCGCCGTCCGCGGCCGAGGTGTACCCACAGCCGCCCGAGTGCAGCGTCGACGTCGGCAGGCTCGCCGACCATCTGTGCGGAAAATTCCGTCCAGGGCACTTCAGTGGCGTCGCGACCGTGGTGCTGAAGCTGTTTCAGATGGCGCAGCCGCATCGAGCGTATTTCGGCGAGAAGGACGCGCAGCAGCTTGCCATCATCAGGCGCCTCGTCGCCGACTTCAACGTGCCGGTTGCGATCGTCGAGGTGCCCACGGTCCGGGAGTCAGATGGCCTGGCGTTGAGCTCGCGAAACCGTCTGCTTGGCCCGGACGAACGGGCGCTTGCGCCATCGCTCTACCAGGCGCTCGTCGAAGCCAGGACTCAGATCGCCCGCGGCAACCGCCGGGCGAGCGATATTCGCCGCGCGGCCGCCGCATGCATTCCTCCCAGTCCGGCCCTGAGGCTCGAGTATTTCGAAATCGTGGACCCGGCAACGATGCAACCGGTCGAGGAAGTCGCGCGGCCTGTGCGCGTGGCAGCCGCCATGTGGGTGGGAACTACGCGGTTGATCGATAACATCCTGGTGCAGCTGACCATGCTTCGCCTCGCCACTGTCGCGGACGCCCCGACGCTCGCGCGGATCATCAACGACGCGTTCATCGTCGAAGCGTTCTTCAAGATTGGCGATCGCACCAGCACCGAAGAGGTCGTCGAGCTGATGGACGGCGGTGGCGAATTTCTCACCGTCGACGATGCCGAAGGGAACACGGCAGGGTGCGTGTATCTGCGGATCCGCGGCGAGCGCGCCTATTTCGGCATGCTCTCGATCGATCCGGCGCGGCAGGGCCGGGGCCTGGGCAGGACGCTCGTCGAATCCGCCGAGGCGCGTGCCCGCGATCGCGGCTGCCGCTTCATGGACATCCACATCGTCAACCTGCGCGAAGAGCTGCCCGCCTACTATCGACGGCTTGGCTATGCCGAGCGGGGGACCCTGCCGTTTTCGGCCCCCGAGCGTGCCAGCCGCCCGTGTCACTTCATCGTGATGACGAAGCCGCTAAGCTGACTGAAAAGACGACATATTCGATGTCAGCCTTTTGGCAGGTGGTTTGCTACTAGTCCTTCTATGAGGGTTCGAATGATCCGCGAGCCGAGAGGGAGGGTCGACGGCATGTCGCTGCGCTACTACCACGCGGGCGAGGCGTACGACGTGTCGGCGGTGCTCGCGGAATATCTCGTGGCTGAAGGGTTTGCTTCCATCGAAATGCGCCAGCACCAGCGGTCGTTCCGCCATCGTGCCGATCGTCGCCGGTACCGTTCGGGCGTATAGCTCCAGTCCTGCCCCCCAACATCCGTTCAGCGAACACCGGCCGTTTGCCGTCAGTACAGTCCGGGGCGACGCGCTCTGTATCCTTCCGCTTCGCATGTATAGTGTCGGTTCGATCATGACACCTGAGTCTGACGCGCTCGTCGTGTTCGGGGTGACCGGCGATCTCGCATACAAGAAGATCTTTCCCGCGCTCCAGTCGCTCGTGCTGCGGCGGCAGCTCAAGGTCCCGATTGTCGGCGTCGGCCGGGCACCCGTCAGCCGTGACGAGCTCGTCGCGCGCGTGCGCAACAGCGTCGGCGAGCGCGCGCCGGTCGACGAGGAAGCGTTCTCGCAGCTCGTGTCGCAGCTGACATACGTGTCGGGAGACTACGCCAACATCGAGACCTTCACGAAGATCAGGGAGGCGCTTGGCGATGCCCGTCACCCGATGTTCTACCTCGCGATCCCGCCGAGCGCGTTTCCCGTGATCGTCGAGCACCTCTCGCGCGCCGGCTGTGCCGCCGGCGCGCGCGTCGTCATCGAGAAGCCATTCGGGCGCGACCTCGAGTCGGCACGCGCGCTGAATGCCACGCTCCATCGCGCCTTCCCGGAAGAGGCCATCTTCCGCATCGATCACTATCTGGGGAAGGAGGCCGTTCAGAACATTCTGTATTTCCGCTTCGCGAACGCGTTTCTCGAGCCCATCTGGTCGCGCCAGTACGTCGAGAGCGTGCACATCACGATGTCCGAGGCGTTCGGCGTCGAAGGGCGTGGTGGCTTCTACGAGGAAGCCGGCGTGATTCGCGACGTGGTGCAGAACCATCTGCTCCAGATTGTCGGCTACCTCGCCATGGAGCCGCCCTCGTCGGCATGGCAGGAGGCGCTGCGCGACGAGCAGGCCAAGGTCCTGCGCACGATCCGTCCGTTGTCGCCGGCCGAGATCGTCCTCGGTCAGTTTCGCGGCTACCGCGACGAGCAGGGCGTCAGCAGGCAGTCGAACGTGCCCACGTATGCCGCGCTCCATCTGTTCGTCGACTCGTGGCGGTGGCAGGGCGTGCCCTTTCACGTGACGGCGGGCAAGTGCCTGAACGTGACGCGCACCGACGTGCTGGTGAAGTTGAAGCCGGCGCCGGGCGTCGTGTTTCGCGAGCTCGGGATGCCGGAAGGCAACCACGTCCGTTTCACGCTCTCGCCGCGGGTGAGCATCGCGATCGGCGCGCGTGCGAAGCGGCCGGGGGAGGGGATGTTCGGCGAGCCCGTGGAACTGTCGGTCGTCGAAAGCGAATCGGCCGGCCGGCTCGACGCCTACGAGCGGCTGATCGGCGATGCGATGGAAGGAGACCCCACACTGTTCGCGCGACAGGATTCGGTCGAGGCGGCCTGGGCGATCGTCGAACCCGTGCTCGAACGAAGCCCCGGATCCCCGTTGTTCGTCTACGAGTGCGGCAGCCCCGGACCGGTCGAGGCCCGCAGGCTCGTCGGGGGCGGATGGGCGTGAATGTGGTCGTCGATGAGCTGCCCGCGCTCCAGCGGCTTGTCGCGCTGGAATTTTCGGCTCGCGCCGAAGAGGCCATCGATGCGCGAGGACGGTTTGTCGTGGCTCTTCCCGGGGGGTCTGTTGCGTCGGCGTTCTTTCCCAGGCTCGCGCGGGCGCCCATCAACTGGGGGCGCGTGGAGTTGTTCTGGATCGACGAACGCGCCGTTCCTCCGGACCATCCCGATTCCAACTACGCGCTCGCGGCGAAGCTGTTGCTGCGGCCGGCGGGCATCGTGCCGTCGCGCGTGCATCGCATGCGGGGAGAGGTCGAGGATTTGGAAGACGCGGCCCGGCGCGCGTCTGACGATTTCACGGCGATCGCCGGGAATCCGGCGCAGATCGATCTCGCGCTCGTAGGGGTCGGCGAGGACGGTCACGTCGCGTCGGTATTCAACGGTAGCGCAGGGCTTCAGCCCTGCCCTCACCCCATCATCGCCGTCTACGATGCGCCCAAGCCTCCGCCTCGACGCCTGACGATGACGCTGCCGGTGATGGCGAGCGCTGCGCGTGTGGTCGTTGCCGCATTCGGGGCAGAGAAAGCCAGGATCGTGAACCACGCGGTGCGCCACGCAGAGGACCGCTCGCCGGTAGCGGAACTGCTGAGGCGAGCGCCCTCGTCGATGGTGCTGCTCGACGGCGACTCGCATTAAGATAAGGCGCATGTACATCTACAAATTTCTCATGACCATCATTCTTTCCGCTGCGCTGGCTTCGTGTGGCGGATCGCCCGAACCTGCGCAGCCTGCCGCTCAACCGGCTGCACCTCCGCCGGCGGCGTCACCGGCGCCTGCGTCGCAACCGCCCGCTATCAAGGCCGGCTGGACGGTTACCGACATGCGCACGCCCGAGAGCGTGTACCTCGACGAGGCGTCGGGCTATCTCTTTGTGTCGCAGATTGACGGGGCGCCGGATCAGAAAGACAAGAAAGGCCGCATCTCGAAGCTGGGCCTCGACGGCACGGTCGTCACCGCCGACTGGTTTACGGCGCTGAACGCGCCGAAAGGGCTTCGCAGTTTCGCCGGAACGTTGTGGGTGGCCGACATCGACGAGGTCGTGGGCATCGACATCGCGACCGCGAAGGAGACCGCGCGCATCAAGATCGACGGCGCGAAGTTCCTGAACGACCTGGCTACTGGCGCCGACGGCACCGTTTACGTGTCGGACATGATGGACAACAAGATCATCGCCATCAAGGACGGCAAGGCGTCGGTCTTCGCCGAAGGCGAGCAGCTGGAACATCCGAACGGGCTGTTCGTCGATGGCGATCGGTTGATCGTCGGCGGCTGGGGCTCGCCGATCGCGGCGGATTTCTCGACGAAAACGCCCGGCCACCTCTACATGCTCGACTTGAAGACCAAGCAGAAGACGCTCATCACCAAGCAGCCGCTGGGCAACATCGACGGCGTCGAGCAGGAGGCGCGCGGCGGGTTCCTGGTGACGGATTATCTGGCCGGCAAGCTGATCCAGGTCGGGCAGGACGGATCGTCACGCGTGGTGCGCACGTTCAAGCCCGGTCTCGCGGATCACACGTTCCTCTACGCGCAGGGCGACGTGCTCATCGCTCCGCACATGAACGAGAACACGGTCGGCGCGTACGAGGTCGGCGCCGACATGAAATAGCAGGAACGCAGATGGCAGATGGCAAATGGCAAGTTCTGCCATCGGCCATCCGCCATCGGCCATGACACCCGCGGAGCCTATTTCCCAGTGTAGGTAATACGGTAGATGACCCCCGCCTGGTCGTCCGAGACCAGCATCGATCCATCAGGCAGCACTTCGAGATCCGCTGGACGTCCCCAGCGCTGACGTCCATCGGCGCCGCCAAGCCATCCTTCGGCGAACGGTTCGTAGCTCACGGCTTTGTTGTCCTGCACGCGCACGAGCGACACGCGTGTGCCCGTGAAGGGAACGCCGGTTCGGTTCCACGAGCCGTGTTCGGCGATGAAAATCTGGTTGCGGTACTGTGCCGGAAATTGCGATCCGGTGTAGAAGCGCATGCCGATCGCGCCGGCATGCGGAGCCAGACGCTGCGCGGGCGGCTCGAACTCGCCGCACGGGCGCTTGGCGCCGAACTCGGGGTCCGGCACCTTGCCCTCGTGACAGAACGGATAGCCGAAGTGCAGGCCGGCTTTCGCCACCCGGTTCAGCTCGTCGGTGGGCACGTCGTTGCCCATGAGGTCGCGGCCGTTGTCGGTGAACCACAGCTCGCGCGTCGTCGGATGCCAGTCGAAGCCCACGGTGTTGCGGACGCCGCGTGCGTAAATCTCCATCCCGGTGCCGTCGGGCTTCATGCGCCAGATCGTGTTGTACGGATCGCCGCGATCGCAGATGTTGCAGGGCGCACCGACCGGCACGTACAGCATGCCGTCAGGCCCGAACCGGATGAACTTCCACCCGTGATGACGGTCGGTCGGAAATTTGTCGGTGACGACGGCCGGCGTTCCCGCGGATTCGAGCTTCGACTCGATGTTGTCGAAGCGCAGGATGCGGTTGATCTCGGCGACATACAGCGCGCCGTCGCGGAAGGCGACGCCGTTCGGCATGTTCTTCAGGCCGCTGACGACGGTGATGACCTTGTCGGCTTTGCCGTCCTTGTTGTCGTCGCGCAGCGCGTACACGTTGCCGGCGTTCCAGGTCCCGACGAACACCGTGCCGCCAGGGCTTTGCGCGATCGACCGCGCGTTGGCCACGCCGTCGGCCCAGACGGAAATCTGAAAGCCCTGCGGCAATTTGATACGCGAGAGCTGCACCTTCGCCTGACCGAACGTCGCCGATCCGGCGCCGGCCGCCACGATGAGCGCAGCCGCAATCGTCAGTTTCTTCAACACATGGCCTCCTCAGCAGGGGATTCTACTATTCGTTGAATAGAATACTCGTAAGGGGAGCAGAACCTGGAAACTGGAAACTAAAATCTAGAAACTAGAAACTGAAGACTATTCATGTCCCTACTGAAGCTTCTCGGATTGGGTGGCGACACGGGCGGTTCCGGTGAACAAGATCTGGAGGGCGTTCGGACGATTGTCAGCGCGCTTGGCATGCTCGAGCCGGATCGCGCGAGATATCTCGCCGCATTTGCGTACATCCTCAGCCGCGTCGCCCATGTCGATCAGCAGGTCAGCGCCGAGGAGACGACGGTCATCGAGGAGGTCGTCGCGCGCGAGGGCCATCTGCCGGCCGACCAGGCGCGGCTCGTGGTTGAGATTGCCAAGGCCCAGAGCGTGTTGTTCGGCGGGGTCGAGGATTTCCTGGTGACGCGGGAATTCTCGGCCCGCGCGACCGACGAGCAGAAGCTCGCGCTGCTGCACTGCCTCTTTGCGGTCTCATCCGCCGACGAATCGATTGCCGTCGTCGAGGACAACGAGATTCGCCGCATCTCGCGCGAGCTGCACATCGAGCACGCGGACTACATCGCCGCCCGTCTGGCGCATCGCCAGCAACTCAGCGTGTTGAAGCCGGGTGAGCCTTGACGTGGTCCAGGCCCGAACGCGCTACCAGATCACCTGAACACCCCCGGAGTCGCGGATCGCGTTGTCCCGCGTCAGGAGGGGCAGATCTTCCGTGCGCGCGGCGGCGACGATGAGCCCATCGAACGGATCGCGAGTGAAGCGAAGCTCGTCGGCAAGAAACACCTGTTCCGGCGTGAGCTCGAGAGGTTGGTACGCCGGATTGCTGAAGAGATCGTCGAAGAACACACGAACGCTCCGACGCAGGTTGATCCGCGCCACGCGAGCCAGAAGGCTGCACTCCCAGATCACGGCCATGGGCACGTACAGGATCGCGTCCCGGCGCTCGCACCGATCGAAGAACCCGGCCGCGCGGCGGCCCAGCTGACCACCGCCGGCCGCATGAAAGATGAGCGCATGGGTATCGGTGACGGCGCTCTGTGGCTCAGGCATGGCGCTTCCGCGTTTTTCGCTTTCGACCGTACGACGCCCGCGTTTCATGCACCGCCAGCGGCCGGCCGAGCGACGTCTCGAACGCCGCACGGACCAGCGCGTCCGCATGCTCGAGCAGTGGATCGGACGAATCGATGTCGATCGTGCCAACCACCGATCGCGCCGGGCCCGCGTGCGCGCCGTACCGCGCCGAGGTCACAATCTGGTCGAGGAGCTCGCTCACGCTTTCCCCGGCGGCGCCGGCACGGCCCTTGAGCCACGTGACGTTGTCGGCTTCCAGCGTGACGGAGATGGCCCGCCTTGGCATCGTATAAATATACGATACATGATATCTATCATACAAATGTGACCCGCTTGACGCGGGCCGCGCCTGACGATTGACGCGCTCAAGAGCGCTGCCGCGAACGGTTGGAGGTAGATCGCCGGCGTCGTGAGCCGTTCTTATCGATGACGGGGCCGCCAATCGAGGTAGGTGCTGTCGTAGTCAGGGCCGGCGCCAGCGCCGTCGGAGCCGCGTCTGCCACGAACCGAATCCCGGCGGCGAACTCCCGCGTGTGGCAGTTCGAGCGCGCATCGCTCACAGTCGTGCCCGCAATCACGGAGCTTGCAGGATTGACACGACACCTCGTGCTGGCCGTCTCCACCCGAATGGCTTCGCATGAAGGCCAGATCGGAGCAATGGGTGTACCTGCGATCCGGAAGGGATATCGAGTCGTTTCCGCCGAAAGTCACCCCTGGCGGAGACCAAAGTCCGTCGCCCCGGCCGCTTAAGTCTCCCGGCCAATGGAAAGGTCGCTGAGAGGCAGAATCTGCGAATTCAGGCCTCTAGACAGTTATGCCGTACGACTCGTCGAAGAACCCGGCGGCGATATATGCCGGCGTGACGTAGCCGAAGCCGTTGTCGCCCCAACCCGTGCCCCAGCTGTTGCGCACGATGAACCGGCCCGATGTCAGGTAGCCGACGATGCAGATCGCGTGGCCGCCGCGCGCGGTGTTGGGCATGAACGTGTCGATGTTGCCTCCCGTCGTGGCGGCGTTATCCCAGGTGTCGTCCACGGTCAGCGCCGCGAGGATAGGTCCCTTTGACGCCAGCCATGCCTTCCACTGCGTCAGATTGCGCTGCAGGTTGAAGTACGAGGCGATCTTGCGTTGTGCCGCGGCGGCATAGAACGCGTTCTCGCTGCCGGTGTGCATCTTCGTCACGATGTGAAACGGCAGCTGGTCTTCGGTGACCGCGCCGTACTTGCGCGTGATGTCGAGCGCGGCTTTCAGGGAAGTGCCGGCCTCTTCGATGAACGTCCCCGCCCGCGTCGTGAACTCGTCCGTTTCCTTCGACGCCATCCAGACGAATCGCGGTGAGAGCAGCCTGGTTTTTGTCAGCTTGGCGGCTTTCACCATGTGGTACCGCACCAGGCCGTCGGCCGTGGCCCAGCCGACGCACGACCCGGTGTCCTCCTGGTCGTTGATGCTCCACCACGCGGCGCGCAGATCGACCGATGGAGGCGGCGCCGCAATCGCGGTCAGCGCGCCGCCCGCGACACTGTCGAGAAAGCTCCAGTCGGTTTCGGTGTCCCTCGAAGGTTCGAGATTGCAGATGCGGCGCGAGACCGCGACCGTGCTGGTTTGTCCTTTCGCCGGCTTCTTCTGACGTCTGCGTTTTTTGGCCATGACCAAGGTTTAACGCCGAGCGTGGGCGCCGTCAATATCGCCAGGCCATCAATTGCAGATATCGTGCAATACGCCGGAATGGGGTCGGGAGGGGTTTTCGCGCGGCATCGACGAAAACCCCTCCCGACCCCATTCCGGCTGCAACCATCAAGGGAACCCGCGCGTAATACAGGTGTCTCTTACAGTGCCCGTGGAGGTGTGCCGTTGAACAGCGTCATCCAGGACCTTCGCTATGCCGCGCGCCGGCTCGTCAAAGACCCGCGCTTCACGCTGGCCGCCGTGGCCGCGCTGGCGCTGGGCATCGGCGCCACGAGCGCGGTCTTCACGCTGGTCAATGCGGTGCTGCTGCGGACGCTGCCGTTCGACGATCCAGACCGCATCATGATCATCAACACGCGCGACGCCCAGAGCCGCACGTTTGGCGTATCCGAGCCCGATTTCGAGGACTGGCGCCGCGCGAGCCGCACGTTTTCGGGCATCTCGCTCGTCCAGATGTCCCCGGTCAACTTCAGCGCCGACGATCGCGCGCCCGAGCAGTACAACGGCGCCTACATTTCCTGGAACGGCTTGTCGCTCATCGGCATGCAGGCCGCGATCGGCCGGGGATTTTCCGCCGAGGACGATCGACCGGGCGCTCCCGCGGTCATGCTGCTGAGCCACAAGGTGTGGCAAAGCCGCTACGAGGGCGAGAAGGCGATGATCGGCCGAACAATCCGGATGAACTCGGAGCCCGTGATGATCGTGGGCGTCATGGCGCCGGGCGTGGAGTTTCCGTTCAATTCCGAGGTCTGGCTGCCATTGGCTCAGCGGCCCACGGCGCAAACGCGCGCCGGACGATCGGCGCGTCTGCTGATGGCGTACGGCCGGCTCGCCGATGGCATGAACATCGAACAGGCGCGCTCGGAGATGACCAGCATCACGCAGGAACTGGCCACGCAGTTTCCAGACTCGAACAAGGGCATCAGCGCGGTCGTAGAACCGTTCTCCGAGCAGGTGGTTGGCAGCCAGATACGCGTGATCTTCTGGTCGCTGATGGGCGCGGTGGCGTTCGTGCTGCTCATCGCGTGCGCGAACGTCGCCAATCTGCTGCTCGCGCGCGCGTCCGGCCGTTCGCGCGAGATTGCCGTCCGCGTGTCGATTGGCGCGACGCGATGGCGCATCGTGCGGCAACTGCTGGTCGAGAGCGTGCTGCTCGCGTTCGTCGCGGGTGTGGCCGGCCTCGGCCTCGCGTATCTCGGCGTGCGGTGGTTCGACGCCAACACCCAGGACATCGGCAAGCCGTACTGGATGGTGTTCTCGATGGACCCCGCCGTCTTCGGATTCATCGCCGCGGTCTGCCTGCTCACCGGCATCGTATTCGGCCTGGCGCCGGCGATTTACGTGTCGCGCACGAGCGTCTCCGAGGTGATGAAGGACGGCGGCCGCGCGGGATCGGCGGGCTCGCGCGCGCGGCGCTGGACGACCGCCCTGATCGTGGCGGAGCTCATGCTGACGCTGGTGCTGCTCTCGGGCGCCGGCCTGATGATGCGCAGCTTCCTGAACCTCTATCGCATGGACATCGGCGTCGACACGTCCCGGCTCGTCGTGATGCAGCTGATTTTTCCCACCCGCACCTACTCGAGCCTCGAATCGCGCGCCCTGTTTCTTCAGCAGGTCGACGATCGGCTCAACGGCATCGGCGCCATCGAGGGTGCGAGCTCGAGCAACTACCTGCCGTTCAGTGGCGCGTCGCAGCGGCGCCTCGAGATCGACGGCCGGTCTGATATGACGGGCGAGCAGCGGCCGCTCGTCAGCATCGTCGCCGTCGGATCGAGTTACTTCGATGCGCTCGGCGTACAAATGGTGCGCGGCCGCGCGTTCAGGGCCGGCGACGGCGAGCCGGGCCGCGAAGCGATGATCATCAACCAGCGGCTGGCCGACATGCATTTCCGTGGTGAAGATCCCGTCGGCAAGCGCATCCGCATGATCAACGACGGCAACATCCCGGGCGCGCCCAGGTTCTACCAGGCCACCGTGGTCGGTGTCTCGCCGACGATTCGCCAGCGCGGTTTCGAGCGCGATCCCGATCCCGTCGTCTACTTCACGCACGCGCAGAACATGCTGATGGCGATGAGCTCCAACCTGATCGTGCGCGCCCGCGGCAATCCGGTGGCGGTCGTGGAGCTGCTGCGGAAGGAACTGTCGGCCATGGATCCGAACGTGCCGGTGACCGACATACGCACGATGGACGACATTCTTGCGAGAAATCGCTGGCCGCAGCGCACCTTCGGCACGATGTTCCTGGCGTTTGCGGTGATTGCGATCGTGCTGGCCGCGGTGGGACTGTACAGCGTGACCGCGTACTCCGTGTCGCAGCGCACGCAGGAGATCGGGATCCGCATGGCGCTGGGCGCCGAAGCGGAGCAGGTGCGGTGGCTCATCCTCCGGCGCGGCATCATCGAGCTTGGCGTCGGCCTCTGTCTTGGCATTGCCGCGGCGCTCGGGACCGGACGGCTGCTTCAGGGCATGCTGGTTGGCACCGGCCCCGCCGACATGCTCACGCTCGTCTCGACGAGCGCGGTGCTCATCACCGTCGCGCTGATGGCGTGCTTCTTCCCGGCCCGCCGCGCGACGCGCCTCGATCCGGTGAAGGCGTTGCGTTATGAATAGGGACTGGGGATTAGGGATTGGGGATTAGCCGCCTCCACC
>CAWGDY010000053.1:0-16190 GCA_963821395.1 Vicinamibacterales bacterium | reverse complement strand
GCCTTCCTTGTTCATCGACAGTGCGCGGTAGCCGCCGCCGGGCGCGACGATGACAGCGGTCATCGGGCCGGCGGTGCTGGGCGGCATGTAGATCGTCAGCGTCGGTATGTCTTCCGGCGCGTCACCCTGCGCCCCGGGCGCCCTGCCCTGCCACAGGGGCATCGTCTGGGGCTCCTGCAGAATCGGAGGCGGGGCCTGCGCGTGCACGTTGAACGAAAGCACGGCGCTCGCGACGAGCGCGAGCAACATCGAACGAACGATCCTCATCGGGGCCTCCAGCGGCGGTTACTTCAGGCGCTTGATTCTAAGATTCCTGAACTCGACGGACGCCCCTGCCGGATCCTCGGGATGCGCCGACTGCAAGCCGATGGCGCCCTCTGCGCGCCGCTTGTCGTGCACGTCGACGACTTTCTTGCCGTTGTACATGACGAGGATGTAATCGCCGTTCAAGGTCGCTTCGAACGTAGTTCCACTGCTTCGGGACGATCATCGTGCCGTCGGGCGCGTGCGCCACGTTGACGATGCTGCCAGTCAGGTATTCGCCGCCGGTGCGATCGGTCAGCACCTTGTCGCGAATCTGCAGCTCGTAGCCGGCCGGCTGCGGCCGCCCCTGCCGCAGCATGAGCGCGGAGTTCACGTTGGGATGCGCGCGGAACTCGGCCCTGATCACGAAATTCGTGAAGTCTTCCTTCGTGAGAATCGTCGCGCCGGGGTTCGTCTGATCGTTGTGGATGACGCCGTTGACGACGCGCCACACCTTGACCTGACTCTCGGGCACGATGAATTTGTCGAGGCTCTTGCCATCGAACAGGAGCTCGAATCCTTCTTTCTGTTCCGACGCCGACAACGTGTTCGGCGCGCCGTTCTGTGCCGCAATCGGCATCGGACTGGTGAAGGCGAGAGCGAGAATCCCCACGAGCATCGCGCGCGTCATGAATATCATGCGCCAATCATACGCCGCGGACGCTTCTATGACATAATCGCCGACCCCGCTAAGGAGCCGTCTCATGCGCCGATTCCTTTTCTGTCTTGTCGCCGCTCTGGCCATGCTCAATTACGAGCCGGTCTCGATCGCTCAACAGCCGGCGAAGCGTATCAAACTCTTCGACGGTGTCTCGCTGAAAGGATGGAAGGGCAATCCGGCGTTCTGGTCCGTCAAAGACGGCGCCATTCACGGCGTGACGAATGAAACACGCGGCGAGTTGCTTTTGACCGATGGCGACTACGCCGACTTCCGCCTCATCCTGAAATCGCGCCTGGTCAGCGATTCGAATCATCTGGGAATGTGCTTCTGGGGTGAACGGCGCGACGACTGGCGCTATGGTGACTGCATTCTCGTCATTCCGCCGCATGGCGGCATGTGGGATTACCACCCCGGCAAGGGCAGCCCGCCGCGTGAGAACATCCCGCACACAAAAGCCGACCCACACCAATGGCACGAAACGGAAGTGCTTGCGAGGCTCAATGCGGGCACCGTGCGGATGGCCGTGAACGGTGTCGAGATCGTCCGCTATAAAGATGAAGAGCCGAGCCGCTTGAAACCCGGCCCGATCGGTCTCCAGATTCACTCGGGCGCCTCGATCGTCGAATACAAAGATATCGAGGTTGAGGTCGATCCGAAAGAGGACCGACTGATTACGGTTAAGTCCAAATGTCCAGCTGATGCCGCTCCAGTTCTCCGCCTCAGGCTCGCTCGGCCTCGACTTCGGCACCACCAACAGCGCGATCGCAACGGTCACAGGCTCAAAGCCGGTCCTCGCCGGTTTTGCGTCGGCGAGCGGGACGACGCACACATTCCCGTCCATCCTGTATTTCGAGCGGCGCAAGGAAGGCACGACGACACGTCTGACGTCGGCGGCCGGCCCCAGGGCCCTGGACCGGTATCTCGAAGCCGAAGAGAAAGGGCGCCTGATTCAGTCGTTGAAGGCCTATCTCGCCGACCGGCGCTTCGACGGCACGGGCGTGTTCTCGCAGCGCTACAGCCTCGAAGACATGATCTCGCTCATCGTCCGGCATCTGTTGGCGGATGCGACCATCGACGATGGACGATCGACGATGGACGATCGACGACGCGTGCCATCGCGCGTCGTCGTCGGCCGTCCCGTTCACTTCTCCAACGCCGAGCATCACGAAGACGACGCGTTCGCGCTGGGACGGCTCCGCGAGGCCGTCGCGCTCTGCGGGTTCACCGAGATCGTCTTCGAGTACGAGCCCGTGGCGGCCGCGTACAGCTACGAGCAGACGCTCGATCGCGACGAACTGATCCTCATCGGCGACTTCGGCGGCGGCACGAGCGACTTCTCCGTCCTGCGCGTCGGTCCGACACCGCGGCGCCGCGGACGCACGCCGGACGACATCATCGGCACCGATGGCGTCGCGGTGGCCGGCGACGCGTTCGACCGGCAGATCATCCGCAAGCTGGTCGCGCCGCGGCTGGGGCTCGGCTCCGAGTACCTCTCACCGCCGAGCAAGTTCCTGCCCGTCCCGAGCTGGCCGTACGAACGGCTCGAGCGCTGGCATCACCTGTCCTTTCTCAACACGGCGAAGAACCTGGAGATGCTCGAGCACATTCAGCGCAGCGCGATCATTCCCGAACGGCTGGCGGCCTTCGTGCACCTCATCAAGAGCGAAATGGGATTCCGGCTGCACGAAGCGGTGCGCCGGACGAAATTCGAGCTCTCCACCGAGACCGAGGCGATGTTCGAGTTCCACTGCGAACCCGTGTCGATTACGAAGAACGTCACGCGGCTGGACTTTGAAAAATGGATACAGCCCGAAGTCGAGCTGATGGCGGCCTGTGTGGATCGGCTCCTGACGAACACCGGCGTATCGGCCCGCGACATCGATCACGTGTTCCTGACCGGAGGATCATCGTTCGTGCCCGCCGTCCGCAACATCTTCGTCGAGCGGTTCGGGTCGGAGAAGATCACGGGCGGCCAGGAATTGACATCGGTTGCGACAGGGTTGTCGCTTCGCGCGGCACGACAGTGGACTGACTGAGTCGGCGCGCAAATGGCGTCCCGGTCACGTGATATGCTGCCGTAGACGCGCCGGGATATGCCTCAGATTTTTCATCGCAGTACGAACACGATCGCGCGGGTCAGCATTTTCGGAGCGCTCTTCTTCATCGGCGGCCTTCTCTACCTCGCCTATCAGATCGATCGCTCGCCCTGGGTGACGCAAGTGAACGTCGCGCGCGAACAGCCGATCCAGTTCAGCCACGAGCGCCACGTCGCCGGCAACGGCATCGATTGCCGCTACTGCCACTCGACGGTCGAAACCGCGAGCTTCGCCGGCATTCCTCCGACGAAGACCTGCATGAACTGCCACTCGCAGATCTTCGCCGACGCCGCGTTTCTCGAGCCGGTGCGCGAAAGCTTCCGGACGGACCAGCCGATTGCCTGGACGCGCGTGCACGATCTGCCCGACTTCGCCTACTTCGACCACAGCATTCACGTGTCGAAAGGCGTGGGCTGCTCCACCTGCCACGGACCCGTGGACAAGATGCCGCTCATGCGCAAGCAGAACTCGCTGCAGATGGAGTGGTGCCTCGACTGTCACCGGCACCCCGAGCGCTACGTGCGCCCCCGCGAGGAAGTCTTCAACATGAACTACGAGGCGCCCGCCAATCAGCTCGAGCTGGGCCGGACGCTGGTCGAACAGAATCGCATCCGGAAAATGACCGACTGCAACACATGTCATCGATGAAATTCGACACCGCTCCGGAATTCTGGCGAACCCTTGCCGAAAAGGACGGCGCCAATCTCGACGAGCTCGTCGGCGACGAGTTCGCCTCGCGCCTGCCCGAGCCGCTCGATGCGGTCGAGCGGCGAGCTTTTCTTAAGTTGATGGGTGCGTCGCTGGCGCTGGCCGGCATGGCGGGCTGCACCCGCCAGCCCGCGGAGCAGATTCTTCCGTACGTGCGGCAGCCCGAAGGCATCGTGCCCGGCCGGCCGTTGTACTTCGCGACGGCAATGACACTCGGCGGCCGCGCGACAGGACTCCTCGTCGAGAGCCACGAAGGGCGGCCGACGAAGGTCGAAGGCAATCCGGCGCACCCGGCGAGCCTCGGCGCAACCGACGTCTTCGCGCAGGCTGCCCTGCTCGATCTCTACGACCCCGATCGCATGCAGACGCTGACCAACGTGGGAGAGATTCTCCCGTGGTCCGCGTTCATCGGCGCCATGCGCACGGTCACGACGCAACAGGCCACCAGGGGCGCCGGTCTCCGGATCCTGACAGAAACGATCGCGTCGCCGACGCTCGCCGCGCAACTCGAGGACATCCTCGCGCGGTTTCCTGCTGCTGTGTGGCATCAGTGGGACACGGCCAGCGAGATGAATGCCGCCGCTGGTCTGCGGATGGCGGCAGGCAGCACCGCATCGGTGCACTACAACCTCGAACGCGCGGCGGTCATCGTCGCACTGGACGCGGATCTCTTCGGCTGCGGCGCCGGTCACCTCCGTTACTCGCGCCAGTTCGCGCAGCGCCGGCGGCCGGAAGGTCCGGGCTGCCGGATGTACGCCGCCGAGTCGATGCCGACGACAACCGGAGCAAAGGCCGATTACCGACTGGTCATGAGGCCGAGCGAAATCGAGACGCTTGCGCGCATGCTCGCCACCAATCTGGGCGTGGCCGGTGTCGCTCGCGGCGCGACGTTGTCTAGCGAAAGTCAGGAGTGGATGGCGGCGGTGCGCTCCGATCTGGGCACGAATCGTGGAGCGAGCCTCGTGGTCGCCGGGGAGAGCCAGCCTCCGGTCGTGCACGCGCTCGCGCACGCGATGAACGCGGCGCTCGGCAACGGCGGGCAGACGGTGCTCTACACCGATCCCGTCGAGGCGCGTCCGGTCGATCAGCTGCAGTCGATTCGCGACCTGGCCGGCGCGATGGCCGCGGGACAGGTGGACACGCTCGTCATCATCGGCGGCAATCCCGTGTACACGGCACCGGCCGATCTGCAATTTGCCGAGCAGATGAACAAGGTACGGCTGCGCGTGCATCTGAGCCTGCATGCCAACGAGACGTCGGCGATTTCGCACTGGCAGATTCCGGAGGCGCATTTCCTCGAAGCGTGGAGCGATGCGCGGGCGCTGGATGGCACCGTCTCGATCGTGCAGCCGCTGATTGCGCCGCTCTACGGCGGCCGGTCGGCTCACGAAGTGCTCGCGACTCTGAGCGATCGTCCCGAACGCACGGGTTATCAGATCGTCCGGGAGTTCTGGCAACTGCGTTTAAAGGGCGGCGGGTCCACAAAGCAGGACCCGCCCTGACGTACCGCCTCGCACCCAAACCGACGCACCTGGTAGGCCGGGTCTTGCTCTAGAGACCCGGCAACCCGACGAGTTCGAATCGTTCTGGCGGCGAACGGTTCACGACGGCGTGATGGCCAACTCCGCGCTGCCAACGCGCGCGATCGCGCTGGGCACCGTTGCCGCGTTCGGCACTGCGCCGACGAGCCCCACGAGCGGCTTCGAGATCGCGTTCCGTCCCGACCCGACGATGCTCGACGGGCGATTCAATAACAACGGCTGGCTGCAGGAGCTGCCGAAGCCGATTACGCACCTCACCTGGGACAACGCCGTGCTCGTCAGCCCCGCCACGATGGCGCGGATCGGCGGCACGGCGACGCCCGACTTCACCGGCGGCGAACGCGGTCAGATTCACGGATCGATGGTCGAGATCCGGCACAAGGGCCGCACCGTGCGGGGCGCGATGTTCCCGGTCGCGGGTCATCCCGATGATGTGGCGACACTGCACCTCGGATACGGGCGCGCGCGCACGGGACGAGTCGGGACCCAACGCGGGTTCAACGCTGGTGCGCTGCGGACGGCCGATGCGCCGACGTTCGGCACGGGCGCCGACATCACGCTGACCGGCGACACATTTCCGCTGGCCTGTGTGCAATTTCACCACCTCGTCGAAGGGCGCGATCTGATTCGTGTCGTACCGCGCACGGAGCTCGCCACGCTCGAGAAGGATCAGCACGAGATGCCATCGATGTGGCCGGTGCTCACCGACGAGCAGGCGAAGGCGGGCGGCTACAAGTGGGGCATGTCGATCGACATCAACGCGTGCAACGGCTGCAATGCCTGCGTCGTCTCGTGCCAGGCCGAAAACAACATCCCCGTCATCGGCAAAGACCAGGTGATGCGCGGGCGGGAAATGCACTGGCTGCGCATCGACACGTATCACCAGGGCGAGGTCGAGAATCCGAAGACCTACTTCCAGCCGCTCCCGTGCATGCAGTGCGAGACCGCGCCGTGCGAGCCCGTATGCCCGGTCGGTGCCACCGTCCACAGCAGCGAAGGCCTGAACGACATGGTCTACAACCGCTGCGTCGGCACGCGCTACTGCTCGAACAACTGCCCTTACAAGGTGCGGCGCTTCAATTTCCTTCAATACCAGGATTGGGAAACCCCGAGCCTCAAGCTGGGCCGTAACCCTGACGTGACGGTCCGCAGCCGTGGCGTCATGGAAAAGTGTACGTACTGCGTGCAGCGCATCAGCGCCGCGCGCATCGCGTCCGAGAAAGAGGGACGCAGGATTCGGGACGGCGAAATCAAGACGGCGTGCCAGGCGGTATGCCCCACCGAGGCGATCGTCTTCGGCGATTTGAACGATCCGGACAGCCGAGTGTCGCGGCTGAAGGCCGAAGCCCGCGAGTACGCGCTGTTGCACGAGTTGAACACCAGGCCGAGAACGACCTATCTCGCGGCGATCTCTGATAGGACGACCTATCTTGTAGAGGGCCCGGAATCGAATCCCGAGCCCACGCCCGCCACACCCGGTCCTTCACGAGGCGGCGAGCATAAATGAGCGAGACGCACGGACCGCGGCCGCCTGTTCCCGTCATCGCGCCAGGCCACAGCTTCTCGACGGTCACCGACAAGATCAGCGCGATTGTCCTGACCCGCAGCACGGGGCTGGGCTGGTGGTTCGGCTTCGGCATCGCCTTCCTGCTCGTCAACGTGCTGCTGATCTCCCTCACCTACCTCATCGCGGAGGGCACCGGCATCTGGGGCGTGAACGTTCCGGTCGGCTGGGGGTTCGCGATCATCAACTTCGTCTGGTGGATCGGCATCGGTCACGCCGGCACGCTCATCTCGGCGATTCTGCTGCTCTTCAAGCAATCGTGGCGCACGTCGATCAACCGGTTCGCCGAAGCGATGACGCTTTTTGCGGTGGCGTGTGCGGCGATCTTTCCATTGATTCACACCGGCCGGCCCTGGCTCGCGATCTACTGGCTGTTCCCGTATCCGAACACGATGGACGTGTGGCCGCAGTTCCGCAGCCCGCTCATCTGGGACGTGTTCGCCGTGTCGACATACGCGACGGTGTCGGCGCTCTTCTGGTTCGTCGGGCTCATCCCCGATCTGGCCACGCTGCGCGACCGATCCGAATCGAAGGTCGGCCGCGTCATTTACGGCGCGCTGGCCATGGGCTGGCGCGGATCGGCGCATCACTGGCACCGCTACGAAACGGCGTATCTGCTCCTGGCCGGGCTCGCCACGCCGCTGGTCGTGTCGGTGCATACGATCGTCAGCTTCGACTTCGCGGTCTCGGTCGTGCCCGGATGGCACGCGACGATCTTTCCGCCCTACTTCGTCGCCGGCGCCATCTACTCGGGCTTCGCGATGGTGCTCACGCTCGCGATTCCAATCCGCAAGATCTACGGATTGGAGGACTTCATCACGGAGCGGCACCTGAACAACATGGCGAAGATCCTGCTCGTGACGGGCCTCATCGTAGCCTACGGCTACATGATCGAGGCCTTCATGGCGTGGTACAGCGCCAACACGTACGAGAGCTACATGATGAGAAACCGCATGACCGGTCCGTACGGGCCGTTCTACTGGGCCCTCATCCTGTGCAACGGCGTCATGCCGCAGTTCCTCTGGATCAAGAAGATCAGGACGAACGTCCTGCTGCTCTTCATCATCTCGCTCATCGTCAACGTCGGCATGTGGCTCGAGCGGTTCGTCATCGTCGTCACGTCGCTGCATCGCGATTTCCTGCCCTCGTCGTGGGGACGATACTCGCCGACGGTCTGGGACTGGGGTTTGTACGTCGGCACGATCGGCTTGTTCCTGGCGCTGCTGTTCCTCTTCCTGCGCTTCCTGCCGATGATTTCCATCTTCGAGATGCGCACGCTCGTGCCCGACGCGAAGCCAGACCGTGGAGGCGCGCGATGAAGCCTTCCGGCCGTCCGAAAATCTACGGGCTCATGGCCGAGTTCGAGCATTCACGCGGGCTCGTCGACGCGGCGCGCCGCGCGCATCACGAAGGCTATCGCCGGATGGATGCGTATTCGCCCGTCCCCATTGAAGAGCTGCACGACGCGCTGCACATGCACGACAACCGGCTGCCGAAGCTCGTGCTCACAGGCGGCGTTCTCGGGGGACTTGGCGGTTACGGCCTGCAGTACTGGGTTTCCACCATCGCGTATCCGTTGAACGTCGGCGGACGCCCGCCGCACAGCTGGCCGGCGTTTATCCCGGTCACGTTCGAGCTGACGATTCTCGCCGCGGCGCTGACGGCCGTCCTGGGCATGCTGGCGCTCAACGGGCTGCCGCAGCCGTTTCACCCGGTGTTCAACGTGCCACGCTTCGCGCTGGCGAGCCGCAACAGGTTTTTCCTCTGCATCGAGGCGGTGGATCCGAAATTCGACATCGAGAAGACGCGGACGTTTCTCGAATCGCTGGGTGCGCGCGAGGTGACGACCGTTGACAACTGAGCCTCGTCTAGTGATTAGGGATTGGGGATTAGGGATTAGGACGCTCGGAGCCCTTGCTCCTCGTCGTCACGGGTGTCGGCTGCCGGCAGGACATGCACGACCAGCCGAAGTACACGGCCTACAAGGCGTCCGATTTCTTCGCCGACCATCGATCCGCCCGTCCCCTTCTCGAAGGCACGATCGCGCAAGGCCAGCTGAACGACGATGAGCTGCTGTATGCGGGGCGTGTGAACGGACAGCCGTCAACCGTGTTTCCGTTTGCGATCGATGCGGCGGTCATGCAACGCGGACGCGAGCGCTACAACATCTTCTGCTCGCCGTGCCATGGGCTGACGGGCGACGGCGACGGCATGGTCGTCCAGCGAGGCTACAGGCGTCCACCGTCCTTCCACATCGATCGGCTGCGTCAGGCACCGCCCGGACATATCTTCGACGTCGTGACGAACGGCTTCGGCGCGATGCCCGACTACGCGGCACAGATCCCCGTGCGCGATCGCTGGGCCATTGCCGCCTACATGCGCGCGCTGCAACTGAGCCAGTACGCCGCCGTCGCGGAGCTGTCGCCGCAGGCACAGGGGCAGCTGCGATGACCGCGCGGGTGCCGTTGCAGGAAATCGGCGGCGAGCTCGTTCCCGAGCTGAAGAACCTGCAGTCGAAGCTCATGACGGCAGGCGGTTTCGCCGCGCTCGTCTGTGCGATCGGGCTCGTCGTCAATCCGGCGCAGTTCGTGCGTTCGTTCCTGCCGGCCTACATGTGGATACTCGGCATCACGCTCGGCTCGCTCGGGCTCGCGATGATTCACCAGGTCTCCGGCGGTGCGTGGGGCGTCGTCATCCGGCGCATCCTGGGTGCGGCCACCCGCACCCTGCCACTGCTCACGATTCTGTTCCTGCCGATTGCGATTGGCCTCCACTCTCTTTATCCGTGGGCCGACGCGGGGCACGTGGCCGGCGATCCTGTCCTCCAGTGGAAGCAGCCGTACCTGAATGTGCCGTTCTTCCTGGCGCGTGCCGCATTCTATTTCGTCGTGTGGAACGCGATCGCGTTCTTTCTGAACAAGTGGTCGGTCGAGCAGGACGTCACCGCCGACCCCACGATTCCCAAGAAGATGCAGCTGCTGAGCGCCGGCGGGCTGCTCGCGTACGGCCTGACGATTACCTTCGCCGCATTCGACTGGTTCATGTCGCTCGAGCCGCACTGGTTCTCCACGATCTACGGCGTCCTCTTCATGGGCGGCCAGGCGCTGGCGGCGATGGCGTTCTCGATTCTCGTGCTGGCGTGGCTCGTGCGGCGCAAGCCGTTCGACGAGCTGATCACGGCGGACCACTTTCACGACCTCGGCAACCTGATGATGGGCTTCACGATGCTGTGGACCTATTTCGGGTTCTCGCAGTACCTGATCACCTGGGCCGCGAATATTCCCGAAGAGACCGAGTGGTACCTGCACCGCACGGGACACGGCTGGCAGTACATCGCGCTGGCCATCGTGATCCTTCACTTTGCGGTGCCGTTCCTCGTGCTGCTGCACCGCGCGATCAAGCGCAACGCCGCGATGGTGTCGCAGGTGGCGGCGCTCATCGTCGTGATGCGGTTCGTGGATCTGTACTGGTTGAGCGCACCGGCGTTTGCGGAGGGCGGCGGTCTTCACGTGCACTGGCTCGACGTCGCGCTGCCGATCGCGCTCGCGCTCATCTGGCTTGGCTATTTCGTCTATCAACTCCGCGGCCGCGCGCTGCTGCCGTTGCACGACCCCGAGTTCCGTGAGGCCCTGAAACATGTCCGAACCGCATAAGCCGGACGCCGGGAACCCGGAGGTCGCGCACGAGGCGAGCGACGTCAACGTCGGCCTGATTCTTCGCTATGGCGCGGGGCTGCTCGTGGTGGGAGCGATCGTTCAACTGTTCCTGTGGTGGCTGCTGGGCGTGTACGAAGGTCAGCACCAGCGGGCTCAGACGCAGGTGTTTCCGATGGCCGTGGGCCAGCAGGATCGGCGTCCACCGGAACCGCGGCTGCAGGACAACCCGCAGCAGGAGCTTCGCGATCTACGCGCAAAACAGGAAGGGCTGCTGAACGGGTACGGCTGGGTGAACAAGGAAGGCGGAGTGGCCCGCATCCCCATCGACGAAGCGATGCGGATGGTGGTCGAAAGAGGGCTGCCTGTCAGGGAACCGCAGAAATGATGCGTCTTTTGATCTTTGCGCTGATTGTTGCGGGCGTCACGCATGCGCAGGCGCAGGCGCCTCCTCCTTCAACGGGTGTGCCCGCCGCCGAAGTGCCGGCGGCCATCAGGGA
This sequence comes from Vicinamibacterales bacterium, assembly GCA_963821395.1. Classification (GTDB taxonomy): domain Bacteria; phylum Acidobacteriota; class Vicinamibacteria; order Vicinamibacterales; family JAMQPK01; genus JAMQPK01. The sequence goes on along the minus strand of CAWGDY010000053.1, from coordinate 5,164 downwards.
AGTGGGATTCGACCAGAACCTCAATCAGATGCTGCCGCTCGACGTCGAGTTCAAGGACGAGCACGACCGCACGGTGAAGCTTGGCGATTATTTCGGCACGCGCGCGGTAGTGCTCTCTTTTGTCTACTACGGCTGCCCGATGCTCTGCCTGCAGAGTCTGGGCAGCCTCGCGAGCACATTAGGCGTGCTTTCCGAAAATCCCGGCGAAGACTTCGAGGTCGTCAGCATCAGCATCGATCCGCGAGAGACGCCGGCGCTTGCGCTGGAAAAGAAGGTGCACTACGTCGAACGCTCGGGCAAGCCGTCAATCGCCGAGGGCTGGCACTTCCTGACCGGCGCGGAACCCGACATCCGGCGCGTCACCCGCGCCGCCGGCTTCCGCTACGTGTGGGACGAGCCGACCCGGCAATACGCGCACCCTGCCGGCATCGTCGTCGCGACGCCCGAAGGCAGGGTCTCGCGATATCTCTTCGGCATCGACTACGGTCCACGCGATTTGCGCCTGGCGCTGCTCGATGCCTCGCACGAGAAGATCGGATCGCCACTGAAGCGGGCGCTGCTCTACTGCTACCACTACGACCTGGCGACGGGCCGCTACAGCCTCGCCATCATGCGCATCGTGCAGGTGGCGGGCGCCGCGACGGTCGTCTCACTCTGCGCGCTGATTCTCGTGCTGACCAGGCGCGAGCGCAGGCAGGTCGGGTAACGGGCTCATGTTCGACATCCCGCTGTTCCCGGAGCGTGCCTCGACCCTCGCCGGCGACGTCGACGCGCTGTACTTCTTTCTTGTCGGCCTCTCTGGATTCTTCTCACTGCTGATCGCGACGCTGATCGTCGCGTTCGCGATCCGCTTCCGCCGGCGTCATGAACACGACGTCGGCGCGCAGGTTCACGGCGGGCTGCTGCTCGAGATCGGATGGACGGTCATCCCGTTCATCATCACGATGGTGATTTTCTTCTGGGGCGCCAAGGTGTACTTCGCGATGGCCAACCCGCCCGACGAGACGCTGAACATCTACGTTGTCGGCAAGCAGTGGATGTGGAAGGTGCAGCACGTGACCGGCCGGCGCGAGATCAACGAGCTGCACGTGCCCGTGGGCCGCCCGGTGAGGCTCATCATGACGTCGGAGGACGTCATCCACGACTTCTCGATTCCGGCGATGCGCATCAAGGCGGATGTCATACCAGGACGGTACGTCCAGATCTGGTTCGAGCCGACCACTCCCGGAACGTATCAGATCTTCTGCGCCGAGTACTGCGGCACCCAGCACTCGGCCATGATCGGACGCGTGTCGGTGATGGAACCGGCGGCGTACCAGACATGGCTGAGCGGCGGCACGGCCGAAGGCTCGCTCGCGTCGAGGGGCGAAAAGCTGTTCGCCGATCTGGCGTGCAATACCTGCCACCGTCCTGATGCGCGCGGCCGCGGACCCTGGCTCGGGAGCGTGTTCGGCCACTCCGTTCAATTGCAGGACGGCAGCGTCGTAACGGCAGACGAGAACTACCTTCGTGAGTCGATCATGCAGCCGGCTGCGAAAGTGACGGCGGGATTTCAGCCCGTCATGCCGGCATTCCAGGGATTGATTACAGAGGAGCAACTGCTCGCGCTGATCGAGTACGTGAAGTCGCTTTCACCTGCCGAACAGCCGCAGGCACAGCCCGCAGGCACCCAACGATAATGGCCACAGAATTTCCGGCTCATCACTACCTGAACGACGGCTACGGCATCAAATCGTGGCTGCTGACGCGCGACCACAAGCGCATTGCGCTGCTCTATCTCGTCGCGGTCACGTTCTTCTTCTTCGTGGGCGGCGCATTCGCCGTGCTCATCAGGCTCGATCTCGCCACGCCCCCTGGCGATCTCGTGAGCGACGACACCTACAACCAGCTCTTCACCATGCACGGCGTCATCATGGTGTTCTTTTTCCTCATCCCGGCCATTCCGGCGATTCTGGGAAATTTCCTGGTGCCGCTGATGATCGGCGCCAAGGATCTCGCGTTTCCCAAGCTGAACCTGCTGAGCTGGTACATCTACATGATCGGAGGCCTGATGGGCGTGTACGTCCTGCTGACCGGCGGGCTCGACACCGGATGGACGATGTACGCGCCGTTCAGCACGCGATTCTCCACGACCAGGGTCGTACCGGCGGCGCTGGCCATCTTCGTGACGGGGTTCTCGTCGATCCTGACCGGACTGAACTTCATCGTCACCATTCACAAGATGCGGGCGCCGGGAATGGGCTGGTTCAACATGCCGCTCTTTCTCTGGTCGACCTACGCCACCAGCCTCATCAACATTCTCGGCACGCCCGTCATCGCCATCACGGCCTTGCTCGTGGCGATCGAACGGCTCTTCCGCTTTGGATTCTTCGATCCGGCGCTCGGCGGCGACCCTGTGCTGTTCCAGCACCTGTTCTGGTTCTACTCGCACCCGGCGGTATACATCATGATTCTGCCGGCGATGGGCGTCATCAGCGAGCTGGTGGCGGCGTTCTGCCGCAAGCCGGTGTTCGGCTACAGCTTCGTCGCGTTCTCGAGCCTCGGCATCGCCGTGCTCGGGTTCCTCGTCTGGGGCCACCACATGTTCGTGGCGGGCCAGTCCGTGTACGCGTCGCTTATCTTCTCCATGCTGAGCTTTCTCGTGGCCATTCCGTCGGCCATCAAGGTCTTCAACTGGACGGCGACGATGTACAAGGGCTCGGTGTCGTGGCAGACGCCGATGCTCTATGCGATTGGCTTCATCGGACTGTTTACGATCGGCGGGCTGACAGGTCTCTTTCTCGCGTCGGTCGGCCTTAACGTGCACGTGACCGATACCTATTTCATCATCGCGCACTTCCACTACATCATGGTGGGCGGCACCATCATGGGCTATCTCGGTGGCCTCCACTACTGGTGGCCCAAGATCAGCGGCCGGCTCTATCCAGAAGGGTTGTCGAAGCTCTCGGCGGCGATTATCTTCATCGGCTTCAACCTGACGTTCTTTCCGCAGTTCATCCTCGGCTATCTCGGCATGCCGCGGCGGTATCACGCGTATCCGCCCGAGTTCCAGGTGCTGAACGTGTTGTCGTCGGCGGGCGCCTCGATTCTCGGCGTCGGGTATCTGATGCCGATGGTCTACCTGGCGTGGTCGCTGCGCTACGGGAAGCCGGCCGGCGCGAATCCGTGGGGGGCATCCGGCCTCGAGTGGAGCACGACGTCCCCGCCGCCAACCGAGAATTTCCCGGTGACGCCGACGGTGACCGACAGTCCGTACCACTATCCGTCCCCAGTGGTGAAACACGTTGCCTAACCACACCACGGCTCATCCGGCGCTCGCGCATCACTTCGACAGCCTCGATCAGCAGCAGGAAGCGGCGTCGCTCGGCATGTGGGTGTTCCTGCTGACCGAAATCCTGTTCTTCGGCGGGCTGTTCCTCGTCTACACGGTCTACCGCGGCTGGTATCCGCAGGCCTTCGCGTCGGCGAGCCACCATCTCGACATCCCGCTCGGCACGATCAACACCGGCGTGTTGATCGGAAGCAGCCTGACCATGGCGATGGCCGTGCACGCCGCGCAGATGAACTCGCGCAAGGGCGTCATGACGTTCATCGTGTTGACGATGGTGCTGGGCAGCGTGTTCCTGGGGATCAAGGGCCTCGAGTACTCGCACAAGTTTCACGAGCACCTGATTCCCGGACTGCACTTCGAGTACGCGGCCGAGCCGCAGTTTGTCAGACACGCGCAGATTTTCTTTTCGCTCTACTTCGTGATGACGGGGCTGCACGCGGCGCACATGATCGTCGGCATGGGCCTGATGACGTGGATGCTCATCTGGACCGCCAGGGGCGTCATCGGCAACGGCTACTACTCTCCCGTCGAGATCGTCGGCCTGTACTGGCACTTCGTCGACATCGTGTGGATTTTCCTCTTTCCGCTGCTGTATCTGATTGGGCGACATGGATAGGGGCACCGACATGGCCGGGCACGCGGCGTCTTCTGACGCATCACGTCGTTCCGTTGAAGATCTACTACGCGATCTTCGCCATCCTGATGACGCTGACCGGCATCACGGTGGCGGTGGCGTACATCGACCTCGGCCCGCTGAACAGCGTCGTCGCGCTCGTCATCGCCTGCTTCAAGGCGATGCTCGTGGTGCTGTTCTTCATGCACGTGAAGTACAGCTCGCGCCTCATCAAGCTGACCGTGGTTGCCGGCCTCTACTGGATGATCATCCTCCTGGCGCTGACCTTAAGCGACTACCTGACGCGAGGCTGGGGCACGTTTGGACAACAGGTGTTGGTGAAATGACCATTGCAGATTCGCAGATTCGCAGATTGTGAGATTGTTGCCAGATTGAGGATTGTGCAGGTTCGGCAGATTGGGAGACAGCGCTAAACCGCTGTGCCACCGATGCGGTTTGCGAATCTACGGTGGCACAGGGCTTCAGCCCTGTCGTAGCGGTGGCACAAGGCTTCAGCCTTGTCCAAATCTGCGGTGGCACAGGGCTTCAGCCCTGTCCCAACGGTGGCACAAGGCTTCAGCCTTGTCCAAATCTGCGGTGGCACAGGGCTTCAGCCCTGTCTTAGCGGCGCGGTACGATGCTTGCCCTACGGGGCACCGTGTTTCCTCGACGTCCGGGCCGAATCGACGGCTTCGCCTACATCGGCCTCCATCGCTATTCCGTGACTATCTGCACCCACCTCCGAAAATCCATCTTTGCCGACCGCACATCAGATGAATCCGGTGCTGACCACGATTCGGCAATGCGCCGGGTCGTCGGCTTCGCAATTCATGCGTTACTGCTCATGTTCGATCATGTTCATCTCGTCGTCGCCGCAACTGGAGAACAGTCGGATTTCCAGCGGTTCATGTCCAACTGGAAACAGCGCGCAGGATATCAGCACAGGAAACGCACAGGTGAATCACTTTGGCAGGACAGCTACCACGACCATGTTCTGCGTGATGACGAAGAGATGGCCCGAACCGTTCGTTATGTCCTGGAGAATCCTGTGCGAAAGGGACTCGTGGCGCGAGTTCTTCGAGTATCCGCACAGCGAAATCTAACGTGTCGAGCAAAGAGCAACTGAAAGAGTTCTGGCAGATCAAACAGGACTAAAGCCCTGTGCCACCGGCACTATAGCGAATTCTGGCATCTCAAACAGGGCTAAAGCCCTGTGCCAC
>CAWGDY010000052.1:0-118460 GCA_963821395.1 Vicinamibacterales bacterium | reverse complement strand
CGACCTCGTAGTGAATACGACGCGCCGGCGGCGAGCCGCGCGGTCACGAGATCCTTGACGACCTCCTGCTGGCCGTAAATGCAGATCGAGCGCCCATCCGTCAATTCGGTCAACGGAATGCGATGCGCTTCGCCCTGGAATCTGATCTCAATACCGTGATGGACCAGGCCTTCTCGTCTCAAGCGATCGCCAACACCCGTTGCGACGAGCAAATCGACGGTGCTCTGCTCGAGCACGCCGGCACGCACGCGCTTTTCGACGTACTCACGGCTGCGCCGCTCGACGACAATCGACTCGACGCCTTCGAGGTGGAGCAGGTGCGACAGCACCAGTCCTGCCGGGCCGGCGCCGACAATCCCGACTTGTGTCCTCATGGCGCGATCTCTTACACACGCTCGAGAATCGTGGCGACGCCCTGGCCGACGCCGACGCACATCGTGCAAAGGGCGTATCGTTCGCGCGTGCGGGCGAGCTGATACGCCGCCGTCGTCACCAGCCGCGCGCCGCTCGCACCCAGCGGGTGGCCGATCGCGATCGCGCCGCCGTTCGGATTGACGTGCGGCGCCTCGTCGGGGACGCCATGCTCGCGAAGCACGGCCAGCACCTGAGCGGCAAATGCTTCGTTCAGCTCGATGATACCGATGGCGGCCAGGTCGAGCTTTGCGAGCTTCAGTACCTTGTCCATCGCCGGTACCGGCCCAATCCCCATCGTGCGTGGTACCACACCCACTGCCGCCGAAGCCACCACGCGGGCACGCGGAGTGAGGTTGTATTTCTTCACCGCTTCTTCCGACGCGACGATGAGCGCAACCGCACCATCGTTGATGCCCGACGCATTGCCCGCTGTCACGGTTCCACCGGGCTTGACGATGGGCTTCAGCTTTGCGAGCGATTCGAGCGTGACGTTCGGCCGCGGGTGCTCGTCGGTGGTCACGAGCGTCGCGGGTTCACCGGGGCGAGCGATCGAAACAGACACGATTTCTTCGGCGATCCGGCCCTCCCGGAGCGCCGCGGCCGCGCGCTGCTGGCTGCGCAGCGCGAACGCGTCCTGATCGTCGCGCGAGATCTCGAACTCTTCCGCCACGTGCTCCGCCGTTTCGGGCATCGTGTCGATGCCGTAGCGCGCCTTCATGATGGGGTTCACGAATCGCCAGCCGAGCGTGGTGTCTTCGATCTTCGCGTCGCGCGAGAACGGCTCTGCGGTCTTGCCCATGACGAACGGCGCGCGCGACATGCTCTCGACGCCGCCGGCGACGATGAGCGACGCCTCGCCGCTCTTGATGGCGCGCGCGGCCAGGATGACGGCGTCGAGGCTCGAGGCGCACAGGCGGTTGACCGTCAGGCCCGGTGCATCCTGCGGCAGCCCCGCCAGGAGGAGCGCCATGCGCGCGACGTTGCGATTGTCCTCGCCCGCCTGGTTCGCGCACCCGTACGCCACATCGTCGAGGGCCGCCCAGTCGACGCCGGGATTCCGGTCGACGAGCGCCTTGAGCGGGATCGCGGCCAGGTCGTCGGTGCGCACCGACGCGAGGCTGCCGCCATACCGGCCGAACGGCGTGCGAACGGCGTCGCAGATAAAGGCTTCCGCCATACCCGGAAGTCTCTGACTTCGCGGCAACCGATGTCAAGCCGAATATCGGTCTAGTTGTGCGATAATCGCACACGCACATGGCCCGCCTTCGCGCACCCGCACCGCTCGGCGCTTCGGCGCGGCAGGCTCGCCGACGGTCGGACCCCAACTTCATGCTCTCGCTCGCGCGCGGGCTCGCCGTGATTCGGGCGTTCGACGAGACCGACGCCGCCCTCCCCGTGGCCGAAATCGCCCGCCGCGCGTCGATGTCGCGCGCCGCCGCCCGGCGATGCCTGTATACGCTCGAGCGGCTCGGCTACGCGGGCGGTGCCAACGGCGCCTACGAGCTGACGCCGAAGGTCCTGATGCTGGGCAACGCCTACCTGGCGTCGACGAGGGTGGCTCGCGCCGCCCAGCCGGTGCTCGAGTCCGTGTCGGAGCGCCTGCAGGAATCGTGTTCGCTGAGCGTGCTCGACGGCACCGACATCGTGTACGTGGCACGCGCCGCGATGAGGCGTATCCTCTCAATCGGCATTTCGGTGGGCACACGGTTACCGGCATACTGCACGTCGATGGGACGCGTGCTGCTGGCATCGCTCGACGACAAGGAGCAGGCGGCGTTGTTGAGCCGGATCGATCTGAAGGCCCAGACGCCCCGTACCATCACCGATCGCCAGGCGCTTCGCACGGAACTGCGCCGCGTGCGCACGGCCGGCTTCGCGCTGGTGGATCAGGAGCTGGAAATCGGCCTGCGATCGATTGCCGTGCCCGTTCGCAGCCGTGGTGCGGTCGTGGCCGCCATCAACGTCGGCGTCCACGCGGCTCGCGTCGATCTTCGAACGATGACGCGGCAGTATGTTCCCGTGCTGCGCGAGGCGGCCGAGCGAATCGGGAACGCAATGGGCACAACGCTCAGATGAGAGATATGCGAAGCGATGTCGTAGGCAGCCTGCTCCGGCCGGCGTTTCTGAAAGATGCACGTCAGAAATACCAGCGCGGCGAGCTGAAGGCGTCGGAGTTCAAGACCATCGAAGATCGCGCGGTCGATCAGGCGGTCGCGCTGCAGGAAGCCGCCGGGCTGAGCGTGATCACCGATGGCGAGATGCGGCGCTACGCGTTCTTCGGCCATCTCGTCGATGCCCTGGAAGGCTTCGACAAGTTCGCCGGCTGGTCGGTGACGTTCCGCGACGGCGAAGGGCACGAGGCGGCGCTCCAGCGGCCGGTGGTCGTCGGCAAGCTGCAGTGGCGGCGGCAGATGGCGGTCGAAGAGTTCACGTATCTGCGAGGGCGCACCCGGTCGAGGGTGAAGGTGACGCTCATCAGCGCTCAGCAGGCGGCCGCCTACTACGACCCCGCTAAATCGAAGGGCGCGTACGCCACGCGCGACGCGTATCTCGCCGATCTCGTCGACTTCACCCGCAGGGAGATCGAGGAATTTCGGCGCCTCGGATGCGAGTACGTCCAGATCGACGCACCGCAGTACGCGGCGCTGCTCGACGAGAAGTTTCGCGAGGGATACCGTCAGCGCGGAAGCGATCCCGATCGGATGCTCGAGGAATGCATCGAGCTGGACAACGCCATCATCAGCGGCCACACGGGGGTCACCTTCGGCATCCACATCTGCCGCGGCAATCACAAGAGCATGTTCTACGCATCGGGCGGGTACGAGCGCATCGCGCAGACGATCTTCCGGAAGGCCGGCTTTCACCGCTTTCTTCTCGAATATGACGACGACCGGTCGGGCACGTTCGAGCCGTTGAAGCATGTTCCGGACGATCGCACCGTGGTGCTGGGGCTCGTCAGCTCGAAGCGGCCGGCGCTCGAGTCGCCGGACGTGCTGAAAGCGCGAATCGCGGAAGCCACGAAGTTCGTTCCGCTCGAGCGGCTGGCGCTGAGCCCGCAATGCGGGTTCGCGTCGACGGAAGACGGCAACCAGTTGTCGGAGGACGATCAGCGGAAGAAGCTCGCGCTGGTGGCGGCGGTGGCGCGAGAAGTGTGGTAGCACAAACCCTGACAGGGCTGAAGCCCTGTGCCACCGGTGCGAAGGCTGAGCTGAAGCTCAGCCCTACCGGTGCGAGTAGCTGGGCTAAAGCCCAGCCCTACCGGTCCGAGTAGCTGGGCTGAAGCCCAGCCCTACCGGTGCAGGGCAGGGCTGGAGCCCTGTGCTACCGAGTACGTTACGAACGAGGCTTTAACCAGGCGCGCCAGTCGCGCAGTGAGGTACGGCCCGACACGCGCGACCAGGCGCCGTCGGGGCGATCCTTCCAATCCCGGTCCCGGCGGCCGCCACGCCACAAGGCACGCCGATCGGGGTTCATCCGCCGTTCCATCGACACGACCGACGGGAGCTCGGCGATTTCGGCTGGGAGAGTCTTGTGTGTCATGCCTCCTTTATCGGTACGGCCTCGAAATACTTCACAGTTCGACAGCCGGGGCCGGTCAGGGCGCTGGCGGGTCCGGCTGAAGCCGGGTGCAGTGCTGCTGGGTCCGGCTGAAGCCGGACACTACGTATCTGGGGAAAGAGCGGTACACTCTTGCCCGGGCCAGCCCTGCTGAGCCGATCCTCGGCTCGCTTTCGCACTCCGTCATGAGGAGATGTATGCCCTTTCACTCGGTTACCACCCGGCTTTCGCACGGGGCCGCCGTCGGCGCGGCCATCGTGGCGTTGTCCGGCTGCGGGACCGTCAACCGACTGGCGGTGAAGGGTGTGGCCGATACGCTATCGGAGGGGGGAGACACCGTCACGTCGCACGACGACCCCGACCTCATCGCCGGGGCCCTGCCGTTTGCCTTGATGTTGCACGAATCGTTGCTGGCGTCGGTCCCCACGTACGAGCCGCTGCTGACGACCACGTGCAGCCTCTATACGATGTACTCGTTCGGCTTCGTGGCCGCCGACGCCGAGGCGCTGCAAAAGGACGACTACGATCGATCCAAGCGCCTGAGCGACCGATCCTTTACGCTCGCCCAGCGCGGGAAGAACTACTGCTGGAGAGGCCTGGAGGCGAAGTTTCGCGGCATCACGGACGCGTTGAAAAAAGATCCCGTTCGTGCGGTGGAGCGCGCGAAGAAAGAAGATGTCCGGCTTCTCTACTGGGCCGCGGCGTCGCTCGGTGCCGCCATCTCGGCCGGCGGCCTCGACCATCCCGAGCTGCTCATCGACTGGCCGGTCGTGCGGGCGATGGCCGAACGCGCGATGACCCTCGACGAAACGTGGAGCAACGGATCGCTCCCCGAGCTGATGATTACGGTTGAAAGCCAGGGCGAGGCCCTGGGCGGATCGGAAGAGCGTGCGCGGAAGTACTTCGCGCGTACCGTGGAGATCCAGAAAGGCTTGTCGCCAAGTCCCTACGTCGCGCTCGCAACCGGAGTGGTCAAGAGCAAGCAGGATCGGGCTGAATTTTCGAAGTTGCTGGAGCAGGCGCTCGCGATCGATCCGGAACAGGATCCGAGCCACCGGCTCATCACGCTCGTCACGCAGCGGCGGGCGCGCGTGCTGCTCGATCGCATCGACGACTTATTCCTGGAACCGGGTCCAGGTTTGAATTAACCGGAGGATGTGTATGTTCGGCAGGATTCCCCTTCGACTGGCTGCTCGCGCTTGCGCTGGTCGCAACCGTGTCCATCCGCGCGCAGGCGCCCGTCAACGTCCGGCTCGCAACCCTCGCGCCCGACAACTCGCCCTGGACGGGCGCGCTGCGCTCGATGGGCACCGCGTGGGAAAAGGCCACCGAGCGGCGCGTTCGACTGACCGTGTACGCCGGGACGATTCCGAGCGAGTCATCCGCGATCGCGCGCATGGCGGTCGACGGCCTGCAAGCCGCCACGCTGATGGTCGCGGGGCTTTCGGAAATCGACGAAGCCTTCAACATCTTCGGCGTCCCGTTCTTCTTCGAATCGGACGCGGAGCTCCTGCACGTCCAGCAGAAGCTGACGCCGCTCATCCGCGAGCGGCTGCAGGCGAAGAAATACCACCTCATCAACTGGGGCAACGCCGGCTGGGTGCAGCTGTTCTCCAAGCAGCCCATCCGCACGATCGACGATGTGAAAAACGCCAAGCTCTACACCACCGAAGGCAACCCGAAGATGGTGCAGTGGTACACGTCGAACGGATTTCACGCCGTTCCGCTGGCGGCCGGTGAAATTCCGAAGCAGCTGAAGCTGCCGACCGGCGCGATCAACGCGGCGCCGATGCCCCCGGTCTACGCCGTCGCGCTGCAGATCTTCAAGGACGCCCCGAACATGCTCGACATCCGTCTCGCTCCGCTCGTCGGCGCGACGGTGATGACCGATTCGGCCTTCAACAAGATCTCGTCCGACGACCGCACGAAGATCCTCGCCGCGGCCGCGACGATGGAACAGCAGATCAACGCGCAGGCGCCGGCGCTCGACAGCAAGTCGATCGCGGCGATGACCGCCGCCGGGCTGACGGTCGTCAAGCTCGATCCGAAAGCCACCGCCGAATTCCGCGGCGCCGCCGAAAAGCTGGCCGGCACGCTGCGCGGCGGCATGATCCCGGCCGACGTGTACGACCTCGCCGTTCGCGAGCGCGACGCGTTTAGAAAAGCGAAACCCGCGAAATGAAGGCGGAGGAGACCGAGGACCTCATCGCCTCGCTCGCGGCACTGGGCATCATGATCCTGCCGCTGAGCGAGGTCGTTCTTCGGCGCTTCTTCAACACCGGCGTTCCCGGGGCCGCTCCGTTCACGGCACACCTCACGCTCATCGTCGGACTGGTGGGCGCCTCGATTGCCGCACGCGAGGGCAAGCTGCTCTCGCTCGCCACCGGCACGATGTTTCCCGAGGGACGAACGAGACACGTCGCCGGCATCATCGCGGCGCTGGTCGGCGCGCTCGTCACGACCATCCTGGCGCTCGGCGGGCTCCGTCTCCTTCAAGTTCATCGTGAGGCCGGCAGAGAGATCGCGCTCGGCGTCCCGATCTGGGTCGCCGATCTCGCGTTCCCCGTCGCGCTGGGACTGATCGCGCTGCGCCTGGTCTGGAAGGCATCGCCGACGATGGCCGGGCGCGCGATGGCGTCGGCCGGCATCGCCGCCGGTGTCTGGATCTCGACGCACCCGGAGTTGCTGCTAGATCAATCCGGATGGCCGTGGCTGGCCGTCCTCGTTGGCGCCGCGGTCCTCGGCATGCCGATTTTCGCGCTCATCGGCGGCGCCGCTGTCATTCTGTTTCTCGTGCAGGGCGATCAGCCCGCCAACGCCATCATCGGCAGCTACGATCAGCTCACGTCGAACGATCTGCCGGCCATTCCACTGTTCACGCTTGCCGGATTCCTGCTCGCCGAAGGCAAGGCCTCGGATCGTCTCCTTCGTTTCTTTCGAGCGTTCTTCGGCTGGGCCCCTGGCGGTACGGCTGTCGTGACGGCGGTGTTGTGCGCGTTCTTCACGCTGCTGACGGGCGGATCGGGCGTCACCATCCTCGCGCTCGGCGGATTGCTGCTGCCGGCGCTCCTGGCCGACGGCTACAGCGAGCGCTTCTCGCTCGGCCTGCTGACCGCGGCCGGCTCGCTGGGCCTGCTCTTCCCTCCTTCGCTGCCCCTCATCCTGTACGGCATCGTCGCCGAGGTGCCGATCGGGGATTTGTTCGTGGGAGGTCTGCTGCCGGGCACGCTGATGCTTGGCGCGCTTGCCGCGCTGGGCGTCCGCGAAGGCATGGTGACGGGCAGCGCACGCCACACGTTTACGGTTCGCGAAGCGGCAGGCGCCACCTGGGAGGCGAAGTGGGAGCTGCTGCTCCCCGTCGTCATCATCGCGTCGCTGCTGGCCGGCGCCACGACGGTGCAATCGGCGGCGCTGGCGGCGCTCTACACGCTCGTCGTGCAGCGGTTCATCCAGCGCGATCTCGCGGGCTTCGCCGATCTCCGCCGGGCGATGAGCCATTCGATCGCGCTCGTCGGCGGCATCCTCATCATCCTGGCGGTGGCGGTGGGATTCACGACGTACCTGATCGACGCGCAGGTGCCGGCCCGGCTCGCGGACTGGGCGCGCGAGAACATCCACTCGAAGTGGGTGTTCCTGCTCGGGCTGAACGCGTTTCTGATTGTCGTCGGCGGGATGATGGACATCTTCTCGGCCATCATCGTCGTGGTGCCGCTGGTCGTGCCGATCGCGACGCACTTCGCAGATCGACCCGATTCACCTGGGCGTGGTCTTCGTCGCCAACTCCGAGCTGGGATATCTGACGCCGCCGGTGGGCGAGAATCTCTTCGTCGCGTCCTACCGATTCAACAAGCCGATCCTTCACCTCGCGCGCGCGATGCTGCCGATGTACATCATCCTGCTCATCGGCGTGCTGCTCATCACGTATCTGCCGTGGCTGACGACCGGCCTGCTGGGGCGGTGAGATAGGCCTCTCGCCAGTCACGGCAGATCGCAGAGGCTCTACAATCTCTAGTGCGTCCGGCCATCAGCCATGGACATCTGCCATGACGTCCAAGTCAGAAGTGCTCCACTTATTCTGACCCCGACGTCCTTCATCGATTCGAGCTTCGCCAGGTTGAGGGTCGTGACCGCGGCCTGGAGCGCGTTGATATCGACGCCGTCGCCCTTCGCGTTCACGACGAACCGATCGCCGAGCACGATGGCAAACTCGTTGGTGCCGCCCGTTTTCGACACGCTTCGATGCACGAGCCGGCCGCCGACACGCTCGGTGCGCTCGGAGACCTGATCGTTCTCCTTTTCGCCCATCACGCCGGCCCACGACGCCAATCCCATGATGCCGCTCGCGCCGCCCGTGTCCGTAATCTCGAGATTCACCCGCTTGCCTGCACCATCGCCATAGGTGGCCTCGGCCGTCGCCACCATGATGCCGGCCATGCCCGAGCGCTGTGCATCGCTCGCTCTGCTTCTTGAGGCCGGCGAAGGTCTCCGGAACGAACGGCGTGAGCTGGTCGAGACTGATGGGCTCGACGCGCTTGCCGCCGCCGAAGAGCGTTCCCATCGCTTCGAGCGCGGCCGCGGTCTGTCCCGCGGTATCGCCGCTCTTCTGCGCCGTTTCCATTTTCTGGCCGCTCTTCTCGAGGCTCTTGCCGAGTGCTTCGAGCTTGCCAAGCGCGCTGTTGGGATCGACCGCAGACCGAATCGGATCCACCGCCGCCGAGGATGCCGCCACCCCCTCCGGCGCCAGCCAGACCTGCCATGGCGGCCGGGGCCATCACCAATCCGCCGACGATACCCAGCACGATGGAGAGCACGATGGCGCAGACGACGACCACGGCCGTGTATCCCACAGCCTTGTCCTGCGGCGCCTTCATCAGATGTGGCAGACCCAGATAGAGCAGGTAGATGCCGTACAGGCCCGCCAGCACACCCAGCACGCTGAGCGGCGGAAAGATCTGAAGCACTCCCGCGATCCATGCAGGTGTGTACCGAGTACACAGCGACCTTCATCGCCTGACTACTGTCCTGCTGCCCGCCGAACGTGGGCGCCAGCGCGTTGATGATGAAGGCGAGGATCACCACGCCGATGATCGCCATGGCGAACACGAAGCAGGCGCTCGTCAGACCGACCATGAACGGCGCGCGATACGTCCCGACGAACGGGATGGTCGTGCCGACCAGCGACCCGCCGATGAAGCCGGCGATGGCGCCAATCGCCGCCAACGGCATGACGTAACCTGTGATGAGAGATCCCGTGGAGGATTGTTCCGCCGCGATGACCGGCCACTCGGTGTTCGGGGTGGTGATGATGTTCTGAGCGCGTGTTTTCAAATCCATGGAGGCGTATTAAGCATCATCGTTGAGCCCGGGTCAACGAAATACGCCACGACAACAACGTGGATGAACGGTGTTCGGTCGTTTACAGACCTGCGGCGGCCGACCGGATCTGCTGACGCCAGCGCGCAAGCCTGCTGAGGAATTCCGCGGTTTCCTTTGGATATTCAGCCCGAGCCCGTGCGACGTCCTTGTAAAAGAAGTCCACGCCGCGCGGCGACCAGGTCGATTGCAGCTCGTTCTCCGACACGACTTCCCGGCCCAGCCATTCGTTCACCGCCCTGGCGAGCACCTCGAGCGATTTCCAGTTCAGCTCGTCGAACATCGGGGCCGCGATCGCGAGCTTCGCCAGTGATTGTGGCGACCGGCCCGGGGTCTTCAACAGCCTGTCGAAGTAGTGCGACTCCATGCCGGTGGGACGTGAGAGTTGGGCATAAAACCAATTCAGAGCCGTCGCGCCATCTCCGATCAGACGCCACCTGGCGGCCGCAAGCTCGAGGCGATCGGCGCCTTGATACTCATCCTGGAATCGCGAATAGGCTCCGTCGAGGATGGACGCCGAAGACGCCGGCGTCAATTGCGCCGCGGCAATCGCCCACCACGGACTGATGAGCGGGTCGGAAATCCCTCGCGGCAGGTAGCCCCGCTCCCAGGTCTCCTGATCGACGCAGCGTTGTGGCGTCGGCGGCGCGCAGCAGCACGTCGGCGTGCTGAAGAATGAACACACACATGTGCGCGTAACGGTAGTTGTTCGAAGGCCTCGGTTGCAGGTCGGGATCGTCGCTTCGGATGTTTCTACGCAGCACGTCGACAAGGTTGTCCGCACCAAGACGGCGCGCCATCTCAATCAATTCATCCTCCGACGCCAGCACCTCCGATCCCATCTCCCCACGCAGCCAGAGCAGGATGTACGTCCGGTCGGGCTCCGGCAGCCTGTCGATCTCCGCGCGCAGCGATCTGATGGCTGGAACCCTGTCCTTCATCGTCGGGCTGGAGCTGTACCCGGCTCTCGCAAGACGCACCATCCACCATCCAGCCGCCGACGTGCGGCTCGCTCGAGGCTTCCAATAGGCATCGAAGCCGGGCTGACCGTTCAAGCCCCGAGGCCCGTAGTAGAAGCCGCCGCTCTCCATGTAGACGCGGACGATGGCCGTCGCGATCTGCCCGACGGTCTGCTGCGTCAGAACGGGCGGGATTTTCATCATCGGCGGAGCGGAATGCGGCTGAGCTTCGGGAAATGTCGTCGCCGCGTCATCGACGAGGACGTCGATCGCCGGGAGCAGCTTCGGATCGTCGGTGGCATACGCGGCCACGAGCGCGAGCGTGCGGACTCGCGGGTCGGGGTGCTTGAAGAGCGGCACGACATCGGCCGCCCGCCACGAGCCTCTCTTCCAGGAATGCGTGCAGACCGGAGCAACGGCGCGTGGGCCTCCGCCGGCAGCCAGATCGCGGGTTCGCGCAGTCCGTAGAGGAACTCGCCCGGGCCGAGAACAACGATGTCCCGGGCAAGCGCTTCGAGCTCGGCCGAGACGGGCGTAATGATGCGGGGTTGAGCCGCCGAAAGCGTGGAGAGAGACAACGTGATGGCCGCCGCGATGCAAAACCGCGCGATCACGTGTCGTCCCGGGAACTGCTGTTACAGCGAGCGGGTCAGGAACGACCGGGCGTATTCCGCTAGACGAAACAGCATCACAAGCGTCATGCGGGAGAGTGCGACGCCCAGGGTCATCGAGCCGGCAATGAGTGCGATAGCTACCATTGACGCGTGTATCGGCGGCTTGCGCCGCTTCCATCACGGTCCGCCTGCGCGCGAGGCGCGCTCCGGCGAGACAGGCCGCGGGAATGCAGCTTGCAACTGAGAGAGTTGAACAAAGGGTCATGAGAAGACGATTTTCGTACGCGCTTACGGCGGGGGTTTTGTCCTCCGGAGCGCCGGCAGGTCTGCTTGGGGTTCGCCTTGCGAAATCACATGCAGACAGGATGTCACTGCAGGAGGTCGGCACCGAGCTCCGGTCCGACCGTCTCGCCTATCTGTACATCGGCGGCGCAACGGCGTTCATCTTCGCCATGTTCGGCTACCTGCTGGGGCGTAAAGCCGATCGGCTGGCGCAACTGTCCGAGACAGACCCGCTGACGGATCTGCTCAACGCGCGGGGTTTTTCGGTGCGTCTCGACGCCGAAGTGAAGCGCGCCAAGCGCTATCGCCAGCCTTTGAGCCTGTTATTCCTCGATCTCGACGGGTTGAAGGACATCAACGATCGCCACGGACACAAGGCCGGCAGCGAGGCGCTGCGCCGGGTGGCGAGCGTCATCCAGGCCGAACTGCGCGCGAGCGATATCGGCGCACGATGGGGCGGCGACGAGTTCACGATCGTCGCGCCGAACACGTCGAACGGCGCCGCGATGTCGTTCGCCGAGCGCATCCGCTCGCGCATTGCCGAGCAACGCATGGATTGGCGCATGACGGCGTCGATTGGCGTGGCCACGCTCGGCGATGACGGAAATGTAATTCTGGAAGATGCTTCGTCCTTGATGCGCAGCGCCGATGCGGCGATGTACTACGCGAAGCGCTCCGGAAAAAACACGGTCGCCCACGCCCTGTCGTAGAAACCACGGCGGAAAAAATTGCCGGGTGATCGAGTTTTATACAGGAGCGACCCTGGCGGAACTGAAGTTTCGCCCTACCGGAGAAAGCCGCTGGTCTGCATCCAGTTCGCGAGAACTTTCGGCCACTCCGCCAGCGCCGCGTCGTTCATCGGCATGCCCACGCCGTGTGGTCCATCTTTGAACACGTGCATCTCGGCCTGCACGCCGGCTTTCCGCAGCGCGAGAAAGTAATGGATGCTGTTTTCCACCGGCACGGCCGTGTCGGCGTTGGTGTGAAACAGGAAGGTTGGCGGCGTCTCCTTCGTCACGCGCGTTTCCATCGACATGCTTCGCACGAGTGCGGCATCCGCGTTTTCTCCCAGCAGATTGGTTTTGGATCCCTGATGCGTCCACGGCTCGGTCAAGGTGATGACGGGATAGCCGAGGATGGCGAAGTCGGGCCGGCTGCTGACGCGATCGATCGGATCTTTGGCCGAGGCATTGCCGCGATCGAACAGTGTCGACGCGGTCGCGGCAGGTGCCCTCCGGCGGAAAATCCCATGACGCCGATGCGATCGGGAGCGATGTGCCGCTCGGCTCGCGCGTGAGCGCACGATGCGAATCGCACGCTGCATATCTCCAAGCTCGATCGGATGGTGATACTTCGGTCCGAGCCGGTACTTCAGGACAAAGGCAGCGACACCAAGAGAGTTGAAGTAGTTGGCGGGAATCCTTCCTTCCTTGTTCATCGACAGCGCGCGGTAGCCGCCGCCCGGCGCGACGATGACGGCGGTCATCGGCCCGGTGGTATTCGGGGGCATGTAGACCGTGAGCGTCGGATTGTCTTCGGGCGTGTTGCCCAGCGTCCCGGGCACGTCGCGTGGCCTCCCACAAGGCCACGTCTGCGGCTCCTGCAGAATCGGCGGCGGCGTCTGTGCGAGCGCGGTGACCGAGCTCGCCAGCATCGCAACACCGTCGAGCAGCACCGGCAATGAACGATCCGCATCGTGGCCTCCTCGACGGCTACTTCAGACGCTTGATTCTAAGATTCCTGAACTCGACGGACGCCCCTGCCGGATCCTCGGGATGCGCCGACTGCAAGCCGATGGCGCCTTCTGCGCGCCGCTTGTCGTGCACGTCGACGACTTTCTTGCCGTTGTACATGACGAGGATGTGATCGCCGTTCAAGGTCGCCTCGAACGTGTTCCACTGCTTTGGGACGATCATCGTGCCGTCGGGTGCGTGCGCCACGTTGACGATGCTGCCGGTCAGGTATTCGCCACCGGTGCGATCGGTCAGCACCTTGTCGCGAATCTGCAGCTCGTACCCGGCCGGCTGCGGCCGCCCCTGCCGCAGCATGAGCGCGGAGTTCACGTTGGGATGCGCGCGGAACTCGGCCCTGATCACGAAATTCGTGAAGTCTTCCTTCGTGAGAATCGTCGCGCCGGGGTTCGTCTGATCGTTGTGGATGACGCCGTTGACGACGCGCCACACCTTGACCTGACTCTCGGGCACGATGAACTTGTCGAGGCTCTTGCCATCGAACAGGAGCTCGAATCCTTCTTTTTGTTCCGCCGCCGACAACGTGTTCGGCGCGCCGTTCTGCGCCGCAATCGACATTGGACTGGTGAATGCGAGAGCGAGAACCCCAACCAGCATCGCGCGCGTCATGATTTTCATGCGCCAATCATACGCCGCGGACGCTTCTATGACATAATCGCCGACCCGCTAAGGAGCTGTCTCATGCGCCGATTCCTTCTCTGTCTTGTCGCCGCTCTGGCCATGCTCAATCACGAGCCGGTCTCTCACGCTCAACAGTCGGCGAAGCGCATCATCCTCTTCGACGGTACCTCGCTGAAAGGATGGAAGGGCAATCCGGCGTTCTGGTCCGTCAAGGACGGCGCCATTCATGGCGTAACGAATGAAACACGCGGCGAGCTGCTTTTGACCGATGGCGACTACGCCGACTTCCGCCTCATCCTGAAATCACGCCTGGTCAGCGATTCGAATCATCTGGGAATGTGCTTCTGGGGTGAACGGCGCGATGACTGGCGCTATGGTGACTGCATTCTCGTCATTCCGCCGCATGGCGGCATGTGGGACTACCACCCCGGCAAGGGCAGCCCGCCGCGGGAGAACATCCCGCACACAAAAGCCGACCCCCACCAGTGGCATGAAACGGAAGTGCTTGCGAGGCTCAAAGCGGGTACCGTGAGGATGGCCGTCAACGGTATCGAGATCGTCCGCTATAAGGATGAAGATCCGAGCCGCTTGAAGCGCGGCCCGATCGGCCTTCAGATCCACTCGGGCGCCTCAATCGTCGAATACAAGGACATCGAGGTTGAGGTCGATCCGAGAGAGGATCGTCTCATCACGGTGAAGTAATTTCCGTATCTGATGCAGCCGCTCGAATTCTCGAAATCGGGGTCGCTCGGCCTCGACTTCGGCACCACCAACAGCGCAATCGCAACCGTCGCAGGTTCCCAGCCGGTCCTGGCCGGTTTTGCGTCGGCGAGTGGGATGACGCACACATTCCCGTCCATTCTTGTATTTCGAGCGGCGCAAGGAAGGCACGGCGACACGTCTGACGTCGGCGGCCGGCCCCAGGGCCCTGGACCGGTATCTCGAAGCCGAAGAGAAAGGGCGCCTGATTCAGTCGTTGAAGGCCTATCTCGCCGACCGGCGCTTCGACGGCACAGGCGTGTTCTCGCAGCGCTACAGCCTCGAAGACATGGTCTCGCTCATCATCCGACATCTGTTGGCGGATGCGACGATAGACGATGGACGATCGACGATGGACGATCGACGACGCGTGCCGTCGCGCGTGGTCGTCGGCCGGCCCGTTCACTTCTCCAACGCCGAGCATCACGAAGACGACGAGTTTGCGCTGGGACGGCTCCGCCAGGCCGTCGCGCTCTGCGGCTTCACCGAGATCGTGTTCGAGTACGAGCCGGTGGCGGCCGCCTACAGCTACGAGCAGACGCTCGATCGCGACGAACTGATCCTCATCGGCGACTTCGGCGGCGGCACGAGCGACTTCTCCGTCCTGCGCGTCGGCCCGACACCGCGGCGCCGCGGACGCACGCCGGACGACATCATCGGCACCGACGGTGTCGCGGTGGCCGGCGACGCGTTCGACCGGCAGATCATCCGCAAGCTGGTCGCGCCGCGGCTGGGGCTCGGCTCCGAGTACTTCTCACCGCCGAGCAAGTTCCTGCCCGTCCCGAGCTGGCCGTACGAACGGCTCGAGCGCTGGCATCACCTGTCCTTTCTCAACACGGCGAAGAACCTGGAGATGCTCGAGCACATTCAGCGCAGCGCGATCATTCCCGAACGGCTGGCAGCCTTCGTGCACCTCATCAAGAGCGAAATGGGATTCCGGCTGCACGAAGCGGTGCGCCGGACGAAATTCGAACTCTCCACCGAGACCGAGGCGATGTTCGAGTTCCACTGCGAGCCCGTGTCGATTACGAAGAACGTCACGCGGCTGGACTTTGAAAAATGGATACAGCCCGAAGTCGAGCTGATGGCCGCCTGTGTCGACCGGCTCCTGACGACCACCGGCGTATCGGCCCGCGACATCGATCACGTGTTCCTGACGGGTGGATCGTCGTTCGTGCCCGCCGTCCGCAACATTTTCGTCGAGCGATTCGGGTCGGAGAAAATCACGGGCGGCCAGGAATTGACATCGGTTGCGACAGGGTTGTCGCTTCGCGCGGCACGCCAGTGGACTGACTGAGTCAGCGCGCAAATGGCGTCTCGGTCACGTGATATGCTGCCGTAGACGCGCCGGGATATGCCTCAGATTTTTCATCGCAGTACGAACACGATCGCGCGGGTCAGCATTTTCGGAGCGCTCTTCTTCATCGGCGGCCTTCTCTACCTCGCCTATCAGATCGATCGCTCGCCCTGGGTGACGCAAGTCAACGTCGCGCGGGAGCAGCCGATCCAGTTCAGCCACGAGCGCCACGTCGCCGGCAACGGCATCGATTGCCGCTACTGCCACACGACGGTCGAAACCTCGAACTTCGCCGGCATTCCTCCGACGAAGACCTGCATGAACTGCCACTCGCAGATCTTCGCCGATGCCGCATTTCTCGAGCCGGTGCGCGAAAGCTTCCGGACGGACCAGCCGATTGCCTGGACGCGCGTGCACGACCTGCCCGACTTCGCGTACTTCGACCACAGCATTCACGTGGCGAAAGGCGTGGGCTGCTCCACCTGCCACGGACCGGTGGACAAGATGCCGCTCATGCGCAAGCAGAACTCGCTGCAGATGGAGTGGTGCCTCGATTGTCACAGGCACCCCGAGCGCTACGTACGCCCCCGCGAGGAAGTCTTCAACATGAACTACGAGGCGCCCGCCAATCAGCTCGAGCTGGGCCGGACGCTGGTCGAACAGAATCGCATCAGGAAAATGACCGACTGCAACTCATGTCACCGATGAAACCCTTCGACTCTGCTCAGGGCAAGCCGGGCACCGCCCCGGAATTCTGGCGAAACCTTGCCGAAAAGGACGGCGCCAACCTCGACGAGCTCGTCGGCGACGAGTTCGCCTCGCGCCTGCCCGAGCCTCTCGATGCGGTCGAGCGCCGATCGTTTCTGAAGCTGATGGGCGCGTCGCTGGCTCTGGCCGGCATGGCGGGCTGCACGCGCCAGCCCGCGGAACAGATCCTCCCGTACGTGCGGCAGCCCGAGGGCATCGTGCCCGGGCGGCCGTTGTACTTCGCGACGGCGATGACGCTCGGCGGCCGCGCGACAGGACTGCTTGTCGAGAGCCACGAAGGGCGGCCGACAAAAGTCGAAGGCAACCCGGCGCACCCGACGAGCCTCGGCGCGACCGACGTCTTCGCGCAGGCTGCCTTGCTCGATCTCTACGACCCCGATCGCATGCAGACGCTGACCAACGTGGGAGAGATTCTCCCGTGGTCCGCGTTCATCGGCGCCATGCGCACGGTCGCCACAACGCAGCAGGCCACCAAGGGCGCCGGGCTCCGGATTCTGACCGAAACGATCGCGTCGCCGACGCTCGCCGCGCAACTCGAGGACCTCCTCGCGAGGTTTCCTGCTGCCGTGTGGCATCAGTGGGACACGGCCAGCGAGATGAATGCCGCCGCCGGGCTGCGGATGGCGGCGGGCAACGCCGCATCGGTGCACTACAACATCGAACGCGCAGCGGTCATCGTCGCGCTGGACGCCGATTTCTTCGGCTGCGGCGCCGGTCACCTCCGTTACTCGCGCGAGTTCGCGCGGCGCCGCCGGCCCGAAGGGCCGGGCTGCCGCTTGTACGCGGCGGAGTCGATGCCGACGACGACCGGCGCGAAGGCCGACCATCGGCTGCCGATGAAGCCGAGCGACATCGAGACGCTCGCACGTGCGCTGGCCGCCGACCTGGGTGTCGCGGGTGTGGCTCGCGGTGCCGCGCTCTCTGCCGAAAGACAGTCGTGGCTCGCGGCCGTTCGGAACGATCTGACCGCTCATCGCGGATTGAGCCTCGTGGTGGCCGGGGAAAGCCAGCCTCCAGTCGTGCACGCGCTCGCGCACGCGATGAACGCTGCGCTCGGCAACGGTGGGCAGACGGTGCTCTACACCGATCCCGTCGAGGCTCATCCCGTCGATCAGCTTCAGTCGATTCGTGACCTGGCCGGCGCGATGGCCGCGGGACAGGTCGACACGCTCGTGATCATCGGCGGCAATCCCGTGTACACGGCACCGACCGATCTGCAGTTTGCCGACCAGATGAACAAGGTGCGGCTGCGCGTGCATCTGAGCCTGCACGCCAACGAGACGTCGGCGATTTCGCACTGGCAGATTCCAGAGGCGCATTTCCTCGAAGCGTGGAGCGACGCGCGGGCGCTTGATGGCACCGTCTCGATCGTCCAGCCGCTGATTGCGCCGCTCTACGGCGGCCGGTCAGCTCACGAAGTGCTCGCGACTTTGAGCGATCGTCCCGAACGCACGGGCTATCAGATCGTTCGAGACTTCTGGCAACTACAACGCGGGGCTGGTGCGACAGGTGCGGCGGGTGCGTTGGAGTGCGGGTCCTGCCTCTGGCGCAAAGCCTCCGGTGGCACAGGGCTTCCCGCCTCCGCGAAACGCTTCGGCGGGCCGCCGTGGCCTTGGCGAAGGCGGCAGCCCTGTCGCAAACGCTGAGTTCGAATCCTTCTGGCGGCGAACCGGTACACGACGGCGTGATGGCCAACTCCGCGCTGCCGACGCGCGCGATCGCGCCGGGCACCGTTGCCGCGTTCGGCACCGCGCCGACGAGCCCCACGAGCGGCTACGAGATCGCGTTCCGTCCCGACCCGACGATGCTCGACGGGCGATTCAACAACAACGGCTGGCTGCAGGAGCTGCCGAAGCCGATTACGCATCTCACATGGGACAACGCCGTGCTCGTCAGCCCCGCCACGATGGCGCGCATCGGCGGGACGGCGACGCCCGACTTCACAGGCGGCGAACGCGGTCAGATTCACGGATCGGTGGTCGAGATCCGGCACAAGGGCCGCACCGTGCGGGGCGCGATGTTCCCGGTCGCGGGTCATCCCGATGGGGTGGCGACCCTGCACCTGGGATACGGGCGCGCGCGCACGGGACGAGTCGGGACCCAACGCGGGTTCAACGCTGGTGCGCTGCGGACGGCCGATGCGCCCACGTTCGACACAGGCGCCGAAATCACGTTGACCGGCGACACATTTCCGCTGGCCTGTGTGCAATTTCACCACCTCGTCGAAGGGCGCGATCTGATTCGCGTCGTACCGCGCACGGAGCTCGCCACGCTCGAGAAGGATCAGCACGAGATGCCATCGATGTGGCCGGTGCTCACCGACGAGCAGGCGAAGGCGGGCGGCTACAAGTGGGGCATGTCGATCGACATCAACGCGTGCAACGGCTGCAATGCCTGTGTCGTCTCGTGCCAGGCCGAAAACAACATCCCCGTCATCGGCAAGGACCAGGTGATGCGCGGGCGGGAAATGCACTGGCTGCGCATCGACACGTATCACCAGGGCGAGGTCGAGAATCCGAAGACCTACTTCCAGCCGCTCCCGTGCATGCAGTGCGAGACCGCGCCGTGCGAGCCCGTGTGTCCCGTCGGCGCCACCGTGCACAGCAGCGAGGGCCTGAACGACATGGTCTACAACCGCTGCGTCGGCACGCGCTATTGCTCGAACAACTGCCCCTACAAGGTGCGGCGCTTCAACTTCCTTCAATACCAGGATTGGGACACCCCGAGCCTGAAGCTGGGGCGTAACCCGGACGTCACGGTTCGCAGCCGCGGCGTCATGGAGAAGTGCACCTACTGCGTGCAGCGCATCAGCGCCGCGCGCATCGCATCTGAAAAGGAGGGCCGCCGGATTCAGGACGGCGAGGTGAAGACCGCGTGCCAGGCGGTGTGCCCCACCGAGGCGATCGTCTTCGGCGACCTGAACGATCCGACGAGCCGCGTGTCGCGGCTGAAGGCCGAAGCGCGCGAGTACGCCTTGCTCCACGAGCTGAACACCAGGCCGAGAACCACCTATCTCGCGGCGATCTCGGAAGCGAATCCTGCCATCGGTGATCAATAGATGAGCGAGACTCCCGAGACCCGCCACACGGAAGGTGCGCACGCGAGTGCCGGTGGCGCGGCTCGTCCGCCCGTTCCCGTCATCGCGCCGGGCCACAGCTTCTCGACCGTCACCGACAAGATCAGCGCGATTGTCCTGACCCGCAGCACGGGGCTGGGCTGGTGGTTCGGCTTCGGCATCGCCTTCCTGCTCGTCAACGTGCTGCTGATCTCGCTCACCTACCTCATCGCGGAGGGCACCGGCATCTGGGGCGTGAACGTTCCGGTCGGCTGGGGGTTCGCGATCATCAACTTCGTCTGGTGGATCGGCATCGGCCACGCCGGCACGCTCATCTCGGCGATTCTGCTGCTCTTCAAGCAGTCGTGGCGCACGTCGATCAACCGGTTCGCCGAAGCGATGACGCTGTTCGCGGTCGCGTGCGCGGCGATCTTTCCATTGATTCACACGGGCCGCCCATGGCTCGCGATCTACTGGCTGTTCCCGTATCCGAACACGATGGACGTGTGGCCGCAGTTCCGCAGCCCGCTCATCTGGGACGTGTTCGCCGTCTCGACCTACGCGACCGTGTCGGCGCTCTTCTGGTTCGTCGGGCTCATCCCCGATCTGGCCACGCTGCGCGACCGATCCGACTCGAAGGTCGGCCGCGTCATTTACGGCGCGCTGGCCATGGGCTGGCGCGGATCGGCGCATCACTGGCACCGTTACGAAACGGCGTATCTCCTGCTGGCCGGGCTCGCCACGCCGCTGGTCGTGTCGGTGCATACGATCGTCAGCTTCGACTTTGCGGTTTCGGTCGTGCCCGGATGGCACGCGACGATCTTTCCGCCCTACTTCGTCGCCGGCGCCATCTACTCGGGCTTCGCGATGGTGCTTACGCTCGCGATTCCAATCCGAAAAATCTACGGACTGGAGGACTTCATCACGGAGCGGCATCTGAACAACATGGCGAAGATCCTGCTCGTGACGGGCCTCATCGTGGCCTACGGCTACATGATCGAGGCCTTCATGGCGTGGTACAGCGCCAACACGTACGAGACCTACATGATGAGAAACCGCATGACCGGTCCGTACGGGCCGTTCTACTGGGCCCTCATCCTGTGTAACGGCATCATTCCGCAGTTTCTCTGGATCAAGAGGATCAGGACGAACGTCCTGCTGCTCTTCATCATCTCGCTCATCGTCAACGTGGGCATGTGGCTCGAGCGCTTCGTCATCGTCGTCACGTCGCTGCATCGCGATTTCCTGCCCTCGTCGTGGGGACGATACTCGCCGACGGTCTGGGACTGGGGCTTGTACGTCGGCACGATCGGCTTGTTCCTGGCGCTGCTGTTCCTTTTCCTGCGCTTCCTGCCGATGATTTCCATCTTCGAGATGCGCACGCTCGTGCCCGACGCGACGCCAGGGGACGGCGGATCTGGAGGTGCGCGATGAAGCCTTCCGGCCGTCGCAAAATCTACGGGCTCATGGCCGAGTTCGAGCATTCACACGGGCTCGTCGAGGCGGCGCGCCGCGCGCATCACGAAGGCTATCGCCGGATGGATGCGTATTCGCCCGTCCCCATTGAGGAGCTGCACGACGCGCTTCACATGCACGACAACCGGTTGCCGAAGCTCGTGCTCACGGGCGGCGTTCTCGGGGGACTTGGCGGCTACGGGCTGCAGTATTGGGTCTCCACCATTGCGTATCCGCTGAACGTCGGCGGACGCCCGCAGCACAGCTGGCCCGCCTTTATCCCGGTCACGTTCGAGCTGACGATTCTCGCCGCGGCGCTGACGGCCGTGCTGGGCATGCTGGCGCTCAACGGGCTACCGCAGCCGTTTCACCCGGTGTTCAACGTGCCGCGCTTCGCGCTGGCGAGCCGCAACAGGTTTTTTCTCTGCATCGAGGCGGTGGATCCGAAATTCAACATCGAGAAGACGAGGACGTTTCTGGAGTCGTTGGGTGCGCGAGAGGTCACCACGGTTGAGAACTGACGCCCGTCAAGGGACTAGGGGTTGGGGATTAGGGATTAGGATGCGCGCGCCACGGCGGTGCTGATCCTTGCACTTACAGCGCTGGCTGCCGGCAGGACATGCACGACCAGCCGAAGTACACGGCCTACAAGGCGTCCGATTTCTTCGCCGACCATCGCTCGGCCCGCCCCCTTCTCGAAGGCACGATCGCGCAAGGCCAGTTGAACGACGATGAGCTGCTGTATGCGGGGCGTGTGAACGGACAGCCGTCAACCGTGTTTCCGTTTGCGATCGATGCGGCGGTGATGCAACGCGGACGCGAGCGCTACAACATCTTCTGCTCCCCGTGCCACGGGCTGACGGGCGATGGCGATGGCATGGTCGTCCAGCGAGGGTACAGGCGTCCACCGTCCTTTCACATCGATCGGCTGCGTCAGGCACCGCCCGGACACATCTTCGACGTCATGACGAACGGCTTCGGCGCGATGCCCGACTACGCGGCGCAGATCCCCGTGCGCGATCGCTGGGCCATTACCGCCTACATGCGCGCGCTGCAACTGAGCCAGTACGCCGCCGTCGCGGAGCTGTCGCCACAGGCACAGGGGCAGCTGCGATGACCGTGCGGGTGCCGTTGCAGGAGATCGGCGGCGAACTCGTTCCCGAGCTGAAGAACCTGCAGTCGAAGCTCATGACGGCAGGTGGTGTCGCCGCGCTCGTCTGTGCGATCGGGCTCGTCGTGAATCCGGTGCAGTTCGTGCGTTCCTTCCTGCCGGCCTACATGTGGGTGCTCGGCATCACGCTCGGATCGCTCGGGCTCGCGATGATTCATCAGGTCTCCGGCGGTGCGTGGGGCGTCGTCATTCGGCGCATCCTGGGTGCGGCCACCCGCACGCTGCCACTGCTGACGATTCTTTTCCTGCCGATTGCGATTGGCTTCCACTCGCTCTATCCGTGGGCCGACGCGGGGCACGTGGCCGGCGATCCTGTCCTCCAGTGGAAGCAGCCGTACCTGAATGTGCCGTTCTTCCTGGCGCGTGCCGCGTTCTATTTCGTCGTGTGGAACGCCATCGCGTTCTTTCTGAACAAGTGGTCGGTCGAGCAGGACGTCACCGCCGACCCCACGATTCCCAAGAAGATGCAGCTGCTGAGCGCCGGCGGACTGCTCGCGTACGGCCTGACGATTACCTTCGCCGCATTCGACTGGTTCATGTCGCTCGAGCCGCACTGGTTCTCCACGATCTACGGTGTCCTCTTCATGGGCGGCCAGGCGCTGGCGGCGATGGCGTTCTCGATTCTCGTGCTGGCGTGGCTCGTGCGGCGCAAACCGTTCGACGAGCTGATCACGGCGGACCACTTTCACGACCTCGGCAACCTGATGATGGGCTTCACGATGCTGTGGACCTATTTCGGGTTCTCGCAGTACCTGATCACCTGGGCCGCGAATATTCCCGAAGAGACCGAGTGGTACCTGCACCGCACGGGCCATGGCTGGCAGTACATCGCGCTGACCATCGTGATTTTTCATTTTGCCGTGCCGTTCCTCGTGCTGCTGCACCGCGCGATCAAGCGCAACGCCGCGATGGTGTCGAAGGTGGCGGCGCTCATCGTCGTGATGCGGTTCGTGGACCTGTACTGGCTGAGCGCACCGGCGTTCTCGGAGGCCGGCGGTCTTCACGTGCACTGGCTCGACGTCGCGCTGCCGATCGCGCTCGCGCTCATCTGGCTTGGCTATTTCGTCTATCAACTTCGCGGCCGCGCGCTGCTGCCACTGCACGACCCCGAGTTCCGTGAGGCGTTGAAAGATGTCCGAACCGCATAAGCCGGACGCCGAGAACCCGGAGGTCGCGCACGAAGCGAGCGACGTCAACGTCGGCGCGATTCTTCGCTATGGCGCCGGACTGCTCGTGGTGGGTGCGATCGTCCAACTGTTCCTGTGGTGGTTGCTGGGCGTGTACGAAGGTCAGCACCAGCGCGCTCAGACGCAGGTGTTTCCGATGGCCGTGGGCCAGCAGGATCGGCGTCCACCGGAACCGCGGCTGCAGGACAACCCGCAGCAGGAGCTTCGCGACCTGCGCGCAAAACAGGAAGGGCTGCTGAACGGGTACGGCTGGGTGAACAAGGAAGGCGGGGTGGCCCGCATCCCCATCGACGAAGCGATGCGGATGGTGGTCGAAAAAGGGCTGCCTGTCAGGGAATCGCAGAAATGATGCGTTTTTGGATCTTTGCGCTGATCGTTGCGGGCGTCACACATGCGCAGGCGCAGGCGCCTCCTCCTTCAATGGGTGTGCCCGCCGCCGAGGTGCCGGCGGCCATCAGGGAAGTGGGATTCGACCAGAACCTCAACCAAATGCTGCCGCTCGACGTTCAGTTCAAGGACGAGCACGGCCGCACGGTGAGGCTTGGTGATTATTTCGGCACGCGCGCGGTGGTGCTCTCGTTCGTCTACTACGGCTGCCCGATGCTCTGCCTGCAGAGTCTGGGCAGCCTCGCGAGCACGCTCGGCGTGCTTTCCGAGAATCCCGGCAAAGACTTCGAGGTCGTCAGCATCAGCATCGATCCGCGAGAGACGCCGGCGCTTGCGCTCGACAAGAAGGCGCATTACGTCGAGCGCTCGGGCAAGCCGGCAATCGCTGAGGGCTGGCACTTTTTGACCGGCGCGGAACCCGACATCCGTCGCGTCACCCGCGCCGCCGGCTTCCGCTACGTGTGGGACGAGCCGACCCAGCAATACGCGCACCCTGCCGGCATCGTCGTCGCGACGCCCGAAGGGAGAGTCTCGCGGTATCTCTTCGGCATCGACTACGGTCCGCGCGATTTGCGCCTGGCGCTGCTCGATGCCTCGCACGAGAAGATCGGATCGCCGCTGCAGCGGGCGCTGCTCTACTGCTACCACTACGACCTTGCGACGGGCCGCTACAGCCTCGCCATCATGCGCATCGTGCAGGTAGCGGGCGCCGCGACGGTCGTCTCACTCTGCACGCTGATTCTCGTGTTGACCAGGCGCGAGCGCAGGCAGGTCGGGTAACGGGCTCATGTTCGACATCCCGCTGTTCCCGGAACGTGCCTCGACCATCGCCGGCGAAGTCGACGCGCTGTACTTCTTTCTCGTCGGCCTCTCTGGATTTTTCGCGCTGCTGATCGCGACGCTCATCGTCGCGTTCGCCATCCGCTTCCGCCGGCGCCACGCGGACGAAGTCGGCGCACAGGTTCACGGCGGACTGCTGCTCGAGATCGGATGGACGGTCATCCCGTTCATCATCACGATGGTGATTTTCTTCTGGGGCGCCAAAGTGTACTTTGCGATGGCCAACCCGCCCGACGAGACGCTGAACATCTACGTCGTCGGCAAGCAGTGGATGTGGAAGGTGCAGCACGTGACGGGCCAGCGCGAGATCAACGAGCTGCACGTGCCCGTCGGCCGCCCGGTGAGGCTCATCATGACCTCGGAGGACGTCATCCATGACTTCTCCATTCCGGCGATGCGCATCAAGGCGGACGTCATTCCCGGACGGTTCGTCCAGATCTGGTTCGAGCCGACCAATGCCGGAACGTATCAGATCTTCTGCGCCGAGTACTGCGGCACCCAGCACTCGGCCATGATCGGACGCGTCTCGGTGATGGAGCCGGCGGCGTACCAGGCATGGCTGAGCGGCGGCACGGCCGAAGGCTCGCTCGCGTCGAGAGGCGAAAAGCTGTTCGCCGATCTGGCGTGCAATACCTGCCACCGTCCGGATGCGCGCGGCCGCGGGCCCTGGCTCGGAAGCGTGTTTGGCCACTCCGTTCAATTGCAGGACGGCAGCGTCGTGACGGCAGACGAGAACTACCTCCGCGAGTCGATCATGCAGCCGGCCGCGAAAGTAACGGCGGGATTCCAGCCCGTCATGCCGGCGTTCCAGGGATTGATTACAGAGGAACAACTGCTCGCGCTGATCGAGTACGTGAAGTCGCTTTCACCTGCCGAACAGCCGCAGACACAGCCCGCAGGCACCCAACGATAATGGCCACAGAATTTCCGGCTCATCACTACCTGAACGATGGCTACGGCATCAAGTCGTGGCTGCTGACGCGCGACCACAAGCGCATTGCGCTGCTCTATCTGATCGCGGTCACGTTCTTCTTCTTCGTGGGCGGCGCATTCGCCGTGCTCATCAGGCTCGATCTCGCCACCCCACCGGGCGATCTGGTGAGCGACGACACCTACAACCAGCTCTTCACCATGCACGGCGTCATCATGGTGTTCTTTTTCCTCATCCCGGCCATTCCGGCGATTCTGGGAAATTTCCTGGTGCCGCTGATGATCGGCGCGAAGGATCTCGCGTTTCCCAAGCTGAACCTGTTGAGCTGGTACATCTACATCATCGGCGGCCTGATGGGCGTGTACGTCCTGCTGACCGGTGGGCTCGACACCGGATGGACGATGTACGCGCCGTTCAGTACGCGATTCTCCACGACCAGGGTCGTTCCGGCGGCGCTGGCCATCTTCGTAACGGGGTTCTCGTCGATCCTGACCGGACTGAACTTCATCGTCACCATTCACAAGATGCGGGCGCCGGGAATGGGCTGGTTCAACATGCCCCTCTTTCTCTGGTCGACCTACGCCACCAGCCTCATCAACATTCTCGGCACGCCCGTCATCGCCATCACGGCTCTGCTCGTAGCAGTCGAACGGCTCTTCCGGTTTGGATTCTTCGATCCGGCGCTCGGCGGCGACCCCGTGCTGTTCCAGCACCTGTTCTGGTTCTACTCGCACCCGGCGGTGTACATCATGATTCTGCCGGCGATGGGCGTCATCAGCGAGCTGGTGGCGGCATTCTGCCGCAAGCCGGTGTTCGGCTACAGCTTCGTCGCGTTCTCGAGCCTCGGCATCGCCGTGCTCGGCTTCCTCGTCTGGGGTCACCACATGTTCGTGGCGGGCCAGTCGGTGTACGCGTCGCTCATCTTCTCAATGCTGAGCTTTCTCGTCGCCATCCCGTCGGCCATCAAGGTCTTCAACTGGACGGCGACGATGTACAAGGGCTCGGTGTCGTGGCAGACACCGATGCTCTATGCGATCGGCTTTATCGGGCTGTTTACGATCGGCGGGCTGACAGGTCTCTTTCTCGCGTCAATCGGCGTCAACGTGCACGTGACCGACACCTATTTCATCATCGCGCACTTCCACTACATCATGGTGGGCGGGACGATCATGGGCTATCTGGGCGGCCTCCACTACTGGTGGCCCAAGATCAGCGGCCGGCTCTATCCGGAAGGGTTGTCGAAGCTCTCGGCGGCGATTATCTTCATCGGCTTCAACCTGACGTTCTTTCCGCAGTTCATCCTCGGCTATCTCGGCATGCCGCGGCGGTATCACGCGTATCCGCCCGAGTTCCAGGTGCTGAACGTGCTGTCGTCGGCGGGCGCCTCGATTCTCGGCGTCGGGTATCTGATGCCGATGTTCTACCTGGCGTGGTCGCTGCGCTACGGAAAGCCGGCCGGCGCGAATCCGTGGGGGGCATCCGGCCTCGAGTGGAGCACGACGTCCCCGCCGCCAACCGAGAATTTCCCGGTGACGCCGACGGTGACCAAGAGTCCGTACAACTATCCATCCCCAGTGGTGAAACACGTTGCATAACCACACCACGGCTCATCCGGCGCTCGCGCATCACTTCGACAGCCTCGATCAGCAGCAGGAAGCCGCGTCGCTCGGCATGTGGGTGTTCCTGCTGACGGAAATCCTGTTTTTCGGCGGGCTGTTCCTCGTGTACACGATCTACCGCGGCTGGTATCCGCAGGCGTTCGCGTCGGCGAGCCACCATCTCGACATCCCGCTCGGCACGATCAACACGGCCGTGTTGATCGGGAGCAGCCTGACCATGGCGATGGCCGTGCACGCCGCGCAACTGAACTCGCGCAAGGGCATCATGGTGTTCATCGTCTTGACGATGGTGCTGGGCACCGTGTTCCTGGGGATCAAGGGCCTCGAGTACTCGCACAAGTTTCACGAGCACCTGATTCCCGGGCTGCACTTCGAGTACGCGGCCGAGCCGCAGTTCGTCAGGCACGCGCAGATTTTCTTTTCGCTCTACTTCGTGATGACGGGGCTGCACGCGGCGCACATGATCGTCGGCATGGGCCTGATGACGTGGATGCTCATCTGGACCGCCAGGGGCGTCATCGGCAACGGCTACTACTCTCCCGTCGAGATCGTGGGCTTGTACTGGCACTTCGTCGACATCGTGTGGATTTTCCTCTTTCCGCTGCTGTATCTGATTGGGCGGCATGCATAAGGACACCGACATGGCCGGGCACGCGGCGTCTTCGACGCATCACGTCGTTCCCTTAAAGATCTACTACGCGATCTTCGCCATCCTGATGACGCTGACCGGCATCACGGTGGCGGTGGCGTACGTCGACCTTGGCCCGCTGAACAGCGTCGTCGCGCTCGTGATTGCCTGCGTCAAGGCGCTGCTCGTCGTGCTCTTCTTCATGCACGTGAAGTACAGCACGCGCCTCATCAAGCTGACCGCGATTGCCGGCCTCTACTGGATGATCATTCTTCTGGCGCTGACCTTGAGCGACTACCTGACGCGAGGCTGGGGCACGTTTGGACAACAGGTGTTGGTGAAATAAGTATTCGCAGATTCGCAGATTGGTGGATTGGGAGATTGTTGGCAGATTGAGGATTGAGGGATTCGCAGATTAGAAGACAGCGCTAAAGCGCTGTGCCACCGATGTCTCCAAATCTGCGGTGGCACAGGGCCCGCAGAACGGTAGCGCAGGGCTTCAGCCCTGCCTTTAGCGGTGGCACAGGGCTTTAGCCCCGTCTTAGCGGTGGCACAGGGCTTTAGCCCTGTCTCAGCGGCGGTACGATGCTTGCCCTACGGGGAGCCGTGTTTCCTCGACGTCCGGGCCGAATCGGCGGCTTCACCTACATCGGCCTCCATCGCTATTCCGTGACGATCTGCACCCACCTCCGAAAATCCATCTTCGCCGACCGCACATCGATCGATCCGGTGCTGACCACGATTCGGCAATGCGCCGGGTCGTTCGGCTTCGCAATTCATGCGTACTGCTTCATGTTCGATCATGTTCATCTCGTCGTCGCCGCAACGGGAGAACAGTCGGACTTCCAGCGGTTCATGTCCAGCTGGAAACAGCGCGCGGGATATCAGCACAAGCAACTGACCGGCGAATCCCTATGGCAGGAGAGCTACTACGACCATGTTCTGCGCGACGATGAGGAAATGGCGGGAGCGGTGCGCTATGCGCTGGAAAACCCCGTGCGGAAGGGATTGGTGCGCGAGTTCCTCGAGTATCCGCACAGTGGATCTGACGTGTACAGCAAGGAGCAATTGAAGGAATTTTGGCAGATCAAACAGGGCTAAAGCCCTGTGCCACCGGCACTCTGGCGTCTATAGCAGTGAGCAGTTGAAGGAACTCTGGCATCTCAAACAGGGCTGAAGCCCTGTGCCACCAGCACTCTAACGACACTGTCAGCGGTGGCGCAGCCCTTCAGGATTGCCAGTGATGCCTACCGGCGGGCGTAGACGAACTTGCGGTCGCCGCCGGTCCGCAGCCAGGCGGCCGCGTCCTGATCGAGCGAAAAACTCCCCTGGCGGAGATCGGTGAACTCCACCGCATCGAACCGCGGACGCATCAACCCGCTGCGGGCATGGGTGTGAGTGACCGAGCAGGAAGTGACCAATCTCGTGCGCCAGCGCGCGGCCCAGAACCACGCCGAGGCGCTGCTCGTCGAGCGCGGTGAGCTCATATCCCGCACTGCTGCGGGCACTCGCGACCAGCCACTCGGCACGCTCGATCGAAATCAGCGCAATCGGGTGGCTGTTCGCCGATCGAACCAGCTCGCCCACCGCAAACGGGCCATCTACACGCGTGGGCATCGGGCGCCGTTCCACGACCATCGCGCGAAGCCGATTGGGCGCGGGCGACCGCGCGTCGTTCGCTGGCAGCCACTCGATGGCGACTTCTTGCTGTCGCCAGATGGCCGTCGCTTCGGCCATCATTACGGAGCGAACAGCTCCGGGCAGCGTGTCGGCGACGGTGAGAAACACCTCGACACGCGAAACGGGCGGCGATTCTCTCTCCTGAGCTCGAGCCGGCGGCGGGCTCAGCAGCAGCACCCCCAAAACGGGCGACACGTAGTACAGACAGGAACGAAGCACGTGTTAACAACGTGTAACACGCCTCGGCCGCAAGTGCAACGTTAATGTAAATTGTTTTCCACAATAGCTGTGGAAAACCATGTAGCTGGAAGAAGACAGGAGGCTTAGCTGGACGGGCGACTGGCTGGAATTTTCATCAAACGGGCTCATGGCGGCCCGATGGATCCCAAGGACTCGGCCCTCCTGGAGGCCGGGCGCGGCCTGGCAGGCAATGCCGATCGGGGAGGACGCCGGCAGGTGACGCTGCTCTCTTCCGAGAGGTGGAACGAGCTGATGGCAGAGGTCGGCGCCTCGCTCGAGCCCGACGCGCGCCGGGCCAACCTCGTGGTCTCGGGTCTCGACTTCCAGGACACCCGCGGCCGGATTCTGAAGGTCGGGTCTTGCCGGCTGCGCATCGGAGGGGAGACGCGGCCCTGCGAGCTCATGGAAGAGGCCGCGACCGGCCTCCAGGACGCGATGCGCGAACGCCTGGGAGGCGGCGTGTTCGCGGAAGTCCTCGACGGCGGCGCCATAGCAATCGGCGACGCTGTCGCCTGGGAAAACTGAACGACCTGTTCTGTCCACTCACGGTACAGCCCGGCCCGACGACTAGTCCAAAGAGCAGGACCCGGGCCTACGTACATCGGCCGTCGGGCGTTCGTACGAAAGGGCGGTCCGGCAGGAACCACCACTCAATCGAACATGGTCACCATCTTGCTCTCGTTCAGGTCTGTGAGAGATATTCTCGGCCTTCGCCGCGACGACGACCGCCGCCACGGAGACGATCGCCGGTGCTCGGAACGGGGAATCGCCGATCGGCGACGAATCAGCCGGCGGAAACGTACAGTTCGCGGCCTGCTGCTCGGCATGTTCGCCATGTCCGTTCCGGCGTCAGCCGCGAGAGCACCTGCACTCCGAATTGCGCCTCAGGGGTTTGTGTCCACAAGCGAGGCATTCAGCGCGCTGCCCGCCACGATCGCCTACAACGACACCATCGCCGAAGCCGCCGACCTCTACAGGCTCGATCCCAACCTGATTCGCGCGATCATCCTCGCCGAGTCGGCGTTCAACCCGTTTGCCGTCTCTCGCGCGGGAGCCCAGGGTCTGATGCAGTTGATGCCTGCCCTGGCCGAAGAGCTGAACGTGCTCGATCCCGTTCGACCCTCGCCAGAACATCTTCGGCGGCGCGCGCTACCTGCGACAGTTGCTCGACCTCCACAAAGGCAACCTGAATCTCGCGGTAGCCAGCTATAACGCCGGCCCCGGCGCGGTCGATCGGTTCAACGGTATTCCGCCCTACCGCGAAACCCGGGCATATGTGAAGAAGGTGAAGGCGTTCATGAAAGTGGAAAGTCGAAAGTTAAAAGTGAAAAGTTGAAAAGTGAAAAGTAGAAAGTTAAAAGTGAAAAGGGGTGAGAAGCAATTTCCGCTTCCCACCCCTTCGACTTTCGACTTCGACTTTCGACTTCGCCTTTTTACTTTCTACTTTTCACTTTTCACTTTTCACTTTATTTCTAGAACGAGTACCTGAGCGACACCTGCGTCTGGCGCGCCGTGCCGAGTCCGACCGTGCGATTCAGCGGACCGAGCATGTAGCCGAACGTGCCGGCCTGCGCGTCGGTAAACGGCACACCAGGCGTGCCGTTCGGCAGCGTTGACGCCGGGTTCTCGTAGTTCAGGTGGTTGACCAGATTGAACATCTCCACGCGAACCTGGAACGACTGCGACTGCGCAAACTGGAAGTCCTTGCTGAACATCAGGTCGAGCTGCGCGAATTCGGGCCCGCGCAGCGCGTTGCGCGGGAGATTGCCGAACGTCCCCGGCTGCGGCGTCGTGAAGGCGGCCGGATTGAGCCACCGCACACCGTCCTTCAGGTACGGGTCCACACCAGGAACGACGTCCGGACGCTGCGTGCCCCGGCTGTTGCCGCCCGGAATGTTGGTCACCGTCGCACCGTTCACCGTGGCGTTGTCGGGCCGGCTGATGATGACGTTGATGGGGACTCCGCTGCGCGCGTTCACGATGCCGCCCACGCGCCAGCCGCCCTTCAATGCGCCCTGGCCGGGGATGAGATACACGAGCGAGCCGTTGAACGTGTGCGGGATGTCCTGCGGGTTCGTGCCGTATTCGGTGTTGTAGTCGAACGTGTTCCCCGACGTCGCCGCCTCGTTCGAACCCTGGGTCGTGCCCTTGTTCTGCGAATACTGATAGTTCACGCCGCCCGACAGGCCCGAACGGAACCGGCGGGAGAGGCCGAGCTGAAACGCGTCGTAGGAGGCACGGCCGCAGCCCGTAATCGCCTGATTGTTAATCACCAGCCCATCCAGGCAGCCGGAGGTCTTGTAATCGATCTGTCCGTAGCTCGGCTGCTGCCGCGTGCGCGTGTTGAAGTCGAGCGTGTTCGCCACGCCGCGCAGGAACATGTCCTTGCCGCGGCTGCCGGTGTACCCGACGGTCAGGTTCACTGCGCCCGGCAGCTCGCGCGAGACGCTCGCGCCGTACTGCATGTTGTATTCGTCCGGCCGGTCGTGGGTGTAGCCGCGAATCGAGAGCGCGTTCAGGTACTGCGAGGGCGGCACCGGATACGCCAGCCCGTTGTTGGGGACATCGGCGGCGCCCACGCGGCGGCGCTCGATGGCGTTCTCGATGGGCTGGATGCGGTCTTCGAACTGGCCCGGGCCGTAGAAGAGCCCGAAGCCCGTCCGGAACACCGTCTTGTCGTCGATACGATAGACCGCCGACAGCCGCGGCGCGAAGTTGTTCTTGTCGGCGTTGTAGAAGTTGTCGGGGTCGGATCCGAAGTTGTTCTCCTCGACGAAGAACGGCTTCGCGGTGCTGTTCTTCTCTTTCACGGGCGAGTAGAAGTCATACCGCAGACCGAGCTCGAACGTCAGGCGGTCGTGCGCGCGCCACGAGTCCTGCATGTAGCCGATGAGGTAGTACTGCTGGGGGTAGAACACCGGCGAGTCGAGCGCCACCGCAACCGCGTTCGGCCGGTTGTCGATGAAGTCGTTGATGCTGTTGTAGGTAATCTCGGTGCTGCCGAGGAACTGGAAATCCGACTGCAGTTGACGGTACTCGCCGCCGAACTTGAACGTGTGGGCGCCCCTGGTCCAGGTCACCGCGTCGCTGAAGGAGAGCGAGTGGGGCTCGAAGACCGAGCCGGTCGTCGACGAGGCGCTCGTCGCGCGAATCAGCAGCCCGCTTCGCGCGATGCCGGTCGTGCCGCGCGCGTCAATCGACGACGAGGTGACCGTTCCCGACAGGGAGACGCCGACAGGGTCGTACCCGGCGACATCGCCGAAGGCAATGGCGCTCGTCGTGGGCTTGTTGTACCCGATCTTGGCCTCGTTCACGATGTTGCGGCCGACGAGCGACTGGTAGTTGAACACCATGTTCTGCGGACGCTGCTTGGCGCGGACGCGGCGCGGTGTGACCGTCCGGTCGGGCGTATCGAGGTCGCCGTCGCTGAAGAGGTAGCGCGCGTAGAAGGACTGTGAATCGCTGAATCGGTGATCGACGCGCAGCGACAGGCTGTTCTCCTCCTGCCGGGCCGTCGTGTTCTGGTGGCCAGTGCGAGCAGCGGGTTTCCCGCAACCGCCGTCTCACCGGCCGGGAAGCCGTTCAGCAGCGGCGCCACCGCCTGCGTGCGGGCCGCGCTCTGCCCGGCTCCCGAACCGATGGGTTCGCCCGCAAGAATCCGCCGGCGGGCTTCGGCGCTCGGCACGGCTTCGGTGAAGCTCAGGCCGGTCTTCTGGCGAAGCGCCTCGAAGCTGCCGAAGAAAAACGTGCGGTTCGACGCAATCGGGCCGCCCAGCGAGCCGCCGAACTGGTCGAGCTCGAGCTCCTGCTTCTTGTCGTCGTACTTGCTCGCCGAATCGAGCGCGTCGTCGCGCTTGTATTCGAAGAGCGAGCCGCGCATCTGGTTCGTGCCGCTCTTGCTGACGACGGTGATGTTGCCGCCGGCGCCAAGGCCGCTCTCGGCCGGCGCGAGGCCCGAGTTCACGCGGAACTCAGCGACCGATTCCATCGACGTCTGCAGGCGGAACTGCGAGCCGGTCGAGTTCAGATAGCCAGGGCTCGCGTCCCAGACGTAGGTGCCGTCGACGCCGTCGTAGTTCAGGTAGTTCTGCTGGTTGGATTTTCCATTGAAGCGCACGCTCGCCCAGCCGCCGTTGCCGTCGGTCGTCGCACCGGTGGCCAGCGTCATGAGGTTCGCGAAGTTGCGGCCGTTCACCGGCAGCGTCTCGATTTCTTCCGGCGAGACGTTCACGCCGATCTTCGCCGATGACATGTCGAGGACGGCTGAGTCGGCGGTCACCGTCACCGCCTCCTGCAGCTGAGCCACGGCCATCGTCATGTCGATCGATTCGATCTGGCCGACGCCGAGGAGCACGTCGCGCGACTGCGTCGCGAATCCCGACAGCTCGAAGAGCACCGTATATGTTCCAGGACGAAGGTTCGTGATCGTGTACGTGCCGTCTCCACCGGAGACAGAGTTTCTCACCGCACCGGTCTGCTTCGAGGTGACCGTGATCGTCACGCCTGGCATCGCTGCCTTGGAGTCGTCCAAGACACGACCCATAATTCGTGACTCCGTCTGCTGGGCCACGACGACTGCCGGCACGAGCAGTGCCGCCAGCGCGACGAATGCTGCCACGAGCCTGAAATAACGCTTCATGGAATCCTCTCCCCTCTCAAGAAAAATCACCATTAGTTCAGGAAGAGCTTAGGGAGCGGCCGTGATGCGGCTGTGACGAGGTCGTAAAAAGGACGTTAACTCACCAGAGACAAGCTGTGGATGCTGCTCAAGTGATTCACTGTCAAGAGGTTACGCGCCAATGGATTTCCTCCAGAGGTGCACATGACTTCGAGAAAGGCTTGGCTGCGGCTCTCGCTCGCTCTGAGTCTGCTGGGACTGCTGCTCGTTCCCGGCCAGGCCCTGGCGCAATCGGATGCCCGCATCATCGGCACCGTGCGCGACACGCAAGGCGCCGCTGTACCGGGCGCAGACGTTTCGGTGAAGAACGATCGGACTGGCGAGGAACGGAAAGCCGACGACCAGCCCGCGCGGGACGTTTCTGGTCGCCGCCCTCAGACCCTCTACCTACACGATCAGGGTGTCGCTGGCGAGCTTCTCGACGCTCGAGTATCCCAACATGCCCGTCGCCGCCACGCAGGAACTGGGGCTCGACTTCGAGCTCAAGCCGGCAGGCGTGACCGAGGCCGTCACGGTCACCGGTGAAGCACCAGTGCTCGACCTCAGCTCGGCGCGCATCGGCGTGAACGTGAGCGAGCGCGAGGTCGGCATGCTGCCGGTCAACGGCCGCCAGATGTCGCAGCTCCTGCTGCAGGCGCCCGGCGCGCAGAACGCCGGCACCGGCACCTGGCAGGACATCCGCTTCTCCGGTCGCG
Organism: Vicinamibacterales bacterium; assembly: GCA_963821395.1. Lineage (GTDB taxonomy): Bacteria > Acidobacteriota > Vicinamibacteria > Vicinamibacterales > JAMQPK01 > JAMQPK01. The sequence continues at coordinate 83,498 of CAWGDY010000052.1, read as the reverse complement.
CGGTCGAGCAGAACGTCATCAAGTACGACGGCATCGAGGGCTCGGCCATCATCGACGCGGCGCCCGGCAACGTGAACGGCGAGAACAACACGCCGTTCAAGCTGCAGGCGAGCCTCGAGAACGTCCAGGAATTCCGCGTCGAGTCGAGCAACTATCCCGGCCGAATACGGCACCGGCACCGGCGGCCAGGTCAGCGTCATCACCAAGTCGGGCAGCAACGCCTTCCACGGCTCGCTGTTCGAGTACCTGCGCAGCGACAAGCTCGATGCGCCGAACCACTTCGACTCGCACGCGCAATCCCGACGACAGCGTCATCGCCGGAGCGCTCGGCCGAAGTCGCCGCTGAAGCAGAACCAGTTCGGCGGATCCATCGGCGGCCCGTCTGATGAGGGACAAGGCGTTCTTCTTCGGCAGCTACGAAGGGTATCGCCTCGACGCCGGGCAAGAACTTCGTCGAAGGCGGTCCCGAGCGCCGCGGCATGGGCGCGGGCCGTGCCCGCGATCGCCGCGCTGCGGTCGGGATTCCTGGCGCCGAACGCGGTCATCCTGCCCGGCGCGTCCGCGAATCCCGATTTCGACATCGCGCAGCTGCAGGACAATCAGGACGTCCACGAAGATGCCTTCAGCGCCCGTTTCGACGTGAAGGTGAACGACAACTGGTCGAGCTACGTGCGCGTCTTCCAGCGATTCGGGGCACGAACACCGAGCCGCAGGGCGTCACCGGCCGCTGCTTCCAGACGACGTCGAAGCCGCGCAACGCGGTCTTCAACCTGCTGGGGATGCTCGGCGACGGCGCGATCAACGAACTCAAGATCGGCTACAACGCGGCGGCCTCGACCGAACAGGGCCTGGCCCCGGCCGGGCTTCGAGAACATCATCCTGAACCTCAGCGGGTCGGTCGCCAACACCGGCATCGCCGGACAGGGCGCCTCATCGGGCGTCGCCATTCCCGGCGGCCTGGTGCGCGTCAACAGCGCGGGCAACGGCCGGTCGGCGCCCTACAACCCGTACTCGCTGACGGTCGCCGACACGTTGAGCCAGGTGTCGCGGCAGCCACTACGTGAAGATCGGCGCCGACGTCCGGATGATTCGCATGACGCACCGACCAGCAGGGCGGCATCACCTACAGCTTCTCGAACCTGAACAGCTTCCTGGCCAACACGCCGACGACGATTCAGTACTTCGGCGACCTGAGCGAGCCGAGCCCGTTCCACAACGGCGCGACGGGCCTGAAGCACATCGAGCAGGAGTACTACGTCGGCGTTCGCGCAGGACGAGTGGCGCGTTCGGCCCGAACTTCACGCTGAACTACGGCCTGCGCTACGACTACTTCGATGCCGCTGCAGGAGCGCGACAACCGGATCGTCAAGTTCAACATCGACACCGGCGTGCTCGATCCGGACACCACGCCGTTCTACAAGTCGAAGAAGAACAACTTCCAGCCGCGCGTGTCGGTCGACCTACGCGCCGGTCGAGCAAGACGGTGCTTCAAGGGCGGATTCGGCATCCTCGTCGGTCCCGGGCCAGACCGAGGATCAGATTCAGCCGGTCGAAGCCGAGCGCATCAGCACGACGCTCACGAGCGGCGCGTTCCTGGCCTACCCGGTCGACCCGGACCTGATTCGCGCGAACTTCATCAACAACCCGAACAACCGGTCGTATCAGCCGCGGGCCTACGCCAACGACTACACGCTGCCGGAGAGGGTCTACCAGTACACGGCGTCGATGCAGCGCGAGCTCGGCGCAAGCATGGCGGCGTCGGTGGCCTACGTCGGCAGCCAGGGGCGCAACCTGTTCCTGCGGAGCGTCGCGAACCGGACGATCGGCGTGCAGTCGAACGGCGCGGCGCGCGGCACGCAGATTCGCGAGTTCGACATCGTCACGCGCGAACGCCGAACGGCACGACATCTGCCGGACGCGATCTGCAGCGTCCCGTTCGCCGAAGTCGACTACAAGACCAGCGGCGGGCACGACAGCTACAACGCCATGCAGCTGTCGCTGACACGCCGGTCGGCGAACGGCGTCGTCGCTGAACGGTCAGTACACCCTCGGCTACAGCAAGGGCAACACCGGCGGATCGAACGAAGCGGTGACGGCGGGCAACAACGCCCGGACCCTCGCCGAGTTCGACTACGACGATGGCTACAACAACTTCGACGTGCGCCACACGTTCAACTTCAGCGTGCTCTACAACGCTCCCGGTCGAGGGCGCGGTCAACCGGCGGCTGGACGATCGGCGGCATCGCCAACGCGCGCAGCGGCCTGCCGGTGCCTGTGCTCGATCACGCGGCCCGACATCGTCTACGTCGACGGCAGCGGGCGTCGTCTGGAACAACGCTGCGGCGGACCGCACGGCGGTCGTCAATACGCCGGGCGGCGGCGCCTCGCGCAGCACGCGGCGGCCCGATGTGATTCCGGGTGTCGATCCCTTCGTCAAGGATGGCGGGCTCGCTGTTCCTGAACCCGGCGGCGTTCGCGATTCCCAAGCCCGGCACCTTCGGCAACCTGACGCGCAACTGCGATTCACGGACCCTCGCTTCCGTCAGGTCGACCTGGTGGTGTCGAAGAAGATCAACGCCGGCGGCCGATCGAACGCCGAGCTTCCGCGTGGAGGTGTTCAACCTCTTCAACATCACGAACTTCACCAACCCGATCGGGTCGCTGCCCAACGCGCTTCCCGGCGCGGGTGAGTCGGCCACATCAGGCCAACCGTGTGCAGCCCGGACAGCCGTTCAGCTCCGCGGCGGCCGGCTCGTTCGGACGGTTGACGTCGACTGTGGGAACCACGGTCGGCCTCGGCACGAACCGTCAGGTGCAGCTCGGGTTCAGGTTCAATTTCTAGTCGTGCATTGAGAAACGGCGCACCGGCGCCGTGGTCTCGTTCGAGGGGCGGTCGTTCAAGCGACCGCCCCTTTTTATTCGTCGGCTTTGATAGATCACCAGGCGCCCTCAGCTGGCACGGATGGGAGGAAGAAGGCATTGATGCCAGCGATCGCCGAGAGCAGGGCGGACCCCCACAACGAACCGATCACTCCCGCATACTGGTACAGCAGACCGGAAAGCAGCGTACCGAGCAGCCGCCCAATCGCATTCGCCATGTAGTAGAAGCCCACGGTGACTGAGACTCGCTCGGACTCCGCATACGCCAGCACGAGATAGGAATGGACCGCCGAGTTCAAAGCGAAGACGATTCCGAACACCGCGAGGCCAGCCGGAACGACGAATCCTCCCGACACTCCCGCATCCAGTCCAAACACGATCGCGACGGTGACGACAGATAGCGCAAGGCCCAACATGCCGATCAGGAACGGCGGCGGCATCCTGTCGCCCATCACCGTTCGCAGCAGCACGGGCGAAGCCGCCTGAATGAATCCGTAGCCAATCACCCAGAGCGCGAGGAACGTGCCGATCTCTGCGAACGTCCATCCCAGGACACTGCCGAGAAACACCGGCACGCTGACCACGAACCATACGTCTCTGGCGGCGAAGAGCGCGATACGCGCAACAGACAAGGTATTGATGGCAGCCGAGTGCGAAAAGACGCCGCTGAATTTCACCTTCGTTTTCGGCCGGCCGATCGTCGAGGGCAACGACGTCACCACGAAGAGCAGCACGACGACGATGCCGCCGGCCATCGTCACCAAGCGCCGCCTTGAAGCCGAGCACCGAGAGCAGAAAGCCGCCGAGGAAGAATCCGACTCCTTTCAGGCGTTTTTCGAGCCGGTCAGAATGGCCACCCAGCGAAAGAGCCCGGACTCGTCGCCTTTCGGCACGAGCACTTTCACGGCGCTCTTGGCGCTCATCTTTGTCAGATCCTTCGCGATTCCAGAAAGCGCCTGGCAACCCATCACGTACGCCACTGAGACGCGTGACCGGCCAGAGCGGGTTCAGCAGCGCGAGCAGCACCAGGGCAAGCGCCTGAATGCCGAGGCCGAGTTCGAGCGTGAATCGCAGGCCCGTGCGTGAGCGAGCCACCCGCCGAAGAGATTCGTGATGACCCCGCAGAACTCGTACAGAAGAAACAGAAACGCGAGCTGGACGGGGCGTATAGCCCAGCTCGTGGAAGTGCAGCAGCACGAGCAGCCGCAACGCACCATCCGTCAGCGTGAACGCCCAGTACGCCGCCGTCACGATTGCGTACTGCCGGCTGCTGATCATGCTCGTGCCGTCAGGCCACGACCGACGCGCTGCGCGAGCTCGACCATCCGATTGACGTACCCGATTTCGTTGTCATACCACGCGAGCACCTTGACGCACGTGCCGTCGACCACCATCGTGGACGGCCCATCGACAATCGCCGAGCGCGGATCGTCCTTGAAATCGACCGACACGAGCGGCAGGTCCTCGTAGCCGAGAATGCCCGCCAGCGGCTTTTCGGCCGCCGCACGTTTGAAGGCGGTGTTCACCTCATCGACGGTCGTGGCCCTCTGCATTTCGAACACGCAGTCGGTCAGCGAAGCATTGAGCAGCGGCACACGCACCGCCACACCGGTGAGCTTCCCCAAAAGCTCCGGATAGATAAGGCCGATCGCCGTCGCCGATCCCGTGCTCGTGGGAATCAGCGACAAACTGCTCGCGCGGGCTCGCCGCAGATCCTTATGAGGCGCATCGACCACCACCTGCGTGTTGGTGATGTCGTGAATCGTCGTAATGACGCCGTGCTTGATGCCGATCGCCTCGTGCAGCACCTTGACAACAGGCGCGAGACAATTCGTCGTACAGGACGCCGCCGTCAACAGCCGGTGCACCTTCGGATCGTAGAGATGGTCATTCACGCCCACGACGATGTTCAGCGCCCCCGTCTTGACGGGCGCCGCAACAATCACCGTCTTCACCCCGGCCGCAAGATACGCCTCGAGTGTTTCTTTCGTCCGGAACCTTCCGCTGCATTCGAGGACGACATCGACGTCCTTCGAGGACCAGGGCACCGCTCCAGGCGTCGAGTGGTCTGAAAAGGAAATCCGTTTTCCGTCGATGTCGATGCCACCGTCGAACGAGCTGACACGCCGATGCCACTTGCCGTGGACGGAATCGAACGTCAACAGATGAGCAGCCGTGGAGGGACCACCGCTCACCTCATTGATGTGTGAGAACTCGAGATCGGGCTTGTCCCATCCCGCCCGAAGCGCCAGCCGCCCCATCCGGCCGAACCCGTTGATGCCGATGCGGGTGCTCACGGGGTGTCTGCCTTGCTGGAGGGCTCGCACGCACAGCACACCGCACCGGCCAGCTCCACCGGCGGCGCGATGCAGCAGCCAGTGCTCTTCTGGAACCGCTCGGCGTCCTTATGGATGACATCGACGTGGCTCAGCGTGTGCTTGACGGCCGCCGCGACGGTGGCCCGGAGCGGATCGTCGAGCTCGGCCAGCCGGTAGTGAATCCACACGCCTTCTCGACGGGTTTCGACCAGCCCGGCCTCGCGAAGGTAGGCCAGATGTCGCGACGCTTTCGGCTGGGACACCTTGAGGCTCTCGTGAATGTGGCAGACGCACACCTCTCCGTTGAGGAGCAGGCCGAGAATGCGCAGCCGTGTCGCGTCCCCCAGCGCCTTGAACAGACCTTCCAGCTCATCCAGTTGCTTCGTCATATATATGTCTTGACAAATATATCACGCAGGCTCTATCGTTTGTATATTCGCTTGTGCGTATATGCGGAGGAACGATGACTGACATTCAAGAGGCCGTGCGGGAGAGATACGGGGCAATCGCCACAGCGGTGAAAAACTCGGGGCACGCAGGTTCCTGTTGCGGACCTTCGTCGTGCGGGTGCGGCGATCCGATTACGTCCAGCCTCTACTCGGCCGAGGAAACCAGCGACCTGCCACCGGCGGCGGTCGCGGCATCGCTCGGCTGCGGCAATCCCACGGCACTGACGGATCTGAAGCCTGGCGAAACCGTCCTCGACCTCGGCTCGGGCGGCGGCATCGACGTGCTGCTTTCCGCCAAACGCGTGGGCCCGACGGGTAAGGTCTACGGCCTCGACATGACCGACGCCATGCTGGATCTGCGCCCGGGAAAACCAGGTGAAGGCCGGTGTGAGCAACGTCGAGTTTCTCAAGGGCACCATTGAAGCCATTCCGCTGCCGGCCAACTCGGTGGATGTGATCATCTCGAATTGCGTGATCAACTTGTCGAGCGACAAGGATGCTGTCCTTCGCGAAGCGTTCCGCGTGCTCAAGCCCGGTGGCCGATTCGCGGTCTCTGACGTCGTCGTCCACGGTGATGTTCCCGCCCAGGTACGCCGCAGCATGGAGTTGTGGGTGGGATGCATTGCCGGAGCGCTCGAAGACACACAGTACGAGCAGAAACTCCGCGCGGCGGGATTCACGGATGTGAACGTCGAGCCGTGGCGGGTCTACACCATCGACGATGCGCGGACGTTTCTTGCGGACACCGGACTCGACGTGGAGGGCCTGGCCGGTCGAGTCGAGGGGTCAATCGCGAGCGCATTCATCCGCGCGCAAAAACCCGCGCCATCGAAGTGCTGCGGGCCCGAGTGCTGTTCGTAGCGACACATTCATAGCGACCAGGATGCCATATGGTCACGACACCATTACGCGTGCTGTTCTTGTGCACGGGGAACGCGGCCCGATCGCAGATGGCCGAAGCACTGCTGAGGCAGATGTCCAAAGGGGCTGCCGACGTCTTCAGCGCCGGCAGCGCCCCGGCGGCAGAGATTCATCCGCTCGCGCGTGAGGTGCTCGAGCGGAGGTTCGGGATTGACACCTCCGCTCTGCACCCAAAGGCCATCGAGCGATTCGTGAACCAGCGCTGGGACTTCATCATTACGGTCTGCGATCGGGCCGCTGAAACGTGTCCGGCCTTTCCCGACGACCCGGAGCACATCCATTGGAGCTTTGAAGATCCCGTTCTGATTCCTGATGAGGAAGACCGAAAGAGGGCATTCGAGCACATCGCGACCGGTCTGGCGGCCCGCCTGCGCATCTGGATGGCGCTGCCCGAGGTTCGCAAGAGGCTCGAGGCCGACGTACCTCAGCGGTAGTTGTCCGCGGATTTATGGCAACGCGGTGCGAATCAACATGTAGGTCACCGCGCCGATGGCGCCGGCGGCGGGGATCGTCAGGACCCAGGCCCAGACGATTTGCCGGGCCACTCCCCATCGGACGGCCGACAGGCGACGCGTTGCGCCGACGCCGACGATCGCGCCGGTGATGGTGTGCGTCGTGCTGATGCCGACGCCGAGCATCGTCGCGGTGTAGATGGCGACGGCGGCGCCCGTTTCCGCGGCGAAGCCGCCTTCGGGCCGAAGCTTGGTGATCTTCGATCCCATCGTGTGGATGATGCGCCACCCGCCCGACAACGTGCCGAGCCCGATGGCCGTATGCGCCGCGATGATCACCCAGAACGGGATCTGCAGCTGGCCGTTCTGCAACTCGAGATAGCCGCCGGTGACGAGCGCACCCGCGATGATGCCCATCGTCTTCTGCGCGTCGTTCGCGCCATGCATCAGGCTGAATGCGGCGGCCGATGCGAGCTGGAGACGCCGGAACCAGCGGTCGACGCGGCTCGGCGGTGTCTGGGCGAAGAAGAAGTAGATGGCGTTCATGACGAGCAGGCCGACGCACAACCCGATCAACGGGGCCAGCACGATGAAGATGAGCGTCATGGTCCATCCCGACACGATGATGGCGCCAAAACCGGCCTTGGCAATCGCGGCGCCCGCGTACCCGCCGAAGAGCGCGTGCGACGAGCTCGTCGGGAGCCCCCAGTACCAGGTAATGAGGTCCCACACGATCGCCCCAACCAGGCCGCCGAAAATCACGCCGAAGGTGACGATGTTGAGGTCGACCATGCCGGCGCCGACGGTCTTGGCCACGGCCGTGCCGAACCCGAATGCCGCGATGAAGTTGAAGAACGCGGCCCAGATGACGGCTTTGCCCGGCGAGAGCACGCGCGTCGACACCACGGTCGCAATGGAGTTCGCCGCGTCATGAAACCCGTTGATGTAGTCGAAAATGAGGGCCGTCAGGATGATGACGGCAATGATGTAAATCGGCGGCATCGGACCGTCGCGGCTCCTCTAGGCGTTCTTGACGACGACGCCTTCGAGGAGATTGGCAACGTCCTCGCAGCGGTCAGTGGCTTCCTCGAGCACGTCGAGGATTTCCTTCCACTTGATGATCAGCACCGGATCGGTTTCTTCGTCGAAGAGGCGCCGGAGCGCGCTCTCGTGGATGCGATCGGCCTCATTCTCGAGCCGATTGATCTCGACCGCACGCTCGGATACGCCCGCGTGCTTCTCGAGCGCCTGCAGCGCGAGCCGCACCTGGTCCACGCTGAGCGAAATGACGCGCGCCAGTTCCCGGGCGCCGTACCGAAGGGTCTTGATTTTGTACAGCCGCACGAAACGCGCGCGACGCGTCGATCGCGTCCATGACGTCGTCGAGCGACTTCGCCAGGGCGTGGATATCCTCCCGGTCGATCGGCGTCACGAACGTCGAATTGAGCCGCTGGATGATCTGGTGGGTCAGGTGGTCGCACTTGTGCTCCACCTCCTTAATCTCGTCAACCTTGTCCCAGAGGACGGGCTCCTGGGCGAGCATCTGCTCCAGCAGCTCGCCACCGACCCTCAGCTCGTCGGCTAAAGCTATGAATTGAGAGAAGAAGTCCTCGTTTCTGGGGATCAGTCCAAATCGAAATGCCAAGGGGGTCTCCTTTGGAGGCCCGGTGATCTTATAGGAGGCATGGCGGCCCTGTAAACGCCAGTTAACACCCCTGTAACGCGAATTAACACCCCTGAAACGCGTCCGACATCCGTTGGAAACCCTGCGTTTATATGCTCTTTGCATGCGAACACTAACCTCGATTGTGCTGATGCTGGCCCTCCCCACGCTGGCCGCCGCACAAACCGCAGCCGCGAAGAAACCTCCTTCCGGCTACGACAAGGTGTGGGGCAATTTCACGGACCTGTACTCCGATGACGGGAACCGGGTGGTGCAGCGCGTGCTCCTGACCGGCCGATTCCACTACGACTTCGCGGACTCGGAGTCCGACGAGGGCGACAACAGCGAGTGGAACGTCCGGCGGCTGCGCATCGGGCCGCGCATCACCTTTTTCAAGAAGTTCCTCCTGCACAGCGAGGTGGAACTGGATCCGCAGCGGCACAACCCTCTCTACGTCCGTTTCACCGATTTCTACGTTCAGTGGACCAAGAACCCCAGGATCGTGCTGACCGTCGGCAAACAGAGCGCGCCCTTCACGCTCGACGGCGCGAACTCGTCGCGAGAACTGCTCACGATCGACCGCAGCAACCTGGCCAACAACATGTGGTTCCCGATGGAATATCTGCCGGGGGTCAGCCCTGTCGGGCAGACGCGCGGCGTGGGTCTATCGCGTGGGTCTGTACTCCTCGGGCGCGGCGAACCGGGAGTTCGGCGAATTCAACGGCGGCACCGCCACGCTTGGCGTCATCGGCTACGACTTTGCGCCGAAGCTCAAGGTGCGCGAAGCGCTGCTGTCGGGCAACTACGTCTATCAGACGGCGGACCGCAACAACACCTTCACGCGGCCGTTCGACCACATCGGCTCCATCAACTTCAGATTTGAACAGGGCAAGTGGGGCGCGAGGACCGATTTCACGATGGGGTCGGGCTATCTCGGACAAAGCGACATGTGGGCGATTCAGGCCATGCCGTTCTTCAACGTGACGAACAAGCTTCAAGCGGTCGGGCGCTACACGTACATCGACAGTGCGGATCCGAACGGCGTGCGCCTGGCCACCTACGAAAGCCGCGTGGTCACAGGCAGGGGTGATGAATACAACGAGGCGTATCTCGGCGCGAACTATTACTTCTACGGACATCGGCTGAAGCTGCAAACCGGAATCCAGTTTGTAGACATGAACGACCGGGCCAACGACGGCGGCGCCTTCTCAGGCGTGTCGTGGACGACCGGGCTTCGTGTCGGCTGGTAGGAAACGCACGACTTTCTGGAGGCTCATGATGAGGAAACTGATGGCAATCGTCGCCGCGCTGGCCCTGACCGCGGCATGCGGTGGCGGCGGCGGCGGACCTGTAAAGCCCCCCGAAGATGCGGCGGCGGGACTGAGCCCAGATCAACGGCGCCGGGGCAACGTTCCCGAATCCGATCTATTCGAAGTGGTTCTCCGACTACAACAAGCTGCACGCGAACGTGAAGATCAACTACCAGTCGATCGGATCTGGCGGCGGCATCCGGCAGCTGACGTCGAGCGGACGGTGTTCTTTCGGCGCGAGCGATCAGCCGATGACCGACGAAATGCTCGCCGAAGGCTCCGGGACCCGTGCTGCATTTCCCGACCGTCCTCGGTGCCGTCGTGCCCGTGTACAACCTCGAAGGCGCTCGACACGCCAGGTCAAGTTCACCGGTCCGATCATCGCCGACATCTTCCTCGGCAAGATCACGAAATGGAACGATCGCCGCGCTCACGAAGATCAACCCGGGCGTCAAGCTGCCGTCGACCGCGATCACGGTCGTCCACCGATCTGACGGTTCGGGCACGACCTTCGTGTGTGCCGACTACCTGTCGAAGATCTCGCCTGAATGGAAAGAGCAAGGTCGGCGCCAGCTCGTCGTTGAACTGGCCGGTCGGCGTCGGCGGCAAGGGCAACGAAGGAGTCGCCGGGCTCGTCAAGCAGACGCCCGCGTCAATTGGCTACGTCGAGCTCGTCTACGCGCTGCAGAACCAGATCAGCTACGGCGCCGTGCAGAACCAGGCCGGCGAGTTCGTCAACCCCGAGGTGAAGTCGGTCACCGCGGCCGCTGCCGGCGCGATGGCGACCATGCCGAAGGACTTCCGCGTGTCGATCACGGACTCCCCCGGTGCGGGCGCCTATCCGATTTCGTCGTTCACCTGGATTCTGCTCTACGAATCGCCCGACGACAAGGCGAGCGCCGCGGCCATGAGCGAGTTCATGAAGTGGGCGCTCACCGACGGCCAGAAGGCGGCCGCCGATCTCGGTTACGCGCCGCTGCCCGACGCGCTCGTGCCGATGGAGCTCGAACAACTCAAGCGGATTAAGGTACAGTGATGCGCTTCATGGCCCGCTCGGGGAGCGATCTCGGGTTCAAGGTCGGAACGGGCGCGTTTGCCGCGCTCGTTCTGGTTCTCGTCGGGGCGATCGGCGTCGTGCTGTTCCGCGAGTCGATCCTCTCGGTGCGCGAGTTCGGGCTCGGGTTCTGGGTCACCGACATCTGGGATCCGGTCGCGCACGACTTCGGAGCGCGGCCGTTCATCTGGGGCACTCTGTACTCGTCGTTGCTGGCCCTGCTCATCGCGGCGCCGATTTCTCTCGGCATCGCGACCTACATCTCCGAGCTGTGTCCAGCGTCGCTCCGGCAGCCGCTGATTTTCCTCACCGAGCTGCTCGCGGCGATTCCGTCGATCGTGTACGGCCTGTGGGGCCTCTTCGTGCTGGTCCCGCTCGTCCGCGACCTGGAAAACGCCATGCCGGAGTCGCTCCGCGCTCTGCCACTCTTCAGCGGGCCTCCGATCGGGCTCGGCATGCTGTCGGCGGCGCTCATCCTGGCGATCATGGTCACGCCCTTCATCTCGTCGCTCGCGCGCGAAGTGCTGAAGTCGGTTCCCCGCACCCAGCGTGAGGGTGCCTATGCGCTCGGCGCCACGCGGTGGGAAGCCATTCGCGTGGCCCTCTCCTACGGCCGCACGGGCATCGTCGGCGCCATCATGCTCGGGTTCGGCCGCGCGCTCGGCGAAACGATGGCCGTGACGATGGTCATCGGCAACAACCCGACCGTCTCGACGTCGCTCTTCGCTCCGCAGTACACGATGGCCGCGGTCATCGCCAACGAGTTCGCCGAAGCCTCGGACGACCTGCACCTTCACGCGCTCATCGAAATCGGCCTGGTGCTGTTCACCATCACGCTCATCGTCAACGCGTTTTCGCGATTGCTCATCTGGAACATGAACCGGCAGACGCAGCCAACAGCGAAAGCGAAGCTTGAACCCGCAGCCGTGGGTGACGCCGCATGACCCGGAACACACGCCGCCGCGTCTTTTCACAAATCGCCGTGATGCTATGCGCGTCGTCGGTGATCCTTGCGCTCATCCCTCTCGCGCTGATCCTGTTCTTCGTCGCGTCGCGAGGCGTGCAGTCGCTGAACTGGGACTTTTTCACCAAGCTCCCCGTGCCTGTCGGAGAATCGGGAGGCGGCATGGCGAACGCCATTCTGGGCACGCTCATGCTGACGGGATTCGCGGCGCTTGGAGCGGTGCCCGTGGGGATTATCTGCGGCGTCTATATGTCGGAGTACGCGGGCACGCGGCTGGCGTCGGCGGCGCGTTTCGCGGCCGATACGCTCAACGGCGTGCCGTCGATCGTGATAGGCGTGTTCGTGTATGCGATTGTCGTACTGCAGATGCGACAGTTCTCGATGATCGCGGGCAGCGTCGCGCTGGGCGTGATGATGATTCCGATCATCGCCCGGACCACGGAAGAACTGCTCTTGCTGGTTCCACAGACGCTGCGGGAAGGGGCGCTGGCGCTCGGGGCCACGCGCGCCCGCGCGACGTTCAGCGTGGTGCTGCCCGCCGCGCTCCCTGGCATCATCACGGGCGTCATTCTGGCGTTGGCGCGGATTGCGGGTGAAACCGCGCCGCTGCTCTTTACCGCATTCAACAACTACTACTGGAGCACGAACCCGCTGCAGCCGACGGCCTCACTCACGGTGCAGATCTTCACCTATGCCAGCTCCCCCTATGAGGACTGGCACCGTCAGGCCTGGGCCGGCGCGCTCGTGCTCGTCAGCATCGTGCTGATTTGTTCCCTCCTCGCCCGCACGGCCACACGCCGCCTCGAGCGGATGAACACCGGCAGCTAGTTGCCGGACGGCGGCTGCGCCGTGCCTAGGCTTCGCCTTCGCCGTTTTCACTGCGGTTTTCAGTTCCACTTCCGCAGCGCCGCTTTTGTTGGTCTGGAATGTGCCCACCAGCGTCTTATCGATGTAGATGGAGTACTTCGTCTCCGGTGGGAGACCCATCACCGTCAACTCGACTTCCTGATCGAGGCCGGTCGCGAGCTTCTTGGTTTCGACTTCCGATTCTCCGGTTGCCTTGGTATCGACGCCGCAACCAACGAGCTTCGCTTCGCTTTCGTATTCGTTCCCCTCGATCGGCTTCTTGTCGAGCGGGGCGCACAGCACGGCCGTTCCGGTGCTGTCCCTGACCTCGATCACCTTGCCGACCGACAAATCGCCAACGTCCGCAGGTAGAAGCTGCTCCTGAGCCGCGGCGGGACCGGCCAGCCAGGCCGATGCCACGATGCCGAGGGCGATGACTCCCTTTCTCATTCTTCCTCCTTACGGGCACTCGCGCCCGTAAGAACAACGCTACCAGACCGAATGTGAAGAGGAAGTGAACAAAAAAGGGTTACTACTTATGGGTTAGTCGCGACTCCCACCGGACAGGAGACGCCTGTTCCGCCGTGCCCGCAGTAGCCGCGCGGATTCTTCGCGAGATACTGCTGATGGTAATCCTCGGCGAAATAGTATTCGGGTGCGGGCTGAATCTCCGTCGTGATCGATCCGAATCCCGCCGCCGTGAGCCGCTTCTGATATTCGTCGCGCGACTGTTCCGCTGCGCGGCGCTGCGCGTCGGAGTAGTAGTAGATGGCCGAGCGGTACTGAGTCCCGACATCGGCACCCTGCCGCATACCCTGCGTCGGGTCGTGGCCCTCCCAGAACTGCTTGAGCATCGCTTCGTAGGACGTCCTCGCCGGATCGAACACGACGCGCACCACTTCGGTGTGCCCGGTCTGGCCGGAACAGACTTCCTCGTAGCTCGCGTTGGGCGTGAAGCCGCCCGCATATCCGACCGACGTCGAGTACACACCGGGCAGCAGCCAGAATCCTTTTTCGGCGCCCCAGAAACAACCCATGCCGAAGAGCGCCAGTTCCTTTCCGGCGAACTCATCGTCGAGGGGCGTTCCCTGTACAGCGTGGCGATCGGCCACCATCATCTTCGCCGCACGGCCGCGCAGCGCTTTGTCGCGTTCGACCATCGTTGCTTTGCGTGGATTGAACATGTCGCCCTCACAGCTCGGCTAAAGCCGAGCCCTACAAGTAATATAGCGCAATGGCGACGATGATTCTGGCAAGCGCGACGGTCACGGGAGAAACGGGATACGCACAGAAAATTGCGGCGGCGGGGCACCAATTCACCTCGGACGAGCCCGAGAAACGCGGGGGCACGAATACCGGCGCACCGCCATTCGAACTGATGCTCAGCAGCCTCGGGGCCTGCACCAGCATCACGCTGCGGATGTACAGCGAGCGCAAACAATGGAAGCTCGGCACGATCGACGTCAGGCTTCGGCTCCTGAAAGACGGTGAGGAGCCGCTTCGAATCGAGCGGAAGATTTCCGTCAGCGAGGCGATCGACGCCGAACAACAGGCAAAGCTGCTGGAGATCGCCGACAAGACGCCGGTGACCCGCGCGCTGGCGCCCGGGGTGGCCATTCAGACAACACTTGAGCTGGAAACTAAAAACTAGAAACTAGAATCTACGAAGAGATCTCCAAGAAGATTCTAGATTTTAGATTTTAGCTTCCAGATTCAGTCACCCACCCGCTCGTTCCAGCTGCGTTGCCTCCAGCCCAAACCGCATGACGGCGTGCTCCACACGGTGCCAGTCGTGCAGCCAGGTGCGCCTTACGACGCGATGGTCCTCCTCTTCACGGACTTCCCACCCGCGTTCGTCTGCCTCATCGACGACGAATGCCCTGACGTGGTCTCGACTCTGGAGCCGCCTGGTGAAGATCATGCCTACCTCCGTAACCTACCAGACAATGCTACTGCGAGAACCGAGCCAGCCCAGAAGCCCAATGGCGACGCCGGACAGAGCCGGAACAGCGTGCAAAACTGTCGTGTTTTCAGACGGACATGACGGGGAGAACGGCACGAAAACATGGGCGGAAACGTGACGTAACTCAGAATTAACAGGCCGGCAATCGAGCAGTAACACGCCCGTCTTAATGTCCTAGTCGATGACAAACTTGAGCAAGACGCGTGTGTTGATTGTCGAGGACGAGCCCGATATCGCCGGGCTCATGAAGCATGCGCTGGAACGCGGCGGTGAGATGGACGTCGAAATCGTCAACACCGGAGCGGCGGCGTTGAAGTGCGTCATGGAGGAGCCTCCGGGCCTGGTCCTGCTCGACCTCAACCTGCCCTTCATCGACGGCCTCGAGGTGTGCCGCCTGCTGCGGGGGCGCCCCTCCAGCGCGGCCATTCCGATCATCATGGTCACGGCAAGGACCGGCGAATCGGATCGCGTGTCGGGCCTCGAGCTGGGAGCGGATGACTACGTCACGAAGCCCTTCAGCCTGCGCGAGCTGGTCGCACGCGTGCGCGCCGTGCTCCGGCGGCCGCCGCCCGTGTCGGGAAGCGATCGGAATCCGGGTTACGAACGGGGCCGTCTGGCCATCGACTTCGAGGCCGTGTCGGTGCGCGTGTCGGGATCGCCCGTGAGGCTGACCAAGCGCGAGTTCGAGTTGCTGCGGTTCCTCGTCGAAAACCGCAACCGCGTGTTGTCGCGCGATCGGTTGCTCGAGCGTGTCTGGGGACTCGACCGGCAGGTCGAGACGCGATCGGTCGACGTCCACGTCGGACGCCTGCGCGGCAAGCTGGGCCAGGCCGGCCGCCAGATCGAGACGGTCATCGGCATGGGTTACCGCTTCGTCGAAGAACAGAACTTAGTGGAAGACTGAGCCATACTGTGACGTGGAGATTCTCCGCGGACAGATCTTCGCCCTCTACCTTTTCGACATCGCCGAGGCGGCCGATCTTCAGGTGGCCGCGGCCAGCATAGGCGGCAGCGTTCGAGCGAAGTTCGCGCCCAAGCCCGCCACTCCGGCCTACGTCCAATACCAGCAACCACCGCTCGTCTTCGACGGCGCGATCGTCGACCTCCCGTCGATTGACGGGTTTCGCACTGGCTTCAAGCTCTTCGACTACGGCGTCATCTCGTTGCGGCTGACCCGCGACTTCGAGGGATCCTGGGCCGAGCTGGCCGCGCTCTCGAACACGCTCATCGAGAACGAAACGCTGGAGCGGCAGGCCGAGCAGGCGTGCCGCGCGGTGGCAGAGCGGCTGACGAACGCGATGACCAAGCCTCGGTCGACCGCGCTGTCAGAAGACTACCTGGTGATCGCGATCAACGAGATGAGCGAGCCCCACACGGCCGAGGCGCTCGTGCGGTCACCACGGCGATGTGATCGCGTCGCTGCTTGCGCGGCGAGCGGGCGTCGCTGAGCCGGCAGGAGCGGGATGAAGTCCTGCGCCATCGCATTTCGTATCTGGCCGACGACCTGGTGATTCCCACATGGAACGCGGCGTTCGTATACGATACAGTCGCCGGAACGCAGGCGGCGGTCGAGATCATCGAGTTCGCCAACTCGCAGCTTCTGCAGTTCCGGTATTACGACGAACTGCTCGACAGCGCGCTGGCGGATATCTATCCCAAGATTCAGAAGGAAGCGCGCTGGTATGACGCGATTCTCGGACGGCACTACGCGCGCGCCGCGCGCCAGGTGCATGCGCTCTTCATCGACGTGAACGAGCTGACCGATCGCACCGAGAACGCGTTGAAGATCGTCGGCGACGTCTACGCGGCGCGGCTCTTCTCTCTCGTGGGCGCGCGCCTCGACCTCGATCGGTGGAAGACCAGCGTGAGCGAGAAGCTGAAGACGATGGACGACATCTATCGATTCGCGGTCGAACATCTCGGCATGGTGCGCGGCGAGCTCCTCGAAGTGACGATCATCGCGATCCTCGTGTTCGAACTGGTGCTCTTCTTCCTGGGAATCATGGTCTGACGTGGACGACGTCCTTGCCATCATCCTCGGCGGCGGCCAGGGATCGCGCCTGTTTCCGCTCACGCAGCAGCGATCGAAACCGGCGGTGCCCATCGGCGGCAAGCACCGGCTGATCGACGTCCCGATCAGCAACTGCGTGCACGCCGATCTGCGGCGGATCTTCGTGCTGACGCAGTTCAACTCGGCCTCGCTCAACCACCACGTCGTGCAGACCTATCGGATGGATCCGTTCTCGCGCGGATTCGTGGACATCATCGCCGCCGAGCAGACGCCGGAGAGCTCGAGCTGGTTCCAGGGCACGGCCGACGCGGTCCGTCGCGCGACCCGCCATTTCTTGCGGCACGAAGCCGACTACTACCTGATCCTCGCCGGCGATCACCTGTACCGGATGGACTACGGCCGGCTGCTCGATGCCCACGTCGACGAAGATGCCGACATCACCGTGGCCGCGCTTCCCGCGAGCGCGGCTGACGCGCCGGGGATGGGCATCTTCCGCTTCGATCGTGATGGCCGCATCATCGGGTTCGAAGAGAAGCCGAGCGCCGAGCGCCTCCTCGAAATCGGCAGCAGCACGCAGCCCGGCAACCCCTTTCACAATCAGTACAACGGCTCGACGACGCCGTTCATCGCGTCGATGGGCATCTACGTGTTCTCGCGCGCCGTGCTGCTCGACCTGCTGCAGAAAACCAGCGCCACCGATTTCGGCCGCGAGATCATTCCCGGCGCGCTCGACACGCATCGCGTGCGCGCGTACCTGCACGACGGCTACTGGGCCGACGTCGGCACGATCGAATCGTTCTACGAGGCCAACATGAGGCTCACCGAACCGGACGCGCCGTTCAGGTTCTACGATCCGCGCAAGCCCATCTACACGCACGAGCGGTTTCTTCCGCCGTCCGAGATGCGCGCGTGCACGCTTCGCGAGTCGATCGTGGCAGACGGGTGCATTCTGGATGACTGCACGATCGAGCAGTCGGTCATCGGCATCCGCACGCAAGTCTCGCGCGGGACCAGCATCAGGCGGTCGGTGCTGCTGGGCGCCGACATGTACGAACCGGAGGCCGCCACGCCGCTGGGCATCGGCCGGAATGTCGTGCTCGACCGCGTGATCATGGACAAGAACTCGTCGATCGGAGACGAGGCGCGACTGGTCAACGAGGCAGGCGTGCAGCACGCCGACGGCAACGGCTACTTCATCCGGGGCGGGGTCATCATCGTGCCCAAGGGGGGCCGCGTCGCGCCCGGAACCCGCATCTGAGAAACGGCTCCGGGAGCTATTTCACAAAATGGATCCCGGAACCGTTTTCAAATCCGTAATCGACACGGGTTGTATCACTTCCGCATCGGCGATCCAAAGTTTACACGGCCGTCACGCAAAGTACGGCACCATCAATCCTGTCCAAATTCATCACAGGACAACAACACCCATGATTTTTACAAAACGACTGGCCACCCAGGGCCACAGCCGTCAACTCACGATAGAGCGAAGTATCACGTCAGGATGGATCGCGCGCGAGCACGACGACAGCGACATTCGCACCAGCCGTCTCCACGACTGGCGGCACGTCGAAATGGCCATTGCGCTCTTCGAACTGAAAGCGCTGGCGTTGCAGAACCAGGGGTGGTCGGAAATCTCCTAGAGCAGTCCTACTTGCCTATCCTGCGCAAAATGCGGGGCGTGAGGAACCACCGAAGCCGGCCGGCCCCGGTCGGCGGGAGGGCCGTCACGTCAATCCGGCAGATCGCACCCTTCTTGAAATCCAGCGCGCGGCGCAACCCGATCAACCTGCTGGCCAGTTCGCCGATGCCGGGCTCGTGACCGACGAGCGCGATGCGATGCCGGCGCTGCTGCTTGGCGAGATCCTCGACGATGGCGTTGTGCGTGCCGCCGGGCGCGAGCGACGCCACGTTCACAATCGGCGGCGTATTGCGGAACGCGCCGGCGACGATTTCGGCGGTCTGACGCGTGCGCACGAGCGGACTGGTCAGGATGACGTCGAACTCGACGTCGAGCGCCAGAAGCGCCTTCGACTCGCGCCGCAGCTTCTGCATGCCTTCGCTCGAGAGCGGGCGTTTGCGTGTCGTCCGGGTAAGCCTCTCCGCGCTCCGCGGCCACACCGTGCCGGATGAGGTACAGCTCGAACCGTTCGTTGTCCATCGGCTACTTCGCGTGGGAGTCGGCGTGAGGGGTGCTGGTCACGTGCGCCTGGCGGCGCGGCGGCATCGTCAGCGCCGGCACGATCTGCTGCCGTACTTCCTTGACGACCACGGCCAGCTGGTCGCGATGCTCCACGAAGCTGGCGTGCAGCCGGCGACACTCGCGATCCAGAGAGTCGGCGTACACCGTCAGGTCGCCCATGTTCGATCCAACGCCCGGAGCCGTTTCGGTCTCACGCACGTGTTTGACGAGCGTCTGCAAGTCGTGCATGTCGCCCAACCGCTCCTGATGGCGCTTGAGGATTCTCAAGAGCGGCGCCGTGCCGGCCACCCCCGCGTCCCGCGCGATCTCGAGCGCGTAGCGCAGCTTTTTCGCCGAGATGCGCACGCCGTGCAGCCGCTCCGGCACATACAGCGGGCCGGCGTCATCGATCGTCGCGCTGAGCCTCTTCGCGCGCCGCATCAGGCGGGCCGCAAGCACGCCCCGCCACTCGGCTTCGAGCCTGCTCTCCGCCTTCTGTTTCCGGCCCTGCCCTTTGCGCCGGCCGTTCCCATCGGCCACCCGCTCGAGCTTTTTCAGAAGCCGCTTCACGTCGCTGACAGGCGCGTCGTCGTCGAGCTCGTCGCGCAGCGTCTGCCGCCGCGCGGCGATTTCCCGGCGCACGATTTCCAGAACCCGGTCCGACATTCCGGGAGGGTGCGCCTCTGTCGTCGAGAAGGTGAAGCTCGACGTCCAGCTCGCGGATGGGACCCAGCGCCCGCGTCAGGGCGCGCATTTTCCTGTTGAGTTTCTTGACCTTCGCCGGAGGCGCGGCAACCGCGACGATCGGCAGCGCTTCGCGAATACGGCGCGACGCCACACGAGTCTTGTGCAGGCCTCGCGTGCGGCCGCTGACGAATTCCGGCCACACGGCGCTGAGCTCGTTCAATCGTTTGCGCCAGAGCCTGTCGCGGGGAGTTGTAGCGTTCATGCTAGGATGCGGGACGGGTCATGCAGCGAGAGCCGTCTTTGTATCCTCCATTATAGAAAGTCTGTATGACGGCGACAACTCCTTTATTTCCAAATAGATGCGGATAGCAGCCATCGACTGCGGAACCAACTCGATCCACATGATCGTGGTCAGGATCCGACCGGACCTGTCCTTCGAGGTCATCGATCGAGAGAAGGACATGGTGCGCCTGGGATCGGGTGGTCTCGATGGAAAGGCGCTGACGGCCGAGGCGATGGCGGCCGCGCTGCAAACTTTTTCGCGGTTTCGCCGGCTGGCTGAATCGCATCAGGTCGAAGAGATTCTGGCGGCGGCCACGAGCGCGGTCCGGGAGTCCGGTAACGGCGGCGAGTTCCTGGCTGCCGTCGAGCGTGAAACGGGGATCAAACCCCAGGTGATTTCGGGCACCGAGGAAGCCCGCCTCATCCATCTGTCCGCCGTCTACGGTGTCGATGTTGCAGGTGCTTCGGCCGTGGTGGTGGACATCGGTGGCGGAAGCGTCGAGATCACGCATGGTGCCGGCACGTCGATGCGGGTCGCGAAAAGCTTCAAGCTGGGGGTGATCAGGCTGACGGAGCGCTTCGTTCGTACCGATCCCCTGTCGGGCGCGCGACGAGCGCAAGATGGTCGCGCACATCGAGGACGAGCTCGCGAAATATCTGCGCGATATCCGCACGGCCGGCTTCGACCGCGTGATCGGCACCTCGGGTACCATTCTGAGCCTGGGCACGGTCGCGACGGCGGAACACCGGCGGCCGAGCGACGAGATTCGCAACCTGCGTGTTTCAGCCAAGCAGATTCATCGGGTGCGCAAAGACGTGATCGACCGCAGCATTTCGGAGCGCATGAAGATGCCGGGGCTCGACCCGCGGCGGGCCGACCTCATCGTCGTCGGGCGCCGTGCTGCTCGATACGATTCTCGAGCATCTCGAGGCGAGCGAGATCACGCTGTGCGATCTCGCGCTGCGCGAAGGTCTCGTGCTCGACTACATCCAGCGCAACCGCAAGCACATCGCGCAGGCCGGGCAGTATCCCGACGTGCGCCGCCGGAGCATCGTCGAGCTGGCGGAGCGCTGCAGCTACTGGCCGGAGCACGCCAACCAGATCGCGCGCCTCTCGCTGGCGATCTTCGACCAGACGCAGAAGGTGCACGGCCTGACGGATCGCGAGCGCGAATGGCTCGAGTTCGCCGCGCTGCTGCACGACATCGGCACGCACATCAGCTATCCGCGGCACCACAAGCACTCGTATTACCTCATCAGGAACGGCGATCTTCGCGGCTTCGAGCCGGACGAGTGCGAGATGATCGCGCTCGTCGCGCGCTATCACCGGAAAACGACGCCGAAGAAATCGCACGCCGACTTCCGCTCGCTGGGCCGGAGCGAGCGCCGCACCGTGCGGACGCTGTCGGCCATTCTCCGGTTCGCCGAAACGCTCGACCGCAGTCACGCACAGGCGGTGAGCGGCGTCGAGATCCTCGACCGCGGCGAGGAATACCTCATCAAGCTGCGCACAACGGGCGATTGCCGAGCTCGAGCTCTGGGCCGCCCAACGACAGACCGCACCGCTCGCAGCGCATCCTGGGCAAGCCCATCCGCCTGAGCGCCGGCAGAGTCTCTTATGCTGAACAACCTGAGCACGCCGCACGAATATCCGGGGAAGCTGTTCGTGGTCGAAGGCATCGACGGGTCGGGAAAAACCACGCAGCTCGCCCTGCTGGCCAAGTGGCTGAGCGCCGCAGGACTGCGAGTGTTCGTCACGGAGTGGAACTCGTCGGCGCTGGTGAAAACGGCGACGAAAATGGGAAAGAAAAAGAATTCCCTGACACCGACGACCTTCAGTCTGCTACACGCCACTGATTTCGCCGACCGGCTCCTCTACAACATCGTGCCGCCGCTGAAGGCGGGCATGATCGTGCTGGCCGACCGCTACGCCTATACCGCGTTCGCGCGCGACGTGGCGCGCGGCGTCGATCGCGCGTGGGTGCGCGACCTCTACAGCTTCGCCGTCCGGCCCGACCTCGCGCTCTACTTCCGCGTGCCGATCGACGTCTCGCTCGATCGCCTGATGGCGCGCCGTGTGAAGCTGAAGTTCTACGAGGCGGGACTGGACATGGGCTGGAGCATCAACGCGCAGGAGAGCTTCCGGATGTTCCAGGGCAAGGTGCTCGACGAGTACGACCGCCTGGTCGAGGAATTCGGCCTCAGCGTCGTCGACGCATCGGTGGCGATTACCGATCAGCAGCAGATGGTGCGCAATCTGGTGTCGAGGCAGCTGGAGAAGCCGACGTTGGAAGTTGTGAACCAATAGAACGGTTCGTGGGTTCGTGCGGTTCGTGAGGTTCGTAAAGTTCGTTAAGGTTCGGTAGCGCAGGGCTTCCCTGCCGTGAAGAGCGATGACAGATCAGAAAGACACCAAAGACGCGAAAGAGCAGACGCCGGAGTTCGGCGCCAACGGACACATCCAGCCTGGGCGCTACTACGGCCACGGCCTGCCCTACGCGCCGATCGATCACTACCCGGGCAAGATCATCGCCGTCGAGGGGACCGACGGCGTGGGACGCAGCACGCAGATCCGCCTGCTGCGCGAATGGCTCGAAGTGCAGGGCTACGGTGTCGTCGAGACGGGGTGGACGCGCTCGGCGCTGATGCAGCCGACCATCGAGCTCGCGAAGTCGAGCAACACGCTGAACAAGCTGACGTTCGTGCTCCTCTACGCCACCGATTTCGCCGACCGGCTCGAGAAGGAGATCATCCCGGCGCTCAAGGCCGGTTTCGTGGTGCTGTCCGATCGATACATCTTCTCGGCGCTGGCGCGGGCGGGCGTCCGCGGCGTCGATCGCGCGTGGCTTCGCAGCCTCTACGGGTTCGCCATCGCCCCTCATCTGGTCTTCTACCTCAAGATCGACGTCGACACGCTGATTCGCCGGGTGCTGTCGGCCCGCGGGATGGACTTCTGGGAATCGGGCATGGACCTCAAGGGGGGCGACGACATCTACGACAGCTTCCGGTCCTACCAGAACAAGCTGTTGCGCGAGTATTCGTCGATGGCCGACGAGTTCGGCTTTCGCGTGCTCGACGCGCGGCGTCCGGTTGACGTGCTCCAGGACGAGCTGCGCCGGCAAGTGCAGGCCTTTCTGGTGAATGCGGACGGGGCCCAGACGCAGGAACCGGAGCCCGCCGAGAAGCATTCATGACACTCCCTGTGTCATCTGCAGGTGTTAACACGGTATTAACACCCGCGCGATACAGTAGAAAACGTGGCTGACACTGTGACGACTGCCCCGCAACTGGCGGCGCCCTCGCCGCGGCGCACCGACGCCAAAGAGACGCCGATCAAGATCCGCGTCGACCACCTGAATTTCTATTACGGCGAGTCGCGCGTGCTGCACGACATCTCGGTTGGCCTGCACGAAAACCAGGTGTCGGCGTTCATCGGACCGTCAGGGTGCGGCAAGAGCACGTTTCTGCGCACCTTGAATCGGATGAACGACATCATCCCCGCCACCCGCGTGGAGGGGGACATCCTCATCGACGATCACAACGTCTATTCGGGCGGCACCGACGTGGTCGACCTGCGGCGCCGCGTGGGCATGGTGTTCCAGAAATCGAATCCCTTCCCCAAATCCATTTTCGAGAACGTGGCCTACGGCCTCCGGATCAACGGTCTGGCCAAAGACCGGGCCGACCTGACCTACCGCGTCGAGGAAAGCCTGCAGCACGCCGCGCTGTGGGACGAGGTGAAGGACCGGCTGCACGCCTCGGCGCTGGCACTCTCCGGCGGACAGCAGCAGCGGCTGTGCATTGCCCGCGCCCTGGCCGTGCGGCCCGAGATTCTGCTGATGGACGAGCCGGCGTCGGCGCTCGACCCGATTGCCACGCAGCGCATCGAAGAGCTGATCTACGATCTCAAGAAGGACTACACGATCGTCATCGTCACCCACAACATGCAGCAGGCGGCGCGCGTCTCCGATTACACGGCGTTCTTCTGGCTCGGCAAGCTCGTCGAATACGGACGCACCGATCAGATTTTCACCACACCCAAAGAAAAACTGACCGAGGACTACATCACGGGACGATTCGGCTAATGGAACGACAACACTTTCAACAGGAGCTGGAATCGCTCAAAGAGCGCCTGCTCGCCATGGGCGGCCTGGCGGAAGAACGCGTCCGCACGGCGATGCTGGGTCTGGTCGAGCGCGACCCCGACCTCATCGACGAGGTGCTCAACGGCGACATGCCGCTCAACGAGCTGCACATCGAGATCGACGACCTCTGCCTGAAGCTGCTGGCGCTGCACTCGCCCATGGCGGCCGACCTGCGGGCGATCATGGCCGCGATCAAGATCAACAGCGACCTCGAGCGCGTCGGCGACATGGCCGTCAACATCGCCGAGGCGGCGCGCCGGTACGCGTCGCATCCGCCGGTCAAGAAGCTGATCGACATTCCTCGGATGGCCAACACGGCCCAGCGCATGCTGCGCGACGCGCTCGATTCGTACGTGCGCGGCGACATGCAGCTCGCGCAGCACGTGCTGGACGAAGACGACGACCTGGACTCGCTGAAGACCCAGGTGTTTCGCGAGCTGCTGACCTACATGCTGTCGGACCCCTCGACCATCGAGCCGGCGCTCGACCTGATTCTCATCTCGCGCCATCTCGAGCGCATCGGCGACCATGCCACGAACGTCGCCGAGGACGTCATCTTCATGGTGTCGGGCCGCGACGTCCGTCATCACGCGGCGGATCAGCAACCTAGCCAGGTCGTAGGTTGTGGGCTGGTAGCTCGTTGCTAGTAGGTGGTAGCGCCGAGCTAGGCAAATGGAACGACGACGAACCAGCTACCGACCGACCAGCTACCAGCTACGAGCTACCAGCTATAGAATGTGCGCCCGTGCCTGCTCGCGTGTGTGTCTTTTGCCGTCGCGAGCCCGCACAAGCACCCTGGATTCCCTTCTGCAGCGAGCGCTGCAAGCTTCAGGATCTTGCCCGGTGGGTCGACGGCAGCTATCGCGTGCCGGCCGAGCCTGTTCAGCAAGACGCAGAAACAGACACCCTCGAGCACGGTGGGGGCGTCGTGAGCGAACGACGCGAGTCGGGCGACGACGAGACGGACCAGTAGCGCGCTTATGGCTGACACGCTGACGATTACCGACAACCGCACGGGCAAGCAGTACGAAATCCCCATCAAGGAAGGCGCGATTCGGGCCACCGATCTCAGGCAGATCAAGGCCGTCGACGACTCGGGGCTGACGACCTACGACCCGGCCTTCCTCAACACCGCGGCCTGCCGGAGCGCGATTACCTATATCGACGGCGACAAGGGCATCCTCTGGTATCGCGGGTATCCCATCGAGGAGCTGGCCGAGCACTGCACGTATCTCGAAACCGCGTACCTGATCCTCTTCGGAGAGCTGCCCACCGAAAAGCAGCTCCAGACCTGGACCGACGAGATCACGCAGCACACGCTGCTGCACGAGAACGTCAAGAAGCTGATGGAAGGGTTTCAGTACGACGCCCATCCGATGGGCATCTTCATCAGCACGGTCGGCGCGCTGTCGACGCTGTATCGTGACGCCAAGCTGGTCTTCGATCAGGACTCGCGCAACCGGCAGTGCCTGCGCCTCATCGCCAAGGTGGCGAGCATCGCGGGCTACGCCTACCGCCACAGCATCGGGCGCGCGTATGTGTATCCCGACAACGACCTGAGCTTCACCGGCAACTTCCTCAACATGCTGTTCAAGATGACGGAGCTGAAGTACCGGCCCAACCCGGTGCTCGAGCGGGCGCTCGACGTGCTCTTCATCCTGCACGCCGATCACGAGCAGAACTGCAGCACGACCGCCATGCGCGTGGTCGGCAGCTCGCACGTCGATCCGTATTCGTCCATCGCGGGCGCCGCGGCGGCGCTCTGGGGCCCGCTGCACGGCGGCGCGAACGAGGCGGTGCTGAAAATGCTCGAGGAGATCGGCACGCATCAAGAACGTGCCGGCGTTCATCTCGCGCGTCAAGGGCGGCGACGGCCGCCTCATGGGCTTCGGGCATCGCGTCTACAAGTCGTACGATCCGCGGGCGAAGATCATCAAGCGCATCGCCGACGAGGTGTTCGAGGTCACCGGCAGGAACCCGCTGCTCGATATCGCGCTCGAGCTCGAGCGCATCGCGCTGCAGGACGAGTACTTCGTGACGCGCAAGCTGTATCCGAACGTCGACTTCTACTCGGGGCTCATCTATCAGGCGATGGGCTTTCCGAAGGATTTCTTCCCCGTGCTCTTCGCCATCCCTCGCACCGCCGGCTGGTTCGCGCAGTGGGAAGAGATGCTGAGGGATTCGGAACAGAAGATCGCGCGGCCGCGGCAGCTCTACGTCGGGCCGGCGAAGCGGGCGTTCGTCGCGCGGGACAAGACGACAATGAAGGTTCCGGGTTCCGGTTCCTGTTCCGGTTCGGGTTCCGGTTCCGGTTCCGGTTCGGTCGTTCAGAGTTCTGGTTGCCGCGCGCGCTTGTCGCGGCGGCGTGCGTCACGGAACCCGAAGCCCAGGGTCCGAAGCCGGACATCAAGTTCGATTCCTCGCGCGCCTACGAGCACCTGCGGCAGGTCGTGAGCTTCGGCCCGCGTCCGGCGGGCTCGCCCGCCATCGAGCGCACGCGCCAGTACATCATCGAGCAGCTGAAGACGGCCGGCGTGGCGGTGACGCAGCAATCCTTCGTGGCGAAGACGCCCATCGGCGACATTCCCATGGTCAACCTGATCGCGACGATTCCCGGGCGCACGACCGGACCGCATCGCGATTACCGGGCACTACGACACGAAGCTCTTCCGCGAGTTTCGTTTCGTCGGGGCCAACGACGCCGGCTCGAGCACGGCGTTCCTCATCGAAATCGCGCGGGTGCTCAAGGCGCGTCGGAACGCGCTGACGATCGAGCTGATCTTCTTCGACGGCGAGGAAGCGACGCTGCGCGACTGGGGCGGCACCGACCACACCTACGGCAGTCAGTACTACGTGGACAACGGGCGCAAGACCGGCACGCTGTCCGGCCTCAAGGCGATGGTGCTGGTGGACATGATTGGCGAACGCTCGCCGCGTTTCATGCGCGAGGCCAACTCGACCCCGTGGCTCACCGACATCATCTGGTCAACGGCGCAGAAGCTCGGCCACGGTTCGGTGTTCGTCAACGCCAGCACGCCCATCGAAGACGATCACGTTCCCTTCCTCAAGGCCGGCGTGCCGTCGGCCGACATCATCGACCTCGACTACCCGGAGTGGCACGCGCCCGGAGACACACTCGATCAAACCTCGGCGCGAAGCCTTCAGGTGGTGGGAGACGTGGTGCTGGCCTCGCTCGCACCGATTGAAGCCCGGCTGGCCAAATAGCCACACTGTTCCCAGTCTTTTGACGCAGAGGCGCAAAGGCGCAAAGCGTGGGTTTTCGAAAAGCCAAACTCCGCGGCTCTGCGGCTTTGCGTCAAAGATCAGTTGTGCTGAATCGAACCTGCAATGCCGGTCGACTCTACACTCCTGTTCCGTACTGTAGAAATACGATCACGCCGCGATGAGCACGAGCACCAGGAAGATCACGTACACGATCATCGGGCGCTTCTTCTTCGTCGCGACGTACGGCTTGTGAACGGCTTCCTGGACCGACGCGCCACATCGGAAACAGATGAGCGCCTTCTCGGCGATTTCGGTTCCACACTCGCGGCACTTCATCGGTACGGCCAAGGATTATGTCACAATCGATCGCATGATTCCGCTGCGCGACGTGATTCCGTCGCGGACGTTTCCGTTCTTCGTCGTCATCTTCATCGCGCTCAACACCGCCGCGTTCCTGTTCGAACTCTCACTGTCCGATCGGGCGCTGCAGTCGCTTCTCTTCACGTACGGCGTCGTGCCGGCTCAACTGCAGCTGCTCACCGTGTTCACGTCGATGTTCCTGCACGGAGGGTGGCTGCACTTCCTCGGAAACATGCTGTATCTGTGGATCTTCGGCGACAACGTGGAAGACCGGCTCGGCCACGGGCGCTTCGTGCTGTTCTATCTCGCCTGCGGCGCCGCCGCCGCGCTCGCGCACGTGTGGGTGAATCCGGGCTCGCGCGTTCCGACCATCGGCGCAAGCGGCGCCATTGCCGGCGTCATGGGCGCGTATTTCGTGCTGTACCCGAACTCGCGCGTGCTGGCGCTCGTGCCGCTCGTCATCATCTTGGAAATCATCGAAGTGCCGGCCATCGTGTTCCTGGGCATCTGGTTCCTGATGCAGTTCTTCAGCGGTGTGGGATCGCTCGCCGAAACCGGCGTCCGGACGGGCGGCGTCGCCTTCTGGGCGCACGTCGCAGGATTTCTCTCGGGAATTGCGGGGGTGCTGGTGCTGAAGAAGCCCTCGCGCACGCGCTGGGCCACATGAATCGGCTGCGTTGGGCATCCTGACGCAGAGCCGCAGAGACGCAGAGAAACTTTTTTGGAAGAAAATACTCTGCGGCTTTGCGCCTCTGCGTCGAGACAGCGACTTACTTAGTTGATCGAATCTGAGCAGAAATCTTCGCGAGCTCGATCGCGAGGCGCTCGAATTCCTCTTCGTACTGGCCCGCGGGCATCTCCCCTTTGCGCGCCTTCAACTGCTCGATCTCGACTTCGATCGCAATGCGGCGCTTGTCGAGCGCGGCCACCGCGGCGTTCGCGGACGTCGCCGCCGGCGCGGCATCGAGGAACGTCGTCCTGGCCAGCACGCCGTCGCCGGCGGCTGTCGCCGTGGCCTCTTTCCCGACGCCGTCGCCGTTGTCGTCGATAATCGAGCGCTCGGTCACGAGCGTGCCCTTCTGCTCGAACGACTGCTTCACCGCCTGGCTCGCGTAGGTGAACGCCTCCCAGACCGACAGCCGCCCGTTCTTGTCGTTGTCCGCTTTTGCCTGGTCGGTGAGCGCCTCGATGAAGTACTGCGGAAAGACCGTGGCGTATTTCTGCGCGGACGAATCGGTGGCGGCAATCACGATGCGATTCTTGCCCGACAGCGACTGCACGAACTCGAAGCTCGAGCTCGTCGTGTTGACGAACACGAGCCGTGCGGCGATGCCGTCGAGCGAGGCTTTCCATTCGCGCGAGTCCATGTCGGGCCCGACGAGATTGAACTTCGCGGCGGTGCCATCGTAGGTCCCGTGACCGAGCAGCACGACCAGCAGCGTGTCGTCGGCCGTCAGCCTGGGCTTGAGCGTGGTGAGCGTGCGCGTCACGTTCGCGCGATTGGCGATATCGGACTCGCCTGCGCCTTCAGAAAGCACGATGATGTGGTCCGCGGCAAACCCGAGATGTTTCTGGAGCGTCGACTGGAGCGACGACACCCACGTTTTCTGGCTCTCCGCAAACTTCTCGCTGCCCGACGCGCCCGACACGACGAGCGCATAGCGCTCGTCGGCCGCAGCCAGACCAGGCGCGACCGCAGCGGCCAGCGTCAACAGCAGGCAGACGCGGGCAACGCGGTCACTGCCCCACCACCTTCAACAGCAAGTCCTGCGCGCGCGGATAGCCCGGAGCGACTTCGATAGCCGCCAGCGCCGCCCGGCGCGCCAGCACCTTGTCGCCGATGGCCAGATAGCCTTCCGCGAGATCCGAGTGGGCGCCGGCCGGATCGAGGGTACCTGCGGCAATCGCGGCACGGAACTCGCGCACGGCTGTGCGCGCGTCGCCCGCCTGCAACTTCATCCGCCCCAGCGCCGTGTGGTTGGCCGCATCGAACGGATCGAGCTGGGCGATGCGCTCGTACGCCGACAGCAGCTTCGCGGGAGGCGCTTTCGTGACTCTCGTACTGTTTGAGCAGCTGGCGTACGGCGTCGAGATCGGTGTTTTCGTACTGCATCAGCTTCTCGAGCTCGCTGATGGCGCGCGCCGAATCCTTTCGCTCGATAGCCATTTGCGCCATCACCGCGCGCGGGCTTCGCGGCCCCGGTCGCCATCGGCACCATCTCGGCCGCGCGCTCGAGCACCTTGAACGCCTCGTCGATGCGCCCGGCTTTTCGCAGGAACTCACCGTAGGCGACCTGCGCCTGAAAGCTGTCTGGAAACGCCGCCGCAACGGACTCTGGATTCCCCTTGCCGGGCTCGAGCTCCTTCGGCGGCCTCAGCGCCTTGACGATGGTGCCGTATTTCGCGTTCAGCAGCGTGTCGAAATCGGCCTGCAGCGTGTCGATGTCCACGCCAAGCCCGGCTTTCAACGCGGCTTCACCTTCGAGCCCCTCACCGTAGCTCATGAGCAGCTTGCGCAGCGCCCCCATGCCGTACTTCTCGACGATGTGCTCGGTCAGGATGGAGGCTTCGTAGTAGGCGAGCGAAATTTTTTCGGGATCCTGGAAGGCCGCATTCAGCTCGCGGAGCGTCATGTGCTCGCCCTGCCCGTAGGCGGCGACAAACGAGAGCTCGCCTTCGCGTCCCCATGCGGGCGATCCGAGTTTCTCTTCGTAGGTCGAAATCCCCTCCGTGAGCCACCGCGGCACGCGCTGCTTCGACAGTTGCAGCGTGATGACGTGGGCCAGCTCGTGCCACAGCGTGGGGGCCCAGTTGAAGTCGCCGGGAGGACGCGCTTTCGGCGAGTCGAGCGTCACGACGCGCCCGAAACAGGCGCCGAGCGCGCCGATCATCCCCGGCAGCCCCACGGTGCGCACGGCGAAGTCGTCGTGCTTGGGGAACATCTCGATCAGAATCGGGCCCTTCGGCACGAAGTCGTACTTCTTCGCAAAGATGTCGAGCGCCTGCTGCGCCAGTGGGCCGACGTACTCGCGCATCACCGGCATTTCGCTGGCGTGGCTCTTGAACACGAGGTTGCCTTCGGTGACCACCTCGAACTTCTCGAGCGAATCGAGCATCGTCAGGAGGT
This sequence comes from Vicinamibacterales bacterium, assembly GCA_963821395.1. Classification (GTDB taxonomy): domain Bacteria; phylum Acidobacteriota; class Vicinamibacteria; order Vicinamibacterales; family JAMQPK01; genus JAMQPK01. Next base: position 52,662 of record CAWGDY010000052.1, on the reverse strand, counting down.
TGAACGTCGTCTGATCGAACTTGTCGATGGCAAACGATTTCTCGAGCACCTGCCGCGCCTCGGCTTCGTCGCCCGTGCGCAGGAGCTGCACGCCGAGCGCCGAGAGCGTGCGCACGTCGTTCGGATCGATCTCGAGCGCCTTGCGGCTCATCACCACGGCTTCTTCGAAGCGGTAATTCGCGGCGGCCAGCTCTGCCGGCACACGGTAGGCGCCGCTGAACCGGGGATTGATCTTCAACGCCGCGGCGGCCTCCTGCTGGAGGTCGGCGTGACGGCCTTCGATGTAGGCAACGGCGCCGCTCCAGGCGAAGGCATCGAGGCTGGCCGGATTGATGGACTTCGCTTTCGCAATCGACGCCTTGGCCGCTTCGCGATCGCTCTTGTCGAGCTCGAGCTGCGCCTTGAGCAGGTACGCCTCGACCACGTTCGGGTCGAGCGACAGCGCCTGCTCGAGGGCCTTCTCGGCTCCCGGCGGGTTCACATCGACGAGCGCCCGTGCCATGCCGACGAGCGCCGGAATCCACTTGGCGTCGGCGGCGAGCGCGTCCTGAAATGACTTCGCGGCCTCGGGGTTGTTGTGGACGTGCAGGAACAGCTCGCCCCAGCCCGTGTGCAGCGCCGGATCGGTTGGCGCTTTCTCGGTGGCGAGGCGATAGGCGTCGTTGGCGAGCTGAAATTCACCGAGCGAGCGGGCGGCACGGCCCAGCCGCGCGTACTCGACGGGCGAGGTCCGCGGCCCGACCTGCATGTCGGCGATGCGCTGGAGCAGAGACCGCGATTCGTCCACGCGTCCAAGCAGCTCGTAGAAAAGACCCAGCTCGAGGGCGGCTTCCCCTTCCGGTGCCTTCGCGGCCAACGGCTTGAGCAGGGCTTCCGCTTCCGCGTACTGCCCGCGATTGATGGCCGCACGCGCCTTGACGACGATCGGGTCGCTGACGCCCTGCGCGTGCGCAATCCGGCTCGTCCGTCCGTCCGACACCGTTCCAATCGCCAGTGCCACGGCCACGAGACGGATCAGCGCGCCACGCCAGAACCTGGATTTCATGGAAAAACCATTATGCGCGATTTCCGCGGTTGTCGTCGTCGGGATCGTCGTTCCCAGCGGGCGCGTTGCCCTGTTCGTCGAGGAAGACCATCGACTGATGCGAGGGAATCTCGAAACGTTTCTGGCACGTCTTGCACGTGACGTCGTCGTCCATCCGGATGAGATAATCGCGCAGCTTCGCGTACAGCGCGCGGTCGCGGGCATCGGCCCCCGGCGGCAGGCTTTTCTTCTTCGTCCGGCGCATCCACCGCACCATGTACTCGTTGCGCCGCTTACAGCGGGGACAGGTGTATTGAACCGGTTTTTGTTCCGGCCGCTCGGTAAAGAAGTCCCGTTCGTCCATGAGCCCATCATATCGCATCGTCTTTTACGTCTCGGGCCACGGCTTCGGCCACACCTCACGCACCGTCGAAGTCATTCATGCGCTCCTTCGGGCGCGGCCCGACACCCGCGTGGTCGTCCGGACGTCGGCGCCCCGACGACTCTTCGAGCGTACGCTTCAGGGCCAAATAGAGTTCGTCGAGTTCGAGGGCGACACTGGCATGGTGCAGCGCGACAGCCTGAGCATCGATCTCGAGGAAAGCCTGCGACGGGCCACAGAGTTCCAGCGTCAGATGCCGCAGCTCGCGGCCACCGAAGCGACCTACCTGCGCGCGTACGGCGCCGACGTCGTCGTCGGCGACATCCCGCCGCTGGCGTTCGCCGCGGCCGGCGCGGCGGGGGTTCCGTCGATCGCGATCGGCAACTTCACCTGGGACTGGATTTACGACGCGTATCCGGACCACTCGACGCGCCCGCTCGTGGATGCCATTCGCGCGGCGTATCAGACCGCGACGCTCGCACTGCGGCTGCCGATGGCTGCCGGATTCGAAGGGTTGGAATCGTTCACGCGGGATATCCCGTTCATCGCGCGGCGGTCGCAACGGGACCCCGATGACGTGCGGCAGATGCTCGGCCTCCCCGCCCGCGCGCGAGGCAAGCCGCTCGTGCTGATGTCGTTCGGCGGCTACGGCGTCTCGGGACTCGATACCGCCGCCCTCGCGTCGCTGACCGACTACACCATCGCGACCACCGATATCCCCGCCCGGGAGCACACCTCAAGCCGGCGGCCGGCGTGCTGTACATTTCAGAGCAGGAGCTATACGGGCGAGGGCTGCGCTACGAAGACCTCGTACGCGCGGCCGACGTCGTGGCGACCAAACCCGGCTACGGCATCATCAGCGAAGCCATCGCCAACGACACGGCGCTGCTGTACACATCGCGCGGTCACTTCGCGGAATACGACGTGCTCGTCCGCGAAATGCCGAAGTACCTGAGGGCAGAGTTCATCGAACAGCACGATCTGCTGTCGGGAAACTGGCGCGCGGCGCTGAAGAGGCTGCTCGACAAGCCGGCGCCGCCGGAAAAACCGGACGTGAATGGAGCGGAGGTCGCAGCGGCAGAGATCCTATGCGTGGCAGGGCGATGGCGAAAGCCCTGCGCTACCGCTTCCCGTTTTCAGTCTTAGCGATAGCTCTGTCAGTCTGCCAGTTTTCTAGTTTGCCATAGTTGCTCAGAATCTCAGATGGTGCACCCATGCCGGCGGCACGTTCACCCACACCCACTCGCGTGCGATTTCGCTTTCGCCCAGGACGCGGTCGATCGCTTCACCAACCTCTTTCAGTCGATCGCGCTCGGAGCCGGTGCTGACGACCATCTTCGCCGGCCGGATCAGGATGTACTGGAAGAACGAGAGAACGCCCCCGGGCTTCAGCAGCTTCGCATACGCGCTGGAGAATCGTCCGCACATCGTCCGACGAGAAGTTGTTCAGCGGCAGGCCCGAAATGACGACATCGAAGTGGGCTTCCTGCCCGAGCTCCTGCACGCGACCCTCGATGAGATGACACCGGCTCGCCACGTCGCGAAACGACGGCTTGTCCTCGAAGGCGCGGCGCATGTGCGCCGCAAACGTCGGGTTCAGCTCGACCATCCACAGCTGGTCGTCCTTCCCCATGCGATCGATGATGCACCCGGTGACCGCTCCGGTTCCCGGCCCCGCTTCGAGAATTCTCTGCGGTCCTCCGCCGGCGCCCACATGGCGGCACAAGGCCTGGCCGAGCGCACGCCCGCTGGGAAGGACCGAACCGGTTGTGCTGTAGCTGCGAAGAAATTGGGTGAGGAAGGTCTGATAGTCCGACAGCCGGTTCATTCCGCGTTTTGACAGATCACCAATGACCAGATACGCGGTACGTTGACCTTCTCGATGGACGAGGCACGCAGCCCCGTCTGCGCGAGGAACGCCGGCAGATCGAAATCGGACTTGAATCCCAGGTGTACGGTCAGCGGCGCGATGGCACGCTCGAGCTTCGACGTGATCGGGCGATCGCTCAGAAAGTGATTCAGAAAGACCAGCCGCCCGCCGTGCTTGCAGACACGCCGCATCTCGCGCGTGACAGCCAGCGGATCGGGCACGCAACTGATGAAGTACGGCGCAAAGACGATGTCGAAGGAGTTGTCCGGGAACTTCAACTTCGTCGCGTCCATCTGAATCAGACGCACGTTGCGCAGGTTGTACTGCTGCACGCGCGTGCGCGCGCGCTCGAGCATCCCTTCCGACAGGTCGATGGCCGTCACGGAGCATCGCCGCGGATAGAGCGGAAGGCTGATGCCGGTGCCGACGCCAACCTCGAGGATCTGATCGTCGCGCCCGATGGCCATGCGCCGGAGCGCTCTGGCCCGGCCGTGATGGAGAGGAAGACCGAAGAAGAGATCGTAAACAGAGGCCATCTTCTCGTAGACACCCTCGACAAACGAGGTCTCGAGAGAGATGACTGACAATGATCGTGTTGCCGCGTCGGTCGAGCCCGCGAAGTCTTTATCCTCTTCTCGCGGAAAGAGCAGCGCCATACGCCTCCGTCGAGGACTATATATCAGATCGTCAGACGTTGGTGAGCAAGGGTCCTGCCATCGAAGATCAGGTACGAAACGGACGCTTTCTCCAGCCCTATCGACGGCACATGCTGGCGCTCGGCCACCGCGTACGTGTGATGGTGCCCGAACAGGTGCAAACGAGGGCGCATGCCCGAGAGCACCTCGTTGATCGCGGTCTTGCCCGCGTCCTTCACGCGCGGCAGCGGGAACGGGCGCGGCGCTTCGTGCGACAGAAAGATATCGACACCGGACATCGTCTTACATGCAGTGACCTCTTCGTGTACAAAGTGCCGGCGCCTGTCGTCGCGCGGCGAGATGCGGCGAAGGTCGGACGCGGGCCGCTCGTACCAGGTCGGCGCGAAGGTCCCGCCGAGCCCGGCGAGCACAAACCCATGCGCACGCACGCACGAACCGTTGGGGATGAAGTGCAGGTTGGGTAGCGTACCGCCTCCCGCGGGCTGGGCGGCCACGAAGTCGAAGTCTTCGTTGTTCCCTTTGATCCAGTACAGCGGCGAGCGCGGCCGGGGGTACTCGCCGCCTTCGGCCGCAAGATCGCCGGGACATACCCAGAACGCGACATCCGCATGGCGTGACATCGCGCGATCGAGCGCGTCGAAATCGCCATGGAGATCGCCGATGGCGCCGAACAACATGAGCCAGTTGCTGGTAGCTCGTAGCTGGTATCTCGTAGTTCGGTTGCAAGAGCGTTCGTGCGCTACAAGCTACCGGCTACACGCTACCGGCTGTCATCTCTGAGCCGGCGCCACAGCGTCAGCGGGCGCAGGCACCAGCAGATCCTTCTTGTCCCAGATGAAATCGCTCTTGTTGTACACGGCGAGCTCGTAGTCCTTGCCCATGAAGATGGCCGACACCGGGCACGCTTCTTCGCAGTAGCCGCAGAAGATGCAGCGCGTCTTGTGAATCTGGTAGGTGATCGCATAGCGCGGCCCGGCCATCACCGTGCCGTCGTTTTCCGCCGCCTCGAGATAAATCGCATCGGCCGGACACGCGACGGCGCACAGTCCGCACGCCACGCATTTCTCGAGGCCGGCTTCGTCGCGCATCAGCACCTGCTTCCCGCGCCACTTGGGAAACATCGGCACCTTCTGATCCGGGTAATTGACGGTGACCGCCGGCTTGAACATGTGCTTGAAGGTCGTCGCGAAGCCGGTGACGAGCGCGCTCGTGTTCTCGAGAATCCGCTTAATCATGCTCCCCACATTGTAAGCCACAATTTGTTAAGCTTTCCCCAGCGAGGATGCTCCACTGAGGTTTCTCACCGCGGCCCAGTTCCTGCTGACGACGCTGGTCGTCAAGATCACGATCGTCGCCGCGCTGGCCACGATTCTCGTCCGCTATCACCGGTTCCGCCACATTCTGATCTCCGAGCGCCGCGCGTGGCCCGAGCGCCTGTTGTTCGCGTTCAGCCTCGGCATCCCGCTGGCGGCGGGTGTGGCCTCGCGCCTGCTGCTGAACTACGACGCGGCCGATCTCACCCTCGAGGGCGCCTTCCTGGCGGGGCTCATCGCGGGCCCGTACGCGGGGGCGATCGTCGGGCTGATGGTCGCCGCGCCCGCGCTCCTCGCGGGCGAGTTCATCGCCCTGTTCTTCGCCGTGGGCTGCGGGTTCGCCGGTGGCGGCCTTCGCGAGGCCTGCCCCAACAAGGAAGACATCTGGCACTTCTCGCCGTTCGTCTTCACGAAGCTGCACCGTCACATCTGGCGGATGGTGAGGAACGTCCGCGTCGACTGGGCCGTCATCCTGCTGCTCGCGCCCGTGGCGCTCGAGCTGCTGCGCCAGACGCTCGGATGGCGGTTCAACGACGAGCCTCACGTCGTCCGTCTCTTCTTCCTCCACATGGAAAACATGTCGGCGCGATGGGTCTTCCTCGTGGTGCTGACGACGGTCTTGTGCGTGGCCACGCCGATCAAGATCTGGAACAACGCGCGTATCGAGCATCGGCTCCAGGAGCAGGAGAAACTGCTGCTGACGGCCCGCGTCGAAGCGCTGGCGAGCCAGATCAACCCGCACTTTCTCTTCAACACGCTCACCTCGATTCAGTCGCTGATTCGCTCGAATCCGGAGACGGCGCGAACGGTGGTCGTCAAGCTGTCGGGTCTCCTGCGGCGGCTGCTGCGAAGCCGCGATCACTTCGTGACGCTCCGCGAAGAGCTCGAATCGATCGACGAATACCTCGACATCGAGGTCATCCGGTTCGGGCCACAGCTGAAGGTCGAAAAGCAGATCAACCCCGACACGCTCGACGTCATCGTGCCGAGCATGATCCTGCAGCCGCTCGTGGAGAACTCGATCAAGCACGGCTTCTCGCGCAAGGTGGGCGGCGGGCGCATCATCATCCGCGCGTCCCGCCAGAACGACCACGCGATTATCGAAGTCGAAGACGACGGGCTGGGCATGACCGACGATCGGCTCGGTACGGCGCTGACCGACGGCATCGGCCTCAGCAACGTAAATGAGCGGCTCAGCGTCATTTACGGCGCGGCGTATCGGGTCAGAATCACGAGCGTGCCGAACCTCGGGACGATTATCCGGCTGGAGATTCCAGACATGGTCTCGACCGAGCGGATTACGGCATGAACAGGACACGCCGTCACGTGCCGATACTCCTAGATGCCGGGTCGCCATGGCAGATGGCAGATGGCAGATGGCATTCCGACGGTAGACGGCAAACGGTGAACGGTAAACGTCCGAAGGTATGCCCCTGAAAGCGGTCGTTGTCGACGATGAGCAGCTCGCGAGAGAAGAGCTCATCTACATGCTCGAACAGATGGCGAACCTCGAAGTCATTGGCCAGGCGGGCAATGGCCTCGAGGCGATTGGCGTGGTCGAGCGCGTGTCGCCGGACGTCCTGTTTCTCGACGTCCAGATGCCCGGTCTGAACGGGTTCGAGGTGGCGCACCGGCTCATCCAGAACGGCACGACGCCCAGCATCGTGTTCGTCACGGCGTTCGACCGGCACGCGATCGAGGCCTTCGAAGTGAACGCGGTGGACTATCTGCTGAAGCCGGTCGAGGCGGCCAGGCTGGAAAAGGCCGTCGAGCGGGCGCGCCAGCGGGTGGCCGTGGCCAAAGAGGCCCCCCTGAACGACCAGGTCGAGCGCATCGTGCAGTTGATGTCGGAGCGCCAGAGCAAACGTGAGCGTGTTGCTGTCAAGGTTGGGGAGCGCTTTTTGCTGGTACAGGCGGAAGAGATTATCTATGCCTCACTTACCGATGACTCGATTAACATAGTAACTAGCCAGCTGGCGGGCACGTCCAATTTCAGGACCTTGGACGAGCTGCAGTCCCGGCTCGACCCGAGCATGTTCTGGAGGGTTCACCGGTCGCATCTGGTTAACATTAACAAGGTCAAGGAGATAGTCCCCTGGTTCAGCAGGAATTACATCCTCAGGATGAAGGACGCGAAGGCGACGGAAATACCAGTCAGTCGCGCTCAGACCAAGCGGCTCAGGGATTACCTGAGGCTTTAGAGTCGCGGCGCCAGCTCGACCTGGCCGAAGCCGAGATGCGGATGGGCATGGAACCGGCCATGGCCGGCGATGGCGCGGCAGCCTCCGTGTCGGCCCCCCTCATCGTCACGGTGCCGGCTGGGGCCGATCCCGCCGCCAGGTCGAAGACCGCCGAACGCCTCAAGATGGTGCGCGACGAGCTCGTCGCCTGGTTCAAGACGCTCGCGTCGGCGGCGGTTTACGCGACGCTCATCGTCACCTTCGGCTTCCAGGTCGCACGCGTCGAGGGCATGAGCATGGCCCCCACGCTCGAGGATCAGGATCGCTTGATCGTCAACAAGCTCGCCTACCGGATCGGCGAGCCGCATCACGGCGACATCGTGATGCTCTACTATCCCATCGACCCGAACAAATCATTCGTGAAGCGCGTCATCGCCGAGGAAGGCGATACGGTGCGCATTGTCGACGGCAACGTCTTCGTGAACGAAACGCCGATGAAAGACGAATTCGTGCCCGAGGACTTCCGCGCCCACGACGATTGGGGCCCGCAAGTGATTCCGGAAGGCTACTACTTCGTGCTCGGCGATCACCGCAACAACAGCTCCGACAGCCGGCACTGGGGCTTCGTTCCCAAACGCTACATCATCGGCAAGGTCCAGGTTCGCTGGTGGCCGATCCCGTCTGCCAGGATCTTCTAAGCAGCACTATTGGCAGATTCGCAGATTCGCAGATTGGTAGACTGAAAGGCATTCGATGCTCTTAATCTCACAATCTTCCAATCTGACAATCTGCGAATGGTCCGACTGCGATGCGAACCGAGTCACGATTCACCGAGGTTCGCAGCGTTCTTCTCCGCATCCTTTTCCTGAATCTCGCGGTCGCGCTGGCCAAGATCGTCTACGGCCAGATCAGCGGATCGATCAGCATCCTGTCGGACGGATTCCATTCGCTGACCGACGGCGCGTCGAACGTCGTGGCGCTGGTGGGCCTGCGCCTCGCGAACAAGCCTCCCGACGCGAATCATCCCTACGGCCACCGCAAATTCGAGACGCTGGCGGCCGGTGCCATTGCGCTCTTCCTCCTCATCGTGGTCGTGGAGGTGGCACAGGCCGCGGTGGTGCGATTCCGTTCCGGCGGCGCGCCCACGGTGACCCCCCTCAGCTTTCTCGTCATGTTCGGGACGCTGGCCACGAATATCGCCGTCGTGCGCGCCGAGCGCAGGGCCGCGACCCGCCTGTCGAGCGAGTTGCTGCTGGCCGACGCACGGCACACGCAGAGCGACGTGCTGACGTCGCTCGCGGTGGTCGCGGCGCTGATCGGATCGGCGATCGGGTATCCCGTCCTCGACCCGCTGGCGGCGCTCGTCATCGTGGGGTTCATCGGCCACGCCGGCTTCGAAATCGCGCGCGACGCGGCCAAGATTCTGTCGGATGAAATCGTGATCTCGGAGCAGGACATCCGGCAGGTGGTCGAGCGGGTACCGGAAGTGCTCGGCTGCCATCGGATTCGATCGCGCGGCCCCGCCGACCACGTGTTTCTCGACATGCATATCTGGATGGACGGCGCGACGCCGCTGACCGACGCGCACGCGATTTCGCACCGCGTGAAGGATCTCTTGATGGAACGCTACCCGCAGATAGTGGACGCGATTATCCACATAGAACCGCCGCCTAGAGAGTCGTAAGGCGAAAGTCGGAAGTCGGAGGTCGCAAGTCTGGTCGCAAGTCGTTGGTCGCCTTACGACTCGCCTGGCGCCTTACGACTTCCGACCTTCGCCTTGCGACTGTACTCTCCCGATCGACCGCCACGCTTTTCCATCACGCAGATCTCGCCGATGACCATCGTTTTGTCGAGCGCCTTCAGCATGTCGTAGATGGTGAGCGCCGCGACCGCGACCGCGGTGAGGGCTTCCATTTCGACCCCCGTGCGGGCCGTCGTGCGCACCCGCGATTCGATCGTGTAGCCGTCTTTCTCGCGGACGATGTCGACGTCCACGTGCGAGAGCGGCAGAGGATGGCACAGCGGAATCAGATCGGACGTCCGCTTGGCGGCGACGATACCGGCGAGACGCGCCGTCTGCAGCGGATCGCCTTTCTTGACCTTCCCGGCGCGAATCGCGCTCAGCGCCGCCCGTCCCACCGTGATGCGCCCGCGCGCCACGGCTTCGCGCGCCGTCTCGGCCTTCCCGCCGACATCGACCATGCGAATCCGCCCCCGCTCGTCCACATGGGACAAGCCTGGCTTCCGGCTCTTTCATTCGATCTCCTGGGCCAGATAGAAGGAGAGGCTCTCGAGCGACACGGTCAGGTCCACGCTCTTCAGCTTCACGTCTTCGGGCGCGCGCAGCGTGCCCGGCGAGAAGTTCAGCACCGCTTTGATGCCGGCGGCGACGACCTGATTCACCACCTGCTGGGCGGCTTCGGCCGGCACCGCAATCACCGCAATCATGATCTTGTCGCGCGCGGCAATTTTGCGCAGTTCCTTGATATCGAAGATCGGCACGCCGCCGCGCGATCGCTGACCGACCTTGCCCGGCAGATTGTCGAAAAGCGCGGCGATCTGGAAGCCCTCCTGCTGGAATCCCTGATAGTCGGCGAGCGCCAGTCCGAGATTCCCGGCGCCGAAGATCGCGATTTTCAACCGGCGATCGAGCCCGAGAATCTGACGCAGGTGCTGCTTGAGATCCTTGACGTAATAGCCGACGCCGCGCACGCCGAACTCACCGAAGTACGCGAGGTCTTTTCGAATCTGCGCCGCGTTGAGGTGAAACTGCCGCTCGAGGGTCTGCGACGAGACCGTATTGACGCCTTCGGTATCCAGCGTGTTGAGGCACCGCAGATACACGGAGAGACGGTTCGTGGTCAGCTCGGAGACCTGATCACTGAGGAGCTTGCGCTTGATCGCCAATTTCACAAGGATTCTATAGCGGTTCCAGGCGGAACAGGTACAATCGAAGGGGTGCCTTTCGTCACCATTTGTATCGCTCTGGCCGCGCTCGTGGTGTCGAGTGCCACGGACGCCTACGCTCAGGCGCAGACCACCACCCGGCGCGCGGCGTCGCCGGCGGCGCTCCTGGCCTATCCGGGCTTCTACCAGGCACAGCTCATCGTCGTGCGAGGCAATCTCGTCACGCGCGATCGGCCCGTCTTGCTGTCGACGGGCATCGACCGATCGATTCCGCTGATCTTCAGCGGGACGCCGCCGGTCGACGGCCCCATCGAAGCGCGCGCGAGTTTCTGGGACGTCGGACGCCTTCAGCGGGACGACCCCCGCATCGCGACGATGGGCCTCGATCGTCTGCTGCCCAATGGCCTCGAAGGCGAGTGGCCCCGGCCGGGCGAGATCATCGCGCTCAATGTCACCGATGCGGTCACCGTCAAGCCGTCGGATGGCCCCGTCACCGTGCGGCAGATCGCCATGGAGCCGGCCGGCTTCATCGGCGAACGCGTGAAAATCGTCGGACAATTCCGCGGGCGCAATCTGTACGGCGACGTGCCGCAGGGACCGGGCCTCAGTCAGTGGGACTTCGTGCTGCGCGCCGCGGACGGCGCGATCTGGGTGACGGGTCTGCGTCCGCGTGGCAAGGGCTTCAATCTCGACATCGGCGCGCGCGTCGACACGGGCACCTGGCTGGAAATCTCGGGCGTGGTCCGCGAAGGCAAAGGGCTGGTCTGGGTCGAGGGGCAGCAGGTCGCGATCACCAAACCGACGATCGAGACGAAGAATGCCGAAACGCCGCCCATTCTCCAGATGGGACCGCCGCCCGAAGTCATCTTCAGCGATCCCGGCGAGGGAGAGACCGATGTCCCGCTGAGAGCGCCGATCAGGCTTCAGTTCTCACGCGACATGAATCCCGAGAGCTTCAAGGGACATATTCGGTGGGCGTTTTCAGGAGCCGGCGGCGGGAACTCCCCGTCGAATCCCGGGGAAACCGAGCGCCATCCGCAATTCAAGTACGACGGCGCCAGGCGCTCGCTCGAGATTCGGCTGGGTCCCGACGATTCGGCCACGTTCCGCACGATCATCGTGGAGCTTACCGAGGGCATCGCGGCCACCGACGGCGCCGCCATGAAGCCGTGGCAGCTGACGTTCTCGTTCGGGGCGCAATAAGACTCACGCATTGCCGCATTCTCAATTGACTGCCAATCGGCAATCAATCGACAATTGCCAATCGAGAATTTGGCAATGTATGAAGACTTTCTACGCTGCGACACGCCAACGCTGGCGAACCTGGCTCGCCGGCCACCACGACTCCGAATCAGAAATCTGGCTGATCTTTCACAAGAAGCACACCGGAAAGCCGGCGATCGCCTACAAGGACGCGCTCGACGAGGCGCTCTGCTACGGATGGATCGACAGCCTCGTCAAGCGGATCGACGACAACCGGTACGCCCGGAAATTCACCCCGCGCCGAACCGATAGCAACTGGTCGAGCATCAACATCAAGCGCTATAACGAGCTGAAGGCGCTGAAACGGCTCGCCGCGCCGGGGCTCGCCAGGAGTCCCGAAGGCCGCCCGGTGGTCGATGCCCCTCCGCCGCTGGAGATCCCCAGCTCTATCGAGCGCGCGATCAGGAAGGACGCGAAGGCCTGGACGTTCTTTCAGACGCTCCCGCCAAGGGAGCGGCGCGCGTTCCTCGGCTGGATTGCCCTGGCCAAGCGGGAGGAGACACAACGAAAGCGGATGGATGAAACCTTGAGGAGGCTGCGCGCCGGTCAGCGACTGGGCCTCAAGTAACGGGCCCCAGTTCCAGCAACTGCTCGACGCGCGCGCGGACCTCGTCGGCGAGCTTCTCGCGATCCGACAGCTCCATGCCTCGTGTGTCGACAGGCGTGCCGATCCGCACGCTGACCGTGGTCGGCCGCACAATCGGGCTTCCCTTCTTCATCGACGCCGTCCCACCCTGGATGGCAACCGGTACCACCGGCACCTGCGCCTTGAGCGCCATCAGGAACGGGCCGCGTTTGAAGGGCAGCAAGGCGCCGGTGCGGCTGCGCGTCCCTTCCGGAAACGTGAGAAACGAATTGCCGCTCCGGAGCGACGCGGCCGCCTGCTCGATGGCGGCCATCGAGTGCTCGCGGCTGCTCCGGTCGATTGGCACGAAGCCGCCGATCTGAAACGCTCGCCCCAGCAGCGGCAGGCTCGTGAGCTCGCGCTTGAACAGGATGTGCAGCCGCGGGTGGAGGGCCTGGAACAGAATCGGCGGATCGATGTTGCTCTGGTGGTTGCTGCAAAATACCACCGCGTGTGCCTGGCTGCAGGTGCTCCCGGCCCGACACGCGCGTGCGAATGCCGGCTAACGATGTCCCCACGGACACGCCCCAGTGCCCCAGGACATAGAGCAGGTTCTTCCACTTGAACGTCAGCGCCAGTGCCATCCCGATTGGCGCGGCGACGGCGACATACAGCGAGACGGCGACGTAGGCGGCGAGGGATCGGACAGCGGCGATAGCGGTGGACAACGTGTTTGAGCGTACAGCAAGAAAGGGGTCGGAAGGCGGTGTCCCATGTTCAACGGAAACCCCTCCCGACCCCTCTTCTGCGCGATTCTGGACTTAGGAGGCCCGGACAGCCCGGCGCGGTGCAACCGTGCGCGCCGCCGCCGGAGGGCTGGCCTTCGCGGCCTTTGCGCGGGCGATGGCACGCGTGCGGGTGGCGAAGCTGCGCTCGAGCGCCTTTTCGACCCTGCCCTCGATCGACTCGGACGTTTCGCGCATGACCTCGGAGATTTCGGAGATGATCAGGAACTTCGCCCGATCGAGCATCCGCTTCTCGCGAAACGACAGGCTCTTCGAACGGCTCAGCAAGGTGAGGCTCTTGAGCACGTCCGCCACGTCGTAGATCGACCCGGTGCGCATCTTGTCCGAGTTGTCCTTGAATCGACCCTTCCAGTTCTGGTGGTTGTCGATCTTGCCATTGCCGAGGGCGTTGAACAGCCGTTCGACTTCCTCGTCGCCAATGGCACGCCGAAGCCCGACGCCGTCGACGTTGTCGATCGGCACGAGCACCGTGGTCTCGTTGGCAACGATGCGAAGATGATAGAAACCGCAGGTGGTACCGAGGATGGTCTTCTCTTCGATACGCGTAACGACGCCGAGCCCCTGGTTGGGGTAGATGACCTTGTCGCCGACCTGGAATGTCACAGTGATTCCCCCGTCATGCGGTGTGTGATGAAGGCGTAAAACTGACAATGAACGTCCTTCCAGTATACTGCGGAAAACGCCCAACGAACAACGGAATCGGGCAAAAAAACGCCGGTTTTTGCCCTATTTTCGCCCTTACACACATTTGCACGCTTCAGAGAATTTCGGCTGTAACACTCTGATGTACAAGCATGTAGGCCGCCTTGTCGCCGTCGTGCTGGTTGCCGCAACGCCCGCGTTCGGCCAAGTGACCTTCACAAAAGACGTTGCACCGATTGCCTTCCGGTCCTGCGTCCAGTGCCATCGGCCCGGCGGTTTGGCACCGTTCAGCCTTCTCTCATACGCAAGCGCGCGATCGCATGCGAAGCAAATCGCGCTCGTGACGAAGAATCGCGTGATGCCTCCGTGGAAAGCGGATCCATCCGCGCACAAGTTCATCGGATTGGATCCGCTGACCGATGCGGAGATCGAAATTTTTCAACGCTGGGTCGCGGATGGTGCACGCGAAGGCAACCGCCGCGACCTGCCGGAGGTGCCGATACCAACGGGCGGCTGGCAGCTCGGCAATCCGGATCTGGTGCTCACGATGCCCGCGCCGTACTCCCTGGCGGCCGACGGCCCCGACATCTCACGCGTATTCGTGCTGCCGATTCCGGTCGATCGTCTGCGTTACGTGCGGGGCATCGAGTTCCGCGCGAACAACCCGCGCGTCCATCATGCCAATATCCGCGTCGACGCGACCGCCGCTTCGCGACAGCTCGACGAGCAGGACCCCGCGCCCGGATACGACGGCATCATCGTGCGGTCGGCCGTCTACCCGGACGGACATTTTCTTGGATGGACTCCAGGTCAGGCGGCTCCGCTGCTTCCGAAAGGACTCGCGTGGAAATTAGCGCCCAATAGCGACCTCGTCCTGCAGCTTCATCTCGTGCCCAGCGGCAAGCCCGAGTCGATTCAACCCACGATCGCCCTGTATTTCACCGACGACGCTCCTCAGGAGATCCCCGTGATGCTGCGGCTGTCGAATCAGCGCATCGACATCCCGGCGGGCGACGCCAGCTACACCATAGACGACTCGTTCGTCATGCCGGTCGACGCCGATGTGCTCGCCGTGCAGCCGCATGCGCACTACCGCGCCCGCACCGTGACGGGCATCGCGACGCTGCCCGATGGGAGCACCCGTACGCTCATTTCAATCTCTGATTGGGACATGCGGTGGCAGCACGTCTTCCGGTATCAGACCCCGGTACCGCTCCCGAGGGGCACCACCGTCACGATGCGGTATCGCTACGACAACTCGCCCGGCAACCCGCGTAACCCGGCGGTACCTCCCGTGCGGGTACCGTGGGGACAGCAGTCGACCGAAGAGATGGGCGATTTCTGGCTTCAGGTGATGCCGAAAAACCCCGCCGAGCGCCAGTTGCTCGACCAGACGTTTCGCGCCAAGTGGATGGCCGACGACGTCATCGGGCTCGAATCGCTGATCCGGCGCGAGCCCAACCGCACCGCACTGCGCGACGACATCGGGGTTCTCTACATGGAGCTCGATCGCCCCGCCGATGCGATCCCTCACTTCGAAGCCACGCTGAAGCTGAAGCCGGATTCCGCGTCCGCCCATTTCAACTACGGCACCGCCCTCGCCGGCGCGGGAAGGCACGATGACGCCGTGGCCGAATTTCAGCGCGCGCTGCAGCTCAGGCCGGATTACGCGATCGCCCACAACAACCTTGGATCGGCGCTCCTGCAACTGGGGCGTCCCCAGGCGGCGCTCGCGTCGTTTCGGGAGGCTGCGCGAATCGATCCCGGGCTGGGCGAGGCGCATCTCAATGCCGGGTTGATCGCGCGAGCGCTCGGAGATACGGCCGAGGCCATCGCCCGATTCCGCCGCGCGCTCGAGCTGAATCCAGACTGGGTGACGGCGATGGCCAACCTCGCGTCGCTCTATGCGGCGTCACCGGATGCGTCGGTCCGCAATCCGTTAGAAGCCGTACGGCTGGCCGAGCGAGCCGCCACGCTCACGGGCCGGCGCGATGCGAACACGCTGGACGTCGTCGCGGTCGCGCACGCCTCTGCCGGCGACTTCGATCGCGCCATCGCCGTGGCCGACGAAGCGCTCGCGCTGAATCCCCCCGCCGCGCTGGCCGACATGATTCGGCGCCATCAGGACTTGTTCAGGAAGCGGCAGCCTTTCGTGGCCGCGAGATAGTCGAGTCGCTTTGCGCGCTCAGGGCATTCGGACGTCTCGAGCCTGCGCATACGCAAGCATTGCGACTGACGACTGGCTTGCCATGAGCGAGGATGCGAACATCCGAGTCGAAGTGGTGCCGGAGGACGGAATCGAACCGTCACGGGGTTTAAGCCCCACGGGATTTTGAGTCCCGCGCGTCTGCCAGTTTCACCACTCCGGCACGAAACACAGCGACGAACGGACAATTATACTCGGTCGATCCCGAGTGACATTTTTCCTTTTTCCTTCTTCCTTCTTCCTTACTGCGCTTCTCCCCACTGCGCTTCTCCTGTCCGGCTGCGTGCGTTGGACGCCACCGGCCATGGTGCCCGTCGATGCCGGCGGATGCCGGTCTGCATCGCTTCAGTGGTTCGCTCCGGATAGCACAGCAGAACGTGATCGCCTGGATGGATGGTGTGCCGGCGTGGGTGCCGCGGCGGTTCAGCCCCTCGGCGCGACCGGCTCCCTGCCGATCCGCATCGAAGACATCACGTTTGTCAGCTGGAACGTGCACGTCGGCAGCGGCGACGTCCGAGCGTTCGTCAGCGACCTGCGCAAAGGCGACCTCGCCGGCGGACGCAAGGTCGGCCACTACGTCCTGCTGCTGCAGGAAGCCGTCAGAACCGATGGCGTGCCCGCGCTCGCAAAGAACGCAGCGGGCGCGAGCCGCATCGATGCCCATCGCGATGCGGCCTCGGCCGACATCCTCCAGATCGCGCGCGAGCTGGGACTCTCGCTCGTGTACGTGCCTTCCATGCGCAATGGCAAGTCAGACGCCGACCCGCGCGAGGATCGCGGCAACGCGATCCTTTCGACCCTTCCGCTGTCCGATCTCGTGGCGCTCGAGCTGCCGGGCGAACGTCAGCGCCGCGTCGTCATCATCGCGCAAGCCGAGTCGGTCTCGGTGGGCGCCGTCCACCTCGACGCGCTGGGAAGCGGATCCCGCCGGCTGTGGGTCTTCTGGACGCCATGGCTGCGCGAGGTTCAAGTCCGATCGATGGCATCGCGCCTGCCGGATGGACCGCTCGTCATCGGCGGCGACCTCAACACCTGGCACGGCCGCGGCGAGCGCGCGGTGCGGTTTCTCGACCGACCTCCAGGACGCGACTCCCGTTTCAGTCGATCGGCCGGGATTGTCGCTGCGGGTCCTCGATTATCTGTTCTTCCGGACGGGAAAAGACCGGCGGGCCCATTATCGCCAGGTCGAGAATCGATACGGATCGGATCATTCCCCGTTAGTGGGCTGGGTCGAATAGCACCTTTAGTCCTGGAGCGCCCATTCCCCGATGAGGTGTTTGTTCTCGCGCAGCCATTTGCGCGCTTTCTGATAGTTGGGATACGCATGCTCGACCAGCCGCCAGAAGTGCCGCGAGTGATCGAGCCGCCGCAGATGCATGAGCTCGTGAATCAGCACGTAGTCGCGGATGTCGTCGGGCATCAGCACCAGGCGCCAGTTCAGGGAAATGTGCCCTCTCGGCGAGCACGATCCCCATCGCGATCGCTGATTCCGGATGCTGACCCCGGAAACAGCGAGCCCATGGTAGTCGGCAAGGTGATATAAGTGAGCAGGTAGTTCGATCGACGCCTGCTGTCTGAGCTCTTCAATCGCTTCCGGTGTGTACGCCAGACGACGATTGCCGTGCTTGGTGATGTGCGCGCGCTGGCGCTCGATCCAGGGACGCTGCTCTTCTACGAATCTCTCAGCGTGCCGCTGCGAGCCCCATCGAGGTACCGTGATCCGGACACTTCCGTCGGCTTTTACGCGGATAAGATAACGTTTGGCCCTGGGGTGACGGACGAATTCCATAGAGGAATTACTATAATTCGACGGCATGGATTCTGAATAGGCTGATACGCAATTTTTATGCGGGCTCCCGCTTTGATCGTCGCCACGGTATTGATGGCGGCTACGGCTGCCGCGCAATACGGAGTACCGCGTCTCCTGGCCCGGCGCGAGCCGCTCGCCTCTGACCCTTCGGGACGGCTGCCGGACTACGACGGCGGCTTCCGCTTCTGCCGCGTGTGGTTCCGCAACGGCGCCGCCGGTGACGGCGACGGCTGGTATGTCGACTACCCGCGCGCCGACGAGAATCTCTCCATCCGGCTGATGGAGCTGACGAAAACACGAGTCACGCAGGACGGCGAAGGCAATCCCTATCCGGTCGTCGTGCGGCTGACCGATCCATCGCTGTTCCACTGCCCGTTTCTCATGATGAGCGAGCCCGGCGGTTCGTACTTCAACAACGAGGAAGCGGCCAACCTTCGGGCGTATCTCTTGAAGGGCGGATTCCTGTGGGTTGACGACTTCTGGGGCAGCCGCGCGTGGCAGAACTGGGAGAACCAGATTGGCAAGGCGCTCTCGCACGCCGAGTTCCCCATCGTCGATCTGAACGTCGACCACACGATGTTCCGCATGCTGTTTCCCGTCCACACCCTGCCGCAGATTCCGAACGTCGGACTGTGGCGGTATGAGCGGCGCACGTCGGAGCGGGGCCCGGACAGCGACGAACTGCACGTGCGCGGCATCTACGATCGGAAGGGGCGCGTCATCGTGCTGATGACGCACAACACCGATTTCGGCGACGCCTACGAGCGCGAGGGCGACGACCCCAGTTACTTCCAGACGTTCTCGGTCAACGGCTACGCGATCGGCATCGACGTCCTGCTCTACGCGATGACGCACTGACGTCATGGGCGATAGGCCAGCCCTTCCTCAGCCCTCAGCCCTCAGCCCTAAGCCCTGCTAAGATCCCCGCCACAGGAGGCCACCATGCGCGTTCTTGCCGCTGCAGGCGTCATCGTTTCGCTGTGTTCGCCCGTCTTTGCTCAGCAGCCAGCCAATCCCCAGGCTCCGCGCGATCGCGTCAGCTACATGCCGGCTGCCGATGTCGCGGCCGCGCTCGCGAAAGGCAAACCCGATAGCCGCAGCACGAACGTGCGCGTGTTCACGATCGGGCCTTACAACGTCAACGTCGAGAAGCGCAACCCGGTCGCGCAAGGTGCGTCGCTGCACGAAGCCGTCGCCGAGTTGTTCCACGTCGTCGATGGAACCGGCACCATCGTCACAGGCGGCACGATTCCGAATGCGACAAAGAACGGGACCAACCTGTCGGGAAAAACGATCTCGGGCGGCTCGCGTCAGGTGGTGAGCAAGGGCGACTGGATTCTCGTGCCGTCGGGCGTGGCGCATGAATTCGTGGACATCAAGGGCAATCTCACGCTGATGTCCTTGTATCTGCCGAATTGACACGCGATCGCCGTCGCAATTCACAACGTCTCCGGCCCGGACCCGGACCCTCGCGCATCTGGGCGCGGGCATTCGCGATCGCTGTCGCCGTGGCGGTCGTCTATGCCAACAGCCTGTCGGCACCGTTCATCTTCGACGACCAGTCCTCGATCGTCGAGAACCCGAGCATCCGCTCGATCGCGACGGCACGCTCGCACCCGCCGCAACACCCCGCTTGCGGGCCGTCCCGTTGCCGGCCTCAGCTTCGCGCTGAACTTCGCGGCGAGCGGCCTCGACGTCTCCGCCTATCACGCCACGAACGTCGCCATCCACGTGGCGTGCGCGCTGCTGCTCTTCGGCATCGTCCGCCGGACGCTCGCGCTTCCGAACCTGGCGCCTCGTTTCGATGGTGCGGGCGCGGATCTCGCGACGGCCATTGCTCTGGTCTGGGCCGTGCACCCGCTCGCAACCGATGCGGTGACCTACATCACGCAGCGCACCGAGTCGTTGATGGCGCTGTTCTATCTGATCACGTTGTATGCGAGCCTTCGCGCGCACTCGGCTGCGCGTCCGATGCAGTGGTACGCGCTGGCGCTTGGCGCCTGCGTTCTCGGGATGGGCACCAAGGAGTCGATGGCCACCGCACCGCTCATCATCGTGCTGTACGATCGCGTCTTCCTGTACAAGTCATTCGGCGACGCCTTCAGGGCCCGCTGGCGCTTCTA
Source organism: Vicinamibacterales bacterium (assembly GCA_963821395.1). GTDB lineage: Bacteria > Acidobacteriota > Vicinamibacteria > Vicinamibacterales > JAMQPK01 > JAMQPK01. The sequence continues at coordinate 32,915 of CAWGDY010000052.1, read as the reverse complement.
CTTTGGACTCTCGCTTGCGTGGGTGTTTCTGGCCTACGAACTGGCTGCGACACCCCGCGCCGGCTCGGCAGGATTCGGTACCGGCATCAGCGTCTGGACGTATCTCCTCAATCAGTCGGTCATGATCGTGCGGTACCTGAGGCTCGTGTTCTGGCCGGTCGATCTCGTCATCACCTATGGTGCGGCCGTCGGTTATTCACTAGGCGATGTCCTGCCCCAGGCGCTCGCAACGTGTGCGCTCGTCCTCGTGACGGCCGCCGCCTTCTGGTGGAATCCCGCGGCCGCGTTCCTCGGTGCGTGGTTCTTCATCACGCTGGCGCCATCGTCCAGCTTCGTACCGATCGCAACTGAAGTGGGCGCGGAACGGCGCATGTATCTCCCGCTCATGTCGGTCGTCGCAGGCATCGCGATCGCCTGCTACTGCTGGAAGACCTTGCAGCAGCGTACGTCGCGCCGAATGGCGGCCGCCGTCGTCACGATAGTCGTGGTCGCGCTGGGCGCGGCCACGATTCGCCGGAACGCCGAACATCAATCCTGGCTGACGCTGGCCGAAACGACACTCGAACGATGGCCGACCGACATGGCGTATGCGGGTGTGGGCGGCGAGCTCGCACGGCTCGGTCGCGACGAAGAGGCCCTTCCCCTTCTGCGCATCGGTGCCCGATCGGATCCTCGCGCGCGCTACAATCTCGGTGTCGCGCTCTTCAACCTGAGACACTACGACGAAGCCATCCGCGAACTCGAGGAGCTCGTGGCCGGGTACCCGATGCGCGAGGAAGTGCCGTGGTCGCGGCGGCTCATGGGTCACTCGTACATGCGGTTGTTGAAATGGCCGGAAGCCATCTCGCAGCTTCAGATGGTCCTGACGATGACGCCTCACGATGCGGAGGCGCAACGGCTGCTCGTGGACGCCCACATCTCCTACGGCGCCGGCCTGGCCGAGGGCGGGCAATTCGACGGGGCGATTGCCGAGTTCCGCCGCGCGCTGAGTCCTCGATGAACCCAATGCGACCGCGCGCTACAATCTGGCGGCCGCGCTCTTCGACGCGCAGAAGCTCGAGGAGTCTTTTACCGAGGCGGAGCGTGCGCTGGCGCTGAACCCCACGAACGCCGACGCTCACCATCTGGTGGGGAAACTACTGGCCCTGCAGGGCCGCCTGAAGGAGTCGGTCGCCAGCCTGGAAACCGCCCTCAAACTGAGCCCCAACGACACATCCATACGCGACGATCTCGCACGCGTGCAGCGAGCCATACGATGACCATCTCTGACATTCCGACTCCCGCCCTCATCGCCGACGTTGCCACGATGGAGCGCAACATCAGCCTCATGAGCGGTTACTTCGCGGCGCGCTCGTGCAAGTTGAGGCCGCACTTCAAGGCGCACAAGACCCCGGAAATCGCACGGCGTCAACTCGCCGCCGGCTCGTGCACCGGGCTCACGTGCGCCACGATCGGAGAAGCGGAAATCGCGGCGAACGTCTCGAAGAACATTCTGATTGCCAACGAGATCGTCGACCCGGACAAGTGCAGACGGGCTGCCGCCCTCGCGCGGACTGTCGCCCTCACCGTGGCGGTTGATTCCGTTGTCGGCCTCGAACGGTTGAGTGCCGCGGCCATGGAAGCCGGCGTCACCATCGATGTGCTCATCGACTTGAACGTGGGTCAGAACCGCTGTGGGGTGACTCCCGGGGACGAAGCCGTCGCGCTGGGACGAGCGGCGCTCGGCAGGCCCGGACTGAGACTGCGCGGCGTGATGGGTTACGAAGGGCACGCGGTGGGCATCCACGATCGCGCCGAGCGCGAAGCGTCCGTTCGGCGGTCGATGAACCTGATGGCATCGACGGCAAAGGCGTTTGCCGCCGTCGGCCTGCCGGCCGACGTCGTGTCAGGAGGCGGAACCGGCAGCTACGACATCAGCAGCCAGATTGAAGGCATCACCGAGATTCAGGCGGGTTCCTATGCGCTGATGGACAGCGACTACGGCTGCCTGGGCATGCCGTTCGAGCAGGCGCTCTTCGTCCTCGGCACCGTGGTCAGCCGGCCCGTCCCCGAGCGCTGCGTCATCGACGCGGGGCACAAAGCGTGTACCAAGGATCACGGCCATCCATCGGTCAAAGGCATGAAGGAGGCCACCGTGCTCGCGCTCAACGACGAGCACGCGATTATCGCCATTCCGCCGACGAGCGTCATCAAGGTCGGCGATCGCCTGGCGCTCGTGCCCTCACACATCGATCCGACGATGAACCTTCACGACCGGGTGTACGCGCTCGACGGTCACAACGTCGTCGGCGTGTGGCCGGTGGCGGCTCGAGGGTACGGAGCTGCGTGAATTCGCAGATTCGCCCAGATTCGCAGATTGATTGGTGGATTGGCTAATCGTTTAGAAAAAGATGTAACAGAAATCGCGCCGACCACCGTCATCGACAGGCCCCAGATGAGGAGCTTGTTGAAGACGCTGCGCACGTTCTCGCCCGACGCCACCGCGGCGATGCAGAGCGCGCCGGTCGTGGAGAGCGGCGACAAATCGACAAGATGCGCGCCGATGTTCATCGAGGCGGCAATGGCCAGCGGGTCTCCCCCGCCGAGCCGTTCGATCAGGCCCGGGATCGTCGGTAGAAACGCCGGCAGCACCACGCCGGACGTGCTGCTGTACACCGAAATCAGCCCCGTCACAAACGCGATGACGCCCGTAATGGTGCCCGGCGTCGCCAGTCGGGCCAGCGCCGAGGTAAACAGGTCGAGGCCGCCTGTCTTCTCCATCAGCGCGATGAGCACCGTCACGCCGCTCATCATCACGATGACCGACCACGGCATTTTCTTGACCGACTCTTTGTGATCGGCGGCACCGGCCACGGCGAGGATCACCGCGCCGGCAAACGCGCCCATGCCGACGTTGACCCCGAAGAACAGCACACCGATGAGCAGCGCGCCAATCACCACCATCGTGATGATGTTGTTGCGGTCGAACTCGATCTCTTCGGGTTTGTGCTCGATCGTGGTGACCGCTGACGACTGGAAGAGCTTCAGCCCGCCAAAAAGCGCGTAGCCACCGAACGCCACCGCCGCGTGTGCGGCCAGATTCGTCCAGTAGGTGAACCACTCGTGCCCCGGCAACCCGATCTTGTTCATCAGGCCGTTCACGATGACGCCCGTCGGCGCAAAGGGCGAGAGCGCTCCGGACTGGGCGCCGTTGCCCACCATGATGATCATCAGGAACGCGGGAATCGCCGCACGGCCGGCGACGGCCATGGCCATCGGGCCGAGCAGCGCGGCCGTCGAGATGTTGCCAGGGCCCAGTGACGCCAGGGCGCAGGCCAGCATGAAAAACATGACCGGGATGAGCCCGGTGTTGCCGCGACACAGCCGCACCGCGCGATGAGCGATGCGGTCGAGCGTGCGGTTGAGCTGCGCCTGCGAGAACAGCAGCGTCACGCCGGCCAGCGTGAGAAAGAGGGATACGGGAAAGCCGCCGATGACGTCGTTCAGCGGCATGCCGCCGACGTAGACACCCACGATCCACGCAAGCGAGAGGGCGAGGATGCCGACGTTCAGCTCGGTGAAACAACTGACCAGGATCGCCACGACGAGCGCGGCCAGGGATACGTGCGCGATGTTCATTTCGTCGAGCCCGACTCAGCTCGTAATGGCCGCGACGACGCGCCTGAAGCCTTCACCGGCTTCCGCGCTCCAGCGCCAGACCACGACGAGATCATGGCTCGGTGAAATCAGGATGATGTTGCCGCCCTGGCCGACCGCGCGGTAGGCATCGGCCGGCGAGCCCGGCCACAGTGCCTGTTTGGTATTCAGCCACCACAGGAACCCGTAATCGGGGCCATGTGCGCTCGGCGTGGTGGCCATCTTCACGTAGCCGGGCGACACGATTTGCTTGCTGCCCCACTTGCCGTTGCGCAGCCACAACAGCCCGAACCGCGCCATGTCGTAGCTGTTAATCCACACGCCGCCGCCCCAGCGCGTGCCGCCCGACACCGAAGCCATCCGCTTGCCGTCGATGTCGAGGTACGCGTTGGTGTAGGGCACCCATTTCCACGTGGACGACGCACCGATCGGATTCATCACCTCGTCACGGAACACGTCGGGAAGCGGCTTCTTGAAAATCCGCAGCAGCGACAAGGCGAAGCGGTTGATCCGGACGTCGTTGTACTCGTAGAACGCGCCGGGCGCCTGAATCGCGCGCGGTTTCCGCTCGGCGCGGCCGAACGCTTCCGTGCCGATGAAGTTCGCGTTCTTGCCCCACATCTCGCCTTCCCACTCCGATTCCTGCTGGAGGTGATGGCGCCAGGTGACGCGGCTGTTCTGCGGCGAATCGTACCCGCCGTCCTTGATGAGCGCCGCAACCGGATCGTCGACCTTGCCAATCAACCCGCGATCGAGCGCGATGCCGGTCATGGTCGACAACATGCTCTTGGCCACGCTGTAAGTCGGATCGGGGCGCTCCGTATCGCCCCACTCGGCGACGACGTAACCCCGCCTGATGACCAGGCCATTCGTGCCGGCGCGCTCGGTGGGTATCGACGCGAGCAGCTTCCCGTTGACGATTTCCTGGTCTGAGAAGTCGCGCCGCGGCGACGTCGTCTCGTGCGACTGCATGAACTGGATGGCGTCCTTGAGCCTGGCGGCGTCCATGCCGACTTCGGCGGGCGTCTTGTGCGCCCACTGTCCGGCAGGCGGGTAATACGGCGTCTGGGCGGCCGGCCACGCGGCGACAGCCAGAAACAACGCAAGGCCTAGGAATCCGCTGCGCATGGTGAGCGGAAGTCTACCGCAAAGGGGGTGATTTCTATGGCAATTCCAACCGATACACCAAGCATGAGGTCTGTCAGGCTCCTTCCCGCCCTTGTGCTGCTAGCGGCCGTGCCCGTGCTCGGTGCCGAGTTGACGGGTACCGTGCAGCTGGCGGGCAAACCTGTGCAGAACGCGGTGGTCTGGCTCGAGGTCACGAATGCACCCGGCCCGGTACAGACGGGACGGATTGTGCTCGACCAGCGCAACCTGATGTTCTCGCCGCACGTGCTGGTCGTCCGTGTGGGCTCGACCGTCGACTTTCCGAACAACGATCGCGTGTTTCACAACGTTTTCTCGTTCCGCGACGGGAAGAAGTTCGACCTCGGGATGTATCCGAAAGGCACCTCGAAGCGCATCGTCTTCGACAAGCCCGGCCTGGCGCGCGTGTTCTGCAACATTCATCCGAACATGGCGGCGTACGTCCTGGCGGTCGAGTCGCCATACTTCGCCGTCTCCAACGATCGGGGCACCTTCAACATCGCCGGCGTCCCCGCAGGCACCTACACCTACCACGCGTGGCGGCCGGGTGGCGGGCAACCGCTCACCGGCTCGGTGACCGTCGATGGGAATCAGCCTTTCGAAATCCATTGGTAAAGCCACTCCACGTCATCGCCGCGCTGCTCGTCGTCACCTTCGTCCGCGTACCGGCTCGCGCACAGACGACGGTTTCAGCCGAAGTGGATTTGACCGCCGGTCTTTCGGGCGAAGACATCCGCGCAGTCGCGTCGCAGTTGAGGCTGTTCGGCCAGGCGCCGGCAGGCATTCAGTTCTTCACCGAAACCGCGTGGGGCGATCGCTGGGCTGGTGATGCGCCGTTGCTCGGGCAGAGCGTCTCGGGCATGGATCCGATGGGCTCGGATGTGTTCGGCGCCGCGTATCCGTACCGAGGGAAAACTCAGCTCATCGAGGCCTTCGGCGAGCGCTACTTCCGTCCAGGTGGAAGCCTGCTCGGCGTGCGGGCCGGACGATTCCGCATGCCGTTCGGCATCTACACACGCAGCGACTACGGCTATTCGGGGTTCGTGCGCCCGCCGCTCATCCGCTACGACGGGTACTTCGGCATCTCGAACAACTGGCTCGAAGACGGGGTGATGTTCACTGGTGGCGTGCCGCAGTTGTTCGTAGAGGCGAGCGTCAGCCGTCCGCACGACGTCGGGTACGCCGTTCGGCAGACCGGCACTGACGCTTCCTTCCGCGTTCAGGGCTATCGCGGCCAGTTCATCGTCGGTGCCAGCTACGCTCGCAGCAACCCATATCTCTCGCGGCGATTTGCCGTGGGCCGCCAGGCGTTCGGCGGATTCGACGCACGATGGTCTCACCCCGCCGGCATTCAGGCGCGCGGGGAGTTCCTGAAGGGCCATTCCTACGAGGGCGTGAAGACAAACGGGTTCTACATCGACGGCCTCGTCCACCGCGAGGGGATGGGCCCCTTTACCCTGTTCACGCGGGCAGAGTGGCTCGACTATACGGCGCCCTCGCCGCGAGCCCGCGAGGCCAAGCGGTTGACGCTGGGGACGCGAGTCCGGCTGCCCGGCCCGGTCACACTACAGCTCAACTACCTGCGTCAGCACGGCGATCTGCCGCACCTCAAGGCACACACGATCGACTTCAGCGCGACCTACTCACTGCGTCTGGATCATGTCGTCCATTAGGAAGGAAATCCACTGGCAGGATCGGATGGAAGCCCGGGTCGCTGCCGGGATACTCGTCCTGGTCGCCCTGTCAGTGGCCGCTGTCGTGTTTACCGCCACGCGCGTGGCGACGCGCAGCGCGGTCGCGCGCACCTCGGACAACCTCGAAGCGGCCCGCACGGCGTTCTACCGGCTCGTCGACGATCGCGCGGCCGTCGCGGCGCAGCAGACACGGTTGATCACCGAACTGCCCGTGTTCCGCTCGATGATGCTGTCGCCTGCCGTCGCCAGCGACGTCGCCACGCTCACCGAGATGGCCGAGAGCTACCGGGCGACGCCTGAACGCGCAATTCGCCATCGTCTCGACGCCGTCCGGCACGCCCATGGCCACGCCGGGATGGCCGCAGAACCTTGCGATGCCGGACTCGCTCGTCGCGGCGATCCGTGGCGCCGCCGCCGGACAGTCGCGACGCGACATCGTGCCCATCGACGGCCGGCTTCTGCTCATCACGTCGGAGCCGGCGAAATTCACGGAAGCCGAAGTCATCGGCGTCGTCACGTTCGGGTTCGTTCTCGACGATCGCGTGGCGCAGGACCTGGCGCGCATCACGCGCGCGGAAATCAATCTGGTGACGGGCAATCGCCTCGCCGGCAGCAGCCTGAGCCCGAACGAGCAGAAACAGATCGCGGCCATGGTGGCCGCCGGAAATCTCGCGAGCGCCGACGCGATCTCGTCAGAGATCCGGCAGATCGGCGACCGCCAGTTCATCGGCGGGGCATTCCCGCTCTTTCCCGACCGTGCGACCCAGGCGGGGCACCTCGTGCTGCTGCAGGACTGGGCGCCGACCCAGAAGTTCCTCGACGAGCTGCGCATGTCGCTCGTCCTTGCAGGCATCGGCGGCTTCGTCATCGCGCTGGCCGGCGGACTGCTTTTCAGCCGCCGCATGAGCCAGCCGCTGATGGACATCGCCGCCGCCGCACGCGACATCGCCGCGGGCGACTGGAGCCGCATCGTTCCCGGGCGCGGCAGCGCCGAAGCCACCACCATGGCGATGGCCTTCAACGACATGACACGCAGCCTGCGCAGTCAGGCCGAGCGGTTGAACGCCTCGTACCGGCGCTTCGCGACCGTCACCCAGTCGGCGCGCGACGCCATCATTTCGACCGACGAGCTGCTGAACATCACCTTCTGGAACCGGAGCGCGGAATCGACGTTCGGGTACACGGAACAGGAAGTGCTCGGACGCCCCATGGTGAATCTGATTGGCGAGTCCGATCGCGCGGCGTGGAAGGCCGCGCTCCCGAGCCCCGCGACCGACGAAGTCACGTTCGGACACATCATCGAAGTGACCGGCATGCGCAAGGACGGCGGGCGGTTCCCCTGCGAGTTCTCCCTCGCGGTGCTGCACAGCGCCGAAGGCACGGCCTTTACGGCGGTCGTGCGCGACGTCATGGAGCGGAAGCAGTCGCAGGATCAGCTCAAGCAGCGTGACGAGCAGCTGCGCCAGGCGCAGAAGATGGAAGCCATCGGCCGGCTCGCCGGTGGTGTGGCGCACGACTTCAACAACCTGCTCATGGCGATCCGCGGCTACGCGGAAATGATCGCGCAGAACCTGCCGTCCGGCGACGAGCGGCGAAGCGACGCGGAAGAGATTCTGAAGGGCCTCGGATCGCGCGGCGGGACTCACGCGCCAGCTGCTGGCGTTCAGCCGGCGCGAAGTGATCACGCAGCAGGCGGTGGCGCTCGACCAGCTCGTGCAGACGATGCAGGCGATGCTGCAGCGGCTGATCGGTGCCGACATTCAGATGGCGACCGAGATCTGGCCGGACCTGACACCGGTGCTCGCCGACAGCACGCAGCTCGAGCAGATTCTCGTGAACCTCGTCATCAACGCGCGCGACGCCATGCCCAAGCGGCGGAAAGATTACGGTCGAGCTTCGCAACGTCGAGCTCGACAAGATTGGCGTCGCGGCGCACCCCGGGCTGCAGCCTGGCGACTACGTCGAAATGTCCGTGAGCGACACCGGCACCGGCATGGACGCCGAAACGATGTCGAGAATCTTCGAGCCGTTCTTCACGACCAAGGAAGCCGGCAAGGGCACGGGGCTCGGGCTGGCCACCGTCTACGGCATCGTGCAGCAGAACAACGGCGCGATCGAGGTACAGAGCCGTATCGGACACGGCACGACGTTCTACATCTACCTGCCGCGCGCCACCGACCTCGGCAAGCCGGCGCCGATCGAAGGGTGCGGCGCTCGCCGGTCGGGAACGAGACGATTCTGCTCGTCGAAGACGACGACCGCGTGCGCGCGCTGGTGTCGAACATGCTCCGCAAGAACGGCTACACCGTGCTGCTGGCGTCGGCCGGCGATCAGGCGCTCGAGATTGCCGCGCGACATCGCGGCCGAATCCATCTCCTGCTGACCGACGTGGTGATGCCGGGCCTGAGCGGACGTATCCTCTCGGAGCGGCTCACCGCCGCCCGACCCGACACGCGCGTGCTCTACATGTCGGGCTACTCGGACGACGCCATCCTGCGACACGGCGTCCGCAGGGCCGCCGCGCACTTCATTCAGAAGCCGTTTTCAATCGATGCGCTGACGCACAAGATCCGGGAGACGCTGAACGCGTCCGGGAACGTGCCGACGACCTAGCGCCATGTGGTAGGTGGTAGGCTGGTACGGTGCGTAGGCGGTAGGTGGTAGCCCGAGGCGGGCCGCATCCTGGCATGGCAGGACGTGAAGAGGACGTGCGATGTATTGAGGGAGCGTCTTACTGCCGGTGCGCGGAAACGAGCGTGGGAACCGGGAGGCCCTCCTCCGGATCCACGGCGGGCAACGACAAGCGGAAGCACGCGCCTTTGCCGGTCGGCACCAGCGTCAACGCGCCTCCATGGGCTTCGGCGATGCCCATCGCGATGGACAGGCCCAGGCCGGTGCCCTCGCCTACTTCCTTGGTCGAGAAGAACGGCTCGAACACACGCCCCGCCAGCGCCTGTGGCACGCCGGGGCCGTCGTCCTGGATTTCGATGGTCACCATCAGATCGACGCACTTCGTCGTGACGGTGAGTGTTCCGCCGCGATGCGCCGACCGCATGGCCTGCTCGGCGTTCAGAATCAGATTCAGGATGACCTGCTGAATCTCTTCCGGGTTCACGACCACCGAAGGCAGCCCTTCGCCGTAGCTCTCGAACAGCCGGATGTTGGCCGATCCGAACTCGTACGACCGCAGCGAGATGGTCGTCTTCACGATGTCGTTGATGCTGGCCATCGCCCGCTCCGACGACGAGCGCCGCACGAACGCCAGAAGATTGCGGACGATCTTGCCGGCCCGGATCGCCTCCGATCGCACCTGCTCGAGGTCGCGGCGCAGTTCCGGGCGCTCTTCCGCGTCGATCAGCAGCTCGGTGAAGCCGAGAATCGATTGCAGCGGGTTGTTCAGCTCGTGCGCGACGCCCGAGACGAGCTGACCGACCGCCGACAGACGCTCGCTGTGAATCAGCTGGCTGCGCAGCCGGAGCTCTTCGGTGATATCGCGCTCCATCTGCACGTAGTGCGTGACGTGCCCCTGGTCGTTGGTCAGCGGAACGATGGCGCATGCGGCCTGGAACGTCGAGCCGTCGGCGCGGCGGTGCACCAGCGTGCCGTTCCATGCCTGTCCCTTGGTGACCTTCTTCACTTCCTCGAGCTTCGGCAGCGACTCCTCGGCCACGCACCGACGCGCGCGATCGGTCCATGAGGTCGATGAGCTCATAGCCGACCGCCTGGCAGAACGCCCGGTTCGCGTGGCGAATCTGCCCATCGCGCGACACGATGACGATGAGCTCGTTGGCTTCTTCGACCGCCGCGCCCATGAGGCGGAGCTTCGCATCCACCTGACGCAGCTCCGCACGTTCGACCGCCAGACGTGCCATCAGCAGCGGCAACACCGAGACGATCGCCACCGCCATCGACAAATCCTGAAAGGTATCGAACGGCCCCGCCGGCGCGGCCCGGCGCAGGCCGTAGTCAATCAGCGGCAGCAGCGCGAGGCCGCCGAAGATGACCCACGGGCGCGATGTCGCGGCCTGAGCCTCGTCCGCTTCGATGGGCGAAATCGCGGATCGCGGCGCCTTGGAAGCCGCCCACGGATAGAACGCGAACGGCAGAATCCACATGACGTCGCCAAGCGACGCGCTCTGATAGAACCCCTGCCAGATTTCCATGTTCCCGAGCGACAGCGTGACGAACGAGATCGAAAGACCGAAGGTGAGGCGCCGGTACACCTGCTTCCATCCCGGGTCCGGCGTAAACAGCGCGGCGATGCCCATGCCCAGGCAGACCAGGAACTGCTGAAGCTCCGAGAGCAGCAGGAGCGGGCCCGACGCGCCGGTGGCCACGGCCGAATCGGAGGCCACGGCGAAATGTGAATACAGAAACCCCGTCAGCACGGCGATGCCGGCGATGTCCACGGCAATGGTCGCGGTGACTTTTTCGCGCGGCCCGCGATGGGGCTGCGCGAGCAGCGCGAGGAGCGGCGCGACGCCGCCGAACAACGCGAACACCGCGTGCCACCCGAGCCAGGACGTGCTGACGCCCAGCAGCATCTCGTCGACGGACCACCCGACGACGCTGATGCCCGACATCAGCAGCCCGAGCGCAAGCGTCGCCCAGAACAGCCAGTGACACCCCGCCCAGGTGTGGCGCCGCCTGACGATCAGCGTCACACCGGCCAGCGGCGGAATCAGCAGTGCAACGATGCGAAACCAGGGAAGGACGTCTGTAAGCGGCCGGAGGTAGGCACCGATAACAGCGTAGAGGATCGAATATGCGGCGCCGAGCGCAAGCCAGCCCATCTACATGAGGGTTTCGGCCGAAACGCCCTCGCGCCGTAGGCTTTCGTCGCACTTTTGTGCCAGGATGGTCATGCCATTTTTGTCGTCGGACATTCACTGACAGATGCCAAAAATTCTCATCGTTGAAGACGATCACGATATCGCTGCGCTCATCGCGCACTACCTCGAAAAAGCCGGGTACACGCGTGACATCGTGGGCGACGGTGGCCGCGCGCTGGCCGCGGCGCGCGAAACGCCGCCGGATCTCGTCATCCTCGATCTGATGTTGCCGGGCCTGAACGGCCTCGAAGTGTGCCGGGCGTTGCGGGCCGACAACCGCACGGCCGCGCTGCCCATCGTCATGCTGACGGCGCGCGGCGAAGAATCGGAGCGGATTCTCGGACTCGACTCCGGCGCCGACGACTACGTCGTGAAACCGTTCAGCCCCAACGAGCTGATGGCGCGCGTACGCGCGCTCCTGCGGCGCACCGCGCCGCCACCGACCAAGGAGCGCATCCTGCGCTGCGGTCCCATCAGCGTCGATGTGGAGCGGCACACCGTCTCAAACGACGGCGAGAGCATCCGCCTGACCGCCAAGGAGTTCCTGCTGCTCCAGTATCTGCTCGAGCACCGTGGCCGCGTGCTCTCGCGCGATCGCCTGCTGTCGGACGTGTGGGACTACCAGTATCCCGGCGCGACGCGCACCGTCGACGTTCACGTCAGGCGACTGAGAGAAAAGCTGCCGTTTCTCGAGAAGGCGCTCGAGACCGTGCAGCAGTTCGGCTACAAGCTCACCGAACCCTAGGTCAATGGTTACTCTGATCATCTCGGTGCTGGTCGCGATCGCGACAGGCCTCCTGGGCGCGTGGATCGGCATCGTGGTCGCCACGCGGCGCGCGCGCATGACGCCGCGGCGCACGACCGTGGAAATGTCGCAGATGTCGCGGCGCGTGACCGAGCTCGAGACCGAGCGCGCGCGGATGGCCGCGATCCTGTCGGGCATGGTCGAGGGCGTGCTGGTCGTCGACGGCGAGGGACGTCTTCGGCTCGTGAACGACGCCGCGCGCCGGATGCTGAACCTGGAAAGCGACCTGGTCGGGCGTCATTACGTCGAAGCCGTACGCCAGCCTGGCGTCGTCCGGCAGCTCGGTGCGGCGCTTCGGGGCGAACAGGGCGCTCCCATCGAGGTGCCGCTCGGGGCGACCGAGGCGCCGCGGATCTTCCGGGCCCAGGCGACGCCGGCGACCGCGAGCGGCGGCGCCGTGCTCGTCCTGCACGACATCAGCGATCTCCGGCGCATCGATCGCGTGCGCCGCGACTTCGTCGCCAACGTCTCGCACGAGCTTCGCACGCCGCTCACCGCCGTGCGCGGTTATGTGGAAGCGCTGCTGGAAGACTCGGGCGAACCGGACCAGCGCAAGAAGTTTCTCGAGGTCATCGATCGCCACACCGCGCGCATGGAGCGGCTGGTTCGCGACCTGCTGCGTCTCGCCAGGCTCGACGCGCTCCAGGAAACGGTCGAGCTCCGCCCCATCGAGCCCGCCTCGCTCTTTCACTCGGTCTCGTCCGATCTCTCGGAGCGCATCGATCGGAAGCGCATCCAGGTGGACGTGCGCGTCGATTCCGCTGCCCAGACGATCGAGGCGGACACGACGAAGATGCACGATGTGCTGCGCAACCTGATTGAGAACGCGGTGAACTACGCGCCCGACGGCGGGCGCATCGAGCTCGGCGCGCGCCTCGACGGCGAGCGCGTGCTGTTGACCGTCGCCGACAACGGCCCCGGCGTGCCGGAAACCGATCTCGAGCGCGTGTTCGAGCGCTTCTATCGCGTGGACAAGTCGCGCACGCAGGATCCCGGCGGCACCGGGCTGGGCCTGTCGATCGTGCGGCACCTCGTGGAGCTGCACGGCGGCCGCGTCAAGGCGGACAATCGGAAAGAAGGCGGCGCGATCTTTACGATTTCGCTACCACACTCTCGAAATCGCTGAATTCGCAGATTGGTAGACTGGTAGATTCGCAGATTGGCGTGCGCGGCCGTTCGCAGGCTGCCACCCCCGTCATCGCCATCGCGAGAACAAGTAATCTGCCAATCTGCCAATCTGCCAATCTGCGAATGGTCATTCACCTAGGCCCACCCCCTGACCTTGTAGTAGCCCAACGCGAACAGATCGTACAGAACGCGCTCGCTGAGATGAAGCGCGGCAAGGGATGGCAGATACATTTCGAAGGGTGCTCCGCGGCCGACGTACTCTTCGGGCGCCGAAGGAATCGGATCGGTGCCCGCGACACGAAACGCCGCGAGGGATCGCCGCATGTGCTGCCTGGACGTCACCAGCACGAACTGACCGAGGCCGTGCGCCTTCAGGACCGGCGGCACGAGCAGCGCGTGATCGCGGGTGTTGCGCGCGTGCTCTTCCTTGATGATGCGATCGACCGGTACGCCCAGCTCCTGCAGTTGATGCGCCATCAGCCCGGCTTCGGTGTACTGCTCAGTGCCGTGGGCGCCCGTCGTGACAATCGGCAGCCCGCCGAGTACCCGGGACACCCGCGCCGCCTCCATGACGCGCAGCCATCCCTCGCGCGTGGGTACGCCCCGAGACTCGCCGCGCGATCGATGAATCTCCATGCCCGCGCCCAGCACGACGACGGCGGTCGCGCCGCGCGCGTCTGCCTGTGACATCACCGGCGGATAGGCGGGAGAGAACGATCGGACGAACGCAACGGCGGCGATCGGTGTGCTCAGACACCCAATAGAGCACGACCAGCGTGGCCACCCAGATTCGGCCCACCCGCCCGCCGTCCTTCCTGCGAAACAGGAGGCACACGCCGGGGAGCAGCATGAGGAGGAAGAACGGAATCGAGCCGGGGACGAACAGCTCTTTCAGCGGAAGAGGAACCACGCGTCAGCGCGTTTCCTCGCGCAACTCGCGGGCGCGCTCGTACAGCGAGTCGCGATCGGGATAGAGCTCGCGGAGGACGATCTCTTCCTCGCCCTGCGCGGCACGCACGATTTGCAGCTCGGCCCCGCTGCAGCAGCTCACCATGAGGCACGTGGTCGTGGCCTCTTCGTTCGAGACCTCCCAGAGCACGTGGTTATCGCGTCTCGCCATGACTCGCCGAATCCGTCAATCTGCGATCTGCGCATCTGCGAATTCAGTGTCGAATACCGTGCCATGGCCAGGCCGAGGATCTCCTCGACCAGCTGGTTGTAGGTGCGGCCGGCCTTGCGCGCGGCCTGCGCGAGCTCGGCACGCGAGGCGAGCCACGGGTTCGGGTTCACCTCGATGACCGCACACCGTGCCGTCCGGCTTGAGCCGCATGTCGACGCGGCCGTAGTCTCGAAGCTCGAGCGCCTGATAGGCCGACGACGGCGGTCGACTGCAGCAGCGCGGTGGTCTCTTCCGACAGGTCGGTCGCCACGATCGACTTGGTGTCGCGATAGGCCTTCGTGCCCTTGGCCCACTTCACCTCGGCCGCCGCGATCCGCGGCGTGCCCTCCGGCAGCTTCGACAGATCGAGCTCGATGACCGGCAGCGCCTCGGGGTTCTCGTTGCCGAGCACGCCGACGTACATCTCGCGCCCGTCGACGTACTCCTCGATGAGGATCGGCGAGTCGAACTGCCCGTGCAGCCAGTCGATGCGCTCCATCAGCTCCTTGATCGACGAGACCACCGCGTCGAACTCGATGCCGATCGAGCCGTCTTCGCGCATCGGCTTGACGATGACCGGAAAGTGCAGCTCGTGCGAGAACGCCAGGCGGCCGCGGAACGAGCGGGCGAACACCGGTGTGGCGATGCCGTGAAAGGCGAAGATCTTCTTCGCGACGCTCTTGTCCTGCGCGAGCATCAGGCCGTGGCTGCCGGCGCCCGTGAAGCGCTTGCCGACGAGCTCCAGGTACGCCGCGATGTTGTAGTCGGCGGTGTCGTTGCCGCCGAACGATTCGCTGAGATTGAAGATGAGGTCTGTGTCGAGCTTCGCGAGGGCGTGCAGGCTCTTCAGCGAGCCGTCGAGCTGGTGCAGCGCCGGCTCGTGGCCCAGCTTGGTCAGCGCATCGATGACTTCCTCCTCGACTTCTTTCTTGTCGAGGGTGCGCACGAGGGGCGCCTTGCCGTTGGTGCCCGCGTTGTCGTCTTCGGGCTCCCACCGATCGTAAAGGACCGTGATTCTGAGTTTTCCTGCCATTAGTCGGCTTCGGCCTTCGGGCTCTCCACTTTAGGACGTTTCCCGTTCGGGCTCTGCTCTGTGCTCCTCGCTCTGCGGCGATCCCCGGTGAAGGTACCACGAGTCAGGTAATTCATCGCCAACGTTGTGCCGAACGCGGTCAACTCCACGAGGTAGGCCGGCTCTCGTCCGACCTCGCCCCAGAGCTTCAACCGCTCGCAGTTCTTCGCAATCGCCTCCACCAGCGCGCGCACGACCTCGCGGCGCACGCCGGTCCAGTAGGTGATCTTGTCGATCAGCTCGCGCCGGTATTTCGTGACGATCTGCGCGGCCGGACGCCCTTCGCGCGGCTTCCGCGTGAGAAAGATCTCGGACAGATGCGCGTCCATCGCGAGGTCCACGCGCAGGCCGCGCTCCTTCTCGGCGCGCCGGTAGAACTCTTCGACGGTGAGGCGCATGTCGTCGACGGTGATGTCCACTTCACCGGTGCGCACGATCGGCTCCTCGCTCGCGAAGGTGCGCGCCATCCGATCGACATAACGCAGCTTCCGCATCGCCGGCCAACCCTTGTACCGGCGCCGCCACGCGCTTCCGGGCGTCAGCCAGACGGCGAACGTTTCAGCAAAGTCTTCGTCGGGGTGCTTCTGCGCGTACCAGCCTTCCATGTGGCGCACGTAATTGCGGCTGAACGGCACCGGCCGGTATTTGTCGCGATACGGGCGGTCGAACGGGCCGAACAGGGCGACCCAGTCGGGGCGGGTGTACAGCCGGTACGCGTAGTTGAAGACGTGCCCGGCCTCGTGCCGCATGTAGCGCATGATCTCGCGGCTGTCCTCGAGATCGTCGATCGCGCGCTCGAGCCGGCCCAGGTTCGGGTCGGCGAGATAGAACGGGATGCCGAGCACGGGCTGCATGTCGGGACAGCCCCACTCGTCGGTCAGGTAGCACACCGGCCGGAACTTGCGCAGCCCCCGCCGCTCGAGCTCCTTGTAGAGCTGGCGCACGTACGGCTCGACGGGCGACCCCTCGAGCTTCAACCCCAGCTCGCGGATGCGCTTGCCGAGGACGCCCCTCAGCTCCGGATCGAGCGTTTCGAAGGCCGGCATTCCTGTTGAGGATTATATGGGTTCCGGGTGCGGGTTCCCGGTTCAGGTTGTGGTGACGCCTGGTTGGCCCGGCGCCCTGTGGCGCTTGACGCCGTAGCACCCTGCGGGCAACAATCATGTTGTTCCAATACTTCAAGGTTACATTCTTGTCTGAATTTCGATGCCCCCGATGAGCACCGCGAGAACCGCCACCAAGCCGGCCGATGCCTCCGACCCGTGAAATCCGCCGGCTCGCCACGCTGCTCGACACGAGCCAGGCCCTGACGGGCACGCTCGACCTGAAAGCCGGCCTGCACCGCGTGCTCGAGATTCTCGGCCGCCACCACGGCGCCGTGCGCAGCACCGTCGTCATGCTCGACGAAGACACCGGGCAGCTCCAGGTCGAAGCGTCCGACGGGCTCGACCGGCCAGGCTACCGCGTCAGCTATCAGCTCGGCGAAGGCATCACCGGACGCGTCGTCGAAAGCGGCAAGCCGATCGTCGTGCCGCAGATCAGCCGCGAGCCGATGTTCCTGAACCGCGCCTCGAGGCGCACCGAGCTGCCGCAGCAGGAGCTCAGCTTCATCTGCGTGCCGATCGTGCTCAACCGCAAGGCCGTGGGCGCGCTCGGCGTGGATCTCAAGTTCAAGCCCGACCGCGACTACGACCGGACCCAGAAATTCCTCGGGGTCGTCGCCTCGATGATTTCCCAGGCGGTCAAGGTGCAGCGCCTCATCGACAACGAGCGCAAGAAGCTGCTCGACGAGAACACCCACCTGCGCCAGGAGCTGCGCGAGCGCTACGACTTTTCCAATCTTCTCGGCACGAGCGGCCCGATGCGACAGATATGCGAGCAGGTGTCGCAGGTCGCGCGGACGATGACCACGGCGCTGATTCGCGGCGAGTCGGGCACCGGCAAGGAGCTCATCGCGCACGCGATTCACTACAACTCGCTCCGCGCGAACAAGCCGTTCGTCAAGGTCAGCTGCGCGGCGCTGCCCGACAGCCTCATCGAATCGGAGCTCTTCGGCTACGAGAAGGGCGCGTTCACCGGCGCGCAGGCGCGAAAGAAGGGACGCTTCGAGCTGGCCGAGGGGGGCACGCTGTTCCTCGACGAAATCGGCGACATCAACCTCGGCACGCAGGTGAAGCTGTTGCGCGTCCTGCAGGAGCGCGAGTACGAGCGGCTGGGCGGCACCGAAACGCTGAAGTCGAACGTGCGGCTGATCGCGGCCACCAACAAGGACCTCGAAAAGGCCATCCAGGACGGCACGTTCCGCGAGGATCTCTACTACCGGCTGAACGTCTTCACCATCTTCGTTCCGCCGCTGCGCGAACGGAAGACCGACCTCCTGCTGCTGGCCGATCACTTCCTCGAGACGTTCTCGCGCACGCACAGCAAGAACATCAAGCGGATCTCGACGCCCGCCATCGACATGCTCATGAGCTATCACTGGCCGGGCAACGTGCGCGAGCTCGAGAACACGCTCGAGCGCGCGATCCTCGTGTGCGACGGCCACGTGATTCACGCGCATCACCTGCCGCCGACGCTGCAGACCGCCGAAGCGTCGGGCACGGTGACGCGCGTCTCGCTGCGGGACGCCGTCGCGGCCTACGAGAAGGACCTGATCTCCGACGCGCTCAAGACGACGCGCGGCAACCGCGCGAAAGCGGCGCGCCTGCTCAACACGACCGAGCGCATCATCAACTATCAGGTGAGGAAGTACTCGATCGATTACCGCCGGTTCAAGAGCTAGCAGTTGGTTCGTGGGTTCGTAGCTCGTAGGGTTCGTGAGTTCGTACGGTTCGTACGGCGCGACTGAAGTCGCGCACTACCAGTGATTCGGTCGCAGAGCTCGAACCAGACGAAACGTCGAACCCCACGAACCCCACGAACCCGACGAACCCGACGAACCCACGAACTCGACGAACTCCACGAACTCGACGAACTCCACGAACCCCACGAACCCCACGAACTACCGTTTCTCAAAACTCTTGTAGTTCTCCTTCGTCACCAGCTCGAACGGAATCCAGACGAAGCTGTCGACCGCTTCTCCACGCGACAGTTTCAGCGCCGCGTCGAGGGCGCCGCGCCCCTGGCCGCGTGCGTCCTGAAACACGGTGACGGCCAGCGTGCCCTTCGCCACTTCGGCCAGCGCATCGGGCGTGGCATCGACGCCGCCCACCAGGATCGTGCCCTGCTTCACGCCGGCCTGTTGAATCGCCATGATCGCGCCGATGGCCATCTCGTCGTTGTTCGAGGCCACGGCGTCGATCTTCGTGCCCGCCGTCAGCCAGTTGTTCATGAGGTCGAGCCCGCGCTCGCGCTGGAAGTTGGCCACCTGTTTCTCGACAATCTTCATCCCTGGATATTTCGCGACCACGTCCTCGACCGCCTTCGTCCGAAGCTGCGCGCCGTTGGACGCCAGCTCGCCAACCATGATCGCCACGTTGCCCCGGTGGTTCATCAGCCGCGCGAGCTCCTCCATTTCCAGCGTGCCGGCCTGCGAGTCCTCCGAGCCGACGAAGACGACGCCCTTCGGCAGCGTGTCTTCCGAGGGCCGCCGATTGACGTAGACCAGCGGCACACCGGCCTCGCGCGCGACCTTGGTCATGCTCGGCGTGGCCGCCGTGTCGGCGGCGTTCACGATGAGCGCGGCCACACCCTGCGCCACGAAGTTCTGGATGTGATTCAGCTGCCGGGCGACGTCGCCCTGGGCGTCGGAGAACTGCAGCGCGACGTCAGGCAGCGTCGCGGCGTGCTCGCTCATCGACGTGCGCAGGATCGTGAGCCAGAGGTCGTCGAAATGCGCCATCGAGACCCCGATCACGGGTTTCGGGGGCGACTGGGATCCACAGCCCTGGCCTCCGAATGCGAGCACGAGCAGCGCGGCCAGGCATCCGAATCTCACCTTCGATGTCACGAGAGTCCTCCGGTTACTGGGTGAGCGCCTCGATGGCGATAGCGATCGGCCACGACGGCGAGCACGATCACGGCGCCCTTCACGATGTCCTGAATATAAGCGTCGAACCCGATGAAGGTAAATCCGCTGGTGATGACGCCCAGGATCACGGTGCCGATAACGGTACCGGAGATCCGTCCGATGCCTCCAGAGAGGCTCGTCCCGCCGATCACCGAAGCCGCAATGGCATCGAGCTCGTACGACATGCCCATGCCGGCCTGCCCGCTCGCCGCGCGCGCGGACGTCATGACGCCGCCGAGCCCTGAGAGCAGGCCGGCCACCGTGTACACGAGCACGAGATGCCGATCCACGCGGATGCCCGACACACGGGCTGCCTGCGCGTTCGCGCCGATGGCGTACGTGTATTTCCCGTATCGCGTCTGACGGAGCAGCACGTGAAACACGATCGCCGTGATGATGAAAATCGCGACCGGCAGCGCGCCTTCGCCAATACGCGTGTAAGGCTCGGACAACATGCTGATGGGCTGCCCGCGCGTGTAGTACCGCGCCAGTCCGCGCGCGGTCACCATCATGCCGAGCGTCGCGATGAACGGCGGGATGCCCGTCAGCGCGATGAGCCGCCCGTTGACGAACCCGGCCAGCGCGCCCGTTACCAGACCCGCCGTGATGGGAATGACGACGGGCAGATCGACGAGCGAGGCGAACACGGCGCGTGCGTTCGCCGTCTGCGCCAGGCTGGCCGCGATCATCGCGGACAGCGCCACGACCGACCCCGAGGACAGATCGATGCCCCCGGTGAGTATCACCTGCGTCACGCCGATGGCCAGCAGGCCGATGATCGACACCTGCAGCACCATGACGAACAGCCGCTGCGCGTTGAAGAGAAAGCTCGTGCCTCGAATGCTCCAGCCCACGGCTTCGAAGAGCACGACGATGGTGAGGAGCACCAGGAAGATCCCGGCATCGTGAGAGATGTCGCCGCGGCTGGCTCATTGCGAGGCCAGCCTCATCAGATCGACCTGATTCGCGCCGGGCCCTTCGAGAAAGCCGGCGACGCGTCCCTCGCGCATGACCATCACGCGATCGCTCATGCCGAGAATCTCGGGCATCTCCGACGAGATCATCACCACTGCCGCCCCGTCTGCCGCGAGATTGGAGATCAGACGGTGAATCTCGGCCTTCGCGCCGACGTCGATGCCGCGCGTGGGCTCGTCGAGAATCAGGATCCGCGGCGAGGTCAACAGCCACCGGCCGACGAGCACCTTCTGCTGGTTGCCGCCGCTCAACGTCTGGACCGGCTCGAACAAGCTGGGTGTCTTCACGCGCAGGCGGCCGGCCATGTCGCGGCAACTGGCGCCGAGCTTCTCCGCGTTCACGAAGCCCATACTGACGAACCGATCGTCGAGGACGGCAATCTCCATGTTTTCCTGAACGTTCAGCGGCAGCAGCAGCCCGCTCAACTTTCGGTCCTCGGTGAGAAACGCCATGCCCAAATCGATCGCCACGGCTGGCGAGGCGATATCCACCGGGCGGCCTTCGATGTACACGTCGCCGGACGATGCACGCCGGAGCCCGAACAGCGTCTCGGCCACCTCGGTACGCTTCGATCCGACGAGTCCGGCCACGCCGAGGATTTCTCCCGCCCGTACGTCGAACGACACGTCGGCAAATGCGCCCTCAACGGCGAGATGCCTGACCGACAGCACGACTCGCTCGGTCGGCGTGTTCCCTTTCGGAAACATCTGCGTCAATTCCCGTCCCACCATCAAGGCGATCAACCGGTCTCGATCGAGGTGGTCCGCCGAGCTGGAATCGACGACCCGCCCGTCGCGAAGAGTGGTGACTTCGTCGGCGATTCTGAAGATCTCGTTCATCCTGTGGGTGATGTAGATGATGGCCTTTCCGCGCGATCTCAAATCCGCGACGATCCGGAAGAGATGATCCACTTCGCGCTCGGACAAGGTGGACGTGGGCTCGTCCATGATGAGCACGTCTGCCTCGTACGACACCGCGCGCGCGATCTCGACCATCTGCCTGCCGGCGATCGTCAGGTCGCTCACTCTCTGTTCGGGATCGATGGCAATGGCGAGCTCCTCGAGCAGTTCGGCCGTGCGGTGAGCCAGCGCGCGATGATCGATGAACCCGAGTCGCGTCAGCGGTTCGCGGCCGAGCCAGATGTTCTCGGCGACCGTCATGGGCGGCATCAAGTGCAGCTCCTGATGGATCATCGCCACGCGGCCGCGAAGCACGACCTGGCCGGAGTCGGGCCGGTCGAAGCCCGCGATAATCCTCATCAGCGTCGATTTGCCCGCGCCGTTTTCGCCCATGAGCGCGTGCACGCTGCCGGGGCGCACCTTCATCGACACGCCGTCCAGCGCAAGGACGCCGGGAAAGGCCCTGCTGACCCGGTCTGCTTCGACGAGATAGTCCATGGGGCTGAGATACACTAGCACTCGCCAAAATGGTTCCGGGATCCTTTTCGGAAAAGGATCCGAACCCTTTCCCTATGAAACGCACAAAGCTGAAAGTCGGAGTGGTCGGCCTGGGGCGGCTGGGGAAAGTCTACGTCCGCGATCTCGCGGCGCGCATTCCGGAAACGACGGTCGTCGCGGTCGCGGACATCGATCGCACGCTGGCCGATTCGATCGCGGACGAGTTCGACGTGCCGAAGGCGTACGCGTCGGCCGACGACCTCGTCGCCGATCCCAACGTCGACGCGATCGTCATCGTCACGTCGACGCACGCGCACCGCGACAACGTCGTCATCGCCGCCGGGTCGAAGAAGCCGACGTTCTGTGAAAAGCCGCCGGCCCTCAGTCTGGCCGAGTGCGCGGCCATGGCGAGCGCGGTCGAGAAATCGGGCACGTTCTTCCAGATGGGCTTCATGCGCCGCTTCGATCCCGGCTACGCGGCGGCGAAGGAGAAAATCGCCCAGGGCGCCATCGGCCGGCCCGTGGTCTTCAAATCGAGCTCACGCGATCCCTTCCGGCCGAGCCTCGAGTACGCCAATCCCGCCAGCAGCGGAGGCATCATGGTCGACATGGGGATCCATGATTTCGACCTGGCCCGGTGGTTCATGGGAGACGTCGAGGCGATCTCGGCGGCGGGCGCGGTGCTCGCCTATCCGGAAATGGCGTCGATCGGCGACATCGACAACGCGATCGCGACCCTGGAGTTCGCCGACGGCCGGCTGGGCGTCATCGATCTCACGCGGAACGGATACTACGGTTACGACATCTGCACGGAGTTGCTGGGCGACGCGGGCACACTGAGGGTCGGCTACTCCGCGAGACGCCGCTGCTGACCATGACGAAGAACAGCGTCGCCCACGATACCGTTCCGTATTTCATGGAGCGGTTCGAACGCGCCTACACGATTCAGCTCCAGAATTTCGCGCAGAACGTGCTGCACGGCCGCGAGCCCGCGGTGGTGCTCAAGGACGGTGTCGAAGCGCTTCGGACGGCGCTCGCCGCAACCGAAGCGCACCGCACGAAGCAGCGAGTCCAGGTGAGTGCATATCCAGTGACGCGGCTTCAGGCTTCCGGTTTCGGGCTTCAGGCCCGAAGCCCGAGGTCCGAGCCCGTATCAGCGTCTGCACGTCGGCCAGCGTCCGGCACCGACGGAATGGCGCCGAGCCGCGTGCAGCTCACGGCGGCCGTCGCGTTGGCAAACCGGAGAATCTCCGGCACCCGCCATTTCTGAAGCAGTCCGTAAATGAATCCCGCACGGAACACGTCGCCGGCACCGGTGGCGTCGACGACCTTCACGCTGTACGCAGGCGCGGCGTGAAACGCGTCGCCCTCGAGCGCCACCGCGCCCTCTTCCGCCAGCGTCATGACCAGGGTGCCCTCATTCAGGCGGCGCAATTTCCTGAGCGCCCGCTCGGGGTCGCGTTCTCCGGTCAGGCGCAGGGGGAGATGCTGCTCGAAGATCGGATAGGTCACGGCACGAATGAGCTCTTCCACCCGATCGACCGGGTGCTCGATGTCGCTCGTCACCATGGCACCAGCCGCACGCGCGGCGCGCACGGCAGCCATCGCCAACTGCGGATCGTCGTCATCCACGTGGACGATGCGTGCCGCCACGGACTCTGGCGTCAGCAGCGTCCGGCGGAACGACCAGATGTCCGCTCCGATGCCACAACACGGTCCGGCGCCCGGCCGTGTCCACGAGAATGATCGCTCCGCGATTGGGCGCATCGGCCACGACTGCATGCGAGAGATCGACGCCACGCGAGAGCAATCCATCGCGCGCCAGCCCGCCGTTCGCGTCAGATCCGAACGCACCGATGTACCCCGTGCGCAAGCCCAGGGCCGCACATGCCGCCGTCACGGTGGCCGTCTGGCCACCCATGATGACGTGCCGGCTCGTCACACGCGCCTTGCTCGATTCCAGCACGGCAGACAGTTCTCCGCCGAGCTGGATCACGTCATCGACGGAATTGGTTCCAACGCCAATGACGTCAAGCATGAGCGCGATCGAGTCCGTTGACGAATCTCACAATCTCCCAATCCGCGAACCTGCCAATGTGGGAATCACGCTACACCCGTACGCTGCGGACCAGCGATCGGACGCGCTCGCGCGACGCGTCGATCTGCTTCTGGAGATCCTCGTGCAGTCCCAGCTGCCGGCGATGCTCGGTGGACCGAAGAAAGACGTACGCGTGGTCGAGCTCGCGGCAGAGATGTTCTGCAATCAGGCCGGCCTTGCCCATGGCGTCGAGCGTGCCGAGCGTGCCGGTGTGGCGGAGTGCGGCATGGCGGGCGCCGTGCCGGAGCTGAAATGACTGGGTCAGCAACTCGACGGTTGACAGGGTCTCATCCTGGTCGCGATCGGTCACCGGAATGGTCTCGAAGCCGTTCTCGCCACCCTGTTCGCGGTACACGAACGGTTGACACGTGGCGAGGAAGCGCGCACCCAGCTCGGCGTCGCCCGCGATGTGGCGGGCCCTCGTCAGCGATGCGCGCTCGGCCATCTCGCCCGGCGCGGCATAACGCTCGGCGTACTCGCTGAGCGAGCACGCCCGAAGCCAACCGTCGGTCTGCGGCCAGGCGGGCAGCCTGTACGCGATAGAGGCTGCCGTCGTGGGTTTCGTCCCGCAAGACCGCGGTCAGATCGCAACCCACCCGCTCGTAGAACTCGCGAATGCCCGTCGCGTCGGCGCCGTCGGCGCTGCGCGCGTCGTACACGTAGAGCAAATCGACGTCGGGCTCGTAGCTCATCTCCCGTCCGCCGACCCTGCCCGTGCCGATGACGGCAAACGAGCCCGGCGGACGATCGCGGCCGTCGGCCACGAGGCGCTGCTGCATGACGCTGGCGAGCGCGAAGTCGATCGCCACCGAGGCCACGTCCGACAGCTGCGATGCGGCGGTCTGGACGGTTTCCCTGCGCAGCAGATCGCGCGTGCCGATGCGAAGCGTCTCGCGCCGCTTCCATCGCCTCAGCAGGTTCAGCGCTTCGGCCGGCTCGTCGATCGCCGAGAACGCCGACAGGAGCTCCTCTTCGTGATCCTGGCGATCGGGCGCGCTGCGCTCGACCTGCGAGACGAGCCAGTGAAAGTATTCAGGCGTGCGAACGAGGATCTCGCCGAGCTCCGGTGAGGCCCCCATCACATAGGTGAGGACGTGGAGCGCGCGAGGGTCTTCGCGGAGGTAATCGAGAAACATCGCCCGGCCGCTGCGACCGGCGACATAGCGCGCAATGGCGCCCACCGCCGCATCCGGATCGGGCGATTCGAGCACGGCCGTCAGCAGGTCGGGGGCGAGCCGCCCCAGCGCCTCGCGCGTCATGAGATCGTCGGCCATCTGCTGAAGCTGGCTGTCGACGGCCGCGGCATCGCGGAAGCCGAGCGACGCAAGGTACGCGCGGGCTTGATCTTCGGTGAGGTCGGGCGACAGGAAGAGATCTGAAGGGTTCGGCACGGTTTAGTCGCAAGGCGAAAGCCGGAAGTCGTAAGGCGCAAGTCGACCAGACTTGAGACTGCCGACTTGCAACTCGCGCCAGGCGACCGTCACGTCTCTATACGTCCTTCTCGCCCGTTCTGATGTTGTAGCCCTGCTCGACCGGCATCACGAAGACGCGGCCGTCGCCGATCTCGCCGGTTCGCGCGGCGCCGATGATGGCCTTGATGGCCTCGTCCACCGAGGTGTCGGGCACGACGCATTCGATTTCCATCTTCGGCAGCAGGCTCACTTCGTACTCACGGCCGCGATAGACCGCCGTGTGCCCTTTCTGACGGCCGTGGCCGCGGACTTCGGTCACGGTCATGCCGGCGATGTTGAGCTTGCCGAGGGCTTCTTTGATGTTGTCCACCATGTTGGGTCGAATAATCGCCTTTATCAGCTTCATGCGGTCTCCTTCATGAGTCGCGGGGCTCGGGCGCCCGTTCCTCGCTCGCCTCTTGCAGCATGCGTTCGAGGTCGGCTTTCAACGAAGCCTCGGCTGCCTCGGTCAGCTTCGCCCCGGCCTGCGTAATGTGAAAGACGTCGATGGCCTTCTGCCCTTCGGTCGTAATCAGCACCAGATCGACGTCGATCCCGTGATCGGAAATGACCCGGCTGACACGATACAACAACCCCGGCGCGTCGTCGGCCACGAGCTCCAGCACGGTATAGCGCTGCGAGTGCGCCGCATCGAAATATACACTCGGGGTGCGACGAAGGAGCGTCCGCTTGGCCAGCACGCTGCCTTCCTTGCTCCTGAGCAGCGACGTCACGTCGGTCCTGCCGCTCACCACTTCGTCGAGCCGCCGGTCGAACTCCTTGCGCCCCAGCGAGTTGCGCTCGAAGAATCCGTCGCCGTCGGCAAACTCGAACACGTCCACCGCAAGCCCGGCCAGGCTGGTCAGCGCGTGGCCTCGCAGAATGTCCATGCCGAAGTACGCCAGCACGCCGCAGATGTTCGAGAACAGGAACGGCTTGTCGAGCGAGACGACGGTCAGTTCCCAGACCTCGGCTTTCTTCTCGAGGAAGAAATGCGCCTCGTTGGGCCGGATATCGCGGGAAAGCCTGACATGACGATATATCGCTTCGTGTGAAAACAGAATCAGATACCGGCGCGGCAGCCCTTCCAGGAAGGTCGCCATCTCGCGCTCGGTGATGTCCTCGGGACGATTCGCCTGCAGCGCCGCCACCAGGGCCTGATCGCGATCGATGATGTCGTCGCCGTAGCCCATGGTCATCTGGTTGTAGGCGTCGACGTACAGCCGCCACAACAGCTCTTCCTTCCAGGGTGTCAGCGTGTCGGGGCTCACGGCGCCGACATCGCACAACGTCAGGAGGAGAAGCAGCTTCAGATGCTCCTCGGTCGCGAACAACGTCGCGAACTGGCGCACGACCTCGGGCTCTTCCGTATCGCGCCGGAACGCGATGCGCGACATCTTCAAGTGGTGGCGAATCAGAAAATCGATGGTCTGCCGTGCGTCGGAGCCGAGGCTCAGGCGGGCGCCCATGGCGACCGCCATCTCGGCGCCCACGATGGAGTGATCGCCCTCGCGCGCCTTGCCGACGTCGTGGTACAGCAGTGCCAGCACCAGCAGCTCCGGCGTGCGGATCTCGCGCAGGATCGGCGCAAACCGAGGGTTGTTCAGCAATCGCTCGGCGTTGCGCACCGTCAAGCAGCGTATGCTCGTCGACCGTGTACTTGTGATAGAAGTCGCGCGTCACGCGGCAGGAAATCTCGTGAAGCTCGGGAAAGATCGCGCCGAGCAGACCGCAATCGCGCATCTCGCCCAACCGCGCGGCGAGCCCGGGCCGCGGACGCAGGAACTGCAGCAGCCGGATCTGGTGGCCCGCGGTCGCCAGGAACACCTCGGGCTGGTAGTTGTGCTTCTGCAGCTCGCGCTCGATCAGCGCGAGCGCATCATCCGCCACCGGGACATTCCTCGAGACCGCCGCTTCGAACGCGCGCAGCCATTCGGCCGGTTCCGCCGCCGCCTTGGACGTGTCGGCGAAGTTGATGCCCTCGACCACGCACATCAGGTTGTCGTCGACGAGCCGGATGGGCGTCGGCGGCGGAGGCAGCGCCGCGCGGCGGACGCGGCCGAGCGCGCGTGTGACGCTGCGCGCGTCCCTGAAGTAGTCGGTCATCAGCGCTTCCACGCGGCGCCGCATGTCCGGCCCGGCGTAGCCCAGGCGATCGACGGCCTTCTCCTGCAGCTCGTAGCTCAGGACATTCAGGTTGCGCCCCGTGTCGACGTGCAGTCCCGACCGGACGCGCATGAGAAATTCCTCGGCCTCCCTCAATCGATCGGGCGAGGCCCCGCGCACGCCTCCCCGGCGATCGCCGCCGAGCCGCAGCATCAGGCGCGCGGCCCAGACGTCGCGCAACGCACCGGGCCCATCTTTCACGTCGGGCTCGAGCTGGTAGAGCGTGTCGTAGAACTCGCTGTGGCGCTGATCGGTCAGCGTGACGAGCGCGTCGAGCACCATCGGGCGCCAGACGTCGGCCGAGGCTTTCAGCGTGGCGTCGAGGTGATCGATCACGTCCTGGTCGCCGGCGAGCGGCCGCAGATCCATCAGCGCAAGAAGATATTCGGGGTTCGTCGTGTCGGGCCGATCGAAGTCGGTGTGCTCGCGCACGTGATGGCCGACCTGGAAGCGCAAATCCCAGAGCGGATGGAGCAACGCCTTGACGAAGCGTTCTTCGGGACGGCCGAGCGGTCCACCGAAGACGATGAGCAGGTCGATGTCCGAATGGAGGAACTGCGACTTGCGGCCGTAGCCGCCGACCGCGAACACCGCCAGGGGCGTGCGCGATTGGCCGCGCGCGCGATCGACGAGCTCACGGACGATGCCGTCGATACACTCGGCGTAGCGCCCCAGCGCCGCACGTCCACCTTCGCCACGCTCGGTAGCGTCTATGAGCTGCTGCCGCGCAAGGTCCAGAGACGCGGAAAGGCGGAGACGCAACTCCGCCTGCTCGACGTCCCTCCCCTTAGCGGGAGCCATCGCG
Source organism: Vicinamibacterales bacterium (assembly GCA_963821395.1). GTDB lineage: Bacteria > Acidobacteriota > Vicinamibacteria > Vicinamibacterales > JAMQPK01 > JAMQPK01. The sequence continues at coordinate 4,542 of CAWGDY010000052.1, read as the reverse complement.
ATCCATGACGCCATAGGATACTTCGCCCAGGGATTAGGGACTCGGGATTGGGGATTAGGCTGTCACGACGCAGACGCGTTCCGCGCGTTCAGCCCAATCCCCATCCCGAGTCCCTAGTCCCGGGGTTGCCGCGTCAGTACGAAAGGCCAATCCCGATCGAGCCGATCACCTGGCTACCCTCGGGCGTCGCCATCCTTGACGTTGAAGTACTTCGTGCCATCGCCCAGCGCGAAGAAATCCACGCCGCCGTGGAGGTTCCAGGTGCCGAACTTCGTTGGCGCGCTGCTGAACGGAACCGTGAAGAGCACGCCGAGATCGAAGTACCCGAAGCCGTTGTCCTCGCCGTTCGCCTCGTAGTAGTCGCCCAGGCTGAAGCCCATCTTGACGGGAATGCCCACGCGTCACGCCCTTGCCGCCCAGCGGCCAGCTCGGCGCCGCGCCGATCTCGGCGTAGGTCCCTTCGTCGCTGCCACCGTCCGCCTGTCCGCTCATCTCGAACGCGACGATCCCGTACGGCGCGAACTTGCTCGCGTGCGCGACCTTGAACGCGAATTCCTTCACCGTGCCGAACGAGCCGTTCGGGCTGGTGTAGGCGGTGTAGAAGGGCGAGATCGTGATGCCCTTGCCGACGCCCAGGTTGAGCATCACGTAGAAGTCCTCTTCGTAGTGGCTCGGCTTCTTCGGGTCCGCGCCGGTGCCCGACGTGCCCGTGTTCAGACTGTTCCACACGCCGAAATTCACGCTCGCGCTCTGGCCCTTGTCGTTCGAGAACAGCGCGATGCCCACGTCGCCATAGGCAAACGTGGTCAAGGACGGATCCGCTTCCTGACGAATGCCCCGGAAGAAGTACACCGAGGGAAAGTCGATGCCGGCGGTCAGCGTGATGGCGCCGGGATTCGGGTCGTCCTGCGCGCTCGCGACGCCGGCTCGAGACGGCGAGCGTCATGGCCGCGGCCAGCGCAACACGGGTGAATCGGGACGAGTAAGACGAAGATTCGATCACGTAGTCCTCCAGTTGGGGTGGGCCGGCGGCGCGACCAGCGCCGCCGGCTCGGAGTTAAGTGCGCGTTCAGGCAACTTCGGTGTTTGGACGCACCGACAGCTTGGGCGCGAATCCAACGTAGGCCTCCTGACCGTGCTCGCCGATGTCGAGACCTTCGATTTCCTCTTCCTTGCTGACGCGCAGGCCGATGGTGAACTTGATGACGCAGCCAGAAGATGGCCGACACAGCCATCGTGTAGATGCCGACGGCCACGATGCCCTGGATCTGCGCGATGAGCAGCGTCATGCCGCCGCCGTTGAAGAGGCCGTTGCCCGTCGCCGCACCGGTGATCTTGTCGACGGCGAACAACCCGACGCACAACGTCCCGAACACGCCGTTGAACAGGTGGACCGGCACCGCGCCGACCGGATCGTCGATCTTCAGCGAATCGAGCAGCTTGACGGCGAACACGACCAGCACGCCGGCAGGCCATCCCGATGAGCAGCGACGCCTTGACGGTCACGAACGCGCACGGTGCCGTAATCGCCACGAGGCCCGCGAGCACGCCGTTGACCGACATGCTGAGGTCGGGCTTGCCATCCCACGTCCAGTTGATCGCGGTAGCCGTCAGCAGGCCCATGAACGCGGCGCGTATTGGTCGTCATGAAGATGTGGGCAGATGGCATTGGGATCGGCGGCCATCGTCGAACCAGGATTGAACCCGAACCAGCCAAGCCACAGCACGAAGCAGCCGATGACGCCGGACGTGAAGCTGTGCGGAGGAATCGGATTGACCCTGCCGTCGGGGCCGTACTTGCCCAGGCGCGGACCGAGAATCAGGATGCCGGCGAGCGCGGCCCAGCCGCCCACGCTGTGCACCACGGTCGAACCCGCGAAGTCCCAGAAGCCCGCCGTCGCCAGCCAGCCTCCGCCCCAGATCCAGTGGCCGGTGACGGGATAGACGAAGGCGACGAGCAGGAACGAGAACACGATGAACGACAGGTACTTGATGCGCTCGGCCACCGCGCCCGACACGATCGTCGCGGCCGTGCCGGCGAACACGAGCTGGAAGAAGAACTTCGCGTTCAACGGCACGCCCGTCCACGCGATCGATTTGTAGGCGCCGGCGTAGGCGTCGCCCGTGGCCGGACTGTTGTCGGCCGCCGCCGAGCATGAGCAGGCCCTCGATGCCGATGAACCCGGTGCCGTTGCCGAACATCAGGCCCCATCCGAAGACGTAGAAGGCCAGACACGAGATCGCGAACACGATGAAGTTCTTCGACAGAATGTTGACGGTGTTCTTGGCGCGGCAGAACCCCGACTCGACCAGCGCGAAGCCGAGGTTCATGAAGAACACGAGCGACGCCGTGATCAGCACCCACATCGTGTCCATCCCGACCTTCAGTTCGGCCGGCGTCTGCGCCATGGCGGGCGTGGCTCCCAGCATGGAGAGCAGTAACCCGGCCGCCAGAATTCCTGGCACTTTCTTTCTCATCGTTCCTCCTTGGACGAAAATGAATGCGGAGCGCCGACGTGCGTGTCGCCCGTGCCACGCTGCGAGTGCACGAGAGATGCCATTGTGTAAACGCCTGAATTCGCGATTTTCCGAACAAATTTCGCGATTTCGATCTCAGCCGCAATCCCACAAACGCGTCAGACACGCGCGTGTACACCTACATTCATGTATGGTTTCCGAAATGGCAGCGGACACGAAATGGCGTGGCCGCGCGATGGATTTCCTGTCGCGCGAAAAAAATTCGAGGTCTCGCGCGGGCGGCGCGGACCGGCGAATGCGTTCGCGCCGATGTACGACAAAGTTGTAGGGAACAGAACGGCAGCTGGCGTTTTTGTTACTTCTTGAAACGGCGCCAGTCGATCCCGAGCTGGCGGACCTTGTAGTTCATGATGCGGCCGGTGGTGTTGAGCAGGCGCGCCGCCTTCGCGCGGTTGCCGCGCGAGGTCTTCAGCGCGTCCTGGATGAGGTCCTTCTCGTAGGCGTCGAGTGCATCTTTCAGCGACAGGCTCATCGTCGTGCCCGACGAGGCCGCCGTCTGGAGCGTCGGCGGCATGTGATGCGCGTGCACGACCTGGCCGTCGCAGACCACGACCGCCCGCTCGATGGCGTTCTCGAGCTCGCGCACGTTGCCCGGCCAGTGGTAGGCCATCAGCATGTCGATGGCCGGCGTCGAGATCCGCTTGATGTGCTTGCCGTGGGCGAGCGAGGCCTTCTCGAGGAAGTGATCGGCCAGGAGCAGGAGATCCGGTTTCCGCTCGCGGAGCGGCGGAATGAAAATCGAGAACACATTGAGACGGTAGTACAGATCTTCGCGGAAGCTGCCGTCGACGATCGCGCGCTCGACGTCCTTGTTGGTCGCGGCAATCATCCGCACGTTGGCGCGAATCGTCTTCGTGCCGCCGAGCCGCTCGAACTCGCGCGCCTGGAGCACGCGCAGGAGCTTGATCTGCGTCCCCAGGTTGATCTCGCCGATTTCGTCGAGGAACAGCGTGCCTCCCTCGGCGAGCTCGAACCGGCCCTTCTTCGGGGCGTGCGCGCCCGTAAAGGCCCCCTTCTCGTAGCCGAACAGCTCGGACTCGATGAGGCTGTCCGGCAGCGCCGCGCAGCTCACCTTGATGAACGGGCGCTTCGACCGCAGCGAGTTGTAGTGAATGGCCTGGGCGATGAGCTCCTTGCCGGTGCCCGACTCGCCGCGCACGAGCACCGTGGTGTCGGTGCGCGCCACCTGCGAGACCTGCTCGTAGACGAGCCGCATCGGACCGCTCGTGCCCAGAATGTTCGAGAAATCGTAGCGCTCGCGCAGCTCGCTCTTGAGATGGGTGTTTTCCTCCCGCAGGCGATCGCGTTCGGCGTCGATGACGCGCTGAATGCGAATCCACTGGGCCATGAGCGACGCCACGACGCCGAGGAACTTCACCGTGCGGTCGAAGTCGCGCTCGGGCTTGAAGCGGAAGTCGGCGCCCAGCGCGCCGACCGCCTTGCGGTTGAGCAGAATCGGCACGCACACGTAGCTGATTTCCTCGCGCGCCAGCTCCGGGCGCTCGGACGTGCGCCGCAGGAACATCGGCTCGCGCGACACCCGGGGCACGACGATCGGCTTGCCGCTCTGCACGACGCGTCCCGTGATGCCTTCCCCGAGGCGGAACTTCGCGTCCGCTTTGCCGGCGCCCGGCCCTTCCGAGGCCACCACGTCGATCTCCTCGGCGCTCGTCAGCAACGCCACGGTGCTGCGGATCACGCTGTGATGACGCTCGAGAATATTGAGGACCTGGTGCAGCGCGGTCTTCTGGTGAGCGCCCGCAGACAAGGCCTGACTAATCTCCAGCAGCGTCGACAAGCGTCGAAGTTCGGCCGTACCGCTCGTCGTCGTGGTCGCCTCTGCCAGTTTCAACCCCGCAGGGTTCGATGCCATGTAGAAGAATCCCTACCCCTCGACATGAGCAAAGCTGGTTCCACATGCGCGGCGAACGACGTCGGTGATTTGCTAGGGAATCCTGCGATATGACGCGATGGGCTTTCGGCCGAACCCACAAACTTGGAGAG
>CAWGDY010000051.1:0-37063 GCA_963821395.1 Vicinamibacterales bacterium | reverse complement strand
TCCCTGCCCGGCGCGCTCGCGATGGCCTCCCGCAGCTGTTGCATCGTCTCGTGCGAGCCGCTGAATAGACCTTCCGGAAACTTCTTATACCGCAGAATGTCCGAATAGATCGATCCGCTCTGATACAGATTCAACCCGAGGCCGGCCAGGTACTGCAGCCGCAGGTCGCGGTCGTGGTTGATGGACGCGTCCTCGAGTAGTCCTTCATGTCCGACGCCCGGCCGGCGTAGTTGGCGAGCAGATCAATGGCCGAATTGATGCCGATCTCGCCCAGCGACCGCTTCACCGCCGCGTATTCCGGCCTGTCGAGCCACCTTCCCAGCTCGTCGACGTTGAAGTGCGACGGCTCGACCTGCCCCATCAGCACCGTGTCGTAGCCCTTGCCCTGGTGCGTGTTGCCCCAGATGATCCCGTTCGGGAACGCCTCGAAGAACGTGCCGATCTCGCTCTTCACCGCCTCCGGGCTGCTCTCGTAGAGCTGCACGAACAGCGTGACCGTGCCGCCCGGGTTCAGCTGCGGCTTCGCCAGCTCGAAGAACTCCTGCGTGTAGAGCGTGGCCGCGCCCTTCACCCACGGATCCAGCGGGTCGGACGTAATCGCGTCGAACTTCTCGTGCGTCGTCAGCAGATAGTGCCGCGCATCGTCGATGCGACGTGCGTCTTCGGATTCCGCACGACGTTGAAATTGTGCTCGCCGAAGTACTCGGACACGACGCGGGGCACCAGCGGCTCGATTTCGGCAATGGTGAGGCTGGTCGACGTGCGGGTCGATGCTCACGGCCCCGGCCGTCGACGCCGGCGCCGCAGCCGATCACGAGCACCTGCGCCGGGTTCTTCGGCGTCAGCGTGGTGAAATGGCCGAGCATCCGCTGCAGCCGCATGTCCTGCGGCTGGCTCGACGCCTGCACCTTGCCGGCGTTGTGATAGTTCAGCACGCCGTTGCCGATGCGCGAGACGGCCACCGACGAGTTCAAGCCCTCGCCGACGTAAAAGATGTCGCCTGTCTGTCCCATCCACGTGGCGGCGTACCGGCCGTAGGCCACGAGGATGCCCGGAATCGTGGGGACGGTTCTCACCAGGAACGCCGCCATGCCCAGCGCGATGACGAGCGCGGTCGGTGCCGCCCATCGCAGCGAGCCTGTTCCGGCGCGGCGCTGAACTCCACCGGCGCGAGCAGCAGCAATCCAGACAGGCCGGACACGATCATCATCGCCTGCTGCGCGTGCTGCGAACCGAACCAGTAGACCAGCATGAGGCTGGCGACCAGCGACCCGAAAATGGCGCCGACCGTGTTCGCGGCGTAGACGCCGCCAACCAGCCGGCCGGGATCCTCCCCGCGTCTCGCCACCGCGGCGAGCGCCAGCGGAAAGCTGGCGCCCCACAGAATCGGTCCCGGCAGCACCGCCCACAGCGCGCGGACGAAATCGAGCTGGAAGTTGAACCAGATGCTGGTCGATGATCGACGCGTTGATGGGCCAGTACGGCAGCGACGTCAGAAGCATGTGCGCGCTCCAGGCAATCGCGCCCACGTTCAGCAACTGGCACCACCCAAGCGCGACGCGCGGCCGCGCGATGTTCTTCGCGATGAGCGAACCCAGGCTGCTGCCGATGCCCAGTCCGATGAGAAAGACGCCGAGAATGAGCGAAAACGTGTACGTGCTGGCGCCGAACAACAGGCTGAGGATGCGCGTCCAGACCACTTCGGCGGCAAGCGCGCAGAAACCCGACAGACGCGATCGCCACATACACCATGGCTCGATCACCCGATGCCCTGCTGTCGGGACTCGGCCCGCCTCGCCAAAGGCTTCGGCGGCTCGCCGGACTGCGCAGAATCGAGGATTGCGGATCGTAAGTCGCGGCGTTCTCGAGGCGACGAGCAGGCCGAGTCCCGCCGACCGCGAATTGATCGCCACGGCCACGTACGTGGCCGTGTTCATGTCGAACACGCGCAGCAGGTAGAACCCGGCGAGCAGCGACCCCATCACCGCGCCGGCGATGTTGCCCGCGTAGAAAAATCCGAGCCACGACACGCCGCTCGGCGTGGTTTGCACCCAGCGCGCGACGGCGGGAAGCGTGGCGCCCATCGCGAGCGTGGGCGGCAGCAGGCAGATGCTGGCGGCGAGGCCGCGCAACAGATAGCCCGTGACGCCGTATCCCCCCCATGCCGTGTACACGTGGCCGACCAGCGGCAGCACGACGAGCAGGAGCAGGCCGATGACGCCGATGCCGATCTCGAGCAGCGCGTACACCCTGAGCGGATGGCGCGAGGGCGGAATATAGCGCGGCAGCAGGAAGCTGCCGAGGCACATGCCGCCCATGAACGTCCCGAGCAGCACGCCGATCGACACCGACGAGGAGCCGACGAAGAGCTCCAGCATCTGGAACCACACGATTTCGTAGATGAGCGCCGCGGCGCCGCTGCCGACGAACAACAGCAGCAGCACCGGCAGCCATTGGTCGGGAGTATCCGCCTCTGTCGCGTCGATTGTTCCGATTCCCTCGATTGTCTGTGTACTCACCTGGTTCCTCTAGCCATCGCTGGTCGCTGCTCAATGAGCGCTTTGATAATGGTTCTTCAGAACGTCGTCGCCAAAATCGCCGTTGAAGTCGCGCCAGACGCTGTGGATGTGGTTGCCGTCGGACTGCACGTTGTCGAACTCGATGAGGAAGGTCGGCCCCTGCACGCGATAGTAGTGCGGCTCGTGCAGCGCGTCGGCGCCAATCCACGCGAACGCCACTTTGTCGAATCCCGCCGCGCTGATGCGTCGAATCCGCTCGGAAGAGATGTCCTCGACCATACGCGACGTGTATTCGTTGATCACATCATGCAGGAGCGTCTGTTGACTCGCTGTCATGCTCGCCGCTGACAGGCCGTTCGGCGAAAGCGGGTCGACACGCCGCGCGTTCGTCGTAATCATGTCGCCGGGAACCTTCTCGTCGAGAACCGCGACCTCTCGCTGTGACGTGTTGAGCGCGCGCAGCAGCGCGAATGCCTTGTCTTCTTCCGCCGCGAGCACGCGGAGCCCCTTGCGGGATCCACTCAGCACTTCTGCCGGATTGGCGCCGTAGAAATCCGGCGTCCACGACGTGAGCGTCCCGCTCGCAATCGTGAAGTTCTGCGAGAGATGATGTCCTTCGACGCGCCAGCCCCAGGCCGCCTGGTCTCCCGGCGTGCCGAAGACGGTGAAGTAGTAGAGCTCCGGATCACGCCCCATGTTCGGCTTTGGACCCTCACCACGGAGCACCAGCTCGAGATCGTTCATGATCTGGCCGCTCTGCCTGAGGCCCTTCGCGCTGAGCGCGGTCGACAGCAGCTTCTGCGCGGCCTGACGCTGCGGCGCTGTCATTTCTTTCAACGGAAGCCCTTTGCGCTGGCCCGGCCGCGGCACGTAGTGCCAGTCGAAGCGATTCGCATCGCCGAAGGCAATGACGGCTTTCGCGCGCTGTTCGGGCGTCAGCGACGACAGAAATTGCGTCGCGGCGGTGGTCGTGTCGGCGGTCGCGCGTTTCTGCCCCTGCACGGCAGCGCGGCCGATGAGCAAAACGAGGCACAAGAGAACGACGACGGCTTTGACGGCGTGGAGTGTGTTCTTCATGTTTCAATCCTCCCTGCCAGCACTTCCGCAACATGTACCGCGCGGCGGCCGGTGTTCTGAGCGACCTGCTCGCGGCAACTGAATCCGTCGGTGACGATGAGCGTGCCGGGCTCCGCGGCGCGGACCGCGGGCAACAGGACGCGCTCACCGAGGGTCTGCGACACGCTGTAGCTCTTCTTCTCGAATCCGAACGGCCCGGCCATGCCGCAGCAGCCCGAATCCAGCACCTTCACCTGGCCTCCGGTGGCGGCGAGCACGAACACTTCGTCCTTCATGTTGAAGAGGGACCGATGATGGCAATGCATGTGCACCAGCATCGACCGTCCCGTCGGCGCCGGCCTGTAGCCGGGCGCGTACTTCACCAGGAACTCGCTCAACAGCCAGGTCTGCTGCCTCAACGTCGCCACGCGTGGGTCGTCGGGCATCAGGTTGGGCGCTTCATCCTTGAATACGCTCGCGCAGCTCGGTTCGAGTACCACGATCGGCGTTCCGGCGGATATTTCTTCCGACAGGGCGTCCAGGGCACCCGTCAGATACGCCTTGGCCTGGTCGAGCATGCCGAAGTCGTAAAGCGGCCGCCCGCAACATACGTGACGCTGCAGGACCTTGACGTTGAAACCCGCATCCGAAAGCACCTGGTGGGCCGCTTCAGCGATGTGGGGCTGGAAGTAGTTCGTGAAAGTGTCGGCCCACAGTAACACAGTACCGGCGTCCGCCTTCGCACCGGCGGCACCAGACGGTGCTTCGGCGCGACCTCGCCGCAGAAGATCCGCGGCTCGGGCGCGGAAGGTCTTCGTCGCGAACTCCGGGAGCCGGCGTGATGGATGGATATGCAACAAACTCGCGGCGAGGCTGCGGGCCGGGCCGAACCGGCCGAGCGCGTTTGCAAGCCGCGGCGCGTGCGACGCCAGGCGCGCCCATCGATCGATCATGCCGAACGCGTAAGTCTGGAGCGGACGCGACCGTCCTTCGTAGTAGTGAGATAAGAACTCGGCCTTATAGGTCGCGAGGTCGACGTTCGTCGGACACTCGCTCTTGCAGGCCTTGCACGACAGGCACAGATCCAGCGCATCCTTCACCTCCTCGTTCTGCCAGCCCCCTTCGAGCACTTCGCCCTGCAGCAACTCCCACAAGAGATGCGCCCGGCCGCGCGTGGAATGCTTCTCCTCGCGCGTCGCCATGTAGCTGGGGCACATCGTGCCCGCGTCCTCTTTGCGGCACGCACCCACGCCCACGCACCGCAGCGTCGCGTTGGCGAGCGATCCGTTGTCGTGGGGGAAGCGGAAATGCGTCTCGACCGGTCTCGGTCTGTAATCGGCGCCCAGACGAAGGTCGGCGTGCGGCTCGCGCGCATCGATCAGCTTGCCGGGATTCATCCTGTTGTCGGGATCCCAGAGGCGCTTGAACTCGCGAAACGCCCCCATCAGTTCCGGCCCGAACATCTTGGGCAGCAGCGCGCCGCGCGACTGACCGTCGCCATGTTCGCCCGAGATCGATCCGCCATGCTCGATGACGACGTCGGCCGCGCGATCGATGAACTCGCGGAACTGCAGGATGCCGTGCTCGGTCTCGAGATCGAAGTTGATGCGCATGTGCACGCATCCCTCGCCGAAGTGCCCGTACAACGGGCTCTCGTACCCGTACTCGGCCATCAACGTCCAAATCGCGCGCAGGTACGAGCCGAGGCGATCGGGGGGAACCGCGGCATCCTCCCATCCCTCCCACCCATGCTTCTTGCCCGGCTGAATCGCCACGGCCCCGAGCGCCGACTCGCGCACGTGCCAGATGGCGGCAGCCTCGTGCGGATTGCAGACGATGAAGTTCGGACGGGCATTGAGGGTGGACGCCCATTCACCAAACCGCTCGGCCTGCGCGTCGGCTTCCTCGGCGGTCCACGCACCGAACTCGACGAGCAGCGTGCCCTTGCCAAGCGGCAGCAGCTTGATTTCGTCGAGCCGCATCCCCTTGGCGCGCAGCGAATCGGAGATCGCGTTGTCGAACCCTTCGAGGCCGATCGGCTTGTGGGTCAGGATCGCGGGCACGTGGTCGGCCGCGATGAACGCGTCCGGAAAGCCGAGGCACACGAGACGGCGAAACGGCGGGCTGGCGGTGAGGCGGAGCGTCGCTTCGAGCACCGTGGCGCAGGTGCCTTCGCTGCCGACGAGCGCGCGCGCGACGTTGAAGCCGTTCTCGGGCAGCAGCTCGTCGAGGTTGTAGCCGGACACCCGGCGCGGGATCCGGGGAAATTTCGCCCGAATCAGCGGCGCGAAGCGATCGCGGATGCTCTTGAGCCCGGCGTAGATCTCTCCCTTCCGCCCGCCTGCCCCGATGATGGCTTCGAGCTCGTCGTCGCTCGTCTTCCCGACCGTCATGCGCGTGCCGTCGTACAACATCACGTCGAGCGCGTGGATGTTGTCGACGGTCTTGCCGCCCATCAGCGCGTGGACGCCGCACGAGTTGTTGCCGATCATGCCGCCCAGGGTGCAGCGGCTGTGTGTGGCGGGGTCGGGCGCGAACGTCAGGTGATGCCGTTCGGCGGCGTCGCGCACGCGATCGAGCACGATGCCGGGCTGGACGCGCGCCACCTGTGCCCCCGGATCGAGCACGATGATGCGGTTCAGGTATTTCGAAAAGTCCATGACGACCGCGACGTTGCAGCACTGGCCGGCGAGGCTGGTGCCGGCGCCGCGGGGCACGATGGGTGCGCCGGCGTCGCGGCACGCGCGAATGGTCGCGGCAACGTCGGCATCATCGAGCGGGATGACCAAACCAATGGGGACCTGCCGGTAGTTCGACGAGTCGGTGGCGTAAAGGGCCCGCGCGCCGTCATCGAAGCGGACCTCGCCGCGCACCGACTGCTTCAGCGCGCGCTCGAGGCTGTCGGCGCCCGCGAACCGTTCGCGCGCATGCGCGTGCGAGCTCGGGAGTGATTCAAACATCCGCGGTTCCAGGTTCCTGGGTGCTGGGTGCTGGGTTCGGGCGTTCTATGTTCGCGAGTCCGAGGTTCGCCGAACCAGGAACCCAGAACCGGAACACAGAACCACAGAACCCGGAACGCAGAACCGCTCCGTCGCTACTTCCAGACGGCTTCGATGGCCTCGAAGCGCGTCTTGCCGGCATTGGTGATGGTGTGCGTGGTGGGGCCCGTGTGCCATTCGAATTCGCCGGCCTTGATTTCAATGCGGTGCGGCTGGCTTCCGGGCCGTTCGACCGTGATGACGCCGTCGTGCGCGGCGATATACATCCCCGACTTTGGAAGCGTGTAGCGTCCGGTCGACTGGCCCGGCTCGAGGATCAGCCGCTCGACGTAGACGAGCTCGTTGTCGAGCACCGGCTTGGCCTGATATCCGGCCGGCTTTGGCGTCGCGTGGAACGATGTGCCGGGCGACACGTCGTCTCGCGACTGAATCTGGACGGTGATGTTTCGAAACGGTGTCGCGGCGATGTTGCCCACACGATGCGTGAGGGCTGGCGAATATCTCACCTCGGCGTCGACCGGCTCGATGTTGATGATCTCTTTCGCGCCGAGGCTCTGCCCGCGCAGCGTCGCGGCCCCGATGGAAATCCAGAAGTACGGGTTTTCGTGAATGTGATACAGCGTGCCGCTGAACGGCTCGACCGTGACGTCCAGGACGCGCGCGTACTTGTTGTCGAGCTTGACGAAATGATGAGGCTCGCGAATCGCGGGGACCTGCATCTCGGGAGTCGTGGTGCCCTGCGCCATCAGACGGGTCGCGACGACAGCCATGGCGAGCCCGACTGCCGAAATTTTCCTCATGGGGCGGGATAATACTATGATCCCGCAGCCATGCCCTACGTGCTCGTCGTCGACGACGAAGAGTCGATTCGGACGCTCCTGACGCGCTGGTTGACAGGTTGGGGTTACGAGGCGAAACAGGCCGCGAGCGCCGACGAGGCCATCGCGCAGATGACGAGCGAGCCGGCGGCCATCGTTCTGTGCGACGTGAAAATGCCCGTCCACGACGGCATCTGGCTGACCGAACAGGTGCATGCGCGCTGGCCCGGGACAGCGGTCATCATGGCCAGCAGCGCACTCGATATGGAGACCGTGATGCGCATGCGCAAGCAGGGCGCGGTCGACTACGTGACCAAGCCGTTCGGACGCGAGATGCTGCGCCAGGCGCTTCAGCGCGCGACTCAGGCATAGCTCGTTCGACGCTGACGGACGGCGCGCGCCGTGCGTTTCTTCGGGAGCAGAACAGCGCCACAACCCCGTTTCTCGGATAAAATATCCGCGCTAATCCCCTATTCGAGGTGAGATATGCGGAGAGTTTGGTGCCTTCTCGCAGTGGTCGGTCTCTCTGCCGTGGCGTCCGCCCAGCAGACCCTGACGCTCGAACTGAAAGACTTCGCGACCATGCCCCAGACAGGGGCCCCGCTCGGCAAGGCGTCCAACGAGATGCTGCTCGCCCGGGTCAACGTCATTCGCGAGGAGCCAGGCGGCGCGCCGCGGCTGTTCGTGACCGACATGAACGGACCGCTCTACATCCTCGACAAGAAGACGAAGCAGTTCGCGAAGTATCTCGATTTCGACGGACGGGACGACCGGCCGGGGCTCTTCCACCGGTTCTTCATGACGACCGGGTACGGCAACGGCCTCAACGGATTTCACTTCGATCCCGACTACCGGCGCAACGGCAAGTTCTACACCGTCCACATGGAGGACCCGCTGCTGACGGTGTCGAACATGCCCGATGCCAAGGGGCACCCGGGGCTGAAGCTCGACGGCTACACGACGACGGAAACCATTGCCACGCCCGGCACGACAGTCAACGAAGGCGTGCTCATCGAGTGGACCGACACCAATACGTCGAATACGACCTTCGAAGGTACCGCGCGCGAGCTGATGCGCGTGCGGCTCAACACGCGCAGCCATCCCATGGGCGAGGTCGTCTTCAATCCGACCGCGCGTCCGGGGGATCCCGACTGGCGCGTGCTCTACTGCGAAGTCGGTGATGGCGCGTCGGGCGAGTCGCGCATCGTCGCGATCCGGCCCAATCCGCAGCGGCTCGACAACCTCGTCGGCAAGATCATTCGCATCATCCCCGACCTCAACGAGCACATCAAGACGAGCACCGTGAGCGCGAACGGGCGCTACCGGATTCCGAACGACAATCCGTTCCTCAAGGTAAAGGGGGCGCGGCCCGAAATCTGGGCGTACGGCCTGCGCAATCCACACCGCCTGACGTTTGCCGTCGATCCATCGAATCCCGCGAACACCCGGCTCATCGCCAACTCGGTCGGGTTCCGGACATACGAAACCGTCAACATCATCGAACGGGGGGCGAATCACGGATGGCCCCTGCGCGAAGGTGTTCATGTTCTGACCGCCGAACAGAAACACGCGCCGCTTCCTGCCGTCGACAAGATCAACATCCAGATCGGCGACGAGGTGACCGACGAGGTCGTGTCGCCGAAATACCCGGTGATTGAATACCCCCACGACGAGAATGGCGGCGATGCCATCGGCAGCGGCTACGTCTACTCGGGCAAGCTCATCCCCGAGCTGCGCGGCAAGTACATCTTCGGGGACATCACGACGGGGCGGTTCTGGTACGCGGACTACAAAGAGATGCTGTCGGCGGATGGCGACAAGAATCCGGCGACGCAGGCCAAGACTTATCCAGTGAAATTCGCGTGGGACAACCCGAACGACGCGCCCGACACTGGCAGGCAGATCTTCGACACCACGTTCCCCATCAACGAATGGACATATCACCATCGCGGCGGGAAGGAAGAGCACCTTGCCTCGAAGCAGCGCGTCGCCAATCAGGGACGCGCCGATGCGCGCCTGGCGGTCGACGGCAGCGGCGAGCTCTACATCTACAGCAAGAGCGACGGCATGATTCGCCAGATCGTGGGCTCGGTGAAATAGTCATCAGTTCTCAGTTGTCAGTTTTCAGTCATCAGCTCTCAGTCATCAGTTGTCGCGACTGACCGCGCCACTCTTCGTGCTCATCGCAACGGTGGCGATGATGGCCGCGCCGCCCGAGAACGGCGCGCCGCTGACGCTCGAGCTTCGAGATTTCGCGACGCTGCCCATCACCGGCAAGCTGGACGGTACCGGACAGGTGGACGGGATGCTGGCGCGGGTGAACTCGATTCGTGAAGAGCCGGGCGGAAGCGGGCGCTTCTTCGTCGTCGACATGAACGGCCCGGTCTACATCCTCGACAAGAAGTCCAGGGCTCTTACCACCTATCTCGACTTCGACGGGCGCGACGAGCGGAAGGGCCTGTTCGATCGCTTTTACCCCGATCCCGGTTACAGCAGCGGCATCAGCCAGCTTCAGTTCGATCCGGACTACGGCCGCAACGGCAAGTTCTACACGGTGCACATGGAGAGCCCCACGCCGGGATCGCAGCGGCCCGATGCGACCAGTGTTCCGGGACTGACGTTCGGTCCGTTCGGATACGAGCCAACGGCGGCGATCACGACGCCCGGTCCGATTGTGTACGAATCGGTGCTCGTCGAATGGACGGACACGAATCCGCGGAACACGACGTTCGAAGGCACGGCACGCGAGGTGATGCGCGTGCAACTGAACCACCGGATTCATCCCATGGGCGAGGTGGTGTTTCACCCGGCCGCCCGGCGCGGGGATCCCGAATGGCGCGTCATGTACATCGGCCACGGCGACAGTGGGTCCGGCGAGATGCGTACGATGGCGCGCCCCAACCCGCAGCGCCTCGACACGCTCGTCGGCAAGATTCTGCGCATCATTCCCGATCCCGCGGAACATGCCGGCACCAGTACGCTGAGCGAGAACGGCCGCTACCGCATCCCGAACGACAACCCGTTCGCATCGAAGCCAGGGGCCCGGAAGGAGATCTGGGCGTACGGTCTTCGCAACCCTCACCGGCTGAGCTGGGCTGCCGATCCGAAGAACCCGCGGACCTGGCATCTGATTGCCGCCGTCGTCGGCCTGCGAACCTGGGAAACGATCGACATCATCCGCAAGGGCGCGAATTTCGGATATCCGCAGCGTGAGGGCAACCAGCAACTGAAGCCCGACAACGTCACCACGTCGCTGCCGGAGGTCGACAAGATTGCCATCCAGATCGGCGATTCGGTGACCGACGAGGTCGTGGTGCCGACTTACCCGGTCGTTCAGTACGGGCACGTGCCAACTGGCGGCGATGGTATCGGGAGCGGATATGTGTACACCGGCAAGGCGCTGCCGGCTCTGCGGGGAAAGTACATCTTCACGGACTTGTCGACCGGACGCGTGTGGTACGCCGATTTCGCGGAGATGCTCGCGGCCGACGACGGCGATCCCGCGACGATGGCGCCGATGCACGAGGTGAAGTTGTTCTGGAACGCCCAGGTTCACGACACCTTTATGTCGATCACGCAGGCCGCGTATCAGGCGCGCGGTGGGCAGGATCCCGATCTGCCCGGCCGCGGTACGGTGTCGGGCTCGAAACGGGCGGACGCGCGATTCGCGCTCGACGCCTCTGGCGAGCTCGTGGTGTACAGCAAGACCGACGGCGTCATACGGCAGGTTGTCGGTGTGAAGTAACGCCGGGTCTGTCCGCCTTCGCGCCTTGCGCTTCTGCGGACAAGCAAGACCCGGCCTACATACACGTAGGGCGGGTCCTTGGACCCGCCAAGGAGCTTCGATGCGCAAACTGTTCTTCCCCGTCCTTGCCCTGCTCGTCCTCGCTTATGCGCTGCTCGCAGAGGCGCAACGCGGCGGGGGCGCCATGACGATGCCGCCCGAGCCGGGCTCGCTGCCCGCGCATAGATTCGAGAAGGTGGCCGAAGGGGTGTACTACGGGACAGCCACGGGGTCTGTCACCGTCGGCAGCAACGTGGTCGTCATCGTGAACGACGCCGACGTCCTCGTGGTCGATCCGGGCATCACGCCGGCCGCCGCGACGACGCTCATCGCCGACGTCAAGACGCTGACGCCGAAGCCCATCAAGTACGTCGTCGACACGCACTACCACTACGACCATGCGTTCGGCAACCAGGTGTTCGGGCCCGACGTGACGATCATCGGCCACGATACGACATGGCGACGGCTGAACGGGCCCGGCTCGCTGAAGGAACGGACCTATCTGACCAACGGCACGGCCGCAATTGCGACGCGCTTCACCACGCTGAAGCAGCAAATTTCGGAAGCGAAGGACCCGCAGCAGCGCGCGATCCTGCAGCGGCAGCTCACAATCCATCAGCAGTACGCCGACGAACAGGCGAAGATCCGGCCGACGCCGCCCAATTCGACGCTGTCGCGCGACATGACACTCCACCGCGGCAGCCGGGAAATCCAGATCCGGTTTTTCGGCCGCGCGCACACCGACGGCGACATCGTCGTCTTCCTGCCGAAGGAACGGATGGTGGCGACCGGCGACATGATCACCAGCGCGCTTTCGTACACAGGCGACGCGTTCGTCGAGGAATGGCCGGCCACGATCGAGGGCGTGATGTCGCTCGACTTCGATACGGTGCTGCCCGGACACGGCAACGTCTTCAAGGGCAAGGACCATCTCCGCAATCTGCAGGCGTACTGGCGCGACTTCTATCAGCAGGCGACGGCGTTCCGCAAACAGGGCGTGCCGCCGGAGGAAGCCGCCAAGCGCATGGATCTCACGAAGCACGCCAAGGCAATCGAAGCGGCGAAAAATCCCGGCGTCGACGTGCGCGGTGTCGATCGCATCTACGATCTCGCGGCGAATCCAAACGCGCCCGTACGATAGATCACACAGGTCATTTAGTTTTGACAGCGTAATTTTTACCGTCGCAGAACGAGATCCCAACAGCCGATCACGACCCTCCCGCGTGAATCACGTGCAATTCAGCGGTGAAACCCGTTGAGCGCTGGATGGCGCGCTTCCTGCACCATCCCCCGTACCAAGCCCCTAGTTCACCCAAGGAGAAGATACGTGATGAAGATGAAACAGATTTTCAGTGGTACGGTCGCCGCGTTCGTCCTCGGCGCCGCGATTGCAAGCTCGCAGACTCCACCCGCCGCACAAGCCCCGACACCAGCACCAGCGCAACCGGCAGCCGGACAGGCTCAGCCGGCCGAACCGCGCGCCGCGGCACCGCGAACGACAACGTACAAAGGCATCCTGAAGGGCTCAGCTACCACTGGCTGGACGCTGTCGCCGGTTCGCAGCGCTTCGGGCACGGCGGGTGCCACGGCTACCGCGGGCGGCGCCGACGCCGTGACCTATTCGCTCGTGGCGGCGGACGGATCGAAAGTCGACCTGGCCTCGATGGCCGACAAGTGCGTGGAAATCGGAGGCGTCCTTGCTCCGCCCGCAGGTGGTGACGCGAAGCCGGCGAACAGAACGTTCACGGTCGCGACCATCAAGTCAGCCGAAGACTGCAAGTAATCGCGTTCGTTCCAGTTGACTGGATCGATCGGGCTCGGACCGGACACCTCGAGGCGCCCGGCCCGAGCCGCTTTTCTTGAGGCTCGACGCGACGCATGATTTTCCTGATACGCCACGCGATGGTGGAGCCCACGGTAAGTTTCTTCCGGGCCGCATGCCCGGCATCCATCTCAACGAAGAGGGACGGCGCCAGGCGGCAGCGCTCGGTACCGCACTGCGCCAGATACCGCTCACCGCCGTGTACAGCAGCCCGCTCGAGCGGGCCCGCGAAACAGCCGATGCCCTTGCGGACCGCCCCGGGCAGGTGACGATCGTCGACGAGCTCAACGAAATCGATTTCGGGGAGTGGACCGGCCGGACCTACGACGAGCTCGACCGCCAGTACGAATGGGTCGCGTTCGTGCGCCACCGCGCGCGGAGCCCGATTCCCGGCGGAGAGTGGATGCTCAACGTCCAGATGCGCGCCTGGCGCGCGATCGGCCGGCTGCATCGCGCGCACCACGGCGCGGCCTTCGCCGTCGTCAGCCACCTCGACGTGCTGCGGTCGGTCGTGGCCAAGGTCATGGACGTGCCGCTCGACCGGCTCGACTCGTTCAGAATCGACCCGGCGTCGGTGTCGTCGCTCGAGTGGACCTCCACGGGCTTCGAGATCACACAGATCAACAACCGCTCGTTTAGCGAGCGTCCTGCCCCGCACGCGATCGATCTCGCTCAAGTGGACTAGATCTGAATCGGGCCCGTAATCTTCCAATCTACCAATGTGAGCTTCAGATCTAGCCTGTGTTCCGCATCCCGGCGGCAATCCCATTCACCGTCACGACGAAGGCATCGAACAGCGACGCATCCGCGTCCGATTCGCGCAATCGGCGAAGCAGCTCTACCTGCACGAGGTTGATGGGATCGACGTAGGGATTACGGACGTCGATCGACCGCCGCAGCACGGGGTTCGCTTCGAGCAGCACGTGGTGCCCCGTCACTGCCAGCACCGCATCGATGGCGCGCGCGAGCCGCGCACGCAGCTCCGCGCCGAGCGGACGCAATTCCTCGGCCGCGAGCGAATCGTAGTGCGCGGCAATACGGCCATCGGCTTTCGCCAGGGTCATCTCCATGAGATCGATCGTCGAGGCAAAAAATGGCCAGTTCGTGTACATCTCGCGCAGCATGCCGTCGCCGTTAGACACCAGCGCATCTTCGATGCCGAGCCACGAGGGCAGCATCAATCGCGTCTGCGTCCAGGCGAACTGCCATGGAATCGCCCTCAGGCTCTCGACACCGCCACCGGGCGTGCGGCGCGCAGGACGGCTGCCGATGACGACCTGGGTCAGCTCGGGCTCGGGTGTGGCGGTTCGAAAGTACGGAATGAAGCGCGGCTCTTCGTAGACGATGGAGCGATACGTCGCCCGGGCTCGAGCGGCAACCTGATCCATGCACGCACGCCATTCCGCCTTCGGCGCCTCTCGAGGCGAAACCGCGGCCTCGAGCGTGGCGGTCGTGTACACCTCGAGCGTGCGGATGGCAATGTCGACGAGGCCGAACTTGGCCTGAATCATCTCCCCTTGCTCGGTGGCCCGCAACGTCCCGCGAATCGATCCGGGCGGCTGCGATTGAATTGCGAGATACGTCGGGCCGCCGCCGCGGCCGATACTGCCCCCGCGCCCGTGGAAGAGCGTCAGGTGCACGCCTGCTCGCGCGCAGGCGGCGACGACCTCTTCCTGCGCGCGGTACAGCGCCCAGTCGGCGCTCAAACGCCCCGCGTCTTTGGCGGAATCGGAGTAGCCGATCATGACTTCCTGCTGATTCCCAATCCGGGCGCGGTACCAGGGGAGCCCGAACAGATCGGCCATGATCGACCCCGCCCGCTCGAGATCGCGGGCGGTCTCGAAGAGCGGCGCGACGCGTTGCGGATGATGCGTGCCGGCCGCCATCTGGAGAAACTCGACGGCAAGGACGTCTGACGGCGCGCTCGCCATGGTGATGACGTAGGCGCCGAGCGACTCGGGGTGAATGTTCGCGGCTGTGCGAAACGTGTCGAGCACATCGCGCACGCCTTCTGGAGCGGTCGATATCGGGAGATCGTCGAGCCGCACTTCACCTCTGGTCAGTTGATCCGCGAGCATCGTCTGACGTGCGTGCTCGTCGAGGGCGGCGTACCGTCCGATGCCGGCCGCTGCCGCAACCCAGTCGACAGCCTCTGTGTGCCGGCCGGCTTCCTGCCGAAGATCCAATCGCGCCAGCGTGACGCCGAACGTGGCCACCCGGCGCAGCACGTCGGTCAGCCGGCCGGCCGCAATCGTCTCGTTTCCGGTTGTGATGAGCGATCGATAGCACAGCTCCAGCGGTTCGGCGAGCTCGGCCGCCGAAAGATACGGCACCGCGCCGGTCAGCTTCGGCTCGGACTCGTCGAGCGCCTCCTCCGCGAGCGCACGCGTGGCGGCAAGCCGATCGCGGACCTCGGCCAGGAGCGCGCGATACGGTTCGTGCACGGAACCGACACGGGCTCGAAGCTCCTCGCTGGCATACGACGAGGACAGCGAGAGCTCGCTGCGCAGCGCGATAATTTCCTTCAAGTACAGGTCGGCCGCCTGCCAGCGTGCCAGCCATGTGGCCTGCCGCGTCACCTCGGGCGTGACGCTGGCGTTGCCATCGCGATCGCCTCCCATCCACGAGCCGAACCGGATCGGCGTCACCTCGTGCGCGAGCGGCGTGCCGGACACTTCCTGCAGCGCACGTTCGACCGCCCGGAGGTATTGCGGGATGGCTTCCCACAGACTCTGCTCGAACACCACGAGGCCGGCGCGCACCTCGTCGAGAGGAGTGACACGGGCGCGCCGCACTTCGTCGGTCTGCCAGGCCGCCGCGATCTCGCGATGGAGATCGTCGAGTGCCTGCTCGCGCTCGGCCGGCGTCAGGTCGGGACGGTCGCGGATAGCGAGCATCTCGGCGATCCTGTTGTGCTTCTGCAGAAGCGTGCGCCGAACGATCTCGGTTGGATGGGCGGTGAACACGAGCTCCACCCGCATCGATCGGATCGCCGCCGCAAGCGTGTCGGGAGACAGGCCGGCACCGCACAACCGCCGAAACGTCTCGGCGCAGGACCCCCGTTGCGGGTGGCCGTGCGGAGCGCGGGCGTGATCGCGCCTCCGGTGCACGCGATGGTGCTGCTCGGCGATGTTGGCGAGCGTCAGGAAGTGGGCAAAGGCGCGGGCAACGGTCAGCGCCGACGCGATCGGCATATCACGCAGAAGCCGATCCGCACCTATCGCATCCGCCTTCGCGCCGGCTTCGCCCGACGCTACGGCGGACAAGCCCGACGCACCCGCCTTCGCGCCGGCTTCGCCCAACGCTACGGCGGACAAGCCCATTCGCGATCGCTTGGCGGCTTCGCGCACCCGTTCGACGTGCTCGAACAGTTCATCACCCTCGTGATGCCGCAGCACACGGCCGAGGACTTCTCCAAGCGTGCGCACGTCATCGCGAAGCGGTTGATGCGGATCGGGCTGCACCGTGTCATGGTACAGGATCACTAAGATCACAAAGAAGAGCCGCAGACAAGATCACGAAGTAATCAAATTTGTTTCTTCGTGATCTTGTGTTCCTTCGTGATCTTGTGTGATGTCTTTCTTCGTGATCTTCGTGTTGCTTATTTGGGGGTTTGTTCGTAGTTGATCAGAATGACGAGATCTTCGTTGCCGATCTGCTTCAAGCCGTGCGAGCTGCCCGGGCGCGTCAGGACGGCGTCGCCTGGACCGACCTCGAACTCCTTGCCGTCGATCTTCATCATCCCGCGGCCGCTGAGCACGTAGTAGATCTCGTCCTCGTGCTGCTCGTGATAGCCGATCGCCGAGCCCGGCTTGAACGCGCGCTTGCGGAACACCAGCGTGAGGTTCGGTGTCTTGCTGAAAAACGAATACCCGACCGTTTCGCCGCCGCCATTGTGCGTGCCGGGCTCGTTCTTCGCGACGTCCTTGTCGCGCTCGAGCACGTAGCCGCCCGGAACAGACTTTCCCGCCGGGGCGTGTGACGCCTGCGCATAAGCGGGAGCCGACGACGAGGCCAACCCGGTCCCCAGGACGACGATCGCGGCCAACAGAAAGTATTGTTTCGTCATGGCGCAAGAATAGCACTCGGCGGATCGAAATCTAAAATCTAGAATCTAAAAACTAGAATCTTCGGAAATCACTCGAAGATTTACCTTCAGCGGATCAACCGCTCCAGATCGGCGGCTATCCCGTCGACGAGCGTGGTTTCGCGCTTGAGCGCTTCCGACACGCGCAGCACTTCGCGCTCCACGTCCCCGTAGCGCTTGTCTTCAATCGCCTCCCGCACGCCGGGCAGCGTCTTCACGCCGTAGCCGGTGTAGTACCCGGGCGCATAGAGGAGATGCCGGTACCAGGCGCGGCGAGGCAACCCCTGTTCGTCGATGAACTGCCGCTCGCTTTGAATCAGCCGGGCATTCATCGCCTGAAGCTGTGCCGTATCGGCGACCACCCGCCCGCGCGCCGCCGCCAGGGCTTTTTGATAGCGGCCGGCTGCACGCGTCAGCGCCGTTGCGGCGTTCTCGAGCGGGGCGAAGTTCAGCGCCGGGGGCACTTCCTCGACGGCAGGAATCGGCCGCGGCCGCTGGGGGTCTCGGATGGCCGCAAACACCCCATCGGTCACCTGACGATTCCGCTCTGATACCTCGTCCTGCCGCTGCTTGAGAAGCGCCTGCACTTCGCGGACATAGGTCTGCACCGTATCGGCAAGCCCGGTGAACTCGTAGGGCAGGATGTCGGCGTCGGCCAGACGGATGGTAGCCGTGCCGACCAGCTGCGCGAGCGCCCGGCCGTAGAGGAATCCAGGATCGGAGAACTTCTTGAAGTGATAGAAGTCGTCGTAGATGGAGTGATAGATCCCGTCATCGTCGAACCCGCCGAACGACAGATTCAGCGACGCCACGCCGTGATGCTGGAGAAACGGCGTGTAGTCCGATCCCGATCCGAGCGCGCCAATCCGCACGTTGGCCCTCGAACGGCTTTCGGCACGGCGGTCTGCCGGGGCATCCGCGATGCCGCGCGCCTGCCAGCGCGCCCACACCGTGCCCCTGGTTTCCGGATCCTCGATGCTGCGCGCCACGTCGTTGACGAACTGCTCGAGTGTGTGCGATCCCGACGCCTGGAGAAATCCGCGACCGTTGCCGTCGCTGTTGATGTAGACGACGGCTTTGCCGCGCAGCTCTTCGTCGTGCTGCTCCACGAACTCGGTCGATCCGATCAGCCCCGGCTCTTCGCCGTCCCACGCGGTGTAGACAATCGTCCGCTTCGGGCGCCATCCCTCTTTGACGAGCTGCCCGAGCGCCCGGGCCTCCTCGAGCTCCGGCGCCATGCCGCTGACCGGATCGGCCGCGCCGTTCACCCACGCATCGTGGTGGTTGCCGCGCACAATCCACTCGTCGGGAAACGTGGAGCCGCGAAGGGTTGCCACGACGTTGTAAAGCGGCTTCGTGTCCCAGTCGAACGACACCTTTAGATGCACCTGCGCCGGACCCGGGCCCAGGCGATACGAGATCGGCAGCGCGCCTCGCCAGGCCGCAGGCGCCATCGGCCCGCTCATCGCCGCGAGCAGCGGCTGCGCATCACCGTAGGAAATCGGCAGGACCGGTATCTTCGTGATGGTGGCCGCCTCGGCGATCGAGAGTCGCATCACTCCCGGCACGGCCCCGTTGCCTGGAGTGAGCGGATCGCCCGAGTAGGTCGGCAAATCCATGACGCTGCCGCGCTGGACGCCATCCTTATTGCGCATGGGACCGTCGGGAAACACCGCGTCCGCGTAGTACCCGTCGTCTCTCGGATCGGAGTAGATCAGACAGCCGATGGCGCCGTGCTCGGCGGCGATCTTCGGCTTCGTCCCGCGGAAAGACCCGCCGTAGCGCGCAATGACGATCGCACCGCGGACCGAGATGCCCAGCGCATCCAGCTCGGCGTAATCTTCGGGACGGCCGTAGTTCACATAGACCAGCGGCGCGGTGACGTCGCCATCGATGGAGTACACGTTGTAGGTCGGAAGCTGCTCGGCCTTCTGGCCCGATGTCGGGTCCACGGCAACCGCCGGTTCTTCGAGCGTTGCCTTGAACGTTGTCGGCGCGATCATCTCGAGCAGCCGTTCCTTCGGCGTCGGGAACAGCACGTCGTAGGTTTCGACATGCGCCTCCCAGCCCCACTCACGAAACCGGGCGCGCATCCACTCGGCGATCTCCTTCGTGTAGGGCGCCCCCACGTGATGGGGACGCGCGCTGAGCCGCTCCATGTAGCGGCCGATCGCGGCAGCATCCGGGATGGCGCGGAAGCGTTCTTCCACGCTCGGCGCGCCCTGCGCCTGCATCCGCAACGATCCAGCGAGGGCCATTCCGGCCACAACCAAGGCGAACACGTTCCGCATTGACACTCCTCGTGCAAGACTTCCGAAAGCGATCCCGGCAGCGCGATCAGGGCGTTGGGGGTACTTCGTAGAAGGTGTAGCGATAGGTCCATTTCTCCTGCTTATCGGGAGAAATCTCGAGGCTGATATACGCCTCCGGACAGACCGTGGGTCGAATGGACCAGAAAATCATTTTGTGAATCGGGCGGTCTCCCTGGATTCGGACACCGGCTCGCGCCTTGCGGTTCTCGACCCGGAAGTCGTAGTCCTCCGCCGACGGCCCGAACCCCTCGAACTCGGTGAACACGCTGGGCCCCTTCGGCAGCTCCGCGGTGTAGACGAGCTTGCCGTCGCGCACTTCCGCGAAATTCGAGCTCAGCGGCTGTTTCGGCTTCAGCGCAAACGGAAACGTCACACGCGTGTCTGGACCGGTCGGCTCGCCCATGACGAAGAAGTTGTGGTTGTACTGGTGCGTCGCGATCACCTTTTTACCGGTGTTCCTCAGAGTGTGCTCGATGAGCATCTCCGGCTTCCCTGCGACCAGCCGGATCGTCTTCGTATATCGGTAGGCATATCCCAGATCGCTTTTCAGCTCGTGGACAAACTCGATGTGGTCTTTTGCCGGCCGGACCGTCCAACGCCCTGGGTCGACGATGTCGTACGTCCGGAACCGTTCATACGCGCGATCCTCGGGCTTGCGGAGGACGCCGACGCCGATCCGCACGAAGTTGCCGCCGACCGGCGCCTCCTGATACCCGGGACTTGTGTCGTCTGTCAGGAACTCCTCGACCGGTCCCATGATGGCGTCGTGGATCTTCGGATCGTACTTGTCGAACCACTGGCCGAAATACTCACGACCTCCCACACGCAGGCTGGCGATCTGTCCCGACCAGTCGAACCGGGTCCCGCGGTAGTAGCCGTTCTGCGCATCAGGCAGATAGAGCCTTGCCGTGACCGTGCCGTTGGAAATCTCCACCTCGGGGAATTCCGTGGCGGCCAGGAGCGCGGCGGACGCGGCGAGCGCCAGCAGCGGGATTCGCATGGTGCCGCTCAAATTACCACGCTGGAGCGTATTCAACGACGCCGAAATCAACTGCGTCGCTTCCTTGACATGCGACATGTGTCGCACTAAGATGCGACACATGTCGCACCTTGAGGATGTTCGGCGCATGACCACGGTCGCGCGTGATGGGCTTCCTCGACGCGAGCGCGAAATCATGAACGCGCTGTTCGCGCTGGGCAATCGTGCCACGGCAGAAGAGATCCGGGCGCGGCTGGCAGATCCCCCATCCGGCTCGTCTGTTCGCGTGATGCTCGCCCGGCTCGAGAAGAAAGGTTATCTGCGTCACTCCGAAGAGGGCGTCCGCTATGTCTATTCGGCAACGGAGTCTCCGGACAAGGCGAAGAGAACTGCGCTCCAGCGCTACGTGCAGACGTTCTTTGGTGGGTCTCTCGCTCAGATGGTGGTGTCGCTCGTCCGGCAGGGGTCGTGGACCGAGAAAGAGCTCGAGGAACTCACGGCCGAAATTGAGCGTGCGCGGAAGGAGAGGGGCCGATGATGTCGTTCGCTGCGTTGGCAATCGTGAAGGTGACACTCGTCTGTGGAGCGGTGTTCCTCTTCTCGCGCCTGTGCCGGAGGGCGCGTGCGTCGATTCGACACCTGCTGTTCGCGCTGGCGTTCGCCGCGCTGATTGCGATTCCCGTCGCGAGCCCGGTTTTACCGACCGTTGCGTTCAGGGTACCAGCCAGGGCCTCGGCGCCGGTCCTGCGAACACACGAGATGGCCCTGGCCGCGCTCTCGGGCGCGGGCGCCTCCCCTGCCGCTTCCAGCACTGCTGCGATCTCTCGCAATACCCCACCTGCCAGGTCCGTGACGATCGGCCAGGTGGTGACCATCACCTGGCTCATCGGCGTCGCGCTCTTCCTGATGCCGGTCGTGATCGGTTTGTGGCAGGTGCATCGCCTGCGCCAGGTTGCATCGCCCTGGATCGAAGGACAGGCGCTTCTGCAGACGCTTGCACCAACGTCAGGCGTGCGCCGGCGGATTGAGACCTTACGTCACGACGCGGTCACAGGCCCGGTGACTTGTGGAGTGCTGAGGCCGGCGATCATCCTGCCTGCAAGCGCTCAACAGTGGGACGAGGCGTCGCTCAAGTGTGCGCTCAGGCACGAGCTCGAGCACGTTGCACGTTGGGATTTTCTGACGCACTGCCTGTCGAGGATCGTGTGCGCGGCGTACTGGTTCCACCCGCTGGTCTGGGCCGCGTGGCGGCGGCTGCGACTCGAAGCCGAGCGGGCATGTGATGACGCTGTCTTACAGGAGAACGATGCGAGTGACTACGCATCGTTGCTCATCTCCATCGCGCAGCGAGGATGGGCGGACACGCGTCAGGGCGTTCTCGCAATGGCGGGGCATGACGATCTCGGTGCACGCGTGGCGGCAGTACTCGATCAAGCCCAGGCTCGCGGTCGCGTGGATCGTCTCCGGGCGATCCCGATAATCCTCACCGGAGCCCTGGTGATTCTCGGAGTCGCGCCGATCACGCTCGCACGCGCGATGCCACAAACCCAGGCGACGGCCACCGCCGATCGTCGGCTGCGATTCGAAACAGTTTCCGTCACGCGCAACCGACATGACGACCGGTCGCTGATGTACTTCACCGACAACGCCGGCGGGAGACCTGGTGTCGGCCCAGACGGGCGTGTGCAGTGGATGACCACTATTAACGTCGCTATGCGCCTCTTGCTTTCGTCTGCGTACAACTCCGAGCTCAAAAGCGACTTTGGATTCGACCGGCTGCATCAGATCGACAATGGGCCTGCGTGGATCGATTCAGATCGTTTCGACGTCGTCGCAAAGGCGCCTTTCCGCGCCACGTCGCAACAGATGAATGAAATGGCGCAATCCCTTCTTGTTGACCGATTCAAGTTGGCAGCGCACATCGGGTCGAAGGACTTTCCGATCTATGCGCTCATTCTGTCGCGATCGGATGGCAATCCGGGGCCGCGAATGTCGCCGTCGAAAGCCGACTGCCGTTCCAAGCCAGGTACATCGTCGGCCTGTGGCCTTTCTGGGACCTCCGGCCGTCTCGTGGGCCGTGGGATCACGATGCCTCAACTCGTCAGACTTCTTCCGAATCACCTGAGCGGAGGCCATCACATCGCGTTCGATCGCGCAGTAATCGACAAGACAGGGCTGAGCGGCACGTTCGATTTCACTGTTGAATGGAACCCGGACCCCGTTTCCCGGGAGATGCGCGCACCAAGTGAAGCTGCGCCGCGATTACTCCCGTTCCGGTTTTTTGCGTTCCCTGTCGAGTCGAATGCGCCGAACTTTGTTGCGGCGCTGGAGAAACAACTCGGCCTCATGCTCGATACCCAGTGGGTTCCCCAACCGGTGCTGGTCGTCGACAGGATCGAGCCACCCGACGAGAACTGACCGTCAGACCCGAAAAAAGACCAGAAGGTCAGAAGAAACCCTCATAACAGTTCTTCTGATCTTCTTATCTTCTGTCTTTCTCACTCAGCGCAACTAAAGCCTCTCGGCGAACATCTGCTTGTAATGCGGTACCAATCGCTCTGGAAACGCTCCTGCGGATCGTGCTTGCGCTTCAGACGCAGAAACTCCGCCATCTGCGGATAGCACGCTTCCACCTGATCGCGGCGCGCGTGACGGTGGTAGGTCAGGTAGTACCGGCCGCCGCGCTTCATGCCCATGTCGATGAGATCGCGGAACGCCTGCCCCGCCTGCGCAAGACCGTCGGGCGTGTGCACCGTGTGCAGATTGAAGATGATGCACGCGTACGGCTGCTTCGCCCATGCCAGAAAACTCTCGTTGTCCTGCTCGATCAGCCTGACGGTTCCGTACACGATGGGCACGTTGTTCCCGCGGAACGTCTTCGCGACCTCCATCATGAACGACGGCAGGTCGCGCCTCGGCACGTAAATCTCGGTGATCATTTCCGTCGCGCGATGCGCCGCACCCAGCTCTTTGTCGAGCCGCACGTGGTAGTCGTCGAGATAGGTGCTCATCTGGTGCGTGTCCGACCAGTACACCTGTCCCGACGTGGACAGGTAGTACTTCGAGTACCGGTCGAACGCCGTCGCCTTGTTGTTGTGGGCCAGGAGCAGCAGCCCGTGCCAGTCTTCGTCCACGAGCTCGCGCTGCCCCTCCGGTAGCGGTGTATCCGCGGCAACCGGGCGATAGCAGGAGAACACGCCCTTCTTCAGGAAGTCGTCCGACTTCTCGTCGACGGCGAACTGGAAGTCTCCGAACAGGTAGCCTTCGGCAATGCGCCGGTCGAAGGCTTCCGGAAGCGTGTCGATCTCGCGAACCTCGACGACCCGCTGAATCTTCTGCCGCGGGCTGAGCCGCAGCTTGACCGTGGACACGACACCGAACAGACCGTAGCCGCCGATCGCCAGACGAAACAGCTCGGCGTTCTGCGTCCGGCTGCACGTGCGGCTCTCGCCTTTTGCATCAACGAGCACGAACGATTCCACGTCGTCGATGAAGGGCTTCATCTTCAGCCCGCGACCGTGCACGTTGGCGGCCAGCGCGCCGCCGATCGTGAGGCGGTCGGCGCCGGTCTGTTTCTGCCGGATCCCCCACTGGCGTGCCTCACCCGCCTGCGCGTTCAGCAGATGGTCCACGAGCGCGGGCCACATGATCCCCGCGTCCACCTCGACGATGCCCGACGCACGATCGAGCGAGTGGACCGTCGTGAACTTCGTCATATCGAGGAGCACCGAGTCGGTCGCGAACTGCTGGGCGCCCATCGCGTGACGGCCGCCGGCAATCGAGATCGCCTGGCCCGCCGATGCGGCACGAGTCACCGCGCGCGTGATGTCGGCGGTGGATGCCACCGGAACGATCTCGCGCACCCGCGTCCGGTTCAGCTGCGAGTGGATGTCGTTGACGAAGATCTCTTCGCCGGCCGGCCACGCCGGCGCCGCCGCGAGAAGCCCCGTCGCTTTCAGAAAATCTCGGCGATTCATGGATAAACCTCACGGAATCGGTGGTTCGTTGGTTCGTCGGGTTCGTCGGTTCGTCGGGTTCGTCGGGTTCGTCGGTTCGTCAGGTTCGTCGAGTTCGTTAGGTTCGTCGTGCCGTCGCGATCGTCGTGCCGTCGTGTTTCGTGTCTTCGTGTCTTCGTGGTGATCCTTCGTGATCTTGTGGGCTCTTCGACCTTAGTGATCTTCGTGTTGGCCTTCGTGATCTTCGTGATTACGGTTTGTCTCGGAGCCCTGCGCCACCCTTGTAGAGCAACCAGACGCCACCCATCTGCACCACGTGCATCAAATCGTTGTGGTTGAAGTGCTGGTGAAGCCGGAAGCCGCTCTGCTGGACGACCGCGGCCGCAATCGAGACCAGGATGCCGGAGGCGATCAACGCCCGATGGCCGGCCACGCCCTGGGTCTGCCCTGCGGCGACAAGGATCAGGAGAATCGCGAGCGTCGAGCCGTAGTCATAGATGACGTAGCGAAACTCGTCGTGCCCCAGCATCCACGCCACGTAGACGCACAGTTTGACGGCCGCCAGTCCGAGCAGCCAGGTTCGCCAACGGCCGGAGAACCCGGCGGTCAACGCAGCGGCCAGCAGCAGAAAGCTCGCGAGCCCCATCGAGATGGTCGTGAGCGTCCAGACCGTCGCGGCATGGGCGCCAAGCGCGGACTGGAACCCATGATAGGTGCCCCCAACGAAGCTTCCCGCCGCCGCGGCCAGCAACGCCGCGGCCCAGAGAGTGACCGCCCGCTGGCGAGGGCTCCGGTTGCGCCGCAGGAGCAACACCCCGAAAACCCCTGATAAAGTGCCCAGGATGTAGTCGGTTGCCAGCGTCGTGGGCTCGGAAATGGCCACCGGGGATCTTTTCGGCGGAAAAGCTTGACGGGAACATCCAGGCTCGATGTAACCTTTAATCCGGATTAACGGATTAATGGCGACAGCCCGTACCCCGGCGATTCTCGACCACCTCTCGGCTCTGGCCGATACGACGCGCAGCCGCATCCTGCTGCTGCTCGACCGCCACGAGCTTGCCGTTTCCGAGCTGTGCGGAATCATGCAGCTGCCCCAGTCGACGGTCAGCCGGCACCTGAAGGCGCTGGCCGACAGCGGATGGATTGCGGCGCGGGCCGAGGGGACGAGCAACGTGTACGGCATGACGCGCGACGGGCTCGACACCTCCGCCAGGCGATTGTGGGCGCTCGTTCGCGAGCAGGTGGGCGCGACGCCGGCCGCCGCGCACGATCAGCGCCGCGTGCAGACCGTTCTTGCCGAGCGGCGGACGAAATCGCAGGAGTTCTTCTCGTCGTCGGCCGGCCAGTGGGATCGGCTGCGCGACGATTTGTTCGGCGAGCGCGTCCACCTGGCGGCCCTGCCCGCGTTCGCCAGTGCCGAGTGGACGATGGGCGATCTCGGTTGCGGTACCGGCCAGATGACAGCGGCGCTCGCGCCGTTTGTGCGCCATGTCATCGCGGTGGACGGCTCGGCGGCGATGCTGCAGGCGGCGAAGAAGCGCCTTCAGGGGTTCGACAACGTCGAGCTGCGCCGGGGCGACCTGGAGGCGCTGCCGATTGACGATGCGAGGCTCGACGCGGCGACGCTGGCGCTGGTGCTGCATCACCTCGCCGATCCCAGGCGGGTGCTCGCGGAAGTCGCGCGCGTGCTGAAGCCAGGCGGCCAGCTGCTCGTCGTCGACATGCTGCCGCACGATCGCGAGAGCTATCGCCAGCAGATGGGCCACGTGTGGCTGGGGTTTTCGGAAGAACACGTCCGGCGTATCCTCGACGAGAGTGGACTCGGCAACGTTCGCATCGTGCCGCTCTCGCCGGATCCGAAGTCAAAGGGCCCCGGATTATTCGTGGCCACAGCGAGCAAGACGCGCCGGTTATCGCGTAAGTTGTGTCCCTAGAGAAGTTGCACTAAGTAGAAAGGCGTTTCAACCAAAGCCGAGCCGCAACGCGGCGACGGCACAGCGCGTGGGGTGGGTCCCACGCGCAATTAACTAAGGAAGACACTCATGACTACTGCCGTTCAACAACCACACCCCTTCGCCGCCGCCAGAGTCCGCCGGCCGCGAGCCCTACAAAGTGAAAGATCTGTCGCTCGCCGACTTCGGCCGCAAAGAGCTGCGCCTTGCCGAACAGGAAATGCCCGGTCTGATGGCGCTGCGCAAGCAGCACGGCGCCAGGAAGCCGCTCGCGGGCTCGCGCGTCATGGGCAGCCTGCACATGACGATTCAGACGGGTGTGCTCATCGAGACCCTGGCCGAGCTCGGCGCCGACGTGCGCTGGGTGTCGTGCAACATCTTCTCGACGCAGGATCACGCCGCGGCGGCCGTCGTCGTGGGCCGGCCGGAAACGGGCGGCACGCCGAAGGATCCCAAAGGCATCCCGGTCTTCGCGTGGAAGGGCGAGACGCTCGAAGAGTACTGGTGGTGCACGACCGAAGCGCTCGAGTGGCCCGACGGCAGCGGACCGACGCTCATCGTCGATGACGGCGGCGATGCGACGCTGGTCGTCCACAAGGGCGCGGAGTTCGAGAAGGCCGGCAAGGTGCCGGCGTTCAATCCCGACAAGGACCCGGAAGAGTGGGGTGTCATCCTCGACTGCATCAACCAGTCGATCAGGAAGGACAAGTCGCGCTGGACGCGGCTGGCGTCATCGATTCGCGGCGTCAGCGAAGAAACGACGACGGGCGTGCACCGTCTGTATCAGATGATGGAAGCGGGCACGCTGCTCTTCCCCGCCATCAACGTGAACGACTCGGTGACCAAGAGCAAGTTCGACAACATCTACGGCTGCCGGCACTCGCTGCCCGACGGCCTGGCGCGGGCGACCGACGTCATGCTCGGCGGCAAAGTGGCGGTCGTCTTCGGCTATGGCGAAGTCGGCAAGGGCTGCGCCCAGGCCCTGCGCGGCCAGGGCTGCCGCGTCATCGTGACCGAGATCGATCCGATTTGCGCGCTGCAGGCCGCCATGGAGGGCTATCAGGTGACCACGATCGACGAGGTCGTGGACAAGGCCGACATCTTCATCACGGCCACGGGCAACCACAACATCATCACGCTCGACCACATGAAGCGGATGAAGGACAAGGCCATCGTCGGCAACATCGGCCACTTCGACAACGAGATCGACATGGCCGGCCTCAAGAAAGCGGGCGTCGAGCGGATCAACATCAAGCCCCAGTACGACGAGTTCCGCTTCCCCGATGGCCACAGCGTGATGATTCTCGCCGAAGGCCGTCTCTTGAACCTCGGCTGCGCGACGGGTCACCCGAGCTTCGTCATGTCGGCGTCATTCACCAATCAGGTGATCGCGCAGCTCGAGCTGCACCAGAACACCGGCAAGTACGAAAAGAAGGTGTACATGCTGCCGAAGCACCTCGACGAGCAGGTGGCGCGGCTGCATCTCGACCATCTCGGCGTCAAGCTGACGAAGTTGAGCAAGGACCAGGCGGATTACATCGGTGTTCCGGTCGAAGGGCCGTACAAGCCGGAGCATTACCGATACTAGAAATCTGTCATGGCAGATGGCAGATGGCAGATGGCAGATCAATCTGCCGTCATCTTGCCATTTGCCATTTGCCATCTGCCGATACTGCGTCAGGTCCTAAGGCTCGCGCCGAGCTTATCGACAAGGTACGCGCGGTGCGCCGCCATGTCCTGCTCGATCGTCACGCCGGGCGGCATGTCGACGTAGTTGAAGTCCAGACTGATCCAGCCGGCGTACTGCCGCTCGCGGAGAATCCGGATCAACGCCGGAAAATCGACACCACCGGTGCCGAGCCGCTGATAGATCGCATCGGGCGACGGCGGCAAGCCCGAGCTTCTTTGGCCATCGCGGCTTCCTCTTCCTTGCTCGGCGCCGGACCTTTCCATCCCTTCCCTGCGCTCCAGACGGGCAGCGTGTCTTTAAAATGGAAGTGGGCGATGCGATCGTAGTGATCGCGCGCGAACGCCACCGGATCGAACCCGCCGACCGAGGCATGGCAGGTATCGAGCGTCAGGAAGACGAGCTTCGGATCGGTTGCCTCCAGAATCGCCTCGACTTCGCCCTTCCGCTCCATCATGGTCCAGGCATGCGGGTGGAATGCGAACTTCACCCCGTGCACAAGCGTCCGCTTGCCGACCTCGTTCAGATTTCTGGCGAGAATCTTGACGTTGGCGGGACTGAGATCCTCGGGGCCCAGACGTCGGTTGAGGTTGGCCTTGAGGGCCGTCACGCCGAAATACGACGCCCACTTCGCGTTGGCTTCGTTGTCTGCAATCGTGTTCTTCACACGGGTGGTGTCGAAGTATTCACCGCCGCTCGCGACCGACGAGATACTGATGCCCGACTCGTCGAGGATCTTCTTGAACTCGGCTGGAGGCCGGTTCATATAGTTCTGCAGTTCGTTGCCCCACGGCTCGATGCCGTGGAAACCGAACTTCGCCGCCACCTTGATCCCCGTCTCGGGGTGCGGCTTCAGCGGCGTGAACATGTGGCTGCTCATCGCCCATCTGAATTTGTCGCCCGGCATCGCAAACGCGTGGCCGCGCAGCCACAGCGGCACCAATGACGGTACCGATGAATTCGCGACGACCAATCATACGTGCCTCCCTCGTTCGTATGTCAGCGCGATGCGCGATGTGCCATCTGCCATTTGCCATCTGCCATCTGCCATCTGCCATGTCACTGTTTCACATACTTCTGAACGATGCCGCTCAGCTGCGCAAGATAGATGCTGCCGGCCGCGTCGACGGCCGCGCCGTGAGCCGCCTGGGCCTCTGGCAGCTTGACGACGACGTTGCCGCTCAGATCGCGGACGACGGCGCCGGTGATCATGCGGCCATCCCCTGTCATGGCCAGGCCGGACACGCCGCCGGTTTTCGACCACTCGCTCAAGTACTTTCCGTTCGCGTCAAAAATCTGAAT
This sequence comes from Vicinamibacterales bacterium, assembly GCA_963821395.1. Classification (GTDB taxonomy): domain Bacteria; phylum Acidobacteriota; class Vicinamibacteria; order Vicinamibacterales; family JAMQPK01; genus JAMQPK01. The sequence goes on along the minus strand of CAWGDY010000051.1, from coordinate 7,790 downwards.
CCGCTGGTTGTCGCGATCGGTCACGTACACGCGACCCTGGCCGTCCACGACCACGTTGTGCGGCAGGCCGAATTCGCCGGGACCCGTTCCCCGTTTGCCCCACTCGAGCAGGAACTTCCCGTCCTTCGAAAACTTCACGACACGCGCGCCGCCATAGCCGTCGGTGACGTAGAGATCGCCGTTCGGCGCAAACGCGATGTCGGTGGGAAGATTGAAGTTCGACGGTCCGGCACCCACGGCACCGCGGGTGCCAAGGCGCATGATCTCCTTCCCATCCTGGTTCATCTTGTAGATCACGTGGCCCGTCGCGTCGACCACCCAGATATTGCCTTGCGGATCGACGCGCACGGAGTGGGCGCCGCACGACGAGCAGCCGGCCGGTCCATACACCGCTGAATAGTGCGAGCGGGTTGGCGCCCAGTTCGCCTCGGGAATCGCGGCAACCTTCCCTTCGCTGATGAGGCCGTCTCCCCACGATCGAAGGAGCTTGCCGCTGGTGTCGAACTCCAGAATCGGGTGTGCGCCGCGGTGCAGGACGAGCACCGTGCCTTTCTGCGTGATGGCGACGCTCGAGGCCTGAATCAGATTCCACGCCATGGGGAATCCAGCAGCGCCGGTGGCCGGCGTCGGAAACTCCACGAGCTTGTATGAGCCGCCACTGCCGGCCGTGGGACTGCCACCGGCCCTGCTCTGGCCGCTACCGCCAGCGACCGCAAGGCTGACAAACACAAGCGCGAGCAAAGGCATTCGAGAGCATCGCATGGCTGCCTCCCGGGTTTGATGTGGTTGTGACGCGGACATCATGTGACAAAAGCATGTCAGCCCGCAATCCATCTGTCACTGTTCGAGCACAGTGTGTCGGCTATGCGTCTGCTAAAGGTGACGCGCTATCCACGACGCCTCGGCACGTTCGTTGCACCCGCGCCGGCGGACTTAGCGTCCGCAAAGGAGCCCTTTAGATGAGAAATCGTGCCGGCGCCAGACTGGCCGGGGCAACCGTGATCGCACTGAGCTCGTTGGCGTGCGGCGGAACAGCATCGACGCCGACAGAGCCGGCTCCTGTATACGAACAGAAGACGGAAACCTACACAGGCACGTTGAACACGGGCGGTGGCGCCGCGTTCGACTTCACGGTCACCAATCCGGGCAACATCGTTGCGAAGATTACGGAGCTCGCGCCCGTAAGCACGCTGACGATGGGGCTGTCGCTCGGATACTGGGACGCGACAACCTCCGTCTGCAGCCAGGACATCTCAGCTTCGGTGTTGCTCAACGCCACTGTGTCCGGCTCGCCTCCCGGACCGGCCCAGTACTGCGTCGGCATTTACGACGTCGGTAACGTGCAGGTTCAGACCACCTTCACCATCGTCGTCACCCACTACTAGTCACTCACCTGCCGATGTGCCATCCGCCATCTGCCATCGCCATCCGGCGTGTGGCCCCGCCTCGCGTCACTCTCCTCCCGGCTGGAACAAGTGTGAGTTCGCATAACCCACGAAGGCCAGCCGGGTGGCCATTCCCGCGCCCACGTGGCGCGGACGATGCCAGACCTGCGCGGGCGCGTAGACGATGTCGCCCTGGTTGGCGACGAAGAGTGGAACGTCGCCGATCTTGAACTCGTTCTGCCCTTCCAGCATGAACCAGAATTCGGGACCGGTCAGGTGGAAGTGCCCCCTGTCGTCCTCGCGCGCCGGCTTCTCCGTTTTCGGATCGCCGCGCAGGATGTTCGCAATCCCGACGTTGACGTATCCGCCGTCGTGCGCGTCGCCGACAAACTGCGTCTGGTTCCGCTTGGGCTTCGGCTTGCCGCCGTTCATCACGATGTTGTAATCGATGTACGGCACGTTGGCATCGTCGTAGGCACCCTTCGCGTTTGCCACACTCACGCGCTCGTACTTCACGCCCGGCACCGGCGCCGGCTTCTCGTCGGCGGGATACATCGTGTGCGAGTTCGCCATCAGCACTTCGAAGCGCAGCGACGGCCTGTCGCCAACGGTCTCCATGCTGTAGACCAGGCGCTTCGGCACCTGCACGAGATAGCCTTTGGTCGCGATGAACGGCTCGATGCCTTCGATGGTGAAGCGGATCTGGCCATCCTGCACGATCCAGAACGCGCGATTGTCCTGATGGAACCGCCTCGGCGTTTTCGCTCCCGGCGCCATCGCGATGTACGAACCGTGGAACAAGTTGTCGTTGACGATGGGCTCGGTCCAGCTCTGCTGACCTTTGTGTTTGGCCAGCACGTCCGACAGTTTCGTGAGCGCCTTGTGCGGCGGCGTAAACGGGTTGGGCTTCTCGGGCATGGGCGCCCAAGCTTCGATCCGTCCATTTTGTCCGTGGAGATCGACGGTGAGGGTGCCGATCGCGAGAGCCAGTGCAAGCAACACGGCGGTCACGGCGAGGCGCATTGAGAGATCCTTTCGGCGAAGCTGAAGCTCCGCCCTACCTGGGACGTTTAGCGGAGCTGAAGCTCCGCCCTACTTCAGAAGGTGCGCGATTTTTTCGATGCCGGCCTTGGCGCAGATCTCGTCCTTGTCGCCGCCGACGGCGCCGCTGACACCGACGGCCCCGATGGCCACATCTCCCACCTTGATGGGGACTCCGCCCCCGATGCCGACGGTGCCTTCCACGTTCGATGCCGCAGATCCGAGCGTGGACCCTCGAGCCGTTGCGAACTCGAGTGAGCTCGCGAATCGTGTCGCAAAGGTCAACGCTGTAAAGGCCTTGCGCTGGCTCAAATCGATCGTGTGCAACCCGGTTCCCTCATCGCGAGCAAACGCTTTGAGGTGGCCACCCGCGTCGATGACCGACACGCTCGCACGAAATCCGTCGGCGCGGCACCGCTCAATCGTGGCCTGGACGATCATCTGGGCCATCTCCATCGACAACGCTTTCTGCGTGACCAATCCCTGCGCCGCGGCGCCACACGGCAACCCGGCGACCAACACTCCAACCATCAGAAACAACCGCATAAGAAACCTCCGGGAAGGGTGTATCTTTACACCAATCCGGGCCCCATTACACATGCGATGAAAGCGAGGTTTCCGTGAAGAAAATCGCGCTAGCCCTTTCGCTCGTCGGAATCGCCCTCACGACGCTCGTGTCCGCCCAGGGCGGCAACCCGAGCTACAAGCCCAAACGCATCAACAAGATGATCGAGCTGCTCGAGGCCGGGCAACCGGTCTACGACATCAGCGTGGAAGGCGTGGGGTACGAGGAAGGGAAGAAACTTGCCAAGGAACGGTACGACCTGATCCAGTACCAGATGGAGCACGGGGTCTTCGACCCGCACCTGCTGCGACAGTTCATGCAGGGACTGGTCGACGGCGGGCCCACCAAGAGCGGCCATCGCACGCCGACGGTCATCGTCACGCTGCCCGTGCTGGGCCTGGATGCGGTGACCGTGAAGAACAATCACTGGGTCATCGAGCAGATTCTGACCTCCGGCGTCCACGGGCTCATGTTGTGCCACGCGCGCAACGCCGAAGCGGTCCGGACGTTTGTCTCGACCGCCCGCTATCAATTCGAGCGGCCCGAGTTGAAGGGCGCCGACAAAGGCATTCCCGAAGGCCTGCGCGGGTCGGGCAGCCAGGCCTATGCCTCGCGCATCTGGGGCATCACCGGCACGCAGTACATCGAGAAAGCCGATCCGTGGCCGATGAATCCCAACGGCGAGCTGATCCTCTCGCTGAAGATGGAAGACAAGTACTCGCTGATGAACATCGACGAGATCACCAAGACGCCGGGCATCGCGTGGGGTGAATGGGGACCCGGCGATCAGGCGATGTCGCTGATGGGTCTCGCCTATCTGAAAGGCGGCGGCAGCCAGGGACGCAGCACGCCGGGAACGAAGCCGACGGGCGGACTGCCGCCGATCGGCGAACCCAAACTCGACGCCGCGCGCGCGCGCATCATGGACGCCATGAAGGCCAACAAGTGGGCGCCGCTGCACTCGGCGAACATCGACAACATCATCGATCTCATCAAGGCTGGTGTGATGGTCACGCACGGCGATTCGGTCGAGCTGACAAACAAGGGGCGGGCGTTTACAAAGAGAGAGATGCCTTACTGATTCACGCAATGGCAGATTGGTAGATTGACAGATTACGAGGAGAGCGTCATGAGGCGGATGGTGCTGGCACTCGCCGGCGCAGCGATGATCACCACCGGTGTCGTCGCACAAAAGGCGGCGCTCAAGCTCGAGCCGATTGAGCGGCAGATGCCGGCGTACATTCAGGAACGCCTGAGTGCCGAAGATCGCGTGCTCTTCGACAAGCTCATGCGCGTCGGCGTCGAGTCTGCGTGGTCGCTCGTGACAGCCGAAGGGTACCCGCAGAACTTCATCAACGAGCTGACGCCGCTGAAGTCCAACATGCGCATGGTCGGCCGAGCCCGCACCATGCGCTACCTGCCCAATCGCAAGGACGTGCGCGAGAAGCTGTACTCGGCCGGGCCGCAGCTCAACTACAAGTCAGCCGAGGAAGCACAGCCCGGCGACGTCCTGGTGTTCGACGCGGGCGGCGAAACGCGCGCCGGCGTATCGGGCGGCGTGACGACGGTCCGGTTCCTGGTCCGGGGAGGAGCCGGGCTCGTCATCGACGGCGCCATGCGCGATGTGCCCGAGCTCGAAGCGATGCCGATTCAGACCTACATGCGGCGGGGCCATGCGTCATCGGTCTCCCCAATCATGATGAGCGTCGACTATCAGGTGCCGGTCCGCATCGGTACTGTGACTGTCATTCCGGGCGACATTCTCATTGGCGAGAGCACCGGCATTCTCGTCATCCCCGCCGCCATCGCGTCGAAGATTGCGGACAAGGCGCTCGAGCACGACGAGGAAGAGGAATTTCAACGTGGGCTGCTGCTCCAGGGCGAATCGATCTACGGCGTCTATCCGATGAACCCGGCGACGCGGAAACGATTTGAGGAGTGGAAGGCGAAGGGGAAGCGGTAGTCATGGCTGATGGCAGATGGCCGATGGTTCTTGTTCTCGTCGCGCTTGTGTTCGTGCCATTTCGTGCCTTCGCACAGGCGCAGGCTGTCCCGATCGACCTGACCGGCCTCCGACCGGGGGTCATTACGGTGACGGCGACCGGCAATGCGGTCTCGGTCGCATGGCCTGACGAGACGTCGCGGACTTGGCAGGCGACCTTTTCGCTCGATCCGGCGCGGCCGCTCATTACGTCGATCTCCGTTGGTGCGTCCCCCATCGTCATCGACGCCCGGCCCGTCTATCAGGGCGAAACGGGCAAGCGGCGGGGTGGATGGAACGCCTTCTTCGACGATCCCACGACCCATCCGGAGGGCACCCGGCACGTCACGGGCACGTTCACACTTCGCGGCGCCAAAGCCCGATCGATCGGCGATCGCGTCGAGCTCGTCTTCGACGGCATGCGCATGGGCAGCTTCGAAGGCGCCATCGCGTACACGTTCTATCCCGGCAGCCGGCTCATACAACAGGAAGCCGTGCTCACGACCAACGATCCGGACGTCGCGTATTACTACGACGCGGGGCTGGACATGTCGGCGCCCGCCTACCGCACGGCCGGCAACAACATGAAGTCGGAGGTGGCGTACTACGACACGAACGGCGCGTTGCAGCGCGTGATGCACAACGGATTTCAGGCCGAGCGCGAGCCGGTGAAAGTCCGTTACCGCACGTTGGCGGCCCAGATGACGGGAGGCAGCATCGCCGTCTTTCCAGCGCCGCACCAATACTTCTTTCCGCGCGATTTCTCATCGAACCTCGCCTACCTCTGGCACCGTGGATGGCGCGGGCGTGTCGGCATCGGCATCAGGCAGCTTCGCGACGAGAACTGGCAGTACTACCCGTGGATGAACGCGCCTCCCGGCCGCGCCCAGCACATGAGCGTCTTCTTCCTCGTCGCCGAGGGTCCTGCCGAAACGGCGCTCGCACAGGTGTTGCGGTACACGAACAGCGATCGTTTTCCGGCACTGGCCGGCTACAAGACGATGAGCACGCATTGGCACCTGGCCGACACCGTGCAGGCGATGGACCACGCGAAGGACCGCGGCATCCAGTGGACGCCGCCGTTCAAGCCGGTGCTGAAAGCCATGGGCGTGGACGCGTCGATGATCATGGACTTTCACGGCGACGGGCATCCCGCCGATCTGACCGACCTGCGGCTCGACGAGCTCGACGCCTACTTCCGCGCATTGAAGGCGCAGTCCGACCCGGAGTTCCTGTTGATTCCGGCCGAGGAAGCGAACGTGCACCTCGGCGGTCACTGGACCGTGGTGTTCCCAAAGCCGGTGTACTGGTTCATGAACCGCCCGAAGAATGCGCAGGCGGCTTTCGAAATGCAGCACCAGAAGTACGGCAAGGTCTACAGCACGGCCAACGCGCAGGAAATGCTCGATCTGGTCCGGCGCGAGGGCGGCTACATGTATCAGACCCACCCGAGGACCAAGGGCTCGACCGGATTCCCCGACAAGATTCTGGAGACCGAGCACTTCCGCGATCCGCGGTACCTGGGCGGCGGATGGAAGGCACTCCCCTCGGATCTCTCGTCGCCGCGCCTGGGCGATCGCGCGTTCGACCTGCTCGACGATCTGAACAACATGGGGCTCAGGAAGAAGACCTTCGGCGAGGTCGACATGTTCCAGTTCGACCACACGCACGAGCTCTACGCGCACATGAACATCAACTACATCAGGCTCGATCGCTTGCCGTCGTTCGATCGATGGGGCGATGCGCTCGAACCGCTCGCCCGCGGAGAGTTCTTCACGACGACCGGCGAGGTGCTGCTGCCGAAAGTGGACTGGTCGAAGTCGACCGCGAACGAGGTCGTCGCCCTCGTCGACGTGCAGTGGACCTTCCCGCTACGATTCGCGGAAATCGTGTGGAGCGACGGCAAAACCACACATCGCGAAACGATTCCGCTTTCAGAAAGCCGCGAGTTCGGCAAGCGCACCTTCGAATGGCGCGCCCCCGCCGCCACCTGGCAGTGGGCGAGAGTGGCGGTGTGGGACGTGGCGGGCAATGGGGCGTTCGTGAATCCTACCTGGGCTAAATGAGTAGATCTGTCATGGCAGATGGCAAATGGCATATGGCATATGGCACCGTCACGCGCAAATTGCCATCTGCCATCTGCGATATGAGCGTCAGCGGGCTATGCCATATGAGCGTCAGAACCGTACGCCGACCCCAAACCTCAATTGATGCACGTCCAGCCGATCGCCGGCGCTGAGAATCGAGCTCAGCGTGTTGCCGGCGAGAATCCGTTTGTAGCGATAACCGAGATCGATCTGAAGCGGACCGCCGTGCAGCAGAACACCGCCTCCTCCACCCACAATCGGATCGCTCGCGTCCACGAAGCTCAGCGCCGCCCTGACGATGGCATCGGTGGCCGATCCAAACCCGTTGACGCCGAACTGGAGATGAGCGACACCGGCGCTGCCTTCCACATACGGGCTGACCGCCGATCGCGGCGATGCGAGCAGACGTACGCCTCCTTCGCCATAGAACGCCGACGCCTTCAGGTTGAGGCCGGTGAACCCCAGCCCGGTGGCGATGAGATCGGGCATGACGTTGCCGAGCCTGCCGAACTCGCCCATTAGTTGAACGCCGGGCAGGACCTCGAATCCCACTCGTCCGCCAAAATCGAACGGAATACCGGAATCGCCGAACGAGGACAGCTGATTGGTCGGAAGCGCACCGAACGCGTCGAGCGAGGTCTGGGCGTAGGTACGAACCGGGGCCGCGAGGCTCAGCACCGCAACGGCAACTGCACATGCGAAGCGCATGGTCGTATCCTTTGTAGAGCGCA
>CAWGDY010000050.1:0-19196 GCA_963821395.1 Vicinamibacterales bacterium | reverse complement strand
CGCGCTGGCGGCCAGCCATCTCGCGCGCCATCTCGCGCGCACGGCCCTCACCGTGCTGACCCACCACGCACCCGAACACGACCCGACGACCGCCGTTGCCCTGCGCCGCAATCAGGCTGGCGACCGGCGCCGAGAACGCCGTGACCCCGGCCGTCGCATGGGCCGAAGCCGCCGCGCCTCAGCGCGCTAGCGCCCCAAGCCCGCCGGACGCGTGCGTGATCTTCACGGTGGCACCCGGCACGGCCGAGATCGGCCGAGTCGTTCACTGTACCGACGATGGATCCGAAGAGGATCTGTGCGCGGGCGGTGGTCGCCAGCAAGGTGAGCGCAAGTATCCCAACGACGGCCGCGAACGTGCCTTTCATCGTTCCTCCTCGACCCCGCGGGACGCGGGGAAACAAAGTCGAAATCTGAGCAGAGCGGGAGCATAAGGCCGCACTTTTTAAAGTGTCAACACTTAGTTTTGTCGAGGAGTTCAGTTTTTTGGAGAAGTCCCTGGCACTCCTGCTGAAAATCAAATATTTGGACTGTTGACAGTTCTGCGGCACGCGGCGTAACCTCCGCCCGATGTACCAGTGTCACGCGTCGAACGTTTCTCGGCGGCGCCGCGGCGGCAGCAGGCCTGGCGCTCGCGCCAGCTCAGGCGGCCGCGCAAGCGTCCCCCCGATCCCGATCATCGACACGCACATTCACCTGTTCGACCAGACGCGGCCCCAGGGCGCGCCGTACACGGCCCGCTCCGGCCCGGCGCCGCATCGCAACCTGCCCTGCCCCGATCGCTACCGCACGCTGGCGACCCCGCTCGCGCACGTCGGCGCGATCAAGGTCGAGGCGAGCCCGTGGATCGAGGACAACCTCTGGGTGCTCGAGGTCGCCAGAGCGCGACACGATCATGGTCGGGGTGATGGGCAACCTCGAGCCGGACAAGCCCGAGTTCGCCGAATACCTGGCGCGGTACCACAAGAATCCGCTCTTCCGTGGCATTCGCTACGGCAACCTCTGGGGACGGGACCTCACGAAGCAGGTCGAGAATCCCGTCTTCATCGACGGGCTGAAGCTCCTGGCCGAGGCCGATCTCGTGCTCGACACGGCCAATCCACGCGTCAATCTGCTCGAGCCGATCGTCCGCGTCACCGACAAGGTGCCGAACCTGCGGGTCGTCGTCGATCACCTGCCGAGCCTCGAGCCGACCGCGGCCGAGCGCCCCGCCTATGACGCCGTGCTCGCCGAGATGCAGAAGCGGCCGAATGTCTCGTGAAGCTGTCGGCGGTCATTCACCGCGTCAACGGTCAACTGTCACCACCCTGACCCCGGCGTATCGGGATCGACTCGATCACCTGATGGCGTCGTTCGGCGAGGACCGGATGGTGTTCGGCAGCGACTGGCCGAACAGCGACGGCGTCGCGCCGCTCGACCAGGTCGTGGCGGTCGTGAAGGACTACTTCGCGACGAAGCCGAGAGCGGTGGCGGAGAAGTATTCTGGAGGAACTCGGCGAAGGTCTACAAGTGGGTCAAGCGCGAACCTGCGCAGCCAACTGCCTGAGGTTCTGACGCAGAGCCGCAGAGGCACAGAGCAAGAAAGACTGAGATCACAATCAACAGAAGATCAGAAGGTCAAAAGATCAAAACTTCCCTAGAGCGGTTTCGATTTTCGTGTAGCGTCGCGGCGACCACCGTGTCCGGTCCGGCTGAAGCCGGACACTCCGTATTACAGGGAATCCAAAACTGCTCAGTCTCTCTGATCTTCTGATCTTTTGTTTGTCTTTCGTTTTTGGTTTCTCTGCGCCTCTGCGGCTCTGCGTCGATTTAATCGAGCGCAAAGGCGAGGATGTTCGGCCCGGATGCGGTCGCGATGTACTGCCTGCCGTTCACCACATAAGTAATCGGCGACGACTTCCAGAGCTCCTGCGTCTCGAAATGCCACAGGTGCTTCCCCGTAGCGGCATCGACGGCTGCGAATTCCCCACTCGCCTGGCCGTAGAACACTAAGCCGCCGGCGGTCGCGAGCGTGCCGCCGTAGTTGTTCGAGTTGCCGACCTGCGGAATCTCCCACGCGATCCCGCCATCGTCGATGCGCAGCGCGCGCAATGCCATCGATCCGCCACCGCCCGCGTTGCCGCGGTTGAATCCGCCGCCAGGTAAGCCGAGCGTCGCGGCTGGACCGGCTCCTCTAGCTGGCGCAGCAGCGCCACGCGCAGGTTGCGGCGGTGGCGTCGCGCGCACCACGTCCACCGAACATCGTGCTGCGATAGAGGAAACAATTCTCGACCGCCATCACGTAGAAGAGCCGGGTCGTGGGATGGTAGGAAGTCGACATCCAGTTGGTGGCGCCGCGAATCGCCGGGCAGGTGGTGACACCTTTTTCATCCGGCGTGCTTCCCGGCAGCACCTGCGGCCGGCCGTCGGGACCAATGCCGCTCGCCCACGTCAGCTTCTGCACGAACGGACGCCCGACGAGCACCTTCCCATCGGTGCGATCGAGCACGTAGAAGAAGCCGTTGCGATTGGCCTGCAACAGCAGCTTGCGCGGCTTGCCCTGGAACGTGGCATCCACCAGAACGAGCGGCTCTTCGGCGTCCCAGTCCCACAAATCGTGGGGCGTGAACTGGAAATGCCAGCGCAGCTTGCCCGTCTGCGCGTCCAGCGCGAGCACGGAATTGGTATACAGGTTGTCGCCGGCCCGCCCGCTGCCGTCGGTATCGGGATACGGATTGCCCGTAGGCCAGAACAGCGTGCCGGTCTCGGGATCGTAGCTCCCCGGCAACCACGTGGATCCACCGCCCTTGTCGAGCTCGGCATCACCTTTCCATGTTTCCGATCCCGGCTCTCCCGCAGCGGGCACGGTCCAGAAGCGCCATGCCTGCCGGCCGGTCTCGACGTGATACGCCGCGACAAAGCCGCGAATGCCCGAATCGCCGCCCGATACACCCGCGATGACGAGGTTGCCGACGACCAGAGGCGCGGTCGTGCCGCCGTAAGGCTGCGACGTGTTCTCGGGCAGTACGGCTTCCCACAGCAGCGCACCGTTTACGCGGCTGAGCGCGACGAGGTGCGCGTTATCGGTCACCAGAAACACCCGGGAACCGAGCACCCCCACGCCGCGGTTGAACCCGATGGCCGCATCGCCCACCAGGCCGGGCGTGCGCGGGCGTAAGAAGCGCCACATCTCGCGGCCCGTGGTCGCGTCGAGCGCCGACACCTGGTTGGTCGCGCTGACATACATGACGCCGTCGAGCACGAGCGGGGTTGTTTCGTTGTCGAACCCACGCAGCGAGTACACCCAGCGCGGAGCGAGTCGATTGACGTTCGACGTGTTGATCTGCGCGTGCGCGCTGCTTACCCGATTGCCGTCGAGCCGGCCATGATAGGTCGGCCAGTCGCCCGGCCTCGGCTTCAGAATCTCATTGAAATCCCCGGCCGCACCTACCGCACCTACCGCACCTACTCGCACCTGTCGCACCCATCGCACCCGGATTGGTGAGTTGGTGAAGGTACGCGATCAGGTTCGTCTGCTCGTCCGCAGTGGCTTTCAGGGGCGGCATCGGCGACCCCGGCTCGCGAGTAATCTTCGCCGCGTCCTTGTCCACGACGACGAGCCGGCCGGTCAGGTCCTGCAGCGGCAGCGCGTGATTGCCTTCGTTGCGGATGAAGCCGCGTACAGTCGTGCCGTTCTTCAAGATCGCGCTCGCCATCGCGTAACCCGGCGCGATGGCCGCAGACGGCTGCACCACGGCCTGAGACAACTCTTCGGGAGTCATCCGGCTGCCGATGTTCGACAGGTTGGGTCCGATCGCCGCGCCGCTGGCGCCGACGGCGTGGCATGACGCGCACTTGCCCGCGCCGAAGAAAAAGCGCCCGCCGGCTTCAACGTCGCCGGCGACCGTGCCCGCTCGATCAACAACGCGATTGAGCGACCGCACGAATGCCGTGACGCCGTCGAGCTCAGCAGCGGTCAGTGCCGGAAACGGCGGCATCCCGCTCGAGGTTCCGTTTCTGATGATGCCCTGGACGTCGGCATCGCTGAGCGACTGGATGCGGCGGCTGTCTGCGAGCGCGGCCGCGCGCCCGCCCGCGCCATTCTGGCCGTGGCACGAGCTGCACGATCGGGCGAACACGTCTGCCCCTCGCGCGGTGAGATCGGCGGCCGGTGGCGTCTGTTGCCCGGCGGCGGTCGTCCAGGCGAGCGCGATCGACACCACCCCCGCCGCGGTCCACGTCGAGAACGATTTCAGCACTACTTCACCCCGAACGCGTACACGAACGACTTGCGGGTCGTCACATACACCTGGCCGTCCGCGACCGTGACGCTGCTCAGATGCGTCCAGTCGTCGATGGCCGTCCCGCTCGAAAACAGCTCTTCGCCCGTCTCGGGATCGAGCGCGTAGAGGATGGCGTGGGTGGTGTTCTGTCCGCGTTCCTCGGCGGTCATCGTGCCGGTCTTCGGAAGCGGCGGCATCCCCGGCTTCTGGAAGATCGCGTGATATCTCGGATCGGTATGGCGCTGCAGCGTGTTCTCGCCCGTCGAGATCGCGTACACCAGACCGTTGGCGATCACGGGCGAGTCTGGAACGGCCAGGTTGCGCGAGACCCATTTCGGCACGAGCACCGGCTTGTCGTTCTGCATCACGACCTGAAATGCCATGATGCTGCCGTCGGCAGCCGCACCGTTGCTCCTGGCGAAGGGCGCCGACTTGGACGGCGGCCCCCACATCGGGAAGTACACCCACCGCTCGCCGCGCGCGTTCACGTAGGTGGCAGGAGCGCCCCAGACGCCCATCGACGCATACGACAGCTCGTCGTTGCCGGCCTTCAACGAGAAGAGCGGCGTCCGATGATCGGCGCCGCCGAGCGACGCCGCGTCGAGCAGGTAAATCGTGCCGTCTTTGCCGCCCGAAGCCACCAACTGGCGATTCTGGAAGGTGAAACCCAGAGTGCCTCCCGAACCGTAGTCGAGGTCGTTCGCGTTGAGCTCCTGAAGGTTCGGCGGCGTGAAATAGTCGAGCACGTTCAGCGTTCGGGGCTCGAGGCGCAACAACGTCTGCCCCCACAAACCCTGCGCGGGCTCCCAGGGACCGTCCGCCGTCTGGACAAGAAGCGAGTTGTGGGCCCAGGCCAGTCCGGCCCTGCTCCACGCGCCGTTCGGCCGCGCGACGCTCGTGAACAATCGCGTAATCGGGCGAAAGGAATTCTTGAGATCGATCGCGATCATGTGCGCGGCCACCGGCGGAGGTGGTGCGCCCCGGCCTCGACCGCGTCCAGCGCCCGCCTCTGCATCTGGCGCACCTCCGGCGCGCGCGGGTTGCGCATCGCCGGTCGGGGCAGCCCCCCCGCCACGCAGCGTACCAGGTGGCGGCGCCGGCGCGCCAGGCACAGGACCGTTGCCGCATCCTCGTCCGACGGTCGTATACATCACACCGTCGATCAGGTTGAGGCTCCAGTTGCGCGAATACGGCGTCACGAACTCGGGCGGCGGATTCAGCTTCGATGCTCCACTCTGGATATCGAGCCCATGCAGGCGGCCGTCCGCGGAAATCAGATAGATGGTGGACGACGGCCTGTCGATGACGGGCGTCGCGGTGGACATGTTGGTGCAGAGCCAGTTGGCCGCTGACGCCGGTTCAACCGTGCGATCGATGGTGCGCTGCCAGACGGGGCTGCCTGTCGTGGCGTCGAGCGCGGCGATGGTGTTGGCCGCCGACAACGTATACACCACCGTCCGTGTCCCTCGCGGGGTGCGCACGTTCTCAGCGACGAGCGGCGCGGTCAACATGGAGTTCCCCGATTCGATTTCGATCGAGACCTCCTTGTCGATCTGCGTTTTCCATTTCAACGCGAGGCGCTTGACGTTCTGCCTCGAAATCTCCGTCTCGGTGCGATTCCAGCCGCTGCGCTCCTGGTCGCCGCCCCACGTCAGCCATTCATGCGACCGCCCGCCCTGCGCCTGCAATGCGAGCACGTTCAAGCCGGCGCCGGCGATCGCCGCAACGGTCAGCGCGCGCCAGCTCTTCCCACACAACTGCAATGCACGCATGTGTCCCTCGATGGCGCGGAGCATAGCCGCGCCGTTTACAAGTGTCAACACTTCAACCACGAAAAACGGATCCCGGAACCGTTTCCAGAAACGGATCCCGGAACCGTTTTTCTGGACGATAATCGACGCCAGATCACCATGCGCTCGATCGTGATCCTGCCGCTGCTCCTGCTGGCGACGATGGTCGCGTTCGCCCAGGAGACCGACTACGCACCCGGTCCGCGCCACGCCAGCCTGACGATCTTCGACGAGATCGACGATCCTGTCGAGCGCGAATCGTTTCGAGCCGCCTGGAACGCGAAAGAGCCGCGCGCGAAGCGCGACCTCGCCGACGCGTTCGCCGAACGCTATGGACGCTCGATCGTGCTGAGAGAAGCGTACGAGCTGTCGGCGCGCGCCAGCGCCGAGCTGGGCGACCACCCGGCCGCGCTCGAGCGCGCACAGCGTTCGCTGCGCCTCCTGCCCGAAAATCCGTTCCTGCTCGTCATGACGGCCGACCTGGCCGCGAAGCAATCGGCCTTCGATCTGGCAGATAAAAGCGCGCGCGACGCGCTGCGCTATCTGGCCAACGCGGACACCCCTTTGCCGGTGACCGCCGACGCCTGGCCCCGTGTCCGCGACGAGTTGCGATCGACCGCGTATTTCGTGCTCGGCCGGGTTGCGGCCCTGCGAGGCGCGTACGCCGACGCCCGCCGTTCGCTCCTCATGTCGCTCAGCCTGAACCACGACGAAATCGACGCGTTGTACGCGCTCGGCGTCGTGCAGACGGCACTGGGCGACGACACCGGCGCCGCCGCGTCCTTCGCACACGTCATGCGGACCTCGCCCGCGCTCGCGGAACCGGCGCGGGAATCGCTGCAGTCGCTCTTCGCAAAGCAGCCGCCGGGGTCGAAGAGTTTCGAGGACTACGCCGCGTCGCTCACTTGGACGCCGCCCACCCCCGCCGTGCGCGCATCCAGTCCGCCGGCCGGCGCGTACGCGGGATCGGAGAGCTGCCGCGAATGCCATTCGCCGATTTACGAGCGCTGGCGCGCGACCGGCATGTCGAAGATGTTCCGCAGCTACCGCGCCGCCGACGTCATCGGCGATTTTTCCAGCGGGCACATCGTCGCGAACAGCGCGCGTCCAATCATGCAGGACGGCCGGCATTTCATCGAGATTCGCAAGGGCGACTCTTCCGACTGGATCCGCTACCCGGTCGACTACCTCATCGGGTCGAAATGGCAGCAGGCCTACGCGACGCGCCTGCCCGATGCGCGCATCCTCGTGTTTCCCGTTCAATACAGCCGCAACCGATCGGCCTGGCTCAACTACTGGGGCGCCGTCGACGGCGCCGGCTCGGTGCGCGCCGACATCACGCGCTTTCACACCATTCCCGAGGGCGCGATCTACCAGACCTCGTGCGCCCCGTGCCACACGAGCCAGTTGAGCGCGAACCGCGGCGGCCACGAGTCCTTCGCGGAGTTCGCGCGGACGGGACAGAGGTCAGGACCCGACGCGATCGCGTTTCGAGAAGGGGGCATCAACTGCGAGATGTGCCACGGGCCGTCACGCGATCACATCGAGCGAATCAAGTCGGGCGTCGCCGCGCGCGCGACCTACGACACGCCGGTGAGCTTCCGCCGCCTCCCGGCTGCGCAATACGTCGCGGTCTGCAGTCAGTGTCATGCGCAATCGGCGGTGCACAACGCGGATGAACGCGGCCACGTCAACTATTCCGAGCAGGTGCCTTTTTATCGCACCTATCCGATGCACCTGCCGTCGAACTTCTCGCGAAAGGCGTTCTACCGCGACGGCCGCTACCGGGCCACGACGTTCATCAGCGAATCGTTCACGCGGTCCGAGTGTTTTCGGACCGGCAACGCCACGTGCGGTTCGTGCCACGATCCCCATCCGGCCGACGCCGCCACGAACCCGACCTCGTTGAAGTTTCGTGACAATCCCGATCGGATGTGCGTGCAATGCCACACCGAGCTCGCCGATCGCCCCGAGCGCCACACGCGTCATCGCGCCGACACCGAGGCCAGCCGCTGCGTGTCCTGTCACATGCCGCGCATCATGGATGCGCTGCTCTTCCCCGCTCGATCGCATCAGATCGACGACGTGCCCGATGCCGGGATGACCGCGCGATTTGGCAAGGATGACAGCCCGAACGCGTGCTTCGAGTGTCATAGGGATCGGAATGACGGGTGGTTGAAGGAAGAAATAGGAAAATTCGGATGGGTTCGTTGAGTTCGTCGGGTTCGTGGAGTTCGTGAAGTTCGTTAGGTTCGTCGGTTCGTGAGGTTCGGCCCCTCCCGAACCCCCACGAACTTTACGAACCTACGAACCCACGAACCAACGAACCTCTTGTCTCAGATCTTCGTCCTGCACACGGGCGCTATGCCGTTGCCGATGTCGTCGACCCAGTAGATATAGCCCTTGAACACCGACATCCCGTGTGGAAATGGCGATCCGTCCGGTAGAATGATCGCATCCACAATCTCGCCCGTCACCATGTCGCGCTTGAAGAAGCCGCCCATGTTCGTGTCTGATTCCCAGAGATGCCGTGCGTCGGGACTCTCGACACCGATGCCGTGCGGCCGGAACCCCACGGTCGGAAACATGTGCTCAACGGTCCAGGTCTTCGGATCCAGGCGATAAATCATTCGCCCAGGAGGCACGGCCATCCACAGTTTCCCGTTATGGGTCTGCTGTCCGTGCGCGCCGGTTCCCGGTGCCGGAGGTCCAGGATTTCCGGCCACCGCGCCGCCGCGGCCGACGCCCAGACCGTCCGATGTGGTCTGTCCTCGCCCGCCACCACCTGCCGCATCACCGTCGCCGCCGCCTCGTCTGCCTCCGGCCGCCCCACCCCGCGCCGGAATCCCCGCTTCCGCGCGCGCCTTCTGGCCGTAGGTATCGGGCCGCGCGGCGATATCCGTCGTCCGGCGATAGATGACGCCGGCACCCGGCGTGAAGTGCTTCTCGATGGTCTCGCCGGTCTTCGCATCGGCCCGGATGATCTCGCGGCTGTAGGTCGAGCCGATCCAGAGGGTCCGGTTGTCTTCATCAAGACCGACTCCGCTGGGCCCCGTGCCTTCGGGCGACACTTCGCGCAGTTTCTTTCCCTCGTAGCTCGACAGATACACCTTGCATCTTCCCGGTGTGTCGGTACGGCTGCCGGCGATGTCGATCGTCCAGATCCCCTCCTCGGTGCACTGCATGCCGTTGCCGGAGAGCCCCGGCGCCTTGAAAAGGATCTCGACTTTCGCTGTTCGCGTCGGGAACGTGAGTTTCGGTGTGGCCGCAGTCGCCCCTTGCGCGCCGGCTATTCCTTTTGCCGCCTGCGCGAGCAGGGTCTGCCGCGAAGGGGGAAAGAGCAAGGTCGCACCCGCGGTGAGTGCTGTCGTTCCAAGGAATTCTCTACGTTTCATGAATGTCCTCTCTCTTTAGGCGTCGTGGGGCCCCACCCCCACGACCTGCCACCTCGCGCTTCGCGCTCGGCGCAAAATCATAACGACTTCCTGCTTAGTGTAACGTTCTCCGCTCTTCGCTCACTCGCGCTCAGCGCGGTGGCGCAGAGGCCGCTGACGAACCCCGAACCTGGCGAACCCCCACGAACCGACGAACCGACGAACCGACGAACCGACGAACCGACGAACCGACGAACCGACGAACCGACGAATTTTTCTACCAGCTGAACCGCATCACGAGCTGTCCGCCGCGCGCATTGATCGTGCCGAACTGCGGGAACGGCCGCAGGCTCTGCGCCACCGTGTTCGCACCCGAATAGCTGGGATACGGCAGCTTGTTGAACCCGCGCTGGGCCGCGAGCGCTGAATCGATGCGCGAGGTCGGCAGCGTGCGGTCGGCGGCGATGTTGACGTCGAGCCCGAACGACTTCAGCCGGTCGGTGCTGATGGCGTTCAGGTTCACCATGTTGTTCATCCGTCGAAGGTGGTCGGCAATCTATCCCTGCGCGCGCGCAGGCGATCTCGCTGGGGTCTGTCGTCGATTGGGGGCTAAGCTACGCCGATCGCGTACAAAGTGTCAACACTTTTGATGGCGGTTTCCACGCGGTGTGAAAGCCGGAGCCGGTTAGAGCGTCTTTCGTTTGCGTGTATCAACGCCGAGCCGCCGAGTCGCCGGGATCGCGAAGGATTCTTAAGCTTTGTCTCGGCATCCCGGCGCCACGGCGATGAAACGGCTTCAAGCGCGCGTCCGGGCGCCGACGCGCACGGTCCGGATGCGCTCGGCTTCGGGCCGCGCTTCGTAGAACGGGTCAAGTGGATAGCAACCAGACACCATGCCCATGCGGGGACCAGTCGTGCAGTCGCTGAACGTACGGCAGATGGATCCGCGGCGAAGGTGGCGTCCGTTCAGCACGTCGGCGGGCAGGTCGGGATAGGTCAGGACCATCCGGCCCAACCCGACGAAGTCTGTGAGACCGTTCCGGACGTTGTACTGGCCGACATGCGGCAGCCATTCCTGCAGGTAGCTGTACGCAGAGCCGACGAACACGAGATGCGGAAATTCCGATTTCAGCTTCGCGGTCGCGTCGATCTGGCGGGCCACGCCGCGGAGCGGATCCTCGGGCGGCTCGTACCCATCCACGGGTGGGAAAAACGCCGGGCGTGTGACGTGGGGGTTGTAATACGGGCTGCCCGCCGAAATACAGATCCATCGGATGCCCAGCGCCTGGAGATGTGTCAACAGCCGGCGTCCGTCTTCGAGCGCACCGTCCATGTTCTCGCCCGCCATGACGCCGAATCCCGGCTCTCCACCGGTCGTCTGTTCCGGTACGCCCACATCGTCGCCGGTGCCCTTCTTGTGCGGGGGCACGTCGAAGATCGACACCCGGACGACGAGGCCGAGGCCAGGCACGGCACTCTGGATGCCGCGAATGATCCCGGTGAGGAACCGCATCCTGTTTTCGATCGAGCCGCCGTACTTCCCCGGGCGCGTGGTGGCGCCGAGCAGTTCGTGTCCAAGGTAGCCATGGCACGCCTTGGCGTCGACGAACTGATAACCGCAGTCATAGGCCAGGCGCGCCGCGCTGATGTAGTCGTCAACGAGACGGTCGAGCTCGTCATCGGTGAAGACGCGCACGCCGTCCGGAAACCGTTTGTCGAGGATCGGATGAGGGCAGGCCGCCAGCGGCGCCGGCACGTTCCACACGTCGGGGCGCGCGAACCGGCCCGAATGCGTGATCTGCAGGCCGAGGTAGAGATCGGCGTCGGCGTTCGAGCCGAATTGCTCGCGGTGCGCAGAGATGAGCTCGTCGCGCAGCGAGCCAATCGATTTCTGGGTCGCGGGCGTCAGCATCAGCTGGTTGGGATTGGCGCGGCCATCGTGGCGCACGGCCACCGCTTCTCCGCCCCACATCAGCTTCGCGCCGCTCTTCCCGAAATTCCTCCATCGGCGACGCGTCAGGTCGCTCGGCTCTCCCGACGTGGTCCCGTCCCACCCTTCCATCGGTAGCACGCAAAAACGATTGCCCACGCGTACGCCATCCACCTCGATCGGCTGCGCGAGCGCGCCGGAGGCGTCCACGATGTCGTCGAATTCAAGGGAGATGCTGGAGCGTTCGAGATGCGCGCGAAAAGCTGTTGCCGTCTTGAGTGAAGCAACGCGAGGATAGGAGGACACGCCGGAATAGTACGACAGATCCGTTATGGCAGATGGCAGATGGCGGATGGCGGATGGCGGATGGCAAATGGCATACGACGTCTAGCGGCCGTCGAGCAACTCGCGCACGGGTTTCGAGCGCAGAAACGCCGCCTGCAGGCTGGGATTCAGGGTCGAGGTGGCGAGCCCGTGGACGACGGATGCAGCACGAGCCAGCAGGTCGCGCCGGGCCTCGTTGCCGTTGGTCACGCCTGCCGCAGCTGCTGCACTTTTCAATATCTGCCATTCGATCGTCGGGCACGGATACCGATCGAGCAGCGCCAAGGCGACGCCGAACTCGCGAGCGGCGTCGAGCGGCCGATCGTCGAGCATCGCGATCTCACCGAGCAGCTTGCGAGCCCACGCGACCCGTTTGCGGCAAGACGTCCGCTCGGCGTCGGCGAGGGAAACACGGGCACATGCGCCGGCCTCCTGCAGGTTACCTTGCGTCAACCAGTAGCTGGCCATCTCCGCCTGCAACCGCGGGAAGCACACCCAGCGAAACCAGACATCGTCCCGGTATCGCGCCTCCGCATGCTGCAGGTGAAGCCACGCATTGTGCGGTTCGCCCAGCGTCATGTAGTCGCGGGCCGCATTGAGGTGGCTGTAACACTCCGCTTCCACATCGCCGAACTCTTGCGCCATCCGAACCGCATCGGTGTTCATACGAAGGGCGGCTTCGGTGTCGAAGAGCTCAGCCAGAACCCACCCTCTGGTGTTCTCTATGCGTGGACGCCAGAAACGATCGCCGAGCAGATCTGCGAGACGCAAGGCCTCTTCGAGCATGTCCGAGGCCTCGGACAGCCGCCCTTGATTGCCGCGCGCCCTGGCCTGATGCCAGCACGCGATCATCAGCTCGAAGCTGGCGTGCAGCTCACCTGCCGACGCACGCGCCCAGGCGAGATCTTCCTCCGCGCGCTGATGCTCGAGGCGCCACGTGCTGAGTATTCCACGGAGGAGAACCGCGACCATCGCCTGAGGAATGAAGCCGTCCCGTCGGAGGACCGGGATGGCATCATCCAGGTGCCGATCGGCGGTTGCCACGTCGCCTGCGCTACTGCGCTCCATCGCAAGAATCGTCATGCTTGCAGCCACCGCTCCGGCCGAGTCCGAGGCTTCGGCCACGACCATCGCTCGCACGCCGCACGCCTTCACACGCGGCATCTGCTTCGCCAGAAAGAGGACCGCGGCCTGACCAAAAATCGCTTCGACCTGCCGCACAGGATCGCCGAGCGCCCGCGCGGCACCGTCCGCCACCTCGAAGTCGGCGGCCGCAGCTTCGAAGCGGGAGACGGATCGATGCTGCAGCCCCGACTGCATCGAGGCCATCATGATGCGGGAGTCGCGCTCCCGCCCGTGAAGCTTCTCAGCGCTGGCGATAGACCGGCGGGCCATGGCGATCGACTGGTCGGCCGCGTACATGCCTGCAGCGTTCCGGGACGCCACCAGAAAGAAGTCGGACGCACGAGCGAAGTCTCGCCCTGCCTCGAACAGCAACGCCAGTCGCGACGCAACCTCCCCGGCGTTGTCGCCGTGGGCTGCCAGCAGCGCCTCGCCCAGGGCCAGGCTCAGCGCGACTTTTCGTCTCGGCGTCAGCGCGTCGTACAACGCGCTCTGGTACAACACGTGGACGAAGCCGTACTCGAGTGCGAACGTCGAATCGGGAAGCGCTCGATCTCCGAACAGCCGCACGAAGGCACCCGCGCCGGCCAGCGCGTCGAGCCGATCCTCTACTTCGGAGGCGTCCATCGCCAGGGCTTTGGCGACGACCGAGGACTCGAACCGCAGCCCCAGAACCGCCGCCGCCGACAGCAGCTTGCGGTCTTCGTCGGTGAGATCGCCGATCTTCTTCTGCACCAAGCTGCGAATCGTGTCGGGCAATGCGCCCTCGACGACGGTCAGCTCGCCGGTCATCACCCAGTTGCCATCGCGTTCTGCGAGCACGGAGCGATCGCGCAGGAATCGCACGAGGTCGGTCATGAAGAGCGGATTGCCTTCCGACCGGTCGTGGATGCGCGCTCCGAGCTCCGGCGGAAACTGGTGAGCGGGGAACTGAAGCGCGAGGTATCGATCGATGTCGTCGCGGGTCAGCAGCGGCATCGCAACCTCGCGCCACACGTCATGCGCCTGCATCTCGAGCTTCACCCGGACCAAAGGGTGATTGGTCGTGACCAACTCGTCGGCACGAAGCGCACCGAGGATCAGGATTCGATGGGAGGTGCACCGCGGCGCCGCGTACGCCAGCGCGTCAATCGTGGACACGTCTGCCCAGTGCAGGTCGTCCAGAAACAGCACGAGAGGACGATCCTGCGCGAGCGCCTTCATTAGCGCCACCAGCTCGCGCTTCAAGCGTTCTTCGGAGGCGATTTTGCTCTCGAGCCCGCCGGCATCCGTTGATGTGTGGATGTCTCGCGGCACGAGCTGCCGGTACCACGTGGGAGCCAGATTCACCATGATGTGACGCACAGGCTCACCACCGCCGCGCAGCACGCCCTCGAGCGCCTCTAGAACCGGTAAATAGGCATCGCTGCCGACCAGGCGTTCCGACGAGCGGCCCTGACCCAAGTGGTATCGCACTCCGCCTGCGGACAGCTCCCGCAGAAACATCTCGATAATGGTCGTCTTGCCGATACCCGCTTCGCCGGACAGGCAGAACACGCGCCCTTTTCCGGCCGTGGCCGCCTGGAATGCCGATCGCAAGCCGTCCACTTCCTCTTGACGCCCGACGATCGGCAGTTCCTCGGCCGTGGTCGCTCTCCGGGCCGCGGCCGGACGGAACGCCGGCACGTATCTGCCCTTGGGAATGTCGATGATCAGAAGATCGTTTCGACCCTCGGCTTCGTAGTAGCGCGCGAGGTGTTCGCGCAGTCTCCGCATCTGCACGCGCACGATCGGATCCGCCTTGGGATCGAATGAATCGCCTCTGTCGAGAACGGAGACACCGAGGCTGTACTCCTTGACGTCATCGCCCCGCCCCGCGATGGTCTGCTCCACCACGAACCGCAGCAGGCGACGGAGGCTCTCGGCCGACGCAAATATTTCGCTGCCCAGGATTCTGTCAACCTGGCTCTCGATCACGAGACGGAGCGCGACCGGGCGGGAGAGAAGCGACGGGTCGTCGTCGGCCTGGCCCATGGTCACATCGAATGGGCCGCCATTATATCCATTGCCCCCACCTCACGCGTTACCCCGGCGTAACGCTCTGTTACTCCCAGCTCGCCGCGTCGCTGCAGCACAGTGAGCCCGACTTGTGGTTGCGAAACGCAACCTGAACGGAAGGAGTAACGATGATGACGAGCACACTTGCGAAACGGCTCCGCTATGTCGGCGTTGCGGCGATGCTCAGCCTCTGTGGGACCCGACCTGCGATCGCGGCATCCACGGGCTGCACGGTCGCCACGCTGACAGCACTGAACGTTCCCAACATGACGATCACGTCCGCTGGCGTCGTCGTAGCGTCGCCCTCGGCCCCGGAGTACTGCGATGTCAGGGGCACGGTCGCGACCGACGGCGAGGGGGCAGGCCCGGGATCAGCGCGGTTTCAAGCGAGGTTGCCGCTCGACTGGAACGGCAAATATCTGGCGACGGGTCCAGGGGCATTGGGCGGAACGCTTCAGCCCCTCATCAGCGCCGCCGACGCTGCGATGTCGCTGGCCAAAGGCTACGCCTTCGTCACAAATGACGGAGGCCACACGGCTGGCTTCTTCGACGCGAGCTGGGCTCTCGTCGCACCGGGCGTTCCGGATTCGGCAAAGCTCGCGGACTACTACTATCGGGCGGCACACCAGGTGACAGTCGCGACCAAGGCGCTGGTAAAGGAATACTACGGCACGAGCGCGATCGCGCGTTCGTACTTCGACGGCTGCTCAAACGCAGGACGTAACGGCCTCATGGAGGCGATGCGCTACCCCCATGACTTCGACGGCATCATTGCCGGCGCTCCGTACCTGGACGCCCGCGCACAGCTGGCGTTCTACAAGAACGCAAAAGCCTTTCTGAACGCCTTTATCCCGCCGGCGCGGCTGCCGGCCATCGATGCCGCGGTGAAGACCAGCTGCGATGCCGCCGACGGCGTGGTCGACGGGCTGATACAGAACCCGGCGAAATGCTCGTTCGACCCGGATGTGCTCGTCCCGGACACGCTCAGCCAGGCGCAAGCCGATGCGCTCAAGATCTACCTTCGCGCCGTGCATGACGAACGCGGCCGGCAGGTGTTCCCTCAATCGAGCGTGAGCGACCTCAACGGGTCGGGCGGGTTCGGTGGGTTCGTCCCCTGGATTCAGCTCGGAGCGCCGACCGATCCGTCCGCCGCGCAACCGTGGGGCACTCTGGCGCCGCTGGGTTGGCAGAGTGCGGATTCGATCATCCGGCATATCGTGGAGCTCAACTCCCTTTTCAACAGCAACACGGAATGGCCGGAGACCGACGGCGTCATCACAAAGGACGCGGTGAGGCGTTTTGACGAAGCGACCACGGCCGGAAACACCGACGAGATCAGGGCGCTGTCGCGCTACGTGCGTCGTGGCGGAAAACTGATCATGTACCACGGGTATAGCGACCCGGTGCTGTCGCCATTCCGAACCGTGCAGCTCTACAAGGAGCTTGCCCAGCGCGGTGGAGGGTGGCGCGCCATCCAGAAGGACGCGAGGCTGTTCATGGTGCCTGGCATGCTGCACTGCAATGGCGGTCCCGGCCCGAATGTGTTCGATACGCTGACCGCACTCGAGAATTGGGTTGAGCGAGGAGTCGCCCCGCGAGTCATCCTTGCCGCGCACGCCATCAACAACAATCCTGCACTCGGTGTCGACCGAACGATGCCGCTGTGCACGTTCCCAGAACAGGCGCGGTACTCAGGAACTGGAGAGGTCAACGACGCATCGAACTGGAGCTGCTCCAAGGGCAGGAGTCGACGGCGTGAGTTCCGACGCGATGACGACGAATGATAGGAATGGCAGATGGCGGATGGCAAATGGCAAATGGCATACGACGTCTAGCTGCCATCTGCCATTTGCCATTTGCCATTTGCCATTTGCCATTTGCCATTTGCCATGACGGGTATCCCCTAGTCATTGGCCTTCTTCTCTTTCTTCTCCTCGTCCTTGCCGCGTCCGAACACCTTCGACCAGAACCCGCGTTTCTTTTTCGGTTCTTCTTCGGTCTTCGACGCCATCACGACGTCATTGCCGCGCGGGGCCGACGACACGGCTGCGACCGGCGCGCTCGGGCTCGGCGGCGCCGTGGGGAACGCTTCGGTCGCGCGAACAGTACCGTCCGGAAGCGTGGTGGCGAGATGGGCGGCAAGATAGAAGTTGTGGTCCTGACACACCTCGGTTGGCGTCGTACCGCGCGCGAAGTACTCGGTCACGACGCGAGTGCAGAACGGTCCCGGGAGCTTGCCCGACTCGCGGCAGACATTGGCCGCCATCAACCCTGACGGCGACTTGAACGTATCGGGCTTGTCCTTGGCCGTGGCCTGCTTCATGAAGCGCGCCCACAGCGGAACGGCGATCTCGCCGGCGAACCCATTGGCGATGATCGTGCGCCGCTTGTCGAAGCCGATCCACACCCCCGTCACCAGGTGAGGAGTGAATCCGACGAACCACGCATCCACGTAATCGTTGGTCGTGCCGGTCTTGCCCGCCGCCGGCAGCGTGAAGCCTTCCTGACGAGCCTTGTACGCCGTACCGTAGTTCACGACATCGGAGAGCATGCTCGTCATCAGGAAGGCGGTCTGCGGCGTCACGACCTGCTCGGCCGACGGCGTCGCCTCGAACAACACCTTCCCCTGCGCATCTTCGACGCGGCGAATGAACATCGCGGGATGCAATTGCCCGCCATCGGCAAACGCCGCATAGGCGGACGCCATGGCCATCAACGTGACCTCGCCCGACCCGAGCGCGAGCGATGGCACGCTCGGCACGTTGCCCATGCCCATCTTCCGCGCCTGGTCGACCGTCCTGGCGATACCGACTTCCTCCAGCATCCGAACGGCCGCTCGATTGCTCGACGTGCGCAGCGCAGCTCGTACCGTCATCGCCGCCGCCGTCGAATGTTCGTCCTCCGGCATCCATGCGCCCTGCAGGGTGTTGATCGGCTCGTCGAGGCCGGTCACCAGCGAAGACGGCGAATAACCCGCTTCGAGGGCCGCGGCATAGACGAACGGCTTGAAGGCCGACCCCGGCTGTCGCAGGGCCTGCGTCGCGCGATTGAAGCGGCTCGCCTTGAAGTCGCGGCCGCCGACCATCGCACGTACTTCGCCGGTCGTCGGATCCAGCGCCACGAGCGCGGCTTCGAGCGGATCGCTCTCGGCGGCGGTCCCCTTCGCCGGTTTGCGATTCTGGACACGCTTGGCGCGGCGTGCCTCGATCTGCGCCAGCGACGCGGCCACGTTCGCCTCGGCCGCCGTCTGCATCGCGGGATCGATGGTGGTGTAGACCTTCAGCCCGCCTTCAGACAGCCGTTCCCATCCAAACTGCTTCACGAGCTGCTGTCGCACTTCTTCCTTGAAATACTGGCCGTGCGGCTCTTCGCGGCGCAGCACGTCGCGCAGCGCCACTTTCTCTTTCGACGCGCGCTCGAACGCCTCTTTGGTGATGATCTCCTGGTCGTACATCGCCCTGAGCACGACCGCGCGGCGGGCGAGGGCTCGCTGGAGGTTCACAGTGGGTGCATTCGCCGACGGGGCGTTGACGAGGCCCGCCAGCAGCGCCGCCTCCGACAACTCGAGCTCGGCGGCCGACTTGCCGAAGTAGCCCCGTGACGCTGCCTCGGCACCATACAGACCGTCGCCGAAATAGATCCTGTTCAGGTAGAGCTCGAGGATTTCCTCCTTGGAGTACATCCCCTCGATGCGCAGGGCCAGGGCAAGCTCCTGCACCTTCCGCCATAACCTTTTTTCACGGGTGAGAAAAGTTTGCCTGGCCAGCTGCTGGGTGAGCGTGCTGCCGCCCTGAGCCGCGCGTCCTTCCCGGACGTCGGCCCAGGCGGCTCCGAGGATCCTGATGAGGTCGAAACCCTTGTGGTTCTCGAAGCGCTGGTCTTCAACCGCGACAATCGCCTTGCGGAGGTGCGGCGACACCTGCGCAAGCGGGATTTCGATGCGATACTCCCGGAAAATCGTGAAGACCGGCCGATTGTAGATATCGTACAGCGTCGTCGCCTGGGGCATTTCGCCGAGCGTGCGGAGCTCGTCGCGCCCCGGAAGGCTCGCGACGAACGCCCACATGCCGACGACCGACGCAATAAGAAGAGCGGCGGCCGACACAAGAACCGCGCGCTGGTGCTGGACGGCCCACGTCTTCAGCGTCTGAAGCGACGCCTTCAGCTGCTGAAGTGTCTTATCAAACGACGGCTGAGGGGCCATGCCACGGGGGATACTGCAACTCTCAGGCCGGGACGGGGGACGCCGATCCGGGTTCGTGAAGTTCGTTTCGTTCGTGGGTTCGTCTAGTTCGTCGGTTCGTTTAGTTCGTAGGTTCGTCTAGTTCGTGGGGTTCGTCTAGTTCGTGGGGTTCGTGAG
>CAWGDY010000049.1:0-174701 GCA_963821395.1 Vicinamibacterales bacterium | reverse complement strand
GCTTTGCCGCGCTCGACCCAGTGTTCGAGCGCCGCTGACATGTCGAACGTGTTCGGTCCCTCACCGCCGCGGCAATGGCCCATGCCGGGCGCCATGAACAGCGA
Source organism: Vicinamibacterales bacterium (assembly GCA_963821395.1). Taxonomy (GTDB): domain Bacteria; phylum Acidobacteriota; class Vicinamibacteria; order Vicinamibacterales; family JAMQPK01; genus JAMQPK01. The sequence continues at coordinate 174,597 of CAWGDY010000049.1, read as the reverse complement.
TACGAACCGTGCACGCGGTCAGCGCCGCCGAGCGCGCTCACGACACGCGCGTAGTATTGCGTGCTGCTCGCCGGCGAAATCTGCGGGATCGCTCCAGCCGTGATACTGAATCAGCTTGCCGCCGCGATCGAGAAACGGCTTCAGGTTCGGATCGAGCGCGTTGATGGTGTCGTTGTCCACTTCCTCGGCCCGCACGACATCGGTATCGAAATTGAACTGCTGCACGGTCCAGTTCGGGTTGGCGAACACCAGATAGCGGAACTGATCGAGTCCGGTCGACCGCGCCGACCCCGTCCATCCCAGATCGGTCCACCCCAGCTCGCTGCCACGCTCGAGACCGGTAATCTCGCGCTTCGTGCTGCGGTTGACCCCTGCCGCGTAAATCGATCGCACGGTCTCGACCTGGGCCTTCGTCAGACAGGAACCGTCCTGCGCGCCTTTGCATTCGAGCACGCCCGGATCGAACGTGCAGCTCTTCGGGTTTTCGATGACGCCGTCCTTGACGCCGTCATGCAGGTCGCAGGCGTTGACGACGGCGGTGTGAAGCATCTGGCGCTGGGCCTGCGTCAGCCGCGCGGCTTCGTTGGCCTCGAGCGGCTTGGCGATCCGCAGCGCCGACGCGGCACGTCCCGTCCAGTCGAGTCCCGGCGCGCCGGCAATGATGCCGTCGAAATCGCCGGGAAAGCGTTGCGCCGCTTTCATGGCCTGCCGCCCGCCGGCGGAACAGCCGTTCCAGTACGAGTACTTCGGACCGCTTTCGTAGTAGCTCGCGATGATCTTCTTCGACGCGACGGTCATTTCGTGCACCGCGCGCCAGCCGAAATCGATCACCTTCTCCGGATGGCCCAAGCCCCAGCTCGCGCCCCACCGGTGTGGCCGGTGTCGGTGGAGCTCACCGCATAGCCGCGCGCGAGCGCCGTCATCATCGCGGCGTAGTTGATGTTGCCGTTGAAGGCGCCGTTGCCGACGGCCTGGAACCTGCCGTTCCAGTTCGAAGCCGGCATCCACAGTTCCATCCTGATGTCGGAGTCGCTCGACGGCTTCAACGTGACGGCCACGCGGCAGAACGGCTGAAGCCTGGCCGCGGCGCCTTGTGCGTTGCCCGTGACCGACGGCGCGAACCCACCGGCCGTCACCGGCTGCGCAAGCGTCACGGTGCCGCCCTGAAGCGTGAGAGAGGAGAGCGCTTCGCAGGAGCCAGCGGCCTGAAGCGAGACCACCTCGGGGCTCTCGACGAGAAACCACGCGAACACGCCACTGACGCACGCCACTCCGAAGATTTGGGTCCAAGTCTTCTTCACGGTGTCCTCCGGCGGTTCAAACGATACCGCAATCGACCGGCTGGGCAAAGACACACCACGTCTGCTCGACACGCGACCGGGGCGGTGATAGGCTGCGGGCCACTCTGACTGGCAGATGGTGAGGAATCAATGACTCATTCCACCGCGTCTCAAATGATGCGCTGGCGGCAACTGGTCTTCGGCATCATATGCATGGTGATGATCGCCAACCTGCAATATGGTTGGACGTTGTTCGTCGGTCCGATTAACGAGAAGTATCAATGGGGCCGAGCGGCGATTCAGGTTGCCTTCACGATCTTCGTGCTGACGGAGACGTGGCTCGTACCGATCGAAGGCTACTTCATCGACAAGTTCGGCCCGCGCATCATGATCAGCGCTAGTGGCGCTCTGGTCGCGATCGCATGGGTCATTAACTCGGTCGCCGACTCTCTGACGCTTTTGTACGTCGGGGCTGCGATCGGCGGTATCGGCGCAGGCGTCATCTACGGGGGCTCGGTTGGGAACGCCCTGAAGTGGTTCCCGGATCGGCGCGGCCTGGCCGCCGGTTTGACAGCAGCAGGCTTCGGCGCCGGCTCGGCGCTGACGGTGATCCCCATTTCCAACGTGATCGCATCGAGCGGATATGAAGCCGCTTTCCTGTGGTTCGGTCTCGGTCAGGGCATCATCGTTATTCTTGTCGCGCTGATGCTGCGGGCGCCGGAAGCTGGCGAGGTGACTCCGCCTGCGGCCCCCGCCGTCCAGCAGACGCGGCGCGACTATAGTCCGGTCGAGGTGCTGAAGACGCCCGTATTCTGGGTCATGTATGCGATGTTCGTCATGGTCGGCGCTGGCGGGCTGATGGCAGTCGCCCAATTGGCGCCAATCGCCACCGACTTCAACGTCGGCAAAATCCCCGTCTCGATCCTCGGACTGACCTTGCCGGCTCTCACCTTCGCGCTGACGATCGACCGAGTGCTCAACGGCATATGCCGGCCGTTTTTCGGATGGGTGTCGGATCACATCGGACGCGAAAACACGATGTTTGCCGCCTTCTTGCTCGAAGGCATAGGTATTTACACGCTGCTCGTGTTCGCTGGCAATCCGGTGTTGTTCGTGATCCTGTCCGGCCTGGTGTTCTTTGCCTGGGGCGAGATTTACTCGTTGTTCCCCGCCACGTGCACTGACATCTATGGCCGAAAGTTCGCAACGACGAACTACGGAATGCTCTACACGGCCAAAGGCACAGCGGCCCTGTTGGTCCCGTTGGCAAACGTGTTGACCAATGCGACCGGCAGCTGGCATGCAGTGTTCTATGTCGCTGCAGTCCTTAACATCATCGCGGCAGTCCTGGCCCTGGCGGTGCTGAAGCCGATGCGAATGCGTGTGGTGGCGCAACAGTGGTCACCGCAGGGCCGTCCTGCGCACCCGACAGTGGCGTGAGGCTCGAACCTCGTCAGGCCCGCGCCATTGCGGCGGGATAGCAGCCAGCCGATTGCGCGCGCTGGCGAACGAGCGCGTAGACGACCTCGCACGCCGGCATGGCGACGTTCGTGAGGCGTCCCATCTCGAGCACCGCCCCGAGAATCGCATCGACTTCCATGGGCCGCCCTCGTTCCAGATCGATGAGCGTGGACGGTTTGTGCGCGCCGACTTCTTCCGCTCCGGCGATGCGCGCGTCGACGTCGAGCGGCATCGTGACGCCGAGCTTCTCGGCCACCGCCTGCGCCTCGACCATCATCTGCCGCACGACCGCGCGCGTGGCGGGATCGCCGGCCACGCGATCGAGCGTCGCCATGGTCAGCGCGCACACCGGGTTGAACGAGAGATTCCCCCAGAGCTTGACCCAGAGACTGACGCGAATCTGCGGACGGATGGGCACTCGGAATCCGCCACGGATCATCGTTTGCGCGAACGCCTGCGCGCGCTCGCTCTTCGATCCATCCGGTTCGCCGATGTCGAAGCGATTCGAATAGGTGTGCTCGATGACGCCGGGAGCGATCACCTCGGCTGCGGGATAGACCACGCAGCCGATCACGCGCGACGGTGCAAGCCGTTCCCACAACACGCCACCGGGATCCACCGTTTCGAGCCGTTTGTTCTCGTACGGCCCCTTCAGCTTGTAGAAGTACCACCAGGGGACGCCGTTGACGACCGGCACCAGCACGGTCGAGGGACCGAGCAGCGGTTCGATCGAGTCGGCGACGGCGGGAAGCGCGTTGGCCTTGACGGCGAGAATGCACGACATCCTGATGGCCGGCTTCTCTGGGATTGTCCGTGCAGTTCGGATGCGTGACGAGCGTCTGCCCTTCGCTGATGAGCGTCAGGCCGTTCTCTTTCATCGCGGCAAGGTGGGGACCCCGTGCGATGAGCGTCACCTCGTCCGTTCCGGCCGCGGCGAGCTTCGCGCCGATGAGACCGCCCATTGAACCGGCGCCGAAGATGCAGATTTTCATAGCCCCAGTTTCGCTGCCAGGCCGATGCGCTGCAGCTTGCCCGTGGCTCCTTTCGGAATTTCGTTGAGAAACACGATCTTGCGCGGCAGCTTGAAGTCGGCCAGGCGCGCGGCGGCGAAGTCCTTCAGCGCGCGCTCGGTCACGGTCTGCCCTTCGCGCAGCACGACGGCGGCCGCGACGTCTTCGCCCAGCGCGTCGTGCGGCACCGCGAAGGTCACGACCTGCTGGACGGCCGGATGATCCATCAACACTTCGTCCACTTCGAGCGGGGAGATCTTCTCTCCGCCGCGGTTGATCAGCTCTTTCAGCCGGCCCGTCAGACGAAGATAGCCTTCTTCGTCGAGCACGCCCTGATCGCCGGTGCGGAACCACCCGTTGGTGAATGCCTTTGCGTTCGCGTCCGGGTTGGCGACATAGCCGAGCGTGACGTTGGGACCGCGGATGACGATTTCGCCGGTGGATCCCGCCGGGAGCAGCGTGCCCTGTTCATCCATCACGGCGACCTCGGGCCCGGCGGCCACGCCCACCGATCCCGGTTTGCGCGCGCGCGGCGGCAGCGGGTTCGACGCCATCTGGTGCGAGGCTTCGGTCATGCCGTAGCTCTCGATGACGGGCGCGCGAAATGTTTCTTCGAGCTGACCCATCACCGTGGACGGCAGCGACGCGGATGACGATCGAATCAACCGGAGCCGGCTTCGCTCGATGGCGTCGGGGTTTCTCTCCGCCCGCGTCAGAATCGTCTGATGCATCGTCGGGACGGCGGTGTACCAGCTTGGGCGCACGTCGTCGAGCCAGCCGAAGAACTTGAGCGGGTTGAATCCTGGCGAGCACCACACCTGCGCGCCTGCGGCGAGCGTCGACAGGACGGCTGCCATCAGGCCGTGAATGTGAAACAGCGGCATGATGTTCAGGCAGACATCGTCGGGTGAGAGCTGAATCGTGCCGACGATGTGCCGCGCGCTGGCGGTGATGTTCTTCTGCGAGAGCGGCACCATCTTCGGTCGCGACGTCGTGCCCGATGTGTGAAGGATGAGGGCGATATCGTTCGCCTCGGCCGCGCCCGTCGAGGTGGCCCGGCCGCCGGGCGTGCCCAGCGGTTCGATGGTGAAGGCGCCGGCGCCGGCCGCCGGGTCGGGACACAGCTCGACAATCGGCACGCCGAGCTTCTGCGCCACGGCGCGGGCGGGCGAGTCGACGCCGCGCTCGACCAGCAGCGTTTTGGCCTGCAGATCGTTCAGGTAGAACTCGAATTCCTCGGCGCGGTACACAGGGTTGAGCGGCGCCGTGGTCGCGCCCGCGGCGATGGTGACAAACGCGGTTGCCATGTGCGGCCCGTTGCCGAGCACGATCGCGACGCGGTCGTTCCGTCCGATGCCGAGCTGGTTGAGTCGATCGATGGTGCGGCCGGTCAGCGAGCGAAGCCCGGCGTAGGACAAACCTTTCTGATCCAGGCCGCCGACTGCCGTGTCAGCGTCTCGCCCCCCGTCGAGCAGAGAGACGACCGTCTGAAATTCGCGCATAGATCCTCCGGAGCGGAAATAGATCGGGGAGTCTATCAGCAGCAGGCATGGCGACGGTAGGGGATCGCTTCTGCTGCTCCTCGGTAGGGCGCGGCTTCAGCCGCGCGACTATCGAGTTCCGCCGACGCGTCGGGCGGACCGTGCTGCTGCCAGGCGGTAACCCGCACGCCGGCCCGTCGAGTCGCCGGCGCTCGCGACTCGTTCGAGTACGAACTCGCCTGGCTGCATACGGATCCGCCGCCGCATGGCGTGGCAACGAGCCAGTGGCTCGAGAACGCCGCAGTCGATACCGATCCGTGGTGTCCGGCTTCAGCCGGACCTTGAAATCTCAGTCCTTTGTGGTCATCGCCGACCGTGCGATCGGCGAGCGTGGGGCCGTCGACGAGCTCGAGAACCAGCGCGCGCTCTTCGAGGCCGTGAATCTGCGCGATGTTCGGGTGATTGAGCGTGGCGAGAACTTCCGCTTCACGCTGGAAGCGCGCGAGGCGTTCGAGGTCGCTCGCGAACGCGTCGGGCAGAATCTTGACCGCGACGTCGCGTTTCAGGTTGGTGTCACGTGCGCGATAGACTTCGCCCATCCCGCCCGCGCCGACGAGCGAGAGAATTTCATAGCCACCGAGCCGATCGCCGGGAGCCGGACTCACAGTTGTCGGAATGAACCGCCGGGATTATGCGGGAGATCGATGCGTGACGCAGGCGCATGCTCGGCGGGTAACGAGCACGCCTGAGGGCCCACCGGGTGGCACGCGATCTGAGCCAGCCTCACTCGTTCCGGAACGAGTTGATCTCGGGCGATGTCCCGTTCACGTTCCCGCCACGTCCGCAATCGATCGCCGAAACTGCAACAGTACGTGGTCGAAAACGCTTGACAGGATTTCGTGTGACCTGAGACGCTGCACATCGCTCATCCGAAATGGGCCTCGAGGGCAGACGACGATGCTCGACGCGCGGCGTTGACAGGACGAGGCAGCACGACGCGGCGATTGCGCTGCCGATCGTGCGTGGCAGGCCCGTCCTGTCGGTCTGACTCGACGATGGTAGAAGGGGACATGTCCATACCATCCTCACCAACAACGTGTCCCGGTCATCTGTCCGATCGCGAATTGCTCGTAGAGGTCGCACGTGCAGCCACGGAAGAGCGACGCGCGACCGCACACCTTCTCGCGCTCTTGATCGAGCTCGATGCGCGCCGGCTCTATCTGGGCGAGGGGTTCTCGTCGCTGTTTACCTACTGCACGCAGGCGCTGCACCTGTCTGAGCACGCGTCGTACAACCGCATCGAGGCCGCCCGGGCCGCGCGACGGTTTCCGATCATCCTGCAACACATCGGCGACGGCGCCCTCACGCTGACGGCCGTCAGACTGCTGGCGCCGCATCTCACGCCAGACAATCACCGAGAGGTACTCGCGAGCGCGCGCCACAAGAACAAGCGCGAAGTGGAGCTGCTTGTGGCGAGCCTGCACCCGCAGCCGGATGTGCCCGTCGTTGTGCGCAAGCTGCCAACGCGGGCGGCCACGGCCACGCCCGCAAATCTCGCGCCGGACATGCAGCACCTCACAGCGATCGCAGACCGAGTAGAACCCGACACTGTCGTCCCACCAGGCGTAATCACCACGCCGCCGGCAGTCACCCCAACGCGCCATCTGAATACGGCTGCCCTGAAGCCGATTGCGCCCGAGCGGTACAAAATTCAGTTCACGGCCGGGCGCGAAACGTACGAGATGCTGCGGCGGGCGCAGGACCTTCTGCGACATGTGGTGCCCGATGGCGATCCGGCAGTCATCATCGATCGTGCCCTCACCCTGCTGGTGAAGGAGCTCGAGCGGACAAAGGTTGGTTCGAGCGAGCGTCCCCGGGCAGGTCGCGCAGTCTCACCCGGAGCGCGGCACGTGCCCGCGGCTGTGAGGAGAGCCATCTGGCAGCGCGATGGCGGCCGGTGCGCGTTCGTTGGTACGCAAGGGCGATGCTCGGAGACCGGCTTCCTCGAGTATCACCACGTGGTGCCGTTCGCGGAGGGTGGCGCTGCTACGTCGGAGAATCTCGAACTTCGCTGTCGCTCGCACAATCAGTATGAGTCGCAACGGTGGTTGGCTCCAGACTGTTGCTGTAACAGAGCGAGTTGGAGGAGGGCAGCTTGCGGTGACGCTTGTTCTCGTCGCTCGTCGGGCATCCAGCCGGGCGGGGCCGGTCCAGTGCGCCCGCTCCTCGACTGGCGCACAGGAGCCCTGAGCTCGTCTAAGCGCGCAGGTCCGCCTCCCGTCCACGAGGCCAGGCGACAGGTCCGCTTCCTGGTCTTGAAACGGCTTCTGGTCTCTTAATCTCCTGATCTCCTGTAACCGTCGTGCGTTCTCAAAACGTCGCAATCGGATTAACCGGCGATCCCGTTCCGCCGCGAATCGGCAGTGGTGCCACCGTCAACAGGAACTCCCAACGCTTTCGCGCCTGTGCCGCTTCGGCCAGCGCTTCGAGATCGACGCTGTCGAAGACGTAGACGCCGAGATACACGAGCGCGAAGTCGTGCACCGCGCCGGTTTCGCCCTCGACGTCGGTCGGTGCCAGGCTCGGCGGAACGTCGCCGCCGAGCAGGGCGACATCGCGCTGCTTCAGCCACGGGATCATCGACGCATTCGGTCCCGACCGCTTTCCCGTACGGCTCGTGTCGAACGGACCAAGGGCGGCCCGGCGGGCCCAGCGGCCCGTGCGGATGAACAGCGCGTCGCCAGGCCCGACCTTCACGCCCGCGATTTTTTCCCACGCCTCGACGTCCTGGGCGGTGACCGGCGTGCCCGGTTCCAGGTACGGCACGCCTTTGAGCCGCGGTAGATCGATCAGGATGCCTCTCGTGAACACGCCGTTCTTGAGGTTCACGATCGAATTTCGCGCGTGTCCGTTCTTCATGACGGTCGCCGGGTCGGGTTTGTAGCCGTTGTAGAAGACGCCTTGATATTCGATGTGGGCCAGCGAATCGAGGTGTGTATGGGCGACGCCGTGAGGAGCGACCCCGAATCTGTCGGTGCCGATCGTCAGCATCCGGTGTTCGTACGGCTCCGGGTTGTCGATGGCCTTTTCGGTGTCTGTCTCACGCGCCAGCGAGACCGAGACACCCTCCTTGACCAGAGCCGCCGCCTGACGGCGCTTGGCTGGTGTAATCAGGTTGGCGGCGCCGAGTTGATCGTCGGCGCCCCACCGGCCCCAGTTCGACAGCTCCTTCTTCCATCGATCGAAGTCCGCACGGCTGGTCGACTGTGGCGGGGCACTTGCGGCCGGCGACTGAACGATGACGATCAATACGAGCAGAAGCCAACGCTTCATCTTTACCTCCATGAACACAGAGGGTCGGGAGGGGTTTTCGCGGGGAACGCGAAAACCCCTCCCGACCCCGTCCTACTTCCAGCGCTCCGATTCGGTCCGCGCGGTTTTCAGATACGTTTCGATCTGGCCGACGATATCCGGATGCGCGCTGGCGACGTTGCGCGCTTCGCCGGGGTCCGCGACGAGGTCATACAACTCCAGTGGAGTACCCGGCTTGAGCCGTACGGCTTTCCAGCGGCCGTTTCGCACCGCCTGCTGAAATCCTCGCTCGTGGAATTCCCAGTAGAGGAACGGATGCGTCGCCTGCGATCGGCCACGAAGCGCCTGTGCCATCGACAGGCCGTCGAGGCCGGCAGGCGCTCGCGCACCCGCGATGTCGGCGAGCGTCGGCAACATGTCCCAATGCGCCCAGACATGGTCGCTGGTGCGGCCCGCGGCGACGACGCCCGGCCAGCGCGCGATCATCGGGACGCGAATACCACCCTCGTAGAGATCGCGCTTGATGCCGCGCAGTCCGCCGCTGCTCCTGAAAAACGCCGGATCGCCGCCGCCTTCCTGGTGCGGGCCGTTGTCGCTGATGAACATCACCAGCGTGCGATTGTCGAGGCCGCGCGTGCGGATGAGATCGACGAGGCGGCCGACATCGCGGTCCATCCGCGTGATCATGGCCGCGAAGGCGGCGTGCGGCGTCGGCTGCGATCGATAGCCGAGCGATGGAACATCGAACCGCGCACCGGTCGGCTTTTCATCGGCGGGCGGATTGCTGAACGGCGTTTCGGGAAACTGTCCGCGGAACCGATCGAGCGAGTCAGAGGGCGCGCGCAACTCGGCGTGCGGCACGGTGTAGTTGAGATAGACGAAAAACGGCCGGGGATCGTCCTGCTCGATGAAGCCCGTGGCTTCCTTCGTGAACAGATCGTTGACGTAGTCGTTGTCGAGGTTCGTGCTCACGCGCTCGCCGTTCCGCCACAGGTGGTCGGTGAACTGCCGGTGCGCGTGGCGCTGATCGAGAAAGCCGAACGCGAAGTCGAACCCCTGACGATCGGGCATGCCCGTGCTGCCCGGCTGCCCAAGGCCCCACTTGCCGACGAGCGCCGTGCGGTAGCCCGCGTCGCGAAGGACCTCGGCGATCGTGACATCCTCGGGACGAAGCGGGATATCGCCGGCGGGGAAGCCGCCGTTGCCGCGGATCCACCCGTGACCGGTGTGCCGTCCGGTCATCAGCGCCGCGCGCGAAGGCGCGCACACGGTGCTGCCGGCGTAGTACTGCGTGAAGCGAGTGCCTTCCCGCGCGAGCCGATCGAGCATCGGCGTCTCGAATCGCGCCTGCCCGTACGCGCTCAGGTCGCCGTATCCGAGATCGTCGGCCTGAATGAGCAGGATGTTCGGGCGAGACGGCGGCTGTTGGGCACGCGCGGTCATCGCGACGAGCATCAATGCCGCAGTCACTGTCTTTCCTCATAGGCGCGCCACTCCGCTATTTCTGGAAGATCGCCTTCGGCATCATCGCGTGGATACCCTTGGTGCCGTCCACGACCTGCGTCACGATCAAATCCATCGCGGCGCTCGCCAGCATGTAGGCGTCCTCGCGCGACAGTCCCTTGGTTTCGACGATCAGGTCGAGCATTTCTCTGGTTGCGATCTTCGCGGCGTCGTCGAGATCGGCGGCCAGCCCCATCGTGATGTAGTGCGTCGGCGTTTCGGCGCGCGGCCAGCGCAGGCGACGTCCCTTGTGCAGGAGGATCTGCACTTCGCCTCTCAGCGACGTTTCGATCGCGGACAGGCAGACTTCGCCATGGCCCTGCGCGGCGTGGCCGTCTCCAAACGAGAGCAGCCCGCCCGATACGTGGACAGGCAGGAACAGCGTGCTGCCCGCCCCGAGATCGCGATTGTCCAGGTTTCCACCGAAGATGTTCGGGGGGCCGCTCGGCACGCGTCCCATGCTCACCGGCGGCGCGACGCCGATGACGCCCCAGAACGGTTTCACCGGCACGTGCACACCTGGGGCGTATTCGACCGTCCTGCGATCGAGATCGATCCAGAGCGCGCGGGCTTTTTCGTACGGGAAGTCTTCGGGCAGCAGGCCGCGATTCGGGACGAAGCTCTGGCCGGCGATCGGAAGCCGCACGTCCACCGAGCGGATGCGGATTTCGAGCACATCACCCGGTTCGGCGCCGCGAATGGCGATGGGCCCGTTCAACGTGTGATCGCCTCGATTGGTGCCTTCGACGCCGTCGAACACGGCGTAGAGCTCTGCCGGAATCTTGTCCTTCGGCACGCCGAGGCTCTCGAAGAATCGCGGGTTGCCCGACGCCGTCTCGAGCCGGACGACGTCGCCCGAGTCGATGGTGAGGACGGGCTTGAGCGTCGCATCGAAGAAGCCGCGATGCACCGTGGTCGGCGAGGCCTTCAGTTCATGCGTGCGCGGAGAGGTTTGAGCGGTCGCAATCGCCGGCAGCATCGAGAACACCGCACATACGGCCAGGGTTCGCAGCGTCATAGATGTCCTCTCTGATGGCAGGGCTGAGCCCTGCGCTACCGATTTCCCTTTAACAGGAGACTAGGAGCTCAAGAGATCTTTTTCTAATGCTTCTTGATCTCCTGATCTCCTGATCTCTTGTTATCCGTTTGCGGCCCGTATTGCATGTCCGGGGGCAACGCCCGCGACGAGTTGCGTCATTCAGGACAACGGCGACACCGTTGACGATCACATGCCGCATGCCGACTCGGTGGCAACCCCGGCTCGCGGTACGTCGACTGATCGATGACGCGCGCGGCGTCGAAGATGGCGATGTCTGCGTCGGCGCCCTGACGCAGCCGGCCCTTGGTCTTCATCGCGGGCACGCGCGGGGCGAGGCGCTCGGCGGGCATCAGCGTCATCTTGCGAATCGCGTCCATGAGCGTGAGCGATCGTGCGTCGCGGACATAGCGGCCCAGCACCCGCGAGAACGTGCCGGTCGTGCGCGGATGGCCCGTGCCGTTCTCCCAGTAGGAGTCGCTGGCGATCATCGTGAGCGGGCTGGTCACCGCCAGCGCGACCATTTCCTCCGTGTTGTTGTGCAGTACGACGGGGCCGCCTGAGCTTCCGGTATTTCTGAAAGGTATCGGGCGTGAGCCGCTCGCCGGTTCTCGGCCATTCGAGCTCGCGCGACGCGCTGTTCGCTCGCGCCGTCGTACTCGTCGAGGTTGGCCGACTGAATCTCGGTCATGCCGGCGTCGTACGGATACGCCTCGGTCGTCACGTTGACGCCGCGGGCCTGCGCTGCCGCAACCGTCTGCAGCACTTCGCGGGTTGCGGCGCCACCCGTGCTGTTGATGTGCACGATGTGCAGCGGCGCCCCGGTCTGACCGGCGAATCTCAGGACTTCCTCGACACCAGCCATGCCGCGCCGCGTGTGAACGTGAATCGTCACGCGCTCCCGCGCCGCGATTCGGAAAATCTCGAGAAGCTCCTCGTCTTTGGCGGCCGGCGTGTACGCGAAGCCCGCGCCGATGCTGACGGCGCCTTTCTTCAGGCCTTCGGCGATGCGCTGCGACATCGCGCCGATCTCCGCGGTCGTGGCCGCCCGGTGAGCGGCGTCGGCCGTGGGGAACGATGTGCCCGGGTCGCGCATCACCGCCATGCGCACCGGGATGTGCCCGATGCTGACGCCGTGGTTGATGAGGCTGCTTGCGCGTGCCTTGTACCACGCGTCGATGTCGCTCGTCCCCAGCTCGAGCTCGAACGCCGTCGTCACCCCATCGCGCGCCTGATATCGATGGGTCTCCGGCGTCTGCTGGTGTGCGTGCAGGTCGATGAATCCCGGGCAGACGACAAGCCCGGTGGCGTCGATGGTGGTGCGGCCCGTCAGCCGATCCGAGGTGATGCTGGCAAGCCGGCCGTTGATGATGCCGATATTCCGGACATCATCGAGACCCGACTCCGGATCGATCACCCGGCCGTTCGCGATCACCAGGTCGAAGGTCTGCGCCGCGAGCGGCGCGACCGCAATCGATGTAATTCCAACTAAAAACGCTCGGCGGGTGGGCATATGCAGGTTTGGGCAATCAAATCAGGTTCGGTTACCCTAATGCATCCACGCGTAATTTCTACATGTTTTCATCCAAATCGACGTTTGCCAGCCTCGCGATCGTGCTGTCCCTTTCTGCTGGACTCCTGGCCCAGTCGGGCGAGCCGCCGAATACCGCGCGCGGCACCGCCGAACCGGTTGGCGGTCGCGCCGCCGGTTGGCTCGGTGGCCGGGCAGGCATCTGCCACTGACCTTGCGCCGGTCGTGGACGGCAACGTCCTCGACGACAAGGCGTGGGCCGCCGCCAAGGTCATCTCGGGATTCTGGCAGACGACGCCCGATGAGGGGCAGCCCGCGTCGGAGAATACCGAAGTCCGCGTGATCTACACCAAAGACGTGCTCTACATCGGCGTCGTCAACTACGACCGCACACCGGAGCTGATCATCAGCGCGGAGAGCCGCCGGGATGCCGTGCTCAGCAACACCGACAGCTTCCTCGTCGTGCTCGACACGTTTCGCGATCGGCAGAACGGCTTTGTCTTCGGCACCAGTCCCGCCGGCATCGAGTTCGACGGACAGGTGATGGGCGAGGGCCAGGCCAGCGGCGGTGGCGGTGGTGGCGGCGGCGGTGGTGGTGGCGGTGGTGGTGGTGGCGGTGGTGGTGGCGGCGGTGGTGGTGGGGGCGGCGGCGGTGGGGGTGGTGGACAGGCCGGTGGTTCTGGCGGCGGGTTCAACATCAACTGGGACGGTGCGTGGGATGTCCAGTCGCAGATGCTCGAAAACGGCTGGAGCGCGGAGTTCGCCATCCCGTTCCGGACGCTGCGCTATCCGTCTCGCGACGTCCAGGAGTGGGGCATCAACTTTCAGCGCAATATCCGGCGACGGAACGAGACCGTCGTATTGGTCGCCGTTGCCGCGTCAGTACGATCTCTACCGGGTGTCGCTGGCCGGCACGCTGGCCGGACTTGCCATACCGGCCCAACGCAACCTTCAGATTGACGCCGTACGTGCTGGGAGAGGCCAGACAGCAAGGCGACGTGCCAACCGGCTCGACACGAGAAGGGCGACTTCGGCGTCGACATGAAGTACAGCCTGACGCCGAGCATGACGCTCGACGCCACGTACAACACGGACTTTGCGCAGGTCGAAGTCGACACAGCAACAAATCAACTTCGATCGCTTCAACCTCTTCTTTCCCGAGAAGCGGCCGTTCTTCCTGGAGAATGCGGGGCTCTTCTCGGTCGGGATCACCGGCGAGGCCGAAGTGTTCTTCAGCCGCGCGATCGGGATTGGCGACGACAACAGTCCGATCCCGATCATGGCCGGCGGCCGTCTGACCGGCCGGGTCATGGGCAACACGAGCATCGGCGTCATGAACATGCAGACCGCCGAAGACGAATCGCGCGGGATCAAGGCCAACAACTTCAGCGTGGCGCGCGTCCAGAAGGAGCTGCCGAACCGCTCCGCCGTGGGTGCCATGTTCGTCAACCGGCAGGGGACCGGCGATCTCGCGAGCGAACAGGACTACAACCGGAGCTACGCGGTCGACGGACGGCTCGGGTTTGGCCAGAACGGTCTCGTCAACGGATTTATCGCGCGCACTCAGACGCCTGACATTTCTGGCGATGCAGTACGCCTACCAGGTTGGCGTGACGCACAACACCGAGGCCTGGCGGCTGGGTGGCAGGTTACGCGGAGGTCGGCGACAACTTCAATCCGGAAGTCGGATTTCTCGCGCGCGAGAACGGTTTCCGGAAGGCCGAGTTCGCCGTGAACCGGAACATCCGGCTTGCCGAAGGCAGCTTCTGGAAGTTCCACGAGCTGCGACCGCACGTGGGCTACGACTCGTACTGGACGAACGAAGGCGTGCTCGAAACCAGACGCGTGCACATCGATCAGCACTGGCAGCTCCGGGCCGCGCACGAGTTCCACACCGGCATGAACCTGACGTCTGAAGGCGTCTTCCTGCCGTTCGAAATTTATCCGGGTGTGGTGGTGCCCGCAGGCAAGTACGACCACAGCGAAGGGCAGTTCGTGGCATTCACCGACCAGGGCGCGCCGCTGTCCGTTCGCATGCGCCTGACGGTTCGGCGGGTTTTTCGGCGGGGACAGGGTGGTGTACGCCCCTCAGGTGCGATTCAGGACGAGCGAGACGTTCAACACCGAGGTGAACTGGACGCGCAGTGACATCGATCTGCCCGGCGGTGCGTTCGTCGCCAACCTCGTCAGCTCGCGCGTGTCGTATTCCTTCACGCCGCGCATATACCTGCAGGCGCTTCTGCAATACAACGATCGCGCGAACGTCTGGTCGAGCAACGTGCGGTTTGGCTGGTTGAACCAGGCGAACACGGGGCTGTTCGTCGTCTACAACGACACGCAGGGTCTGTATGATTCGACGCTGATGCGGCCCGATCGCAGCTTCACCGTCAAGTACAGCCGTCTGCTCGATCTGCTTCAGTGAAATACCAAAACGAACAGGAGATTCAGGAGACTAGGAGAATTTTTCTTAAGAAGAACAAACTCCTAATCTCCTAATCTCTTGTTGATCGTGTCAGCGTTCGAATAATTTCTGAAGCTCACCACTGTCGCGCGTTCGCGTGAGCGCCAGCATCAACAACACCCGTGCCTTCTGCGCGCTCAGATTGTCGGCCCGGATGCAGCCGAGCTGCCCGAGCTCGACGTCGCGCGCGTAGAGCGGCACGACGCGGCCGGTATAGACGCGCGTGCTCAGCACGACCGGAATGTTCTTGCTGCGCGCTTCCTTGATCGCTTCCAGGGTTCCTGACGTCACGTGCCCGAGTCCGAACCCTTCGACGACGAGTCCGTCGAGCGCGCCCTGCCGTAAGAGCAGTGAAATGATTCGCCCGTCGGCGCCCGCATACTGATTCACGATCTCCACGCGTCCGAGGGTCTGATTGTCGGCGAGGGGGATCGTCTGCCGTCGAAGCGGCGCCCGGTAGAAGCGCACGGCGCCGAGATCGGCCACGCCCAGCGCCCCGAACTCGAGCGTCTTGAACGTTTCCACCTCGATCGTGTTCGTTTTGGTCACCTCGCGCGCGGCGTTGATCTGCCCGTTCATGACGACCAGCGTGCCTTTGCCGACGGCTTCCGGCGAGATGGCCACGCGCACGGCGTTGAGCAGGTTCCTCGGTCCGTCGCTGTCGAAATAGGAGGCCGCGCGCTGCGCGCCGACGAGCACGACCGGTTTCGGGCTGGTGACGGTCAGGTCGAGGAAATAGGCCGTCTCTTCCAGCGTGTCGGTGCCGTGCGTAATGACGACGCCGCTGATGCCCTCGGTGGCGAGCAGCTCGTTGGTGCGCCTGGCCAGCCGCCTCCAGATGTCCGGCGTCATGTCGTAGCTGCCGATGTTGGCAATCTGTTCCACGTCGACGCTGGCGATGGTGTCGAGGCCGGGCACCGCGCTCACGAGCGCCGCACCGGTGACGGCCGGCGCGAGCGCGCCCACCGCCGGATCGAACTTGCTCGCAATCGTTCCGCCCGTGGCGAGCACGACCACGCGCGGCAGCGACGCCTGAGCCTGCGAGGCCGCAGGCTGAGCGTAAAGCCCGATGGCAAGGGTGATGACAAGTACGCGCATTCTTTTCACCTTCTCCAACTTCCGGCTAACTTTTCACTTTCGTAGTACTTCTTGTACATCCCCCGCCTGAACAGCCAGCCGCCCAACGGTCCGAACCAGTTCAGGACGTGGTACATGTAGCCGAGATCCATCAGCTCGATCAGGTTGCCGTCGAAGTCCTTGACGAAGAAGAACGAGTGCCCGCGCGGCGACCGCTCGGGCTGGCTGACGATCTCGACGCCTTTCGTCTTCAGGTAGTCGTGCCACTTGTGGAGGTTCTTCACGTTGAACGAAATGTGCGTGAGGCCCACGCCGTTCCAGGGCACGGCGCGCGGGGGCTGCTGGGGCTGAAACTCGAAGATCTCGAGGACGCCGCCGCCGGGGACGCGAATCCAGCCGATCTTGCATGCCGGCCGATCGTGCGTCACGCCGAAGAAGGTGCGGACGCGCTCGGGCGGCGTGTCGGCGACGCCGACGAGCGGGCAGCCGAAGACGTCCCAGTAGAAACGCACCGCTTTGTTGAAATCCGACACCGTGATGCCGGCATGGCTGAACGAGCGTGCTCTCAACGTGATCTCCCGTGAGTTCGTATACCACGAAGACAGGGAAACCACGAAGCAGGAAGACCACGAAGGCACAAACCACGAAGACACGAACCACGAAGGCACGAAGACACGAAGGAACACGACGGCACGACGAACGCGACGACGTGACGTTTTCCATCTTTGCCGAGGGCATCGACTTCGTGGGCCGCTTCGCGGCCCACACACGAAACAGAAGAGGCGCAAATATCAAGAGCCTCGAGCACTGACAGCTCTTGTATTTGCACCTCTTCTGTTTCGTGTGCGCCTGCGGGCGCGAAGTCGATTGGGCTTTGCGCCTTGGCGTCTTTGCGGTGAGATGAGCGTTTGCGTGTCAGCTGGCGTTGCCGCCCTTGCGAGCGACGTGCGTCCTGTGCGGCTTGAATGACCGCGGCTCGCGCGAGCATCTTCTCGTCACGCGTGCCCGTTCGAAGCGCTCTCTTCGATACGGCGGCCGCTTCGTCCAGGCGCCCTGCCTTGTAGTAGGCCCAGGCGAGCGCATCCTCCGTGAAGATATCGTGTCGCGTCCTGGCCACGGTCTCGGCGATCGTCGACGGCCTCGGGCACCTTTCGATCGCGCTCGGCCAGAAAGAGCGCGAGGCTGGCTTCGGTCTGCGCCAGGCCCGGACCGGCGAGATCTTCACCGAGTTGGTAGAAGCGTTCGGCCTCGGCTCGATTACCGCCTTCGGCATGCAGATCGCCGATGCGCGCGGCGAGGTCGAGGCTCGGCATACGCGCGAACTGCTCCGAGAATACGGCCAGCGCCGCCGCGCGATCGCCGCGCAGGGCCAGCACTTTGCCCTGACCGATTCGCGCGTACGGGTAGTTCGGGAAGATGTAGTCGGCACGCGCGAATTCGCGCTCGGCGTCGTCGAGGTTGCCCATCCGCAGGTACAGCTCGCCGACGTGCGCAACGTACCAGGCCTGTGCTTCGGGGTCGTGAGCCGTGGTTGACTGGACCGCCATCTGCATGGCTTCCAGGGCTCCGCGCGCGTGACCTTTGAGCTCGCGCGCGTACGCGATGCGCGCGTAGGCCGCCCCGTTCGGACGCATCGTCATCATCGTGTCGAACGCCTCGAAGGCGTCCTCGTACTCGCCGAGCTCGATCGATGCATCGCCGATGACGCCGTAGTTCCACGCGTCGTCGGGACGCATATCGCGCGCGCGCCTGGCGATGTCGAGCGCCTCGCGGAACCGGTGCTGGGAGAGATGGACCGCGGAGAGCAGCCGCAGCGCGTCGTAGTGTCCTGGCGACGTCCTGAGGACTGACGTCAGAAGATTTTCGGCACGGTTCGCCAATCTGCCGTCTCCCGTCACGCGCGCCTGACGCAGGAGCGCGTCGGACAACAGAAGGCTCGCGCCAACGTCGTCCGGCCGCTCCTGCAGCACACGCTCCGCCTCGGCGATACGCTGCTTGCAGCCCCTCCGCCGAGGTCGAAGGTGCGCCGGGCATCCCTACCGCCGGTGCCATCCGCTCGACCTCGGCCGCTTCGGGCGTGCCGCGCCAGCTCACATACGGAGCCAGCGCGGCCACCGCGCCGAGAATGACCACCAACCCAATTCGTAGAGCGATCTTTTTCACTTTCTAATCCCTAATCCCCAATCCCTAATCCCTAGTGACCAGGGGCGTCAGTGGTGGCCATGCTCGTATCCCTGATGGGGCAGCGCGAGATATGGAAACACGGCGGAGAAGGGCCGATCGTTGGCATCGACGCCGTCACCGAGCAGATTGTTGGGCGAGCGATTCGCATTGCCGTCGCAGAAACCGAACGACTCGATGATCGGTCCGACGACGGTTCCGTACCCGCAGGCGAACGCGCGCAGGTCGATGTCGGTCACGTCGTCTTCGAGGCGACGGCCGTTGGGGAATCCGGCGAGGTCGCCGGCGAGCACGCCAAGCCGGTCTCCAAGGCCGGCCGCGGCGCTGGGTGGTATCCCGGTATTGAGTCGCAGCAGGTCTGCTTTCCTGTTGCCGGTGAAATTCAGGGTCGGCACGCCGGTCAGCAGCACCGCCACGAGATCGCCTCGTCCCGTCTCGGGTGCGTCGTTCAGCACGGGATACAGGAAGTTCTCGAGGCGGGTGACCTCTGGCGACGTGTATCTCCTGGCGAAATCCTCATCGTCTCGAGGATCCGATCTGTTCCAGCGATCCTTCTGGCCCAGCGGAATGACGACTTCGTTGATGAGGGGATTGCCCAGCCGGGAGACCCTCACGTATTTGTGGTCGTCGTCGTCCCAGTCGCCGCGATCCCAGTCGTCGTCGTCGTCATCATCATCGTCGTCGTCAACCCAGAGGGCTCGACGGCTCGCGCTCGCGTAGACACCGATGACCGCGTCCGGATCTGACGGTCCGGTGGGCAACTGCCCGTCCTTGGTTAGTTGCGTAATCGGCACCTGAATGGCGATCGCATGGGTGTTGAAGCCGCCGACGCCGTCCACCCCGGCCGCGGCCGGCAGCGGAAGGACGTGCAGCGTGTTGAACGGCCGCAGTCCTGCCAGGTCGAAGACCGATCCGAGATCCACGAAGAACGGGTCGTCAACCTGCCCGGCGAAGACCCTCACGCCGTTCGACAGCGTGTGGACGGCCGCGGCGTGCAACGTGTCATACGAGGGCGTCGAGCGAGGGCCGATGTTGACGGGCGGCGTCGCGAGCCTTCTGCCCAGCGTGTCGTGTGACTTCCCGCGGACTTCGGTGACCGCGTAGGTCTGCGGCATGTTCCAGTCGGGATCGTCGAGGCTCGTAATCTGACCCGTGTTGTAGAGGAAGGTGTTGCGATTGCGGACCTTCGTGCGGAAGCGGAACTGGTAGGTCACGTCGTCTTTCGCGTTGCCGTCGTTGTCGACGTGGATCTCGTACAGGACGTTCTCGTCGAAGCTGTGAAAATTCGGACCGCCGGCCGGCTCTTCGAGCGGGATGTAGTTGGCGATGATGGTGACCGTACCGGGCTGGTCGGGGCTGACGAATGCATAGACGTCGGTGTTGTCGGCGCGCGGATCTCCACTAATCAAGGGAGCTTCCCGATGGCTCGAGGCGCCGGTCGGCGTCATCAGCACGCCGGTCAGCGCAATTGCGAATAGAAGCGCGGTTAGTTTCTTCACCTACTACCTCCCGCCGCTTGCGGAAGCGGCACAAGCAGACACGTCACGTGTTCCTCACTGCTCTACGGCGGGGGTGTCGAAACGGATTTACGTTTTTGGCAGGCCGAGCTTCAGATCGACGGTCCGGATGTGGTCGGCGACGCGCAACGCCTGCGCCACGATCGTCAGGGCCGGGTTGACGGCCGCGGAGGAGGGGAAAAACGACGCGTCGACCACAAACAGGTTCTCGACGTCGTGCGAGCGGCAGTAGGTGTCGAGGACCGACTCGCGGGGGTCGGCGCCGAACACCACCGTGCCGCACTGGTGGGTGGTGTTCTTGCTGCCATGTGAATGCGTCATCACGACCCAGAAGCCGAGCCGGCGCAGGATGCGCCTGGTCTCTTTCACGAGCGTGCGATGGGCCCGTAAGTTGTTGGGGCGGTAAATCATCTGAATGCGTCCGGAAGCGTCGACGAGGATCCGGTTTCGCGCGTCGGGCAGATCTTCGGACATCGCCAGCCAATCGACGCCGCGCGCCACCCACCAGTCGTACATCGACAACGGCACCTGGGGCACCACCGTCTGGGCCATGACGCCATGGGTTCGTCCCTGCGACTGAATCTGGCCGAGCGGATAGCGCGTGTGCGGTCCACGCAGGTAGAAATCGTTGATGGCGACCGTTTTCTGGAACACCGTCGGGTTCTTCCGGAACGGGTGGAAGCCCTGCATCATCGTCGCCAGATGCGCCATGTAGCGGCGCCCGACGAGACCCGACGAGTTACCGAGACCGTTCGGGTGCCTGTCGCTCGCCGATCGAAGCAGGAGCGCGGCGGAGTTCACCGCGCCACACGACACCACCACGACAGACGACTCGACGCGGATCGTCGTGCCGTTCCTTTCGACGTCCACGGCTTCGACCCTGGTTCCGGCGGCGTTTGTGATCAGCCGCTTCGCGAAGGCGTTGGCCCAGAGCTCCACGTTCGGCCGTTCGAGGGCGGGCCGCACGCAGCAGACGTCGGCGTCGCTCTTCGCGTGCAGCTTGCACGGAAACGAGTTGCAGGTATCGCAGAGAATGCATCCGTCGCGGAGGCCCAGCGGCAGCGGCGACGGGTGCAGGCCGAACGATCGCAACTGCGCGACGATTGCGGTCATGACTTCGGCATGCGGAACCGGTGGATGCGGAAATGCGCCGCGCCGGGGCTCGGTGGGATCGATCCCTGCCTCGCCATGCACGTGATAGAGCCGCTCGGCGCGCTCGTAGTACGGTTCGAGCGCGTCGTAGTCGATCGGCCATGCCGGCGAAATGCCGTCCATGTGCTCGACGGCCTCGAAGTCTTCCCGCCGCAGCCGATACAGGACGGCGCCCCAGAACTTGGTGTTCCCGCCGACGTTGTAGTGCGTGTAAGGCCGGAATTCCTGCCCCTGGTCGTCGAGCCACCGCTCTCCGGGCCTGATACCGCAGCTGCTTCCAGACCGCTTCGGGACTCCAGTTCTCGGCTTCCTGTGGAACGAAGTCGCCACGCTCGAGGACGAGCACCCTCGCGGGCGTGTCCGCCAGCGCGTGCGCCATCGTGCCTCCGCCCGCGCCGCTTCCAATAATGACGACGTCGTAACGTTCGTTCGGCATCAGGCCGTGCGCTGCAGGCTCGAGTACACGCCGTCCATCAGGCGCTGGTCCTCGATCGCGCGCTCGAGGCTCATCTGAGGTGTGTGCCCGTTGGTGATGGCCTCATGGAAGTCACGATACATCGCCTGATAGCCCCGGATGTCTCGAAACCCCGGAAACACCAGGCGTGGGACCCCGTTGCCGCGGGCGAGCACGAAGAGACCGTTCGATTCGAACGTGATGATGCCCTTGCGGCCGTACAGCTTCGACAGCCGCAGTCCCCTGAAGAGCGATGGGATCTCGCGGGAGTAGTAAAGCGAGCCGACGGCATCGTTGTCGTACCGGAACGCCACCATCATGCTCTTCGCGCGCGTGTCGGGACCCTCTCGCGACACCGATGGGCGGTAGCCGTCGATCGAGACGATTCTGGGTCCCAGGCTGCCCGCGATGTGCAGCCAGTGGATGCCTTCTTCGAAGAAGGCATCTCCGCCCGCCATGCTCTCGTCGTTGCGCCAGTCGTCGGCGCGTTTCAGCCGCTTGGCGATCGTGGTGAAGTGGGCGAAGACCATGTCGCCGATGGCGCCTTCGGCGACGAGCTTTCTGAGCACGACGGCGAGCGGCTTGTAGTGATCGTTTTCGCCGACGAGCACCACCCGCTTCGCCTGGTTGCGCGCTTCGATAACGGCGCCGTAGTCCTCCATGCGCGGAAAGGCGGGCTTCTCGACGAGCACGTGTTTGCCGGCCGCCAGCGCGCGCAGCGTCAGCTCGACATGAAAACGAGGCGGAACCGCCACGACCACGGCGTCGATGCGCGGGTCGTCGATGGCCGCGCCGTAGTCGGCAAAGCTGGCCGTCCCCTGGAAGCGCCGGCAGTACTCCTCGGCCTTCGCACGATCGCGGCTGGCGTAACTGCACGTGATGTGCGAACGGAACCCCTTCAGGTGCCGGCTGTGCACCTGGGTAATGAAACCGCAGCCGAGGAAGGCCAGGCGCAACGGTTCGCGCGTCAGCACGAGACACCCTTCACGCGCAAAAATGTACCATGATCGGATGCAGTAGAATCCCTCTTTATGTCCCGCGTCGGTCCCCCTCGCGTCCTCAACATCAGCGACCTCCGCACGGCTGGCCAAGCGCCGGCTGCCTCGCGTCGTCTTCGATTACATCGACGGCGGCGCCGATGCGGAGGTGACGCTTCGCGACAACGTGAAGGCGTTCGAAGAGCTCACGTTCCGCCCGCGTGGCGCGATCGCGATTCCTTCGATCAGCCTGAAAACGAGCGTTCTTGGCGTGCCGCTCGAGCTGCCCTTCATCCTTGCGCCCGTTGGCAGCAGCCGCATGTTCTACCCGAACGGCGAAGTGCTCGCCGCGCGCGCGGCGGGGAAGGCGGGCACCGCGTATGTCCTGTCGACGCTGTCGGGCACTCCGATGGAGCAGGTTCGCGCCGCGACGAACGGACCGGCCTGGTATCAGGTGTATCTGTGCGGTGGGCGCGAGGCGTCGGTCAACATGTTGAATCGCGCGAAAGCCGCGGGCTTCACGGCGCTCGTCGTGACGATCGACACCGGCGTGCCGGGCCTGCGCGAGCGAGACCTTCGCAACGGCATCAAGGAGCTGCTTGGACGCAGCGTCTCGGGCCTTCCATTCCTGGGACAGATGATCGTGCGGCCGGGCTGGATTGCCGGAATGCTCATGGACGGCGGGCTCATGGAATTTCCCAATGTGCTGCTGCCAACCGGGCCGATGCCGTATGCCGATGTCGGCAAGACGCTCGAACAGTCGGTCGTCTGCTGGGACGATCTCAAGTGGATCCGCGAGCTCTGGAACGGCAAGATCGTCGTCAAGGGTGTGCACACGGCGGAAGACGCGCGACGCGTCGTTGCTGAAGGCGCCGATGCGCTGGTCGTCTCGAATCACGGCGGCCGCCAGCTCGACGGCGTGCCCGGCAGCATTCGCTCGCTGCCGGAAGTGGTGGCGGCGGTCGGCGATCAAATCGAAGTGCTCGTCGACGGCGGCATCCGCAACGGCGGCGACGTCGTGAAGGCGCTCTCGCTCGGCGCGCGCGCCGTGCTCATCGGCCGGGCCTACGCGTACGGCCTCGCCGCGGGTGGGGAGGCTGGCGTCGATCGCGCCATAGAGATTCTCCGTACGGGCATCGTCCGGACGATGAAGCTGCTGGGCGTATCGTCGCTCCGCGAGCTCAACCGCTCGTACCTGGATGTGCCGGTTGGTTGGTCTGCCAGGCGGTGGGAAATCTGAAATCTAGAAACTAAAATCTAAAAACTAGAATCTGAAATCTAGAGTCTGGAACCTGAACGGTCGAAACGGAGTATTAGATTCTAGTTTCTAGTTTTTAGATTCTAGATTCGAGTTTCCCGATCTTGCGTAGTTTCACCATCACCCCCGAGGTGCTATGGCCGAGATGCATGAGATTGACTACAAGATTTTCGGCGACGACATGCAGTTTGTCGAAGTCGAGCTCGATCCGAACGAAGCCACCGTCGCCGAAGCCGGCGGCATGATGTACATGGAAGATGGGATCGAGATGGAGACGATATTCGGCGACGGCTCGCAACAGCAGAGCGGGTTCATGGGCGCCCTGATGGGCGCGGGCAAGCGGCTGCTGACGGGTGAATCGTTGTTCATGACGGTGTTCCACAACCGGAGCTCGCAGAAGAAGAAGGTGGCGTTCGGCGCGCCGTACCCGGGAAAAATCATCGCGATCCACCTCACCGAAGTCGGTGGCGAGCTGGTGGCGCAGAAGGATTCGTTTCTCGCGGCAGCCAAGGGCGTCAGCATCGGCATCGCGTTCCAGCGGAAGCTCGGCGTGGGCCTCTTCGGCGGCGAAGGCTTCATCATGCAGCGTCTGCAGGGCGACGGGTGGGCGTTCGTGCACGCGGGCGGCACGCTGCAGGAACGGACGCTGGCGCCCGGGGAGCTCGTGCGCGTCGACACCGGCTGCATCGTGGCGCTGCAGCCATCGGTGAACTACGACATTCAGTACGTCGGCAAGATCAAGTCGGCGCTCTTCGGCGGCGAAGGATTGTTTTTCGCCACCCTGCGCGGACCGGGCAGAATCTGGCTGCAGTCCCTTCCGCTCAGCCGGTTGGCGAATCGCATCGTGGCGGCCGTTCCCCGCGTCGGGCGCGGCGGCAAGGAAGAAGGGTCGATCCTGGGCGCGATCGGCGGCATACTCGACGGAGACAATAGTTAGGCTTGGGTGCGTACGGGTGCGTTCGACTAATCATGCGACTACAACGAGCACTTCTCGTGGTCTGGGCGCTGGGCCTCTGCTGGCCGGCGTCTGCCCTGGCGCAAAGCGATCTCGAACGGGCACGCGCGTTTTATAACGAAGGGCACTTCGACGAATCCATCGCGGCCGCGACCACGGCGATGATGAAGCCGGCGGCGGCGCCGTCGGCGACGCTCATCGCCGCGCGGGCGCGTCTCGAACGTTTCCGTCTCACAAAGGATCCGCAAGACCTCACTGCCGCGCGGTCCGATCTCGTCTCGCTGAACCCGCTCAAGCTGGGGCCGCAGGAGGCCATCGAATGGCAGATAGGCCTCGGCGCGGCGCTCTTTCTCGACGATCAACCGGGCCCCGCGTCCGAAATGTTCATGAACGTCATCTCGACTGCGCGTGGGCGCATGCCGGCTCAGGAATTTGAGAAGCTCCTCGAGTGGTGGGCGGCGACCTTGTCGCGCGTCGCCGAAGCGCTGAGCGGACCGGCGCGCAAGGACGCCTATTCGGCCATGCAGACCGCCGTGCGCGACGAGCTCGATCGCGACCCCTTGTCGCGTCCGGCCACCTACTGGTCGGTTGTCGCCAGGCGCGGGGCGGGCGATCTGGACGGTGCCTGGAACGCCGCGGTGGCCGGCTGGATCCGCTCCGGCGCTCAGCAGGACGCCAGGGATTTTCGCGCCGACCTCGATCGATTCGTCACGCAGACGCTCATTCCGGAGCGCGCACAGATGCGAACCGGTCAGCGGATGGACGCCAAAGCGACCGCGACCGAGATCGCCGCGCTGACCGAAGAGTGGCACGCCCTGACCGAGCGCTGGAAAATCCCGGAAGGCCAGCGCATGCTCGGGGAAAGCCCGTCGTCTCTCCCCCAAAAGCAGGAGCAGCCCGTCAAATCTCCTCCCAGGCAGTAAGCGACATTTTGCGACAAGGTCGCGGGCCCCGTTTTCCCAAGATCACTGGCATTTTCGAGCCTCTCTGCGGCATCATTGAGGCTGGCATCCGCTCCAAACTGAGGCCGTTTTGTCCGGGGCTTCCCATTCGACCGTGTAGCCGCGGCACGAAACCCGTGCGCCCGGACGCGCCGCGCCCGTCGCGTCGCTGTGGCGGAACGTGGAATTCTGACGAGGAGGACCGCAGATGACTCGATTTCTCGCGTTGACCTTCGCGGTGGCCGCCACCGCGATGCTCGTGGCCGCCGACCCGACCGACGCCGTGCGCGAGGGCGGCAACGGGTGGAGGCAGGGCGCCATCAAGCAGGACAAGGCGCTGCTCGAAAAGTATCTGGCCGACGATCTCGTGTACACGCACGGAGGTGGTCAGACGCAGAACAAAGCGGAGTACATCAAGGCGGTGCTCACAGGCCCGTCGCACTACGAATCGATGACCGATCGCGGCACGAAAGTCCGGATCTACGGCAAGACCGCCGTCCTGAGCGGTCCGGTGGACGTGAAGCCGCCCAACGGCGAGCTCTATCGCGTCCGCACCCTCGAGGTGTACACGCAGAACAGCAGCGGCGTCTGGCAGATGGCTCAGAAAGAATCCGTTCGGATTCCGCTGAAATAGCACGCTTTCATCGAAAGGATATGTCGCTCATGCGCAGTTTCAGGTTCCGCTTCGGCGTGCCGCTGGTGGCTGCCGTTCTTGTTGCCGTATGGCTGGGGGCCGGTTTGGTGTCAGCTCAAGGAACAGAGGTTCGGATCAACGCGGCGATCGACAAGCTGGCGAAGGGCAAGTCGCTGGCCGGCGCGATCATGTACGACTTCTCGCTGTATGCCGCGGCGCAGTTCTCGTCGTCCGATCTCGATTTCATGATCATCGACATGGAACATCGCGGCCTCGACTTCGAGCGCCTCGAGACGTTCCTGCTCGGCACGACCAACAAGGCCGAAATCGCCAAACAGGGCAACCTGCAGGTGCGCGTGCCTCCCATCGTCCGCATTCCCACGTATGGGCGCTCACCGAACGAAGCGATTGTGAAGCAGGTGCTCGACATGGGGGCGTTCGGCATCATGTTCCCGGCGATCGAGAACAAGCAGCAGGCACTCGAGGCGGTCTCGTCGGCGCGCTATCCGCAGCTGAAGGGATCGAAGTATCTCAACCCGATCGGGCGGCGCGGCAACGGCAACATGCCGGCGGCCTGGTTCTGGGGACTGTCGCGGGCCGAGTACTCGCTTCGCGCCGACATCTGGCCGGCCAATCCCGACGGTGAGATCCTCCTCTTCCTCCAGGTCGAGACCGTGGAAGGCGTGAAGAACATCAACGAGATTCTCACGGTGCCCGGTATCGGCGTGCTCTTCGTGGGGCCGAACGATCTGTCGTGGTCGCTCGGCGTCGCGCAGGGCTCTCCCGAGCACGAAGAGGCCATCCAGGTGGTGGTCGATGCCTGCAGAGCGCGAAACATTCCGGCTGCGATTACAGTGACGGAAAAAGATGTCCTGAGGCGGCTGAAGCAGGGATTCCGTATCGCGTCGCTGCCGAGCGGCGGCCTCGAGGCGCCGATGGATGCCACGCTGAAGCTCGCGCGAACGGTCATTCAGCGCTGAAGGTGGGCTCGTTTCGCATGTCAGGTCCTGCGTTCACACGGATTCGCGCCGCGGTCGCGACTGGACTGGTCGTCGTGGCGGCCGCGACGGCCGCCGGCGACAGCCGGCTGGTCGATGCGGCGCGCAGTCGAGACACGCGCGCCGTTCGCGCGCTGCTGAGTCAGCGCGTCGACGTGAACGGCCGCGCCGAAGATGGCGCGACGGCGCTCCTCTGGGCCGCGCACTGGAACGATCTCGAGACCGCAGAGCTCCTGATTCGCGCGGGCGCCGACGTGAACGCCGCCAACGATCTGCGCATCACGCCGTTGTCGCTGGCGTGCACGAACGGCAACGCGTCATTCGTCCAGCGCCTTCTGACGGCCGGCGCGAATCCGAATACGTCCATCGCGACCGGCGAGACGCCGATCATGACGTGCGCGATGAGCGGCAGCGCCGGTGCCGTGCAGGCGCTGATTGCGCGCGGGGCCGACGTGAACGCGAAAGAACCGGTGCAGGGTCAGACGGCCCTCATGTGGGCAGCGTTGGAACATCATCCCGATGTCGTGAAGGCGCTCGTCGAGCACGGCGCCGATCTGCGCGCCCACACGAAGAAAGGATTCACCGCGCTGCACTTCGCGGCGCGCGATGGCGACATCGAGAGCGCCAGGCTGCTCGCTCGCGGCGGGTCTCGACGTGAACATCGTGTCGCAGCCCGAGCCGGCGGCCGCTTCGCCTGGCGGACGAGGAGAGTCGGGATCCGGTGCGCGAGGGGGAGGGCCGGGAAGATCGGGAGGGCCCAGTTTCGAAGCGACGGTATCGGCCGGCAGCACCCCGTTGCTCGTCGCCACGGTCCGCGCGCAGGTGCCGCTCGCGCTGTTTCTGCTCGAGCACGGCGCCGATCCCAACGTCGAGAGCGCTGGATTTACACCGCTGCATTGGGCGTCCGGTACGTGGGAAAACGGCGAGGCGAATCCGGTGTTCGGTTTTACCGATGCGATGAGTGGAATTCCCGATCGTGACGCCAAAGTGCAGCTCGTGAAAGCGCTGCTCGCGCGCGGCGCGAAGCCGAATGCGCGGATGACGAGCCGCCCACCGGCATTCGCCGGCGGCTACAGCGATGTCGTCGGCGCCACACCGTTCCTGCTGGCGGCCGCCACAGCCGACGTGGAAATCATGCGGCTCCTTCTGGCCGCGGGAGCCGACCCCAAACTGACGACGAGGTCGAATGCCACGGCGTTGATGGCGGCGGGCGGGATGAATCGAACGCTCGGTGAGAGCGCCGTGACCGAAGAGCAGGCGCTCGAAGCGTCGAAATTGCTGCTCGAGCTGGGTGTCGACGCGAAAGCCGTGGCGTCCAACGGCGAGAACGCGCTGTTCGGGCCGGCGTATCGCGGCTGGAACACGCTCGTGCAGCTGATGATCGACAACGGCGCCAATGTGAACGCCGTCAGCAAGGCGGGCATCACGCCGTGGCGTGCGGCATCGGGTCAGGGCGACCGTCTTGGCGGCGTGCTCTTCAACCACGACACGGCGGCGCTGCTCGTGAAACACGGCGCCGATCCCGAACTCGGCAAACCCTGTATGGCCCAGAACAAATGCCGGTGAGAAAATTCCGACTGAAGCGGCTGGTGTTGGCGACGGCTGATCGCCGTCTGTGCTGGCACCATCACCTTCGCCTGGGGTCTGACCCCCGGAACCACCGACCCCCGGTTTTGTTGGGGAATTTCGCAAATAGCGCGCAACGGGTCTGACCCCGTACAGGTACGGGGTCAGACCCCGGTACCGGGACGGGGGCGACGCCGGCGGGCGAGATGGTGGCGAAGTATTGCGTCTCCTGCCACAACGAGAAGCTGAAAACCGCCGGCCTGGTGCTCGACAAGGCCGACGCCACGAACGTGTTCAATTCGGCGGAGACGTGGGAGAAGGTCCTCGTCCAGCTGCGCGGCCGCTCGATGCCGCCGCAGGGCCGGCAGCGACCCGACAGCGCCACCTACGACGCTGTATCGGCGTGGCTGGAAACGGAACTGGATCGCGCCGCTCAGACTCGTCCCGATCCGGGTCGGCCGGCAGACCTCCATCGTCTCAATCGCACCGAATACGCGAATGCCGTTCGCGATCTCCTCGGCGTGGAGATCGACGGCAGCGCCATGCTTCCACCCGACGAGCAGGCGCACGGCTTCGACACCAACGCCGACGCGCTCACCGTGGTGCCGGCGCTCCTCGATCGCTACCTGTCGTCCGCGGCCAGGATCTCGCGCCTGGCGCTGGGTGATCCCACGATCCGTCCGGGCTTCGAGCGGTACACCGCCGCTCGAGAACAACTCGAACGAGCGAACATGGCTCTGGCAGACCGAGCGTCTGGGTGAACAGTTCCCGCTGGGATCGCGCGGCGGCATCGTCGCGCGTCACTACTTCCCGCTGGACGCCGAGTACGTGTTCCGCGTCAGGCTCGACAAGACCTACACGGGCATGGTGCGCGGCCTCAACGTCCCGAACGAGATCGAGATCCGCATCGATGGAAAACGGGTCGGGCAGTTCATGCTCGGCGGCCCGGAGCTCAAGATGCCGGCGTCCGAATACGAGGACGCAGGTAACCCGCTCTTCACGGCCGACAGCGGACTCGAGGTGCGTGTCCCGGTGAAGGCAGGTCTCCGGCAGGTGACCGTGACCGCCGTGAAATCGGACGCCGCGAGACCGGAAGGCCTCGGACCCGATCGCATTCCAATCTGGGGTCACGACTACGACGGAGACATCCGCGCGCCGATTGTCGTCTCGCTGCTCTTCATCGGTGGACCGTACAACGGGCAGGTGCCGCAGGATTCGCCCAGCCGCAAGCGCATCCTCGTGTGCACTCCGGCTTCGCCGCGCGATGAAACCGCGTGCGCGACAAAGATTCTGACGACATTGGCCCGCCGGGCGTACCGCCGTCCCACGACCAACGACGACGTGCAGACCTTGCTCGGCTTCTACAAAATCGGCCGCGCCGAAGGCACGTTCGAGACCGGCATCCGGGCCGCCCTCGAACGCGTGCTCGTGAGCCCCGACTTCCTGTTCCGCATCGAGGCCGATCCCGCCAACGTGAAGCCGGGCGAGCCGTACCGCATCCCGGACGTCGAGCTGGCGTCACGCCTGTCGTTTTTCATCTGGAGCAGCATCCCGGACGATGAGCTGCTCGACCTGGCGATTCGTGGCAGATTGCGCGACAGCAAGATCCTGGATCAGCAGGTGCGGCGCATGCTCGCCGACCCGCGTGCGCGCGAGGCGCTGGTCTCGAATTTCTTCAGCCAGTGGCTGCAGGTGCGCAACGTGTGGCTGCTGACGCCAGACGCCAACCGCAAGTTCCCGTGGTTCGACGACAACCTTCGAAGCGCGTTCGTGCGCGAGATCGAGCTCTTTCTCGACAGCCAGCTCCAGGAAGACCGCAGCGTGGTCGAGCTGCTCACGTCGGACTACACCTTCCTCAACGAACAGCTGGCGCAGCACTACGGCATCAGGAACGTGTACGGAAGCCATTTCCGACGGGTGACGCTGGCCGACGAGAACCGCTGGGGATTGCTGGGCAAGGCGAGCGTTCTCGCGATCACGTCGTACCCCCATCGCACGTCGCCGACGATTCGGGGGAAGTGGCTGCTCGAAAACATTCTCAACGCGCCGGTGCCGCCGCCGCCGCCAAACGTGAATACCAATCTGGAAGAAACGACCAAGGCGATCAAGACCAGCTCGGTGCGCGAAATGCTGGAGCAGCACCGCGCGAACCCGGGATGCGCGAGCTGTCACGCGCGCATGGATCCGATGGGTCTGAGTCTCGAAAACTTCGATGCGCTCGGGCAATGGCGCACGAAGGACGGAACGGCCGCGATCAACGCGTCTGGCGTCCTGCTCGATGGCACCAAGGTGGATGGTCCGAGGGCGCTTCGGGGAGCTCTGCTCGAGAAGAAAGAGATGTTCGTGAAGGCGGTGGCCGCCAAGCTCCTCATGTACGCGGTAGGCCGTCAGATGGAGTACTACGACGCGCCGGCCATCCGCGCGATTCTGCACGAGGCTGCCGCCGACAACTACCGCTGGTCGTCAACGATTCTGGCGATCACGAAGAGCGTGCCGTTCCAGATGCGGCGCGCAGCGAAAGGTCCGAGATCATGATCGTTACCAAGAAGGCTATTTCCCGCCGCACCGTGCTTCGCGGCGTGGGTGTCACGCTTGCGCTGCCGCTTCTGGATGCCATGATCCCGGCGCTGACGGCATCCCAGAAAACAGCCGCGAAGCCCGTCCGCCGTCTTGGCGTCGTGTATCACCCGAACGGGGTCGTCTATGAGAACTGGCTGCCGAAGGGGACCGGCGCCGGATTCGAGTTCTCGCGCGTGCTGTCGCCTTTCGAGCCGTTCCGCAATCGCGTGACCGTCGTCACAGGCCTCGCCGACAACACGGCGGAGGCGCTCGGCGACGGTGGTGGCGACCATTCACGCGCGTCCGGTTCGTATCTGACGGGCGTGCACGTGAAAAAGTCCGACAGCATGGTGCTCAACGGCGTCTCGATGGATCAGATCGCCGCGAAAGCCTTCGAACGCGAGACGCAGCTCTCGTCGCTGCAACTCACCGTCGACGCGAACAACCTGGTGGGGTCGTGCGACACGGGATACAGCTGCGCGTACAGCAACACGCTGTCGTGGCTCACACCCACGCTCCCGTTGATGTCGGAGAACGACCCGCGCGTGGTGTTCGAGCGGCTGTTCGGTGCGAGCGACAGCACCGATCCGAGCGTCAGGATGGCGCGGCTTCAGCGCGACCGGAGCATTCTCGATTCGGTGACGGCCCGCGTCAGGCAGCTTCAGCAGAAGCTCGGCGCGGCCGACAACACGAAGGTCAGCGACTACCTCGAGTCGCTGCGCGACGTGGAGCGGCGGATCCAGAAAGCCGAGGAACAGAGCGGGCGCGAACTCCCCGACGTGGATCGGCCCGTCGGTGTTCCCGACTCGTTCGACGAGCACGTCCAGCTGCTGTACGATCTGCAGGCGCTGGCCTATCAGTGCGATCTGACGCGCGTCATCACGTTCATGTACGGACGCGAGCAGAGTGCCCGCACGTATCCGCAGCTCGGCATCTCCGACCCGCATCATCAGTTGACGCACCATCAGAACGATCCCGAGAAGCTCGAGAAGTGCACGAAGATCCAGACCCATCACGTCGCGTTGTTCACCGGCTATCTCGAGAAGCTGCAATCGATCTCCGACGGCGACGGGTCGCTGCTCGATCACATGGTGCTGCTCTTCGGCGCCGGCCTGAGCAACAGCGATCGCCACACGCACAGCCCGTTGCCCACGGTCGTCGTGGGCGGCGGAGCGGGAACGATCAAAGGCGGACGTCATCTCGTGTACCCGGAAGGGACGCCGCTCACCAACCTGCACGTGACGCTGCTCGACAAGGTCGGTGTGCCGGTCGACAAGCTCGGCGACAGCACGGGCACGTTCAGGGAACTGTCCGAACTCTCTTCAGCGGTGTAATCTCGTCGTTTGAATCACCGCCGGGTCTGATACGCAAGACCCGGCCTACGCAGGCCGGTCCAGCTTTTTGGACCCGCCGTCAGGAAAGCGAGAGGGAAACGTGACGAAGCGAACAGCGATCCTCCTGATTCTGACAGCCGTCCTCGGCTGGCCGATTCTCGGCGAAGCCCAGGTGGCGGGCACCATCAGCGGCTACGTGCGCGACGAGAGCGGCGCCGTCATTCCCGGCGCGGAAGTCAAAGCCACGATGGTCGGACAGCAGTTGATGCGCTCGGCCATCACCGACGAAACGGGCTTCTTCAATCTGCTCGCGATGCCCAGAGGCGCCTATGAGATCACGGCGCAGCTAACCGGATTTTCCACACAGTCAACCAAGGCAGAGCTCACGGCTGGCGAAAACCTGCGGGTGGACTTCAGGATGAACCTGGGGGCGATCCAGGAGACGATCGTGGTTTCGGGAACCGCCGCGCTGGTCGAAACGCGAAGCGCGACGATGTCGGGCCTGGTCGACGACCGCCGGGTGCAGGAACTGCCCCTGAACGGGCGCAACGTCGTCGAGCTGGCGAGCACGCTCCCCGGCATCACCGACGTGCAGGCGTCACAGGAAATGGGCAGCACGCGCGGCGGGCCGACGATGATCGTGCACGGCGCCTCTCGCGGGCAGAACAACTTCTCGCTGAACGGCGCGAACTTCACGAACTACTCGCAGACCGCCGGGTTCAATCCTCCGCCGCCCGACGCGGTCCAGGAAATCCGCGTGCAGACGTCCACCTTCTCGGCCGAGTTCGGCAACAACGCCGGCGCGCAGGTGACGATGGTCACCAAGGCCGGCAGCAATCAGTTCCACGGCACGGCCTGGGAATTCCATCGCAACGACAAGCTGAACGCGCGCAGCTTCTTCCAGCCGCGGAAGGCGGAGCAGAAGCAGAATCAGTACGGGGCGTCGGCCGGCGGCCGGATCGTGACCAACAAGGTGTTCTTCTTCGGCGCCTATCAGCAGCTGACCAATCGCGCCGAGGCCGGGTCGACGCAGGCCTTCGTGCCGACCGACGCACAGCGCCTTGGAGACTTCAGGAGCACGGCGACACAGATCAGAAACCCGATCGATCCGATCACCGG
The DNA here is from genome assembly GCA_963821395.1 of Vicinamibacterales bacterium. Lineage (GTDB taxonomy): Bacteria > Acidobacteriota > Vicinamibacteria > Vicinamibacterales > JAMQPK01 > JAMQPK01. The sequence goes on along the minus strand of CAWGDY010000049.1, from coordinate 140,800 downwards.
ACGCGCGTACACGACTCCTTCGGGTGGAGCATGCGTCACGGGGAATGTCATCGATCCGGCCTGCATCAGCCCCGTTGCCAAGAACTATCTCAGGGCATTTCATCCCGCAGTCGTCGAACGGCGTCGTCGTCAAGCTGACCCCGTCGCCGCAGGACGCGTACAGCTACATGACCAGGCTCGACTACACCATGTCGTCGAAGAACAATCTCTTCGGCCACTACTTCAAGGACAACTACGAGCGCCTCAGCTCGCCGGGCACGCTCGACTACGTCGATCAGAGCGACGTCGCCGACTTCGACAACTTCGGCATCACCGACACGCACACGTTCAGCCCGACGCTGCTGAACGAGTTGACCGTTTCTTACATGGACGCGATCGTCGTTCCGAACGGCGACCGAGCGGGTGCCTCCCCGCGACATGGGCATCAACATCGACGAGGGCTATCTCGGCGTCGGCATGTCGCTGAACGTCTCGGGGCAGTTCAATCTGAGCTTTGTCGGGCCCGAGCAGCAGGTGTACCGCAACTGGCACTGGAAAGACGTGATGACGTACGTCAAGAGCGCCCACACGTTCAAGTGGGGCTACGAGGGGCAGTACGTCAATTTCGACCTGATTCGCGGCAACGGCGCGCGAAGCGCGACGTTCACCGGCACCCGCTCGGGCTTCGCTCTGGCCGATTTCATGATGGGCGCGTTCGACAACGTCAGTCATGGATTCGGCGCCGCGGACAGCTTCCCGATCCTCTGGAAGCACCAGTTGTTCGTGCAGGACGAGTGGAAGCTGACGCCGAAAATCACCATGAACGCCGGGCTGCGCTACGAGCCCTGGTTCCCCTGGGAGCAGGAATACGGACGCTACACCTCCTGGGAATACAGCACGCAGTCCACGGTCAAGCCCGATGCCCCGCGCGGCATCCTCTTCCCGGGCGATCCCGGTGTCCCCGACAAGACGATTGAAGGTGACTGGAACAATCTCGCACCTCGGATCGGCGTCGCGTGGGATCTGAACGGAGACGGCCGCACCGTCGTCAGAGGCGGATACGGGGTGTACTACAACCACATCAGCGGCACGTCCGTGCATGCGGCCGAGGCGCCGTGGACGGGCACCGTGCAGCTCTTCAACGGGCGCATCGAAGATCCGTTCGGATCGCTGAACCGCACGCCGCCCCCGTCGGGAGTGCCCATTTCCGGCGACTTCGGGTGCGTGCCGATCAGCGCGTATCCGGGGCTCAACTGCCCGCTCTATCCGCTGCCGCTCAACTTCGTCTACAACGACCTCGAGATGGCGACGCCGTACGTTCAGCACGCGAACATGTCGTTCCAGCGGCAGCTCACCAACGATTTCGTGGTCGACGTGGCGTATGTCGGCAGGTTCGGCGACAAGCTGGAAGGGCACCGGCACTTCAACCCGGCGCAGTTCATCAATTCGCCCCTGAACCGGGTGCGGCGCCCTCGGCCAACAACGGCAACGATCGCGTGATCTACGAGCCCGGCATCATCGGCCCGACCTCACGCGTGCTCGAGACGATCTACGAGAGCTGGTACAACGGCGTGGAGTTCAAGGGAACCAAGCGCATGAGCCACGGCTACATGTTCTCGGCGTTCTACACGCTCTCGAAAGCCGAAGACACGCTGCTCGATCAGGGCGCGGGATTGACCGCCGGCGTGGCCAATCCGTTCGATCTGACCGTGATGAAAGGACGTTCGCAGTTCGACCGCCGCCACGTCGTGGGCCTCTCGTGGATGTGGGAGCAGAATCACCAGTTCGAGAACGGCGTCACCAATGCCATCCTCAGCGGGTGGACGGTGAGCGGCGTGACCAACGTGTCGAGCGGCAACCCGCTGAACTTCACGATGGGTACTGACGTGGCGCTGGACGGAACGGGCGGGGCGGGCCGGCAGCTCGCGCAGCTCGCGGCCGGGAAGACCGTGGACGACATCGCGCGCGATCATTCGAGCCGCGAAGACTTCGTCAACGGCGTTCTTCGATACGAGCGCGTTCGCGCCGGTCACGTCGCTGCCGCGGGGGATCTACGGCAACGTACCGAAGAGCGCCATCAGTGGACCGGCCCAGGCAAAGACGGACTTCGCCGTGGCGAGGACGTTCGCGATTCCGGGAAGCAGTGCCATGCGGTTCCAGTTCCGGGGCGAGCTGTTCAACGCGTTCAATCAGGTCAACTTCACCACGGTCGACGACCAACGCCAGCGCAGCGCCAGCTTCGGGCGGATTACCGAGTCGGCCGCGGGACGAATCGGCCAGGTCGCGTTCAAGCTGCTCTGGTAGCATGATCGATCCCTGAATTCGGCGGATTCGCGCAGATTCGGCAGATGGCATGAAGATTCAATCTGCGACATCTGCCATCTGCCATCTGCGCATTCAGGCTCACCTCAAGCCGTCAGCCAGCGTCTCAGCCTTTTCCGCGGACGATTCCGCCAGCAGCAGGTTGTTGGCGGTCACGGCCTCGTGCGCTTGTGTCAGGAATCGCTGCGCCGAATCGTAGTCGGCGCGCTTGCCGGCATTCAGGCGTCGCTTGTCGATCGAATCGAGCTTCTGCTTGGTGCGCACCAGCCGCTCGCGAACCTGAGCCGTCGTCAGCGTTCGTCCGGCCGGTCCTGCCGGGCGGAGCTCGGGTGGGGGTGTTCTGGCCGGCTCAGGAGTCTGGGCCACCGGCGGGCCCGCCGCGACTGCCGGCGTCGATGATGCGGCCGGCACTCGGGGCGCCGAGGGCGCGGTCGCAGTTGGAGTGACCGGTGTCGTGGTTTCGGGGATCTCGGGCGGCGGTGCTTCGGCGACCGCGGGCACCGGATCCATCGCGACGCGTGGCGGCGGCTCGGGAATCTCGAGCGGCAGGTTGGCGGCCGTCCGCGCAGGATTCGAGGCACACGCGGCCGCGAGCGCCGCGCCCACCAGAATCACGCCGCTCAACACTTGTGCTCTCAACCCTAAGCCCTCAGCCCTTAGCTCCGTCTTCGCTAAAGCTACGGCGGACCCGCCGAAGCGCTACGCGCGAAGGCGGGCCTCTATTATCCGTTACGTTTGAGGCAGGAGAAGCCTAAACGTCGTGCCTCGACCCTCAATCGACTGTACCTCAATCTCGCCGCCGTGCAACTGCACGATCCTATAGACGATCGACAGGCCGATACCGCTGCCTTCGGGCTTGGTCGTGTAGTACAGGTCGAATATCCGATCGAGCTTGTCGGCCGATATCCCCACGCCTGTGTCCTCGATGGTCAGCTCGACACGCCGATCCTTCGTCGTCCTCGCGCCCATCGTCAGTTTGCCACCGTTGGGCATGGCCTGGCAGCCGTTGAGCGCCAGATTGAGCAGCGCCTGCCGCAGCAACGCAGGATCGGCGCGCAGTGGCGGTACGTTCGAAGCGTCGGCGCGGCAGGCAATTCCGCTGCGCCGCGCGTCGGGCTCGACCAGCGCGATGACCTCGTTGATGAGCGCGTTCACGTCCATCGGCTGCACCTGCAGCTCTTCGGGCCGGATGAAGCGGACGAAGCCCGTGATGACCTCGTCGAGCCGCTTGATTTCCGACGCGATCACGTCGAGGTGCTCGCGTGCGCCGTTCACATCCTGAGGCGGTTCTTCGCGCCCTTCCAGTCCGAGCACGGCGCCGACCGGCGCGCGCGAGCTGCGCTGGAGCCTGAGCAGATGCTCGCGCACCAGTTCGAGATGAATCGTCATGGCATTCAGCGGGTTCCGCACTTCGTGCGTCACCCCGGCCATGAGGCGGCCGAGCGACCGTGCGGCGAGCTTTTCGCTGATGGCCCTGAACGATTCGCCGACGCCCTCGAGCTCTTCGTCGGGCGGCAGATCGATATCGCCGACCTTCTCTCCCCGTTGCAGCTTCACCAGGCCGCTGTTGATGACGTGAATCGGCCGCAGGATCAGGCCGGCGAGGAGCATGCCCAGAAAGACCGCCGCGCACGTCACGAGCGCCGTGGTCCACAGCATCGGCTGGATGGCCTGCGCCAGATCGTCACGAATGAGGATGGGCGAGAGGCCGACCCGAATCGCGCCAAAGGGCGCGTCGCCGAGCTCGAGCGGCAGCACCACCTCGAGCGCGCGGTCGGCGTAGATGGCGCGGATTTGCCGGAGTGTATTGCCATCGAGCACGGCTGTCAGGCTTTCGCCGGGCTCGATCGTCTGCCCCTCGGCGGCAGGGAAGCTGTGCGTAATGGCGCGTCCTTCGTTGTCCACGACCGCCGCGTAGGTCACGTTGCGGCTGTAGGCCGCCGTGGACTCGAGAATGGATCGGATCAAGGCGTCGCTGCGAAGCGCCGATTCGGGGTCGCCGCCGGTGGCAATCGCCTCGCGCGCGCGCTGGTAGATCGTGCGGCCCAGCAGGTCGCCGATGCCGCGGCTGTCTTCGAGGCCCACGCGCGCGAGGTTCGCCACGTGCTGCAGGCTGAGCACGATCATCGCGAGCGCGATCAGCAGCGTGACAGCGGCGGTTTGCCGGACTCTCAGACTGGCGCGCATGGGTGATCAGGATTTTTCAGCTTCGCGCCGGAATCGTTTCAGCTTGTTGTGCAACGTTTTGACGGTCACGCCCAGTATTTCGGCCGCTCGCGTCTTGTTGTCGCGTGTGTGCGCCAGCGTCAGCTCGATGAGGCGCCGCTCGGCCTCGTCCACGGTCATGCCGGGCGTGAGCCCGACCGCTTGAATGGACGGGGGCGGCGGCCCCGACAGGTCGCCCGGCAGATGGGCGGTTTCGACGAACTCGCCTGGGCTCAGGATGACCGCCCGCTCGATGACGTTGCGCAGCTCGCGCACGTTTCCCGGCCACGAGTAGCGCTGAAGCAGCCGGATGGCCTCGGGCGCCAGCGCCTTCACCGACTTGCCGTTGCGGGCGTTGAACTCGCTGATGAACGTTTCGACCAGCAGGGGAATGTCTTCGAGCCGATCGCGCAGCGGCGGCACGTGAGATGCCAATGACGTTGATGCGGTAGTAGAGATCCTCGCGAAGCTTGCCCTGCTGCACCGCCTTGGCCGGATCGACGTTGGTCGCGGCTATCAGACGGACGTCGACCGCCTGCTCCTTCTGGCCGCCGAGCCGCCGTACCGTTCGCTCCTGCAGCACGCGCAGCAGCTTGGCCTGGATGCCCGGCGCGACCTCGGCAATCTCGTCGAGGAAGAGCGTGCCCGTATGGGCCAGCTCGAAGCAGCCGGGCCGCCGGTCCATGGCCCCCGTGAAGGCGCCGCGCTCGTGGCCGAAGATTTCGTTTTCGAGCAGCGACTCGGGAATCGCCGCGCAGTTGATCGCGATGAACGGATGCTTGGCTCGCCCGCTGAGCTGATGAATGGTCTTGGCGACCAGCTCCTTGCCCGTGCCTGACTCGCCGTACACGAGCACCGATGCGGCGGTCGGCGACGCCTGCTCGATGATTTGTAGACAGATCGCAGGGCCGGCGCGCTGCCGACCATCTCGCCGAACCGTCCGTGTTCCTGCAACTGGCGCCGGAGCCCCGCGACGTCGCGCAGCGCGTTCTCGCGCTCGGCCACGTGCGTGAGCAGTGTGCGAAGACGCTGCGGCTCGACCGGCTTCGCCAGGTAGTCGTAGGCGCCTTCCTTCATGGCCGAGACCGCCGTGTCCACGCTGCCTTGCGCAGTAATGAGCACGAACGTCAGATCGGACAGCTGATCCTTGAGTTGGCGCAGCAGGTCGAGCCCGTCCATGCGCGGCATGACCATGTCGGCAAGGACCACGGAAGGCCGGTAGGTGGTGACCTTCTCGAGCCCTTCCTGGCCGTCGGCCGCGTTATCGGCTTCGTATCCCCAGGCGCGGACCAGCTCGGTCAGGCCGCGCCGGGCTGCGGCGTCGTCTTCAACGATGAGCACTCGCATTTCTACTCAGAATACAACGGGATCGACGGGACGTGCGTGGTTGGTTCGTTAGTTCGTAGGTTCGTGGGGTTCGTCAAGTTCGTGGGCCTGCCCGCCGAAGCGATCGAGATGCCGGCGCGAAGGCGAGGCGGAAGAAGGCCGGGTCTGTCCATGGACCCGGCCTTCTGGAGAGGCACCGATTGGGGACTACGCGAGGATGCGGATGACGACGCGGCGGTTCTGCGCGCGGCCTGCCCGCGTGTTGTTCGGGCTGACCGGCTTGTCTTCGCCCCAGCTGATCACGTTGATCTTGTGGAGGGGCACCTGGTGCGCTTCGTACAGGTAACGCTTCACGGCTTCAGCGCGCTCTTCACCAATGCGCTGGTTGGTCATCTTGTCGCCGCTGGAGTCGGTGTGGCCTTCGATTTCGACGAAGTTGCCCTTGGGATTCGCCTTGAGGTCGGCAATCATCTGATCGATGCGTGTCTGCACGGCCTCGGGAAGCTTGGCCGATGCGAACTTGAAGCCACCCTGGTCTTCGCTGATGACGACTTCGTACACCAGCCGCTTGCTCGCCACGTCGATCGGCGTCCGCCTTCGCGGACGCCGCCACGGCTGCGGAGTTGGCGGTGTCGCTGCGGAGTTGGCGGTGTTGGCTGTGGTCTGCGCTTCCTTGGCCCAGATGCCAACCTGGTCGGCCTTCGCATCGACCTGCTTGATTTGCGCGCTGTTCTGACGGGTCGCTTCCTGGGTGCTCTCGAGCGACTGCGACAGTGTCTCGACGCGGGTGTCGACCGCCCCGACTTCGGTGCGGACGAACTTCTTGGTCGCACACGCGGTCGTGGTGCCAATCGCAAGGACCCCTACTGCGAGCACGTTGACGATTTGACGGACCTGCATAATAACGTTCTCCCTTCGTATGTAGTGCGCCAACGCGCCCTACGCTTCAATCTGCCAGGGAGAATGAGCAGGAACCGTGCCGTACCGGCACACACGCCGATCAGTGGGCAGACAGGGGTCAATCAGTACAAAGGAGCGTTCCAGGTGTCCGGTTCTGTCCTGTCCGGGAGACCGCCGTGTGACCGCTTACCCGGAAAAAAATTCAGAGGCACGGAAAAATTTACATCGCCGCACAGCCGAAATGAGCAATTTATAAGGGTTTTAGAACAGGCACGCGACTTGCCATAACCCCGGTGCGTTGTCGGCTTAATCAAAAACACGGCAGGTCCGTGAGCTGGGGGAGCTGGGTCGACGACGCAGCAGGGGCATCACTAATCCCTGGTGGTGCCCCTGCGTATTTCCTGAATCCTCAATGTAGTGCTCGGCTGCACATCGGGCACTACCGCTCCGGCGGAGAGCCCAATGAAAACCTTTGGCAGCCGGCTGCGCTACGAACGCGAGCGCCGGCAGATCGATCTGCGATCAATTGCCGAATCCACGAAAATAGCCGTCCCGCTGCTGCAGGGCCTCGAACGCGACGATGTGTCGCGCTGGCCGTCAGGTATCTTCAGAAAGTCTTTTATTCGTTCATACGCCGAAGCGATCGGGATGGATCCCGAGCCGGTCGTCCGCGAGTTCGCCGACCTGTTCCCCGATCCCCTCGAGGCCGAAATCCCCACCCTGGCACCCGTCCGGCCGAAACCGGAGACGACCGAACCGCCTTCGTCCTCGTCGCGTCCTCTCACCGTCAAGCTCACCATCACCTGGAGCGGATCGGCGTTTAATGGCATTGGCAGATTGGCAGATTGGAAGATTGTCAGATTATTCCTGTAGCCATCCAATCCAATCGCGAATCTGGCAATCTGCCAATCTCCCAATCTGCGAATTCAGCCATCAGCGTAAGAACCCCTCAGCTCAAGCCTCCATCCACGGGAATGACGTGGCCGGTGGTCTTCGCGCTCGCGTCGCTCAGCAGCCACACAATCGCCTCGGCACAATCCCGCGGAAGAATCGGACGCTGCGTCAGTGTCCGCTGGGCGTAGAAACCGGCCAGCTTGCCCCGCAGCTCTTCGGTCGATTCCGTCTCGGAAAAGGCGATCCCGTACTTCTGCAGCGACTGCATCACGCGATCGCGCGGAAACATGGTGGAGCCTGCGACCACGGTGGCCGGCGCGATGCCGTTCACGCGCACGAGCGGGGAGAGCCCGACGGCGAGCTCGCGAATCAGATGATTGACGGCGGTCTTGCTGGTGTCGTACGCCTCGCTCCCTTTCTTCGGCACCACGGCGTTGGCCGATCCGGTCAGCACGATGGCGGCCGGCAGTTGCTGCTCGCGGAACACCCACTCGGCTTCCTGCGCGAGCAGGTAGTTGCCGGTGACGTTCACGAGGAAGGTCTTGCCCCACTGGGCTTCCGTCAACCGTCCGCCGGAACCCGCGACCGGATAGATTGCGGCGGTATTGACGATGCCGTCGATGCCGCCGAAGAGGAGCGTCGTGAACGTCGCGGCGTTCGCGAGGCTGGTGCTCGACGCGAGATCGACCGCCACGCTCGCTGCCGCGTCGAGCGACGAGGCCTTCCCGGCCTCGGCGGCGACGGTGGCTGCGGCGTCGGCGTCGGCGTCGGCGACCACGACGTGCGCGCCCTTGCGCGAGACGAGCAGCGCCACTTCGCGCCCGATCCCGCTGCCGCCGCCCACAATCAGCACGATGCGGCGGCTGAACTCGGCTTCCGGCGGCATGCGCTGCAGCTTGGCCTCTTCGAGCGCCCAGTATTCGATGCGAAAGGCTTCCGAGCGGGGCAGCGCGACGTAGTTGTGAAACTGCTCGAACTGCTTCGACTGCTCGGGATGGCGCGCCTGCGGCAGCGCGGCGGCTTTCGCGTGACCCGGATCGTCGTCTTCGAGCGCGGTGGCGCCGTCCATCACGTTGATGGCGTTGATGAAGAACTCGGTCGTAATGCGCGCCTCTTTCTTGTTCTTGCCGAAGCCGAAGAGGCCGACGCCGGGGATGATGACGACCGACGGGTTCGAATCGCGCAGCTTCGGCGAGTCGGGCGTCGCAAACGACTCGTAGTACTTCGTGTAGCGCGCACGATAGGCCGCGACCTCGTCGCGGATGGTGGCCTTGAGGCCCGCGATGTTGCCCGAAGACGGATCCCAGTCCAGAACGAGCGGGCAGATGCGCGTGCGCAGGAAGTGATCGGGGCAGCTCGTGCCGAGGCGGCCAAGATCGGTGGCCCAGGCAGAGCCCGAAAAATCCAGCGAGACTTCGTCGTCGGCGAAGTGCGCGATGACGCGGCGTGCCGACGACAGCTCGCCGCGCAGCGCCGGCAGCACTTGTGCCGCGATCTCGCGGCGGTTCGCCACGGGCTGGTGAGCCGCGCCGCCGAATTTCACCGGGTGGTGCGTCCGGTGCGCGTCGATGAACTGTCCCATCTCGTCGATGGTGCGGATGCTGTTCAGGTAGCACTCGCGCTGTGTGTGGCCCCACGTGAAGAGGCCGTGGCTGCCGAGAATCAGCCCGTCGCATCCCGGGTTGTTCCTGACGCCTTCTTCGATCATCAGCGCGAGCTCGAAGCCGGGCCGCTGCCACGGAATCCAGATAATCCGCCGGCTGAAGCGGGCGTTGAACTCGTCCAGCTTCCGCCGGCCGTTCGCGCTGGCGGCCAGCGCAATGGCCCAGTCGGGATGCAGGTGATCGACATGCGCGGCTGGAATGAACGCATGCAGCGGCGTGTCGATCGAGGCCGCGACGCGATTCTGGCCGAAGGCCGACAGCGGGTAGAAGCTCACCATCTCGTCTTCGTGCGCTTCGCCGCGGTACCGTTGTTTCAACTGTTCGAGGCGATCGAGGTAGAGCAGCGCGAACCCCGAATCGGCGATCGATCCCAGATCGCCGCCGCTGCCCTTGACGGCCAGCACGCGGGCCGGGGCGCCGGTGAACGGGTCGGGCAGCTCGATCTTGGCGCTCGTGTTGCCGCCGCCGAAGTTGGTGATGCGGAGATCGGCGCCGAGCAGGTTCGATCGATACCGCAGCAACGAGAGCTGATTGGATTCGAGCGGACCCGCGACTGATGGATCCCAGAGGTCTTCGAGATGTTGAAGGCTGATGGTTTCAGGCATACGTAACTTCGCAATATTGCTGGAACCTGGCGCATTCGCGGTCCCAGGGCTCCCGGTCTCCGGGCTCGAACACGTCGGTCGGGAACGAACGATCGATGAGCGCACGTGCCTCGGCTAGAGAGGCGGCGGCGCCCGTGGCGAGGAGCTGCACGGCGATGTTGCCGATGGCCGTGGCTTCGACCGGGCCGGCGATGACGCGCCGGCCTGTCGCATCGGCGGTGAACTGGTTCAACACGCGGTTCCTCGAGCCGCCGCCGATGACGCGAATCGCGCTGATGCGCTGGCCGGTCACCGTCTCGAGATCGCGAATCACCAGGCGGTACTTCAGCGCGAGGCTGTCGAGAATCGTGCGGGCATAGGCGCCGGGCGAGACCGGCGCCGGCTGATCGGTTCTGGCGCAGAACCGATCGATGGCGTCCGTCATGCTGTCGGGCGCGACGAACGACGCTTCGTCGGGATCGACCAGATGACGGAACCCCTCCGCGCTCGCGGCCGCGTCCATCAGCGCGGCGTAGTCCAGCGCGAGACCAGTCTGCGACCACTGGCGCCGGCAGCTCTGGAGCATCCAGAGACCCATGACGTTCTTCAAAAACCGGGTCGTGCCGGCGACGCCCCCTTCGTTCGAGAAGTTCAGCCGCATGGCGTCAGGGGTGAGCACCGGCCGATCCAGCTCGGTGCCGACGAGCGACCAGGTGCCCGAGCTGATGAACGCCGTGCCGTCGCGGGCCGTGATGGCGGCCACGGCCGACGCGGTGTCGTGCGACGCGCACGCCACCACCGGCGTGCCGGCCAGAGACGCGCGGGGCGCGACGCGTGGGAGCAGCGGGCCGATGATCGATCCGGCTTCCACGATCGGCGGGGCGATGCGCGCGGGCAGGTCGAGGCGTGCCATGAGCGGCGCGGCCCACGTGCGCGCCTTCGCGTCCACGAGCTGCGTGGTCGTCGCGTTCGTGAATTCCGAGACCGCGCGCCCCGTCAGCCACAGATTGAAGAGGTCCGGCATCATCACGAACCGGTCGGCCGCCGCCAGAAGGCGGGGCGTCTGGCGCTGAACCGCCGCCAGCTGGTTGATCGTGTTGATGCTCATGAACTGAATGCCGGTGGCCGCGTAGATCTCGTCTTTCGAGACACGCTGCAGCACATCGGCCATCGCGGCCACGTTGCGCTTGTCGCGATAGTGGTAGGGGTTCTCGACGAGTTGCAGCTGCTCGCCAAGGAGCGCGTGATCGACGCCCCACGTGTCGACGCCGATGCCGGCCAGCGTCATGTCGCCCTGCGGCCGCAAGCCCGGCCCGCATCTCGTGCCACAGCCGTGCGACATCCCAGTGGAGCGAGTCGCCGTAGGAAACCGGCTCGTTGGCGAAGCGGTGAATTTCGCGGATGGTCAGCGCGCCTGCGCGCAGCTCGCCGGCGACCGCGCGGCCGCTCTCGGCGCCGAGGTCGAAGGCAAGATAGGTGGCCGGCTGCATCGAAACCGCATCATGCCACACCCTATTTGAGAGTGCTATATTCTGCGGATTGATCGACCCGCCACAGGCTCCACCGGCGACTCCACTCGTGGCCGCCCGGTCGGTTCGCAAGTCGTACCCCGGCATCCGTGCGCTCGACGGCGTCTCGTTCGACGTGAGGCGGGGAGAGGTGCACGCGCTCGTCGGCGGCAACGGCGCGGGGAAGTCCACGCTCATCAAAGTCATGTCCGGGGCGGTCGCCGCGGACTCGGGCACCGTCGAGGTTGACGGGGCGGTCGTCGGGTCGATGACCCCGGCCGTGGCGCGCTCGCTCGGCATCGCCGTCATCCATCAGCAGCCAACCCTGTTCACGCACCTGACCGTGGCGGAAAACATCGCGTTCGCGCTGGAGGATCGACGCGAATGGCGGCGGATCGACTGGGGCGGGACGCCGGCGGCTTGCGGCGGATCTCCTCGCGCGCGTCGGGGCGGACATCGATCCCGAACGGCTCGTCGAGACGCTCAGCATGCCCGAGCAGCAGCTCGTGGAGATTGCGAAAGCCATCGGCGCGCGCGCACGCGTGCTCATCATGGACGAGCCGACCTCGTCGCTCAGCGATCGGGAAGTGGCCCGCCTGTTCGACGTCATCGCGCGCCTGCGGTCGGACGGCGCCGGCATCATCTATATCTCCCATCGCCTCGAGGAAGTGTTCTCGATTGCCGATCGCGTGACCGTCCTCAGGGACGGCCAGACGGTGGGCACGCGCGCACGGACAGGTCTCACGCCGTCCGTGCTGATCGGCATGATGATCGGACGCGAGCTGTCGGCCATCTTTCCAAAGCGATCGATCGAGGCCGGCGATGTCGCGCTGGAACTGCGGCACATCTCGAGCGCGGCCGCCGGCGTGCGAGATGTCTCCCTGTCGGTGCGCCGCGGAGAGATTCTCGGGCTGGCCGGTCTCGTCGGGTCGGGGCGCACCGAGCTGGCCGGAACGATCTTCGGCCTCACGCCGGCCGAGTCGGGCGAGCTGCGCGTCGGCGGCGAAGTGACCCGCGTGGCGTCGCCGGCCGATGCCATCCGTCACGGCATCGGATTCGTGCCGGAAGATCGCCGCCGGCATGGCGTGGTGCCGGAAATGCCGATTGCCGAGAACACGAGCCTGGCCAGCCTCGATCGCGTGGCCCGCCACGGGTTGATCGACCGCGGGTCGGAGCGGCAGGTTGCCGCGCAGTACGTCGATCAGCTCCAGATCAAGACGCCGTCGGTCGGCCAGCTCGTCGCATCGCTCTCGGGAGGCAATCAGCAGAAGGTGGCGCTGGCGAAATGGCTGGCGACCAGGCCGTCGATTCTGATCCTCGACGAGCCCACGCAGGGCGTCGACGTGGGCGCGAAGGCCGAGATTCACGCGCTGATGCAGGAGATGGCCGCGCGCGGGCTCGCCATCGTGATGATCTCGTCGGAGTTGCCCGAGATTCTCGGGATGAGCGATCGCATTGCGGTCATGCGGAACGGAACCGTCGCGGGTGAGCTGGCGCGCGCCGACGCCACTCAGGAACGTGTCATGGCGATGGCGCTGGGGCAATGCTGACGCAGCATCGGCGGGAGGTCTCGGTCGCGTTCGCCATCCTGATGCTCTGCGTGGTGATGGCCGTCATGCGGCCGGCGTACTTCGCCGCTGACAATCTGAACGATCTCTTTCTCGCGACCCTGCCCGTTCTCATCGTCGCCGCGGGCATGACGCTCGTGATCCTGACCGGAGAAATCGACATCTCGGTTGGCTCGCTGTTCGCCGTCTGTGGCGTGGTCGCAGGCGTCCTGGCGAAGGCCGGTGTTCCGCTGGTGCTCGTCGTGCCCGTCGTGTGCGTGCTGGGCGCGTCGATCGGCGCGCTTGGTGGCACGCTGGTGGCCGTTCTCGGACTGCCGTCGATCGTCGTCACGCTGGCGATGATGATTGGGCTCCGCGATGCCCTGCGATGGATCACACAGGGCGCGTGGGTCCAGAACCTGCCTGCCACCTTTCAATGGTTCGGGCTGCCGCAATCGGCGTTTCCCGCCATCGCCGGGCTGATGACGATCGTCGTGTTCGCGGGTTTCAGCTGGAGCCTGCGTCACACGGCTGCCGGACGGCTCCTGTATCTGACCGGATCGAACGTCGAGGCGGCCCGACTGGCCGGCATCAACACCGTGCGCGTGAAGATCGCCGCGTTCGGCTGCCTCGGCGCGCTCACGGCGCTGGCCGCCATCCTCAACTCGGTTCGCTTCGGTCAGATTCCGCCCAATGCCGGGCTCGGCCTCGAAATGAAGGTCATCGCGGCGGTCGTCGTGGGCGGGACCGCGATTACCGGGGGACGCGGAACGCTCGCCGGCACGCTGCTGGGCGTCGTGCTGCTTGGCGCGATCGGACCGGCGCTGACCTATCTCGGCGTCAGCGCGTACTGGGAACGAGCCATTCAGGGCGCCATCATCCTGATGGCGGTGGGTCTCAACGTGCTGCCGTCGCGCGCGCGCCATCTTGCAGGGTCGCCTCGTGCAGCGCGCGCATAAACAGATTCTTGCCGCCGCGATTGCCGCCGAAGTGGCGATCTTCGCCGTCATCGCGCCGAATTTCTTCACCGCCGTCAACTTCTTCGAGATCGCGCGGCTCAACGTCGAGCTCGGACTGCTGGCGATCGCGCTGACGCCGATTCTCATTACCGGCGGCATCGACCTCTCCGTCGGCGCGATGATGGGGCTTGCCGCCGTGTCCTTTGGCGCCGCCTGGCAGGATTTCCATCTTCCTCTTGCCGCGGCTGCCGTCGTGGCGATCGTCGTCGGGGCCGCCGGCGGCGGCCTGAATGCGTTCCTCATCGCGCGGCTCGGGCTTCCGCCGCTCATCGTCACGCTCGGCACATTCGCCTTGTTCCGTGGCATCGCGGAAGGCGTGACCGAAGCCGCGGTCAGCTACACGGGGTTTCCCGCGGCCTTTCTGCATTTCGGGCAGGGGTACTTCTGGGGCGTCATTCCCGTGCAGCTCCCCCTGTTCGTGGCGGTGATCCTGGCCTATGCCGTTCTGCTGCACCGTTCGGTGTACGGGCGATCGTTTTACGCGATCGGGTTCAGTGCGGGCGCCGCGCGCTATTCGGGCATCCCCGTCGGCGCGCGAATCGGGCTCGTGTATCTGCTGGCCGGCGTGCTGGCGAGCGTTGCCGCCATCATCTACGTTGCACACCTCGGGCAGGCACGCTCGGACGCGGGCAACGGGTACGAGCTCGACGCGATTACGGCCGTCGTGCTGGGCGGAACATCGGTGTTCGGCGGGCACGGGACGATCGGCGGCACCATTCTCGGCCTGCTGGCGCTCTCGGTGCTGAAGAATGGACTGCACCTTGCGGCGCTGCCGTCCGAGCTGATCGGCGTCGTCACGGGTGTGCTGCTGGTTGCGACCATCGCGATCGATCGACTAGGGGTCGGGAGGGGTTTTCCCGGGATGTCCTGGAAAACCCCTCCCGACCCCTTCGAAGGAGAGCTGGACGTGAAAAACAGTCAAGTCGCCGTGCTGTGTGCCGCCATCCTCGGCGGATCCCTGATGGTGGCCGCCACCAACGTGTGGCTCGTGCGATCGCTTGGAGACGGGGGCGCACCCGTGGCCGCCACCGGCGGCGCCGCCAGGCCCGTGATTGCGATGATGCCGAAAGCCAAGGGCGATCCGTACTTCGTGAGCTGTCGCATCGGCGCGGAAGAAGCCGCGCGCGAGCTCGGGGTCGAGCTCATCTGGGACGGCCCGACCGGGCTCGACGCCGCGCGTCAGAGCGAGATGGTCGAGAACTGGATCACGCGGGGCGTCGACGTGATTGCGGTGGCCGTCGAAAACCGTGCGGCGATTTCGACCTCGCTGCGCAAGGCGCGCGAGCGGGGGATTCATGTGATCACCTGGGACGCCGACGCCGAACCCGATGCCCGGACCTTTTTCGTGAATCAGGCGACCGCCGAAGGCATCGGGACCTCGCTGACCGACGAGGCCGCACGGCTTCTGGACGGGAAGGGCGACTTCGCCGTCATCACGGGCGCGCTGAGCGCGGCCAACCAGAACGAATGGATCGCCTTCATCAAGAAGCGGCTGGCCGAACGGCATCCCAACCTGAAGCTCGCGACCATCAGACCCAGCGACGATGACCGCGACAAGGCCTTTGCGGAGACGCAAACCATCCTGCGGGCGTTTCCGACGGTCAAGCTCGTGATGGCGATCTCGGCGCCGGCCGTACCGGGCGCGGGCGAGGCGGTGCGTCAGGCGGGCCGCAAGGACGTCAGGGTCATCGGGCTGTCGTTGCCCAACATGAACAAGCCGTACGTGCACGATGGCACCGTGCAGACGGTGATGCTGTGGAACACCGCGGATCTCGGCTACCTGACGATCCAGGCCGGCGCGCAGCTGGTGAAGGGGACGCTCGCGGCGGGCGCGACGACGATGAACGCCGGGCGGCTGGGAAAGATCGAGATTCGCGGGTCGGAGGTCATCCTCGGGCCGCCGCTCTTTTTCAGGAAAGACAACATCGATAAATTCGATTTCTGACGAAATACGAAACAAGAGATCAGGAGATCAGGAGACGAAGAGAATTCTTTTCAGAAGAATCCTGTTCCTCCTGATCTTCTGTTCAAGGCTTATCCCACATGGATCCGCGGCCGCAGTTCCGGATCCGGCTCGGCCTGCCTGAGCACCTCGCGCGTCACGGGCGCCGTATCGCCCTCGCCGAACGCCAGAAACTTCAACAGGTACGCGATGGGATTGCCCTCCGTCCACCCGAAGTACGCGTGTGGAATGCGGCGCGTGCGATCGCGGATGAAGAGCAGCAGCGCGGCGATCGCGTTCGGGATGGCCGGGCTCGAGCACCGCAGGACATGGTGACCGCCCACATTCACCCCTTCAACCGACAGGACTTCGCTGAAGAGTGAGGCATCCGAGGGCTTCACCTCGAGAAACAACACGCGCGTGTCCGGCGTCAGGTGGTGCGACTCCTGAGCGTCGCGCAGCTTGCGCGCATACTCCTGCGGCAGGCCCGTATCCGGGCGATTCGCGATCAACCGAATCGGCGCATTCCCGATCGACTCTAAGAACTCCTCGGCGGTCGCATCCGGATGAACACCAGTGACACGCAGTTCCGTCGATCGAAGCACGCGCGAAATGAGCGAGGTGAGGATGATGCTGGCGATGAACCACATCGCGATCTTCACGCCGTCGGGCCGCTCGATGACGTTGGTCACCGTCGTGTAGACGAACATCAGCGTAATCAACGCGTACGCCATCCAGCCCCTTTCGCGGTGGCGTGCCGCCGCCAGCGCGACCGCGAGCGCGGCCGAGGTCATCAGCACGAGCACGCCGGTGGCGTACGCCCCGCCCTGGGCTTCGACGTCGGCATTGAAAATCACGGTGATGAGAAACGCGACACCTGTGAACAGCGTCACCAGCGGCCGTGTCGCGCGCGTCCATTCCGGCGCCATCCCGTAGCGCGGCAGATAACGTGGAACCAGATTCAACAGCCCCGCCATGGCCGATGCGCCGGCGAACCAGAGGATGGAAATCGTGCTGATGTCGTAGATCGTGCCGAACAGATCGCCGAGATAGTGGTGCGCCAGGTATGCGAGCGCGCGCCCCGACGCCGGCCCGCCTTCGGCAAACGCCTCCGGTGAAATCAGCAGCGTCGTCACCAGTGAGCTGCCGATGAGCATGACGCTCATGATGAGCGCGGCCGTCCTGAGCAGCAGCTTCGTGTGACGAATACGTCCCGCCGGGTGATCGGGGTTGTCGTCCGGATCGCCCTTCACCAGGGGCATCACGGCGACGCCGGTTTCGAACCCCGAAAGACCGAGGGCGAGCTTCGGGAACACGAGCAGCGCCGCGAACAGCATCATCAAAGGATTGCCGTGCTGCGTGAAGAGTGCATTCCTCCAGCGCGGGATGTACTCGGGATGAAACAGGAGCTCGCGCAAGCCGACCGCAATGACGATGACGTTCAGGACGAGGTAGATCGCGACGATGATCACGGCCAGTCCAATCGCCTCGCGAAACCCTTTCAGAAAGATCGCGCCCAGACCCGTGAGCAGCACGATCGTCACGGCGATTGGATGATCGAAGGCTGCCGGAACGAACGGGTTGTGGATGATGTGCTCGGTCGCGTCGGCCGCCGAGAGCGTGATCGTGATGATGAAATCGGTTGCCGCGAATCCCAGCAGCACGAGCACGAATCCCTTCCCGCGCCATCGTGGCAGTACCTCTTCGAGCATCGAGATGCTGCCCTGGCCGTGCGGGCTGGCGGCCGCCACCCGGTTGTAGACCGGAAGAGCGCCGATGAGCGTGACCACCACCAGAATCAGCGTGGCGATCGGCGCAAGCATGCCCGCCGCGACAAAGGCGATCCCCGGCTGGTATCCGAGCGTGGAAAAGTAGTCCACGCCGGTGAGACACATCACCTTCCACCACGCCTCCTGGTGGACGGGTTGTGCGTGCGGCCCTTCGGGGAGCTGCCGTATCCCCTGAAAGAACCAGTCTCGGAAGCGCCTGCGTCGGTGTTCGGAGAATCGTGTAGGCGGTCACGCTCGATCCTCGCGCTCGAACGTGTAGGCATACGCCAATGCCGCCGCCACTGCCAGAACGCAGTCAACCTGCCAGGGGAGCCACAGCATGAAATTCCAGAGCGCTCCGACGCTGGCGATCAACACGACGAGCGCCGCAACCCTGATGACGATGATGGACACGCGACCGCTCATACCCACGTCATGCGCCTTCATCGCGCGAGATGAAACGGCACGCTGGTCACGATCGTGTTGGGTTTGAACAAGAGCGCCCCTTTGATGAGCAGCGCGCGCTGGTTGTGAAAGAGGTGGTGCCACCAGCGCGCGGGGACGAACTCGGGCAGTACCACCGTGATGTAGTCGTCCGGATGCTTGGCGTTGAGCTGTTCGATGTATTCGAGCAACGGCTCCATGAGCGATCGGAAGGGCGACGTCAGTACGACCAGCGGCACGCCGCGGCCCCACCTGTTCCAGTCGTTCTGCATCTCCGTTGTGGCCGTGGGGTCCACGTCGATGTAGATGGCCCGGACATCAGACGAGAGCGTGCGCGCATAGTCGAGCGCCGACACCACGGCACGCTGGACGCCGCTGATCGGGACGATCACCCGATTCTGGTGCCGTTGCTCCGGTTGCCAGTCCGTCAACGTCAATTGCGCGGCGACGTCGTTGTAATGGGTTCTCGTGATTCGAAACAGCACGACCTGGATCGGAATCAAGAGCATGATAATCCACGCGCCTTCGTGCGCCTTCGTGATGGCCACGACCACCAGCACGATTCCGGTCACGATCGCGCCGGTGCCGCTGATGGCCGCGCTCGTTCGCCATCCCGGGCCGCGCAGCTGTCGCCAGTGGATGACCATCCCGGCCTGCGACAGCGTGAACGACACGAACACCCCGATCATGTACAACGGAATCAGCGCGTGGGTGTCGCCGCCGAACACGACGAGCAACACGGCCGCGAAGGCGCTCAGCCCGAGAATGCCGTTCGAAAACGCGAGGCGATCTCCTTGATTCATGAACTGGCGGGGAAGGTAGCGATCCCGGGCCAGGATCGACGCGAGCCGCGGGAAATCGGCATAGGCGGTATTCGCCGCCAGCACGAGGATGAGCATCGTCGCCGCTTGAATCAGATAGTACGGAACGCCGCGTCCCTCGAAGACGCCTCGCGCGAGCTGCGAAATCACCGTTTCATGTTCGCTCGGCAGGATTCGATATGTGTGCGCGAGCCAGGTGATGCCGAGGAACATCGTCACCGCGAGCACGGCCATGATGACCATCGTCGCCGCGGCGTTCCGTGCTTCCGGCGGTTTGAACGCGGGGACCCCGTTCGAGACGGCCTCCACGCCGGTCATCGCGGTGCACCCGTTCGAGAACGCCCGCAACAGCAGCAGCAGCGTCAAAGGCTGGCCGAGCGAATGCATCGGCTGAATCGGGTCGACAGGTTGAACCGTTCCAGTCATGGCGCGCCACGTTCCGGTTGCGATGAGTGCGAGGACGCTGAAGATGAAGAAGTAGGTAGGCGCGGCGAAGATATTTCCGGATTCGCGAATGCCGCGAAGGTTGCCGAGCATCAGAATCGTCAGAAAGCCCAGCGCGAGCTCGACCCGCAGATGGATCCAGTGAGGCATCGCCGATGTGAGCGCCGCGACGCCGGCCGCGATGCTGACGGCGACCGTGAGAATGTAGTCGATGAGCAGTGCCGAGGCGGCAACGAGGCTCGGCAGCTCGCCGAGATTTTCACGCGCGACGATGTATGCGCCTCCGCCGTTGGGATACGCGTGCAGCGTCTGACGGTACGAGAAGACGACAATCGAGAGAATCGACGCGATGATGACGGCGATGGGGCTCGCGAACGCCAGCGCAGCGACGTCGACCAGGATCAGGACACGCAGGATCTCTTCGGTGGCGTACGCGACCGACGAGAGCGGATCGGATGAGAGCACCGCAAGACCCGTAATACGGGACAAGCGCTCGTGATGGGCAAGATGCGAGGGAATTGGTTCACCGACGACGAGCCGTTTGAGTTGGCCGACGAATCCTTCACCGGGCATGATCGGGCCTTGGAGAAGTCGCGTTCCGGTCGCCCGAAATGCAAAAAGCCGCGCGCTGCGGCTTTTGACCAGAATCGCGCTTCCGTTAAGTGCCGACGGGGTTAGCTGACGGGCTCGGACTCGGAAGTGTCCTATGGCGTTTGCCAATACGCCCCTGAGGCATCGTGCGCCTCTCTGGGTCCCCCGTGTTCCGCGAAGGGTGCGGAACTTAGGCCGTCCCAAGACGGTAAGCGCGTTCGCGGGACGTGTCAATAGGCTGTCCGCGGCTGCACCTCGTTGCGCGGCCCGGCTCAGGCATCCTTCCACTCTCGCGCCTGCAGGACGACCTCGTCCGACAGGAGACTCACGATGAGATGATTCCCGGCCGGCAGCGCAGAGTGCTGGAACAGGTGATTCATCAACGCGCGCTCGGCCTGCTGCTGCCAGAACGCCGCGGCTCGGTGGAACCTGCGCGTCCGACGAGCCTCGTAATCCGCGCTGCTTCGGCCGGCGCAATGGTCGACCCCGACTTCGCCCTGCGGGCCTGTGCCGGCATGCCGGACAACGAAATGATGCTCGAATGTCGAGATCGGCTCGGGAGAAGGCAAGGCACGAATGAAGAATCCGTTGACGGTCCACAACTCGTGCGCGCCGTGCGACTGAGAGGCGACGCTTGCCCTGGATGCGGCTGGCGGTGCGTCGCCTCTTCGGCGGTTGCTTTCGACAGGGCGGCGACGAGCGCGTCCCGGAGCAGCGCGGGTGTCAGCGGCTTCTTCAAGAAGTCGCGCGCGCCCGCCTTCATGGCGTCAACCGCCAGCTCGATCGAGCCGAACGCCGTCGCCATGACGATCCTGGCTTCCGGCGATCGTTTGCAGCATGTGACGCAGCGTCTCGATGCCGTCCATCCCCGGCATTTTCTGGTCGAGCACGACGGCGTCGAATCGAGAACCGTCACCAAATCGCTCGAGGGCCGTGGCGCCATCTGCCGCGTCTTCCACGTCGTAGCCGTCGGCCTCGAGCGTCAGCTGCATCATGCGCCTGATGTTCGCTTCGTCATCGACGATCAACACGCGCCGGGTCATGACTGTGTCGTCTCCATGGGGGAATCAGCGAGCCGGCTTGCGACCGGCAGCACAAACGTGAACGTCGCGCCGTGGCCCGGTTCTGATGTCGCGCGTATCTCGCCGCCGTGCGCGCGCACGATCTGGCGAGAGACGGCCAGTCCCAGTCCGGCGCTGCCGGTCGCACTGCCGGGCACCTGCATGAACTTTTCAAAGAGGCGCGGAAGGTACTCTGCGCGGTATTCCGCGGCCCGTGTCGCTCACCGACACTTCGACGACATGGTCGGCGTGACGGGCGGCCACCACGATGCGGCCGCCGGGCGGGTCGCGTTGACCGCGTTGGCGATCAGGTTGGCGACGACCCGCTCGATCTGCGAGGGATCCGCCATGACCACCGGAAGGTCGCGATCGATCGTCACCTTCAGTGCGATGCCGCTTGCCTCGATCCGCGCCCGGCTGTGCTCGAGTGCGCCCGTGACGAGCACATCCGCCGCGACGATCGGCGACAATCGGGCTTCATGCGGCCCGATTCGATCTTCGACAGATCGAGCAGATCGCCGACCAGGTGCTCGAGTCGTGCCGCGTCCTCGCGGCACATCGCCAGAATCTCGCGTTGCCGCGCCGTTGCCTGCGGAGAAATCTGTTCCTCCAGCAGACCGATGCCCATCTGCAGCGTCGTCAGCGGCGTGCGGAGCTCGTGCGAGGCGGTGCCGACGAACTCGGTTTTCAGCCGCTCCGCGTCCCTGTCGATCTGGCCCGACAGGCTCACCGCGAAGCCCAGACCTGCGATCACGAGCGCCGCCGACACCACGATCGTCATCACGATGGAGCGGCCCGTCGCGCGGTTCGCGTCGGCCGACTTCCTGAGCATGGCCGCCTGGTTGAGCTGCAGCAGGTGATCGATATCGGCTCGCAGGGCGTCGAAGCGCGGCTCGATGCGGGTGAAGTAGTCGGGCTTGTCCATCGAAGAATCGATAGTACTCGTCGCGCCCGCGCCGGATGGCGTCGACGACCTCGCGCTCGCCGGGCTCGGTGATGTTGCCGGCTGCGCGGGCCAGCGCGGCGTCGAACCGCTTCCGGTGCTCGTCGAGCTGGCGCGTCGCGCGCTCGGTCTGACCGAGCGCGGCGAAGAGCACCGCCGAATCCAGCCGCTCGAGGCTTTCCTTCATGCTCTGCGCGGCCACGACCGACTCGTAGTTCTCCGACAGAATGCGCTGCGAGACGGCGCTGGCCTCCTCGAGTCGCCACGCGCTCCATGCGCCCAGCGAGGCGAGCGCGGCTACGAACACGAGATACGTCGCCAGGAGCTTGGCTCGGAGTGACATCGCTGTCGTCCCCAGCTAAGGCGCCGGCAGCACGAAGGAGATTGTCGTGCCGTGCGTCAACGGTTCGTCAGAGCTTTTCACGTCCAGCCGGCCTCCATGGGCCTCGGCAATCTCGCGCGCGAGGATCAACGCATACCCGACCCGGCGCTGATATGGCGCGGCCTGAAACAGCAGCGGAATCTTGTCCGCCGGAATGCCCGGTCCGTCGTCGGTGACGTCGATGGTGACTTCGCCGGAGTCCGGATTGCGGCCTGCATGGACGACGATTTCGCCGCCCGGATGAAAGAACGCGCCTCGCGGCACGTGGCGCAGCGCGTTGCCGATGAGCGTGCCGATCGTCCAGGCAACCTTGTCCTCGTCGAGAAAAACCGTCGCCGGGACGTCTGCGTCGATATCCGTCTTGAGCTTCACACGGATGTCCGACGCGTAGGGGTCCATCATCGCGACGATGGAGCTCACCATCGTGGCCAGGGACGTGGCGCGCCGATGAAGTGGAATGGCATCGATCACGTACGGCCTCCCTATACGTCGTTGAGCGGGACGACTTGCACCGCCGCGTCGGGCACGGCGCTCAGAAACCGGTCGAGCGTCGATCCGCGCCAGAGCACCTCCCAGCGCGATCGTGCGCTCTGTCCGAAGATCACGTGCGTCACCCCTTCGCGCTGCGCGAAGGCGACCAGGCCGTCCGAGGGCCTGTCGGCCCTGACCCTGACCACCGTCGCGCCCAGGCTTTCGGCGAGCCGGATGTTCTGCTGCAAGGCGTCCGCATCGTCTGGATTGATATGGTCGGGACGTTCCCGCGGGGTTTCGACGTACACCGCGTACCACTTCGAGCCAAGACGCCCGGCGATGCGGGCGCCCGTCCTGATGACCCTCGGCGCCAGCGCATTCGAGCTCATACACACCATAACGCGCTCGGGAATCAGCGCCGGCTCCAGTCCTTCGCGTGCGCGGTAACTGGCCGCCTTCTCGCCAACCTCGTCGGCCACCGCGCGGAGGGCCAGCTCTCGGAGCGTCGACAGGTTGCCCTTGCGGAAGAAGTTGCCGAGCGCCTGCTCGACTTTCTCGGGTTTGTAGATCTTCCCCTCGCGCAGCCGGTTTCGCAGCTCTTCGACGGTGACGTCGACGTTGATGACTTCGTCCGCGCGATCGAGAAAGGTGTCGGGCACGGTCTCGCGCACGCGCACCCCGGTGGCGCGGGCCACCGCGTCGTTCAGGGTCTCGAGGTGCTGGATGTTGACGGCCGTCATGACGTGAATGCCCGCGTCGAGAATCTCGAGCACGTCTTCGTAGCGTTTCTGATGGCGGCTGCCGGGGACGTTCGTGTGGGGCAGCTCGTCGACGACGCAGACCTGGGGCTTGCGGTGGAGGATGGCGTCCACGTCCATCTCCTCCATCGTGACGCCGCGATACTCGATCTTCCGCCTGGGGATGACTTCGAGATCGCCGACCTGCGCTTCCGTCTCGCGACGGCCATAGGTTTCGACGAGACCGACGACGACGTCGAGGCCGCGGGCGCGAAGCGCGTGAGCCTCCTGCAGCATCTCGTAGGTCTTGCCGACGCCCGGGGCGGCGCCGATGTAGATGCGGAGGCGCGCGCGATCCTGCTCCTTGATCCGCTCGAGCAGGGCGTCAGCCGTGGGTCGGTGTTCAGGCATCGCAACGAGTGGGCTGCCGGCGACTGCGACCGGCACGATCTCGATCGCGTCGATGCCGACGAAGCGTCCCAGTATACTGCCCGGTTTGTCCGCCCGTCGCGAGCGATGGTTGACATGATTTCAGCATACGAAGCGTCACCTGAAGCCTGACCAAAGAGAGCCTGAAAAGTGCCTGAAGGCCTCAAGGCCGCCGGAACACGATGATGTGCTGGCGCGGCAGGCCCGCAATTACGCGTTCGAACCCGAACCCTTCGGGTTCGATCTCGGCCCGCGCCTCGGCGATGCTCATGCGGTGGGTCGCGGCAATGGGAATACGCGGGTCTTCTTTGCGGTACTCGATCACGACCAGCCGTCCGTCGGGTCGCAACGAGCGCCGGATACTCTGCAGCATGGCCTGCGGCTGACGAAATTCGTGGTACACGTCCACCAGCAGCGCCAGGTCGATCGCATCTGCCGGAAGGCGTGCGTCGTCTTCCACGCCCTGCACGATCTCGATATTCGCAACCTGCTGCTGCTGAGCCTTCGCCTGGATCGTGCTCAGCATCGCCGGTTGCACGTCGTTTGCGTACACCTTGCCCGCCGGGCCGACGAGCTTCGCGATGCGCAGCGTCATGTAGCCCGTTCCCGCGCCGACGTCGGCCACCGACAGCCCGGGGGTGATGCCGATGAGCTCCAGGGCGCGATCGGGGGTCTCTTCGCGCGCTCGTTGAGATCGGTCCAGCCAGGCCGTATCGGTGGCGATGCCTGGGATGACCCGGCCGGTGAGCGGATGTACCGCCGGCGCGCGGCGGGGGGCGAGAAACTGGGTGCCGATGACGAACGCCCCGATGCCCGCCACCAGCAGCACGGAGAGGAAGCGAAGCCGGTTGATGCGTGTGGGTGCTGGAGCGTTGGTGGGCACGTCTCGTTCCCGAAGATTACCGGCTTGGCCGAATCGACCGATCGGCCACGACCGTCACCTGCATGTCCCGTGCGAGGTTGACGATGCGCTGGACGAAGGCCGAGGCGAACCACGATTGAATCGCGCTCGACTTCTCCCGCGTCACGAAGATCTGCGTCACACCGTGTTGCCGCGCGAAATCGACGATCACTTCCGCCACGTTCGACCCATGGAGCGTGTGGGCGTCGATTTGAAGACCGCGCGCGAAGGCGAGGTTGCGCTCGAGGCCCGCGAGCTCGTCCGGCGCCAGCGCAGGAGGCCCGGCCGCTTTCGACACGTACACCGCGATACAGTCGGCTCGCAGATAATCGGCAACCCGACGCCCGCGCCGAATCAGTGCGGCACCCGATGGGTTCGGCGTAATGACCAGCAACAGTCGTTCACGCGGCTGCGCAGGCTGCGACACAGATGGCGCCGTCAGACCCGGTTCGTCATCCGGCAGACGGCTTTCGACGGAGTACGCCGCCTGACGCATCGCCAGCTCACGAAGGGCGACGAGCGTCGATTCCTTGAAGAAGTTGTCGAGCGCGGCCCGGGCGCGTTCCGGTGGATACACGACCCCCCGCGCGAGCCGGTTCAGCAGCGCGCGCGGCGTCAGATCGACCATCACGACCTCGTCGGCCTGTTTCAGGACCCAGTCGGGAATGGTCTCGCGAACACGCACGCCAGTGCTCTGCCAGATCTGGTCGTTCAGGCTCTCGACGTGCTGCACGTTCATCGTGGTCAGCACATCGATCCCGGCGTCGAGCAGCGCGTGGATGTCTTCCCATCGCTTGGGCCGGTCGGAGCCCGGGACGTTGGTGTGCGGAAATTCGTCAACGACGGCCACCTGGGGATGCCGCCGCAGGACGGCGCCGGTGTCCATCTCCTCGAATCGTGAGCCGCGGTACTCGATGACCTTTCGCGGGATGGCTTCAAGCCCCTCGGTCAGCGCGATGGTCTCCCGGCGTCCGTGGGGCTCGAAATAGCCGATCACCACGTCGATGCCGCGGGCCTTCATTTCGTGCGCTTCCGACAGCATCTGGTAGGTCTTGCCCACACCGGCGGCGTAGCCGAGGAAGACCTTCAACCGGCCCCGGTGGGTCGACTGGCTGCTCACTGTGGGAAGACGCGGACGTCGATGCCCTCGGCATCGCGAATGAGCTGATCGAGCGGCGTGCCGCCCAGGCGGTTGCGCCAGCCACGGCGCAGGTTGTGGCCGACGAAGATCTGCGTGATGCCATTGCGCTCGGCGAAATCGAGGATGGTCTTGATCGGATCTTTCCCTTCCAGGGTCTCGACCTGCGCGTCCTGGGCGCGGGCGAGCGTGACGTTGCGCTCGAGCGCCATCCGATCTTCCGGTGTCAGATTCTCCTGCATGACGTAGATCGCGAAGAGCTCGCCGTGAAACCGGTCGGCGTTCCGCCGGCCGCTCGCCAGCATCTTCGCGGCGTTTGCACGCGGCGTCATGCACACGAGAATGCGCTCCTGGGTTCCCCAGAGCGACTGGATCCCCTGCAGTTCCAGGTACTCTTCGAGCTGCCGATCCACGACATCGGCGGTCAGGAGCAGTGCCCGCTGGCGGAGCAGCGACAGCTGTTGCGCCTCGATGCCGGCATCGGCGTCCGGCGGGGCATCAACGACGACCACCTCATCGGCGCGATCGATGAATCCCTGCGGGTACGGTCTCGGACTTCGTCCGGCCGAGTACGGTCCGCACGAAGTCCTGCTGCTCGGCGATGTACTCGAGATTGATCGAGGTCAGCACCGAGATGCCGGCGGCGAGCAGCTCTTCGACGTCCTGATAGCGTTTCGCATGCCGGCTGCCGGGAGGATTGTCGTAGGCGAGGCCGTCGACGAGGCAGACCTGCGGACGACGTGCAAGGACGGCAGGCACGTCGATGACGGGCACTCCTGCGATGTCTCGAGTCGGAATGCGTTCGAGCGCGCCGATCACGGCCTCGACGTCGGGCGACGAATCCGGCTGCGTCGCAGCGATGACGACATCCTCTCCGCGCGTCCGCCGCCGCCGCCCTTCGTCGAAGAGCTTGAACGATTTGCCCACGCCCGACGCATAGCCGAGGAAGATCTTCAGCTGGCCGCGATGTTCCGCGCGCTCGGCGGCTTCGGCGTGGCGAAGCAGGGCTTCGGGATCGCGCCGGGCGGGTCGATCGTCGGAGTCGCCGTTCATGGATTGCTTCGTGCGGCTCTCGGCGTCACGACACCGGTGGTAAAGCGATCGACCGCCGGTGCGGGACCGTGCTCACTTGCGCGCAGACTGAGCATCGAGCGCCAGGTTGAGCTCCAGCACGTTGACGTGTGGTTCCCCGAGGATGCCGAGAGCGCGACCTCCTGTGTACTGTCCGACCAGGTTTTTGATCTGCTCGACCGATACGCCTCGCGTCTTCGCCACGCGTGCCGTCTGGAGCTCTGCGTTGCGCGGGCTGATGTGCGGATCCAGGCCCGAGGCAGACGCCGTCACGGCGTCGGCGGGAATCGGCGTCTTCGGCGTGAAGACGAGCGGCGCCTTCTCATCGGTGAACGCCTTGATCAGCTTCAGGTTGTCGAGATTGCCGTCGGCATCCTTGAACGCGTCGAGCGGCGTCGACGAGTCATAGGGAATCTCGTTCTCGATCGCATAGTGCACGA
Organism: Vicinamibacterales bacterium; assembly: GCA_963821395.1. Lineage (GTDB taxonomy): Bacteria > Acidobacteriota > Vicinamibacteria > Vicinamibacterales > JAMQPK01 > JAMQPK01. Next base: position 113,268 of record CAWGDY010000049.1, on the reverse strand, counting down.
TGCGCACCTTGATCCCGTCGTAGGCGACGCTCTCGACGCCCTTGTCATCCTTGTTGATGACGCCGTTGAAGAGCTTCGCGCTCGTCGGCCCGAGGTTCGAGCCTGCGCTTGCGGTCGGATCGTAGCCGGCACCCGCGGCAGACACGCGCGGATGGAAGTATTCGGGCTTCGTGAATCCCTGCCCGAGGAGCCGCGAGCCGACAACCTTCCCGTCGACGGTGATGAGGCTGCCGTTGGCCTGTTCGGCGAAGATCACCTGACTCACGATGGTGACGACGGCGGGGTAGATGAATCCGAGCAGTACGGTCATCACCGCCATCAGGAGGAATCCGGGTTTCAGTTCTTTGAACATATCCAGCTCCACACAGCCCGGCTGAGGCCGGGCACTACCGTTTCGAGTAAATTCGTCACGCCAGATGCAGCCAGCCGAGAATCTGGTCGATCGCCCAGATGCACGGGAACGGCGCGATCAATCCACCGACGCCGTAGACCAGCAGATTGCGTCGGAGCATCTGTGCGGCATTCTGCGGCCTGTACCGGACGCCCCGTAGCGCCAGCGGCACGAGCGCCACGATGATGATCGCGTTGAAAATCACCGCCGAGAGCACGGCGCTCTGCGGCGTGTGCAGATACATGATGTTGAGCGCGCCCAGCGCCGGGTAGGTCGCCATGAACATCGCCGGGATGATGGCGAAGTACTTCGACACGTCGTTCATGATCGAAAACGTCGTCAACGCGCCGCGCGTGATGAGCAGCTGCTTGCCGATGGCGACGACCTCGATGAGCTTCGTCGGGTTGCTGTCGAGGTCGACCATGTTGCCCGCCTCGCGGGCCGCCGTGGTCCCGGTGTTCATCGCGAGGCCGACGTCCGCCTGCGCCAGCGCGGGGGCGTCGTTGGTGCCGTCGCCGGTCATCGCGATCATGCGCCCGCCGCTCTGTTCCTTCTTGATGTACTCGAGCTTGTCCTTCGGCGTGGCCTGGGCGATGAAATCGTCCACGCCTGCCTCGGAGGCAATGGCCGCCGCGGTCAGCGGATTGTCTCCGGTGACCATGACCGAGCGAATGCCCATGGCCCGGAGCTGCGAGATGCGCTCCTTCATGCCGACCTTGACGATGTCCTTGAGGTGAATGATGCCGAGCAGCCGCGAACCGTCGGCGACGGCGAGCGGCGTGCCGCCCTGCCGCGCAATCCGGTCGGAGACCTCGGACAGCTCCGACGGGACGCGACCTCCGCGCTCCTTGATGAAGGCGATGACGGCGTCGGTCGCGCCCTTTCTGAGCTCGCGGCCCTCGAAGTCGACACCGCTCATCTTCGTATACGCGGAGAAGGGGATGAACTTGGCGTTGTGCGTGGCAATCTCGCGCCCGCGCAACTTGTACTTCTCCTTCGCGAGGACGACGATCGACCGCCCCTCCGGCGTTTCGTCCGCAAGGCTGGAGAGCTGCGCCGCGTCGGCGAGCTCCTGTTCGGACACGCCGACCGTCGGCACGAACGCGACGGCCTGGCGGCTGCCCAGCGTGATGGTACCCGTCTTGTCGAGCAGCAGCGTGTTGACGTCTCCGGCGGCCTCGACGGCCTTGCCGCTCATCGCGAGCACGTTGTGCTGCATGACGCGGTCCATGCCGGCAATGCCGATCGCCGAGAGCAGGCCGCCGATGGTGGTCGGTATCAGGCAGACCAGGAGGGCCACATACACGGCAATCGAAGACGGTGTCCCGGACCCGCTCGCCGTGACGCTGTACAGCTCGAACGGCACCAGCGTCGCCACGGCGAACAGGAAGATGATCGTCAGCCCGGCGATGAGGATGTTCAGCGCAATCTCGTTCGGCGTCTTCTGACGTTCGGCGCCCTCGACGAGCGCGATCATCTTGTCGAGGAACGTCTCGCCGGGATTCGAGGTGATCTTGATCGTGACGCGATCCGAGAGCACGCGCGTGCCGCCCGTGACGGCGCTGCGGTCGCCACCAGACTCGCGAATGACCGGTGCGCTCTCCCCCGTGATGACCGATTCGTCGACGGTCGCCACGCCGTCGACGACCTCGCCGTCGCCCGGGATGGTATCGCCGGCCGTGCACGACACGACGTCGCCGGCCCGCAGTTTCGACGACGACACCCGCTCGATCCGGCCACCGTCGAGGAGGCGGTTCGCCATCGTATCGGTCTTCGTCTTTCGCAGCGATTCGGCCTGCGCCTTGCCGCGCGCCTCGGCCATCGCTTCGGCGAACGTGGCAAAGAGCACCGTGAACCAGAGCCACAGTGCGATCTGCAGCTCGAATCCGATGTTGCCGCGCCCGGTCGCGATATCGCGCACGAGCAGCAGCGTGACCAGCGCGGCGCCGACTTCGACCACGAAGATCACGGGATTCTTCATCAGCGTGACGGGATTCAGCTTGACGAGCGAATCCTTCAGCGCGCGGCGCAGAATCTCGGGATCGAACAGCGGACGCGCCCGGACCAGTTTCTTCGGAATGAGCCTCGTCTCGTCCATCGACGGCGGCACGGCCGGCGTCGGCGACGGGGAAGGAACAGTGGCGGATGTTGCGGTCATGTGCGTCAACTCCAGGTCGGGAGCGCCCGACCTAACGTGTCGTAGTGCCGGCCTTCAGGCCGGCCACAGATGTCAGTACAGCGTTCCCTGGTGCATCAAGAAGTGCTCGACAATCGGACTCAGCGACACCGCCGGGAAGAACGTCAGCGCGCCGATGACGATGACGGTGGCGACGAGCAGTCCCACGAAAAGCGGCCCATGCGTCGGCAGCGTGCCAGACGAGGTCGGCACCACCTTCTTGCTCGCGAGGCTGCCGGCGATCGCGAGCGCCGGGATGATGAACATGAAACGGCCGAACAGCATGCACAGCCCGAGCGTCAGGTCGTACCACGGTGTGTTGACCGTGATGCCGGCAAACGCGCTGCCGTTGTTCTCGGACGCGCTGGTGTAGGCGTAGAGCACTTCGCTCAACCCGTGTGGACCGGCGTTGTTCAAATTGGAGATGGCCGGCCCCGCGGGGTTCCAGTAGCCGCCCTGCGCGAATGGGATGAGCACCGTGATGGCGGCGCCCACGAGGATCAGGAACGCGGTCGCCAGAATCGCCAGCAGCGCCATGGTGACCTCTTTCTGCTGGATCTTCTTGCCGATGTATTCCGGCGTCCGGCCGACCATGAGACCGGCGATGAAGACGCCGACAATGGCATAGAGCAGCATCCCGTACAGGCCGGCGCCGACGCCCCCGAAGATCACCTCATCGGTCTGCATGTTGAACAGCGGCACGAGGCCGCCGAGGGGCGTGAAGCTGTCGTGCATGCTGTTCACGGCGCCGCAGCTCGCGTCGGTCGTGACCGTGGCGAACAACGCGGAGGCCGAGATGCCGAACCGCGTTTCTTTTCCCTCCATGTTTCCGCCCGACTGCACCTCGGTCGGAGCGCTCTCGATTCCGAGCTTCGCCATGATGGGATTGCCGGCCTGCTCCATGGGGTAGGCGACGAAGACGCCGATCAGGAACATGACCGCCATCGCCCAGAAGAGCGCCCACCCCTGACGGGTGTCCTTCACCATGTGGCCGAAGGTGTAGGTGAGGCCCGCGCCGAGCACGAAGATCAAGAGAATGTGCAGCAGGTTCGTAAACCCGTTCGGGCTCTCGAAGGGATGCGACGAGTTGGCGTTGAAGAAACCGCCGCCGTTGGTGCCCAGCATCTTGATCGCCACCTGCGAGGCGACAGGACCCTGCGCAATCGTCTGCGTGGCCCCTTCAACGGTCGTCGCAGCCGTGTAGGGCGCAAAGTTCTGAATCGAGCCCTGCGAGACGAGAAGCAGCGCGGCGACCAGAGAAATCGGCAGCAGCACGTACAGCGTCGCGCGGGTGAGATCGACCCAGAAGTTGCCAATCTTGTTGGTCTCGTGCCGCGCAAACCCGCGAATCAGCGCGATGGCCACCGCGATGCCCGCCGCGGCCGACACGAAGTTCTGCACCGCCAGCGCCGCCATCTGCACGAGATAGCTCATCGCCGCTTCGCCGCTGTACCACTGCCAGTTCGTGTTGGTCATGAAGCTCATGGCCGTGTTGAACGACTGGTCCGGGCTCACCTGGCTTGCCCCGAAGCCCTGGGGATTCAGCGGCAGCCAGCCCTGAAGCCGCATCAGCGCGTACGGAAACAGGAACGCGAACAGACTGAACGCCAGCACCGAGGCGGTGTAGCGCGTCCACGTGTGTTCCTCGTCCTCACGGACACCGCACAGTCTGTAGACGAACACCTCCAACGGCCGGAGAAGCGGGTGGAGAAACGTACGCTCGCCCTGGAACACCCGCGACATGAACAGGCCGACCGGCTTGGTGAGGGCCAGGATGATCCCGAAGAACACGAGGATCTGGAAAACGCCAATGCTAGTCATGGCAATGCCTCAAAACTTCTCGGGCTGGAACATGGCCCACCCGAGGTACACGAGCAGAAAGACCGCGACGATGCCGGAAATGATGTAGTCGAACATGGTCGGACTCCTATACGCGATCGCAGGCCTTGGTCACCGCCCAGAGAGCGACCATCCCTACGACGCCGATTGCCAGGTAAAACAGGTCGAGCATGAGATGCCTCCAGTCGTTCTGACGCCTTCAGTCCTCAATAGGTGAACCCGATTCCCACCGACCCGATGACGCGCGAGCTGTCGTCGCCATTGAGCGCCTTGGTCGTCTCGCCGAGCGACTGAAACTCGACGCCACCATGAATATTCCACGCGCCGAAGCTGGTGGTGCCGCCAAGCGGCACCGTCGCGATTCCAGCGATGCTGAAGTAGCCGAATCCGTTGTCGGTGCCCTGGAGCTCGTAGTAGTTGTTCAGGCTGAGCCCGACTTTCACCGGCACAGCGATGCTGGCCCTGGAACCGGCGTAACCGGGCGCCATGCCCAGCTCCATGTACGTGCCCGCTTCGGCGCCGCCGTCGGCCTGTCCCAGACCCGGCGCGGTGTCCATTTCCTGCGCGACGATCACGTACGGCTTGACGGCGGCTTTGCCGAGATGGCTGCTGTCGTCAACCGCCAGCTTGAACATCAGCTCCTTGACGGTGCTGAACGAATTGTTCGGGCTCGTATACGCCGTGTAGGTCGTGGCGAGCGACACACCGCCACCGAAGCCCAGGCTCAGCGTCGTGTAGAAGTCCGACTCGTACCAAAACTTGGCGCTCGGTCCATCAGTCCCGGTGTCGCCGGTGTGCTGGCTGTTCCACGCACCGAGGTTGACGCCCACGCTCTTGAGTCCGCCATCGCCGGAGTAGAGCGCCAGTCCGAGGTCTGCCACGGGCCAGAGCGCAATGCCGGTGGAGTGCTGACGGATGCCCCTGAACATGTACGTGCTCACCACGTCATAACTCGCGGCGAGGGTCATGCTGCCGGGATTCGGGTCGGTCGTTGGTGCGGCCGGCGTCTGGGCCGCTGCGGGCGCCGCCAGTGCCGCGGTCAAAACGAAACACGCCAGAACAGAACCCTGCGGTCGAAATCCCTGAGTGAAGAACATCGAAGTTTGTCCTTTCGTAGAACGTCTGCGTCGCGTGACGCTCTCCATTCCACGATAGGGCGCTGCGCCTGAAATTCACCAAAAGACTCCCTGAGAAGATCCTCGAACTTCCGACAGCATGAAAGGTGCCGCCTCCATTAGGCCAAAAAGTGCCTGAGAAGTCCCTGAAAGCCGAGACGCGGGCCTGACGGTTGGGAAATATTGCGAATTCTCCGGTGCGGCTCATAACACGAGATCGAAGGTCAGAAGGGACGACGCACCAACACACGGGGTCGATGCCTGTGGGAGGGTCGTAAGCAGGATCACGCTCGAACGCGGCTCGACGGTGTAGGCGGGTCCGTTCACGGTCGCGCCTTCTGATCCGACGCGTCGGCATCATCCAGCGAGGGCCGTGCCGTATCGAACGCACCCCGCCAGTGTCCCGCATGCATCAATTCAGGCAGGACGAAGGTGGCCGGATCGGTATCGGCGTTGAACATCAGAAACAGTTCCGGTCCGGAGCCTCGTCGTGAATCAGACACGCCAGGCGCTTCTGGCCGGGGTCGAGCCAATCCGGACTTCCGCCGTGCGGGTTGAACCACTGAATGTCCCGGTCATCGTAGAACGCTTCGCGCCGCAGCACCGGGTGCTCGCGGCGAAACGCGAACACGCGGCGGACGAAGCGCACGAGCTCTCCATGTCGAGCGCCGAGAGTCCAGTCGATCCAGCTCGTTTTGTTGTCCTGACAGTACGCGTTGTTGTTGCCACGTTGCGTTCGACGGAATTCGTCTCCTGACAGGAGCATCGGTACGCCCCTGGAAATGGCCAGGGTCAGCAGGAAGTTCCTGATCTGCCGCTCGCGAACCATCTCGACGGCCGGGTCCCCGCTGTCGCCTTCGACGCCGTAGTTCGAGCTGAAGTTCTCGTCGGCGCCGTCCCTGTTGCCTTCGCCGTTGGCCTCGTTGTGCTTGTGCGCGTAGCTGACGAGATCGTTCAGCGTGAATCCGTCGTGAGACGTGACGAAGTTGACGCTGCACTCCGGGCCCTTTCCGGATCCGGCGTACAGATCGGAGCTGCCGCAGATGCGGCTGGCGAAGCGGCCGAGCATGCCGACATCGCCCCGCCAGAACCGCCGCACGTCGTCGCGGAAATGACCGTTCCATTCCGCCCAGCGTCGTTGAGAGAAGCAGCCGACTTGATACGCCCCGGCGACATCCCACGCTTCGGCAATGAGCTTGGCGTCGCGCAGAATCGGATCTTCGGCGATGCGCTCCAGGAGGGGCGCATCGGCCAGCACGCGGCCGTGGGTGTCGCGGCCGAGCACCGACGCGAGGTCGAAGCGGAATCCATCGACGTGCATCTCCATCACCCAGTAGCGCAGCGCATCGAGGATCAGATCGCGAACGATCGGATGGCTGGCGTTGACGGTCTGCCCCGTACCGGTGAAGTCCCGGTAGAAGCGCCTGTCATCACCGAGCCAGTAGTAGATCGCGTTGTCGATGCCGCGGAGGCATCGCGTTGGTCCCTGCTCGTTGCCTTCGCCGGTATGGTTGAAGACGACGTCCAGGATCACTTCGAGCCCGGCACGATGAAAGGCACGAACCATCTCCTTGAATTCAAGGATTTGTGCTCCAGCCTGGCGAACGTCGGCGTACGACGCGTTGGGCGCGAAGAAGCTGACGGGGTCGTATCCCCAGAAATTCGTCAGCGGCTCGCCGCTTTCCGGGTTGATGCGCCGTAAATCGTGCTCGCAGAATTCCTGCACCGGCATCAGCTCGACCGCGGTCACGCCGAGATCCTTCAGGTACGGAATCTTCTGAACGAGGCCGCGATACGTCCCTGGCGAGTGCACGCGCGCGCTCGCATCGCGCGTGTATCCGCGAACGTGCAGCTCGTAAATGACGGTCGAGCTCCACGGCAGGCGAAGGGGCTGATCGCCGTGCCAGTCGAAGTCCTCGTAGGCGACGACGCATTTCGGCGCCGAGCCCGCATTGTCCAGTTCGGAGAACGACAGGTCCTTCTCAGGCGACGACGGGTTATAGCCAAGGTCGGCGTGAGGATCGCGACGAGCGGGGCCCACGATCGCCTTGGCGCACGGATCCAGCACCAGCTTGTTCGGGTTGAAGCGATGTCCGTCATGGGGCGCATAGGGTCCGGCGATGCGAAAGCCGTAGAGCTGCCCGGGCCGGATCCCTTCGAGCCAGACGTGCCAGATATCTCCCGTCTTGTTGCGCGCGGCATCGAGGATGACGCTGCGTGCTGGTGCGGCGTCTTCGGCGCGGTCGAAGAAGTCGAGACGGACGCCGGTGGCGTGGCGGCTGAAGATGGCGAAGTTGACACCGTCTCCCCGCGGGTGCGCGCCAAGGGGAAGGGGTGTGCCCGACCGGACCGCCTGAACCTCGCAGGACGCGAGCAGGCGTTCCAGTTCGTCGAGTTGATCGGCGCTTCGCGGATGGTTCGACACGCATGAGCGACGGGCAAGTCGCGTACCAGCCGTCAAACAGCGGTTTGCGTTTTGCACAGGCAGCAATCCAGTTGCGCCGATGCGGGGGTCTTGCAGCCCGTCGAAGCGCCCGAGGGAGATTTCCGGCACATCAGGGGAAAACTTCGCTATGTCTCCAGTCACCGCGGCGGAACACGACCAACCGGCCACGAAGGCGTTTCGTGCGTCCATCGAGCGGCACGCCCGTTACTCGCTGGGCCAGCCCTGGGACAGCCTCTTCGCCGCGGCAGGTGTTCGAGTGCGTCAGCCTCGCTGTCAGAGATCTCATGATCGACCGGCGGATCGAAACCGAGCGGCGCTACCGCCAGGCGGATGCGAAGCATCTCTACTACCTGTCGATCGAGTACCTGCTGGGCCGCATGCTCACCAGCAACTTGAGCAACCTGGGCGTGTACGACCTGTGCCGCAACACGCTTCGCGAGATGGGCGTGTCGCTGGAATCCGTCGAGGAAGAGGAGCGCGATGCGGCGCTCGGCAATGGCGGGCTGGGCCGGCTGGCGGCCTGCTTCCTGGACTCGCTGGCCACGCTCGACATGCCCGGCTACGGCTACGGCATCAACTACGAGTACGGCCTGTTCCGGCAGGAGATCGACAACGGCTACCAGAAAGAACGGCCGGACAACTGGCTGGCGTTCGGGACGCCGTGGGAAATCGAGCGGCCGGACGAGGCCTGCCTCGTTCCCGTGTACGGCCGGATCGAGCACGGCGTCGATCGATCGGGTCGCTACAACCCGATGTGGCTCGACTGGCGGATGCTCGTCGGGGTGCCACACGACGTGCCCGTGGTCGGCTACGGCGGGCGCACGGTCAATGTTCTGCGGCTCTTCTCCGCGCGCGCCTCGCGCGACTTCGACATGCAGATCTTCAACACCGGCGACTATCTGAAGGCGGTGGAGCAGAAGATCGCCTCGGAGACGATCTCGAAGGTCCTGTACCCATCCGATGCCGTCCTGCCGGGCCAGGAACTGCGTCTGCTGCAGGAGTACTTCCTGGTCGCGTGCGCGCTGAGAGATCTGGTGACGCGGTACCAGCGCGATCACGAGTCCTTCGACGCGTTTCCCGCGAAAGTCGCGATCCACCTGAACGACACGCATCCTGCGCTGGCCGTCGCCGAGTTGATGCGCATCCTCGTCGACGAGCGCGACCTGCCCTGGGACAACGCATGGCAGATGACGCAGTCGACGTTCGGGTACACGAATCACACCCTGTTGCCGGAGGCGCTCGAGAAGTGGCCCGTCGAGCTGCTCGAGCGCGTGGTGCCCCGTCACCTGCAGATCATCTTCGAGATCAATCGGCGCTTCCTGGCGCACGTCGCCGGCGTCTGGCCCGGCGACGAGGCCCGTCTGCGACGGATGTCGATCATCGAGGAGGGAGATGCCAGACAGGTGCGGATGGCCCACCTGAGCATCGTCGGGAGCCATTCGGTCAACGGTGTGTCCGCCATGCACAGCCGGCTCGTCCAGACCTCATTGGCGCCGGACTTTTATGCCCTCTGGCCCGAACGCTTCAACAACAAGACGAACGGCGTGACGCCGCGGCGGTGGCTGCTGCAGGCCAATCCGCTGTTGTCCGGGCTCGTCACCCGCACGATCGGAGACAAGTGGGTGACCGATCTCGAACGGCTCAGAGAGCTGGAGCCATATGCGCACGACAGGGCGTTTCAGCAGGAGTTCAGCTCGATCAAGCGCGCCAACAAAGAGCGGCTGGCGCGCGTGATCCGGCAGACGACGTCCATCATTGTCGATCCGGACTCGCTGTTCGACGTGCAGGTCAAGCGCATTCACGAATACAAGCGGCAGCTGCTCAACGTCATGCGGATCGTTCACGAGTATCTGTGTCTCGTGGAGGAGGGAAGACCTCCGGCCGATACCCAGAACGTACATCTTCGCCGGCAAGGCCGCGCCGGGTTACTGGGCGGCGAAGCAGATCGTCAAGCTCATCTGCAGCGTGGGCGCGATCGTCAACAACGATCCTCGCGCCAGCGATCATCTCAAGGTCGTCTTCGTTCCGGACTTCAGAGTGTCGCTGGCGGAGATCATCATCCCCGCCGCCGACCTCAGCGAGCAGATTTCGACCGCCGGCTCCGAAGCGTCGGGCACGGGGAACATGAAGCTCGCCATGAACGGTGCGTTGACGATCGGCACGCTCGACGGCGCCAACGTCGAGATTCTCGAGGCGGTCGGCGCGGAGAACATGTTCATCTTCGGACTGACCGCAGACCGCATCCAGGCGCTGCGAGAGGACGGGAGCTATCGGCCGCGAGACGTCTACGAGCACGACCCGCGGCTGAAACGGATCGTCGACGCATTCGACGCCAATCTCTTTTGTCCGCAGGAGCCCGGATTGCTTCACTGGATCGTCGAGTCTCTTCTCGATCGGGGAGATCCGTATTTCCACCTTGCGGACCTCGCGGCTTACCTCGACACACAAGAGCGGGTCGACGACACATTCAGACAGCCGGCGACGTGGGCGTCGAAGGCGATTCTGAACGTGGCGCGGATCGGCAGGTTCTCGAGCGACCGAACCATCGCGGAGTACGCCAGGGACATCTGGGGGATCGCAGGCGTCTAGTCCTTGCGGGGCCCGCTCAGACGTGCGCGAAGGTCTGGCCGTTCAACAGATGATCGAGCCAGAGATTGGAGAGTTTCTCCTGCACGGTGTTCTGTCGCAGGCGCGCGGCGAGATTGACGAAGTCCACGCGATCCATCTCCTGATCCTGGTTGAAGCACGAGAAGACGATCGTCTCCAGTCCTGTGGCGGGATCGATGTGCTTCTGCAGGCATTGCGCGCACACCTCTTTCATCATGCACTGCATGGGCGAGTTGATGCTGGCAATGCCGACATGGTTCTTCTTCAGGTACGGCTCGAGCACGCCCTGCCGCGCCGCCTGAACCGCTGCCATCATCCGGTCGGATCCGATCGCGATGATGCGATCGACGGTGTCCAGCGGCACGACGCGATCGCCCAGCTCGCCGCTGTGGTACGCGAGCATCGCCTGCACGATGTTGCCGCGGAAGTGCGCGTCCTGCGGGCGGCCGGGCTCAATCGCCGCGCCGGTGTCGGTGCTCCAAATCACCTGATCGGTCGCCGCCTCGATGTCCTCGCGCTTGAACAGGTCTTCGCCTTTCCTGTAGCCGGCGAAATAGATCACGTGGTTGCCGGCCTCGCGCATCCTCCTGGCGATCGAGAACAGCACGGCATTGCCCAGGCCTCCGCCGAGCAGCAGCACATTCCGATGTTCGGGAATCTCGGTCGGCGCGCCGGTCGGTCCCATCACGACGACAGGCTCGCCCTTCTTCAAATACGCGACGAGCCGGCTCGACACGCCGAGCTCGAGCGCGATCAGCGACACCAGTCCCTCCTCCTTGTCGACCCAGGCGCCGGTCAGCGCGATGCCCTCCATGAGCAGCGGGATCGCATCCACGCACCGCGCGACCGACTCGTAGTTCTGCAGCCGGTAGAACTGGCCCGGGCGGAAGTGCCGCGCGGCGGCGGGCGCCTTGACGATCACTTCGACGATGCTCGGCGTGAGGCGCACCACGTCTTCGACGTGCGCGTTGAAATCGGTATCGAGGCGCTGTACGAGCGCCGCCCACGCCGCGTCCCGCGCGCCCTGGGTCGATGCATCCAACGAGGCGAGTTGCGTCGCGAAGAGGCTGACGACGTGCGGAAAGCCGTCTCTGGCCGACGCCATCGCCTTCACGACGTTGCCGGCATAGCGCGGATGGTTGTCGCCGTAGTAACTCACGAAGCGGCCGTCGACGTTGTACGAAGTGAAGAAGCCGTTCGCGTCCGGGCTCAGATGAAAACGGCCGTCGCCACCGCGAGACACCACGTGCGGCTGGAAGAACTTCTTCTTCATGTCGAGCTGAAAGGTGCCGTTGATCTCCTTCTCGTACGTGATGTTCGGCGTCGTCCCGGCGGCGACCAGGACCGTACGGGCGGGCAGCGTCTCCGTGGCGTCCTGACCGTCGCGCGCGTCCTGCCCCTCCCGCTTGAACATCATGGCCTTCACGGCACCGCGCCCGTCAGGAACAGCGGCGATCGGGTTCAGGTTCTCCGCGAACGCGATGCCTTCTTCGAGCGCCTTGATCACTTCTTCATGGTTCAGGCGGTAGGCGGGTGAATCCACCATCCGCTTGCGGTAGGCAATCGTGACGCCGCCCCAGGCCCGCACGAGCGGGACGAAGTCGGGCGCTTCGCCCGCCGCCTCGGCTCGCGCACGCTCGAGCACGGACCGCGCGACCGTGCGCCAGATACTCGTCGAGCAGCTCGAGCTCCTCCTCGTCGTAGACGCGGCGGACGTGCGTCTCGCCGAATTCCGCGGCGAGGATGTCGTACCGCTGCAGCGTCTTCTCGACCTGCAGCGGGTAGTACGCCATCAGCTCCGTCGCGGTGTCGATCGCCGTCAGGCCTCCGCCGATCACGACGGCCGGCACGCGCGCCTGCAGGTTCGGCAGCGCGTCGCGTTTGAACGCCCCGGTGAGCTGCAGCGCCATGAGGAAGTCGCTCGCTTTCCTGATCCCGCGGATCAGGTTGTTCTTCATGTCGATGACGGTCGGCCGCCCGGCGCCGGTCGCAATCGCCACGTGATCGAAGCCGTATGTCCACGCGTCTTCGATCGTCAGGGTCCCGCCGAAGCGGATGCCGCCGTAGATCTTCACGCCGCGGCGCCGCGCGAGCGTCAGGTGCAGCAGCGTGAGGAAGTTCTTGTCCCACCGCACGGTGATGCCGTACTCCGACACGCCGCCGAAGCCTTCGAGCACGCGATCGTCGAGCTGGCGATAGATCTCGCTCCAGTCGCGGATCGGCACGGGCGGCGCTTCATCGGTACCGACAATCTCCCCCGGCAGCGGCTCGATCTTCAGACCGTCGATGCCGACGACCCCGAAGCCTTCGTTCACGAGATAGTGGGCGAGCGTGTAGCCCGCAGGCCCGAGGCCGACCACGAGGATGTGTCTTGCCGTTGTGCGGCAGCGCATAGGGCCGCCGCACGTTGAGCGGATTCCACCGGGTCAGCAGCCCGTAAATCTCGACGCCCCACGGCATCTCCAGCACGTCGGTCAGCACGCCGGTCTCGATCTGCGGGATGTTGACCGGCTCCTGTTTCTGGTAGATGCACGATTTCATGCAGTCGTTGCAGATGCGATGGCCGGTGCCCGGGCACATGGGGTTGTCGAGCGTGACGAGCGCGAGCGCGCCGATCGCATCGCCCGCCTTCCGCAGCGTGTGCATCTCGGAAATCTTTTCGTCGAGCGGGCAGCCACCGAGCTCGATGCCGAGCGGGTTGATGCCCATCTTCCCCGTCTGGTCGCGCAGTCCTTTCGAGCACGAGTCCTTGTCGCGCTCGTGGCACAGCACGCAGTAGTGGATCTCGCTCTGGACGTCGCGCGGCCTCATGCGCGCGTCGGTCAGCGTGAAGCCGTCGCGGCGGCGCAGCCGATCGTCGGGGCCGACCATCCACTCCGGCAGGTCCGGCCGCGGCCGTTGCACGTCGACGAGGCGCCAGTAGTCGAGCGTTTCGGGAAACCGGAATATCACCCACTCCCGATACGCGCGATCGTGGAGCCGCGCCGCGCACCAGCGCTTGAGGCTGTCGACCTCTGAGGCGATCTTGCCACCGCCTGCTTTCTCGACGTCCATCACCGCGCAGCCGGCGCGCGCGACGGCGAGCTCCAGGTCCTGGCTGCCCGCAGGGGCTCCGGTCAGCGCCCGCGATCAACCTTTCAACGACGGCCTCGTCTTCCGGCGTCGACACGACGTGCGCACCCGCTTTCACGAGTGGGAGCACGCGCCTGCGGACGAAGTCCACCTTGAAGCGAAAGAGATCGTCCTGGTCGCGGGTGATGTGGGTCAGCGCGTCCACGCTCGGCTGAATCTGAAAGAGGCGCGTGAGGAAACGGCTGACATGCGGCGCCATCGTGACGAGCAGGTTCGACAACGCGATCGCTGGCCGCGGCGCGTCAGGCGCCGAGCGATACGCCTCCCACTCATGCCACAACGCAGGGTCAGCGGCCTCGACTTCCTCGCAGAAACGTTCGTACAACGAGGCGAGACGCTCGGGGTCGTGCAAGTCGCCAAATGTGTACCCGGGAACGCCCAGTTTCGTCGTGGCCGTAGCCGTGAGCAGGGTCGGACTCAGACTCATGAAAGGCGTCACCGCGCGATTCGTCGACGTATCTGGCATCATTCAGCTGGCCCGTTGGTATCGAATTGGTCGGTACTTCGGGAACCACATCGCGCGGCTCACGGTCTCTTCAAGGCCAGCCAGGATCGCCGGCGACGCGTGGCCTTCGGCGACGGCGCGCCGGATCACGGCACACGCGACAGCGTGTGAGCAGTCCCGAATACGCGTGAGCTCCGGGTAGACCGCTCCCTGATCCAGATCCGCAGGGCGCACCATCTGTGCCAGCGCCCGCGCGGCATCAAGGAACATGGTGTCGGTGACGCGTCGCACGCCGCCCGCCCACAGACCCAATCCGACGCCCGGAAAGATGAACGCATTGTTCCCCTGCCCGATGCGGTGCGTCTGGCCGCGATAGACGACCGGATCGAACGGGCTGCCGGTCGCCACGATCGCGCGGCCATCGGACCACCGAACCGCCTGTTCCGCCGTGCACTCGCTCTTGCTCGTCGGGTTCGACAACGGAAACACGATCGGACGGTCGTTCACGGCGGCCATCGCGCGGACCACGGCTTCCGTGAACAAGCCGGTTGCGCCCGACGTGCCGACGAGAATCGTGGGCTTGAAATTCCGGATCGTTTCTTCCAGCGTGATGTGCATGGGATCGCCGCACACGTACGTCGCCACCTCTTCAACCGGCCGGGCGTAGGCCGCCTTGAAGTCCTCCAGTTCCGCCCGCGCCTGCGTCACCAGTCCCCGGCTGTCCACGGTGCAGATGCGTTGCCGGGCCTCCCCCCAGGAGAGCCCGGCGTCGCGCAGCGCCGACACGAAGAGATTGGCAATGCCCTGCGCGGATGCCCCAGCTCCGCCGAGTACGACGCGCTGGTCTCGCATGGCCTGGCCGGAAATCCGCAGGGCCGCGTACACACCGGCGGCCGTAACGGCAGCCGTGCCCTGAATGTCGTCGTTGAACGTGCACAACCGGTCGCGAAAGCGCGCGAGCTGGGTGAGCGCGTTGGCCTTCAGAAAGTCTTCCCACTGCAGGACGGCGTCAGGGTGCACGCGCAATACGGCCTCGACGAATTGATCGATGAAGTCCTGATATGCGCGTCCGCGAATCCGTTTGTGCCGCAGGCCGAGATACAGCGGGTCGTTCAGACGCTCGTGATTATCCGTGCCCACGTCGAGCATGATCGGCAACGTCAGATAGGGCGGGATCCCGGCGCATGCAGTGTAGAGGGACAACTTCCCGGTCGGAATTCCCATCCCGCCGACGCCTTGATCGCCGAGCCCGAGGATCCGCTCGCCGTCCGTGACGACGATGACGGCCGGCGACCGCGGATGGTTGGCGAAGACAGCGTCGATGTGGTTGCGCTGTTCGTACGAGATGTAGAGGCCGCGCGGGTGGCGATAGATATGCGAGTACTGCTGGCACGCTTCGCCGACCACCGGCGTGTACACGACCGGCATCATCTCGTCGATGTGGTCGTGGAGGAGACGGAAGAACAGCGTCTCGTTCCGGTCCTGCAAGCTGGCGAGGTAGATGTAGCGCTCGAGCGGCGTCTGCTTGACGCGATAGTGCCCGTACGCACGGGCGAGTTGCTGGTCCATGGTGCTGACAGCTGGCGGCACCAGCCCGTCGAGGCCGAGATCGGCGCGCTCCGCCGCCGTGAACGCCGTGCTTTTGTTCGTGAATGGATCGCGGAGCAGCGACTCGCCGCGTGTGTCGACCGCGATGTACTCCTCGCCCGTGATGCTATCGTGATCTGTTGACCATTCCATGGCTGCGCACCGGAAGGAAAGGCATGACAGTCTACATGATGCTTTCCATTCGTTGCGGGGATGGGTTTCTGAGAGAATCACGGCGAGGCCACTGACGTCGTGGAGTCGACATGACCGACCCTGTCCGCATCCTGCATCGCCGCGATTTTCAGCATCTGCTGGACGCGCTCGCCAGTCGCGGGTACCGCATCGTCGGGCCGACCGTCCGCGACGGCGCCATCGTCTACGACGAAATCCACGCCGCATCGGACCTGCCTGAAGGCTGGACCGACCGGCAGGACGGCGGCACGTATCGCCTGGAAAAGCGCGATGACGCCGCGCTGTTCGGCTACGCGGTTGGTCCGCACTCCTGGAAGAAGTTCCTGTTCCCGCCACGGACTCGCCTCTGGCAAGCCGATCGACAGCCGCAGGGGTTCATCATCCGGCCCGAGCCCGTCGACGAGGCGCCGTATGCGTTCCTGGGCGTGCGATCCTGCGAGCTCCACGCGATCGCGATTCAGGACAAAGTCTTCATGGACACCGACGCCCAGTATCGGGCGCACCGCGAGCGGGCGTTTCTGGTCGCCGTGAACTGCGGCCAGGCTGGAGGGACCTGCTTCTGTGCGTCGATGAAGACCGGGCCGCGTGCCGATTCTGGTTTCGACCTCGCGCTGACGGAGATACTGGAAGACGGCCGGCATGCATTCACGATAGAGGCGGGCTCGGAACGGGGCAGGGATGTGCTTCAGTTGCTGCCGACTGAGAAGGCTGGCACGGGCGATCTCGAGGCCTCCGCGCGGTGCACCGCGCGCGCGGTCCAGCAGATGGGTCGATCCATGGACGTGACGGGCGTCCCCGAGCTGCTCGCCCGTAATCTCGAGCACCCGCGTTGGGACGAAGTGGCGTCGCGGTGTCTGGCCTGCGCCAACTGCACGATGGCCTGTCCGACCTGTTTCTGCAGCACCGTCGAGGACACGACGGATCTCACAGGCGACCACGCCGAGCGGTGGCGATCGTGGGATTCGTGTTTCACCCTGGACTTCTCCCATGTCCACGGGGGAAGCGTGCGCACTTCTACGAAGGCGCGCTACCGGCAATGGCTGACCCACAAGCTCTCCACCTGGCACGACCAGTTCGGGACCTCCGGATGCGTGGGCTGCGGCCGGTGCATCACGTGGTGTCCAGTCGCGATCGATCTCACTCAGGAGGTCGCGGCCATCCGGGACAGCGAAGGAGCGCATGGAAACGATCGATGACCTGTTGTCGCGGCACGAGTTCTTCAAAGGTCTGAAGCCGGAGTACCTCGCCCTCATCGCCGGGTGCGGGCAGAACGTCCACTTCGACGCGGGCGCGTATCTCCTGCGTGAAGGTGAGCCAGCGGACCGGTTCTTCGCGATCCGTGGCGGCAGCGTCGCCGTCGAGACCTACGTTCCCTCGCGCGGCCCGGTCACGCTCCAGACGCTTGGCGAGGGTGAGATCCTGGGCTGGTCGTGGCTCTTTCCGCCTTATGTGTGCCAGTTCGATGCCCGTGCGCGGGACGAGCGTTCGCGCCACGGCGTTCGACGGCGCCTGCCTGCGGGCCAAGTGCGACGCCGATCCGGCTCTCGGCTACGAGCTCATGAAACGGCTGGCACGTCTGGTTTCCAGTCGACTGGAAGCTGCCAGGCGCCAACTCCTCGACGTGTATGGGCCTGGCGTCACCAGATAGCGCGGCACTTCTGCCGCGCCCGTTCCGCGTGAGGCGCGTCCGACGCGAGCTGCGCGATGTGTGGACGCTCGAGCTCGAAGCCTCCGATGGCGAAGGCCCGGTCAGGTTTCGAGCCGGGCCAGTTCACGATGGTGTATGTCTTCGGGATTGGCGAAGTGCCGCTCTCGATTAGCGGCGATCCGGCGAAGCCGGATGTCCTCGTCCACACCGTCCGCGCCGTGGGCACGGTGACGCAGGCGGTCTGCGCCGCGAAGAAAGGCGACGTCCTGGGCGTCCGCGGACCGTACGGAGAAGGCTGGCCCGTCGAGGCCGCCCTCGGCCGTGATGTGGTCATCATGGCGGGCGGGCTCGGGCTGGCCCCGCTCCGCCCGCTCGTACGCGCAGTCGTGGCACGGCGCGGCGCGTTCGGCCGCGTGGTGCTCCTCATCGGGGCGCGCACGCCTGCGAGTCTGCTGTTCTCGCGCGAGCTGGCGCAGCTGGCGCGCGCGGTTCGACCTCGACGTACGCGCAACGGTCGACGCGGGCGACCCGACGTGGAACGGGGACGTCGGTGTGATCACCACGCTCGTTCCTCGCGTGACGTTCGATCCCGAGACGACGACCGCTTTCGTCTGTGGCCCGGAGGTCATGATGCGGTTCGCCACGGCCGATCTGGTCCACCGCGGCGTGCCGCCGGAGCTGGTCTTCCTTTCCATGGAGCGCAACATGAAGTGCGCGGTGGGTGTCTGTGGCCACTGCCAGTTCGGGCCCGCCTTTGTCTGCAAGGACGGTCCGGTCTTCCCGTACCCGCGCATCGAAACCAGTCTGCGAATCCGGGAGATCTAGTGAAGCGCAAGCCCAAGCTCGCGGTCTGGAAGTTCGCATCCTGCGACGGCTGCCAGTTGAGTCTCCTGGACTGCGAGGACGAGTTGCTCGCCGTGGCCGGCGCGGTCGAGATCGCGCAGTTTCTGGAGGCGACGCGCGCAACGGTTCGCGGTCCTTACGATCTGTCGCTCGTCGAGGGCTCGATTACGACGCCGCACGACGCCGAACGCATCCGCGAGGTCCGCCGCGTCTCGAAGGCGCTCGTGACCATCGGCGCATGCGCCACGGCTGGCGGGATTCAGGCGCTGCGGAATTTCAAAGACGTGAAGGAGTTCACCTCGATCGTCTACGCCCGGCCCGACTACATCGAGACGCTCGCCACGTCCACCGCGATTGCCGATCACGTGAAGGTCGACTTCGAGCTCCGCGGCTGTCCCATGGACAAGCACCAGCTGCTCGACGTGTTGACGGCGTTCATCCACGGCAGAACGCCGCACATTCCGTCGCACAGCGTCTGCATCGAGTGCAAGCGTCGTGGCGTCGTCTGCGTGATGGTGGCGCAGGGCACCCCGTGCCTGGGGCCGGTGACGCAGGCGGGGTGCGGGGCGCTCTGTCCGTCGTACGATCGCGGCTGCTACGGGTGCTTCGGCCCGATGGAGACGCCCAACACCGCCTCGCTCGCACGCCGCTGGTCCGAGCTCGGCGCGTCGGAGGCCGGGCTCGTCCGCGTGTTCCGCACCTTCAATGCGAACGCGGAGGCGTTCCGGAAGGAGAGCGAGGCCCATGAGTAAGACCCGCACGATCAAGGTCGATTACCTGGCGCGGGTCGAAGGCGAGGGCGCGCTCTACGTCAGGATCAAGGGCGACCGCGTGGAGGAGGTTCGTCTTCAAATATTCGAGCCGCCCCGCTTCTTCGAGGCCTTCCTCCGCGGCCGCGCGTTCGAGGAGGCCCCGGATATCACGGCGCGCATCTGCGGCATCTGTCCGGTCGCCTATCAGATGAGCGCGGTCCATGCGATGGAGGACGCGCTGGGCATCCGGGTCGACGGCGCGCTCCGCGAGCTCAGGCGGCTGCTGTACTGCGGCGAATGGATCGAGAGCCACACGCTCCATGTGGCCATGCTGCACGCGCCGGACTTCCTCGGTTACGAGGATGCGATCCGGATGGCGAAGGATCACCCCAAGGAGGTCCAGCGCGCGCTCGATCTCAAGAAGGCCGGGAACGAAATCGTCCGCGTGATTGGCGGGCGCGAGATCCATCCCGTGAACGTGCGCGTCGGCGGCTTCTATCGCGTGCCGACTCGCGCCGAGCTGGCGCCGCTCGTCGACACGCTCGAGCGCGCCCGCGAGCAGGCGCTCGACATGGTTCGCTGGGTCTCGACGTTCGACATGCCCGACTTCGAGCAGGACTACGAGTTCGTGGCGCTCCGCCACCCGTCGGAGTACCCGTTCAACGAAGGCCGCCTGGTGTCGAACAAGGGGCTCGACATCGCCATCCGCGACTACGACGAACACTTCGTCGAGGAGCACGTGGCCCACTCGAACGCCCTCCACTCGGTCCTCAAGGGGCGCGGCGCGTATTTCGTCGGCCCGATGGCCCGCTACAGCCTGAATTTCGACCGTCTCCCGCCGCTCGTGCAGCAGGCCGCTCGCGACGCGAATCTGTCGTCCGGTCTGCCGCAACCCGTTCCAGAGCATCGTGGTCCGTGCCGTGGAGGTGGTCTACGCGGTCGACGAAGCGCTGCGGATCATCGCGGCCTACGAGCGGCCCGCGCAGGCGGCCGTGCGCGTCGAGGCCGGCGAAGGCTCCGGGTTCGGCTGCACGGAGGCGCCGCGCGGCATCCTCTTCCACCGGTACCGGCTGAATGCCGACGGCACGATTGCCGACGCGAAGATCGTTCCGCCGACGTCCCAGAACCAGAAGGCGATCGAGAACGACCTCCGGCGATTCGTCGAGCGGCATCTTCAGCTCTCGAAAGAGACGCTGACGTGGAAGTGCGAGCAGGCCGTCCGGAACTACGATCCCTGCATCTCGTGCGCGACGCACTTTCTCACGCTGCAGCTCGACCGCGACGAGTGATGGCGACCTCGACCGCTGATCGTCGGCGCCGGAAACGCCTTTCGGAGAGATGATGGGGCGGGACTGGCGACCGCCCGGCGACTGCGTGGAGCGCTGTCCGGCGACATACGGGTGCTCGTGAAGGAAGGTGACTTCGCCTCGCTGCTCGACGACTGGCAGGGAGCGGACGCGGTCGTCGTCATCGATGCCACCTCGTCGGGGTCCGAGCCTGGAACGATCCGGCGGTACGACGCGCACGAACGACCGCTGCCATCCGTGTTCTCGCGATCGTCCACGCATTCGTTCGGCGTCGCCGAGGCGGTCGAGCTGGCGCGCGCGCTGGGACGGCTTCCCGCGTGCGTCGTCGTGTTTGGCATCGAGGGGCGCGACTTCACGCCGGGAGAAGGACTGTCCCCTGACGTCGACGCGGCGGTCGACGAGGTCGTGAGGCGCGTCACCGAGGAGGCGATGGGCCGTGCATGAAGCGTCGCTGATGAAGAACCTGATGGGGAAGGTAGAGCAGCTGGCCCGAGAGCACGGCGCGGGATCGCATCACCCGCATCGCCGTGAAACTCGGAGCCCTCTCTCACTTCTCGCCCGATCATTTTCGCGAGCACTTCGAGCACGCCTCGCGCGGCACGGTGGCCGAAGGCGCATCGCTCGAGATCGAGCTCCTCACCGACATCTCGGATCCGCGCGCGCAGGACGTGATTCTTGACAGCGCCGACGTCGAGGAGACGTGATGCGCGCCGTCTCCAGCGCCGCCGCGTTCGGCTCCGCGTCGCCTTTCGCGGCGCGGTTCAGGGCGTGGGATTCCGTCCGTTCCTCTATCGCCTCGCCGTCGAGCTCGATCTCACGGGCTGGGTCCGGAATGGGCCGGCGGGCGTCACCTGCGAGGTTGAAGGACCGGCCGAGGCCGTCAGGTCGTTCCTGCAGCGCATTCCACGCGAACTGCCGCCGCGCGCCGCCATCCACGGGATGGAGCCCACGTTTCTCGACGCGGTGGCCCGCCGGTCCGGGGCCGGCTGGCGGCCTTCGTGATCCAGGACAGCGACACCGCCGACGCGCCCGCCGCGACCGTCCTGCCCGACATCGCGACCTGCGCTGACTGCCTCCGCGAGCTGTTCGATCCGGCGGATCGACGCTACCGCTATCCCTTCACGAACTGCACGAACTGTGGACCTCGATACTCGATCCTCGAATCGCTTCCGTACGACCGCGCGCGGACCACCCTGAAGGGCTTCGCGCTCTGCGATCGGTGCCGGTCCGAGTTCGACGATCCGCGCGATCGCCGCTTCCACGCCCAGCCAACGGCGTGCCCCGCGTGTGGACCCCACCTCGAGCTCTGGACGCCGGCCGGGGCCGTGTCGGCGACGCGTGACGCCGCGCTCCGCGCAGCAGGCCAGGCCATCCGCGAGGGCGCGATCGTGGCGGTCCAGGGCGTCGGCGGCTTCCACCTGATGGTCGATGCGCGCTCGGACCGAGCGGTGCGGTTGCTGCGCGAACGGAAGGGGCGCGAGGACAAGCCGTTCGCGGTCATGTATCCCACTCTCGAGCGTCGTTCGCGCCGATGCGACGCTCGTGCCGCTCGAGGCGTTGCTGCTGGCTTCACCCGAAGCCCCCATTGTGCTGGTGCGCCGGGCGGGCGATGGGCTCGCGCCATCGGTGGCGCCCGGCAACCCGTACCTCGGCGTCCTGCTCCCGGCGAACCCTCTCCATCATCTGCTGGCTCGTGAGGTGGGGTTTCCGGTCGTGGCGACGAGCGGGAATCGCTCCGAGGAGCCGATTTGCACGGATGGCCGCGAGGCCCTGGAGCGGCTTGGCGGGATCGCCGATCTGTTTCTCGTCCACGACCGGCCGATCGCGCGACCCGTCGACGACTCGATCGTGCGTCTCGTCGCGGACCGCCCGCTCGTGCTTCGCCGCGCGCGTGGCTTCGCGCCTCTTCCCATCGCGATGCGGCAGCCGCTCAGGTCCGGCCCTCGCGGTGGGCGCTCAGCTCAAGAGCGCGGTGGCGATCTCCGTTGGACAGGACGCCGTCCTCAGCCAGCATCTGGGCGATCTGGGGTCGGCGCCGGCGTTCGAGAACTTCTGCCGGGCGATCGACGATCTGTCCGCGCTCTACGCACACGAGCCGGACGTGGTGGCGAGTGATCTTCATCCCGACTATCGTTCGACGCGCAGCGCCGCCGCGCTCGGCCTTCCGGTCGTGGGCGTCCAGCACCATTACGCGCACATCCTCTCGTGCATGACGGAGAACGAGATCGATCCGCCCGTGCTCGGTGTGGCCTGGGACGGCACGGGTTGGGGCGTCGATGGAACCGTGTGGGGCGGCGAGTTTCTCCGTGTTCCCGCGCGCGGATTCGAGCGCGTCGGCCATCTCCGGACGTTCGGACTCCCGGGAAGCGAGAAGGCGGTGGTCGAGCCGCGCCGCGCGGCCCTCGGCGTCCTCTTCGAGATCTACGGCGTCGATCTTCCAGGCGACCTCGCGCCCGTCCGCTCGTGGTCTCCGCGCGAGCGCGCGACGCTCGTCGCCATGCTGGAGAAGCGCCTCCACACGCCGCGCACGTCGAGCGCCGGGCGCCTGTTCGATGCGGTGGCGGCGCTCGTCGGGATTCGCCAGACGTGCACGTTCGAGGGACAGGCCGCGATGGAGCTCGAGTGGTCGCTCGAAGGATTCGAGACCGAGGATCGCTACGACGTCGCGGGCGAGGACTGGGAGCCGATCGTGCGCGGGATCGTCGGCGATCTTCGGCGCGGCGTACCGGTGGGGCGCATGGCGGCGAGATTCCACAACAGCCTGACCGAGATCATCGTGCGCGTCGCGACGCGCGTCGGCGACGAGAAGGTGGCGCTGAGCGGCGGCTGCTTCCAGAACCGCGCCCTCGTCGAGCGGACTGTGCGGAAGCTCCGCGCGGGCGGCTTCCGCCCGTATTGGCATCAGCGCGTTCCGCCCAACGACGGTGGGATTGCCCTCGGACAGCTTGCGGCGCTTGGCAAGGGGATGAACGTATGTGTCTGGCCGTGCCGGGAAAGATTGTCGAACTGACCGAGGACGAACCGCTCGCGCGGCGGGGCAAGGTCGACTTCGGCGGCGTGGTGAAGACGATCAACCTCTCGCTGGTCCCGGAGGCGGGCATCGGCGACTATGTCCTCGTCCACGTCGGCGTGGCGATCGGGCGCGTGGACGAGCGCGAAGCCCTGCGGGTCTTCGAGTACCTGCGGGAGATCGGCGAACTCGAGGAGGAGATCTCGTGAAATTCCTGGACGAGTACCGCGACGCGACCCATGCGCGGCAATACGCCGAGACGCTTCGTCGGCTGGTCACGCGGCCGTGGACCATCATGGAGGTCTGCGGCGGCCAGACCCACTCCATCGTCCGCTTCGGCGTGGACGAGCTCCTGCCGCCCGACGTGACGCTCGTCCACGGTCCCGGTTGTCCCGGTGTGCGTGACGCCGATCGAGCTGATCGACGCGGCGATCGAGATCGCGGGCCGGCCGGGTGTGATCTTCACCTCCTTCGGCGACATGCTCCGCGTGCCCGGCACGCGGACCGACCTGCTCTCGGCGAAGGCCCGCGGCGCCGACGTCCGCATGGTCTATTCGCCGCTCGACGCCGTCGACATCGCGCGCGCGAATCCGTCGCGGGAGGTCGTCTTCTTCGCGGTCGGGTTCGAGACCACGGCACCGGCGAACGCGATGGCCGTGCACCGCGCGGCCCGTGAGGGTCTTCAGAACTTCTCGCTGCTCGTCTCGCACGTGCTCGTACCGCCTGCCATCGAGGCCATCCTCGGATCGCCGGCCAACCGCGTTCAGGGCTTTCTCGCCGCCGGCCACGTCTGCACCGTGATGGGCTTCGAGGAGTACGAGCCGCTCGCGCGCCGCTACCGCGTGCCCATCGTGGTGACCGGGTTCGAGCCGCTCGACATCCTGCAGGGCGTCACGATGTGCGTTCGGCAGCTCGAGGAAGGGCGCAGTGAAGTCGAGAATCAGTACACGCGCTCGGTCCGTCGCGAGGGCAACGCCGAAGCGCAGCGCCTGATCCGCGAGGTATTCGACATCGTCCCCAGGCGCTGGCGCGGTATCGGCGAGATTGCGGCGAGCGGCCTGAGCTTGCGCGGGCCGTACGCCGCCCATGATGCGATGCGGCGGTTTCCCATCGACCTGCGAGCGGCCGAGGAGCCAGCCGAATGCATCGCCGGCCAGGTCCTGCAGGGTCTGAAGAAACCGGCCGACTGCCCGGCGTTCGAGAGCCGGTGCACGCCCGAGCGGCCGCTGGGCGCCCCGATGGTCTCCTCCGAGGGCGCCTGTGCCGCCTACTATCGCTACCGTCGCTCGGCGCCCGCGGAGATCGGGCGATGAGCGAGACGCTCGCGCCGTCGTGCCCAATTCCCGATCCCTTCCCGACCGTGATTCAACTCGCCCATGGCGGAGGCGGCCGGCTGATGCACCAGCTGCTCGATCGGCTGGTCGTTCCCGCGTTCCGCAATCGCCATCTCGATACGCGTCACGACGCCGCGGTTCTTGAGATCGGTGGCGCTCGGATCGCTTTCACGACCGACTCCTATGTGGTTCGCCCGGCCTTCTTCCCGGGCGGCGACATCGGCACGCTCGCGATCAATGGCACCGTGAACGATCTCGCGATGTCCGGGGCACGGCCGGCGTGGCTGAGCGCGGCCTTCATTCTCGAGGAGGGCTTCCCGATCGAGTCGTTCCGCACGGTGCTCGACTCGATGCGGGCGGCGGCTCGGGCCGCGGGCGCGGAGATCGTGACAGGTGACACGAAGGTCGTCGAACATGGCAAAGGCGACGGAATCTTCATCAACACCGCGGGCATCGGCCTCGTCGAGCATTCGCTCGAGATCGTGCCCGCGAGCGTCCGCGCCGGGGATGCCGTGCTCCTGTCTGGCGACATCGGACGGCACGGCATCGCCATCCTGGCGACGCGGGAAGGACTCGCATTCGAGACCGAAATCCTCAGCGATACGGCTCCGCTCGACGGCCCGGTGGCTGCGCTGCTGGCCGCGGGAGTGGACGTCCATTGCTTGAGGGACCTGACGCGCGGCGGGCTCGCCGGCGCCGTCATCGAGATCGCGGAGACCGCGAATGTCGCAATCGGTCTCGACGAGCGGGCGATTCCGGTCGACGCGGTGGTCCAGGGCGCATGCGAGGTGCTGGGGCTCGATCCGATGTACGTGGCGAACGAGGGCCGCTTCATCGCGTTTGTCGGCGCGCGCGACGCCGAGCGGGCGCTCGCCGCGTTGCGCGCCCATCCGGCTGCGGCGGGCGCGTGTCGGATCGGTACCGTGCAAGGGACGCGGCCCCGTCAAGTCACGCTGCGGACCGCGATCGGTGCCTCCCGGATCGTCGAGATGTTCAGCGGCGAGCAACTCCCGCGAATCTGCTGACCCTCTCTGGGCTCGCGGTTGCGAGCGAGGTCGAGGCCCAAAGGCCGACGCGCCAATGTCGAACGCCTTCCTTCTGACGGCGGTCCCTATAATTAGGTGTCCTGATCAGCATCTTCCAGCGCACGTGGGCAGGCTACGCAGCTGCTATAGGGGGCATCGCGTTCGTGACGGCTGTCTGTGCGCCCTTTCACGAAACACTGAACGACACCACCGTCGCTCTCTCCTACTTGCTGGTGGTGCTCCTCGTCGCGACCGCGTGGGGCAGCTGGCCAGCCTTGCTGGCTTCAGCGGTCGGCGTGCTGTGCTTCAACTTCTTCTTCCTCCCGCCCCTCTACACGCTGACGATCGCGGACCCGCAGAATTGGGTCGCGCTCGCGGCGTTTCTCGTCACCGCCATCACGGCCGGGCAGCTGTCGGAGCTGGCCAAGCGGCGCGCGGCGGAGGCGGCGGCGGTCAGAGCGGAAACCAGGCTGGCGAGCGCCCACACGCGAAGCCTGCTCGAGGCGAGCCTCGATGCGCTCGTCACGATCGGGTCCGATGGCCGGATCAACGACGTCAATTCCACCATTGAAACCCTGACCGGCCGATCGCGAGCGGACCTCATCGGCTCGGACTTCTCACAGTGCTTCACCGAGCCGGAGAAAGCCCGCGCCGTCTATCGCGAGGTGCTTCGCGAAGGTTTTGTGCGAGATCGTCCGCTGGAGCTTCGCTATCGGGACGGGCACGTGACCACCGTGCTCTACAACGCGGCGCTCCAGCACGATGCCGGCGGTAAGGTGATTGGGGTTGTGGCAGCGGCCCGCTCCATTTCAACGTCCGGTGGAAGGTCCCCGATCGCGGTGTCGGATGCCGGCGTGGTGCGGAGCCTGAACCGCTTCGTCGCGTTCGGCAGTCTATTTTCCATCGCAGTGGGACTGCTCGGTCTCGTCGGCTGGACGCTCGACATCGCGGTCCTGAAGAGTGTCATCCCAGGGGAGGTCATCATCAAGTTAAACGCCGCGATCGCTCTCGTCTTGTGCGGCTGTTCGCTGTGGCTGCTGCGAAGTCATGACGGGCAGCCCCCACAGGCCCTCAGGAAGCTCGCCGGTCAGGTGTTCGCAGCGCTCGTCGCGTTGGTGGGTCTGCTGAGCCTGTCCGAGCACCTGGTTGGCTGGGACCTTGGCATGGATCAGTTATTCTTCCTCGATCAGAACCCCTTTGAGGCGTTCGGAAGCCTTCGTCCGGGCCTGATGGCGCCGGTTACCGCGCTGGATTTCCTGCTGATCGGGCTTGCGCTGCTGTGGCTGGACTCGACGATCGTGTACAGGTCGCGGCGCTATGCACCGTCGCAGTTCCTGGCTTTCGCAGCCAACACAGGTGCCATCGTCGGGCTCCTGGACTTCATTCTCGAGTCTCACACGTCCTACACCCACATTGCGCTGCCGGCGGCCGTCACCTTGTTTGTGCTGTCCTTCGCTGTGGTGTGTGCGCGCACGGATCGAGGCCTCGGTGCGCTGTTCACCAGTTCGAGTGACGGCGGCATGCTCATCCGACGGCTATGGCCCGCGACCATCGTCGTTCCACTCTTGATCGGCACGGCGTCGTGGAAGGCGTATTCCGCCGGCCTGTTCTCCGAGTGGAGCGAGATCACGCTGATCATCGTCGCGATGATCACGCTGCTGGCCGGGCTGACGGTCTGGAGCGGCCAAAGCATCGATCGCAGCGACACGGAACGCCGGCAAGCGGAAGGGTCGCTCTATCGACGCGAGGAGGAGCTGAGAGAGGCACAGCGCCTCGCGCGGGTCGGCAGTTGGTGGTGGGATCCGGCAACCGACACCGTCACCTGGTCGGAAGGGCTGTATCGCGTCGCCGGCCGCGATCCGAAGATGCCGCCGCCGGGTTTCAAGGAGCACGCCCGCTTCTACACCGCTGAGAGCTTCGCGCGGCTGAGCGCAGCGGTGGAACGGGCGCTCCAGACCGGTACGCCGTTCGACCTCGGGCTGGAGATGGTTCGCGCCGACGGCGGCGTTCGTTCGGTGACTAGCCGGGGCGAGGCCGAGCGTGACAACGATGGCCGTGTTGTGCTCGTGCGCGGCAGCGTCCACGATGTGACCGAGCACAAACAGGCCGAAGAAGCGTTGCGCGAGAGCGAAGCCAATCTGAACCGGGCGCAGGAGATCGCGCACATCGGCAGCTGGCACCTGGACGTGACGCGGGACCAGCTCACGTGGTCGGATGAAGTGTTCCGCATCTTCAACGTCCCGAAGGGCGCGCCTCTGACATACGAATCCTTCCTCGGCTTCATTCATCCGGACGACAGGACATCGGTGGAGAGGGCATGGAAGGCGGCCATGAGCGGTGCCCCCTATGACATCGAGCATCGCCTTGTCGTGGCAGGAGCCGTGAAGTGGGTGCGAGAGCGCGCGCAAGTCGAGTTCGATGGGAACGGGCGCGCGCTGAAAGGCATCGGCACCGTTCAGGACATCACCGAACGCAAGCGCGCGCAGGAGGAGCTGCTACGCATCAATCGCGCGCACCGCGCGTTGAGCAGCTGCAACGAGGCGCTGATTCGCGCTACCGAGGAATCCGCCTGGCTCGATCACGTCTGCCGCATCATCGTCGAGGAGGCCGGCTACCGATTCTGCTGGGTCGGCCGCGCGGAACACGACACGTCGCGGACAGTGGCGGCCGTGGCACAGGCCGGAGTCGATGAGGGGTATCTGACGGCGGCGGGTGTGACGTGGGCCGATACCGACCGCGGCCGCGGTCCGGTCGGGACGTGCATCCGGACGGGACGGACGCAGATCGTGAAGAACACGGCCACCGATCCGATCTTCGGTCCATGGCGTGAGGAGGCGCTGAAACGCGGGTACGGCTCCGTGATTGCGATTCCGCTCGTTGTCGATGCCAAACCCTTCGGGGCGTTGAGCATCTACGCGGCGGAGGCCGGAGCGTTCCGCGATGAAGAAGTGACGCTGCTGACCGAGCTGGCGGGCGATTTGGGTTACGGTGTCACGTCGCTGCGGATCCGGGCCGAGCAGCTGCGTGGGGCAGAGGAGATTCGTGCGTGGAACGCCGAGCTCGAGCAGCGCGTCCGCGCACGAACCGCCGATCTCGAGGCCGCCCGCGACCGGGAAGCCAAGATTGGATTCAGAATCCAGCAGATGCTCCTCCTCACGCAGCCGCCGACAGACGTTCCAGGATTGCAGATCGCCGCACTGACCATTCCATCGCAGCGCATCGACGGCGACTTCTACGATTTCTTCAGGCACGAGAACCAGCGGCTCGACGTGATCGTCGCCGACGTCATGGGTAAGGGCCTCCCCGCGGCGCTGGTAGCGGCGGCGACCAAGAGCAACGTCCTCGAAGCATTGTGCCATCTGACCGCCATGAGCAGGAGCGGCCAGTTGCCGGAGCCCAAGGAGATCGTGACGCTGGCCCACGCGGACATGGTGCGGCAGCTCATCGATCTCGAGAGCTTTGTGACCTTGAGCTATGCCAGATTCGATCTGCCCCGGCGGCATCTCGACCTCGTCGATTGCGGGCATACGGGGATGATGGTGGTGCGCGCCAGAACAGGCACCTGCGAGATCCTGCACGGCGACAATCTCCCGCTCGGGATCCGCGAGGGAGAAATCTTCGACCAGATCGCCGTCACGTTCGAGCCGGGAGATCTGTTCCTCTTCTTTTCGGATGGGATTACGGAAATGCGCAATCTCGCCGGAGAGCTCTACGGCGCGGACCGCCTCTCGGAGTGTGTCCGGACGAACCGCGGCCTCGGGCCGGAAGCCCTTGTGGAGGCTATCCGCCAGGCCGCCGTGGCGTTTGCCGAATCCGATCGGCTGTCCGACGACCTCACCTGTGTCGCCGTGAAGGTGGGCGACCCCGAGCAGCCGCTCGCGCGCTCAGAGCTGGAGATCAGCAGCGACCTCAAGGATCTGCGCCGCGTCCGCGAATTCGTCCGCGAATTCTGCCGGATGCTTCCCGAAGGGCTTCTCGATCAGAACGACGTGGCGGCGCTCGAGCTGGCGGTCAACGAGGCAGCCAGCAACATCATGAAGCACGCCTATCACGGCCGTCCCGATCAGCGCATTCAGCTGGAAGCCGACACATTTCCGGGCCGTGTCTCGATCCAGCTGCATCACCTGGGAGACTCGTTCGATCCGGCGGCCGTCTCGCCGCCCGCGTTGGATGGCTCGCGGGAGTCGGGCTTCGGCAGTCACCTCATCGCTCGCAGCGTTGACGACGTGCGACACTTTCGCGATGATCGCGGGCGTAACTGCGTTGCCCTCGTCAAGATCATCAAGTCTCAAATCGGAAGGACCTCACGATGAACCTGGTTCAACAGAAGGTGGGCGACGTGGCCGTCGCGGCGGTGCCGATCGAAGAGCTCGACGCCAGCAACGCGGAGGAGTTCAAGCGCGACATCGCGCCAGTGGTCGACGCCAATACGAAGCTCGTCCTCGACCTGTCCCGTCTGCGCTTCGTGGACAGTTCCGGACTGGGCGCGTTCATCTCGTGCCTCAGGAAGCTGAACGCCAAAGGCGGCGACCTGAAGCTGTGCGGCATGTCGAAGCAGGTGCGCGCGGTGTTCGAGCTGGTGCGCATGCACCGGGTCTTCGATATCCACGCGACAAGCGAACAGGCGGTGCGCGCGTTCGCGTCGTAGGCTGGTCCTATCGCCGGCTTCATCCGTCCAGGCCGCCTCTAAATCGTTCCCGGGTCTGCAGTCGCGAACCGGTACCCGACCCAGGGCTCGCTGAGGAGGTAGCGCGGGTTGGTCGGGTCGGGTTCGATCTTCCGGCGGAGCTGCGCGACCAGCGTCCACAGATGCTCGGGTTGCTCCACCGCGTTCGGCCCCCAGATGGCTTTGAGAATCGCGCGGTGGGTGAGCACGCGATCGTGATTGTGCGCGAGCAGCGACAGCAGCTCGAATTCCTTCGGCGTGAGCCGGATCTCGATGTCGTCCCTGAGGACGCGCCGCCGGTCGTAGTCGATCGTCAGATCCCCGGCGAGCAGCCGGCCGGTCTCTTCCCGCTCTTCCTGCGAGACGCGCCGCAGCGCCACGCGGATGCGCGCCAGCAGCTCGTCCGGACCGAACGGTTTGGTGACGTAGTCATCGGCCCCGAGGTCGAGGGCGTTCACCTTGTCGATCTCTGCGCCTCGCGCCGACAGCACCACGATGGGCACGGCCGAGGTCGCGCGTATCCGCCGGCAGACCTCCGTGCCTTCGAGGTCGGGCAGCCCCAGGTCGAGCACGATCAGATCGGGTATCTGCTGCGCCGCGATCTTGAGCGCCTCGCCGCCCGAGCCGGCGATCTCGACGTCGTAGCCTCGGGCGCGGAGAAGCAACCCCACCGATCGTTGAATGGCGGGCTCATCGTCCACGAGGAGGATTCGTGCGGGCGGCATCAGAGTTCCGGCGAGCCCATCGGCTCGGGTCCTTTCGCCGTGACGGGAATGACGATCGTGAATTCCGCGCCTCCGTTGGGATGATTCTCCGCCCACACGCGTCCGCGTTCAGCGGCCAGCAGGCCGCGCGCAATCCAGAGGCCCATGCCCGTCCCCGACGTGCGGTTGCGTGCCGCGACACCGCGATAGAAGCGATCGAAGAGATGCAGGAGATCGGCCGGCGCGATGCCCGGACCGTGATCGCGCACGTGAATGATCAGCTCGCTGCCGGACACGCGCGTGCCGATCTCGATGGGAGACCCGGCGGGTGAGTAATGCGCCGCGTTCTCCAGCACATGGGCGACGGCCGTGGCGGTCAGCAGAGGATCCAGCCGCACGAGCGTGTCGCCCTCGACGTTCAGCTCGATCGGGTGCGGGCGCAGCGTGTGCACCACCTGATCGCGTGCCGCGGCCACGATTTCCGCGGGGTGCGACCACAGCGATTTTGCGGCGATCGTGCCCGTATCGAGGCGCGCCATCTCCAGAATATTCTGAAACAGCCGCGTCAGGCGCTCGACTTCTGAAAGGATGACGTCGCTCTGATCGATCCGGTCGGCGGATGACAGCTCGGGCGCCTTGAGGTTGCTGGCGGCGACGCGAATCGCCGTCAGCGGCGTGCGCAGGTCGTGCCCGAGCGACGCCAGGAGGGCGGTCTTCAACTCCTCGCTTTGACGCGTCAACTCCGCGCCTTTGCGTTCCTCCAGAAACTGCGCGCGCTCGATCGCGAGGGCCACCACGCCGCCAAGCGTATCGAGCGTGCCCGCCTCGATGGGGCGGCCCGAGGCCGCAAGGATGCCGGTCGGTTTCGTGCCCACGCGCAGCGGCACCAGCCGAACCGTCCGGCCATCGGCCGTCATCTCGCGGTGACCGGCGTACGTTCTCGCGTAGGCGTCGAATTCGAGCGACGTCCGGGCCGTGGCAAAGGCCGAGGTGAGCTGCTGCCTGTCGAGAGGAATACTGTCGGCGCCGGCCTCGAAGGTCTCCCAGTCGTCGCCGCGGGGCAGCGCGATGGCGACGAAATCGAGATCGAAGCGGCGCGCAAGCGAGCGCGCCAGGACCGAGATCGCCTCGCGGCTCTCGGTCATGACCAGGATGTCGCGGCTCAGGTCGAACAGGCGTGCCAGTTCATCGCGGCGGCTCAACGCTTCCTGCGTGCGCGCCCGGGCAACGGCCGACAGGTTGCTGGCGATCAGACTGACCGCGAGAAACGCGACGAGGGCGACCCAGTTGTGGGGATCCGCAATGGTGAGCGTGGCGATGGGCGGCAGAAAGAAGAAGTTGAAGCAGACGACCGCTGCCAGCGAGGTGAAGACGGCAATCCACAGGCGCGATGTCGCGGCGACGGCGAGGACGACCATCAGGAAGGACATCGACACCGTCGTCGCGTTCGACACGTGGAGCCAGTTCACGTAGACGAACGTGACGGCCGCGACGCCGATGAGACCCAGAGCCAGGCGCACCGCGTCGGAAGAGCCCCTCGACATAGGTCTGCATCATAGTCCGCGCGTCAATACGATTTAGAGGTTGGTTCTTCGACAGCTGATCGCTACTATGCATGGTAGGGCCTCGTGTTACACCTCAGCAGACCGTCTGTCCGTTCGCTGCTCATCCTCAGCGTGACGCTGACGGCTGCGGTCTCCGTGCACGCGTGGCAGCGCCCTTCGTTCCGCAGCACGCTCGCTCTCGTCATGCTGAACGTCACCGTCATCGGCCCCGGCGGACAGTACGTCGCCGGTTTGTCAGGCAACGATTTTCAGGTGACCGAGGACGGCCGCCTTCAAGAGCTTGCCTACTTTGCTCCTGCCAACATCCCGTTGTCGGTCTCCCTCGTGCTCGACACCAGTTCCAGCATGGACGACGAGATGGCGCTGTCCAGGCAGGCGGCGATGGACTTCATCGCGAAGCTGCGGCCGGGCGACGTGGCACAGATCGTCAGCTTCGACAGTCGCGTCGAAGTGTTGCAGACCATGACTGGCGACCGCGCGTTGCTTATTGCGGCGATTCAACGCATGCGTGCCGGCGGCGCCACGGCCCTGTACAACGCGGTCTATATCGTGCTGCGAGGGCTGGCGAAGGCGAAGCCCGACACGGACGACGACGTGCGACGTCAGGTCATCGTCGTGCTGTCTGACGGCGAGGACACGTCCAGCCTTGTCACGTTCGAGCAACTTCTCGACGCTGCCAGGCGCTCTCAGACAGCGATCTACACGGTGGGCCTGGGTCTCGAGGAAGGCACGGGACCGAGATCGACAAGACAGGACGGAGAATTCGGCTTGCGCCAGCTTGCGCGGGAAACAGGAGGCCGGTTGTTCATGCCCAGACGTCCGACCGATCTCGCCGAGGTGTACGACCAGATTGCCAGCGAGCTCACAAGCCAGTATGTGCTCGGCTATCTCTCCAACAATGCGCGTTCCGACGGTGCCTGGCGCCGGATCGCGGTTCGCGTCGCCGGTCCCAGTCTCCAGGCCCGCACACGCGCAGGCTACTACGCAGACACGCCTTAATCGACCGGCCCCGGCTCGCAGGAAATTTCAATTGATTTGATGCGGCCCGAGATTTCGGGCGCGGGACCGGCCAGCGAGGAGGCCACCGAGACCGGCCGCAAGTTCACGAAGCGGCAGATGCCCTGGTAACACAACAGGCGCAGCCATCGGGTCGGTGG
Organism: Vicinamibacterales bacterium; assembly: GCA_963821395.1. Taxonomy (GTDB): domain Bacteria; phylum Acidobacteriota; class Vicinamibacteria; order Vicinamibacterales; family JAMQPK01; genus JAMQPK01. The sequence continues at coordinate 79,327 of CAWGDY010000049.1, read as the reverse complement.
CTGCGCCTGATTCAGGTTTCAGGACCGCGGCGGTCCTCGTGACGTCGCCCAGACATCGTAGATGGCCCCGGCGGCCAGTGACCGCCCGCTCCGGTTTGTCCGCAGTCCCCCTTACGGAAGGCTCGCGACGACCCTCGAGGGTTCGGGCCTTGATACGCTCGTCATGGCTTCCCGGTAGAACTGCTCGAACTCTGCGGCATAGTCGGGATGACGGACGATGTGATAGGTCGGCAGCTTGCCCTCCTCGACGTACGCAAGCAATCCCGCCTGACGGAGATCAGTGAGGATGAACTTGAGATCGCGCTGCTCGATCTTCGAGAGAGTCTTCGACGGCACGTCGAATGCCCAGCCGAGCGTGTGCAGCGGCGCGCACGCGTCGTCTTTGTCGCCGGCGTCGCGGCCTGGCTCGTCCGCGCAGCCGGATGCGGGTTCGAGCATGCGCGCGATCTCGAATCCCGCGTAGCGATCGCCCTGCAGACGCTTGAGCTGATGGGCCACGAAGAGCGCGGATCCGATGGTCGAGCGCTCGGCCGTCATGGCCGGCATGCCGCCGCGCACGCCGAACGCCGACGCGATGTCTGGTAGCGGCGCGAAGCGCGCACCCACGACTTCGGGCAGCACGCCGATTGCCGGCGCCGTGGACAGCGACGCGGTCAGCGGCTCGGTCATGAAGCTCCACTGCCAGCTCGGCAACACCGACCATCCGAATCTGCCCTGGTACACCGACGCGAGGCGCGCGTACTCCTGAGGTGAGGTTCTGTACACCTCGAGCAATCGCATCGCCTGTCGAACGCGAAAGTAATAGGTCGGCGAGTAATCGACCTGGTTCAGCTGGTCGAGCGCCCTGTACACCTCGGGCCGGAAGTACGGCGTGTTGGTCCAGAAGAGCTCGGCGTAGGTGAGCCCCGTCCGCTCCATTTCGGCCGTCACCTCCGAGACCCTGATCGGCCGGCCCAGATAGGCCGACAGCAGTCCGGCCATGCGGCCGGCGCCCATGTGATATTCCGCGATGGCGAAGTCGACCTTGCCGCCAAGCCACGCGCGGCGGTTGCTGACGCGACGCGCCATCGCCGAGATCGCCCGGGCAGGGGTGAAGCGTTCGTCAACGATCCGATAAATCGGCTCCTGCACGGTTTGTACGACCTTGCGGCGGTTCTTGCCTTTGCCGACCCATTTCGTTTTCTTCACCGTTTTCGATCCGATGCGAACTCTCCGGACCGACAGCCCTGACTCTTTGGCCGAGCCCCTCGTCATCTGCGCGATGCCGGCAGGTCCGGTCGGGCTCTTCGCCAGAGGGTCGCCATAGCTCTCGATGAAAATCATGCCGGCGAGCATCATCGGATCGAGGTCGTACTCGCGCGCGGCGGATTCGATGTGCTGCCAGATGTCGGATTTGAAGATGCGTCCCGGCGCCAGGAGCGCCTCGGGAAACCGCAACAGCGAAAAGCTCGTCGTGGCTTCGAGACGCTCGGAACGAAGCGCGATCTGCTCGGCCGACAGACGGCTTCTGTCGGCGCCCAGACCGGCGCCGAGGGGATCGGCAGAGACACGCGGAGCCGTCGTGATGCCAATCAGCATCACCAGGAAGAAGAGACGCTTCAGAGCGGCGTACCGAAGAAGAACGGGGGTATTACTCATTGTCAGAGATATCGACACAAAGGGTCACGGACTTTCCCAGAGTACCATTGGCGGGGCCACAAGTACCAGTGGCAGCGCACCAGCCAGCCCCGAGACCGTGCCGAAGTAAGTTCGTTCGGCCCCTGCGGCAACCCTCCGTGCCATAGCTTCGTCCAAGCAGGACGGAGAGGTTGCCCGCATGCGCGCTTTGTATCCGATTGCGTTTCTGCTCGTTGCGGCCACGCCGATCGCGTCGGCCGTCAGCCGCTCGCCGCTGCCACCCCAGACCGTCGCCCCGCCCGAAGATCTCTGCGCGGACCGGAACCGGTACGACAGCCGCCGGGAGCATGCCTGCGAGGTGCGCGAGGAAGCGCTTGGCGCCCGCACCGCCCTCGACATCGATCCAGGTCAGAACGGAAGCGTGCACGTGCGGGGCGGCGGCCGCGGGGATGTGCGTCTTCGCACGCGCGTCGAGAGCTACGCCGAGAGCGAATCGCGCGCACGCGCGCTCGTGAGCTCCGTGAGAGTGACGACCACCGAAGGACGAATCCGGTCGGACGGCATGATGAGGATGAACGACGAGCACTGGTCGACGTCGTTCTATCTCGACGTGCCCTCGAAGGTGCAGCTGTCGATCAACACGCGCAACGGCGGCATCTCGCTCGAAGAGTTTTCGGGACGAGGCGCTGATGCGCGCGGTGAACGGCGGCATCACGCTGCGCCGGGTCGGCGGCGACCTCAGAGGGCGGACGCAGAACGGTGGCCTCCAGATCGAGCTCGCCGGTTCGAGGTGGGAGGGAACCGGGCTCGATGTCGAGACGCAGAACGGCGGCGTCCGCCTGAATCTGCCGGCCAACTATTCGGCCGAGCTCGAAACGGGGACCGTGCACGGGCGTGTGGAGATCGATTTTCCGGTCGTCATCCACTCCGGCAGACAGCGCGTCTTCACCACGACGCTCGGGTCGGGTGGGCCGAAGGTCCGTGCCATGACGACCAACGGCAGCGTCGTCGTGCGAGGCAGTAACGAATTCAAACAAGAGATCAAGAGATCAGAAGACTAAGGATCTTTCTTCTGATCTTTTGATCTTCTGCAGTCTTTCGAAATCTGATCTTACTGATCTCCTGTGATGTCTTTTCTGAAGACTCATTGCCGTTGTACTTGAATTCGAGGATGGCGCCGGGATTGGCAAAGGTCGTGACCCGCGCGCCTGACGGATCCGTCGAGCGTCCCAGCCCGTTGTTGTCGGTCACGAGGTAGAACGTCCGCGCATCACGCCCGATCGCCACGTCCCGGTAACGATTGGCCGTTCGGAAGAGCTCTTCGTTCGCTCCCACGGTCGTCCGGCCGTCGTCGCTCAACTTCACCCGATACACACGCCCCATCGTCATGCCGGGCTGCAGAATCGACGTGGCCCATCCGCTGATGCCGTCGCGCGCCGTGTAAATCTCGAAGCCGCCCGCCGCAATCGTGGCACCGCCCGACTTCGCGATGTCGTAGTTCGGCTCGACCGTGAAGAACGTCCGGATTGGCGGGAGGAACGTGCCCTTCCACTCGGATTCGCGTATGCGCGGTACCGACGGCGGCGCGTTGCCGAATTCGTCGAACTTCAGCGACGCACACGGCGTGGGCGACGACTGCGACCAGTTGACGTACACGTAGCTGCGATCGTCGCGGTACCCCGCAATGTGCGGCCATCCGTAGTTGCCCCCTGCCACGATCAGGTTCAACTCGTCGTCGGTGCCGGGACCGTGTTCCGACGAGTAGAGCAGTCCGTTCGGCGCAAACCCCAGTCCCTGAGGATTGCGGTGGCCGTACGAATAGATGTGGCTGCGCACGCCGTTCAACAACGGGTTGTCGACGGGGATCGACCCGTCCGGAGCTATCCGAAGGATTTTGCCTTCGTAGGTGGACCAGTTGCGTGCGGCCACCTGCTCCGACGTCGGGAGATCCTGCGCCCTGTTGGGCCGGCAATAGTTCTGAAGCCAGTTGCCGCCGTCGTCGCCGTGCGTGAGATACACCATCCCGTCGGGGCCGTACGCCACACGCCCTCCGCCGTGATCGTCGTTCGCCGGGATGTTGGTCAGGAGATCGACGTAATTGCCCAGCGTCTGGCTGGTCGCGTCGTAGGTATAGCGCCGCAACCGCAGTTTTCGATTCAGGCCCGGGCCCGGATCGCTGTCGTAGGTGAACGCCAGGTACACGTAGTCGTGGCCGGCCTTCTTCAGCAAATCCGGATGCAGCGCCAGGCCGAGCAGCCCTTCGTGCCAGCTCTCACCGGGATCGTAGCTCTCGCTCGTCAGGTCGAGCGCGGGTGTGATCGCACCGGTTGCCGGATTCACTCGAATGACGCGGCGTCCCGTCCGCTCGGTCACCCACAACTGATCGTCGGGCCCCACGACGACTTCCCAGGGCGCCTTCAGCCCGCTCGCCACGACGCGCATCGAGAATGGTGCCTGCGCGGAGCCGATGGCCTGAAACAGAACCTCGGCGAGGATGCCGGCGACGATGAAGTATCGGAGCATGGTTAGTGCTGATGTTTATGATCGATTTGAATCCGCTGTTTATCAGGTTCCTGCTTCGCGTTCAACTTGTTGTTGTGCGCATACGCTTTTGCGGTGCTCGCCTGGCGCGACGCCTCGGAGCTGACGGCAAACATCGACAGTATGCGCTCCAATGAGTCGCTCGCGCAGGATGGACAGGCGGCCGGCTGCGACGATTTCAGGATCAGCAGTTCGAACTGATGCCCGCACGCCAGACACCGGTATTCATACAAAGGCATGTACCCATATACGATACAATCGCGCGCCGATGCGCTCCAGCAGAACTCTGGCCCTGTTTGTCGCAGCCGCCTTCGCCGCGGGCGCCTGCCAGTCCGGCCGCGATGCCGGCCAGCCGCGCGACCCGTCTCCGGCGCCCGTTACAGCCAACCCGGGGCCATTTGAGTCGGATCTGGCATTTCTCAAGCAAAACACCGATGTAATCGTGCTGGCCGAGCCCGGCTCCGGGGCACAGGTCGTGGTATCGCCCGAGTATCAGGGCCGCGTCATGACGAGCACGACCGGCGGTGACGAGGCGCCAAGTTTCGGATGGATCGGACGAAGCGCGATTGCCGCGCGCGCCAGGCAGCCGCACATCAACGTGTTCGGTGGAGAAGATCGGTTCTGGCTGGGGCCCGAGGGCGGGCAGTACGCCTTGTACTTCAAGAAAGGTGACCCTTTCGATCTCGAGCACTGGCAGGTTCCCGAGGCGTTCGACTGGGGCAAGTGGGACGTCGACAGCCAGACGCCGACGAGCGTGCGGTTTCGCAGGCGGATGTCGCTCGTCAATTACTCCGGCACGTCATTCGACGTCGAGGTCGATCGCACGGTGCGGCTCCTCGGCACGTCCGACGTCGAAACGCACTTCGGCGCGTCGGCCGGGCCTGGTGCGCGCATGGTGGCGTTCGAATCGTCGAACACCGTGACCAACGTCGGCCGCGACGCGTGGCAACCGAAGAGCGGGCTCGTCTCGGTCTGGATTCTCGGCATGTTCACGCCGTCCGCCGAAACGACCGTCACGATTCCATTTCAGCCCGGCACCGCGCCGGCGCTCGGTCCCGTCGTCAACGACTCGTACTTCGGAAAGGTTCCGGCGGAACGGCTGCGCACGACCGATGCCGTCCTTTTCTTCAAAGGCGACGGGCAATATCGCAGCAAGATCGGCCTGCCGCCGCCGCGTGCGCTGTCCTTCGCCGGCAGCTACGATGCCGCGCGTCGAGTGCTGACGGTCGTTCAGTACACGCGCCCTTCCGGTGCGACGAGCTACGTGAACTCCATGTGGGAGACGCAGCGCGAACCGTTCAAGGGTGATGTGATCAACAGCTACAACGACGGGCCACCCGAGCCTGGCAAGCCCCCGCTTGGCCCCTTCTACGAACTGGAGACCTCGTCACCCGCTTTGAGCCTTGCTCCAGGCCAGAGCTTCACTCACGTGCACCGCACGGTGCATGCGATCGGAAGCGCGAGCGATCTCGATCGGCTGGCCGTCGCGACGTTGAAGGTTGGCGTCGCGGAAATCGGGCGGGCCTTTACGCGCTAGACATCTGGACGTGCCATTCGGTCCCGAAATGTACCATTCTGGAACTTCGCGTGTTGCGCGTGTGTTTTCAGCGCGATACGAGCATTTTCTTGAATTTCGTGTCTCATTATGAGCATTGAGACTCAGTACAAGCCCGCATGGACGCGAGCCTCATGGTGGCGTTAAATATTGCGGGGCTTCTGGTTACGGCAGTTTCGTGGCCGGCACTAATAGTGGCGAAGCGTTTGCTCCTATGTAAGGCGTGCTTCGTGCCCTTCGAACGTTTGCCGTGTGGGTGACCGCTCGTCACCGGCGGATTGCACCCGATCTCGTGCTGATCGTGCGCCGCGGGATGAGCGCAGAGTATTATTCGTTCTGCAGAATTCTTGCTACTACTAACCGTGTGCCTGTCCTGATCGATCGACGAGTCGGCGACAGGCGCCAGCGTCTCGAGAACTACTGGGGCATCGAACGCCGATGCGGCACCGATCGTCGAACCGCGGCGCCGAGAAGTTGGACCGACAGCCAGTTTGTGATGACGCGAATGGCGACCAAGGGCGCGCCTCTACTGGCTCCTGACGGTTTGCCCGAGATGGGAACCAATGCTGTGGAGTTTTCACCGTGACGGGAAGCAACTCACCTACGAGATCCGGACGCCTGAGAAAGACACTTTCGAAATAGTCATCCACGAGCCCGGACGAGAGGATCGCATCGAGCGCTTCCATAGCGCGGCCGCTGTCGACGATCGTGCGCGCGAGCTGCAGCAGCAGCTGGTCAACGACGGATGGTGGCTGGCGAGCGATCCGCGGCGCTGAATTCCGAACACACACACGTCATCGCCGCGAGCCCTTCTTCGGTGGCTTCTGCGCCGCCGCGGGCTGCCGGCCGCTGAAGAAGTCGAACGCGGCCGCACTGAGCTCGGCGATGGACCGCTCCATCGCGGCGATGCTCGATCCGTCTGCCACATAAACCGCGAGCGCAAGCCGTCCGCCGATTCTGCTGTCTGGCGGCAGCGTGATGATGCCGACATCGTTGATCACGACGGCGGTCGTGCCGGTCTTGTGCGCGACCTCGGTTTCGAAGGGAATGCGGCCTCTGATCCGGCGCGACCCGGTCGTCGTCGCGGTCATGAGGCTCAGGAGCAGGTGGGTTTCTGCCCCGGGAAGAAGATTGACGAGCTGCAGACGCCCGACGAGTTGCGCCGTCTCGTACGGTGTCGCCGTATCGCGCTCGTCGGCAAGATACTGCACCCGTCCCTTGTTCAGCGCGGGCCTGTCGACTTCGGCCACGAGACGCCGTTGAAGCTCGACGGTCCACTGTTCAGGCGGCGGATAGGCGGTGACCCCCGCCATGTCGAGCAGCAGCTGACCTTCGGATCGATCGACGTTGATCATCGAGAACCCGAGCGTCCGCATACGCCGCTCCACGACGTCGGGACCGCCGACCAGCTTCAGCAACGCATCGGCGGCGGTGTTGTCGCTTTCGACGATCGCGAGCTCGAGGAGCTCGCGGACCGTGCGAGAGATGCCGCCGTTTGGATGACGCCGTTCAAGGGCGCAGCAGGGACGGATATCGCTGGCCGCGAGCGGGACCTGGCGATCGAGCGTCAGCGTCCGCGCGGCCACCTGGGTCAGCACTTCGATGGCGATGGGCACCTTCACGACGCTGGCCATCGGAAACCGCTCGTGACCGCGCACGTCGAGCGTGGCGCCTGATTCGAGGTGAATCAGGGCCACGCCCACGCGTCCGCGCGCCTTCTTCACAATGCGCTGAAACGTCGCCTCGAGTGGCGTCAGATCCGGCTTTTCGGACGAGCGCACGGGCGACGAAAGCGCGACCAGCAGGAGCAAGGGCGATGAAGGTGCGCACCGGTCCCGATCTTATCGGACGTGCGGCGTTCTTTCATTGAACTCTGTTACGATCGCCAGACCCTGGAGGCAGTATGGCTGCTGGCACGCGCGCGTTGGCGATGGGACTTCTAGTCGTGGCCGCCGGGGGCATTGGCGCCGGCGCGCAGCAACCGGCGCCGCCAGACCGCGGCGCCCAAGACCTTGTTCGAGCGCTACACCCAGCCGATCGAGCTCTACAAGAGCGGGCTGGGCACCTTCACACGCCCCATCTCGTCATCGAACAAAGACGCACAGGCGTTTTCCGATCAGGGCTTCCAGATGATGTACGCGTTTGCGAAGCCCGAGGCGATTCGCTCGTTCCGCGAAGCCTGGAAGCGCGATCCCGATTGCGCGATCTGCTACTGGGGCGAAGCCTGGGCCTGGGGATCGTACCTGAACAGCGCGATGAACGCGGAAGAAGCGCCGCACGCGTACGCCGCGATGCAGAAAGCGATCGCGCTCAAGGGAAAAGCGAACGCCAGGGAGCGCGCGCTGATCGACGCGCTGGCGGTTCGTTACGTGGAGAACTTCGATCCCGAGAAGCGAATCGATCAGGACAAGGCATATGCGGAGGCGATCGGCAAAGTGGCCGCGTCGTACCCGGACGATCTCGACATCGCCACGCTCCATGCCGATGCGCTCTTTCTGCTCGAGCCCCGCCGCGGCACGCGCGACATCAAGAGCGAGAGCGTGCAGCGCCTGCACCGCGTGCTCGAGCGGATTCTCGCGAAGGACGTCCACCATCCGGGCGCGTGCCATCTCTACGTGCACGCCACCGAATCGACCGTCGTGCCCGAGCGCGCGGCGGCCTGCGCCGAATTTCTCGGACGATCGATCCCGGGCGCCAGCCACATCAATCACATGCCGTCGCACACGTGGAACGAAGTGGGGCGCTGGGGCGATTCGGTGCGCGCCAACCTCGAGGCCTGGCACTCGGACTTGAAAGCCGCCATCGGCGAAGGGTTCGCCATCTACCCCGCGCACAACCTGCACATGCTGTTGTATGCCGCGTCGATGGACGGGCAGGGCGCCATCGCGATGCAGGCAGGGAAGGACTACGCCAGGCTCACCGGCGAGACCTACTATCAGGTGCTCACGATGATCCGCTTCGGCCGCTTCGACGAAGTGCTCGAGGTGAAGAACCGCCCGACGCCCGTCATCCTTGGAGGCTTCTGGGACTTCGCGCAGGGGTACGCGCAACTGCGGACCGGCAATGCCGACTTTGCCCGGGTGTACCTGGATCGCGTGAAGAAAGCCGCGGACACGTCCAAGGACGTGTTCAGAGAGCACACCGCACGAAATCTGCTCGGCACCGTCGCGGGGATTCTCGAAGGGGAGATTCTGCTGGCTGCGGGCGACACCAGTGGAGCCATTGCGGCGTTTGAGCACGCGGTCGCGATTGAAGATCAGCTCGGCTACGACGAGCCGGAGCCGCTGCCGTTCGCCGCGCGGCACTGGCTGGGTGCGGCGTTCGTCGAGGCGAAACGCTTCGAAGACGCCGAGCGAATCTATCGAGAGGAGCTCGCCGACCATCCCCACAACGGCTGGTCACTGCTCGGGCTTCAGAAAGCGCTGGCCGGCCGCGGCAGGTCGTCGCGCGAAGTGGATGAAGATCTTGCGAAGAGCTGGTCGCGCGCAGACACGTGGATTCGCGCGTCGAGATTCTGATCCCGGGATAACAGAAGATCAGAAGATCAGAAGATCGGCTTTTCAAGAAAGAACTCCTAATCTCCTAATCTCTTGTTCTAGAACCGAGCCGGCGCGACCTAACGCGCGCGCCGGATCCCCAGCTTCGCCATCCGGCTCTCGAGCGTCGTCGGCTTCAGCCCGAGCCGCTCGGCCGCGCCTCCCGCGCCGCGCACGCGCCAGTTGGTGGTTTCGAGGACCGTGCGGATATGCGCGACCTCGAGATCGGCGAGCGCCATGGACGCCGGCGCGACCTGCGGCGACGCCCTGGGCAGCGAGACATGAAGGTGCCGGCCTGTCGAGACGATCACCGCGCGCTCGATGACATTGCGCAGCTCCCGGACGTTGCCGGGCCAGTGATAGCTCTGCATCTCGCGCATCGATTCCTTCGCGATCGACTCGACGGGCTTCCCGAACGCCCTGGAAAATTCGTCGATGAAGGCCCAGACCAGGCCGGGGATGTCGTCGGGCCGCTCGCGGAGCGGCGGCACGACCACGGGAAACACGTTGAGCCGGTAGTACAGGTCTTCCCGGAACGTCTTGTCTTCGACCGCTTTCTCGAGATTCTTGTTGGTGGCCGCGATGATGCGGACGTCCACCTTGATCGGCTGATGGCTCCCGAGCCGCTCGAACACCCGGTGCTGGAGCGCGCGCAGCAGCTTCACCTGGATGTCGACCGGAAGCTCGCCGATTTCGTCGAGGAACAATGTGGACTGGTGGGCCACCTCGAAGCGTCCGATCTGCCGCGAGATCGCGCCCGTGTACGCGCCACGCTCGCGGCCGAACAGCTCGCTTTCGATGAGCGCGCTCGGAATAGCCGCGCAGTTCACCTTCACCATCGGGCGATGACGCCGTGGGCTGAGGTCGTGGATCGCCTGGGCGAACACTTCCTTCCCGCTTCCTGTTTCGCCGAGCAGCAGGACGGTGGCCGGCATCGGCGCGACAGACTCGACCTGCTTGAACGCGCGCTTGATCGCGGGGCTTTCGAGCACGATCGAGTTCGAATCCGATGTTCGACGTGTCTCGCCGCGAAGCTCCGCGATCTCGCTGCCCATTTCCGCGTTGAGCTCGTCGACCTCGTTGAGCGCGCTGCGAAGGGCGGCCTCCACGTGCCGTCTGGAAAGGGCCTGGCCGATGACAGCGGCGACCAGTTGCAGTTGTTCGACGAGCGCCCCCGACCAATCGAGTCCGTTCATCGACCCGAAACAGAGAGCGCGAAGCTGTTGACCTCCGTGTCCAGGGACGGGCAGTGGAAACGCCGCGCCGGACGTAGTCCCCGCCCGATCGAAGACCTCGCGGTCGAGCACGTACGGAATGTCATCAATTTTCGAAAAGAGGGCGGGCTCGCCTTCCTTCAGCCGCGACACCATCCACGGTATCGACGCGGTTGAAATCGAATCGGGTGGCGGTGGAACCGGCTGGCGGACCCAGAAGTGGGTGGGTATTGCGCTTGAGCCGTCTACCGACGTCTGCCAGACGGCTGCCATATCGAGATGCAGCACGGCGGCGACACGGCAGAGACCTTCGGTCACCGCGCCATCGAGCGTGGCGCCTTCGGCACTCAGCAGGCTCTCGATGAGCTCGCCCACGAGACGTTGAAACCCCATGATTTCTTCGCGCGCCGCCGTCAAACCAGCCTCCAGGTCAAGACGCTCGGTGATGTCGGTCACCGACGCCACGAGATAGCTCGATTCCCCTTCGCTGACGACGCTGAAGCCAATCTCGAGCGGAACCGATTCGCCGTCCTTGCGAATGCCGGTCGGAGGCTCTTCGATGGTCAGGGTGCTCGTGTGGCGCTCGGACTGGAGCTTGCCGACCGCGGTTCGAACCGGACGGGAGGTTTCCGGCAGCAGCCGTTCCATCGGCTGGTCGAGCAGCTCCCCCGGGGCATACCCGAAGATCGCGCTGGACCGGCGGTTGGCCGCGAGGACCGTGCCGCTCTGGCTGAACACCAGGACGCCGTGAGGCATGTGTTCGATGGCGCCGCTGAGCACGCGCGTGATCGGGTCGAGTCCTGGCTTCGGCCGGGCTTCAAGGGATGTGGAAATCGGGCCGACGCCAATCTCAGACAGTGCGCGCGCGGTCATCCGGCGGGCTAAGTCATACATACGCCACCTATTTCCTGACGGAGTCCAGGTGTCTTTACCCTCCGAATCGCCCACCCCGCAAGAGCACTCGGATCGCTGGCGGGTGTAGCCTATGTTGGTTAGTGCTTTCACGAAACTGCCGAATGTCCTAGTTCGGACCGGTAAAATTGACAGGGGGGTGCGATAATTCGCCACCAGACCTCATGCTGTGGCCTTGGTTTTCGCGTGCACTGGGGAACCTGATCCTGTCCCTTCTGGCCGTTTGTGCGCTCCTGAGGGCAGAACCGGTGCTTGCCCAGGACGGCCAGAAGAAGGTGCTCGTCGTCTATGCGACGCGACGCGACTCGATTCTGGCGACCGTGGGCGATCGCGAGCTCTCGAGGCTGCTCGACCAGGGTCTGGCGAGACGTCTCGATTACTACAGCGAGTACATCGATTTTTCCAGGTTCCCCGACGGTGACTACGAACGCGCCTTTCGCGACTTCGTGCACCGGAAATACGGCGAGCTGCGGTTCGACCTCGTGGTGGCGATCGAAGAGGCGTCTGTGGAGTTCGTTCGGCGCCATCGAAGCGAATTGTTCCCCGACACCCCGGTGGTCTTCTTTTCCCTCGATCCGATTGCGTCCCTCGAAAATGCCACCGGGGTCGTGGCGGGGCTGGATTTCGCGCAGACGATCGCCCTGGCGACCGCGCTGCAACCCGACACGAAGGAAGTCGTCGTTGTGGGTGGCGCCTCGCCGCGCGACAGGTTTTACGAAGGCCTGGCCCGCATGGCCTTCAAGGAGTTTGAAGGCCGGCTGACGTTTACCTACTTGTCGGGCCTGGCGATCGAAGACTACGAGCGCCGCCTGAGTGCGCTGCCGCCGCATTCGATCGTGTATTACATCCTCGTGTCACAGGACGGCCAGGGACGGAACTTCCGTCCCCGCGAGTTCCTCGACCGCATCGCGCCGATGAGCAGTCGTCCAATCTATTCCTGGGACGAGTCCACAATGGATCACGGCGTCGTTGGTGGCCGTCTCCGTCACCTCGAAGACGGCATGGCGGCCGTCGTCGAAAAGTCTCTTTTGATCCTCGGCGGCACGCGGGCCGACAGCATTCCGCCGTCTGTCGTCGATTTGGGTATCCCCCAGGTCGACTGGCGTCAGCTTCGGCGATGGGGCATCAGCGAGGCGCGGGTCCCCCCTGGAACAGTCGTCAGCTTTCGGCAGGTGGGTGTCTGGGAGCAGTACCGTGCCTACATTGTTGGCGCAGGATTCCTTCTGTTCGCTCAAGCTGCGCTGATCGCCGGGCTGCTCTTGCAGGCGGGGCGTCGGCGCCGGGCGGAAGAACAGGTGCGCCGCAACCAGGCCGAACTGCGCAACAGCGACCAGCGCATCAGCGACCTCGGCCGGCGGCTGCTGGTTGCGCAGGAGGCCGAGCGTTCGCGCATCTCGGGCGAGCTGCACGACGATGTCAGCCAGCAGGTGGCCCTGCTGGCGATGGATCTTCAGCTCCTCTCCGCGATTCCAAACGAGCTGAGCCGCGATGAACGGAAACTCGCGGGCGACGCCCTCGAACGCGCTCATGCCATCGCGAAGAGCGTTCACGATCTTTCGCACCGCCTGCATCCAGTGAAGCTGAGACTGATTGGCATCGTCGGGGCGCTCATGAGCCTTCAGCGGAAGTGGCCGCAGACCGACATCGCGCTCACGTTCTCGCACGCCAACGTGCCGTCGCCGCTGCCAGACGACGTCACGCTGTGTGTGTATCGGGTCGTGCAGGAAGCGCTCCAGAATGCGGTGAAGCACAGTGGCGCGCGCGAGCTCTCCGTGCATTTGGAGGGTACGCCTGGCGGATTGGTGCTGACCGTTGCCGATGACGGCAAAGGGTTCGACGTAGACGCCGCGTGGGGAACGGGGCTCGGTCTGGCGAGCATGAACGAGCGCCTGCAGTCGATCGGCGGCGCCTTGACAATTCATTCCACACCGGGTGGCGGAACAACGCTGGAAGCGAGCGTGCCGTCGGCCGCCATCATGCCGATGGAACAGGACGCGGGCGTATACCGTGTCAAAGTAGGGGAGCGATGACTGCGCCGCGAGTCCTTCTGGCCGACGATCACGAGCTCGTTCTTGGAGCGTTCGAGAAACTGCTGTCCGGCGAGTGCGAGATCGTCGGTCGCGTCTCTGACGGCCGGGCTCTGCTGGGTGCGGCAGAAGAGCTCAGGCCCGATGTGATCGTCCTCGATATCGGCATGCCGCTCTTGAACGGACTCGAGGCAGGCCGGCAGATCAAGCAATCGCTGCCCAACACCAAGCTCGTATTCGTCACGATGCACGAAGACGCCGACGTGGCGGCAGAAGCGTTCCGTGGCGGGGCATCGGCCTATCTGCTCAAACGGTCGGCGCCGTCAGAGTTGATGACCGCGATACGCGAGGTCGTGTCCGGACGCTCGTACGTGACGCCGCTCGTGACCGAGGGTCTGGTCGAGCTGCTGATGAAGGTCGACGAGCGCAAGCATTCGCCCGAGCTCACGTCGCGTCAGCGTGAGATTCTGCAGTTGCTGGCCGAGGGGCGATCGATGAAAGAGGTTGCCGCGGAGCTGAACATCACCGCGCGCACGGTGGCGTTTCACAAGTATCGAATGATGGAGCAGCTGAAAATCACCTCGTCGGCCGAGCTCATCCAGTACGCGGTCAAGCGACACATCGTGTGAACGTTGAAACTAAAAGCTAGAAACTAAAAACTAGAAACTGAAAACGCCCCACTAGCTACTACCTACCAGCTAGTTTGCCGCCCGTTGTTTCGCTCCCGCCTTGCCCGTCCGGCTCAACGTGCCGATCTTCCACTGGCCATCGACCAGGCGCCAGGCGATCGAGATGGCTCCCACCGGCGTGGTGCTCATGCCCTTTGCCGTGCGCCCGTAGATGGCAAATGTGCCCAGCGTCTGACCTGTGTCTCCCGACGCTGCTGTCGCCGAGCTCTCGATCGTGAGCGCGAGCGTGACCTCGCGGCTCTGCAGAAATGGCTGCCACTTCTCGACGATCGCGTCGGGACCGTGCGCTTCGACCGGCAGCGAGACGACCGCATCGGCCGCGAGGAGCTGGCGGAAGGCATCGCGGTCGGGCAGCATCAGCGCATTGACGAGCGCGCGCTCGGCCGTTCCGAGCGGCGGCGCGGGGGCGGTTTGAGCCGCCAGCGACGACGCCTGCAGGATGAGAACGGCGGTGATGAAAGCACGTGCTGACAAAGGACCTCCAGAGCATCGACACAAGGCAAAGCGCGATCCACCCTTATGTCCCCGCCGTTGCTGCTGAAATCGAGAATGCCCGAAAACGATTTCGTTAGCGGGCCGACAAAAGTGTCGTCCGCGGTGCCGTCTCGCGGGCCCCGATACTAAGGGCATTTGCCCAAGGACGGCAAGCCCCATTCGTGGTATCACGTGTTTCGTTTCACAAAAAAGTGCCGTCACGCCGTCGTCACGCGTGTGATATCGTCCCGGCTTCCAGCCTTGCGCATTCGCATTTCGGTCGGTGTCGCAGCGGCCCTCATCCTTTCTTCATTCGGAATCGATTTCTCCGAAGTCGTCCGTGGCGCCCCCGCTGAGTGGGAAGAAAGCGGCACGTTCCCGAAATCTGGCGTGTCACAGGTGCTGGCGTCCGGCCGGGCCACGCCGTCGCCCTCGGGCACGGCCGACGATCCGGCCATCTGGGTCCATCCGACCAACCCGAGCCTCAGCGTCGTCATCGGCACCAACAAGAACAGCAACGGTGGCCTGCACGTCTTCAGCCTGAGCGGCGTGAATCTGCAGTTCGTGGCCGGCGGCAAGCACAACAACGTGGATCTCCGCTACGGCTTTCCGCTCAACGGGCAGGAGGTCGATCTGGTTGCGGCCTGCGACCGGAACAACAATCAGATTGATGTTTACCGGATCGATCCCGACACGCAGCGGCTGACGCAGGTCGGCACGATTCAGACAGGCGTCCAGGTCTACGGGTTCACGATGTATCACAGCCCCACGACCGGCAAGTTCTACGCGTTTGTGTCGTCGGAGAACTCGGATCGAACAATGGGAGCTGGTGGCCAACGGCAGCGCCGTTGGCGGCGTGCTCGCGCGCGCCTGGCCTGTCGCCTCACTGGTCGAAGGCATGGTGGCCGACGATGAGCTTGGCTATCTCTACCTGGGCGAAGAGGACGTGGGCTCTTTACAAGTACGGAGCGGAACCCGGTGATTCCACGTCCAGCCGGGTGACGGTCGACCTCGTCGGGTCTTCCACGGGATTGGTGGCCGACCTCGAAGGGCTTGCGATCTATCACCGCCCCGACGGCATCGGCTATCTGCTCGCATCGAGCCAGGGGAACAATCGTTTCAACGTGTACCGCCGCGAGGGGAACAACGCGTACCTCGGCACGTTCCAGATTGCGAACGGTCTCTTTGGCTCCGCCGTCGATACCGACGGCATCGACGTCATCAACATGAGCCTCGGCCCGCTGTACCCGACAGGGCCTGTTCGTCGCGCAGAACAACGACCTCGACTTCAAGTTCGTGCGGTGGGACGACATCGCCATGCCGTTGGGGCTGGCGGTTCACACGACCGGGTGGGACGTGCGTCCGATAGCTGTGCCGACGTCGCGTCGGTCTCGGTGTCGCCTTCAGAGGCGACCGTCGAGGTGGGTGCGACGCCGGGCCGCGGGGGCTGTATACTCTTAGGGTCTGCTTTCCTGAGCCCTGCTGCCGCGTCGCCCAATTCCCGGGCCGCACGTCCCCAGCCTCACCAAAGCCTGGAGTACCCCATGTTTGTCCTGATTGGTGCGGCGCTGGCGATCGGTGTGTCGGTGGTCACACTTCTCTACACCGTGGGTCGTCGCTCTGGCCTGTTCGACCTTGGAACCGTGAGCGCGCAGTGGCTCGCCGAGTATCGGGAATACCAGGAGGGGGGCAGATCTCGATGACACGCCCCGTGCCGGAAGCCAGTGTCCCGGTCGCATGTCCCGACTGCCTTTCGGGCCAGATCAAAGGACCCGACCAGCCGGGCACGGGACTGGCGTACTGGCGTTGCTTGAAGTGCGGCGTGGTCTGGAACCCGGAGCGCCCGCCCGATCGCACGAGGACACGCCCGAGCCCGCGCAAGAACAACAACGGACTACTGGAACAACCGGTAGGGCGCCCTCTATCCTTCCTGGTCGCGAACGATCCGCAGATAGGCCCGCCAGGGACCGACCTCTTCAGAATACTGCCGCGCCAGCACGCGTGAGATCTGCATGACGTGATCGAGATCGTGCGCCACCCATGTGGCCAAGAGCTGGCGCAGCGTCACGACGCCGAGCTCCGGGTGCCGCCCACGACGGTCGAGATCCGCGTCGGTCAGGTCCAGCGCTGCCAGTTCACCGAGGCTGTGCTGCCGCACGGTTGCGAACTCGTCGAGCAGGCTGCGCCAGCGTGCGTCCCTGTGATGCGGCAAACTGCGCGAAGCGATCGAACGTGTTGAACGGCCGCGCCTCGCCATGCTCCAGGATGATGCGGACGCGCTGCATCCAATCGGTTCGCTCGCCGTGGATCAAGTGTCCGAGGATATCGAAGGGGCTCCACGTGTCGCCGCCTTCGTGCGCCGCAATCCACCCGTCGGGGAGTCCGCGCAGCCACGCGTCCAGTGTCGCGGGTGTTCGCGACAGGATGGCGACCCCTTCTTCCATGACAAACGAACGTCGCGTGCGATCGGTCTGCCCGGTCACGGTGGCTTCGGTCAATATACCAGCGTTAGACTAGGATAGTTTTGAGTTCTCAGTCGTACGTAGTTCTCGGTCGCCGGATACCGTTGAGAAACTGATGACTGAAAACGATAACTGACAACTCGTCACTCAACGCGCCCGTAGCTCAGTGGATAGAGCACCGGCCTTCTAAGCCGGGGGTCGCAGGTTCGAGACCTGCCGGGCGCGCCAGAGGTATAACCGCTTCGAAGTGGTCAGCCAGAGCGCATCGCCGACGAGCGCCGGCAGCGAATAGAGCGCCCCATCCATCTCGATCTCGCCCAGCAATTCCTTTCGCCGTCCCGTACGAAGGATCGTCATGGTGCCGTCTTCGTTCCCAACGTAGAGCCGGTCGCCGGCCAACAGGAAGCTTCCCCAAATGGCCGCGTACGTATCGTGTTCCCAAACGAGAGTGCCGGTTGCCGCGTCCAGACAATGGACCATTCCACCAACGTCCGCCACGTACAGCAGACCGTCCTTCTCGATCGGCGTTGCCACCACGCGACCGACGTCGCGAGAAGTCCAGAGCAGCCTGCTCGCGGTGACGTCTCCCTGGCCGCTGGGACTGATCGCGTGAATGAGGGAAGGTGCGTTGCCGTGCTCAGGACTCTGTCCCATCGCAACGAAGACCCGACCGCCGGCAAACACCGGTGAAGCAATGATAAAACTGCGCGAAAAGACGCCGGGGCGCGGAAGCCAGCGGGCATCTTTCGGGTTGCCGTCAAATCGCCAGATTTCGTGACCCGAAGCCGCGTCGTAGGCCCGCAGCCAGCCGTCTCCTCCGCCGAACAGCACCTGCATGCGCCCGTTGACGTTGGCGGCCACAGGGCTGGACCACTGACCGTGCAGCACCTGCGCGCCAGCGCCGATGGCGCGCCACACCACGTCGCCCGAGTGCTTGTCCACCGCGATCAGGCTTGGGGCGCGCGGCGATGGGACGCGCGTGTGACCTTCATTCAGCCCGTTGGACGTAGAGACGATCAGCAGATCGCCCACGGGCAACACGTCGCTACGAGTGGCTTCATGCGGGAAGACACCCAGGCGACCACACATGTCCAACTCCCAGACAATGTCGGCCGCAGCGTCGTCCTGGAACATTTCATCCTTGTGCGCACCGTCGTTCGCGCCATCACGGAAACCTTGCGTGTCGAGACTTCGGAGTTGGCACTCGGCGGTGACGTAGTACAACCGGTTCCCTTCCACATACGGCGTACTTGTCGTCGAAGGCAACAGAAACTCTCGCAGACCGCGCTCGACTCGCGGAGCCACGTCCTGCCAGAGGAACTGGCCATCCTTCGCTTGAAATGCCATGAGCACGCCGGCGTCTTGCTGGAAGGTGGGGTTCATCTGCCTGGCGTTGTCGGTGCCCACATAGACCGCATCGCCAGCGACCACGGGACGACCGTACGTTTCGTTTCCCAACTCGACACTCCAGACGATGTTCCGACCGGTGGTCGTATCCCAGTCAACCGGAGGATTGCCCGTCTGGACGACTTTAACCTGAGGGGCTTCGCCCCGGAAGTCGCGGGCACGCCCCGCTCCGCGCCAGGCGCTCCCGTTTGTGCTTCCATCGATTCGACTCAACGCCCATTCTGCTTCGTCACGCAATGCGGGATCATCTGCTGCCGTCTTCAGCGCCTCTCGAGCCGACTGCGCCTTCGGTCCGATGCTTCCCAGGGCTCCGGCCGCGAAGATTCGCACATAAAGGAATTCATCCTCCAGCGCGTCGATGAGCTGCGGCACTGCAGACTGCGCAGCCGGACCGATGCTGGCGAGGGCCTCACACGCCGCCCATCGAACGCCGGGAATGGGATCGCCCAGTGCTGCTGCCAGGACCTGTGTGGCACTGGCCGCGCTCGGACCGACGGAGGCCAGGGCCTCCGCCGCGTAGACGCGGACGTACGGATCATCGTGCGAGAGAGTGTCGACGAGCGCGCCGACCGAAGGGCTGGCACGCGTGCCCAACGCGCCCAGGGCGCGTGCGGCATCGCCCGCGACCGTCCGATCCTCGTCTGTCAGCGCCCGCCTCAACGCTGGCTGAATGGTTTCTGTATGCGGCACCAGATCAATCAATTCACTGATGGCGCTTCGCCGGATAGAGACCCACTCATGCTGCAGCAGGTCCACCAGCAGCGGAATGGCAGGAGGACCGATTCGCTGGATGACTTGAAACGTCACAACATGCAGGTCTTCACGCTCAGGGCCGAGGAATCGTCTCAGCAAAGGGAACGAACCCCGCCCGGCTTGGACCAGGGCGGCTTCGGCGGTTGCGCGGACCTTTGGGTCGTTGGCCAGGAGGCGATTTGCCCAGTCATCGACCAGGGCGGGGTTTCTGGAAAGACTCGACTCCGTTTGGGGCAGCGGTGATTGGGACAGTGCAACGGTCTGGCTGAGGCCAACCGCAAAGACTATTGCGAGCGCCTGACATTTGCGAATGAGGAGCGCGGCGGGCAGTTCAGCCATGGCGCATGCCATTATCCCGGATCCAGTCGTAGGCTGTGACGACGACCGTGGGCGGCGAAAGCATGGTTATACATCTCGTTCCAACAGATTCAACAGGTCTCTACATCTGGCTATTTAAGCACTCGCAACAATTCGCACGCGAGCTACGGCTTGGTAGGCCAGCTACTTGTCCGCCGTAGCGCGAAGCGCGAAGGTGGACGGCTGGCAGGCCATCCGAGCGCGCCGAAGTTCGCGTCGGTCCGCTCGGACGAAGGCGGGCCGGGCGCGCCATTTCTTAGAAAATTTGCGAGTTTCATTTCGGAGTTTGCGACGAGCGAATGGTTGGCGAAAAAAGTGACCGCAGAATGGAAAGCGAATGTTCGAGACGGTTTGTGGGGTGTCAGTGCCTCCGAGTGGCGCGACGACAAGGTGAAGCAGATGCCTGAGACGCACGGCTGTCCTATTTAGTCGCAGTCACCGGGCCGACATGCGCTTCACGGATACCCATGGCTACCAGCAGCCCGTTGAGGATCGCCTGCGGACGCGGCGGACAGCCGGGAATGTAGACATCCACCGGCAGGACACGGTCGACGCCTCCCACGGCCGCATACGTAGACTCACCGAAAATTCCGCCGCTGCAGCCGCAGGCACCGACCGCCACCACGATCCGCGGTTCCGGCGCCGCCTCATAGGTCCGTCGAAGCGCGATCTCCATGCCGCGTGTCACGGGCCCCGTGACAAGGAGCACGTCCGCGTGGCGCGGACTCGCCACCAAGTGCACGCCGAATCGTTCAAGGTCGTAGAGGGGGTTGGTGGTCGCGGCAATCTCCAACTCGCAGCCGTTGCAACTTCCCGCGTCAACCTGTCGCACGTGAAGGGAGCGCCCAAGCCGGCCGCGAATGCGTTCGCGCAAATGTTCGGCTGAATCTCTGAGGCTGGGGCCGTCGTGAGCCTCGACCTGCATGAACATGCCACGGCCCGTCGCCGGGTTGATTTCGAACGACGCGGTACACGCGAGTTGCTGGCGAGTGTAGGCCGCCACCTCAACCTCGTGCGAGACGCTGACGGCCTGCTCAGGACATCCGCTCACGCACTCTCGGCACTGGATACACGCACCATACGAGAGCGTGACCGTCTTCCGGGCGTCCGGCGCCGCCGCTGTCTGTATCGCGCCCGTCGGACACGATCGTGCGCATTCGTCGCACGCCACGCAGCGACTGAAATCAATGACCGGAAATCCAAACGACGGCGGCGCCTCCGAGGAGCGCGTCTCAGTCAGTACCCCGGTCTTCAGGCTTTTCGCGATGATCTTGAACATGTATTTGACGCGCTCTTAACGGTCGTTTCCGGAGTACGAGAAATTGAAGCTCTTGTTGATCACCGGAAAATCCGGCACGATGTTTCCGGGTGCTGCTTGAATAATAGCTGGCCAGTTCAGAGAGCTGGCGTCAGTGACTTTGACGCGGGCAATGTCGCCGCGTTCATCAGTGGCGACCCAGTGGGTGCATGGCCCTCGCCACCCTTCTACCCACCCGAGGGCTGACGCGCGGGCAGGCAACTGTTGCGGCAGTTCTGCGGCGGGCGCGGCTTCGAAGCGTGGAGGGATCGCGTCGATCACCTGCCTGAGGATCGACAACGACTGCTCCACCTCCCGCGCACGAACCATCAGCCGTGCCCTCACGTCTCCCCCCTCTTCGACAGGAACCTCAAACCGGACTTTCTCGTATGCGTCGTGCGGATGGTCGCGCCGGAGATCCATGTCCAACCCTGAGGCGCGCGCGGCGGTCCCCACAATACCAAGATCTCTTGCCGCCTGCGGCGAAAGAATTCCCGTGCCATCAACGCGATCCGTGAACGTACCTGAGTCGATCAATGACGTGAACAGGTCGTCGAATTCCTTCTCGAAACCATCGAGGTGCTTCCTCAGCGCGTCGAGTCCCTGAGGCAACACGTCGTGCTTGAGCCCTCCCAGCGCAACCGCGCCTCTCATCAATCGAGTGCGAAACAGCTCATCTTGTAATCGGAGAAGACGCTCGCGCAACGCTTGTGCGCGACTGGCGGCAACGGTGAACGCGACGTCGGTTGCGACACCGCCGATGTCGGCCGTGTGGTTGTACATGCGCTCGAGCTCGAGCAACACGACTCGAAGCGCGCGGGCACGCGGCGGCACGTCGATGCCGGCGAGACGTTCGATGGCGTGGGCGTAGGCAAGCGCATGACCCACCGATGTGTCGCCCGACACCGATTCGGCGAGGAACAGGCCGTGACGCCAGGGCAGGCGCTCGAAACGCTTCTCCGTTCCCTTATGCACGTAGAAGAGGCGAAGCTGGAGATACAAAATCGGCTCGCCTGCGACGCCGAAGCGAAAATGTCCCGGTTCGATGATGCCGGCGTGAACGGGTCCGACCGGCACCTGGAACACCCCCTCGCCCGTCACCGGTCTGAACGGATGGAAGGCTCCGGGCACGCGCGGCACGACGCGATCATCCGGAAAGTCTTTGCGGAGGGGCCAGACTCCGTCCGGCCAATCGTCGTGAAGCGCGACACGTGCCGGATTCGGGTGGCCCTCGGCGACGAGGCCAAAGAAATCCATGACCTCCCGTTCGAACCAGTTCGCCGCCGGATACTTCGCGGCGATCGACGGGTATGAAGGCGTGGCGGGGTCGATCGGCGAGGCGATATGAAGAAATGTCCGATGCTGAGGCAGCGACCATACGTGATGCACGACGAACCGGCCTGTCGCGCTGCGCTCGTCACTGGCGAACAATGACATCAGTCGTCCGCCCATGCCGTGCACGACACGATCGGCCAAAGTCGGCAGTGTAGCCGCGTCAGCCTCCAGCGTCAGTTCTCCTGGGCGCGTCTCCCGGACCACCCATTCAGCGACACCGAGTGCGGCCGTCACTGTCGAGATGACCGATCTCATGCGCCCTCCCATACGACTTGTGTCGCGGCATGGATCAACGCCAGGAGCGACGCGGGCAGGTAGAATGCCGACACAACCGCGACGATCGCCGCAACGATCGCGGTAGCCATGCTGATATCGAACCTTTCGGGCCGCGGCACTCGCCGATCCGTCGGGTCGCGCGGGGGACCAAGCACGATCTTGCCGATCTGAAACGCAAAGCCGCAAAACAGCACAACGAGCGCGGCGAGGAATATCGACGTGGCGGTCACGTGTGAACTGAAGAATCCGGCTCTCAGGATGATCATCTCACTGAAGAACAAACCGAACGGCGGCGAGCCGGTGATCATCAGCGCCGCGAGCACCAGGAGACTGCTCGTGACTGGCGCGCGGCTGAATGTCCCAGTCCCGATCCGGTCGAAGTTCGACGAACTGTGAAGCTGCGAAAGCGTGCCGGCTGCGAAGAACGCGACCGGCTTCGCCAGCGAGTGATAAGTCATATGCAGTAGAGCTCCGAACGCACCGGCCTCGCCCCCCAAACCAATCCCGACCGCCATGATGCCGACATGCTCGATGCTCGAATAGGCCAACAGCCGCTTCAGGTTCCATTGAACCAGGATGAATGGCGTCGCGATGAGCACGGACAGAAGACCCAGTGCCAGCAGCAGGTCTCCCGAGAACTCCGGGCCCAGGGCCGACTTCGAAATGAGGTGGATTCGCAGGACGCAATAGAGGGCACCGTTCAGCATGCCGACGGCCATGAGCACGCCCGCCGGCGAGGGCGCTTCGCGATACGCATCAGGTTTCCACGTGTGCATCGGCGCAAGGCCTGCCTTTGTGCCATATCCAATCAGCGCAAAGACCACGCCGAGCCGCAGCGTGAAAGGATGGAGCGACGGCGCCACCTCTATGAAGCGCGTCCAGTTCAGCGCGGCCATCCCCTCTCCGAGCTGTCCCCGGCCAGCGGCGAACAACAAGACGATTCCCAATAATGCGAAGCCGAGGCCGAGACTGCCCAACACCAGGAACTTCCAACCCGCCTCGAGCGACGTGTCCTTGTCGTGGAATGTAATGAGAAAAACCGACGCCAATGTCGTCAGCTCGACGGCAATCCACATGAGGCCGAGATTGTTCGACATCGAGACAAAGAGCATGGCGAACACGTAGGCGGGAATCAGGCCGTAAAACTCGCGTCGCATGCGCGGGGTCACTAAGTTGCGGGCTTCGTTGCGCCGCAAGTACCCGACCCCGTACGTGCCGGACACCAAACCCACGAAGCCACAGAGGACCAGCACCAGGGCCGACAGTCCGTCGACACGCAATGCGCCGCCGAAGGCGGCTGGGATTGCGCCGCCAAGGAACTGGCGGGCCGTTGCGACGCATAACCCGAACGTTGCGAGGAGGCCGCCGATCATCACGATCTCCTTCAACTTGCGCGGGCCGCCCAGGCCGCCGATGGCGCCAGTGACCAGAGGCACGCCGAGTGTCCAGACGAGAAGATTCACGCGTTACCCTTTCAGCTTCGAAAGCCGGCTCACGTCCATCGACTCGAACCGATCGACGATGCGATGGACAAGCACGCCCAGCACGAGGACGGCCACAATCACGTCGAACGCGATCCCGAACTCGACGACGAGCGGCATGCCAGGCGTCACGCCAACGGCCACGAGAAATACAGCGTTCTCGACCGTGAGCAAGGCGAGAATCTGCGTAATCGCTTTCTTGCGCGTCACCATCAGGAACAGTCCAATCAACAGCATCGACAGGGCCACGCCGATGAGATGGTGACTCACGCCACGCGCGCCTTCCGGGAATCCCGTACTGACCCGGTATCCGATGATGGTCAAACCGACGCACACCAGGAGCGAGGCCGGGACATTCAGGAACGGCTCGATCTCACGATGGATGCCGATCCGATCGATGGTACGTATCAAGAACCATGGAATCAGGATCACCTTGAGTACCAGGGTGATCGCCGCGGTCACGAGGAGCTCATGGCGAGACTCCGAGACCGCGATTGTCGTGGCCACCATGCCAAGTAGCAGTGACTGAAATCCATAGAGGCGGATGGCCGTCACGAGTGCTTTCTGACCGACCATGAGATACGCGCTCACAAGCATTCCCGCCGCACACAGAATCAAGAGGTCGCTGGTCGTCATGCGTGGAACCTCACAGGAAGCGAATCGCCAAGGCCAAAAACGCAAGGCCCAACGAGACTGAGACGAGCTCTGGGACGCGGAACAGCCGGAGCTTCGCGTTCGTGCTCTCCACGATGGTCACGCCAATGGCCAGCAGGAAGACCTTGCCGGCCCACGCCAACGTCGCTACGACGATCGCCACCGGCGCCGCGCTCATCGCGATGCCAGCCGGGAGAAAGAGGTCCACCAGCAACGTCAGGTACAACAACTCCTTCACGGCCGACGCCCATTCGACCAGTGCCAGATCGGGTCCGGCGTACTCGAGGACCATCGCTTCGTGGATCATCGTCAGCTCGAGGTGCGTAGCCGGGTTGTCCACGGGGATGCGTCCCGTCTCTGCGATCACGATAATGAAGAGTCCGGCGAATGCCAGCAGATCACTGGGGTGGAACGCGACACCTTGTTGCAGCCCGCTCCTGACCAGACCTCCCACATTCAACGACCCGGCCGCAAGTGCCGATGTGAACAGGCCCAGCATCAGTGCGGGTTCCGCCAGCGCCGCAATGGTCATGTCGCGGCTGGCGCCCATGCCGCCGAATGCACTTCCCGTATCGAGCGCCGCCGTGGCAAGGGCAAAGCGGCCAAGCGCGAGCGCTCCCACCAGAAGCAGGATTCCGCCTGCCGATTCGAGCGGGGCCGCGGCCATGATGACAGGAACGAGCGTGGTAGCCGCCACCGCCGCGCCGAAGTAGACCCGCGGCCCGGCGATAAACACCCATGACGCTGTCGCGGATCGGACGGGCTCCTTGCGAAACAGCTTGGCAAGGTCGTAGTAGCCCTGAAGCAGCGGCGGCCCCTGTCTGTTCTGGAGCCTCGCCTTCATCTTCTTGATCGCCGTCTTCAGTAGAGGGGCCAGCACGAGCAGGGCAGCGGCCTGCAGCATCGCGAGCCCGAATGCGCGGACGACATCGGACATCATGGGGGTCACGTCGTACCTCCCAGCCAGAGGAGCAGTAACACGCCCAGCACAAGGACGTACGCGAGATAGGCGTGAAGGCTGCCGGCTTGGAGCACTTTCATGCCGTTCGCCACACGCAGCACGGTACGCACCAATGGACCGTACAGGTACCGCTCGAAGGTCGGCTCGATTTCGGAGCGGTAACGAACTTCCTGGGGAAAATAGGGCGAGACCTCCGCGAGCGCTTCCACTTGTCGCGTCGGCCGATAGACGGCGCGGAAGATCATCATCAGAGGTTTCGAAAACGCAGTCGCGGTGTATTCCGTCTGGGCGGACAACTCGCCGCCGCAACCCCAGGTCGGTACACGGCGAATGGCCAAGCCTGTCCGCGCCGCGAGCACGCCCGCGACGGCAACAGCGCCCAGCAGCGCCACACCAAACATCGCGGGCACGACGTGATCAAACGACGCGAGAGGCGCGGTCATCCCCACCGCGCCCCAGGCGATATGGGCGGCGGGCTCCAACCCTGGTAGTGACGACAGCACCCCGCTCAGCGCGCTCAACACGATGCCTGGGAACAAGCCCAACCCGATGCAAAGCAGGGCCAACGATGCCTGCGGCACCAGCATCGCCCTCGGCGCCTCGTGCGCATCGGCCGCTGCCGTGCTCCGCGGCAAGGCCAGAAAACTGATGCCAAAGACTTTCACGAAGCAGGCGGCCGCCAGCGCGCTGGTCAAGGCCAGCAACGCAGCACTCAGCGGATAATTCAATCGGATAAGTCCGGGCGTCGAACTGAACCCGAGCAGCAGCGCCTGGAATGTCAGCCACTCGCTGATAAAGCCGTTCAGGAGCGGCAGACCGGCAATGGCCATCGAGCCAACGAGGAAAAAGAGTCCAGTCCACGGCATGCGTCGCAACAAGCCGCCATACTGCTCAAGTTGCCGCGTGCCCGTTCCCATCACCACGCTTCCGGCACCAAGAAACAGCAATCCTTTGAACACCGCATGATTCAGCACGTGCGCCAGACTGGCGGCGACGGCAACGGTCGCCAGCTCGGTCCGACCGTACGCGAGAGCCAACATCGCTGCACCCAATCCGAGCACCATGATTCCGGCGTTCTCAATCGTGCTGTACGCGAGCAGCCGTTTGAGATCACTCTGGGTCAAGGCGTACAGCACGCCTAAGATGGCCGACAGTGTACCCATCCCCATAAACGTCAAGCCCCAACTTGCGGCGGGAATGCCGAGTCCAAACGCGCAAACTCTGAACAGACCGTAAATACCCGCGGTGATCAGCACAGCGGACATGAGCGCCGAAATGCTACTGGGTGCCGCGGGATGCGCTTCAGGTAGCCAGACGTGGAATGGGATGACGCCCGCTTTCACGCCAAATCCGACAAGAAACAGCACGAAGACGCCGTCACGCGTCAGCCCGGACACCAGATGGCCTGCGAGCAGGGTCGACAACGACAGGGAGTCGGCCGCCGCCGCCAGCGTCAGAAAGCCGGCCACCAGACAACCGGTGCCGATGTGCGACATCACCAGGTACAGGTATCCAGCGCGCCGGCTCGAGCGCTCCTCGTGTTCCGTGGCCACGAGGGCGGCCGTCGCCAGCGTCATCAACTCCCAGGCAAACAGGAACGTGATGACATCGCCGGCAACGAAGACGAGTTCGACGGCGCCCAGCATGACGTTGAAGCCGGTGCCCACAGCCGCCATCCGAGATGGTCGGATCGAGTGAGCGAAATATCCCACGCTATAGACGGCCACCGGGATCGCGATCAGGCCGAAGACCATGAGAAACCACGCCGACAGCGGCGTCATCGAGTACGACAGCGCGATGCCGGACGCCGCCTGTCGAAGGAGGACACCCTCCAGCGCGCGTCCAGCGATTAACACGTGGATCGCCGCATTGACGGTCACCGCTGAAGCGAGAATGGAACCGCTCAACGCGATGACCCGGCAGGCGCTGGCGCGGCGAGTCAGGAGGAGCGTCGCGGCCACCGTTGCGACACGAATCACGACTGCCGCCGGCACGGCGACATCCACCAACTGAAGCATGTTCAACTCAACTTCTCCACCACACGAGGAGCATCAGCCACACGACCAAGGCGATCACGTACGCAAGGTAAGCGTGAAGGCTGCCGGCCTGGAGCACTTTCAAACCGTTCGCGACGCGCAGCACCGTGCGAAGCAACGGATCGTAGAGATACCGTTCGAACGTCGGCTCGATCTCCGCGTGGTAGCGCACCTCGTGCGGGAAATAGGGCGAGACTTCCGCCAGCGATTCGACCTGGCGCGTCGGTCGATATATCGCCCGGAAGATCATCATCAGCGGCTTGGAGAACGCCGTCGCCGTGTACTCCGTCTGCGCCGACAGCTCACCCCCACAGCCCCACGTCGGCACGCGGCGCACAGCAGACCCGGCACGCACAGCCAATGCACCAGCCAGCGCAATGCCGCACACCAGAGCCACCGCGAACATCAACGGAACGACGTGGTCAAACGCTCCGCTGCCGGACGCCATCCCAAGCCCGTCCCACATGTCGTCAGCCTGCGGCGACAGTCCGGGCAACGACGCGAGAACCCGGGTGAGTACGCCTAGAACAAACCCAGGGAAGAGCCCCAACACAACGCAGAGCGCCGCAAGCATTGCCTGCGGCACCAGCATCACCGCGGGCGCCTCGCGTGCGCTGGCCGCTGCCTGGCTGCGCGGCAGGGCGAGAAAACTAATTCCGAAAGCCTTCACGAAACACGCCGCGGCCAAGGCGGTCGTCAGTGCCAAGAGCGCACCGCCGACCGGAAACAGAAAGTGCACGAGCGGCTCCGCTGAGCCCCGGAAACCGTACAAGAACGCCTGGAACGTCAGCCACTCGCTCGCAAACCCGTTGAGCGGTGGCAATCCGGAAATGGCCATCGCACCGATCAGAAAGAACAGTCCGGTCCACGGCATCCGCCGCAGCAGGCCTCCGAACCGCTCGATCTGCCGCGTGCCGGTGGTCATCACCACGTCGCCGGCTCCGAGAAACAGCAGACCTTTGAATACGGCGTGATTCAACACGTGGTACAGGCTCGCGGCCACGCCGAGCCAGGCGAGCTCGCTGCGACCGTACGCGAGGGCCATCATCCCCGCGCCCAGGCCCAGCAAAATGATGCCGATGTTCTCGACGCTGTGATACGCAAGGAGCCGTTTGAGATCATGCTGCATGAGTGCATACAGGACACCGAGCACCGCCGAGAGTCCCCCCAAGGTAACGACGATTACGCCCCAGGACAACCTCGGCACTCCCAGACCAAACGCGCACACGCGCACGATGCCGTAGATGCCCGCTTTGAGGAGCACGCCTGACATGAGCGCTGAAATGCTGGACGGCGCCGCCGGATGCGCCTCGGGCAGCCACACGTGCAGCGGAATGACGCCCGCCTTGACACCGAACCCGAAGAAGAAAAGACCGAACAGGACGTCACGCATCGGTCCTCGCGCGACGTCGCCGGCCAGGAGCGTCGAGAACGATACCGTGCCGGACGCGGATGCCAATATGAAGAACCCTGCGATCAGACACCCGGTGGCCACGTGCGACATGACCAGGTACAGGAAGGCGGCGCGGCGACTCGCGCGCTCTTCATGTTCGGTCGTCACCAGCGCCGCGGCCGTCAGCGTCATCAGCTCCCAGCCAAAAAGAAACGTGATGGCGTCGCCTGCGACGAAGACGAGTTCCACGGCACCGACCAGCACGTTGAACCCTGCACCGATAAAGGCCGCTCGACGCGCGAAATGCGCGGGAGCGAAGTAGCCGATGCTGAAGATGGCAATCGGAATGGCCAGTGTAGAGAGAACGATCAGGAACCATGCCGAGAGTCCGTCGATCAGGTACGTGACGGACAACTGCGATGCGCGATGGAGGAGCAGCTCCCCTTGGCGGACCACGCCGGCCTGTAACATCGCCGCGGCTGTCGTCGCAGTCACGACCGACGCAATGGTGGACCCGACGAACCCCACCAGGCGACACGCGGTCGGCCACCGCGCCACCAGCAGGGTCAGGGCGATCACCGTAACCCGCAAGGCGAGCGCGATGCGCAAACCGGCATCGGGATCAAACGCCGTCACGGCTTCGCCTCCGCTGCCGGCCGTTTGCGATGGCGCTCACCCGACATCCCGCACCTACATTTCATTATAAATATATATTACGATGTCCATCTTGCAAAAGCGGCCGGCGGTCAGCCCGCGATCATCGAAACCACCAGCGCGATGATCCCTAGCAGGGCAAGAATAATGAGTTGTGTCCGGATTGTTCGAAGCTCCCGTGGGTCGTCTGGCAGAGGTGGCGGCTCCCAACGCGGATGATCGCTCAATTCACACCTCCCTGAATGTTCGACGGATTGGGCCACCGACGCTTTCGAGTACCGCCTCACACGCGTTAGTCGCGCAGATCGCGTGCAAGTATCGTGACGGCTTTCCGCAGCTCCGCCAACGTCTCACGCACTGTTTTATTGGTGTCGAGCATGCGATCGACCTGTTCCGTGAGTTGTTGGACAGCGTCGAGTTGCTGCTGTCGTGCTTCAGGAGTACGGGACGAAGCGAGCACTTTCATGTTCTCGCGAAATCGCGTCACCTCGCGCAGCTTCGCCTCAACCTCAGCTTGTAGGCCAACCAAATAGACCTCCAACAGCTGACGGTCGAACTGCACCGCCCTTGAGTCGCTCATTGTGCCCTCCTCCGGATCATTCAACGCCGTTGGTTGCCAGGGGCTCCCACGGCAGGCGTCCTAACGAGCCGTACTGTAATGCGCCGTGGCGAAAGTTCGTCGAGCCGGACTCCGTGGGGAAGTGCCGCTGACGGCCCGACGATGTCGACCGTATGAACGCCCTCCCTGAGATCACGAAGATCCGCGCGGGCACTCAATCGCACGACGTTCGTAGAATCCAGCGCCCATGCACTGCCGCGCAGCCTGAGCTGAACAAAAGCAGCCGATTGAGCGGCCACCATCAGATCCGGTGCAATTCGGTTGAACTCAATAGGTGCGCTTTGCATTCGAATCTCGTTGCTCGTGACCAGAAATGTCGCGCCCCAGATCACGACGGCGAGTCCCAACGCAGTCGCCTGCAGCGTTCGGTCGCTTGGGCGCACGATAGGCGACGGCCGCACAGCGGGTTTGGGCGCAAACAGTGCGTTCAGGCGGGCAATCAGTTCATGGGGCGTGCGAAGGGCCTCGAAAGTGCCGTCGTACATCAGGGTCAGCTCACCGCGCTGTTCCGATGCCACGACAACGACGGCATCCGAGCGCTCAGCGAGGCCCAAACCGGCTCGGTGTCGAGTGCCCCAGTCGCGAGGGACGTCCTCCCTTTGCGACAGGGGCAGCAAAGCGCCGACCCGTGTGATTCGATCGACGTCGATGATTGTCGCCCCGTCGTGAACGGGTGATACTTTGCGAAAGATTGCCTCGATAATCTCGGTCGAAACGTGGCCTCCAAGAGGAACACCGCTCGTGAGCAGTTCGCTTACAGCATCGTGACGAGTAAGTACGATTAGGGCGCCACGATGGGCGCGCGCGAGGGAAAACCCAGCGTCAACCACCGCTTCGAGCGGCCGATCCGGCGTAGGACCTCGGTTGGGACGGGCGAGAACGATCTCCAATTGCTTGAGCGCATGGCGCAGCTCCGGCTGAAAGAGAACGACCAGGATAACCGCTGCGACGACGGTGCCGGCGTGAAGCACCCACATTGTGATCGTCAGGTGGGCCTGATGCGCCATCAGCGCCCCAACCTCCAGGGCCAGAATGCCCAATGTCACTCTCAGGGCGCGTGCTTCGCGGCTCCATCGCAGCACGAAATAGATTGCTGCGACCAAGACGACGAAATCGACGATACTCTGCCAGCGCAGGCCAAGGGACGTCATCCCAAACTCCTCCGGTAACGGCGGCAGTTGGTGTTGGGTTGGCCACTGAGGATAATATTACTTTATATGAATTCTATGGTTGGTGAGCTGCAGCGTTTCAAATCGGAGTTCTTTCGGGCGCTGGCCCACCCCATCCGCATCGAGATCCTCGAGGTACTGCTGCAAGGCGAACGCAGCGTGCAGGAACTCCAGGACATTCTCAAAGTCGATCAGCCCGTGGTGTCCCAACAGCTCGCTGTGTTGCGCGCGAAAAACATCGTCGCCAGTCGAAAAGAAGGCACGAGCGTCCGATATCTCGTCCGCGATCCCCTCATCGGCGAGCTCTTCAGTGTCGCGCGCCGAATCTTCAACAACCACCTGGTCGGAACGCAGGGACTGTTGCGCGAGTTGCAGCGACAAGG
The DNA here is from genome assembly GCA_963821395.1 of Vicinamibacterales bacterium. Lineage (GTDB taxonomy): Bacteria > Acidobacteriota > Vicinamibacteria > Vicinamibacterales > JAMQPK01 > JAMQPK01. The sequence goes on along the minus strand of CAWGDY010000049.1, from coordinate 47,525 downwards.
GCGGCGCCGGTAAAGGTCAGCCCTTCCCTATTTAGGTTGTTATTCCGCGTCGATCGACTGAGACATGCCGCAGCACTGGTCCAAAACTGTGCAGTTGAGCGGAACTATCATATGCATCTCGCCAGCCAACGTTATCCCGGTGCAAAGAGTTAAGGCTGAAGCCGCAAAACGGAAGGCGGAGTCGATCGTCTCTTCACTGGAACGGACACACAAAACACAACAAACGTTGAACAATCGGCAGCGATAGCTCAGACCTCTGTCGGTCTATGCACGGAAAGACAGCCGCAGAGGGCGCCGACAATGCGGCGCCCTCCACCTTCAAGAAGGAACGTTGCTCAAAGCGAACGAGCGGCCTATCGAGGCTGGTGGACACCTACGAATCAGATCGAACACATCTTTTAAATAAGGCCGTCAACCACGAATCGCATGTATTATAATATGTGCATATTAACATGTCAAGCCGCACAGTCAAAAAAAGAGGGGCTAGTCATCCCATATCGCTGGTTCCAACACTCTTCGATACGGCCCCGCGAGCGGGCCGATCCCTGAGGGAAAACTCCAGACAATCGTTCACGTACCCGGAATGCCGCCGTGTGCTCGCGCCAGGATGTCTGACGCTCGACGAGCGAGAACTGGGACGCCTTTTTCGGAGCAAGCGGCTGACCTGCGCCCGTCGTGCACGCATCAACGAGTCCTACGTGATTATTGTCGGTTGCGGCAGAGCGGTCGCGGGTATCGCCGCTTATAAATTCGCGGATCGCAACATTTGTGTGATGCATGAGCTCCTGCTTCGCTTGAAATCCCCGCGACAACGCGATCAGACTGTGGAAATCGTATTAGATGCACTGGAAGCGGCGTGTCACGTCAGCGGCAGCTACGCGATTGTGGTGCTTCGCACTGACATCGCTCCGACTGTCTTCAAGAGGCACGGTTACGTGGTGGTCATTGAACGCTGTGGCGGCGTCTGGTTCCAAAAGCACCTATCGCCGGACACAGGCGAGCAGACTGCCAAACGCGCTCTTTGCTGAAGCAGGAGATCCCGACCGAAATCGGTAACCACGGAACGGGTTCAGCTGGGGTCAACCGCAATGCATCCGGTGGTAGGCGGTCAGGTAGAGGGAGAAACCGGGGCCGCGTGCAAGGCGCCACTTCGGCATCACTCCCAGTTACCCTCGCACGCAATCACGCTGATCGCGCTCATGATATTTGCAGGTGCAACTGCGCCGAGCGCTGTTGTGGCCCGTGTCCCGCACCAGCCCTCCGTGCATAGCGAGCCGTGGGTTGCATTCCCTGAATTGCCTCCAGGCGCTACTCGACAAGAGCTCTACGTCAGCTCCGTCGGACCCGTGTATATGTATGTGCGCTTCATCGCGGGATACGCCTTGCCTGATCAATGGCATAGTGCGACGCAGCGAGTGTATCCGGAGCAAGGTCTTCTTGAAATACGTTTCCGCGATCCGACCGGAGAACTGATAGCGCAACCTGGAACGATGGTGCTCATTGCTCGCCGCCGAGTGCACAGTGTCCGGTGTGTGTCGGCGGACGATTGTTTCTTTTATCTATCATCCTCTGGCCGGTTTGATGTGCACTGGCTGGATGGACAGATCCAGCCTTGAACAATCGAACACGTCAGTCTAACAGCACGATCGCCGTTCGGCCCAGTACCTTGGCATCGTGGGCAAGCCGCGCCGACCTCACGCTGTCCTCCTTCAACAAGAGATCTGACTGCTGGTCCGCGATGTTGGCGAGAAGGTAGACAACATGCGCCAACCCCAGTTCATCGACGGTCTTTTTGAGATGCCGCATGGCGTGCAGTTCTTCACGATTTGCGCTTCCCATGGCGTTCCTCAGGCTTCTGACTGCAATATTGATTGAACCGACCAACCCTGAATCAGATAGGTTCGCAGTTGACGTTGAGCTTCGGCCATCGCATCGTCCCGGTTTGGAAACACTCGGACCGATTGAATGGGCTCTTTCGACCAGATGAGCTTCAGCTCGAATCTACTCGCTTCCAGCGCCGTCAGCAGAAATGAAATCCGCCGGCCGGACTTCTGGAGGCTCCAAAGGCATTCGCTCACAGACATTGCTTGCTGCGGGTTGTTGATCCTTTGTGGCGATCCCGACGACCCTCGTGAGGGCGCTCCATTAACCGACCAGCGACGCGACCACCGGTACTATTCTCCTGTCCACAACAGTGCCCGGATGTCTGTCGCGCATCCGCTCTGCAACCGCCGTCGCGTACGCTGCCGCGTCACTCACAGCTCGGCGTGCCACAAAGCACTCGGGCGCCCTGATGTCCTCCAGGTTGATGCCTCCAAAGGTCGGCGCGATCGCCTTCACGACGTGCACGATCTCTTCAGCGTCCGTCACGTCGATCTCGAGATCGAAGGCGTCGATGTCGGCAAGCCGCTTGAATAACAGGGCCTTACCTTCCATAACGGGCTTGGCGGCCAGCGGCCCCAGGTTGCCAAGGCCTAGAACGGCGGTGCCGTTCGACACGATCGCGACCAGGTTTCCCTTGCCCGTGTAGCGGTATACGGACTCAGGTCGGCGGCTGATCGCGAGCGAAGGACGAGCGACGCCAGGCGTATACGCGAGCGCCAAATCCGCCGCTGTATCACATGGCTTGCTCACGGTGACTTGTATCTTCCCAGCGGGTGGACGAGCGTGATATCTGAGAGCCTTCATACGTTTATCGAGCCGCATAGAGACATCGCTAACAGTGCCGCCCGGACGGGTTGCGGGCCCAAGTGATCGTCTCGAGTGTCTCCTGAACCCATGCACCGCATGTGATCCGCAGCGATGACCTCGTAACCATGCGTCTCACGCACGGAGCACAGCCGTCGCCCGCTCATTGCCTCAGCGTCCCAAGTCCGTCCCCTTTGCTGCACATTCGTCAGCCTCTCCGGACTTCTCGCAGCAGTTCGCGCAGGATGCCCTGCGTACTTACCAAGTGGTTGTTGAAAATCCGACGAGCGACGTCGAGCAGTTGGCCGACCAGCGGGTCTCGCAGCGTGTAGCGGACGCACGGTCCTTGCTTTCGCGCCTCAACGATGCTCTGTTTTCGGAGGATGACGAGTTGCTGCGAAACGACCGGCTGTTCCAGCCGTAGTGCTTCCTGCAACTCCTGGACGGTTTTCCCGCCGTTGGCCAGGATTTCAAGAATTCTTATCCGTACTGGATGCGCTAATGCCCGAAAAAACTGCGCCTTAAACCACTGGACTTGGCTCATCGTTCCACCGCCTTACCTTGCCGGTCCTATATAGTATTTCTCTAATATATTCTTATATTATTATTATGTCAAAATACGGTTTGGAAGGTTTGTCGGGACGCTTGATAGAAGCCGTTCTCGATTAATGACGCGATGGGCGTCACTGAGGCGAGCGCGGTCCAATCGTCGCCGTCGCGGCCGGCGGGTTCGGATTCCCCAAATCGTACAAATCGACTCGAGTCCCTCCATGGTAAGTCGCCACCGGCGTCAAGCCACTGAGAGACCCGATTCTGGAGTTGCCGGAAAACTTCTTCACAAACGGTGCCCGCTCCTCATCCTCGATCAACAGAAACGGTCGATAGCCGTTTGCGGTCAGGAACACCAGCGATCGGTCGAGCCAATCATGATTCAGCCACTCCCACCGGAGGGTCAACCGGCCGGAGTAGTACCGGATGCTGCCTGAGTGGAACGCGGAGAACACGATGGCGTTTGGCGGCAGATGGTCCTGCACATACTCGGCAATGACGACGGATTTCCGGTCGTGTGGCCTGACCGGTTTCAAACCCGTCACATCCCACCGCCAGGCAAGAAACACCACGAAGCCCGTGACGACCAGAAATCTCGGCAGGAACGAATCCAATCGTTCGCCGAGGTCATACACAGTCAGGGCACAATACAACAGCAGCAGCGAGATCGCCGGGAGCAGGAATCGTAAATACGTCCAGTTATCAAACGGTAAATAGGTGGCATAACATCCGTACAGCGCCACCGCGAACACGACGAACAGGCCAGACAACCTTCCGCGTTCGCGAGCGCGGGCATCATCATGGGAACCCTCGCGTCGTTTCAGCAGGAACCACCCGGCGGGGGCCAGCAGGATGAAGGGCGTTTCCATGTCGAGGAGCCATCTCGAGTACTGCGAGAGATTGGTCCAGAAGTAATCGATCTTGAACAACCCGGACATCGCGCCGTACCCTGACGACAGCGGCGAGCCGTAGAGCCTGGCGTTGACGACGGCGACGGCGACGCATCCAGGAATGACTGCTACAGAGAACAGGCACGCGTTCAAGATGCGGCGGCGCCATTCGTTCGCTGAGTAAAGGAGAACGAACATCCCGAGGACCGCGGCCAGAGGAACAAGATTTGGCCTTGTCAGGATCGCGGCAGAAGTCGCCAGACCTCCCGCAAAGATGAGCCCGGGCGTGGTCTTCGAGGCGAGGAGTATCGCCAGGAGCCACCATGCCGTGACAGGCACATCGCTCATGGGCTCCTTCAGCTGGTACAGAAATACCGGGCTGGTCAGCAGCAACGTGGCGGATGCGAGACCGCACATGTCACCAGCCACGCGCCGTCCGAGCAGGAATGCGGCGACGATCGCCACGCCGCCAAGTAACGGCACCGCAAAGAACGGACCGTCTCGACCGAACAGGACGAGCAGGCCTGCCATCGCCATTGGGAGGCCAGGTGAATACGTGGGCACGATTGTTCCGCGTTCGAGGCCCGGACGATATCCCAGCGGCGAGAACGTCCACTCCGCCTCGGGCCAGGGTACGCGAAGAGAAAGGGGTTCCTGCTGGACGAGATTGCCAGCCGCCCACAGGTGCGCCTGGCTGACGTATCCGTACGCATCCGCTCCAAGTGCCTCGAACGCGGACACACGAAACGCGATCGCGACGGTGAGTGCCCCGAGGACAATCGCGACGGCCGTGGAATGGTGCAGTATCCGGGACCAGATCCTTGCGAGCCCCTGTTGGCGCAATTCAGACCGATACAGCAGAAACGCGCTTGCGGCGCCTGCGATGAGTGCCGGGCGCCACAGTGTCTGTGATGAGAGGCGAATCCCGTAAGCGCTTGTGTAGACGCCTGGGCCAAGAACGGCGATGACGGCGAGCAGGGCGCTCGCCACAATTGAGATTAGAAGGATCGAATCAACCAGCTTGGCACGAATGGCCCAGCCAATCTATCACAGCCCGTGGTAGCCTCTTCCTCGCTATGAAAAAACTCGCGATATATCTGCTTTTGTCCGTGTGCGTATCGACCGTCATCAGCGGGCAGAATCCCAGTCCCACTCCCGGGGACTTCGGACCTGACCCGAGCAATATCCCGGTGCCGACCGCGCCCACCGCGCCGCCGCCTGGTGTGCCGATGCTGCCGTTCAAGTTTGGCGCGCGTCCGGTACCGCCCTCTGGGGCAGAAATTCGGCAACGTCGCCGCCGTCGCGTTCACGCCGGAAGGACATCTGCTCGTCTTCAATCGCAACGCGCCGATCCAGATGGTGGAATACGACGCCACCGGCAGCAAGGTGCTGCGCGTGTTCAACCCGAACATCGCCGTCAACCCGCACGCGCTGCGCATCGATCGATTCGGCAACATCTGGGCGACCGACGCGTATTGGAACGTGCTCTGGAAGCTGAACCCGAAAGGAGAGCCGCTGATGATGCTCGGCAGGCGCGGTGAGAATGGTGCCTGGAACGACGCCGAGTGGAACGGGATGTTCAATCAGCCGCTCGATATCGCCTTCGACCAGGACGACAACTTCTACGTCGTCCAGGGTCACGGCGGCACGTCGCCGCCGGAGGACTGCTCGTTCTGCACGACCTACCCCTATGCCGCACGGCCCGACCGCCACGCCGTCGCTGCGCGGCCGCCCGTGGTGCAAGGCTCCGATCCGCGGCTCATGAAATTCGACAAGGACGGGCGGTTCATCGCGAGCGTAAGCCTCGCGCATCCAGCCGGGCCGTTTGCCACGACGCACACCGTCGTGATCTCCCCGACGGGCGAGCTGTGGGTGGGCGACCGGAACGCGAAGAAGCTCGTCGTGTTCGACCGCAACCTGAAGAAGCTGCGCGAGATTGATGTGAACTATCTCGCCTGCGCCTTGTTCGTCGATGCGAAGGGCGGCCTGTGGATGGGAGCCGGGATGAACGGCATGGTCTTGAAGCTCGATTGGAACGGGAAAATACTGGGATGGTTCGGCAAGTGGGGCAACAATCCCGATTCGAACGACATCGGCGAGGCCCATCAGCTCGCGGTGTCGAAGGATCTCAAGACGATCTACGTCGCCGACAGCCTGCTCGCGCACGTCCTGAAAATCGAGAGTAATTAAGGCGCGGCACACTGACTGATCAGGTCACGGCGATACTGCGCGGCCAGATCGCCGACATCATTGTCGGGTCGGTCTTCCTGTTCATCGGCCTTGCGACCTGCTCGATCGCGGCGATTCGCAATCGGCGCGGCGTCCGCATCTTCTTCTGGCTGGGCATCTGGAGCGCTCTGTATGGCGCCATCAGATTGACCCAGCTATCGGCTGTCATCGCGGTGGCGCCGCACTGGTTTCAAATCAGCGCGCCGTACGCGAACGTTGCGATGACCTATCTGCTCGTTGTCCCCGCGTCGCTCGCCTTTTTCGAATTGAGCCTGGGCAGACTTCGAGACCTGATCCGGATCGCGGCATTTCTCGGGCTCGCGCTCGCCATCAGCGGCGTCCTCGTCTTCGTCCTGACGGGCTCGCGCTCGCGGTTGATGCCGTACAACAACCTGCTCGCGGCCTGCGTGCTCGTGGTCCTGGTGATTGTCGCGGCCACGCCGCGCCTGTCGGCCAGGTACCTCGCGCTCCAGAACCACCGGGTTCTCGCCTTTGGCACGCTCGTCTTTGCGGTCGAGGCGCTGTACAGCAACGTGTCGCGCCCGCTCGGCTTCGATCATTCACGGATGCTCGATCACCTCGGATTCGGGATTCTCCTGTTCGCGTTTGGATACGTCGCGTTGCAGCAGGCGTTTCGGAACGAGCGCCGCCTGTTCGCCGTTGAAAACGAGCTCGAAATCGCCCGCAAGATCCAGATGGCGATTCTTCCCGGCTCCGTTCCCGATGTTCAGCATCTTCGCATCAGCGCCGCCTACCGGCCCATGACCGCCGTGGCCGGAGACTTCTACGACTTCGTCGCCGTCGATCGGACGCACGTCGGAATTCTGGTCGCTGATGTCGCTGGACACGGCGTGCCCGCGGCCCTCATCGCGTCGATGATCAAAGTCGCTCTGCAGTCCGTGACGGCCTGCGCTGATGACCCGGGAGCCGTCCTGCGCGGGTTGAACCGCGCGCTCTCGGGGCAGGGGAGCAGTCAGTTCGTTTCCGCGGCCTACGTGTGGTTCGATATGGAGAACCGGACGGCGCGGTACTCCGCGGCCGGACATCCGCCGCTGCTGCGCTGGAGTCAGGCGACGCTCGAGCGTATCGAGAGCAACGGATTTCTGTGTGGGATGTTCCAGGACGCCGACTATCCGGTGTTCACGATGCCGATCAACGCCGGCGAGCGGTTCCTCCTCTACACCGATGGCGTCACCGAGGCGGAGAACGGCCGTGGGGAGTTTTTCGGTGATGCGCGCCTCGAAGAAATCGTGCGCGTTCATCACCGGCGAACGGCGGCCGAGCTGTCGGAAGAACTGCTGGCCGATGTCGCCCGCTGGCGCCTGGCTTCTGTCCCTCAGCAGGACGACATCACCCTCGTGGTCATCGACGTGGATGAACCGGCTGCCGATTTGCCGGGTTGAGCGCCACGGGACGCGCCGACTGATACGGTGACCGTGGTACAGTTTCGCGCTTGCGCTCCGTCTTCTTCGTGTGCCTCATCGGCACGCTGGCCGAGCGGCACGCCGATGCATTCGCCCCAGGGGTTTGCGGTGACGATCGCCCTTGATGCCTTCAACGTGCTGAACCGTGTCAACTACGGAACCTTCATCGGGACGGTGGGCTCGCCGCTGTTTGGACAGCCGGTATCGGCGCGGGCCCCGCGACAACTGCAATTGTCGACCAGGGTTGGTTTCTAGCGCGTCTCGCGAGAGCGTCAGGTGTGCCCTCGCCGCTTTCGTGGGCGCGCCACTTCGCGCAACGCCACCCGCATCGAGTCGCTATTCAGACGACCCCGACTCGACGAGAGACAGAGTGAACACTGTCCGATGTCGTCGAGCAGCGTCGACGCCTGCGCCGTAGCGATCCTGACGGGAATCCGGTAGCGGGTTTCCTGCCAGTTACCGGTCGCGGCGGATAGCACGCTGCCAAGCACGATGAAGAGAGCGACGCAGGCAGCGGCCAGGGATGGCACCCTCCAAGACGGTGCCTGTGATCGCTCCCATGTCGCCGTTGCCCTCAGCAGCACGATCGACATCAGAATCCATGACCCAAGCCACAACAGGTCAGGGCCCAAGACCGCCCATAGCTCCCGGCTCTCTGGGGGAAAGAGCAGATTCGTCTTCCAGCCGCTGACGCTCCAGTCCTCGAGCAGGCCGCGGCTCTTGTAGTGGTGAAGGTTGTAGGCCAGCGCCGTGTCCAGCGACAAAACGAGGAGGAGCGCGAACGCAACCCGAAGCAGCAGGACGTGTCCGCGAGCCACAAGCAGCTCGGCGAGCGGCATCGCGGCAAACGGCACGACCGCGACGATAAGACGCATCGGTGTGGATCCGGCGGCGGTCAGCGTGTGACCTGCCGCTGGGAGGAGCAGTGACAGGAACGCCATTCCGCACAGCAAGGCGACATCCGGCCGGCGGCGCGCCAGGAGCCAGTACCCCGGGAGCGCGAGCAGCGTCACCGGTGCGTGAGCCAGCAACCCCCAGTCGCGATCGACCAGGTACCCGATGCCTCCTCGGATGGCGCCCTGCATCGTCAGCATTTCGCGGCCCGACGCCTCCTGCCACATCGCCCACGGAAGAATGCTGCCGGTCAGGTGATAGGCATACAGACTGAGGAATCCCAGCGGCACCATCGAACCGATGGCAAGTGCTGCCGCGCGCCGGGGACTCCCGCGAAGCGCGATGACCCCGAACACCACCAACATCATCGCCATCGCGCTGAAGCGGACGTGCAGCCAGGGCAGATAACCCGCCAGTACTCCCGCGAAGGCCGAGGCAGCGGTTCCGCTGCGATCGGGAAAAAGAATGTGACCGGCAACCCAGATCAAAAGGACGCCCGCCGCCAACTCCGGGTAAAACTGGAACGGAAAGGTGGCGGCGGGCATTGTGAGCATCAGCGCGAGCGTGGTCATCCATGCCGCCCAGGTACTTTCGACCACCCGGCGGACGAATCGAAAGAACAAAGCGACCCACACTGCATACAGAGCGAGAAAGAATCCGTTGACGGCAGTCAACCGCGCAGGCCATTGCGAGTCGGGACGGTCTCCAGGTCCGCCGAACTGCCGGTTCAGGTAATAGGCCGGGAACATCAGAAACGAAATCCCGGGAGAGTGCACCTGATAAGTGCCGCCGTTCTTTCCCGTGAAGAAACGACCTTGCGCTTTGCCTGCCTTGTTGAACTGGTGGAATGGATCTCGTATGAAAATGCCGATGTCCGCTGTCAGGCTGTGAAGCTCCTCCGGAACGATCTGGGCCATCAACGTCAGGTTGCGCCCCAGTTCGGGTCGATAATCCGGAGGCAGCTCGCCGATTGGTTTGATGTGTGACAGTTCGAATCCCTGCCCCTGGTACAGCAGTTCGCAGTAGCGCAGGTACTTCGCTTCGTCTCCTGCAGTCACGCCAGAGAATCGAAGGTGGGGAGTGCCCATGACGACCCACCCGACCGCAAGCGCCACGATGGCGGTTTCGGGAGCCCATCGACGGGCTGTAGCGTTCTGAAGCAGAGGGGCGACCGTTGCGCGAACCTTGCCGTGCAATCGTTGATCGATTCGTACGAGTGTCCAGAACAGAATCAATGGCGTCCACCACCACCGCAGATCCACGATTACGTAGGAGAACACGCCCAGGCTGCGCCCGATGCCGGGTACGAGGTTCAGCAGAGCCAGTGAGCTGACGGCGAACAGGAGCAGTGGACGCGCGTACGCCGTGTCTGCACCGGACAACAGAGGCGGCCGGGATGCGTCAGTCTTCGCGAGATAGCGGAGCCCGGCGTGAAGGAATGCGATGCACGCGAGCGCGATGACCGTAAGGCGGTCAAGGTCGCCGAAACTGGCCGAGATGAACACGTACTCAGCTGCTGCTTCGGGCGTTCGCGGGACAGCAAAGAGCAGACCGCGGCTGAGCCACACGTGGAACGCGACGCTGAAGCTCGCCGCAGTAAGCAGGAAAAGCCCTTGGGGCATCTAGTTCACGCATGAGAGCAGGGCGATGAAACGCACCGCCGTCTCGTCCTTGCGCATGTCAAGCATAACAAGCAAATAGTGAACGCAGGATGACGGTGTTCAGTCTCGTACGCTGCGGGCTTCCTGGAAGTTCCGTCTGGCTGATCGGATCGCGATGAAAATTAGGAGCTTCTGCCTCGCGTTCGCGGTCTTGCTCGTTGGAATGGTGATGGCGAAGGCGCAAGAGCAGGGTGTTGCCAGGCCTAGGCCTCAGTTGCTCCTCCGCGAGATTGTCCAGGGAATGCCTGAGGCGGAGAAGCAGGAGGTGCGCGTTCTATCAGTTTCCGGGCGTCCACACGCGGTCCGCGTTCATCGCCGCCATCCTGTCGGCAAATGACTTGTTGCTGAGCGCGTAGATCCGCCTCTCCTTTTCCCTCTCTGCCCATATCTGAGCGCGGCTTCGGCCGGGTGTGTCGTTCGTGTTTGCCGGCGCCTGCACCGCCATGCTGGATATTCGCATTGTAACGCTGCGGCTTTGATCTAATGTGGGGCATGCTGATGATTCGCGTTGCGCTCGTCGTGAGTATCCTCTTCGCGTGCGGGTGCCGGCAGGCTGCCGGCCCCGATCTCCTGACCAGCGGCACGTGGATCGATCTGAGCTACGAGTACTCGGCAGATACCATCTTCTGGCCGACCGCCAAACCCTTCGAACTGATCGTCGAATCGGCCGGACGCACGCCGGCCGGCTACTACTATGCGGCGAACAGCTTCACGACGTCGGAGCACGGGGGCACGCACCTCGATGCGCCAGTGCATTTCGCCGAAGGCAAGTGGACCACAGAGGCGATTCCCCTCGAACACCTGGTTGGACCGGCCGTCGTCGTCGATGTCAGTGAGCCATCTGCCAAGAATGCCGACTATCTGATCACCGTTGATGCGCTCGACGCGTGGGAGCGCGCGCACGGCAAGATTCCGGCGGGGTCGATCGTCCTCTTCCGAACCGGCTGGGGACAACGGTGGGGCGATCGCGTGCGGTATCTTGGGACAGCGAAGACCGGAACAGAAGGCGCCGCAGAACTGCATTTCCCCGGCATTCATCCCGACACGGCTCGTTGGCTGGTCTCGCACGGCGGCATCGATGCCGTCGGCATCGACACGGCCAGCATCGACCACGGACCGTCGAGGACGTTCGACACCCATCAGGTCCTGATGGCCGCGAATATCCCCGCGTTTGAAAATGTGGCGCAACTCGACCGGCTGCCTGTTACTGGCAGCTTCGTGGTCGCGCTGCCGATGAAGATTCGCGGTGGAAGCGGAGGGCCGCTCAGAATCGCGGCGATTGTGCCGCGATAGTTCGAGTGTCTATTTGCGACTCTGGGCGTCCTTGGTCACCTGGGCCACGATGGCGTTGTACCGGTCGGTCACACCTCTCACCAAGGAAATGACCTGGTCGACATCCGGCGCAGCCGGCATCAACGCCTTTTCGATCTCGATCATCCCGCTCTCAATGGCCACGTAGGCTTCGCGGGAGCGCTCGCTCACGAGGTCTTCGATGCTGTCCCAGTTGTCGTTGAACGCGTCGAACGACTTGCGGGCTTTGTCGGTGTTCCCGGCCTTCAGGGCGGGGGTTACTTCCCGGAGATGAGCTCGAACAATCCTCAATCGAGCCACATCGTCGTACAGGCGGTTGAGTGGGGCCGCCTGCTCGATCATGGTGACGGTTTCGTCGAACCTGGCGAGCATCGCCTTCGCATCGGTGACGAGCGCGGCCGTGTCGGGATTCGCGGCCCTCAGCCCCTCGATGATCCGAGCCTGGTAGCCACCCTCCAATTCCTTGTACGCGTCGGGATATCGAGTGCTGATGTAGACCTCGATTCCGTTCCAACCGGAATCGAAGGCCTCAAACGCTGCCCTGGCTCCTGCGGCGTCCTTCTTCTGCAGGGCGGCGATCGTGTTGACAAGGGTCGGACGGACCGCCTTGATGCTGGTGACTTCGAAGCGTGCGGCGCCAGCCCCGGCGGGCTGCTGGCTCGCCACTGCGGAACCGACGACGTTCAGCGTCAAAAGCAGGCCTGCGGCGCCCAGGTTAGCGAGCTTCATGAGGGTGACTCCTTCCTCTTTCAGTTGTAAGACCGATGTCGTGCCAGCAGGGTACAGCGTTGCAGATGAACGGAAGATGACAGGACGCCACCAGGACCGGCCGAACGCACGCCGGCGGCGCGAACGCACCTACAGCTTCGGGGCGACCACTAGAGGAGTTATCAGTTCTCAGTCTTCAGTTCTCAGTAATCGGTTCAGTCGCGAACCGACTGATAACTGAAAACTGATGACTGAAAACTGAGAAGGCCGAATCCTCACAGCAGATCGATCTTGAACACGTACGCGCCCGATGGACTGTTGAGAGGCGGGAAGCCCGGGCGCTGATATTCCGGCTTGTCGATCGACCAGCCCGGGTGCTCGCCGGCGTCGACGCCGTACAGCTGTCCGTTGTTCACCGTCACGTCGTGCATGTCGCACGAGCCCGGCTCGAACACCACCTGCTCGACCACCTGGCCCGTGTTGATGTCGTACTTGATGAGTCCCGGCGTGTAGCCCTCATAACCCGTGGAGCCCGGCGCCTGGTGTCCGTTGACCTGCCAGATGAACCCGTTGTCGTAGGCGATGCCGTGCAGCCGTTCCGCGAGCGGGCCGCGCGTCGTGGGGAACATGTGTTCCACCTCCCACGTCTTCGGATCGATCCGCATGATGGTCTGGAGGCGATTGGACGCAATCCAGATCTTTCCGGCGTTCCTCTGCCATGACATGCCGTGCGTGGCGCCGCCGTTGTTCTTCGGTCCGAACGGAATCTGCCGGTGGCTGATCTGCTTGCCGTTCATGTCGGTCTGGAAGACGCCGTTGATCGGCGGATCCGGCGGATTGACCACCGATGCGCCGTTGGCGCCGCTCCAGACGAAGCCGTTGCCGTAGCACATGCCGCTCGTGTCCTCGCAGCGCGTGATCACGGTATGGAGCAGCTTGCCCTTCCAGTCGACGAGCCACGCGGATTCGGGCTTCCGGTCGTGGCGTTGTTCCTGCACCCAGAAGCCTCGCTGCTGGTCGTGGTCGATGTCGATCGCGTTCGGCCATCCGGGCGGCGTGAGAAACAACTTGGTCGTCCGTGCCACGCGCTTCGGGATCTGACGCGGGGCAGGCGCGGGGCCGCCGATCCGGCGTCCCAACGCATCGGTTCCCGATTCGCGGGGCGCCTGGCCCGCCTGTCCAAAGACGGTTCTGGCGCCCAGGCCGGCGCAAAGACCGATACCGGCGCCCAGCAACTCTCTTCTTCTGATGCGATTCGTCATGGGCCTACACCTCCGAGCATTCGCCCGTGCTGTCGCCGATCGATTCCACCGGAACCTGCGCGCGGTCGAGCATCGTGAGCAAGAGATTCGACAGCGGCGTGCGATCGGGATAGCGCACGTGTTGGCCCCCGCGCAGCCGGCCGCACCCGCCGCCGACGAGTGCCGCAGGCAACGGGAAGTGATCGTGCGCATGGCTGTCGCTCATGTTGCTGCCGTAGAGGATGAGCGACCGATCCAAGAGCGAACCGTCGCCGTCGGGCAAGTCGGCCAGCTTCTGGACAAACGCCGCGAACATACTGGTGTGATAGCGCTGGATGCGAACGAGCTTCTCCATCTTCTCCGGATCGTATTGATGATGCGACAGGAGGTGGAACGCGTCCGGCACGTCGATCTGCTCGTACGTCCGCTGACTGGTCTCGGCCGCCATCATGATGGACGCCACGCGCGTGATGTCGGCCTGAAACGCCAGCGCCATCATGTCGAACATCAGATGCAGGCGTTCGGGGAACGGCGTCGTGTCGCCGCTGTCGGCCCGGCGCTCGACATCGCGAACCGCGTCGAGATAATCGTGGAGTACCGCGCAGTCCGAAGGACCGAGCCGGGTCTGCAGCCTCGCGGTATCGGCCGCCACGAGATCGAGCACGCTGGTGGACGTTCTGGCAGGGCTGAAGCCCTGCGCCACCGTCCCGTGAGGCGAAGAGCGTGTTGAAAACGTGGCGCGGATTGAATTCCATCGGGAGGGGTATCGACGAGCCGCGAAACGAGGTCGTCGCGCCAAGGCTCTCGTGCGTACTCGCCTTCCCACGCGCCGGAGCAAATTCTCGTTGGGGCTTCCGTGCCGAGCTCAATCGACGGCAGCAGGGTGTCGCGACCGATCACATCTGCTGCAATCTGATCCGCCGTCCGACCTGGGTGCGATGAGTGCGACGGGGGCGTCAGGTGCGACGGGTACGGGCCAGCTCCGGAGAGCCACGTGCCCGGCGTAATCGCGTGGACAGGGCCGTACGCGTGACGGTTCTCGAGCCCGCTGACGATCGTCAGCCGATCCTTGAACGCCGAGAGCGGCTCGAGAATGCGGCCAAGCTGGGCCAGCGGACCCGCAGAGTCGGGCGTCCACTCGCGCATGATCGCGCCATGGGGAAAGTACACGAAGGCCAGGCGCGGCACCGGTCTGGCGGCGGTGGCGGCCAGCGCCGTGCGCGCGGGAATCATCGCGTCCAGGAGCGGCAGCGCGATGGTGGCGCCCATGCCGCGCAGAAAGGTCCGCCGATCGAGATGCACCTTCGAGATGAACATATTCACCCCGTCCGATCAGTCACCGCCGGTTCCCGCCCCGTCGGTCGGCAGCCCGCCGCCCGAGGCGAAGCGCACGTCCTGCGTCGTGATGAATTCGAGCAGCACCGGCTTGCCTTCCTTCGTCGCCCGGATGCCGTTGACGATCGCGTGTACGACCTGCTCGGGCTCGGTGACGCGCTCGCCGTACCCGCCCAGCGCCTTGGCGAACTCGGCGTAGTTGCCCGAGATGTCGCAGGTGCGGTACTTCTGGTGCGACAGCTTCATGGCCGCGTATTCGCACTTCATCCCGAAGTTGTTCGACAGAATCGACATGATCGGAATCTGGCAGCGGACGCACGTCTCGAAGTCCATGCCCGTCATCCCGAGCGCCGCCTCGCCCCAGTAGTTGATGCACAGCTTCTCGGGATGCGCCATCTTGGCGCCCATCGTCAGGCCGAGGCCGTAGCCGAGCTGCGTGGTCTTGCCCCAGCCGATGTAGCTGAGCGGCGTCACCGATTTCCAGAACGGGATCATCTCGTCGCGCGGGCTGCCGGCATCGTGCGTCACGATCGTGTTGGCCACATCGACCGTCTGCAGCAGGTCGTAAACGACGCGGTATGGCGAGAGCGGCTTCGCGTTGCTCATCAGGTACGGCATCCACGCTTTCAGCCAGGGTTCGTTCTGCGACTGGATGCGCGCGGCGACCGTGCGTGTGAGACCGCGCGGCTTGCCCCGCAGCCGCTCGCTCAACGCCTGGTGCATCATGGCGAGCGTCAGCTTGGCATCCCCCAGAATCGGATACGCGGCAGGAATGATCTTGTTGAGATCGCGCTCGTCAACAGTGCTGTGGATGAAGCGTTTGTTTTCGGTCGGCCATCTGATCGCGAAGCCCGGGCTGTAGCTGACGCCGATGCCGAACACCACGTCCGATTCGCGCACGTGCGTGGCCAGCGCACTCGACATGGTGGGACCTCCGGCGCCGAGCGCCAGCGGGTGCGTTTCGGGAAACGCGCTCTTGCCCTCCATGCTCGTTCCGACGGCGACTTCGACGAGCTCGGCAACCTGCCGCAGCTCGTTCCATGCTTTCGCGTAATGCACGCCCTGGCCGACATAGATCATCGGCATCTTCGCGTTCAGCAGCGCCTCGGCCGCCGCGTCGACCGCCCTGGGATCGGGCGCGATCAGCGTGCGCTTCGTGGGTTCGTAGTCGAGGGCCGCCGCGTTCGGGATGGAGGGAATCTCGGCATTGAAGACATCAGACACTTCCACGAGGCATGGGCCCGGCCGTCCGTTTCGCGCGAGGGTAAACGCGCGGCGCATCGCCGGCACGATCATCTCGGGCGTCGTCACGGTTTCAGCGCTCTTGGTGATGTGCTGATAGTTCAGCGTCGCGTTGAAGCTGGGCGGTACGTTCGCGAGCGCTCGCGATGGTCCCGGCACGATGACGACGAGCGGCACCCCTTCGGAGTAGGCCTGGGCGACGGCCCCGAACGTGTTCTCGATGCCCGGGCCCCCCTGGCAGCCGAACACCGCGACATCATCGCTGGAGCTCAAGCGGCCCATCGCATCGGCCATCGCGCAGCCGACCCGCTCCTGGCGGACGACGATGGGACGAATGTCCGCGGCGGCCGCGAACTCGGTGAGCGGCGTCAGCGGGTAGACGAAGAGAAACTTCACCCGCTCGCGCTTCATGATCTCCGCGATGACGTCTCCAACTCTCATGGCCATGGCGGCTCCTTTTTGATGGAACGCAGCCATTTTGCCTTTTTTTCCGGTTTTGTCCATCAATCCGTAGGATAGAGAGGGATGGTTGTGACGAGACGTGAATACAACCGGCTGCTCTGGAGGCAGGCCGCGGCCGGCATGGGCCTGTGGGCCCACCTCGGCTTCGTGGCCGTCGCGCTTGTATTGGCTGCGCTTCTATACCTCCGCGCCCCATCGGCGTTTCAGACCGACCTCGTAAGGAACATCGCCATTCCTGTCGGGGCCGCGCTCGTGCTGGAGGTGGTGTGGCTGTTTCTCAGGCGGTTTCTGGCTGCGCCGTACGAGCTCTACACGAAGCAGTTCGCCGGCGGCGGCACGCGAGACTCCGAGATCGAGGCGCTGAAGCAGCAGGTGAACCAGCTGCCCAGGCCTCGACTGTTGCTGACCTATACCGTCGAATCACTGAAAGGCCTGGAGGATGAAGTGTCGAATCCTCCAATCCTGCTCCACAACGATGGCCACGCGGCTGCCGTGGAAGCGTCGATCGATCCATTGCAGCTAACGCCGCTCATCAAGGTTACCTTCGCGTCCGTCCAGCACCTCGCCGGTCAGGATACGGCGGTCGTGGCGCCGAGAGTGGAAATCAGGACGGAATCGGGCGGGTGGGAGCTGGAACACAACGAGAAGCACTTCGGGCTGGCGATTCAGCGCGCCCACGCCGAGCTGGTGCATCGTAACGTCAAGACGCAGCACGGATCGCGGCGCTGGACGATGACCGTTCGCTACTACGACTCGGGCGGCACGCCCTACACGCAGGACTACGAGCTCATGCTGCACGTCCCGACGATGAAAGCCTGGACCGTATTCGTCCCGGCCGGGGAGCTCAGCTCGAGGCCGTAATCGATTCCACTCGAATCGTCTGCGTTTTCGCGTCCAGCGCGCCGCTGACGCGTACTTTCTGCCCGGCGAATTTCTCGATCGGCGCCTTGCCGCTCAGCTTATACACGTTCCTGCCGTCGAACAGCACGTACGCGGCCCCATGCGCGCTGACGCAGGCGGTCGTGCACTCGGCATCGTTCGATCCCATCCGCATGTGCGAATGGTCGCCCCTGGCGCAAATGTCATCCGAGATGACCCCGGCGAACGTCTTCGTCTCCTGCGCCGCCGCAGACAGAATGCCAGTTGCCAGCAGCGCCGCGGCGATCATTTTCATAGGTAGTGCGGGGCTTCAGCCCCGCTATTCCTCAATGTCCGGGAATCATGATATGCGCGGTCGAAGTGCCGGCATTCATGATCCAGGCGCCACCCATCTTGTTGTTATCGGGCAGCCCCATCGACTGCGCCGTGGCGCCCGGTACCGCGACGGTTGTGTGCGCGCGTGTGTGCTCGCGGTCGGCGCCGCCGAGGTTGTAGAAGACCGACCCGAACTCGGGCTTCACGCGGGTGCCGTCTTTTTCGGCCGCGTCGAGCATCGCCTGTTTCTTGTCGCCCATCGCCTCGAACTTCATGTTCTGCGCCACCCGCTCGAGGTTGCCGAGGCTGGTGCACTCGAGCGAGAAGGGTTGTTGCCCCGGCTGGCCCGATCGGTCGTAGCACACCAGGCGATTGGTGCCCTTCTTCAACGTGTCGTACGTGAAGTCGGGCTTCCACTTGACGACGGTCGCCCCCTCGCGCTGGTTGGCCGGCGCGGCGAGGAGCGGCGTGTCGATGTCTGGTGTCTGTGCAAACAGGTTCGTGGAAAGCGCCAGGAGACCGATTACGATCGGAACGCAACGTGACATGGAAATCCTCCGTCGGAATACGTCAATGGGTCATCGCGTACAACACGATATCGATGCCCACCGCGTACGAATCCGGTGAGAAGCGATAGAAATACTCGGGGTCTTCGCCTTCCCGCTCCCAGCCGTCGGGAATATCCGTATTGTGCATCATCACCACCATCAGGCGGCCGCGGCTGTCGGCAATCCCGCGAGCCGACGGCGGGTCGTACACGCCACGGTCGGTGTTACCGCCGGTGCGGCGCCAGGATTGGATCGACGGCATCTGGGGAATGGTTTTCAGTTCGAACAACGTGTGCCAGATCGGATGGGTCAGCGGAAGATCCACGATGGGAAACTGGCTTGGCGGCAGCGCCAGCCCGATTTGCTCGTCGAACTGTTCTCTCGCCCGCTCGCCCCAGTAGTCGGAGACGAACGCAAATCCACCCTTCAGCAGGTACTCACGCAGGCGCGCGGCGTCTTGCGGGCTGAAATACGCGGTGCCTGCGTCCTCCATCAGGATATACGGGCACTTGAAGAGCGCATCGTCGGTCAAACGGACGACCACGGCATCGGGCTGTTCGCCTTCCTCCGCGTCCGAGTACATGGTGACCGGCGCTTTGGTCAGTTCCTGCAGCCGCGTGCTGAAATTCAGATCCGCACCGGGATAGTCGGTGCTCCAGCCACGCTTCTCGCGCCGATCGCTCTCGAACATCGCGCGGCAGAAATTGAAGCTTCCCTGGAAGCTGTGTTTGGTGGGGAATCGCGGCGGCGTGTAGCCGTACCCGCCATACCAGATGCGCTGGGCAAAACCGGTGGCCGTGGCAAGCGCGAGAATGGCAGCCGTCGCAGCCAGGGTCGCAAACCGCCGGCGGAACACGGTCATGCCTCTATCCTAGCACTGCGGATTATGATGGTCGCGCCATGAGATCAATTCCTGCCGGTATCGCCGCTGTGCTCATTTGTGCCGCGCTGACGCACGCCCAGGGCGGCTGGACCACCTTTTCGGGGGACTACACGGGTCAGCGCCACAGCCCGCTGTCGCAGATTACGCCTGCCAACGTCGGAAATCTGCAAGAGCAGTGGACGTTCGACTCCACGTTGCCGGTTGCCGGCCGTGGAACCGAGGCGACGCCGCTGTTTTTCGGCGGCCGGCTGTACTTGACCGGCCAGGCCGGATACGCGTGGGCGATTGATGCACGAACCGGCAAGCCCGAGTGGACCTACCGGCGCGAATACCCATCGGGGATGGTGAATTGTTGCGGCGCGATCAACCGCGGGTTCGGCGTGCTCGGCGACACGCTCTACATGGGCACGATCGACGCCAGGCTCGTGGCGCTGAATGTCAATGACGGCACCGTGCGCTGGGAATCGCCCGTCGCGGACGGGTCGAAGGGATATTCCATCACGATGGCGCCGCTGGTCGTGAAAGACAAAGTCATCGTGGGCGTCAGCGGCTCTGAATATCCAACACGGGGATTCATCGATGCGTACAACGCGCGCACCGGCAATCGCGAGTGGCGTTTCTACACCGTGCCGGCGCCGGGCGAGCCGGGCAGCGAAACGTGGCCAACGGCCGACGCGATGGCCAAGGGCGGCGGTGGCGTGTGGGTGGCAGGGAGCTACGACCCCGAGCTGAATCTTGTCTTCTACGGCACGGGCAATCCGAATCCCGCGTACTACGGACAGGATCGCAAAGGCGACAATCTGTACACGAGCTCGCTCGTCGCGCTCGACGTCGATACGGGCAAGCTGCGCTGGCACTATCAATTCACGCCGCACGATCTGCACGATTGGGATGCGGCGCAGGTGCCGGTGCTTGCGACCCTGCCGCTGAAGCAGGGGCCGGCCAAAGTGGTGATGGCCGCCAATCGCAACGGATTGTTCTACGTGCTCGAGCGCGCCACGGGCAAGGTCCTGGTTGCGCGGCCGTTCGTGCAGACCGCGTGGGCGAAAGGCGTCGATGCCAACGGCCGGCTGGTCATCTTGAACGATCTCGGAACGTCCGACGCGTGCATCCCGGATCACCGGGGCGCGACGAACTTTCCTCCGCCTTCATACGATCCTGCCAGGCATCTCTTCTTCGTCACGGCACGCGAGACGTGCGCCGTCTATACGCCCGGTCCGCCGAACGAGCCGCCTCCCGATCGAGTGGCCATGACGATGGGGCGCGGGCCGCTGCGCGTGGATGGCGTCGACAGCTACATGGTGCTGCGCGCGCTGGATGCCTCCACCGGCGAGAAGAAGTGGGACGTGAAGTACACGGCGCTGCCATCGTCGCGCATGATGGCGTTTGGCGGGGGAGTGCTGTCGACCGCCGCTGGTCTCGTGTTCGCGTCCGATGATGAAGGAAATTTCCGCGCGGTGAATTCGGCCGACGGCCGGGTATTGTGGCAGGCGCAGCTTGGCGCATCTCCCGCGGGCGCCGCGCCGATGACCTACATGCTCGATGGCAAGCAGTGGATCGTCACGGCGGTCGGCTCGACGCTCAGGGCGTTCGCGCTGCCGTAGCTCGCTGGCGTTCGTTGATGATCCTCCAGGGATCGCCGGGTTTCTGGCGCCAGTCTACGTATCGCGCAAGGTCTCGCACGGCGATGGCTGTGAAGCCCTCGTCGTGGAGGTACTTCATGTACTCCTCGAATCGCTCCGGCGGTGTGTGAACCCACGGATGCTCCACGTCGGGGGCGCCGTGAAACTGCAGAATCGCGATTCGGCCATTCCCCGCCTGCGCGATCGCGCGCCTGAAGTTCTCGAGCGTCCAGGCCGGACGAGCGTCGCCTGCCGAGGGCAGCAGAAGCGGATGGTCGTGGCCGGGCTCGTATGCGAAGCCATTGCCCTCGTCGTACGGATATTCGGGAGCGCCTCCGCGACGGGCGAACCGTATCCCGAGCTCTTCCAGTATGGGAAACGCACCGGGCTCGATGGCATTCCCCGGATAGGCGAAGGACACGGGTTTGGGAATCCCGTACGCGGCGCATTGCGTGTTGATCGCCTCGATCTGTTCCCGAAGTCCCGCGAGGCTTTCTCTTGAGACCCCTTTGTGGTCGCGCGTGTGGTTGCCGATCTCGAACCCCTCGCGATGGAGCTCGCGAATCTGCTCCCAGGTCAGGTAGTCGTCTTTGTTCGTCCGGAACGAGAACCCTTCGCTGATGAAAAACGTTGCGCCGAATCCGTACTTCTTCAGGAGCGGCCGCACGACCGTGAAGTGGCTGGCCTTTGAATCGTCGAAGGTCAATACCACCAGCTTGTCGGGAATGGCCTCGAGCTTCGGTGTGGCCGGCCGGTTCTGCGCGGCGTACGCCACGGCGATCGCGCCCGCCACGACAGCCACCACGCACGCCTGCACGCGCACGGCCATGTTGTTCTTCATCGTCTAACCCCGCGCGAACAGCTCGCGAATCGGTTTTCCTTTACCGTCGTTTGTGACGTACACCGGCCGCTTCTCGGCGATGTACGACGTGGTCGGGGCGATGCCGAGCGCGTGGTAGATCGTCGCGTGGAGATCCTCCACCGGCACCGGGTTCTCGATGGTCGTACACGGCCGTTCGTCGGCTGTCTTCCCGTAGAGCGTGCCCTTCTTGATGCCTCCGCCGAACAGCACGACCGATCCGGCGGCCGTGAAGTGGCGGTGCATGCCGTAGTGCTCAGGAGCGCTCATCACTTCGGACGTGTTGGCCTGGTCGCGAGAGCCCGCCCGAGCGGCGCTCGGCGCTGTGGCAGCTCAGGCACTTCGCCGCAAGAATCGTGTGGACCTGGCGTTGATAGTCGATGGTTGGCGGTACACTACTCGGCAGGCCACCGGGCACGCTTTGAGGCCGTGCAGAGATCACGACCCATAACGAAGCGACCCATATGCAGGTCGATGCGAGGAGCGCTCGTGTTGTGAATGACAACGGCAACGTCATCATACGCGCATCATGCCTGCATCTTTTACCGCCGATATTCTGAAGAAGCCATGCGGAACCAGGTTCTCGTGCTGTCGGTCCTCACTTTCTTACTGCCACTGTCTGCGGCGCCTGCGTCGGCCCAGATTGCTCCGCAGACAATAAACACCCCTCCGCCGCTGGAGCATACCGGCTGGACGACGCTCGTCAAGGACACCGCCCACGATTTCGTGGCGTTTCCAAAGAGGAAATCGACCTGGGCGATCCTGGGCATCGGCGCAGTCGCGGCGTTGGCCGTCCATCCTGCTGACGACTATGTCGCGGAGCATATCGTCGGAAACGGCGCTGCTGAGGACTTCTTCGCGCTCGGCAAGTGGATTGGGAGCTCGCAAGTGCAAGTCGGGAGCGCTGTGGGACTCTGGGTCGTCGGCAGATATGTGATTCCGCCTGCGGCCGACGGGTCGCGCACCAACAAGGTGTCGCACCTGGGCTTCGATTTGCTGCGCGCGCACATGGTGTCTCAAGCGCTTGTCGTTGGATTGAAACAGTCCGTTCGCCGCGCGCGGCCGACTGGTGAATGTTGTGCGTTTCCCTCGGGTCATGCGGCTGCGGCGTTCGCGGCGGCATCGGTGCTCGAACGCCATTTCGGCTACCGCGGATCGTGGCCGGCCCTGATCGGGGCCACCTACGTCGCGGCGTCTCGCCTGGTCGACAACCGTCACTTCCTGAGCGACGTCGTGTTTGGCGCGGCGGTTGGCCAGGCCGCCGGGTGGACGGTCGTTGGACGGCACGGCCGCGATCAGTACGCGATGATGCCCGTGCCCGTGCGCGGCGGCATGATGATCTCGGTGACGCGCGTCGGCAACTAGCACGGCTTCCTGGGTTCGTCGGTTCGTCAGGTTCGTCGGTTCGTTGGGTTCGTCCAGCGCACCGAAGCTGACGAACTGGACGAACTCCACGAACCTCACGAACTTCACGAACCTCACGAACTTCACGAACCTCACGAACTTCACGAACCTCACGAACCACATAGTGCTTTGAGTGCAAAACCGCTTGACGGTCCGCATTACTCCCGCTACTGTGGCTTTTCTCCCTGCGTCGTCGTGGCCTTCATTCACCTAGGAGGACCCATGCGCCGTCACCTCAAGCCCGTCTTGCTCGTCACCCTTCTTCTGGTTGCGACGATACCGGTCGTTGCCGACTCTATCCTGCAGGGAGATATCGAGGGGCTCGAGCTATGCCCGCAGTCGTTCTGCGGGCTCGCCGTCTTCGTGGGCGGGTTTGATGGAAGCGTCAACGGGCTTCCGCGGCATGGCGTGTTCCTCGCGGGCATCAACCACGACCCCGACCTTCCGGACGAGGATGGTGAATTTGTGGCCATCACCGGCGGAGTGTGGACCGTCCGCGTTCCGTTCCGCGTCATCCGAGGCGCTGTTCTCGGCGGGGTTCTGACGAGCAACGGCGACAACACGTTCGACGTCGAGATGAACTTGCTCGTGACGAGCCCGGGCGTCGCACTGACGACGTTCACGGGAACCTTGCGGCACGACGTCTTTCCGCCGACGATCGAAGGGACGATCGAGTAGTAGAGGGCTGAGGGCTGATGAGGGCTGAGGGCTGAGGGCTGAGGGCTGAGAGAAGGTTACTGAGGGCCGCCGCGTCCTTGACGATACTCCGCGATGATCTTCCGGTACTCTTCGTCCGTCGTGCCGTCGGCGCTCAGCGCTGAGAGTACGCGCCGGGCCAGCTGACGCTCGGTCGAGTCCACGTCGGTTTTTGCCTGTGCGGATAGCTCCGCCCACTTCTGGCGAAGCTGGCCGAGGGTCGTGCGCCTGGCGGGCGACCGCAGGCGGGAGGCCAGCGTGTTCACCTCGCTGAGCGTCGCTTCCTCCCGGCGATCTTCGTCACGCTCGGCGTCGAGCGCTGCACGAACGGCCTTGTCGCGGGCGAGCTCCTCGGCTCGCTTCGCGGGTGCGGACACGTCTCGCAGACCCTGAAAGTCGTCGGCGATGGCTTGCAGCGCCCGGAAAGTGTCTTTGCCGGTACCGTTGCCAGCTGTGGCCACGCGCGCGGCCAGCAGCCGATCGATCTCGGCGTCGTCCTTGGGTGTGAGCCCGCTCTTCATCGCCTGCAGTTCCATCCATTCGATCGCTTGCATCGCGAGCTCGCTCGACAGCCAGACGTGCCCGCCGTCGAAGATCGCGAGTCGATGAGGAGAGGTGAGCGCCCGATCGAGCTTGCGCATCTCGAGGTGATTGAAGTCCTCCGTTCCCGCGGTGGCGAAAAGGGGAAACGAGAGGGTTTTTCTGACGTTGGTATCTGGATATCCGGCGCTCGACGCGATGACGCCGGCGATCGCGTTCGACGCGAGCGCGACGCCAAGCGCCGTGCGTGCACCGCCCGACATGCCGGCCAGATACACGCGCTTCGGGTCGACGGCCAGGCGCGACGCGACGTCGTTGGTCAGCGCGGCCAGGACCTTCGGGAACTCCATTCCCCCGTTGCGCGAGTTGTTGGATCCCGCGACGATGTAGCCGTAGCGCTCGGCGGCGGCCTGGTACCGTTCGACGGGAGCACGTCCGCGCGCGCCGGGGTCGAAGGCGAAGATCACCGGCCAGGGGCGAGAAGGCGTGTACTGCTTGGGAACGTAAAGCGCGTAGCTCTGCGATGGGTCGGCTCGCACAGATGACGCGATCGACGATCTCGCCGGCGACAGATCCTGGGCGACGTGCCTGCGAGACGCTGAGGCAGGCTCAGCAGCAGTGGCGCGACGAGGGAATCGCGCAGCGACACAGGATTCGTGCCGAATTATACGACGTTGGTGGTACCAACGCGGACCACCATTCGTGCGTGCCAGACCCGAGCCAGGGCCGCCGAAGTCACGGAATTGCGCATGCCGTCCTAACGGTACATTCAGTGCATATCCACCCATGCTGAAGCGCGCGCGTCGTGCCGATGAAAGTGGTACTTATCATGTCGCGCCAGCACGAAGCCACGGCCGAAACGCCCGCGCCCATTCTGCGGTCCTACCGGCGCTTTACGCCGGACGAGCTTGCCGGACTGCGGACGGCGCGCGTGAAGTGGGGCGCCGAGATCTCGGTCGTCGATCTCTCGGTCGGCGGCGTGCGATTCGAAATCCCCGGCGAGCTGGCGCCGAACTCGACCGTCGTCCTGGAGTTCCTGAGCCGCAACAAAACCGTGCTGCGCACCGCGCGGATCCTGCGGTGCCAGAGCATTCAGGCGATGGAAAGCCCGGGGCGGTCGGTGGCCGCCTGCGCGTTCAGGCGCCCCTTCCCCGTGTCATCCTTCGCGAGCGATGCGCTGCCGGAGGCGCGCCCGGCGTCCTCCGCGCCCGACGACAATCGCACGTGGCGGCAGGTGGTGGGGAAGTATCGCGATGGACGGCTGATTCGCGGCTACACGCCCGACTTCAGCCCGATGAATCCGTACCTGCACATTTCGCCGGCGCCGTATGCCGAACGTGCGGAGTTCGTCTCGATGATCCAGCTCGACGCCCTGTTCTTCGGGCGCGACGCGAAACCCCTCGACGGCGATCTTGCCGAGCCGTCCGGTCCAGATGTCGTGCCGGCCCAGGGACGAAAGGTGGCGGTGCCGCTGCCAAACGGCACCGAGATGATCGGCGCGGCGCGCAGCTACTCGCGCGACAGCGCCGGCTTCTTCGTCGAGTCGCTCGACGAGGGCTCGGGTACGCTGCGCGTCTTCGTCACGGCCAGCGGCGTGCGCAGCGTCCGCTTCGTGTGATCAAAAAAAAGAAAAACAAGAGATTAAGAGTTTAGGAGACTGGAAAGGATATTCCTGAAAAGGATTTCTCCTAGTCTCCTAATCTCCTGTTCGTGGTTTTATCGTTGGACGAGCTCGATCCGTACACCCTCGGGACCTTCGATGAACGCCAGCCGCATCGTCGCGCCGCTCGCGAGCTTCAGCGGCCGCGGCTCGGTCGTCACCTTGACGTTCTTCGCCTTCAGCGCCGCCACCGCGGCATCCACATTCACCGGGCGGAATCCCAGATGGTCGATGGCGTGCCCGGCGGTCGGCTCCGATTCGCCTTTCTGCGCCAGCACCCAGATGCCGCCGTAGCTGATGCCGTCGATGCGATCCTTGAGCTTGCCGATCGTCCCGCCGAACGTATCGGCGTACCACTTCAGCACCACGCCCGGGTCTGGCGCGCGCAGATGGATGTGGTGCACGCCGAGCCTTGCCGCGTCCTGCACGACCTCGATGCGAACGCCCCACGGATCCTCGACGAACGCCAGCTTGAACAGCCCGGGGACATCGCGCGCGGGGGCCGCGATCTTCGCGCCGTCCGCTTCGAGCCCCTTCATCGTGGCATCGAGGTCGGGCACCGAGAAGCCGATGTGATCGACCGCGCTGCCCATGCTGGGCTTGGCCGTCGCGTTGCGCTGGAAGATGATGCGCGTGTCCCCGAACATCAACCGCTCGGGTCCTTCAGACGTTTTCTGTCCGCCGAAATGCTTCGCATACCAGTCCACCGCCGCGGCCTGATCGGGAGCGGCCAGGTGGATGTGATCGATCATGTTCGTGAACTCGGCCTGTGCGAACGCAGACGAAGCCAGGGCGACGAGCACGATCGCACACGCGATCGCACGACGCAGGACTCGCATCGCCGCGCTCATTTCGCCGCCGGCGGCGGCCCGGGTTTGGTTCCGGTGATATTGATCTCGACGTAGACGAGATCTTCCGGCCCCGCGTTTTCATTGGCGTGGCTGGCGCCTTCGGCGACCGTGATGACGTCGCCGGCCTTGTAGACGTTCACGACGGTGCCCCGCCGCTCGGTGAGTTCCCCTTTGACGATCGTGATGATCGAGGTGCGTCCGATGTGCTGATGGGGCGCCATCGACAACCCGGGCTTGTAGAGAAAGCGCGTCGCGGATGCGGCGCCGGCCGGCAACCCGACCTCGCCGAGACTCACCTTGGCCACCGTTTCCGAGGCCGGCCGCGGCCCGGCAGGCTGCTGCGCGCGCAGATGGTAGGTCCCCAGAATCGCGGCGATGCCCACACAAACGAAAAGCGCACCCAAAACTCGTCGAGCATTCATAAGACTGCCTCCGTTGAGGGCAGATGGTACCCCAGCCATCTGCCCCCGGTCGACAGCGTTTTCAGCGCATCATCCCCGGCGCGGTCGGCGCCATGATGTGCGCGTACGGCGTGCCCTTGAACATCACGTACGGACCGCCATTGGCTGGGTCGGTGGAAATCCCCTCGAGCGATTTGAGATCCGGGACCACGATCATCATGTGCGGCGGGTGGTGCGCCCAGTGGTTGTCCGAGGTGGCCTTCATGCCATAGGGATCGCTGTTGCTGGCCTTGGCGCCGCCCGGCGCAATCATGTAGCCGATGCCGACGCTCCCAACCATTGGCGCGGTCTTGCTCAGGTAGGCTTCGACCCATTTCATCCACGGGCCGTCGAGGCACATGGGATCGTTGCCCTCGGTGTCGGGCATGTCGGGCAGACAGCTCCAGCCGTTGATGCCTTTGCGAAGCACGGGCGGTGCGTCGCCTTCCTGCGCGGGCCAGTCGAGGATGGTCGCGTTCGCGGAAACCGGCGCGGGCGCCGCGCTCATCGCGTTCGCGATCTTCTGCTCGCGCGTCGTCTTCGACGCCATCGTCATGCCGCGGGGCGGCATCGGCATCGTGTGCGGGTCCGCCGGCCTGGCGGGCGTCTGGCCTCCGGCCATGAGCGAGACGGACACCAGTCCTGCCAGAGTGAGACCGGCGACGGCGGGGAAGACGTTACGTACAATGTGCATCGTGTTCTCTCCTTTCAGCCGGGCACTACGAAGCCAGCGGACGGTTGGTTACAGGCGTGAGGCATGTAACCGGCCGCGGCTTCGCTTCGTAGTACGTCCGAGGCCCGGTCTCTGCCGATGACCCGCGACGAAGAGGCGCGGGCCTCGGCCCTCATGCGGCTGGCACAGTCGGGCGATCAGCCCGCCTATGCATCGCTGCTCGTGCTGCTGACCGGCGTGACGCGGAAATTCGCCCGCGCGCGAGTGGGCGGCGCGTCGTGGGTCGACGACGTCGTGCAGGAAACGCTGCTGGCCGTCCATGGCGCGCGACAGACGTACGACTCGGCGCGTCCGTTCGCGCCGTGGTTCTACGCCATCGCGTCGAGCCGGCTCATCGACGTGATTCGGAGGGAAAAGCGCGTCGCGACGCGCGAAGTTCAGGGCGACGCGCTGCCGGAGATCGCGGCCGCAACGGAGCCGATCGACGGCCCCATTGATGTCGAAGCGATCCACGCCGCCGTGCGTTCGCTGCCGGCCCGGCAGCGCGAAGTGATTGAAGGGTTGAAATTCAAGGACCAGAGCGTCCGCGACGTTGCCGGACAGCTGAAGATGTCGGAGTCGGCGGTCAAGGTGACCGCGCATCGGGGCTACAAAATGCTCAGACGATTGCTGGAAGGACCCGCGCGTGAAAACTGACGAGCTCATCGTCGAGCTGACCCGATCGCTCGAGCCGGTCGAGCGGCTGCGATCGCCCGCGGTGCGCCTGGCTCGCTGGACGATGGTGTCCTTGTCTGTGGCCGCGCTCGGTGTGCTGGCGATCGGACCGCGGGCCGATATCTCCACGGCGATGCTTCAACCGTCGTTTGCCGCGCTCGGTTTGATGGCACTGGCCACCAGCCTTGCCGCGGCGGCGAGCGCGCTGGTGTTGAGCATTCCCGGCGAGGAGCGGACGCCGGCGCAGCGCGGCGTTCCGCTGCTCGTCGGCACGGTGTGGGTGCTCACGCTCGTCGCGATGCTCAACGCGGGCGGCGCGGCATGGACACGGCTTCTCGCGCTCCCCGTGCACGCCGCATGTCTCGTCGAGATCGCGGGATTTGCCGTCGTGCCGGCGTGGGGACTCTTCGCCATGATCCGGCACGCGGCGCCGTTGTCGCTCACCTGGAGTGCCGTGCTTGCCGCGCTTGCCGCCACTTCGATCGGTGTGGCCGCCACGCAGATCGTCTGCCCCGTGGACGACTCGGCGCACCACCTGGTCGGTCACCTTGCGCCCATGGCCCTGCTCACCCTAGGTATCGCCGCCGCCCGGCGTGGATCGCTTACGTGGTCCAGTCACGTGGGCTGATAGAATGAACGGCGTTCCGGCTCAGCATGATCTTCACGATTCCAGAGCACCGTACGCCCAATCAGGTCCTCGTCGTCGTCTCGGGCGACGCATCGGTCCGGGAGATGCTCGATTTTATTGTTGAGAGCAGGGGTGGAGGTTTGCGCCGCTGTGCGTTTCTGTTCGACGTCTCGGCGGCAACCATCAGCGCTTCGGGAGACGAAGTGAGGCAGCTCGCCATGTATGCCGCGCGCGAGGCGCGTCAGGAGCCCATGGGGCCCGTCGCCTTCATCTCCACCGATCCTGCGACGTTCGGCATGGGCCGGATGTACCAGGCGTACTCGGTCGCTGAAGGCCGCAGAAATGTCGGGGTGTTTCGTTCAGTGTCCGAGGCCCAGACGTGGCTGGCCGCGTTGCCCGGGTGCGGCTAGGGAATCTGAAATCTAGTAAGGGGTCGGGAGGGGTTTTCCCGAATGTCTCGGAAAACCCCTCCCGACCCCTAAATTATCTGCCGCCTCCGGTGGTCATCGCGGGGCCGGTCAGCCACTGCGGCTGTGAGAAGGCGCCGTTGCCCGCGACGTCCCACATCGAGAACCGCACCCACTTCTTGCCGGTCGCATCGAACGGAATCGAGAGCTTCCTCGTGCCGAACGCCTGCATGTCGGTCGCCGGGATCCGCTGCTTGCTGATCGTCTTTCCGTCACCGGTGACGATTTCCATGAACGCCATCGGGTAGGTCCATTCGGCATCGGCGGTAATCGTGCGCTGGTTGCCGCTTCCACCGACCACGTAGTTCTTGATCAGGATCTCGCCGGTCGTCACGAAGAAATTCCCGTCACGCATCGCCTTGAGTACCGGGCTCCAATCGTCGTCGGGCCCCGGCGTGGTGTCCAGCTTCAGGTAGTTGACGGGGAAGTTGGCGTACGTGTCGTCCTCGGGGCTCTTGCGGTAGGTGTCGATGTCGGCGATGACCAACTTCGGAGCGATGCCCGTGCCCGCGTTCAGGTTGTTCATCGTGTCAACCGCGTCGAAGCAGCGCCATTCGCACATCGTCGCCTCGGAGTTGTCCTGGCCCATGCCCGGCTTGAACGCCACGCCGAGGTACCGATCGTTCTTCAGGTACTTTGTGTCCCACGTGGCGTCCGGAAAACCGGCCGTGGACTTCGTGCGCGGGTGCGCGTGATACCAGTAGCCGCCTTCGGCGTCGAGAAGGCGTTGCATCGCGTCGGCATTCCCCGTGTGGTAGACCTTGCCGTAAGTCGAATCGTTCTCCATGAACGGCAGCACGGTGCCGCCGCCGCCACCACGGCCACCGCCCATCGTGTTTGGCTTCGACCAGAGCACGCTCTTCGGCCACATAATGTTGTAGTGGCCGCCGAACGCCACGCTCGGTTCCTCCCACGGCACAACCAGAAAGTCCTTGTCCGAGAGCCGCCGTGACGCTTCGGCGTAGTCTTTCTGGTCTTTGAAGCGCGCCGGACCGTAGTCGTTGGCCGCCAGGCTGTCGGCATGAAAATCGCTCAAGCCGATGACATTGAGGCCGATCGCCTTCATCGCCATCAGGTCCTGGAGCGGCGTGTCGAACCCGCCCACGCGCATCCGGTCGACGACGCGCAGATGGAAGTGGTTGACGAAGGTCTTGTAGCCCGGCACTGCTTTGAAGACGTCGTCATGCGTGAACGCCAGCGCAGCCTGCCGGGTGGCATCGCCCGACTCCGGACTCGCGTAGAAGAACGTCGACATCTTCTGCCACGTGCCCGGGGGCGCGTTGTACAGCGCGTAGTTCTGCTCGTACTGCGGGAACGTGTCTGATTCCGCCTCGGGCATCGTGACGCCGATGCTGTAGGTCGCGCCGCCATCGTTGCGATAGAAGACGTACCCGAGGTTCACATCCACTTCGCGCGTGAAAAAGAACGTGTGCGGCGGCGGGAACGTGGCCACCGAGCCGCGCGGGCCTTCGGCCACGAGCACCCGCTTGGCCGCGCGTATGGCCGACAGGCTCATCGCTTTGGGCCCGCCGAACTGGTGGCGCTGTGGATTTCCTCCGGTGTCGCGCCAGACGACTCTGGGCATCGTCGCGGTCGAAAACCCCTTCAGCCCCGCGTCATACTTATAGGCCACCCACGGCTCGTTCGTGCGTGCGATGGCATCCATCTGGATGAGGTTGGTGCCGCGATACACGGTGAAGCGGAGGTTGCCGTCGAAGATGCCGAGCTTCATCCCGGGGAAGGTCACCGCCAGGCTGCCGCCGTCGCTCTTGACCTCGCACGAGGACGCAGAGAACGCCGACACGCCGCGCCGGATTTCTTCCGGCTTTCTCGGAATGCCCATGCCCCGCCCGCCGGTCGCGCCAGGAGGATTCGGATTGGGGTTGTAGCCCGGCTTGCCGCGCGAGCCCGATTGGAGAGCGGCAACCTGTTCCGCGATCGTCCCTCCCTGTCCCAGCGTCGGAGCGGGCGGCGGCGCCGCCGCCGGCGCGGCTGGCGCGGCTTCTGCTCCGCCACGGCCGCCTCTGCCCGCGCCCGGCATGTTGTATCCGGGAATGCTGAGCGGCGCGTCCCAGAACGCGTACCAACGGTTCTTGTCGATCACGTCCTGCGTGATGTCGGTGCCCAGACTGGACAACGCATTCGCCTGGTCGTTCGACATGCGCCGCACACCTGTCGTCACCTGATATTCAGGCGTCAGGTTTTGTCCGAGCGTCGCCCATTCACCACTGCCGCGTCGCACCGACAGATCGCGAATCGTCGGCGTGCCGCCATTGATCGCAAACCGTGCGCGCAATTGAGACGTCGCCTGCCCGTTCCACGACACGTTCAGCACGTCGTTCTCGATGGCCGCCGTCAGGCCGGCGCCGGCCTTGTACTGCGTCAGGTTGCAGTTGAGCGGGGCCGCAGACTGTCTTGCGGCGATCAATTCTGACGAGGGCGATAGAGGAATGACGAGGCCGGCCACCACGGCGACCAGAGCACCCGCCGACAACATAAGTTTCGTGCCTCTCATTGATGAGCCTCCTGGGTGCAGGCATCTTACAACCAGCCGCCGTTCCTGCACTTCTGTTAAATTGAGCAAAAGATGTGGACTAAGTATTGGCTAATCGTCGGATTGCTGGGGCTGCTGATTTGTCGCGGTGTGTCGCAGGATTTGAAGCCGACAGCCGAGGCGCGCACGGTGCTCGCGCCGACCGGCACGCTGCGGGTCGGTCTGTACGTGGGCAATCCCGGCTCTCTGGTGAAGGAACTACCAACCGATCAGGCCAGGGGAGTCGGGTTCGAGCTCGGCCGCGAGTTCGCCCGATGGCTTGGCGTACCGTTCGAGCCGGTCGTCTATCCGAACAACGGCGCGATGCTCGAGGGGATTCGGTCAGGCCGTCTCGATGTGCTGTTCACGAACGCGACGCCCGCGCGCGCGAAGGAAATCGATTTCACGCAACCGTATATCGAGGTCGAGGCCGGCTTTCTCGTCCCGAAGGGGTCGCGCATCGCGAAGTTCGAGGATGTCGATGCATCCGGCGTTCGCGTGGGCGTGATGGACGGCAGCACGTCGGCGGTCACGCTGCCGGCGCTGCTGAAGAACGCGTCGGTCGTACGCGTGCCGACGATCGACGGCGTGCGCGAGGGACTGTCGGCGGGCACGCTCGACGCGTTCGCGACCAACAAGTCCATCCTGTTCGAGGTCTCAGACTCGCTGCCGGGCGCGATGGTTCTTGCCGGCCGGTATGGTGTCGAGCAGCTCGCCCTGGGCATTCCCAAGGGCAGAGATGCGGGGCTGCCGTACGCGCGCGGCTTCGTGGCCGAGGCCGTCAACGGCGGCCTTGTCAAAGCCGCGATGGATCGGGCTGGATTGCGTGGAGGAACCGTCAAGCGATGAAGATCATCGACGTTCGCGCCACCACGGTGTCCGTTCCGCTCGAAGCGCCGCTTCGACATGCCAATGGCTGTCACTGGGGCCGTTTCGTGCGGACGATCGTGGAAGTGGAAGCCGACAACGGGCTGGTCGGTCTCGGCGAAATGGGTGGCGGAGGCGAATCGGCGGCCGCCGGCATTCGCGCGATGAAAACATATCTCGTCGGGCGCGATCCGGCCCGGCTCGAGGAAATGCGCTTTCTCCTGTCGAATCCAACCGCGTCGCTCTACAACAACCGCTCGCAGATGGCGGCGGCGCTCGAGTTCGCGTGCCTCGATCTCGTCGGGCAGGCGTGGGGCGTGCCCGTCAGCGAGATTCTCGGCGGCCGCGTCCGCGACCGTGTGACGTTCGCGTCGTATCTGTTCTTCAGGTACGCGGCCCGGAACGGCGCCGGGACGATCCGGACGATCGATCAGGTGCTGGCGTACACGCGGGCGGTCAAGTCCGCTCACGGGTTTACCTCGCACAAGATGAAGGGCGGTGTGTTTCCCCCGGACTACGAGCTCGAGTGCTACCGCGCGCTGGCTGCCGAGTTTCCCGGCGATCGATGCCGGTTCGATCCGAACGCGGTGTGGTCGACAGACCAGGCCGTTCGATTCGGGCGCGCCATCGAGCACCTGAACAACGACTACCTCGAAGACCCCGTCTTCGGACTCGACGGCATGCGCTCGGTGCGCGAAAAGGTGTCGATGCCGCTGGCCACCAACACGGTCGTCGTGAACTTCGAGCAGCTCGCCACCAACGTGTTGCGCCGTTCGGTGGACGTGATCCTGCTCGACACCACGTTTTGGGGCGGCATTCGCCCGTGTGTCAAAGCGGCCGGCGTGTGCGAGACATTCCAGCTTGGCGTGGCGGTGCACTCATCGGGCGAGCTCGGCATCCAGCTCGCGACGATGCTGCATCTGGGGGCGGTGGTGCCGAACCTGTCGTTCGCCGCCGATGCGCACTATCACCACCTCGAAGACGATGTCATCCAGGGCGGCAAGCTGACATACGAGAACGGCGCGATTCGCGTGCCCGATGCCCCGGGGCTGGGCGTGCGGCTGGACCGCGACAAGCTCGCCAAGTACGAGGATCTCTATCGCCAGTTTGGCTCCTATCCCTACGATCAGGACCCTGGCAGGCCGGGCTGGACACCGCTCGTCCCGAACGATCGCTGGGCCGACCCTCGCGCCACTCGAGAGCCCTTCGTCGAATCTCCATGAACCCGCGCCTGAACCAGCAGATTGCGTTTCTCGTCGAAGCGGACAAACTCAAGTCCGTCGTCCGGCGCACCCCGCTCGTGGACGACTCACGCCTCGAAAATTCGGCCGAGCATTCGTGGCATCTCGTGCTGCTCCTGATGGTGTTGCGCGAATACGGACCTGCGGGCATCGACTGGATGCGCGTGATGGAGATGGTCGCCGTCCACGATCTGGTCGAGATCGACGCGGGAGATGTCTTCGCGTACGACGTGCAGGGGCTCGAACGCAAGCTGCAGCGCGAGCGGGTTGCGGCGGATCGCGTCTTCGGACTTCTGCCTGGCGATCAGCGGGAACGCTTCCGGGCGTTGTGGGACGAATTCGAAGCGCAGGAGACGCCGGAGGCGTGCTTTGCGAACGCGGTCGATCGCCTGCAGCCGCTCCTGCAGAACGAGCACTGCGGCGGCGGCAGCTGGCGCGGACAGACGCTCGCCGATCAACAGATCCTGCGCCGCATGGCGCCGATTCAGTCGGCCATGCCGAACGTATGGCCGCACGTCCTCGAGGTCATCGAGTCGTACTGCCGCGCCGGTGTTCTCCAGCGCACGCCCTGAGAAACGGTTCCGGGATCCGTTTTCTGGACGCTACTTGTGGGAGTCTGTGCGGGGAGAAGGATCGCCGATATCGGTCGAGCTGGCGGCCAGCATCGCGAACACAAAAATCACGAGAAACGCGACCACGACGCCCAGACCGATGTACATCCACCACATGAGGGCCACCTCGAGGGATTGGTCCGCCTTCGCCTGACTGTTGGGTTGAAAACCATCCTACACCATAATGTGCGCCCGTGATCACCGAGACCTATTCGCCCGCGGAAGAACGATTCAATAAACACCGGCAGACCTTCGGCCTCATCGCCGGGCCGCTGATGGCGATGGCCATTCTGTTCATGCCCACGGCATTGCCCCCGCCGGCGCAGCGCGTTGCCGCGGTGCTCGTGCTCATGATCGTGTTGTGGATGACCGAGGCGCTGCCGCTCGCGGTCACGGCGCTTATCGGACCAACGCTCTGCATCATCCTCGGCGTGGCCACGGCGCAGGCGGCGTTCGCGCCGTTTGCCGACCCGGTCATCTTTCTCTTCATCGGCAGTTTCATCCTCGCCGAAGGCATGGTGGTGCACCGGCTCGACCGGCGCATGGCGTTTACCGCGCTGGCGTCGACATGGGTGGGCTCGAGCGGTCTTCGCCTTGTCGTCGCGTACGCCGGCGTCACCTGCGTGCTGTCGATGTGGATGAGCAATACCGCGACGACGGCGATGATGTTTCCGCTCGGCGTGGCAGTGTTGTCCGAGCTCGGGCGCGAACGAAAGGGCGATCGCGATTTTCAGCGCTACGCGATGGCGTTGATGCTCGTCACCTCTTTTGCCGCCACCATCGGCGGAATGGGCACGCCGGTCGGGACCCCCCCAAACCTGATTGGTGTGGGACTGCTGCGCACGACCGCGGACATCAACGTGAGCTTCACCGGATGGATGATCGTCGGAGTTCCCGTCATGGCGGCGACGATGCTGTCGCTGGTGTTCTGGTTTCTGGTGCCTCGCGCGCGCCACATTCAACTTGGCGCCGAGGCCGTGCGCACCGTCGCCGAGGAACTGCGCAAGCTGGGCACGATGTCGCGCGGAGAGCGGAACGTCGTCTTCGCGTTTGCCGTCACGATTGCCCTGTGGGTACTGCCGGGTGTCTTCAGCCTCACATTCGGTGAGACACACGCGGTGACCCGCCGATTTGCCACGCTGATTCCCGAATCGGTCGCGGCGATCGTCGGGGCCATCCTGCTGCTCGTCATTCCCGTCAGCTGGCAGGAGCGGCGCTTCACGCTCTCGTGGGAGGAAGCCTCGGGCATCGACTGGGGCATCGTGCTGTTGTTCGGAGGCGGGCTCGCGATGGGACGGCTGGCGGAATCGACCGGACTCTCCGCCGCGCTGGGTCACGGCATCGCGGCGCAGTTTCCGGGCGCGGGCGTCACGGGGCTGACGATGGTCTTCACCGCGATTGCCGTCATCATGTCGGAGACCGCATCGAACACGGCGGCCGCGAATATCATCGTGCCCACCGCGATTGCCGTCTCGAGGGCCGCCGGTGTGTCGCCGCTCGAGCCGGCGCTCGGGGCGACGCTTGGCGCCAGCCTCGGCTTCATGATGCCGATCTCCACACCGCCCAACGCGATCGTTTACAGCAGCGGCTACATTCCGCTCGGTGCAATGGTGCGCAACGGCTTCTTTCTCGACGTCGTCGGCTATTTCATTGTTGTGGCTGGCGTGCTCCTCCTTGGAAAGTTCGTATAAATCGGTAAGTCTGCATAAAGGTTGCACGTTCGCACGTTCGATCTGACCAGAGTTAGGACGTACACCGTACAAAAACAAAAAAATATTTTTCGGTGATTCCTGTCTGGCAGTTTGGGCTGCCTGTGAGTAACATCATTCGGCCAGGAAATTCCCCCTGAGACGGGATGCCCGAACCCGTCCCAATCAAGGCATAGTACACGGCACATTTCCCGGAGTTGTGTATGTGGATTACTGGTCAGATTGTCGACGACCGCGGTCGGGCGCTGCCCGGTGTCACCATCGAGGCCCTCGGTCTGGGAACGATCGGCAGGCGTGCCGCCGTCAGCAACGCGCGGGGGCTGTACGTCATGCAGGATCTGCCGCCCGGCAAATACACCATCACGTTCACGCGTTCGGGCTTCGGCACGCTTCGGCGTCAGCTCGATCGGCTTTCCACCTACGTTGCAACGATCAACGCGTGCCTTCCGACCGGAGTCGCAGCCCGTTCGTCTGAGTGATCGTCTGTTTAGCTTGCCGCGCCGATACGCATAACAGCTGACAGGCGGTATGACGAAATACGGCCAGCCGGTGATTTCGCGAGAGACGCGTCTGCTCTTGATCACGATCGTGATCTCGGTAGGCGCGCTGTGGCTGCTCGCGCGCCTGCGCTTCCAGGATCGCCCGGTCACGGTGGCGCCGGTCGTGCCTGTGCTCGCGCAGTTGCGCGCGCAGTCGAATTACGACGATCTGGCGCGATCGATGTCCGAACTCCGTCCCGGCGTCTTCGCCACCGTCGCGGCGACCGATCGAGGCGTGGCGGCACTTCGCATCGCCGAAGAGGTCGGCGTCGGCCTCGTCGCCTCGCACCTCGAGCTTCTGCCATTGCCCGCGGCCGACGTCGCGTCCCTGGCCACATGGACGCCGCGGATCTTTGATTACCCTCGCTATCTGGTTGCGGTCGAGATCGTCGAAGGGAATCTCTCGCTGCGTCCTGTCTTCGTCGGCTCGCTCGTCCCGGTCGAGAGCCGCGACTGGGATGGTTCGATCTGGAGGCTTCCGCCCGGGGTTGGCCTTTCTCCGGGCACGTTCCTCTTCAGCACCGAGGGACTGCTCGCGGGCGTGGCGGTGGAGCAGGCGGGTGCGCTGTCGCTCGTGCCCGCGCCGCTCGTGCTCGAGAGCGCGAAGAAGCTCTCGCGGAACACGCCGCACAAACCTGGCGTGCTCGGGATGACCGTGCAACCGACGACGGTCGGATTGGCCGTGACGTGGGTCGATCCCGCCGGGCCTGCCTCTAACGAGCTGATGCCTACCGACATCGTCGAATCGGTCAACGGCCGGGCGGTGGCGAATGCCGACGATTGGCGCGCGCACACACGGAACATCGCAAACGGCGAGGAGGTGAAGCTCCGCGTGCGGAGCGACGGCGAGACCCGCGACGTCGCCATCAAGGCTGCGGCCGTGGTCGAGCCGCCCGAGGATTCGTCGCTGGGGCTCCGTGTGCGCACCGTGCCGCGCGTGGGCGTGGAAGTGCTGGCCGTCGAGCCGCAATCGCGGGCCGACAGGGCCGGCATTCGCGCGGGCGATCTCATCACGGTGTTCGGCGGCCAGAAAGCACCGGCGGCCGCCCAGATCGTGCGAATCTTCGACGGCGCCGCGCGCCAGGCCAGGCTGCTCGTCGCCCTCAGTCGTGGCGGCGAGCATCATGTCGTCGTGCTCGAGAAGATCGCCACCACACCATGATGCGAATCTGGTCGCTTCCCGCGTTGCTGCTGATGGGCATTGCGCTCGGTCCGCACGGTCTCAAGATCCTGACGCCGTCCGTTGTGCTGCTGCTGGACCCCATCGTAGCCATGGCGCTCGCCATGATCGGCGTGTTCGTCGGTCTCAACGTCGATCTGCACCGTCCCCGCGTCGACGCGTCCATCGCCATCGCCGCGCTTGGCGGCGCGGCCATCATCTTTTCGCGTGACGTCTCGCCCATCGCGATGTTCCTCGTGACGCTCGCCATGGCCGGCATCGCGATCGTCGTGGCGTTTGCCAGCTGGCTGCTGGTGGGGCAGACCGACGCCGAGCGCGAGCCGCAGGTATTTGTGGTGGGCGCGTTGCTGCTCGTCGGCGGCGCGGCGGCGTACCTCTCGCTGTCGGCGCTCTTCGCCGGCCTGTTCGCCGGCATGTTGTGGAACGCCGCGGGCGATCTGGCCCGCGCGCGCATTGCCAAAGAGCTCGACTATTTCCAGCACCCGCTCGTCGTACTGCTGCTCCTCGTGACCGGTGCGTCCATTTCGACCTATGTGGAGGCCGCGGTGCTCGGGCTCGTCGTGCTCGTCCTCCATCTTGCGGCGCGTGACAGCGACCGCCCGCAGGCTGCCATTGCGGCGATGCCGGTCCCGCTCGTGGCCGTTGCCCTGGCGCTCGATCTGTTCAGGGGAGCGATTCGATGAATCGCGCCGCGGCCATCGTGCTCGTCGTCGCGGCGATGCTGCTCATCCGGCACATCGGGCCCGTGGGAACCGGCGATCCTCGCGGTGCGGCGCTCGCGCTTGGCTTCACGCTGACGCTCGCGCTGGTCGCCGGCGAATTTCTCCGCCGGTTCAGGATGCCGCGCCTGACGGGCTATCTGCTCTTCGGGCTCCTGGTCGGGCCGTATCTGGGCAACGTCATCACCGAAGTGATGGCGCGTCAGCTCCAGACGGTCAACGGCATCGCGACGACGCTCATCGCGTTCATCGCGGGTCTCACGCTGAACATCGAGCGACTCGAACGGCGTGTGCCCGGAGCGGGCCTGACGACCGTCGTCACGCTGGGAATCGCGATGGGGGGGCTCGGCCTCGTGGCGTGGATCCTCTGGCCGTGGCTGCCGATTGCGCCGCAGGCCGTCGGCACGGCCAGGCTCGCGATGATCGCGCTGATGGTCGTCATCGTCGTGAGCTTTTCGCCGACGATGAGCGCCGCCGTCATCACCGAGACCGGCTCGCGCGGCAAGCTCAGCGACTTCGTGCTGGCGACGGTCGTCCTCGCCGACATCGTCGTGCTGGTCCTCTTTTCCGTGTTCATGCAGCTCGCGCGCGCCACGTTCGGCGACAACGCGCCCGGCGATGTGAACATGCTGGTCCGGCTGTCGTGGGAGATCGGCGGCGCCGTCGCGTTCGGCTGTCTCGTCGGCGCGCTCTTCGCCCTGTATCTCAGATACGTCGGGCGCGAAGTGACGCTCGCGCTGCTGGTGGTGTGCCTGGTGCTGAGCCAGGTCGGCGTGAGCCAGCGCGTCGAGCCGCTCCTGGCCGCGATGGCGGCGGGCATCGTCATCGCGAACGTGGCGGTCGCGCAAGGCGAAACGCTGAAGGCCGCCATCCAGACGGGCGCGCTTCCATTGCTCGTCGTGTTCTTCGTCGCGATCGGGACGTCGCTGCGCCTCGATACGCTCGCGACCGCCGGCCTTGCGGCGGTGGGATTGGCCCTGGTCCGTGTGGGGCTGATCTGGGTTGGCGTGCGGACAGGGCTGCACGTCTCGGGCGTCAAGGATTCGGCCGGCGAGTACGTCTGGATGGGCCTCATCTCGCAGGCCGGCATCACGCTGGGCCTGGCGGCCGCGGTCGCGACCGAGTTTCCGACATGGGGCGCGCAGGTCCAGATGCTGCTCGTGGCGCTCATCGCCATCGACGAGCTGGTGGGACCCGCGCTCTTCCGGACTGGTCTCGTGCGAGCCGGAGAAATCGATGCGCACGCGCCCCGGCCGTTGCTGGTTGTCTCGAACCGCGAGCCGTATCTGCATAACGTGGACGAGGAGGGACGCATCACCTGCGCGACCGCAACCGGCGGCGTCGCCGTGGCGCTCGATGCCCTGATGCGCGAGCGCGGAGGGACGTGGATTGCGCACGGCGCCGGGACCGCGGATCGCGAAACCGTGGACGACCGCGACAAGATACAGGTGCCTCCCGGGAGCCCGGCCTACGACCTGCGCCGCCTCTGGATTCCGCAGGAAGAGTTTGACCTCTATTACGGCGGGTTCGCGAACGAAGGGTTGTGGCCTCTCTGTCATCTCGTCGACGTCCGGCCGAAGTTCCGGCGGGAAGACTGGGCCGCGTACAAGAAGGTGAACGCGCAGTTTGCGGCCGCGATCGATCGCGAAATGACGACCCCCGATACGCCGGTGTTCCTGCAGGACTACCACCTCGCGATGGCGGCGTTGTATCTGCGGCGGCGCCGGCCGCACGTGCGCACGGCGCTCTTCTGGCATATCCCGTGGCCCAACCCCGATCGGCTGCTGATGTGCCAGTGGCGTCGCGAGCTGCTGGCCGGGTTGATGGCCAACGATCTGCTGGCGTTCCAGGTCGAGCGCGACCGGCGCAATTTCCTTCTGGCGGTGGAGGACGAGCTCGGCGCCGAGATCGAGGCCGACGGTGCGAGCGTGCGACACAAGGGACGCGGCACCACCGTCGTCTCGGTGCCCATCGGCGTTGATTACGACCGGATTCAGGGTGTGGTCAGCGACGAATTCCTCGACGCGCAGAAGGCCGAGCTGCGTCAGCTGTTCGGTCTGGCCAACAACAACATCATCGGTGTCGGCGTCGATCGGCTCGACTACACCAAGGGCATTCCGGAGCGCCTCGAAGCGATCGATCGTGTGCTGACGCGGCGGCCCGATCTCCGCGGACGTTTCAGTTTTGTGCAGATCGGTGTGCCGTCGCGATCGCAGCTCGAGCGCTACGGCGCGATCGAGTCGGAAATCGATCGCAAGGTCCGCGAGGTGAACGAGAAGCATGCCGTGCCGGGCGCCCCGCATCCCGTGTACTTCCACAAGAAGGCGCTCGGTCTGGCCGAGCTCGTGGCGCTGTACCGCATGGCGCACTTCTGTGTCGTCAGCTCGCTGGCCGACGGCATGAACCTGGTGGCGAAAGAATTCGTGGCGGCGCGCGACGACGAAGACGGCGTGCTCGTCCTGAGCGCGCTCGCGGGTGCCGCCGAAGAGCTTCGCGAAGCGCTCATCATCAATCCGTACGACGTCGACGGGTTTGCGAAGGCGCTGACCCGGGCGATCGACATGGATCCCGACGAGCGGCGCCTCCGCATGCGCGCCATGCGGCGCATTGTCGCCGGTCGCAACGTCTTCAGCTGGGCATCGGACATTCTGGAGGGCCTCGAGAGCCTGTGGACCAAGCCGCTCCAGTACGCCGCGCGTGCGCCAGACGGGGCGCCGGTTTGAAGCTAGACAGGTTCGTTGAGTTCGTCAGGTTCGTCGGAGTTCGTTAAGTTCGTTGGGTTCGTTGGTTCGTTGGTTCGTGAGGTTCGGTGAGTTCGTCTGCAGGTTCGCTCCCGAGTTCCCCGCGAATCCTCGAACCTGGGATCCCGCGAACCCCGAACTCACGAACCCCACGAACTAGACGAACCGCACGAACTCCGACGAACCTCGAACTAACGAACCGACGAACTCGACGAACCCACGAACGAAACGAACTTCACGAACCCGATCGCGTCCCCCGTCCCGGCCTGAGAGTTGCAGTATCCCCCGTGGCATGGCCCCTCAGCCGTCGTTTGATAAGACACTTCAGCAGCTGAAGGCGTCGCTTCAGACGCTGAAG
The DNA here is from genome assembly GCA_963821395.1 of Vicinamibacterales bacterium. Classification (GTDB taxonomy): domain Bacteria; phylum Acidobacteriota; class Vicinamibacteria; order Vicinamibacterales; family JAMQPK01; genus JAMQPK01. The sequence continues at coordinate 5,214 of CAWGDY010000049.1, read as the reverse complement.
ACGTGGGCCGTCCAGCACCAGCGCGCGGTTCTTGTGTCGGCCGCCGCTCTTCTTATTGCGTCCGTCGTCGGCATGTGGGCGTTCGTCGCGAGCCTTCCAGGGCGCGACGAGCTCCGCACGCTCGGCGAAATGCCCCAGGCGACGACGCTGTACGATATCTACAATCGGCCGGTCTTCACGATTTTCCGGGAGTATCGCATCGAAATCCCGCTTGCGCAGGTGTCGCCGCACCTCCGCAAGGCGATTGTCGCGGTTGAAGACCAGCGCTTCGAGAACCACAAGGGTTTCGACCTCATCAGGATCCTCGGAGCCGCCTGGGCCGACGTCCGGGAAGGACGCGCGGCTCAGGGCGGCAGCACGCTCACCCAGCAGCTGGCCAGGCAAACTTTTCTCACCCGTGAAAAAAGGTTATGGCGGAAGGTGCAGGAGCTTGCCCTGGCCCTGCGCATCGAGGGGATGTACTCCAAGGAGGAAATCCTCGAGCTCTACCTGAACAGGATCTATTTCGGCGACGGTCTGTACGGTGCCGAGGCGGCGTCGCGGGGCTACTTCGGCAAGTCGGCCGCCGAGCTCGAGTTGTCGGAGGCGGCGCTGCTGGCGGGCCTCGTCAACGCCCCGTCGGCGAATGCACCCACTGTGAACCTCCAGCGAGCCCTCGCGCCGCCGCGCGGTCGTGCTCAGGGCGATGTACGACCAGGAAATCATCACCAAAGAGGCGTTCGAGCGGGCGTCGAAAGAGAAAGTGGCGCTGCGCGACGTCCTGCGCCGCGAAGAGCCGCTCGGCCAGTATTTCAAGGAAGAAGTCCGTCAGCAGCTCGTGAAGCAGTTTGGCTGGGAGCGGCTGTCTGAAGGCGGGCTGAAGGTCTACACCACCATCGATCCCGCGATGCAGACGGCGGCCGAGGCGAACGTGGCCGCGTCGCTGGCGCAGATCGAAGCACGCCGCGCCAAGCGCATGCAGAATCGCAAACCGGCGACGGGGACCGCCGCCGAGAGCGATCCGCTCGAAGCCGCGCTCGTGGCGCTGGATCCGACGACCGGCGAAGTACGTGCGATGGTCGGCGGCCGCGACTTCAAGGCGAGCCGCTTCAATCGTGCGACGCAGGCCCTGCGACAGCCGGGGTCGGCCTTCAAGCCGTTCGTCTATGCCGCGGCCCTCGAAGCCGGCTATTCGCCGTCTTCGCTGGTGACCGGCCTCGACGAGCCGATCAACACCTTGCAGGGCGCATGGATGCCGGAGGACGAACATTCGACGGCGGCGGCGATGACGGTGCGAGCTGCGCTGCGCACGTCGAGCAATCGAGCGGCCGTGCGGATGCTGGAGGAAGTCGGCATCGCCAGGACGGTCGACCAGGCGCGCAGGATGGGCATGGGCAACGTGCCGAGCGTGCCGTCGCTCGCGCTCGGGTCGGGCGAGGTCACGTTGATGGCCATGGCGTCCGCCTATGCGGCGTTTGCCGATGGCGGGCAATTGCGTCCCGCGATGTTCATTCGCCGCGTCGAAGATGCGCAGGGGAAGGTGTTGTTCGAGGCGACGCCGTCGGCCGAGCAGGTCATGACGCCGCAGACCGCCTTCCTGATGACGAGCATGCTGTCCGATGTCGTGAACTACGGCACGGCGTACAAGGCTCGTCAGGAAGGCTTCACGCTGCCGGCGGCGGGCAAGACCGGCACGACCAACGACTACGTGGATGCGTGGTTCGTCGGATTCACTCCTCACCTGGTGACGGGCGTGTGGATCGGCTTCGACAAGCCGCGCACGATCATCGCCAACGGGTTCGCCGGCGAGATCGCCGTTCCGCTGTGGGCGCGCTTCATGAAGCAGGCCACGGCCAAGGACAAGCCCGACACGTTCAAGTCGCCGTCAGGGTTGATGGCGGCCAATGTCTGCCGCGAGTCGGGCAAGCTCCCGGGACCTTTCTGCAATCGCGTCGTGACCGAGTACTTCGCGCGCGGCACCACGCCAACCGAGGTGTGTCAGGACCACAACTTCTATCTTGCGGCCCATCTCGCCACCACGCTTCCGGACGGTACTGTCCGCGCGACCGAAGCGTTCCCCACGGCGCCGCCAAGCCCGAGCGCGCCGGTCGCAGCCGTTTCGTCGGCCCCGCGCGACAATGACGTCGTGATGGCGTCGAAGACCGAAGAAGAACCGAAAAAGAAACGCGGGTTCTGGTCGAAGGTGTTCGGACGCGGCAAGGACGAGGAGAAGAAAGAGAAGAAGGCGAATGACTAGGGGATACCCGTCAGGGCAGATGGCAAATGGCAGATGGCAAATGGCAGATTGCAGCCTAGACGTCGTATGCCATTTGCCATTTGCCATCCGCCATCTGCCATTCCTATCATTCGTCGTCATCGCGTCGGAACTCACGCCGTCGACTCCTGCCCTTGGAGCAGCTCCAGTTCGATGCGTCGTTGACCTCTCCAGTACCTGAGTACCGCGCCTGTTCTGGGAACGTGCACAGCGGCATCGTTCGGTCGACACCGAGTGCAGGATTGTTGTTGATGGCGTGCGCGGCAACGATGACTCGCGGGGCGACTCCTCGCTCAACCCAATTCTCGAGTGCGGTCAGCGTATCGAACACATTCGGGCCGGGACCGCCATTGCAGTGCAGCATGCCAGGCACCATGAACAACCTCGCGTCCTTCTGGATGGTGTGCCACCCTCCACCGCGTCGCGCAAGCTCCTTGTAGAGCTGCACGGTTCGGAATGGCGACAGCACCGGGTCGCTATACCCGTGGTACATGATCAGTTTTCCGCCACGACGCACGTAGCGCGACAGCGCCCTGATCTCGTCGGTATTTCCGGCCGTGGTCGCTTCGTCAAAACGCCTCACCGCGTCCTTCGTGATGACGCCGTCGGTCTCCGGCCATTCCATGTTGCTGTTGAAAAGGGAATTGAGCTCCACGATATGCCGGATGATCGAATCCGCACTCTGCCAACCCAGCGGCGCCAGAGTGCCCCACGGTTGCGCGGCGGACGGATCGGTCGGCGCTCCGAGCTGAATCCAGGGGACGAACCCACCGAACCCGCCCGACCCGCTGAGGTCGCTCACGCTCGATTGAGGGAACACCTGCCTGCCGCGTTCGTCATGCACGGCGCGAAGGTAGATCTTGAGCGCATCGGCTTGCGCCTGGCTGAGCGTGTCCGGGACGAGCACATCCGGGTCGAACGAGCATTTCGCCGGGTTCTGTATCAGCCCGTCAACCACGCCGTCGGCGGCATCGCAGCTGTTCTTCACCGCGGCATCGATGGCCGGCAGTCGCGCCGGCGGGATAAAGGCGTTCAGAAAGGCTTTTGCGTTCTTGTAGAACGCCAGCTGTGCGCGGGCGTCCAGGTACGGAGCGCCGGCAATGATGCCGTCGAAGTCATGGGGGTAGCGCATCGCCTCCATGAGGCCGTTACGTCCTGCGTTTGAGCAGCCGTCGAAGTACGAACGCGCGATCGCGCTCGTGCCGTAGTATTCCTTTACCAGCGCCTTGGTCGCGACTGTCACCTGGTGTGCCGCCCGATAGTAGTAGTCCGCGAGCTTTGCCGAATCCGGAACGCCCGGTGCGACGAGAGCCCAGCTCGCGTCGAAGAAGCCAGCCGTGTGGCCTCCGTCATTTGTGACGAAGGCGTAGCCTTTGGCCAGCGACATCGCAGCGTCGGCGGCGCTGATGAGGGGCTGAAGCGTTCCGCCCAATGCCCCTGGACCCGTCGCCAGATATTTGCCGTTCCAGTCGAGCGGCAACCTCGCTTGAAACCGCGCTGATCCCGGGCCTGCCCCCTCGCCGTCGGTCGCGACCGTGCCCCTTACATCGCAGTACTCCGGGGCCGAGGCCGACGCTTCGACGACGCCAGCGGACGTGATCGTCACGTTGGGAACGTTCAGTGCTGTCAGCGTGGCGACCGTGCAGCCCGTGGATGCCGCGATCGCAGGTCGGGTCCCACAGAGGCTGAGCATCGCCGCAACGCCGACATAGCGGAGCCGTTTCGCAAGTGTGCTCGTCATCATCGTTACTCCTTCCGTTCAGGTTGCGTTTCGCAACCACAAGTCGGGCTCACTGTGCTGCAGCGACCCGGCGAGCTGGGAGTAACAGAGCGTTACGCCGGGGTAACGCGTGAGGTGGGGGCAATAGATATAATGGCGGCCCATTCGATGTGACCATGGGCCAAGCCGACGACGACCCGTCGCTTCTCTCCCGCCCGGTCGCGCTCCGTCTCGTGATCGAGAGCCAGGTTGACAGAATCCTGGGCAGCGAAATATTTGCGTCGGCCGAGAGCCTCCGTCGCCTGCTGCGGTTCGTGGTCGAGCAGACCATCGCGGGGCGGGGCGATGACGTCAAGGAGTACAGCCTCGGTGTCTCCGTTCTCGACAGAGGCGATTCATTCGATCCCAAGGCGGATCCGATCGTGCGCGTGCAGATGCGGAGACTCCGCGAACACCTCGCGCGCTACTACGAAGCCGAGGGTCGAAACGATCTTCTGATCATCGACATTCCCAAGGGCAGATACGTGCCGGCGTTCCGTCCGGCCGCGGCCCGGAGAGCGACCACGGCCGAGGAACTGCCGATCGTCGGGCGTCAAGAGCAAGTGGACGGCTTGCGATCGGCATTCCAGGCGGCCAGCGGCCGGAAAAGGGCGCGTGTTCTGCCTGACCGGCGAAGCGGGTATCGGCAAGACGACCATTATCGAGATGTTTCTGCGGGAGCTGTCCGCAGGCGGAGTGCGATACCACTTGGGTCAGGGCCGCTCGTCGGAACGCCTGGTCGGCAGCGATGCCTATTTACCGGTTCTAGAGGCGCTCGAGGGCGTGCTGCGCGGCGGTGGTGAGCCTGTTCGTCACATCATGGTCAATCTGGCTCCCACGTGGTACCGGCAGCTCGTGCCGCGAGACATCCACACATCAACGGATGCCGGCGGGCTCGAGAGCAACATCGCCTCCGAAGAACGCTTGAAGCTCGAGCTGGTGGCGCTTTTGAAGGCGCTAGCCCAGGATCGTCCTCTCGTGCTGTTTCTGGACGACCTGCACTGGGCAGACGTGTCCACGATTGACGCGCTGGCGTACGCGGCGCCGCGGTGCACCTCCCATCGAATCCTGATCCTCGGTGCGCTTCGTGCCGACGAGTTGGTCACGACCAATCACCCTTTGGTCCGGGTGAAGCTCGAGATGCAGGCGCATGACGTGTGGCGCGAGGTTGCGATGCCGCTGCTGACCCGCGACGACATCG
>CAWGDY010000048.1:0-58458 GCA_963821395.1 Vicinamibacterales bacterium | reverse complement strand
TCCGGGGATTTTGTGGCCCGGCGGCCTCTTCGAGCAGACAGTTTTGAAAAGCGAGGCGCGATTCCTGTAAGAATTGCCTTGATGCGGCACGGTCTTCAAACCCACTTCGATGCGCCGATCGGCCTCGAGACCTTACAGGCACTCGTGGCGCGGTATGTGGAAGTGGTGCGGATGGACGCCCAGTCGTGCTCCCGCGAGACGTTCGACGCCATGCAGCAGGAGGTCGCGGCCACAGACCTGCGTCCGATCACGGTGGTCAGCGACGTCGCGCGGCTTTCGTGGTTTGCCCCTGGCGCGTGGGTAGAGTGGACCAACGAGCCCGATGGCGACATCGCTCCTGCGGATTATCGCGTCGGTTTGGATCTGGCCTGCAACCAGGCGCAGGCGTACGGGCTCGATCTCTGGGCGCCGGCCATCAGCAATCTCGATCACGATTCGCTGCTCTGGTTGAATCGCGTGCGAGACGCGGGAGGCGGCTGGCCGGCCGGGCTCGCCGGCATCAGCGTGCATCGGTACGGCGATGGCACCTTTGAGAAACCCCACCCGGGCTTTGCCACTCGCGAGCGCGAAGTGGACTGGCTGAAGGCGGCGTGTGAAGGCCTGCCGTTCATCGTCACGGAGTTCGGGTATCCCACCATCGACGGCCTGACCGAGGCGCAGCAGGCCGAGCGTATTTCGCAGGAGTGGGAGTTCTGGACCGCGCAGGGCGCGCTGGCCGCGTTCGTGTTCCAGTTGAACGATGGACCGACGTCGCATCGCGAGCATCACTATGGCATTCGCCGCGTCGATGGCACCTGGAAACCGGGCGCGGATACGTTTCCCGCGCCTTACCTGGAGACCGACATGTTGACCGCCACGTTTTCGATCTCACGGCGATACTGCCTGCCGCATCCGTCCAAGCCCGGCTATTTCACCGCGCGGCATCCGGCCAACGCGAACACCGTACTGTCCGTGCAGCCCGACGGCACCATCCAGACGCGGCCGGCTGGCACCGCCGGTGGCTACGAGGAATTTCGAATCGAGGGCAATCGCGCGGTGTTTCCGGATGTCGGCGGTTTTGTGTTCACCATCCCGCTCGTGGAGTAATGCGCGGCCTCATTTCGCCGGTTCGGCCGCGCCTTCTTCCTCGGTCACGAACACCTCGGCAATGATGCTCACCCGGGCTTCCCACCAATGTCCGCCTTTCACCGTGCCATCGGACAGCGCGACGGTGCCATGCGCGTGCACGGTGGACAGTCCCTGGGCGTTCACCGAGATGCTGCCCATCAGCGACACGATTTCCGCTTCCTCGTTGAGCTCGATCTTCTTCTGCCCGACCCCGCGCTCGACATCGGTCCACCCGAAGAGCCCCTTGTTGATCGCCCCGAGCGCCGTGAAGTGTCCGTTCCGGATGTGATACTTCTCAGCGAATTCGGTGAGGCCCGAAAGGATGTCGTCGCCTTTGGTCATGTTGACGCGGTAGGTCCTGGCGCCTTTCCCGAGATCGGTCACCTTGAGGCCCGGCGCGAGCCCTTTAGCGGGACGGGTCCCTCTCGGTACATATCCTTCAGGCGTGGCCGGTTGGTTCGCGGGCTGCTGGGCCGAGATGGCGGGACCGCCCGCCAGGATGAGACCGCCGACGAGCACTCCCAAGAGGACACCGACGATTCCTGAACAATCGCGCATGGTCCACCTCGCGTGACACTATAATCCCCCTTTCAGGAGGGCCGCGTATGAAGAAGTTCTTATCCCTTTTGGCGCTGGTCGCGCTCACGACTTCGCTCGCCGCGCAGGGAGGGACCCCCAACACGCTCACCGCGAAAGAAAAGGCCGAGGGCTGGAAGCTTCTGTTCGACGGCGCCACGTTGAACAACTTCGTGCCGCAGGGCAAGGCCTTGTGGAAGGTCGCCGACGGCGCGTTGAAGCCCGAAGGCGCCGGCGGCTGGCTCGCGACCAAGGAAGACTTCACGAACTTCCAGCTTCACGTGGAGTTCCGGACCAGCGCGCCGAACATCAACAGCGGGGTCTTCCTGAGGCGCGGACGCCAGGATGGCGACTCGCACCAGATCGGCTACGAGCTGCAGATCAGAAACCCGTCGCCGGGCGACAAGCCCTACGACGGCAAGGACGGCAACCACAACGCGTATTACACCGGCAGCTTTTCAGGACATCTGAAGAGCAAGAACGAGCCGACCGTGGTCATGGGGCAGTGGCACGCGTTCGACGTGACGGCGCAGGGCGATCACTTCATCGTGATGTTCGACGGGAAGAAGGTGCTCGACGATCGCCATGCCGAGTTCAAGTCGGGGGCGATCGGGCTGCAGCGCACCGGTCAGGACATCGAGTTCCGAAGCGTTAAAGTGAAGCCGCTGTAGGTTCCTGGGTTCCTGTTCCGGTTCCCGTTCGGGTTCCGGGTTCAGTTCAGGTTCCGGGTTCAGTTCGGTGCCGGTTCCTCGTTCGTGGTGGGCGGTGGATTCAGTACGCCATCTCTTTGAAATAGATGCGCGCACCGCGTGCATGCGCCACCGCGAGCGGGAACGGGCACCGAACGGGAACGCGGAACCGAACGGGAACCCGAACTGGAACCGGAACCGGAACTGGAACTTTGAGGCTACGAGTGATTCGGAGCGACACCAGATGGCGAAGGTTTATGTGATCAGTTGCCGCGATGCCGGCGTCGAGTGCGACTTCGAGGCACGCGGCGCCACGCTGGACGAGGTCATGCAGCAGTGCGCGGACCATGGGATTCAGGAACACAACATGAAAGGGTTTGGCCCGGACCTGTACTTGAAGATGCGGCGGTGCGTGAAGGTGATCGACGAGGGATAGTCGTCTGGCCTTACCATGCGCAGGATCCTGCTGGCCCTCCTGTTCTTTGGCGGGAACATAGACGCGCAACAGCTCACCTACGAAACGGCGATTCTTTCGAGAACACTTCCTGCCGACACCCAGTCCGGAAAGGGCGCTCCGCCCGACCTTGTGCAGCGCCTTGGGCGGTCTCTCCTTGCAGATCTGAACGCCGGGATAACCCGGCTTGAAATCACGGTTTCGAATGAAGCCGTCCGAATTCGAAACCTGGCAAACGCTCACACAACCGTTGTGCCGAGGATCGGGGAGGTGCGTTCGATTGACTCTGCCAGGCGGGTCTATTGGGTCACTCCGCAGACGCCCGTGACGACCGCGATCGAAGGCGTCGGCGCGCGGCTTCGGTGGCACCGGACAGGTCGGATGGAACGATTCGGCGACGTGGACGCCGAGGAAGTGCAGTTCGAGGTCGAGATGTTCCCTTCCTCCGCGCGGACGCCGCCCCTTCCCGACGACGGCCCGTTCATCGTCTCCGGAGACGTCTGGGTTGCCCCGAAGTATCAGCGATACGCAGCCATTGGCGCGGCGCTCTGGCCCAGAGCACTGAGCGTGCTCCCAACGCTGGCAGAACTCGCTCAACTTGGGCTGATCGTGAAAAGCGCGATCACCATTGATCTTTTGAGAATTCAAGTCGAGACATTGACCTCTGCTATTTCCGAGCACCCGGTCAATAACGAGCTGTTCGCGGTGCCGGCGAGCTTTCGACGCGTCTCACCGCCTGCTCTGTCCAGTCCAAGAGTGGTTTACAGTGCCCCCGCCCGCTATACCGCCGAGGCGGCAAGTCAGAAAATCGATGGCGTGGTGCTTCTCGAAGTGACCGTCAGGGCTGATGGCAGCGTGGCGAGTCCGAGGGTCATAAAGTCGTTGGGATTCGGTTTGGATGAGGCTGCGATTGAATCTGTCCTGAAGTGGAAATACGAACCTGCTCAGCGTGACGGAAGGCCGGTTGAGGTGCAAGTAATTGTGAGCTACGGGTTCACCTACCGTGAGCGTCTATCAGCGCCACGCTGATGGGACGCACCCGCCGGAGTGATATGAGTGTGACCCGAACCGATGTCGCGATCCTGTCGCTGAGCCTTGTCCTCTGCGGCCAGTTCCCTGCGGCGCAATCAGACCTTGGCCTTGTCGGCATTCTGGCGAGCATGAGCGATTATCTGCGCCGGTACGAAACAGAGTTGTCCGCAGTGGTGGCAGAAGAGCGCTACGAACAGTGGATTGAGACGGGTGGCCCGACCCCGAATGCTTCTTCCGGAAGGGTAAGAGAGAGAGCAGGCCCTGGACCAGCCAGGCGCGTTCTCATTTCCGAGTTTCTGATGATTCGTTGGCCGGGTGAATCTGCCTGGCTTGGGTTCAGAGATGTCGCGTTCGTAGACGGAGTTGCCGTCCGCAACCGGGAGGAGCGCCTGGCCAAGCTGTTTACGGAGGGACCGGCCGATGTCCTGGAGCGTGCGGAACAGATTTCACGAGAGAGCGCGCGTTACAACATCGGCACCGTCTCGCGGAACATCAACGTGCCAACCCAGGCCCTTGACGTTCTTCACCCTCGCTTGAACGGTCGGTTTTCCTTTCGTCAATTTGGCACCGAGGCTGTGGAGGGAGCGCAGGCTGAAAGGATTGCGTTCGAAGAGACGAAGCCGCCCTATCTCGTTCAAACGCCGTCCGGGCAGGGCGTCCGGACACGCGGATTGGCCTGGATCGATCGCGCCAGCGGCGCTGTTCTTCAGACGCAGCTTGATTTGGTCGTCGCTGAACCACGCAATCAGCTTCGCTCGCGTATTTCTGTCACGTTTCGTGTGGAGCCCAGCCTCGGCATTCGCGTGCCCGCTCAACTTCGCGAAACTCACGAGCAGTCCGATCCTGCCGGACGAATCGCCGGGGCTGTTCAGACGCACGGCCGGGCTGAGTACTCGAAGTTCCGGCGCTTCGTGGCCGAAACGCGTGAGCTGATCAAGTGATGGCAAGGGGCTTGCGGGTGGAGGTTCAGCGAACTGACGTATCGATCGGCGGATACATCCGCGAGTGCACGAGTCCGGGATGGCGGGTTCCATAGCGAGCCGGTACATCCTGCGTCCAGTTGCTCGGAATCGTCAGGCAGAATGCCAGGAGCGTCGCCAGCACGAGCGGCTGCCAGAGCGGCGGGTTGAGATCGGCGACAGGATCCGAAGCGGTCCGTCGTGAGGCACGTCCCACCAGGCGTTCCCGCTGTTGCAATCGAGCGAGCAACGCGACCCCCACGATCATCATGACGATGTTCAGCGTCTGGCCCGTGCCGAGCGCAAGGCGGTGCGTCGGATAGTCGCGAAAGAGATCGATGAAGATCCGCGGGAATGCGTACCAGAACACGAAACGAGCGGCGGTTGCGCCTGGCGTCGGATTGGTGCGCCTCACCCAGAGCAGGTACGGCACGAGCAGGATGTTCTTCGCGCCGTCGTACAGAACGACCGGGTGCCGGAATCCCTCCGCATAGGGGAACTGAACGCCCCATCCCACGTCAGTGACGGCTCCCACGATCGCGCCATCGATGAAGTTGCCGATGCGGCCAACGCCCAGCAGGAACGCGCCCGGGATGACCAGCGTGTCGGCCAGCGCCCGGAATGGCTTGCGGTGCAGACAGCTGAACGCGGCGGTCCCTGCCGCGGCGCCGACGAGCAGTCCGTGTGTGGCCATGCCGCCGAGCCAGTACGCGGGAATCAACGGCAGGTGCTCGCGATAGAACGGCCACTCGTCGAACGCGACTTCGATCATGCGGCCGCCGGCCAGCACGCCGATCGCGATTGAGGTTGTGAGGGAGTACACCTCAGCATGCGTCAGCCGGAGGTGATGCCGGGCGCGCCGGAGATAGCAGTAGAGATTCAGGAACCCGAGGCTGTAGCTCAGGCCATACCACCACAGATGAATGCCGCCGATCGAGGCGATGACGGGATCGATGTGATGGACGTAGCCGTTTGCCACATCGTTGGATGCGAATTCGCTATCCAGACGGGCTCAGGTCAAGCTCGGCCAAACGATTAGCGCGCTTTTCAGAAGTACGTAGTGTCCGTCTTTAGCCGGACCGCGACCGTACCACAGTTGGCTTGCCGTGGCTGCCGCGCGAAGCCGGGGCTCCGGGGCCGGACGCGCGCTGCGACGCCGCCCGCGACCGTCCGACGCGAGCACACCGACTTCGCTATTCGTCCTCGCTCGGCTCCCACTGGCTTCTCGCGCGGTCAGGCCTCACATGTCGGCCGCCTGCGCACGGCTTCGCGCCGCAGCCACGCCAACCCAACTGTGGCGATTCACTACACGGTTCTGAAAAGCGCGCTAGACTAAGACTAAGCTAAGCTCGTCGCGACAGCTGGGCGTTTCCGTGGAAGCGCGGAGGATTCCCCAAGCATGGAGGAACGCTGGACCCCTCCGCGCGATCGCTGGGAAGTCAGCCAGCCTTTCGCAGTGCCTGCGCGGCGTGCCAGAGATCCCAATCGGACTGAAGTCCGAGCCACAGCTCGGCAGACGTGTTCAGCAGCTTGGCGAGTCGCAGGGCCGTATCGGCCGTGACGCCCCGCTTCCCGCGGATGATCTCGTTCAAGCGGTTGAGCGGAATGCCCATCCTGCGGGCGGCCTCAACCTGGGTCAGCTCCGCGGGTTTCAGGAATTCCTCGAGGAGCATCTCCCCTGGGTGCGTTGGAGGACGCTTCAGGGCGAGCACCGACGCCGGAGCGTCAATGATAGTCTTCGCACGCGACTTCGTGGGCATGGCCCTCCTCAAATCGGAACGTGATGCGGTACTGGTCGTTGACCCTCAGGCTCCACTGGCCCGCCCGGTCGCCCTTCAACGCCTCCAGCCGGTTTCCGCTCGGGTACCTCAGATCTCGCACTGACCGCGCCCTGTCTGCGCCGCTTGGGCGCGACCTTCGAGTAAAGGTTGGCTCGCCTAACGACGTTTACCGGGCCGGCGCAGCGGCGTACATTTCATCGGCTGGCCGCCATTCCGCCTGGCAATCGAATAATCGTCTCCTGACCTTCTGATCTGTGTTTACTCGGGCAGCTATCAGCGGGCCGGGGAGTCGAGTGGTGCTGTGGTACGGGAGCCCGGCAAACTAGCTCCCGCCGACCTTGCGAGGACCACGCGCGCGCGGGACAAAGCCACGAGCCGTCTTCGCCTTCCAGGGCTGATCCGTTTGCGCTTTTCGTGGCCGTGTCGGGGTCGTGGCAACAGACTCCGTTGACGGAGCAGGGTCCTCGGACACAACCTGGGCGCGCGCCGAGCTCGCCGCGGCCTCGTCTTTCGACAAACAGCAGTGCTTGTATTTGCGTTTGGAGCCGCAGTGACAGGGCTCGTTCCGTCCCGGGCGGGCAATCATCTGAACAGTCATTCTGTTTGGAGTGTACTTCAGAGCGTGGTTCGCCCCTCTTAGTGGCCTGGTGGCACGAGCGCCGAGGTCCGCCTTCGCCAAGGCTTCGGCGGACAGCCTCCGCGAGAAACCTGAGCGGAGGCTGGTGCGGAAGCGGGGATTTGAACCCCGATGGAACAAGGTTACGCCGTCTTGAGGAGCGAGGCCCTGACCGCCGCAGGCACCTCGACGGCAACGAATCGATCCGCGGCGAACAGATAATCCTCACCGCTCTCGTCGACCACGCGGAGATCGCCATCGCGTTCAGCGGCTGGGTCTGGGATGACGATATAGATCTTATTGCGCTCGAGCGAGGCTTCGTAACCCGCATTTCGGATACAGACGGCAAAGCGCGTCGTCCGGGAGCGCGAGCGAGAGACCCTAGTCGAGGTTCCTCTTCCGTTTGATTTCCTTGCGACCGATGCCATGCGCTTCATACCAATGCAGCTCTGCCACATGCTCGCGTCCGTTTCCGAGTCGGATTCGAGCAACTCCCTTCATTTTCCGCCAACGCCCCTTGCCAACAAGCGCCGAAGACGTGGGAGGTCTCTGATGCTCGTCCCGACGGCGATGGTCTCGATATCGGAGAGCTCCCCGAGCAGTTCGAAATCCTGCACCGCGAGATTCTACCGTCATCGACTGCGCAGCTCGCGTTGCCCAATCGCCTCACACCCGATCGACGTCCGACCAGGGATTGCAACGTCCCTGGACGGCTGATGGGCGAGACCTGATTTTCAGATTCGGCCCACCCGGTAGTCATTCGCTCGCACGTGTTAACGCTGATGGGACTGGAACGATCGCCCAAAATGGCCTCGAGCGTATGGGACCAGTTCCCGCAATCGATCACACCGTATGGGCGCATGCTCGTTTTCCGACAATAGGCAGGCGCAACAGGAATAGGCGACCTCTACGTGGACGTCGTTGGACAGCAAAGACAGTTCCAGACCTCTGTTCGAGACCCCCTTCTTGGGCGCTGAGCTCTATCAGGGCATTCTGAAGATTGGCTTGCCAGCCGTAGCTCGGTGCGAGCGCTGCGGTCCGCCTTCGCCAAGGCTTCGGCGGACAGCCTCCGATGGGGCCGAAAGACATTGTGCGTCGCGTGTTCCTTTTGGCGATGTTCGCCGACGCTCCGTCCGAATTCAGCTAACGACGTTTACCGGGCCGGCGCAGCGGCTCGCCTTTGAAGTAGATCACCACGAAGAGAAGAAGGAGCATCCCTGCTAGAAAGACGAGCGGCGAATATTCGTCTACGGGGAGTGGCGGCGTAAGAACCAACGCACTGAACCAGGCCACCAGGAATACCCAGCCTTGCCAGTTCTGCGGTGGCCCCCATCCGTAGCCGGATGGTTTCGCTGGAAACCAATAGCGATTCTCGCGTTTCATCGGCTGGGCCGCCTTTCCGGCTCGCAATCGAATAGCCTTCTCCTGAACTTCTGATCTCTTGTGTTTCTTGGCCAGCTACCAGCGGGCAGAGCGAAGGTGGTGTTGGCTTGCCAGCCGTAGCTTGGTGCGAGCGCTTGAGGTCCGCCTTTGCGGCTACGCCGCTACGGCGCGACAGCCTCCGCGAGAAACCTGAGCGAAGGCTGGTGCGGAAGCGGGGATTTGAACCCCGATGGGATTGCTCCCACTAGCTCCTGAGGCTAGCGCGTCTGCCAGTTCCGCCACTTCCGCAGTGGTGAATCGCCGGGCAGGAAAACGACATTATACGATAAGGGCATTCATCAACTCCGCTGCCCCGATTTCCCAAAGATTTCACGTTTCAGTTGAGCGCTGAGGAAGCCAGATTTCCAAGATCACACATTGTGACCTTAAAGACGGGTAGAGGAAGGCACCGAAAACTTGCGCCGCATCGTTAACTCCTTTGGAAGGATCCCAATTCGCCGAATCTGCCTCATTGGTGTCTACCGACGTTGATTGGGTCGGGGGACTCGCCCATATGCCTATGTCTCGGTGTTCGCCATCGGCGCGATACTGATTGTATCCGGCACGTTATTGTGGCGGGATAGATGAAAGTCCCGTTTCTTCATGCGGACTTTGCCATGTGAGTGCAGCGAGTATCGACCGTGCGGCACTTCGTGCGCGCCTGCCGGTTCCGCCACTTCCGCACTGGTGAGATGTGTCGGACAGAAGAAGGAATGCCCGACGCCCGTCGCTGCTACTGACCGATCAGCTTCAACGTCACGTTCGTCACGCCACCTGTTCCCACAGTCACTTTCTGCGCCTGCCGCACGAGCGTGGCAAGGTACTCGGGATCGTTCCACACGCCTTCCTGCACATATTCCACCGCCACCGCCAGATAGTCGCCGGCGGGAAGCCCCGCGATCTCGAATCCGCCCTGCTGATTGGGCCGCGTGGCGCGCACCCATCGCGAACGATCGAACCATCGCGCACGTTCGGACGGGAAGATCACCACCGTCCCGTCACTGTTCGGTGCGCCTTTGCCGTCGGTCACTTGTCCGGTGACACGAGACACGACGGTCGTCAGCACGACTTCGATGTCAGAGAGTGTCTCGCCGCTCCTCAGATCCAGCGGCTCGTCGAGGATGTCGCGGTCGCCGTGCAGGACCGCTTTCACCGCCCATCCGCTTGGCACCGCGACGTGCACGCGCGAGGGGCCGAAAATGTTCGTGATGGCGAACGTCCAGTCCTCCTGGATCTGGCTGCTCGTCGACATGCCCATCGTACGAGGCTCCAGGTCTGGAGAGAGGAGATGCGGAGTCACGCTGACCGCAGTGTGTGAAAGGGACGGCACGTCGTTCGTGTCGGTCCGGATACGACCTGTCATCGACCAGCCCGCGGTCGTCGCCAGGTGCAACCCGTCGATGTCCCGTCCATCCACCGTCAGCACCTGTGTCACGATCTCGGGCGTTGCACCAGCCTGCAGGTTCTGACCCGTGCGGGCGCGGATCTTGTACTCGCCTGGTGAGACATTCGAAATGGTGAAGGTTCCGTCGGCGGCTACTTGCGCTCCTCCAGCCGTCATGAACATGCCGCCTTCGGTGCCCACGGTCTCCTGAGACAGACCGACGCTGCCACCCACCAGCGCACGGCCGCGTCC
The DNA here is from genome assembly GCA_963821395.1 of Vicinamibacterales bacterium. Classification (GTDB taxonomy): domain Bacteria; phylum Acidobacteriota; class Vicinamibacteria; order Vicinamibacterales; family JAMQPK01; genus JAMQPK01. The sequence goes on along the minus strand of CAWGDY010000048.1, from coordinate 48,186 downwards.
ATCGGTTGCGGTGCCCGACACACTGGCGGCTCGACCAGGCACCAGCGGGAAGTCCACGGCGCTTGCCTGCTGTCCGTGCTCGACCGTCACACGCATGGCCTCGGCAAGGTTGACTGTTCCCGGCAGGTAGGTTGGTGCGTATCCGACCACTTCCGTCTTGCCGGCTTCGGTCACGGTCCACGTCTCGCGAAGCGTCGCCATCACCCAATAGGCGCCTGGCATGAGGCCAGTGATTCTGTACTGTCCGGCATCGTCAGTCCGCACTACCTGGCTGCCCGGGACGATACGACGCTTTCCCTGAAAGTACTCCAGGCGCATGGCGAAGACGCTCGCGCCCTCGAGGGGATCGCCCAACTCGTCGGTCACGCGTCCTGCGATGACGCTCATCTTCGGCAGCGCGAAGTCGACGTTGTCTACGACCTGGCCCTTCGCGACGTCGAGCTGACGTCCTTGTTCCAGTGGGCGGCGCTGACCGTAGCGAAGCCGCAGGTATCCGCTCCGCGTCACCGACAACGAGTATCGGCCGGCCGGAAGATCTTTGATTTCATACCTGCCGTCGGCGTCCGTGCTGACGTCACGGCCTCGCTGGCCCAGCTCCGGCGCGGTTGCGGTAATGCGGGCGCGGCGCAACGGCCGGCCTGTATCTGCCGCCGATATGCGGCCCTTGATTACAGCGGTTCCGGTTTGTGGCCGCGAGGAAGTGTCGCGAGGAGGCAGGGGCGGAGCCGGCGCGGTCGCGCCAACCGAAGGGACCGGCGCTTGAGCGAACCCGATCTGGCTCGTCAACACGAGCAAGACGCCGAGCGTGCGCAGGCTCATACGAACCTCCACGAAAGGACGTACGCAAAGTCTACACTGTCGGACGTGACGGTCCTGCTTTGGACGCTCCTCGTGCTGTTTGCGCTGCGGGTTCTGGGGCAGCTGCTTGTTTTCTCAGGTCTCGCGCCGTTTCTCCCTCCCATGGACGACTGGCAGTCCGGCTTGTTGCCCTATCCGCTGCTCGTCCTCTTGCAGGTGCTCATCCTCGGCCTCTTCGGAACCGTGTGCGTGCAGTTCACGCGCGGCCGCGGCTATTTCGTGCGGTTTCACACATGGCTGGCCACGCCACTCTGGATCGTCGGCTGGACGTACGCCGCGGCGATGGTCGCGCGGTACGCGTTGCTGCGGCGGGACGCGATTCCGGTGGTGTTTCACCTGGTGCTCGCGGGCTTCCTGCTCGCCGTTGCCCACCATCATCGCCACATCGCAGCCCCGCGCTGACCCCGCCGGCGATTACAAAGTCAGACAAGCCTGGTGAACCCCGATACCAGAAAGGGAAGAAGTTCCGCATTTAGCAGACAACTAGTTCTCTGTACGGCACACAAATCCCCCCGCCCCAAACTTTTCAGCCTTTCATCTGAAACTCGCCCTTTGGTGTGACTTGTGCATAGGGACGAGCAGGAGAACACTACTGTGGATGGTCCAGACTCACGGCGGGGAAAGCTTCCGGAAATCCGTGCGGAAGAGGACACGATCACGTTTCTCATCACGGTAGGTCTGCCGACTGGTGTGCCGGGACGCTTGTTCCTGCGCTGCGACCGTGACGGAGAAATCTACGCCTCGATCGCACCGGTACCTCCGAAGAACCGGCGCTAGCCGACGCGCGGTCTGTTTACGACGCACGACGTAAACAGGGCGCGCGCCGAGCCAGCGTCGCTCGCCCAGGCGCCACTTCTTCGCATCGCGGACTCCTTCCGCGAACTGCACGAACCAACAATCCGAACCGACGAACTCCAAAAATCAGTAGCGATCCGTGTAATCTGGTCGGGACAAAGGAGTCCGTCATGGCCAAGGGCCGCCTGTTCAAGTTTTTCATCACCTCCGTCATCCTGTTCGGCGTCGTGACCATGGCGGCGATCGTCGGCGCCTGGATCATGGTGCGCCGGGGTCCCAGCGTGCCCGACCACTCGACGCTCGTCCTCAGGATTGGCGGCGAGCTTGCCGAGTCGCCGCCCAACGACGTGCTCGGCCAGGTGACGGGAGGCGCCCGCGTCGAAACCGTACGGAGCTACGTCGATGCGCTGCGCCGCGCCAAAGACGATGCGCGCATCGAGTCGGTGCTGATCGTGCCGACGCCCATCGCGTCCCCCTTCTGGGCCAAGGTGCAGGAGATTCGCGACGCGGTCGTCGACTTCAAGAAGTCGGGCAAGCGCATCTCCGCCTACCTCGAGTACGCAGGCGAGCGGGAGTACTACCTGGCATCGGCGGCCGACCGGATTTACCTGATGCCGACGAGCGGCCTCGACGTCACGGGCGTCGCGACCTACGAGGTTTTTCTCAAGGGCACCCTCGACAAGATCGGCGCGCAGGCCGACTTCGAAAAGATCGGCGACTACAAGACGGCCCCCAATCAGCTGACGCAGACCACTTACACGCCCGCGCACCGTGAGATGACCGAGTCGCTGACGCGCGACATGTACGACCAGCTCGTGCGCGGCATCGCCGAGACGCGCAAGAAGAGCGTAGAGGAGGTCCGCGCGCTCATCGATCAGGGGCCGTTCCTGGCCGAGCAGGCGTTGAAAGCCGGCCTGGTCGATGCGCTGGCCTACGAGGATCAGCTCGACGACCAGGGCGCGGTCAGCAAGACCGGCACGGTCGAAGGCGAGCGCTACGGCCGCGCGCGAGCCGCCTCGCCGCCGTACGGCGCGCCCCGCGTGGCTGTGGTTTACGTCACTGGCGTCATCAACTCCGGTAACGGCGGATACGATCCGCTCAATGGCGAGGTGACGGGATCGATGCGCCTCGTCAAGGCGATCCGACTGGCACGCGCCGACGATCTGGTGCGCGCGATCGTGGTGCGCATCGACAGTCCAGGGGGATCGAGCATCGCCTCGGACGTGATCTGGCGCGAGCTGACGGTGACGAAGAACGAGAAGCCCGAGCGCCCGGTCGTGGCGTCGATGTCCGACCTGGCGGCGTCGGGGGGCTACTACGTCGCCATGGCCGCGCCGAACATCGTCGCGCAGCCGGGCACGCTCACCGGGTCGATCGGCATCTACGGCGGGAAGTTCGTGACCGGCGGTACCTACGAGAAGCTCGGCGCGCACATCGAAGGCGTCACGATCGGGCGCAATGCCGGCCTGGAATCGCCGCAGCGGCCGTTCAACGAGAGCGAGCGCCAGAAGCTGCGCGAGCAGATTGGCAGCTTCTACAAGGGCTTTGTCGAGAAGGTGGCGGCGGCGAGAAAGATGCCGGTCGCGCGTGTCGATCAGCTCGCGCAGGGGCGCGTCTGGACCGGCGCGCAGGCACAGCAGCACGGGCTGGTCGATGCGCTGGGCGGGCTCGATCGCGCGATCGCGCTGGCGAAAGACCGTGCGGGCATTCCGGCGGATACCCAGGTCGAGATCGTGACGTATCCACCCAGGCGAACGCTCGCCGAGATGCTGATCGAAGAGCTGACCGGCGAGGGCGGCGATCGCCAGCTCGAAGCGATGGTTTCTCTGGTTGGAGGGATGCGCACGGCCGAACGCCGCGCGCTGGGATTGCTGACCGCGCCCGCGAGGTTGTTCAATCCCGGGGAGCCGCTGGCGTTAATGCCAGTTACTTTCCTTCGGTGATTCGACGCAGAGGCGCAGAGCCGCAGAGAACTTGAAGGAATTCCTCTGCGTCTTTGCGTCTCTGCGTCAGGACACCAGGACTATCCGATGGCGCGCTTCAGGGCCTCGGGATCGACGTCGATCTTCATCTTCGCGCGCGCCTTTTCCATGTAGGCCTGATAGAAGCGCGCGCGGCGCTCGCTCAGCATCTCGATGCGGAACTTGTCCCTCGCCATCGCGTAATCCGCGGCGCTCACGTCCTGGCGCGACGCCACCTTCACGATGGCCGCGCCCTGCGGCGTCTGGATCGCGCCGCTGACCGTTCCCGCCGGCGACGAAAACGCCACCGCCTCGATTTCGGGGCTGCGGCCGATGTTCGGGATGACACCCTCGCGCGCGATGGGATTGGTCGTCACCGCCTCGAGGCCGGCCGCTTTGGCGGCGGCCTGGAAGTTCGCCGCGGTCTTCAGCTGTGCCGCCAGCGCCTCGGCGCGCTGCCGCGCGAGCGTCATCGCGCGATCCTGAATCACGTCGTCACGCACCCGGCTCCGAACCTCGTCGAGCTTCGGCACGTACGAGTCCTGCTTGGCCGACACGTAGAACAGGACGACGCCCGTCGGGCCGGGAATCGGCGCGCTCACGGTGTTGTCGGCCTGATCGAACGCGGCCATCGACACCTGCGACTGCGGGCCGAGGCCTTCAATCATGCCGCCCCGCGAGAAGAAACCGGACTCTTCAACCCTCAGGCCTCGCGACGCGGCGGCCTTGTCGAGATCCGGCGGCGTCTTGGCTGCGGCGGCCAGCGCCTCGGCGTTCTGCTGCGCCTGCGACTCGGCCTGCGCGCGCGCCAGCGCCGATTCGATTTCCTTGTAGACGTCCGGATCGGTCACCGGCCGCACGAGGGCCGGCTTGCGATCGGTCACCTTGATGATGTGATAGCCGAACTCCGTCTTCACCAGGTCGCTGATTTCTCCCGGTGCGAGGGCGAACGCGGCGGTTTCGAATGCCGCCACCATGCGGCCGCGCGAGAAGTAGTCGAGGTCGCCACCCTGCGGGGCGTTGCTTTCATCCTGCGAATACTTCTTCGCGAGGCCGGCAAAGTCGGCGCCCGATTTCGCCTGCTTCAGTATCTGCTCGGCTTCGGCGCGGACGGCCGCATCGTCCTTGCCTTCGGTCGTCAGCAGGATGTGGCTCGCGCGAATCTGCTCGGGCGTCGTGTACTTGCCGAGCTGCGCGTTGTAGTTGCGCTCGACGTCTTCCTTCGACACCTTTACCGTGAGCGCTACCTCGGCTGGATTCACACGCACGAACTTGATCTTGCGCTGGTCGGGAATGCGATAGCTTTCCTTGTTCTTGTCGAAATGCGCGGAAATCTCCGCGTCGGTCGGATTCGCCTGCGTCTTGAAGTTGTCGGCGAGCACCGACACGACATCCAGCGTCACCTTCTCGTTGCGGCGCTTGTACTCGCGCTCGAGATCGGTATCAGACACCGACATCCATTCGGTGAGACCCGCCCGGAACTTGTCGAGAATCAGACCTTCGCGCACCGACAGCTCGAAGACCGCCGGGGTAATCGGCGGGTTCTGCTGTGCGAGCAACTGGCGATAGCGCTCTTCACCGATGAACTGCCCGTTCTCCTGCAACCCGGGAATCGCCATGATCTGCGCCCGGACCTCGGCGTCGCTCACCGTGATGCCCGCCCGTTCGGCTTCGGTCAGCTCCGCCTTCTCCTGAATCATCTGCTGCAGCACCTGCTGGGGCACCTGCATCTGCTGGAGGATTTCTTCGGTCACCTTGCCGCCGTACGCCCCCCGGTACGCCTGCACCTGGGCCCGGTAGCGGCGACGGAAATCGTTGACGGAAATACTCTCTGAATCGACGGAAGCCAGTCGATCCCCGGTGAGCCCCGTCGACTGGTCGGGTCCGAGGAAGTGCGGGATGTAAAACACGGCGAAGGTAAGGACGACCAGCGCCAGGCTCCATTTCAGCCAGGCCTTATGGCGCCGCATCCGATCGAGCATCGTCATTACAGGTCAAACCCCCTCAGAAAAATCCTTCAATGGCCGATAAGACAAAGAGTTGAGGCGGATAATCGTAGCATCGACTCTGTAATGACGAGCAAATCCGTGTTTTGGTTGGGCGACCTACCCCTTTCGCGCGGCTGTGTCCGCGGCGAGACCGATGGAAGCCCTATGGTAATATTTACGTAATATAGAAGGACTTAGCGGGAGTTTGCCTTCTCACGAAGATGCCGGGTGCACCGCGTACCAATCCAGCCGTCCCCCGCGGCGCTCAGGCAGATCTGGCCGCCCGTCTCCAGCTCGGAGGGAGCGATCTGCAGGACCGGCTGAACCGCCGGGACACGCTCATTGAACTGATCCGATCGGTCAACGCGACGCTTGACCCGCGAAGGGTCGCCGAGGCGCTGTTGGGGCAGGTGCAGACGTGGTTCCCCGCCTCGTGCTTCGCAGTCGCGGTCCAGGACGGGTCGCGGCACGCGTCGCTGATCGCCGAGCGCGGGCCGTGCGAGCCGTACACCGACGGTCTCGAGCGGGTCGCGCGGTGGGTTACCGAGCACAACGAAGAGTTCATGACCGCGAACCTGGCGACCGACGAGCGCGTGCCTGAAGGACCGGCGGCGGCCGTCATCGGGTTTCCGCTGCGCTGCCGCGCGCGAACGATCGGCGCGCTCGTGGCGCTCGATCCGGCCCCGTCGAGGGACATCCCGCGGCTCCAGCCCGAGGTCCTGACGGCGCTGCGGACGATGCTCGAGATCCCGGCGCTGGCGCTCGACACGATGCTGCACGTGCGCCGGGTCGAGGCACTGTCGGTGACCGACGATCTCACGAGTTTGTACAACTCGCGGTACCTGAACCAGGTGCTGCGGCGTGAATCGAAGCGCGCCTCGCGCAGCGGCCGCCCGCTTTCGCTGTTGTTTCTCGATCTCGACGGGTTCAAGTCGGTGAACGACCGGCACGGGCACCTGTGTGGGAGCCGCGCGCTGGTCGAAGCGGCGAGCGTCATCCGCGGGTGCGCGCGCGAAACGGACGTGCCCGCCCGCTTCGGCGGCGACGAATTCGCCCTGGTGCTGCCCGACACGGGCAGCGAGGGCGCCGTGGCCGTCGCCGAACGTGTCCGCGAGCGCATTGCCGCGCACGCGTTCCTGAAGGCGAGCGACGGCCTGGACATCCGGCTGACGGCGTCGGTCGGGGTGGCGACGCTGCCCGACGTGGCGGCGTCGGCTGAGGAATTGATTAGAGCGGCCGATACCGCGATGTACCGGGTGAAGGACCACGGCAAGAACGGCGTGGTGCTGGCCACGGAACCGGTTTAACGATTGATTTAGAGATCTAGGGATCTGGTGATCTTGAGTTCACAAGTTCAGTAGTTCCCTAGTTCACAAGTTTTAGCGTAAGGAGCCTATGAGCCTTCGTTCGGTCTTTTCTCTCTTCTCGAGCGATCTCGCGATCGATCTCGGCACCGCCAATACGTGCGTGTACGCGCGCGGCAAGGGCATCGTGGTGAACGAGCCGTCGATTGTCGCCATCAACAAGCTGAACGGCCGCGTCGAAGCGGTCGGCCGCGATGCCAAGGAAATGCTCGGCCGCACGCCCGGCAACATCGTGGCCATCAAGCCGATGAAGGATGGCGTCATCGCCGACTTCGAAGTCACCGAGAAAATGCTCACCTACTTCATCAAGAAAGCGCACAATCGAAATGTGTGGGTGCGCCCGCGGATTGTCATCGGCGTGCCCTCGGAGATCACGCAGGTCGAGAAGCGCGCGGTGAAAGACAGCGCGTACCGCGCGAAGGCGAGCGAAGTACACCTGGTGGAAGAGGCGATGGCCGCGGCGATTGGCGCGGGCATGCCGATTACCGAGCCGTCGGGCAACATGATCGTGGACATCGGCGGCGGGACGACCGACATCGCCGTCATCTCTCTGGCCGGCATTGTGTACAGCAAGGCCGTACGCGTGGCGGGCAACGAGATGGACGAAGCGATCATCCAGTACATCCGCAAGACGTACAACCTGCTCATCGGCGAGCGCACGGCCGAGCAAATCAAGATCGAGATCGGCTCCGCCTACCCGCTGGAAGAGCGGATGACGATGGAAATCAAGGGGCGGCATCTCATCGAAGGGGTGCCCAAGACGATCACGATTACGGACGAGGAGATTCGCGAGGCGCTCACCGAAACGGTCAACGTCATCGTCGATGCCGTGCGCGTGGCGCTCGAGCGCACGCCGCCGGAACTGTCGGCGGACATCGTCGATCGCGGCATCGTGCTCACGGGTGGCGGCTCGATGTTGAAGAACCTCGACAAACGTCTGAGAGAAGAAACCGGCCTTCCCCTCGCGATGGCGGAAGACCCGCTGTCGTCGGTGGTGCTGGGAGCCGGGAAGATGCTCTCGGACTTCAACCTGCTTCGGAAGATTTCAATCGACTAGACCACCGTGCAGTCCATGGCCACGGATTTTCGTCAGCGCACGGCAGTGCTCTTCATCGCTGTGATGCTGGGGCACGTCATCCTCATCTCGGCGCAAGTGAACTCGCGCGGGGCGTACCGCTGCTCGAAGTCGTCACCTTCGGTATGTTCGCGGAAGTGCAGCGCGGCGCGGCCGGCTTCACGGGCGGCTTCCGCGGTTTCTGGAGCGGCTATGTGAACCTGCGCGGCGTGCGCGCCGAGAACGAGCAGCTCAAGCAGCAGCTCGGGGCGCTGCAGGTACAGTTTCAGCAGGAACGCGCGCGCGCCGAGCGCGCGCAGCAGCTCGAGCGGCTGCTCGGCTTTCAGAACGACCTGAAAATCGAGACGCTGCCGGCAGGCGTCATCGGGGCCGGGTCCAGTACCGATTTCCGCGTCATCACCATCGACCGCGGCTCGAGGAACGGGGTCGTGACCAACATGGCGGTGATCGCACCCACCGGTGTCGTGGGACGCGTCGTCACGCCGACCCTGCACGCGTCGAAGGTGCAGCTGCTGATCGATCGCAACGCCGCAGTGGGCGCGCTCGTCGAACGATCGCGCGCGCAGGGCATCATCGTCGGGCGGGGCGAAGACACCGTCCGCATGGACTTCGTGGCGGCCACGGCCGACGTGAAGGTGGGCGACACGATCGTGACGTCGGGCATCGACGGGATCTATCCAAAAGGGTTCGTGATCGGGCGGGTCGAGGACGTCGCCCACGGCAACGGCATCTACAAGGCGGTGCGCGTGCGGCCGACGGTTGATTTCAACCGGCTCGAGGAAGTGCTGGTCATCAAGACGCCGCCGTCGCAGGCGACAGCCGAAGAGGGTCCCTCGTGAGGGCAATCGGCATTGCCCTGGCCATAGCCATAGCGCTGGCACTGCAGACCACGATTGCACGCTTTTTCACACCTGGTGCGGGGCTCGTCGATCTCGTGTTCGTCGTCGTGGTGTACATCGCGCTGAGCGGTGGGCCCACCGCGGGGCTGATCGCGGGCTCGGTGGCCGGCCTGGCGCAGGACGCGCTGGCGGCGACCGGGGCGCTCCAGATTGCCATCGGCGCGGGGACGGTGACCACCCGCAGCATCATCGGCATCGGCGGGCTGGCCAAGACCGTCGTCGGGTTTTTCAGCGGAATTGTGGGCAGCCAGTTCATCGTGGCCCGGCCCCTGCCGCGGGCGCTGGTGTTCTTCACAGCGACGGTCGCCCATGCGATCATATTCGTAGGGCTGTACCGGCTCATCGACCGGGCGTACGAGCTTCCCACGTTCGCGGCGATTTTCCGCCAGGCCGGGGCGAACGCGCTGGTCGGCGTGCTGATATTCCAGATAGCCGACGTGCTGCCGGGCTTCGTCGATCACCGGCGCTCGATGGGCGGGCGGATGCGGATCAACCGGCGGCTCGATTAGGGCTGAGGGCTGAGGGCTAAGGGCTTAGGGGTAAGGGGTAGCAAGATGTCTGATTTCAGCGGATCCACAGACGATCGTCGAAGCGTCACGATTCGGCTCGGGATTCTTCAGGTGGGATCCGCCGTCGCGTTCACGCTGATCGCGTTCAGCTTCTGGTACTTCCAGGTCGTCCAGCACGAAAAATACAAGGAGCTCGCCGAGAACAACCATCAGCGCACGATCGCGCTGCGCGCGCCGCGCGGCGTGCTGTTCGATCGCGACGGGCGCCCGCTGGTCGAAAACCGAAGCTCGTTCACCATCTCGATCGTCCGCGAGCACACCAAGGACATCGGTCACACGATTCGCGTCTTGTCCGAGGTCGCAGGCCTCGATCCGAAGGACGTCACCGATATCGTCAACAAGCACAAGCGCGAGCCGACCTATCGACCGATCATGGTCGTAGACGATGCGTCGCTCGCGCAGGTCGCGGCCGTGCTTGCGCGGCGGCTCGAGTCTGAACTACCCGACGTCCAGGTCGAGGAAGTGCCGACACGTCTGTATCCTGCGGAGGCGTTTGCGGCGCACCTGTTCGGCTATGTCGGCGAAGCCAGCGAAGGGCAGGTCGAGGCCGACGGGCTGGAGAGCGGCGCCATCGTGGGGCAGGCCGGCGTCGAGAAGATCTACAACAAGCTGCTGATGGGCGAGGACGGCGCGCGCCGCGTGAAGGTCAACAGCATGGGGCGCGAAATCTCCACGCTCGAAGAGATTCCCTATCACGAAGGGCGCCGCGTGCAGCTGACCATCGACGCGGACCTGCAGCGCGCCGCAGAGGATGGGTTCAAAGCAGGCGGGTTCAACGGCGCGGCGGTCGTGATGGATCCGAGGACGGGCGAGGTGCTCGCGTTCACGAGCCGTCCGGGATACAACCCGAACGACTTCGCGGCGGGCATCGATCGCGCGACATGGGCGGGGCTCAACACCGATCCGTTGAAGCCGTTGCAGAACCGCGCGATACAGGGCCTCTACTCGCCGGGATCGACCTTCAAGATCGTGGTGGAGGTGGCCGCACTCGAAGAAGGCGTCGTCAGCCCCGATTTCAGGGTGTTCTGCGGTGGCAGCGCCGTGTTCTTCGGACGCCCGTTCCAGTGCTGGAAGAGGGGCGGCCACGGCAGCGTCGACATGCGCCACGCGTTGGAGGGGTCGTGTAACGTGTACCACTACACGATCGGCAACATGGTCGGCGTCGACAAGATTCACAAGTGGGCGACGTTGCTCGGCCTCGGTGAAAAGACCGGCATCGATCTCCCGAACGAGATTGAAGGGCTCGTGCCGTCGACCGAGTGGAAGCGAAAGCGATACAACGAGAAATGGTACGCCGGCGAAACGATTTCCGTGTCGATCGGCCAGGGACAGGTGTCGATTACGCCGATCTCGCTCGCCGTCATGATGTCGACGGTGGCCAACGGCGGCACCCGCTACGTTCCGCACCTTCTGAAGGCGGTGGACGAGGGTAAGGGGTGGCAGCCCGTGCAGCCGCCCGAGCCCAAGTCGCAGGTGAAATTGAAGCCCGAGACGATCGCGGCGCTGCACGACGGGTTGTACATGGTGGTCAACGGCGCGGGGACAGGCGGCCGCGCGCGGATTCAGGGCCGGGACGTGTCGGGCAAGACGGGCACGGCTCAGGTGATCTCGCTGCAGGGCGGGCGGAAGGCGGCGGGCCGCACCGAGCGCGACCTCCGCGATCACGGCTGGTTCGTGTTCTTCGCGCCGCGCGACAACCCGGAGATCGCCGGCGTCATCTTCGGCGAGCACAACGAGCACGGCGCGACGTCGGCGCCCATTGCGAAGCACGTGCTCGAGACCTATTTCAACAAGAAGGACCATCTGCCGCTGCCCAAGCTGTCGATGCCGGTGCCGGACCCGAATCTCGAGCGGGACGAACCGCCCCTGCAGGATCCGGCCACCATCGCCGCGGCGGAGCCGCACCGTAGCGCGCAGCGCGCAGGCGGGAACTGATGATCGAACGACGCCTTTTTCTTCACATCGACTGGCTGCTCGTCGGCGCGATCTTCTGTCTGTCGATGATCGGCGTGGCGATGATCTACAGCACCACCGGTGGCTGGAGGCTGCCGGTCGTTCAGCTGTACGCGGTCGTCATCGGCGCGATCGCCTTCGTGATCTTTCTCGCGGTCGACTACCGCGCGCTCACCGACAAGTCTCATTTCATCTATCTCGCGCTCCTCGGTCTGTTGATCTACGTGCTGGCCTTCGGCACGACCGCGGGCGGCGCCCGCCGCTGGATTTCGTTCGGGTCGTTCAACCTTCAACCATCCGAATTCGCCAAGCTCGGGGTGGCGCTCGTGCTGGCGAAGTTCTTCGGCGAGAACCGGCGGGGCGCGCCGACCTCGGGCGACCTCGTCATCGGAGGGTTCCTGGCCGGGATCCCGCTCGTCCTCATCGCGCGCGAGCCCGACCTCGGAACCGCCGTCACGCTGCTGCCGATTTTTCTCGGGATTGGATATGTCGCCGGGATGCGCACGCGCATTCTCGGCATCCTTGCGGTTATCGCCATCATCGCGACGCCGATCGCATGGAGTTACGCGCTCAAGCCCTATCAGAAGAGCCGTGTGGAGACGTTCCTCGATCCGTCGCTGGATCCGAAGGGCGCTGGGTATCAGCAGATCCAGGCCCAGATCACGGTGGGATCGGGCGGCTTGTGGGGCAAGGGCTATCGCAAGGGTACCCAGGGACAGCTCAGGTTCCTGCCGGTGGCCCACAACGACTTTATTTTTTCGGCGCTGGCCGAGGAGCAGGGTTTCGCCGGTGTCCTGGTCGTGCTGAGCCTCTACCTGATTGTGATCTGGCGCTCGCTCGAGGCCGCCCGCCTCGCCAAAGATCGGCTGGGCGCGTACCTGGTGATGGGCGTGCTGTCGAGCTTCCTCTTCCAGGTGATATACAACATCGCCATGTCGGCCGGGCTGCTGCCGGTCAAAGGTTTGACGCTTCCGCTGTTGAGTTACGGGGGGTCGTCGATGATCGCCACGCTGGCGAGCTTCGGCCTCGTCCTCAGCGTGCGGATGCGACGGTTTACTAACTAGGTGGTAGGAGGTAGGTGGTGGGTAGTAGCTACCACCTAACTACTACCTACAACCTTCCACCTACAAGCTAGAGGATCGGGCCAAAATGAGCATCGCTTTGCGAACACTGATCATCGTCATTCGCGCGCTCTGCTCGGCTTTCACCGCCGATCCGCCATGGAGCTTCGCGAATGCAGAAGGAAATGATCATCTCGGCCAACTGGCACGAGACGATGGTCGCCATCCTCGAGGAGGATCTCGTCACGGAGATCTTCGTCGAGCGCGAGCGGCATCGAGGAGTCGTCGGGAATATCTACAAGGGCCGGGTCTCCAAAGTTTTGCCCGGCATGCAATGCGCGTTCATTGACATCGGCCTCGAGCGCGACGGGTTCCTCTACGTCTCGGACGTCGTCAACACGATCGAGGAGTTCGATCGGCTCGACTCGGGTGACGACGACGAGCACGACGGAGCCGGCGGCAACGGCCGGAGTGGCGGCCTGTCCGCCGTAGCGCCGCGCGCGGAGGCGGGCGATCGGGGCAGGGGCCGCGAGCGCGGGCCGCAGCCGAAAATCGAAGAGCTCCTGAAGGAAGGCCAGGAGATTGTCGTCCAGGTGGCCAAAGAGCCGCTGGGCACCAAGGGCGCGCGCCTGACGTCGCACGCCACGCTGGCGGGCCGCTTCCTCGTCTTCATGCCGACGGTCGACCACGTCGGCGTCTCCCGCAAGATCGACTCGCGCGAAGAGCGCAGCCGCCTGCGCGGCATCGTCAAGAAGTTCCGCGAGGAGCATGGCTTCGGAGGCGGGGTGATCATCCGCACCGCCGCCGGCAGCCGCCCCGACGCCGACATCCTGAGCGATCTCGACTACTTCAACGACATCTGGAAAGACACGCGCCACAAGTTCGAAACGTCGCGGGCGCCTTCGGTGATTTATCGCGAGCAGAGCCTGGTCGCCAAGCTGCTGCGCGATCTGCTGACCGAAGAATTCTCGGCGATCCGCATCGACAACCCGCTGGAACACCGGCACGTGATGGATCTGGTCGCGCGCATCATGCCCGCGCTGGCGTCGCGGGTGAAGCTGTACACGAAGGATTATCCGATTTTCGAGGAGTACGGCGTCCAGGCCGAGATCGACAAGGCGCTCAAGAGCAAGGTGTGGCTCAAGTCCGGCGGCTCGATCGTCATCAACCAGACGGAAGCGCTCGTGGCCATCGACGTCAACACGGGGCGGTACGTCGGCAAGCGCACCGGGCGGCTGGAAGACACGATCGTGAAGACGAATCTGGAAGCAGTGAAAGAGATCGTGCGCCAGATCCGGCTGCGCGATCTCGGCGGCATCATCGTGCTCGACTTCATCGACATGGAAGAGCGGAAGAACCGCCAGAAAGTCTTCCAGGCCGTCGAGCTGGAAACGAAGAAAGATCGCTCGCCGTCCAAGCTGCTCCAGGTCTCGGACTTCGGACTGGTCATCCTCACGCGCAAACGCGTGAAGCAGAGCCTCGAGCGGGTGCTCACCGAGCCGTGCCCGTACTGCTCGGGCACGGGGGTCATCAAGTCGAGCTCGACGATCTGCTACGAGATATTGTCAGAGGTCAGGAAGATCGGCGCCGATCTCACCGGCGGGGGGGTCGTGCTGCGTGTGAACCCGGAGATCGCGCGCGCTCTCAAGGAAGAGGAGCGCGCGGTCATGGCCGACCTGAAGCAGGCCCTCGGCAAGGACGTGATGATTCGGCCCGATACCCACCTGCATCACGAGCAGTTCGACCTCATGGCGCTTTCGGATCGCTACGCGCGTCAGTGAAACGCTTAAGGTAGTGGGTGGTAGGTGGTGGGTAGTAGGAGTTTTCCACTCTCCCCACTAGCTACCACCTACCACCTACCACCTATTTACGTGAGATTGTCAGGTTGCCGTTGAACGTCTGCACGCGGAGGCTCGAGGCGCCGTCGCCATAGGTGCCGCGCACCGTGCGCGGGCCGCGATCGCTGTCGCGGACCGGTCCTTCGCTCTTGATCGGGAAATCCACGCGAATCCGGCCGTTGAAGGTGTGCGCTTCGAGCTCGAAGCCGGGCTGTTCGGCCAGCGCGATGGCGACATCGCCCGAGTGCGATTCGATTTCATAGCGCCCGCCCTTGGCGAGGCTGGCCTGCAGATCGAGATCGCCGTCGAGCGATCGGATGTGCGCGCGGTCGCCCGACCATCCGGTCATGCGGACGTCGCCGTTGATGGTGTTCACGTCGATGGCGCGCGCCGCCAGCGTCTGCACCACCAGGTCGCCGTTGACGGTCGAGATCGACAGCTGGGCATCCGCGCCGGTATTGGTGAGCGTGACGCCGCCGTTGACCGTCTTCACCGCCGACAGTCGAGGCGTCCCTTCGAGCGCCACGTTTCCGCTCACCGCTTCGACCCGCAGCTCGCCCTTGACGTTTGTCACGCGGATATCGCCCGAGACCGTGCGGAGATCGACGGCCGCATCACCGGGTACTTTCACGTTGAATTCGACGTCGATGCCACGCCCGTCCCCGCCGCGCCCATCCCGCCGCATGCCTTGCTCCACGCGCACCTCCACGCGGTTGGCCGTCGTGTAGGTCTCGACGACGACGTCGCCAAGACGTGCCTTGGCTTGCTCGGCGTTCGGACCCCACGCGCGCTTCAACGCCTCGACCTCGATGCGGTCGGCCGTGCCGGGCGTCACCTGGATATTGCCGGAAATATTCGAGAGCATCAGCGTCGACCCCTTGACGACCGGAAAGGCGCGTGAAAACGGTTCGGTCGACTCCACCCATCCTTCGGGAATCCGGCGGCGATTGGGCTCGCGCGGCTTCTGCCGCGGATCCTTGGGCGGCACGGGGGGCACCGGCGGAACGGGGAACTGCCTGGCCATTTCGGCCATCTGTCTGCCGAACTCGCGCGTGACGTCTTTCTCGATCCGGACCTGAATGTCCTTGTTCTTGAATTCCGCCTCGAGCGCCTTCGCCTGCTCCTTCAGCGCCTTTGCCTGCAGTTTGAACGCGCCCTCTTTCCAGAACTCCATGTCGAGGTCCAGGTCGACATCGATGTCCATGTCGAAATCGAAATCGGAGAGTCTGGGCGCACTAGGTGGGCTGGGTGGAACGGGTACGCTGGGTGCGGCAGGTGCGTTGGGCTTGTCCGCCGGAGCGATGGGCGCCGTCTGCGCGGCGGCGGATGCGGCAGGTGCGGGCGGAGCTTGCTGCGCCTGGGCCGGGTGCGGGGCCAGGGCGAGAACCGATGCCGCGAGCAACAGCGACGCGATGGAAGTGGTCATATCTCCTATTCCTCTCAGGACCGTGCGTTCATGAGCGAGACGGTTTCCTGCAGGAGTGCCACCTTCATGCGGAGCGCCTCGAGCAGGCTGGTTTGCGCGACGAACGAGTTCGGGTCGGTTTTCAGCGCGGCGCGGCTGTCGGCGATCGCGCGATCGATCGAGCTCAGGCTCTGCGCGATGTCGGCCGCAGTCGCGGGATCGAGCGTCGAATCTTTTCTGACGGTGAGTTGCTCGAGCGACGCGATGGCGTTGAGGTAGTGCTGTTCGGCCAGCTGCAGCTCCGAGGCGGCGCGTGCGAGCTCGGCGACCGGCTCGGTGCCGCCGTTCCAGGGGCGCAGCGACAGGCCGAACCACGCGGCGGCGCCGAGAACCGTCACGAGCGCAGCGGCCGCTGCCAGGGCACCCCAACGCGGTTGCCGCGTTAGGGACCCCGCCCGCTGCCCCCATGACGGTGCCCGTCCATCCCGGCCGAGCGACGAGACCCCGTGCGGCGAACGCGGGGAGTCAATCTTCGCCGAGATGGCAGTCCATACGGCCGGTGAAGGGGTAACCCGGTCCAGTGTGGCCGCCGCCGCGCGGATGTCGAGAAGATCGCTCAGCAACTCGCGGCAGTCGGCACATCCGCGGCAGTGCGTATCCAGCTCTGCCTGTGCCGCCTGGTCGAGCGTGCCGTCGACCGCTTCGCTGATCCATTCGCTGTATCGATCGCAGTTCATACAGATGCCGTCAGAAGCGCCCGCAGCCGCAGGCGGGCTTTGTGAACCTGTGATTTCGACGTGCCCTCGCTGATGCCGAGGATCTCCGCGATTTCGCCATGTTGAAATCCCTCCACGTCGTGGAGGAGGAACGCCGCCCGCGCGCCTTCGGGCAATCTCTTGATGGCGCGCTCGAGGTCGAGCCGCTTGATGCCGCCGTCGCTCACCGCCTTAGGTCCCGCCATTACCTGTTCGTCCAGTGGTGCCGTCACGCTCGTGGCGCGGGTCTGGCGGCTCTTCAGGTGATCGAGACACCTGTTCATCGCCAGGCGATAGAGCCAGGTTCCCACCGAGGAGTCGCCGCGAAATTCTGGAAGCTTTCGGTAGGCCTGGAGGAAGATCTCCTGGAGCAGATCCTCCGCGTCGGCCCGGGTTCCGCACATCCGCCACGCAAGGTTGAACAACCGCGTCGAATGCTGCCGATAGAGCTCCTCGAAAGCTGGGACATCAGCTCTGGACACTCGCCAAGATTAGACGAGGTCGGAGCCGGGGGGGTTGTCAGAGCATTGGAAGATTGGCAGATTGGAAGATTGGGAGATTACGGGCGAACAAAGTCATTCGCTTGTACCAGTTGCCGTAATCTCCCAATCCACCAATCTGCCAATTTACCAATTCTTTCGCTTCCAGCGTAGTTGGGCGAAGTTCCGGACCCGTCCGGCCGCCACCACCACTCCTTCCTGAAGGAGCAGGGCGCGTTTGGCGAACAGGTCGCGACCGTAGCCGCCCAGCTTGCCGCCCGCGGCGATCACCCGGTGGCAGGGGACTGACGAATCGCGCGTTTCCCGCATGATGTTGCCGACCGCGCGGTGGGCGCGGGGCCGTCCGGCCGCGGCGGCGACGTCGCCGTAGGTGGCGACGTGCCCATGGGGAATTCGACGCACGACCGAACGGACTCGCGCGGCAAAATCGGTGGCGCTTCTAACCATTGGCAGATTCGCAGACTGGGAGGTTGATTGGTCGATTCGCCAATGGGACCGCGAATCCCACGGGCGGACGCTCAGCTTCAGAACCGGCGGAAATATATCGTCTTTTGGCGGCACGCGTTACGAGTAATCAGAGCAGTCAGCATTGGAAGATTGGCAGATTGGCAGATTACGGATTTAGGGATTCCGGATTGCGGACTATTTCTACGAGCGTCCTCCTGGGTCAATTGATTTCGCACGCTTCAGCGTCCGGGCCTTCTGAGCGTTGGTTCGGGCGGTCCGGAGGGACGCGCTGAAGATAGATGCAAGTTCGTGTGCTTCGCGTTCGAGGCCGCCGATTGCTGCCGCTGTTTGTAATCCTGTTTTTCGGATGAGGCGAAACCAGAATTCGCTCTCGTCTGCCTCTTCGTCGACGATGGCGAGCTTCGAGACGAACAACCGGCCGGTGTAAGCCCGGCACACAGCGCGATAGTTCGCAGCAACAGACGTGCTGGCATCAATCAGCTGTTGGCTGACGCGGCGACCCGCCAGACTGTTTGGAAGCTTGTCGCAGAATTTGACGGTGGCAACAGCAAATTCTTCGGTTCGGGCTTTTAGTTCCTCGGACTTCTCCGACATGCCTTGTGGGCAACGCATGACTCGTGCCGGGCGTTGGATGTGAAAAATTCTTGGTTATCTACGCTTCGCGAGATGAAGAGAGAACAATTTGCAACGAATGTCTCTCTCTAGCGTTGCAGTTTTCTTAATCTACCAATCTACCAATCTACCAATCTGCCAATTCAGAAGACCACCCTCAAGCCGCCTCCGGCGTGCAGTCCCCCGACATTGACCTCGACCGTGGCGCCGGTGGGCTCGAAGTCCTTTTTCCCGGCTGTGTAGCGGAAGAGCGCGCCCACGCCGATGTGGTCGGCGAAGCGCCACGTCATGTCGACGCCGGCGTTGTATCCGATGACGGTCTCGCGTTCGATCGTGGTCGAGGCACCGGGAAATGCCAGCGTGGTGAAGGGAAAGACCTCTTTGTCGAGCGAGATCGTCAATCCCGTGACGAACGTCTGTTCGGTGATGAAGAACGACGGCCCGCCGAAGACGGTGAAGTCGATGTTCGCGGCCGCGGGGATAATCCAGCCGACAGTAATGTGCTGGCCCAGCTCGCGGCGGGTGATCCCGCTCAGCTCTGACTCCGTGGTGCGCGGCCTGGTGAACTGCAGCGGATGCGGCACGGTCGCCTCGACGTTGCCCGGGCCGCTGTTGTCGAAGAAGGAGACCGCGAATCCCGCCTGCAGCCCGCGCCACACGCGCACGCCCACGCTCGCGTCGTAGAACAAATCCTTCGGTGTCGTCCGCTCGAAGGTGAACCGTCCCTCCTCGAAGTACTGCTGGAACGTCTGCACTTCGCTGATGTCCGTCGTGGTTGCCTGCTGACCGATATTGGCGGCGAAGCGAAGCCGTTCCTGAGCCGCCGCGCGTGAGGGGAAGGAGCTGAAAACACAAAGGACGCAGAGGATCGCGACGACGGACGATGGACGATCGACGATCGACGATGGACGCATCAAAACACTCCTACGGCGTTCCAGGCCAGTTCGACCTGGGTGCGCTCGCCGCTGCCGGGACCGAAGAGATCCGTGGCCGCCTGAATCGTCGCCCGCCGGGCGTCAGAGAACTGCGCGTTGGGGGCCAACAGCAAGGTGAAGGCGCGGTAGAACACTCGCTCCATCCGCTCGATATTGGCCATGCCGATGCCGGGCACGTTGATGCCGGACACGCTGTTGGTGCCGCCAGCAACCGCCAGATAGAAAGCGTGGGTGGCAATCGTCAGGTTGTAAGTGCACGCCGCCGTCATCGACATCTGTGCCGATGAACCGCCGAAGGAAGTAGTGGTTGGGCTCGCCGCCCGCGACCGGGTTGCTGAGCGAGCGCAGATACCCGGGAGGGAGCAGGTACACCTCTTCGGCAATCAGCCAGTCGGCCTGGTCCCGGCCGTTTCCCACGGGCTGATAGAAGAACTCCATCGCCGCGCCCATGATGTCGGAGAACGCTTCGTTCAACGCACCCGACTCGTCCTGATAGATGAGCCGCGAGGTGAAATCGGTGACGCCGTGCGTCCACTCGTGGGCCATGACGTCGAATGCACCCGCCAGGAAGGTATAGGCCCTGCCGTCGCCGTCGCCGAACACCAGCAGGCCGTCGCAGCAGTAGAACGCGTTGTTGATGAACGTGCCCACGACCTCCGGAGACTGCCGGTTGGCTTCCGATCGCGCCAGCGGGTGGACGATGCTGTCCACTTCTTTGTTGCGATCGTCCATGCCGGCCCGGTTGAAGCGTGTGAAGTAGTAGTCGTACACGAGGCCTTGCGCGGCGTGCGCGTCGACCGTGGGCCCGTCGCCCCACGCGTTGTCGCTGTCGGTCGCGATATCGGAATTGAACAGGACGCCTGTGTTGAGAAACATGTTCAGACGGATGGGGGTGCCAGGGAACGCCAGGGTGAAGCCTAGCGCGGGACGCAGCTTGTCGACCGCTTGATAGGTGCTCGAGGCCTGGTTGGTGCTCAGCTTACGGCTGGCGCCGAAGACGCCCAGGCCCTGGCCGATGGCGGCCTGCGAGTGGATGCCATTTATCGAGCGCACGATGTCACCCGACCGCGCATCGACGTACACCTCGCGGATCGTCCAGTCGCTGCGGACGATCATGCGATAGGCGAGACGGTAGCCGCTCTCGACGGGCACGATGCCCAACGTCGTCTCGCCGGGAATCTGCGCGCCCGCCGGCGCGGCCGCGACGGCAATTTCGTTTGCGCGTTGCGGCGAGATCGACGCGTTGGCATCGAGCTCGAGCCCCTCATACAGCCGCCCGGTCACGCTGATCATGGAACGTCCATCCATCTGGCGCACCACCTGGCCGCCGAAGACGGGGAGACCCTCATAGAACTGCGACAAGCGCTCGACGGATCGGCCGGCGATCATCTTGTCGTCCACGACCGATGCGATGTCGAGCTGGCCCGCGCCGAGCATCGTGTCGACGCGATTCAAGGCGTCGGGCAGGGCGTCCTCGGACGCGGCGATCCCGGACGATCGGCCGTTTTCGACGGGAGCCTGACCGACGAGCCGGGAGCTGCCTGCAAGAAGAACCGCGGCCACGGCCGCGCAGGGAACGATCTTGTCAACGCCGAGCATGCACACTCCTAGCGCCGGGGGAGGCAGGAGCAAAAAGGGGTCGGGAGAGTCTTCCGTGGCGGGTGCGAAAAACCCTCCCGACCCCTGTTTGGCTCCTTCAGAATATCAGCAATCAGATGAATGCGAGGGGATCCACTCCGTAGTCGGCGGGATTCAGCGGAGCGATGACCGATGCCGCACGATCGCCTCGCGTGTCGGCATCGACCTCCCATAAGTTGATATCGCGGGGCAGATCGAGCCGCGCACCGTCTGTGGCAAAGAGCACGCGCACTTTCGGGCGGTACGGATCGGGCGCGTGCACCTGCAGCACGACGGCGATCTCTCCGGAATCGAGCTTGACGAGATTCCCGACCGGATAGATGCCGAGCAACTGCACGAACCGGCGGATCAGGTTCTGGTCGAACTGCTTGCCGTCGTTTCTCTGCAGCACGGCGATGATCCGTTCCGACGGGAATGCCTGCTGATACTTGCGCTGCGACCGCATGGCGTCGTACACGTCGGCGATGCCGCACAGCATCGTCGCGAGGTTGAGCGTCGGTCTCGAGACGCCGTACGGGTAGCCGGTGCCGTCGAGGCGCAGGTGATGCTCGAAGGCCACGACAGGCGCCAGCGGAGGAATCTCCGGCGTGCCCTTGAGAATCTCGGCGCCGTCCACGACGTGCTGCTTCATGATCGTGAATTCTTCGTCCGTCAGCTTGTCCGGCTTGTTCAGGATCTCCGCCGGGGTCTTCACCTTGCCGATGTCGTGCATCAGCGCGGCGAGGCCGAACTCGCGCAGCATCGGACCGTCGACGCCCAGGCCGCGCGCCTGTGCCATGGTCAGGATCGAGACATTCACCATGTGCGTGAACGTGTAGTTGTCGTACTCCTTCAGGGCCGTCAGCGCCATCAGCGCCGAGCGATTCTGTACGACCGCCTGCGCCAGCCCGTCGATCATCGACTGTGCGGCCGACGCATCGGGCCCGCTGTCGCTGCGCGCGCTTTCCCACAGCATGTTGGCCACCGACACCGCCTCGGAGTACATCTTGCGGATGGTCGAGGCATCGGTGGCTTCCTGGGGCTCGGTTTCTTCGACCGTCACGCGTCCGACTCGAATGTTCGCGGAATCGAGCTGTGCGGCGGCTTCCTTCAGCGCGTCGCCCGAGAACGTCTTTTCGAGCTGGCCGAACTTTCCGGCAAAGGTCTTCAGTTCGTCGAGCGTGACCGCCCGCGAGATCGTCACCCGCTCGATGCCGAGCGCGCCGAAACGGCGGATGAGCTCGCTCATCGAGGCGCTGGCCTTGGTCATGGGAAGGTCGCCGACGATCAGCTCTTCGCCGAGGATGCCGATGACGACCGTCTGATCGTGCTGGTGCAGCGAGCGCAGGGCTTCGGCGAGCCCTTCGAGGTTGCGCAGCACGATGGGGTGCGTCGGCGCATAAAGCTGGATGCCGCGCAGCGCGGCGCCGAAACGCCGCAGCAAGTCGTCTGAAAGCTGAAAACGGGCTGTTGAATCGATCATGACTGTACCGCCCGGGCGGCCGCTCGGACGCCCCTCGGTCCTGAGTTGACGGCTTCTTCCAGGACGCGCTGTGCGGTCGGCGACCCAATCTGGTGGAGGGCCGCCGCCGCGGTGCGCCGCAGCTCGGCGGTCCTGATCGGTGCCCACCATTCACCGCTGTACAGCGCTTCCCTCAAGAGCTCCACGGTTCCTTCCGCTTTGAGCGCTCCGAGCGATTCCACCGCGCGCAGGTACACAGCGCGGAGGGGACCCTTGCGATCAATCTTTCGGACGATGTACTCGAAAAGAGGAATGGCGCGCTCGCTCCGCATCGCCACGAGCGCCCCGGTCAGCGCCTCGCGCGTCTGATTCGTGCCGGTCGCGAGGGCCCGTTGCAGCTCCGAGTACGCCTCTTCGGTCCCAATCGAGAGAATCGCGCGCACGGCCTCGCGCTGCACGTGCGGCTCGGCGTCGTCGAGCAGGGTCGTCAGGTCGGGCAGCGCCTCGGTTCCGCCGAACTCGCGCAGCAGGTGGATGGCGGTTCGACGCACCGCCGGATTGGCCGACCCGCGCAGCTGTTCGACGGCGTTGCGTCCGGCCGACGCCGAAGCCAAGAAGAATCTGCGTAAATCGCTGGCGCGCGACCGCCCGCTTTTCGACCGCGAGGGCCTCGGCCAGGGTCTTCAGCACCGACGGGCCGGCCAGGTGCAGAAGCTCGTTCAGCTTCTCCGCGGTGACATCGTCGACCGTTCGCAGGTGCGACACGACGTGCGTCATCATCGATCCGCCGACAAGGGTCGCGAGCCCGGCCGTTGCCGCGGGTTTCCTTGGCCCGTCGTTCCTGGCTTCTTCGGCGAGGACGCGCGCCAGTTCGACGGCCGCATCGAAATCGCCAATCATGCAGGCAGTCGTCGACGTGACTGATGACGGGCTTGATCAGCGTCTGCCAGCGCTGGGGATCCGCCTCGATGTTCAGCAAATCGAGCATCAACCGCAAATCGAGCGCGCGCACTTCGGCGGGACCGACCGACGACACCCAGCCGCCGATCCGCTCGGGCGGATCGTCCGACACCCGTTCCACCTCGATTGCCTGCGTGCGCGCCCCCGACAACTCGCGCGCGTACGACTCCGACACGAACTGCTCGTCGCTGTACGACGTCAGCATGTCGGCCGCGTTCTTCCAGATGTCGAGAAAATCGTCTGACGAGCCGAGCGGCGACTGCGCCACCTGCGCGCGTGCGATGTCGAGCAGGCCCGCGCGCCGGTCCGGTTCGGGCACGAGGGCCTGGAACGCCTGGGCCAGGCGTGTCGTGGCGCCGCCCTTCGAGACGATGCTCTTCGCCACGAAGTTGCCGAGCGTGGCGTCGTTCATGCGGCTCGCGATCTGCAGCACCAGATCGGCGGCCTTGTCGGCGCGGCCCTCATCGGTGGACAGCAGTTCCAGCAGCAGCTCGGGCGTGAGCGTGCCGAATCCCTGCGCGATGTTCTTGAGCATCGGCTCGAGCTTGCCCGGATCGGTGCGTCCCACGAGGTCGATGACGCCGCGCAGCATGCGCAGCAGGGCGGCGGCTTTCGATCCCAGGGCCCCTTCCTCGTTCTGTTCGAGCGCCATGATGAACTCGCTGAAGCGCTGGGGGTCGCCGCAGACCTCCATGAGATGCTTCAACGTTTCGTCGTCGATTGGCGCGTCGGGGTTGAGGCAGGCGCGGATGATGTCGTCCCACTTCGATTGCGCCATGCCCTCGCGTTCGCGCAGGATGTCGGCGTAATCGATCTCCTGAAGCTCCAGGTGGTGCCTGTCCGGTCGCCGCCCACAACTGGCCCACGCCCCCCGCCGCCCGGACGTCGTCGAACGACTTGGAGAGGATGTTGAGGAACGGCAGCCAGCCTTCCGGTTCCGGGCTCGAATGCAGCATGACCATCCCAATCATGTGGTCGTGCAGCAGCGCGCCCGTTTCGCGAACCGCCTGGTCGGGCTTCGCGGCCGCCGCGCCGTTCATCAGCAGGTTGTCGGGCACGACGCCGAGCCGGACCGACCCGTTCGCGGTGATGCGCGAGGAAGCGTCGGTCAGCCGTGCGAGCGACAGCTTGATGGCGGGATGCGACAGCGGATACAACGTGACCGCCCGCGCCGCGGCCTTGATGGCCCGCGCGAAATCGGTCAGCTTCGCCGTGCTGTCGAGGTCGAGCTGCGGAACGTCTTTTTCCTGAGTGCTCATAGCAATGTCAGCGGATCAATGTCGATCGAGTCCGGATCGATGGCCTCGACCACCGCGCGCGCGTATTCGCCCCGCGCGTCGCGCTCCCACGTATTGGCGAAAAACGGCTCTTCGAGCCGATCGCCCTTCTCGTCGAATACGATCTTCACCTGCGGCCTGAACGGATCGGTCGGGTGCTCGGCCGTGATCACGCCGACCTCGTCCGTGTTGAGGCGCACGAAATTCCCGACGGGAAAGAGCCCCATGATGTTGACGAACCGTTTGAGCAGCTTCTGGTTGAACGCCGGATTGTCCTTCTCGCCCATGATCGATCTGATGCGATCGGTGGCGAGGCCCTGCCGGTACGGACGGTTGCTCCGCAGCGCATCGAAGACGTCGGCGATACTCACGATCATCGTGCACAGGTTGAGCTCGCGGTGGCCGATGTTCTCGGGGTACCCGCTGAGGTCCTGCTTCAGGTGGTGCTCGAACGCCACAATCGGCGCGAGGGCGGGCATCTCGGGCGTCTTCCGCAGTATGTGCGCGCCGTCCACGACGTGGCGCTTCATGACGTCGAACTCGTCCTTCTCGAGCTTGCCCGGCTTGTTCAGCACCTCGAGCGGCGTGTTCACCTTGCCGATGTCGTGCATCAGCGCGGCGAACCCGAACTCTCTCAGCAGCGGACCCTCGAGGTTGAGCGCCCGCGCCTGCGACATCGCGAGCACCGACACGTTCACCATGTGCGTGAACGTGTAGTTGTCGTACTTCTTCAACGCCGTCAGCGCCATCAGCGACGTGCGGTCCTGCGTGACGACCTTGGCCAGGCTGTCGATGATCTTGCGCGCCGCGTTCGGGTCGGGCTTGTCGCCGGCCTTGGCCTGCTCCCAGATGTTCTCGGCGGTCTCGACGGCGGTGTTGTACACCTTCTTCGCCATCGCGATGCCGGTGTGCTCGCCATCATCGGCCTCGATGGTGATCTTGCCGATCGTGATCCGCCTGACCCCTTTGGACAGCAGCCGGTCGGGCAGCGGTATCGTGCTTTTGCGATCGGCGAACACCTCGACGAGCGTTTTCAGCTCGTCGCGCGTGACCCCCTGGTCGAACGAGATCTTCTCGATCTCGCGCTCGTGCATGTCGCGAACGAAGCCGACGAGCTGCGCGGAGAACTTGCCCAGCCTCAGATCGTTGACGACGATGTCGTTGCCGAGGAATCCGACGACGGCGTTGCGGCTGGACTGGAGGTTCTTGGTCATCGACCCGAGCAGCGTGTCGATGCTGCGCTGTACGAGCGGGTGCGTCGAGGCGTAGAGCTCTCCCGCCCGGATGGCCGCCGACAGGCGTCGCACGAGATCTTCCCGGAGAACGATGTCGCTCATTGTTCAGTCGCGGGGCCCCAACACCCGCTCCTCGCCGCTCGCTTACGGGGCCCCATCGCCCCGTGCCGCTCGCGGCTCATTGCAACCTGGCCTTGGCCAGCCGGCGCAGCAGGCGGTCGCCTTCCGAAGCCGCCTTCTCCAGCGCGTGTTTCGATTCCTGCGTGCCAATCGATGCCAGCGTCTCGACCGCCGTGTCTTTCAACACCCGGTTCTTCGAAAACGCGAACCACCGTTTCCGGCCGGCGACTCTGG
The DNA here is from genome assembly GCA_963821395.1 of Vicinamibacterales bacterium. GTDB lineage: Bacteria > Acidobacteriota > Vicinamibacteria > Vicinamibacterales > JAMQPK01 > JAMQPK01. The sequence goes on along the minus strand of CAWGDY010000048.1, from coordinate 22,245 downwards.
CGATCGGCCGGACGGCCGTATCTGTGTGCACCAGCTTGAGTGCGTTCAGCGTGTCGAGTACGACCGTGTGGTCCTTCCCGAGCGGCTCGCTTTCGTCGAGGATGCGCACGAGCATCGGCACGACTCGAGTGTCGCGTCCCGCGACCAGCGCATCGATGACCGCCCGGCGCTGTTCGCCCGTCGCGGCACGCAGCACGGTATGAATGGCCCGCGCGGCCGAAGGATCGCGGATGTTCGCCATGGCTGTCACCGCCGCGCGCACAATCCGCGGATCGCCGCGCCGGAGCATCGGTTGAAGCAGCGGAACCGCCTCGGCTGACGCGATCCGTCCCATGATTTCTGCCACGTGGCACTGCACGAAGACCCGCTCGTCGTCCACGAAGACCGCCAGGCGCGACACCGCCGGCGCGCCGAAGCCGACAATGATCTCGGTCGCCCGCACTTTGGCCGCGGTGGGTTCCTGCACCCGCAACGTCATGCCGAGCACGTCGACGACCGGCGGTCCCAGCAGGCGGCAGATCGACGTGAAGACCTCGAGGCTCTCGGCGTCGAAGTCCCCGAGCATGAGAACCGTTTCGTGCATCGCGGGCGACGTCGCGAGACGGGCGAGCGCCTCGCGGCAGGCGCCGGGCGCGATGAACTTCGCGTCGGCGCTGGCCTCGAACAGCGCCAGCGCGACGCTGTGCGCGTCGGCGAAGTCGCCGGACATCAGCAGGTCTTCCGCCAGCGCCGTCATGTCGTCCGCAATTTCCGCCGCGCGCTCCGGTCCGCGCTCGAGCTTCAGCAGATCGATGATGAGCACGACCGACAGCTTGCGGACGTTCTGCTGGCCGAGGCTCTCGGTCCACGCCGGCATTTCCTCCGGCAGGTCCTTCAGGGCCATCGTCTCGCTGCGCGCCGTGGCGCCGTCGAGCTGCGATCGATACTGGTGCGAGACGAACGCCTCGTCGTTGTACGCGATCAGCAGTTCTTCCATCGACGACCAGATGGCCTTGAACTGCTTCGACTGGCCGAAGTTGGTCTCCGAGAGCATCGTGCGCGTCATCGTCAGCACGCGCTGCTTCCGTTCCGGGTCGGGGGCGATGGTGTCGAACACTTCGGCGAGCCGATCCGTCGCCTGGCCCTCCTTGGCGAGGGCGGCCGCGAGGAGTTGCGCCACCTTCTGGTCGTCGAACGCGCCCGCGAGCCCCTGTACGACCTGCACGGCCGAGCCGGGGTCGTCCTCGCATTGCAGCATCTCGATGACGACGTACGGGTCCAGGTTTGCCGCCGCCGTCGCCAGGTTCTGCATGACGGCGTCCGAGTTTTCGGCGGCCTTGACCGACGCGATGCTGGCGAGGTGGCGGAACGCGGCCAGCACCGTGGCGGCCTGCGTCGTAATCATCGGCGCACCGTCGGGCGTGCACTTCGGCTCCATGACGGCGTTGGCGAGATCGCCGATCTGCAGCGGATCGCCGGCGATGGCCAGCAGCCGCAGCTGAGCCGCTTCGTCCATCGTTTTCTGGCCCGACACGATCGAGTGCACGATCGACTTCCAGAGGTCGTCGTGCGTGCGCTCGCCGTGCTGCTCTTTGTCTTCGAGCACCTGCGCGAAATCGATCTGCTCGAGCGTGATGGTGCTGTGGCCGTCGTGGCGCCACACGCCCTCGGGGCCGCCGCGTTCGCGGAGCCGTTCGCGGTCGAGCGCGAGCAGGTGCAGCAGCTTCGAGATGGCCTCGGGAGGCACCTTGCCGGCGAAGGTCAGCCGAAGCAGGTCGCGGTCGTGGAGGAGCTTGGCCGCCTCCACGGTCTGCGGGTTGGAGGGCACCGGGAAGCTCTCGATCATCAGGGTGTCCGGTGTGATGCCGAGGGAGAACACGGCGTCGTTGGTGGCGTCCTGGATGGCGTTTGCGAGGCGCTCGAAGGACGCGCGAACCGCCGGATGATCTTCGGGATACAGGGTCCAGTGCCGGGCCGCCGAGACAAGCGTCCGGGCGAAGGTGGTGACGCCTTCCACGAGCTCCGGTGCGAGTTTGACGGCCTCGGGTTGAGAAGACACGATTCTTCGGTATTATCGGACCGACACAGTCCACGGATGCGCGCTGTCGACATCATCCAGAAGAAGCGAGACGGCGGCGTGCTCACGCCAGCGGAGATCCGGTTCTTCGTCGCCGGAGTTACCGATTTTTCACTTCCTGACTATCAGGCCGCGGCCCTGCTGATGGCCGTTCTGCTGCGCGGCATGACCCCGGAGGAGACATCGGTGCTCACCGATGCCATGGTGCGCTCGGGCTCGCGTGTCGATCTGTCGGACATTCCGGGCGTGAAGGTCGACAAGCACAGCACCGGCGGCGTCGGCGACAAGACCTCGATCGTCATCGCGCCGCTGGTGGCGGCGTGCGGCGGGGTGGTGCCGATGATGTCGGGCCGCGGGCTGGGGCACACGGGCGGCACGCTCGACAAGCTCGAGTCGATTCCCGGGTTCAGGACAAACCTGTCGATTTCGGAGATGAGGGCGTCGCTGTCGGCCATTGGCTGTGCCTTGATCGGCCAGACCGCGCAGATCGCGCCGGCCGACAAGAAGCTCTACGCGCTGCGGGACGTGACCGGGACCATCGAAAGCGTGCCCCTGATTTCCGCGTCGATCATGAGCAAGAAGATCGCGGAAGGCATCGACGCGCTGGTGCTCGACGTGAAATGCGGCAGGGGCGCCTTCATGAAGACGCGCGAAGACGCACGCGCGCTCGCCCAGTCGCTCGTCGCCATCGGCAAGTCGGCGGGCGTGCGGACCGAGGCGGTATTGACCGCGATGAACTGGCCGATCGGGTGTGCGGTTGGCAACGCCAACGAAGTCATCGAGTGCATCGATTTATTGAAGGGACGGGGCCGCGCCGATCTGATGGCGAACTCGCTCGAGCTCAGCTACCGCATGCTCATCGCTGCGGGCATCGCCCGCGATCGATCGGACGCCGAAGCGAGGTGCCGCCGCGCGCTCGAGTCGGGCCAGGCGCTCGAGCGGCTGAGAGCGATTATCGAACGGCAGGGCGGCGACCCGCGCGTCATCGACGACTACAGTCTGATGCCGCACGCGCCCGAGGAGCACATCATCAGGGCTCCGATCGACGGGTTCGTGACCGAGCTCGACGCCGGTTTGATCGGGCGGGCTTCGGTCATCCTCGGAGGCGGCCGCGATCAGGTGGACGACGAAATCGATCCGGCCGTCGGTGTCATGATTCCCGCGACGGTGGGTGACGAGGTGCGGGCCGGAGATCCGGTGTTGCGCGTGCTGTACCGTTCCCGCGAACGGCTGGGAAACGCGCTCCCCCTGCTGGACGACGCGGTGCTGGTCAGCGAATCGCCCGGCCCGTCGATGCCGATGGTCATGGAAGAGGTGGTCTGATGGTGGCTGACATGATGGTGCGCCGGTTTGTGCTGCTGTTCGGCGTCGCGCTGCTGTCGGGCTGCAGCCCCCGCGCGTTTGCGGTCGGCGATCCGAGCTTGACCGAGACGGGCATCGTCTTCGACATCGGCGGCAAAGACGATCGCTCGTTCAACGCCGCGGCCTGGAACGGCGTGAAGTGCGCGGAAACGGGGAAGTGGCCCGATGGCAGCGACTGCGGCAAGCCGGCGCTCGGCGTCGTGCTCCGCGACGTGGAGCCTGGAACCCCGGTCAACATCGAGCCGGCGATGCGCGCGTTTGCCGAGCGTCGCTACGACGTCATCATCGGCATCGGGTTCGCGCAGGCGCCCATTCTCGATGCGGTCGCCAAGGACTATCCCGACATCCAGTTTGCGATCATCGACGGCGTCAGCGAGCAGTCGAACGTCGCCTCGCTGGTGTTCAAGGAGCACGAAGGCTCGTATCTGGTCGGCATCCTCGCGGCGATGACGTCCAGGACGGGCACGCTGGGATTTCTCGGCGGCATGGACATCGGGCTCATCCACCGCTTCGCGAAGGGCTTCGAAGAGGGCGCCAAATCGGTGAACCCCAACATCAGGATTCTCGAAAACTTCGTGGGCGTCACCGATGCCGCCTGGAACAATCCCGGCCGGGGCAAGGAGCTGGCGCTGGCCCAGATCGCGAAAGGCGCCGACGTGATTTTCACGGCCGCGGGCAATTCCGGTCTCGGTGCCTTCGACGCCGTCGAGGAGATGGGACGCGATGCGAACGGGCGTGCCACGCACTTCGTCATCGGCGTCGACTCGAACCAGAACATGGTGAAGCCGGGTTTCGTGCTGACGAGCATGGTGAAGCGCGTCGACAACGCGGTCTATCAAATCGTGAAGGAAGTGAAGGAGAAACAGTTCAAGGCGGGACTGCACGTCTTCGGGCTCGAGAGCGATGGCGTGGGGTATTCGGTCGACGAGTTCAACCGGGACTTGCTGACGCCGGATGCGATCAAGGCCGCCGAAGAAGCGAAACGGAGAATCATCGCGGGCGACATCAAGGTGACGGATGCGATGTTTCAATGATCGAGCTTAGGAACATCACCAAGCGCTTCGGCGGCGTCCTCGCCAACGACCACATCAACATCGCGGTCGAGCCCGGCACCATTCACGCCATCGTCGGCGAAAACGGGGCGGGGAAGTCGACCGCCATGCGCATCGCCTACGGCTTCTACACCGCCGACAGCGGAGAGATTCTCGTCGACGGCGAGGTTCGTGGCATCAGGCGGCCGCTCGATGCCATCGCGCTCGGCATCGGCATGGTGCATCAGCACTTCATGCTCGTCGACACGATGACGGTTGCCGAGAACATCGTGCTGGGGGCCGAGACGGGCGCCAGCGCCGGGTCTAAAGACCCGGCCTACGTACGTAGGGCGGGTCCTGCACTATGGACCCGCCTCGACATGGACGAGGCCAGGGCGCGTGTGCGCAAACTTTCTGGCGAGCTGGGCCTGTCGGTGGATCCGGATGCCCTCATCGAGAATCTCTCGGTCGGCCAGCAGCAGCGTGTCGAGCTGCTGAAGGCGCTCTACCGGAACGCGCGGCTCCTCATCCTGGACGAGCCGACGGCCGTGCTGACGCCGCTGGAGGTCGAAGAGTTCTTCGCCATCCTTCGCAAGATGCGCGAGCTGGGCAAGACGATCATCATCATCACGCACAAGCTGGCCGAGGTGCTGTCGATCTCGGATGCCGTCACCGTCATGCGCGACGGGAAAGTGGTCGGCCGGGTGAAGACGAACCAGACGAGCGCGGCCGAGCTGGCACGGCTGATGGTGGGCCGCGACGTGCTGCTGCACGTCGAGAAAGCGCCCGCGAAACCCGGCCCCGTTGTCTTGAGCGTGCGCGACCTCTCGGTCGGCGGAATCGGATCGTCGAAAAAGGGGTCGGGAGGGGTTTCCCCTGAGTCGGAGGGAAACCCCTCCCGACCCCTTTTTCGCCAATCCGATTCCGCCGTGAAGAACGTGACGTTCGACGTGCGCGCCGGCGAGATCGTCGGCATCGCCGGCGTGGAAGGCAACGGCCAGCGGGAGCTGATCGAGGCTATAGCCGGCCTCGTGAATCCGGCGCTGGTGTCGGGTGAGCTCGTCTTCGAAGGCCGGCCGCTCGCCGGGCTGGACGCTCGCGCGCGCCGCGAGCGCGGCATCGCGCACATCCCCGAAGACCGGCATCGGCGCGGGCTGCTGCTCGAGTTCAGCCTCGAAGAGAACGCCATCCTCGGGGTTCATTACAGGCCGCCTGTTGCGACCGGGGTCATGGTCAACGAACGCGAGGTGAAGCGGCGGACGGCGGACATCATTCAGCGGTTCGACGTGCGGCCGCCGAATCCCGCATTGCCCGCGCGCGCCCTGTCCGGGGGCAACCAGCAGAAGCTCGTCATCGGCCGCGAATTCGAGCTGCCGCCGAAACTGCTGCTCGTGGCTCAGCCGACGCGCGGCGTCGATATCGGCGCGATCGAGTTCATTCATCGCAAGCTGGTCGCGCTTCGCGATGCGGGTTGCGCGGTGCTGCTGGTCTCGGCAGAGCTCGAGGAAGTCATGTCGCTGTCGGACCGGCTGCTGGTGATTCACCAGGGGCGGATTGCCGGCGAGGTCGATCCGGCCACCGCGAACACCACCGACATTGGATGCCTCATGACAGGAGCGCAGCGAGGTTGACCCGCGAGTCATCGCTACCCTTAGCACTCCTGTTTCCGCTCGTTGCCGTCCTCGCGGCCTTCGCCGTCGGCAGCGTGTTCGTGCTGGCCATCGGCGACAACCCGCTCGAAACCTACGGGCTGCTCCTCGGCAGCGCGCTGTGGTGGCCCGACGGCATCGGCTACACCCTCTTTCTCGCGACCCCCCTCATCTTCACGGGACTCGCGGTCTCCGTGGCGTTCAGGGCCGGGCTCCTGAATATCGGCGCCGAAGGGCAGCTCTACGTCGCGGCGTTCGCCACGGCCTGGACCGGTATCGTCCTGGGTGGTTTGCCGGCCGTCGTGCTGGTTCCGCTGTGCATGGCCGCCGCGGTACTTGCCGGCGGCATCTGGGGCGCCATCCCGGGGCTGTTGAAGGCTCGCTTCGGATCGCATGAGGTGATCAACACCATCATGATGAACTTCATCGCGGTCGCCCTGGTCAGCTACTTCACGCAGTACCACTATCGCGTTCCCGGCGATCCGATTCTGCAGTCGGCGCCTGTCTCGGAGAGCGCGTACATTCCCAGGCTCGGTACGATGATTCCCGGGCTGCCGGAGCGCATTCCGCTGAATGTGGCGTTCCTGCTCGCGCTCGTCGCCAGCGTCGCCGTGTACGTCTTCCTGTGGCGAACGAAGTGGGGCTACGAGATTCGCGCGACGGGCAGCAGTCCGTCGGCGGCCGAGTACGGCGGCATTTCCGTCCCGCGCCAGATTGTCCTGGCCATGGCGATTTCCGGCGCGCTGGCCGGCATGGTGGGCATCAACGAAGTGCTCGGGTATCGGCATCGCTATTACGACGGGTTCTCCGACAACTACGGATTCACCGGGATCGCCGTCGCGCTGCTGGGCCGGAATCATCCCGCCGGCGTCGTGCTTGCGGCGCTCCTGTTTGCCGTGCTCTCGCGCGGCGGTATCCCGGTCGACGCGTTCACCCGGCACGTCACCAAGGACATCGTGCAGATTCTGCAAGCGACGATCATCCTGTTCATCGCCGCGGAAGCGATGTTCCGCGGGCCCCTGACCCGCCTGAGGCAGAGATTGCAGGAGGGGCCGCGCCATGGCTGACCTCTTTACGATCTCGCTCGTGTTCTCGACGATCCGATTGTCGACGCCGCTCGTGCTCGCGGCGCTCGGCGGGCTGTTCTCGGAACGGTCGGGTGTCATCAACATTGCGCTCGAGGGCATGATGCTGGCCGGCGCGTTCACGGCCGCGGCGATGACCTATTCGACCGGCAGCCCGTGGACAGGCCTGGCGGCGGCCATCGGCGCAGGACTGCTGGTCGCGCTGATCCACGCGGTCGCCTGCATCCGCTACAAAGCCGACCAGGTGGTCGTCGGGACGGCCATCAACATTCTGATGATCGGCCTGCCGGGATTTCTGAGCGGCGCCTTCTTCCTCTCGTCGGGGTCGACGCCGCAGATTCCGATCGAGCAGTTGATCCCTCGCGTGCCCATCGTGCTGGCGTTCGCGCTGGTGCCGATCACGTGGTACGTGCTGTACAGGACGCCGTTCGGGCTGCGGCTGCGCGCGGTGGGAGAGAATCCGGAAGCCGCCGATGCCGCGGGCATCAACGTGGCAAGGATGCGATACAGCGGCGTGCTGTTGTCGGGAGCGCTCGCCGCGATTGGCGGCGCGTATCTCTCGATCGGCCAGTCGTCGCTCTTCACGCGCAACATGACGTCGGGCCGCGGGTTCATCGCGCTCGCCGCGCTCATCTTCGGAAAATGGCGGCCGCTGCAGACCATGCTGGCGTGCGTGTTCTTCGGGCTCACCGAAGCCGTTACCATTCAGATGCAGGGCGTTGTTAAACTGCCGTCCGGCGAAGACATCCCGGTGCAGTTCATTCAAATGGTTCCCTACGTGCTGACGATCGTCGTGCTCGCGGGCTTCATCGGGCACTCGCGGCCGCCGCGCGCGCTGGGTCACGCATACGAGAAGGAACGGTGAGCGCGTCTTCCTACTACGATCAGGTGCAGAGCGCCGCCGCGCGCGTGCGATCTACATCGGCCCGCATCCCCGATGTCGCCGTGGTGCTCGGGTCGGGGCTCGGCGATTTCGCCTCGAGCCTCGAGCGCGCGACGTCGATACCCTACGAGGAGATTCCGCACTGGCCCGCGTCCAACGTGGTGGGCCACGAGGGGCGTCTCGTCATGGGCGAAGTGTCGGGCCGGCTGGTTGCCGCGCTATCCGGCCGGGCGCACTTCTACGAAGGGCACGATCTGCGCACCGTCACGTTTGCCACCCGGGTCCTCGGCGTGCTCGGCGTTAAAGTGCTGATCCTCACGAACGCCGCGGGAGGGATCAATACCGCGTTTGCTCCCGGCGACCTGATGGTCATCGACGATCACATCAACCTGCTCGGCAGCAACCCGCTGGTCGGGCCGAACGACGAGCGCTTTGGTGTGAGGTTTCCGGACCTCACAAACGTCTACTCGCCGCGGTTGCGCGCCATTGCCGGCGAGGTGGCGGCGGCGCAGGGCCAGGTGCTGCGTCATGGGATTTATGTTGCGTGCCACGGGCCGTCGTACGAAACTCCTGCAGAAGTGAGATACCTCCGTTTGATCGGGGCGGACGCGGTGGGGATGTCCACGGTCCCGGAGGCCATCGTGGCGCGGCATATGGGTCTCGAAGTGCTGGCGATTTCGTGTATCACGAATCTGGCCGCGGGCGTGCTGCCGCAGCCGCTGAACCACGAAGAAGTACTTGAGACGGCGAAGCGAGTGCGGGGACAATTCCTCTCGCTGCTGAACGCCATCATAGTGAGGATCTGAGTGGCCGAACAGTCTGTCGTGTCCGTCGTCGCGCTCGAGATCTCAGACGGGAAGGAGACCGAGTTTCTCACGTTGACCGGGCGTCTGCAGGGACTGGTGCGCAAGAAGGGCTACGGCACCAACCAGTTGCTGCGCGACGGATCGCATCCGAGGCGGTACTACGACATCCGCATCTGGCGCAACGCCGAATCGGCTGCGCTGGCCGAGAACGACGGCGACATCCAGCGCCTGCGAAACGATCTCGAGCAGTACCTGCAGTCGACGCCTCTGGTGGACGTCGCATGGGCGGTGGAGATGGGGCTCGCGACCGCGGGACCGTGGCAGGAACGGCGGGTCCTCGGCGATCGGCGAGGGGCGATCAACCGCCGGTCGAACAGGCTGGAATTCGCGGGCGCGGACAGGCGGTTCGGCGAGGATCGCCGCGTGATGCTGCGGCGTGTCGACGGGGCCGGCCAGATCGCCGAATCGAACGGGCAACCCGACATCGTCCGTGCGGCGAGGGCGGCGCGCGAGCGCGCGCAGGCGGCGTTTTCGGACTTCAAGGTCGGGGCCGCACTGGAAACCGACGACGGGCAGATCATTACCGGCTGCAACATCGAGAATTCGACCTACGGCCTGACGATGTGCGCCGAACGCGTGGCGATGTTCAAGGCCGTGTCCGAAGGCCATCGATCCTTCAAGCGCATCGCGGTTGTGGCGGACACCGCGCAGCCCACCTCGCCCTGCGGCGCGTGCCGCCAGATCCTGTGGGAGTTTGCCGGCGACATCGAAGTGGTCCTGGCGGATCTCCACGACGTGAAGACGCGGCACCGGTTGAAGGATCTGCTGCCGCACGCCTTCGACGCGCGCTTCATCGAATAGCGGCGCGGGACGCCCGCCAAAAGCGACGCAGAGACGCAGGGACGCAGAGAATCTGCCTTGATCAGAATGATGCTTGGTCTCGGAGGGCTTCTCGGATTCGGCGCTGTTTGCGTCGCCCTCATCGCGTGGCTGTGCAGCCGCGCGTCTGCGTGGAGCAGGCGGGCTGGTGTGGCGCTCGCGGTCCTCGTGACTGGCTACTGTGGTGCCGTCGCAGCGATTCTTGTCATCGGCAGCATCGACGCAGGCGACTCGATGCGACTGGGCGGAGTCCTCACAATTGCGGTCTTCACGGTCATCGCAGGCACCGCGATCCTGACCGCGACGCGAGGCCTGGCTCGGACATAACCTACGCGCCCTCCACATCCGGCTCTGCGTCTTTGCGCCTCTGCGTCAAAGCCCCCGTTACGAAGTATCATCAACACGTGCTTCCCACAATTGAATGGAACGACGAAGGCATCGTCATGATCGATCAGCGCAAGCTGCCAGGCGCTGAGATCTACGTGACGTGCAAGACCGCCAAGGACGTCGCGAAGGCCATCAAGACGATGGTGATTCGGGGCGCGCCGGCGATCGGTGTGGCGGCCGGCATGGGCCTCGCCCTCGGCGTGAAACAAAGTACCGCGACCGGCACGACGAAGCTCGCGACCGAGTTCTACAAGCTGTGCGAGATGATGGCCGACACGCGGCCAACCGCCGTCAATCTCTTCTGGGCGATCGATCGCATGAAGCGCGTGTTTGCCGATGCGGCGTCGTCGGGACAATCGGTCGATCAGATCAAGGTGCGTCTGGACGCCGAGGCCCGCAAGATTCACGACGAAGACGTCGAGAGCTGCCGCCAAATGGGCGCGCATGGCGCGAGTCTGGTGCCCGACACGGCGCGCGTGCTGACGCACTGCAATGCGGGCGCGCTGGCGACCGCCGGATACGGAACCGCGCTCGGCGTGATTCGCGGCGCGGTGGAGCAGGGCAAACACGTCGCGGTGCTGGCCGACGAAACGCGCCCGTTCCTGCAGGGCGCGCGTCTGACGGCATGGGAGCTGACCCGCGACGGGATCGACACGACGGTCATCACCGACAACATGTCGGGAGCGCTGATGCGCGGCGGCCAGGTCGATCTCGTGGTCGTCGGCGCCGACCGCATCGCGGCCAACGGTGATGTCGCCAACAAGATCGGCACCTACACCGTCGCGGTGCTCGCCAGGGAACACGGCATCCCGTTCTACGTGGCCGCGCCGGTGTCGACGATCGATCTGGCCACTCCGGACGGCAGCCTGATTCCCATCGAGGAACGGAACGCGAAAGAAGTGACACACATCGGACCGGCGCGACTGACACCCGTGGCCGCCAAGGTCCGGAATCCCGCGTTCGACGTCACCCCGAACAAGTACGTGACGGCGATCATCACCGAGAGAGGGATCGTCCGGCCGCCCTACATCGAAACGCTCACCGCGCTCGTAACAGGGACGCCTTCTTTGGCCACCAAGTAGTCAGGGTAGTCACGGGTCGGGAGGGGTTTTCGAGCGCACAGCACCGAAAACCCCTCCCGACCCGTTCTTCATATGTTGATGCTGGGGATTGAAACGTCGTGCGACGAGACGTCGGCGGCGGTGGTCTCGGAAACCGGCGGCAGGTGGACGATCGGATCGAACATCGTCGCCTCGCAGGTGAACATCCACCGCGAGTGGGGCGGCGTCGTGCCCGAGCTGGCGTCGCGTCAGCACATCCGCGATATCTGCGGCGTGGTACGCGCGGCACTGGACACCGCTCAGACCGATCTGAAACAGCTCGATGCGATTGCCGTCACGCAGGGACCCGGCCTCGTCGGTTCGCTGCTCGTCGGCGTCTCCTTCGCCAAGTCTCTCGCGCTTTCGCTCGATCGACCGCTCGTGCCGGTGCACCACCTCGCCGGGCACATCGAATCGTTGTTCCTCGAGCACGGCGACATCGCCCTGCCGCTCGTGGCGCTCGTCGTGTCCGGAGGCCACACGAGCCTTTACGTGGTGAGAGAACCCGGCCATTACGAACGCATCGGGCGAACGAGGGATGATGCGGCAGGGGAGGCGTACGACAAGGTCGCCAAGCTGCTGGGACTCGGATACCCGGGCGGGCCGATTGTCGACAAGCGCGCGCGGAACGGCAACGACGAAGCCATCGCGTTTCCGGCGACGCGCATGACCCACGCCGACCGGAACGCGCCGCACATGAAAGGGGATCTCGACTTCAGCTTCAGCGGGCTGAAGACAGCTGTTCTCCGGCACGTGCGGCAGCGCGCGGAAAGCAGCCGCGCCGAAGCGCGAACGCGCCAAGGCGGGCCACTCACCGAGAGGGAGATCGACGACATCTGCGCCAGCTTCCAGCGGGTCGTCGTCTCGACTCTGCTGGATCGCGTGTTCGAGGCGGCCGATCGTTACCACGCGCACAGCGTCGGGATTGCGGGCGGCGTTTCCGCGAACGCACGCCTCAGGGCCGACTTCGCCAGACAGGCCGAGCGTCGCGGCATTCCTGGGTACGTTCCGCACATTTCGCTCTCGACCGACAACGCGGCCATGATCGCCGCCGCCGGCTTGAGGAATTTCCACGCGGGCAAGCGTGCGGGGCTCGATCTCAATGCAGACGCGTCGCTCCAGCTGTAGCTTCGCGCAGGAAGAGGTTCAGCGTAAGGACCGCGGGCGTCTGAGTGGGGAATGGTTCCGCTGCTGCGTGAGATTCCCCACCTTACCAGACGGCAATTCCAGGCGGGGGAATGAAACAGCCGCAGAACAGGCGATCCGCGGTATCGATCGACAAGGTACGGTTGTTGCTATCTCCTCAGCGAACTGCGAGGTGGGTCATGGCAACAATGACTGAAGCTGCTGCGGCTGTGGACGCAATCAAGGAACGACTGAATCCGGTTCGCGAAAAATTCGAGGACAACATGCGGGAGGGACGGCGCGTGATCGTCCGGGCACAGCACGCTGCTGAGGATGGTGTCGCGGCCGCTGCCCTGGAAGTGAGACGTCATCCCGTGGGCGCGGTTGTCATCGCGGCCGGCGCGGGAGCGCTGATGGGCTGCCTGATCGGCTTTGCGGCCGGTTATGGCTGCCGCAAGTCTGCCTAAGAGCGTTTTTCGATTGTACGTAGTGTCCGCCTTCAGGCGGACCGCGTGAAAGTCCGGCTAAAGCCGGACACTACAGATTCTCGACGCAGAGCCGCCGAGTCGCAGAGAAAACGCCATAAAACTCTGCGTCTTTGCGTCTCTGCGTCACGATTCGGAATCAGTCAATCTCCAATCACCTTTATCAAAACCCTTTTGTTGCGATTGCCATCGAACTCCCCGTAAAAGATTTGCTCCCACGGCCCGAAGTCCAGTTTCCCTCTTTGTGATGGCCACCACGACCTCGCGGCCCATGATCTGCCGCTTGAGGTGGGCATCCGCGTTGTCCTCGCCCGTGCGGTTGTGGTGGTAGTGGCTGGGATCGGGGTTGAACGGCGCCAGCTCTTCGAGCCACTTGCCGAAGTCGTGGTGCAGCCCGCGCTCGTTGTCGTTGATGAAGACCGATGCGGTGATGTGCATCGTGTTCACCAGCACGAGCCCTTCCTGCACGCCGCTTGCGCGCACGGCTTCGTCGACTTCCGGAGTAATGTTGCGGAACGCCATTTTTGACGGGATGTTCAGCGTCAGATATTTCGTGTGTGCTTTCATGCCCCGTAAAATACCCTAAACACGATGCCCACCGACTCTTTCGAGCTCGTCCGCAAATGGTTTCAGGCTTTCAACGCGGGCGATTTAGACACCCTGACGGCCTTCTATCACCTCGATGCCACGAACGACTCCGGCACGACGATTGCCAACGGCCGGGATGCCGTTCAGGAAGAACTGGCCGCCGCCTTCGCGCGGTCGTCGCAGCGGACCGTGAGGATGATCGCGCGGGTAGAGACCGGCGCCATGCATGCAGAGTGGCGCGGCCGCCAGGCCGATGAAGCCGGCGAGATTGCGACCACCGCCGGGTACGACGAGTTCTGGATCGAGGACGGCCTCATCCGCCGCCAGCGCTGTGTGTTGCATCCGCTCAGTTTTCAGGCCGAGGAGGATGTCGTACCGGTCAATGCGAGCCGGCCGTCGCGGCAGTATCCCGGCCAGCCGATTGTCGGCGTCGGGGCGGTCATCATTCATGAAGGCAAGGTCGTCCTGGTGAAACGCCGCTTCGAGCCGCTGGCGGGGCAGTGGAGCCTTCCGGGCGGGCGTCTGGAGCTGGGCGAGACGCTCGAAGCCGGCCTGGCGAGGGAAATGCTCGAAGAAACCGGCCTCGAGATCGAAGTCGGGCCCGTCGTCGACGTGTTCGACCGAATCCTGCTCGATCCCGAGCGGAAGGTCCGGTACCACTACGTGCTCATCGACTATCTGTGCAGGCCGGTCGGCGGGCGTCTGAGCCACGGGTCCGACGTCGCGGCGGCGGAGTATGTCGATCCCGCCGAGCTTGAACCCTATCGTCTGACGCCCAAAGCCACATCGGTGATCGACAAAGCGGTCGCGGCCGCAAGGACTCACGAATGGCCAAAGAACGTGCGCTGATTACGGGCGGATCGGTCGGCATCGGCGCCGCCCTCGCCGAGGTCTTTGCCAGCCACGGCCACGACCTGATTCTCGTCGCGCGTAAACGCGACAAGCTCGAGGCACGCGCGAAAGACATCCAGCAGAAGTTCGGCGTCGATGTCGTCTGCCTGCCCGAGGATCTCACCGATCCGCAGGGCCCGCGCCGGCTGCACCAGGCCGTCGTCGATCGGGGCCTCGATGTCCACATGCTGGTGAACAACGCTGGTGTCGGCCTCTACGGAAAGTTCGCGACGACCGACCTGGACGCCGAGCTGAAGATGATTCAACTGAACTCGACCTCGGTGGTCGAGCTCACAAAGCGATTTCTGCCGGCGATGATCGAGCGGCGCAGCGGCCGGATTCTGAACGTCGCGTCCACCGCGGCGTTCGTGCCCGGCCCGTGGATGTCGATCTACTACGCCTCGAAAGCATTCGTCCTGTCCTTCTCTTTGGCAATCGACTACGAGTTGAAGCCGCACGGCATCACGGTGACGACGCTCTGCCCGGGACCGACGGAGTCGGAGTTCAAAGTGCGCGCAGGATCGCAGCGCTCGCGCCTGTTCGAGGCGTTCGTCATGGACGCGCCGCGCGTGGCGCGCGTGGGATACGACGGGATGATGAAAGGGAAGCCGGTGGCAATTCCCGGGATTCGGAATAAGCTGATTCCCGTCGCCGCGCGCCTGGCGCCGAGGCCGTTGATTGCGAGGCTGTCGCACAGGGCAGCACGACCTTCAGAAAAACACTAGGGATTAGGGATTGGGGATTGGGGATTCGAGATGTTCGAATTGACGCGTGAGAACGCCTGGAATCTGCTGACCGAGTACACGAAGAGCGAGAGCCTGCGGAAGCATGCGCTCGCCGTCGAGGCCGCGGTGCGCGGATACGCGCGCAAGTTCGGCGAAGACGAGGAGGTCTGGGGCGTCGTCGCGCTGTTGCACGACTTCGACTACGAGCAGTATCCCGACCTGAAGGACCACCCGTTCCGTGGCGCCGAGATTCTTCGCGAGCGCGGCTGTCCGGACTTCGTGATCCGGGCCATTCTTTCGCACGGCGAGCATACGAACACGCCCCGCGAATCGAGGCTGGAGCACACGCTCTTCGCGTGCGACGAATTGGCGGGGTTCGTCACGGCCGCGGCCCTGGTGCGTCCGTCGAAGAGCGTCCAGGATCTCGAGGCGTCGTCGGTCATCAAGCGGATGAAGGACAAGGCGTTCGCCAAGGGCGTGAGCCGCGACGACCTGCGAAAGGGCGCCGAAGAGCTGGGGCTGCCGCTCGACGAGCACATCGGCAATGTGATCGCATTCATGCGGGAGCGGCGGGAGCTGCTGGGGCTTTAGACTCGACGCAGAGCCGCAGAGTCGCAGAGTTCCATTTTTCGAAAAAGAAACCTCTGCGTCTTTGCGCCTCTGCGTCAAGATCGTGAATCCCAGAACCTTGAACCTTGAACTGCTCACGGAACAGGTGTTTGCCCACGTTCGTATAGTCAACTAATGTCGGATTCTGTCGCCATCCTCGACCGGGTCGGCGTGCGCTTCGGCACGCAATGGGCGCTGTCCGATGTCTCGGCGGTGTTTCCGGCGGGAGCGGTCGGCCTGCTGGGCCCGAACGGCGCCGGCAAGAGCACCATGCTGAAGGCGCTGCTCGGGTTGATCAAGCCCGACAGCGGCCGCATCGGGGTGCTCGATCTCGACGTCGCCGTGGCGCCTCTCGACATCCGCGCCCGCGTCGGCTACATGCCGGAAAGCGACGCGCAGATTCCAGGGATGACGGCGGTCTCATTCGTCGCGTATTGCGCCGAGTTGTCCGGGCTGCCGGCCGCCGATGCGATGCAGCGGGCGCACGAGGTCCTGTACTACGTCGGCCTCGGCGAGGCCCGCTATCGCAACGTCGAGACCTATTCAACCGGCATGAAGCAGCGCATCAAGCTCGCGCAGGCGCTCGTGCACGATCCCGATCTCCTGCTGCTCGACGAGCCGACCAACGGCATGGACCCGAAGGGGCGCGAAGAGATGCTCGCGCTCGTGCGCGACATCGCCGAGAACAGGCACATCAGCCTCATTCTTTCGTCGCACGTCATGCCCGACGTCGAATCGGTGTGCGATGCGGTCGTCGTGATGAATCGTGGAAAAGTCGTCATGCAGGGGCCGATCGCGTCACTCAAGAAACCCACCGGGCACATCTTCGAAGTCCGCGTCAAAGG
The DNA here is from genome assembly GCA_963821395.1 of Vicinamibacterales bacterium. Taxonomy (GTDB): domain Bacteria; phylum Acidobacteriota; class Vicinamibacteria; order Vicinamibacterales; family JAMQPK01; genus JAMQPK01. The sequence continues at coordinate 5,739 of CAWGDY010000048.1, read as the reverse complement.
CAACAGGGACGCGTTCGTCGAGCGGCTGCGGATGCAGGCGTTCGAGTGCCGCGAAACCGACGCTGACGAATTCCGCGTGCTCGTGCCGGCCGATGCGGGTCCCGAACAGCTGTTTGCGTCGGCCGCTCACGTGGGGGCGCAGGTGCGTCATTTGAAGCAGAGCGTGCCGACCCTCGAGGACGTGTTCGCTCAAGCGATGGGGGAGCAATGAGCCCCGCGACAAAATAATGCCTATCCATCGCGAGCGGTACCGCAGACGCGAAGGCGGCAACGACCTGGCCGGCCGCGCATGGATGGTCATCGCGGCCAACGGCCTGCGCACGCTCGCGCGCAGGCGCGCGTTCCTGTTTCTCATGATCCTCGCGTGGATGCCCGTGGTGGTGCGCGGCGTGCAAATCTGGGCGGCCGCCAACGTGCCCGGTATGGCCGAAATGGGTGCGCTCGCCGTCACACCGCTCATGTTCCGGGACTTCCTCAACCAGCAGGACCCGATGACGTTTTTCATCACGGTCTACGTTGGCTCCGGGCTCATCGCCGACGACATTCGCGCCAAGGCGCTTCAGCTGTATCTCTCGCGCCCGGTCACCCGGCCGCAGTACATCGCCGGGAAGGCCGCGATTGTGATGGCCGCGCTCGCGGCCATCACCTGGCTCCCCGGGATGCTGCTGCTGTTGCTCGTGCCCGCGTTCATGGGCAGCATGGCGTTCGTGCGCGACCACCTCCTGCTCATCCCGTCGATTTCCGCCTACTCGATCATCAAGATCACGCTGTCGACGTTCATCATCCTGGCGCTGTCGTCGTTGAGCAACAGCCGCTGGTTCGTGGCGGTCATGTATGCGGGTCTTGCGTTCTTCACGCACGCGGTCTACGGCGTCATCGCGGGCGCGAGCGACAGCACGATGTTCTCGTGGGTCTCGATCTTTTCCAACGTCCACCAGGTCGGCGACGTCCTGTTCCGCGTGCCTCCGCGCTACGACACGCCGCCCGTCGTGTCGGCCCTCGTCATTGCGATCGCCATTGCGATCTCGGCGTTCGTCCTGAGCCGCCGCATCCGTGCCATTGAGGTCGTGACGTGACAACGGCCGCCGTCGTGCAGACGGACCACCTGTCGAAGTGGTACGGCCAGGTCATCGGGCTGAACGATATCAGCCTCACCATCGCCGGCGGCATCACGGGATTGCTCGGTCCGAATGGCGCCGGGAAATCGACGCTGTTGAAGCTCATCACGGGCCAGTTGAAGCCCAGCAAGGGATCGGTGAAGGTCCTGGGCGAGTCTGTGTGGGGAAACCCTGGCATCTTCCGCCGCCTGGGTCTCTGTCCGGAACAGGATGCCTTCTACGATCGGATGACCGGACACGAATGGGTGACGGCGCTCATGCGCCTTCACGGCTACGGCGAGCGCGACGCGTCCGACAAGGCGATGGCGGCGCTCGAGCAGGTGGATCTGCTGGAAGCGGCCAACAAGCGCATCGGCGCCTACAGCAAGGGCATGCGCCAGCGCGTGAAGCTCGCCCAGGCGATCGCGCACGAGCCCGAGCTGCTGATCCTCGACGAGCCGTTGTCGGGCATGGATCCGCTGGCGCGCCGCAAGATGATTCGGCTGCTGCGCAACTGGGCCGCGGCGGGACGCAACGTCATCGTTTCGAGCCACATCCTTCACGAAGTCGAAGCGCTCACGTCGGACATCCTGCTGATGCACCACGGCCGGGTGCTGGCCGAAGGCAACGTGCACCAGATTCGGGATCTCATCGACGAGCATCCGCACACGGTCTGCCTGCGCTCGAAGCAGCCCCGCGCGCTCGCGACGAAGCTGGTTGCCAGCGACGACGTGTTGAGCGTGCGCTTCGAGGATGACGCGGTGTTCGTGCAGACGGCGAAGCCCGACGCGTTTTACGCGCGGGTGACGGAGATGGCGGCAACCAACGGCGCGGGCGACATCTACGAAATCACGTCGCCGGACGACAACCTGCAGGCGGTCTTCGAGTATCTGGTGAAATCATGATGGCCCGATTCTGGAACGCCGCGTTTCGTGTGTTCGAGATCTCGATCACTCAGATGCTCTGGTCGAAGCGCACCGTTTTCATGCTCCTGGCCACCGGCGCGCCTGTGGCGATTGCCATCCTGCTTCGCGTCATCGACTCCATGGGCTTGTCGTCGTTCAAGGTGAACGGCGTGCCGGTGGCGGGGCCCGTCATCTTCGGCGGCATGATCTGGCTGTTGTATCTCCGCTTTGTGGTGCCGGTGCTGGGCGCGTTCTACGGGACCTCTCTGATTTCAGACGAAGTGGAAGATCGCACCATTACCTATCTGTTTACGCGACCCGTGCCTCGCGGGTCGATCATCATCGGCAAATATCTCGCCTATCTGGTGTGCACCGGCCTGGTGGTGCTGCCGTCGGTCACCACGGTCTACCTGCTCATCACGCCCGTCGCCGGCGGCAGCATCGGCGCCACGTTTCCGCAGCTCCTGACCGACCTTGGCCTGCTGGCGCTCGGGCTGGCGGTGTATGGCGCCGTGTTCGCGCTCATTGGCGCGCTCGTGCCCAGGCCACTGGTCGCGGGGCTGCTGCTCGTGTTCGGCTGGGAGCAGGTGGCGCTCATCGTGCCCGGCTACCTGCGCCGCTTCACGGTTGCGCATTACCTGCAGTCGCTCGTGCCCCACTCGATGCCCCAGGACGATACCGTCTCGGCCATCCAGTCGCTCTTCTCGGCGCCGCCGACGGCCGCGTCGAGCCTCCTGTCGCTCACGGTCATTCTGGTGGCCGCGCTCTGGCTGGCGGCTCGGACAGTCGAAAAGCGGGAATACATACTGGATCAATAACGGTTCGTGCAGTTCGTGCAGTTCGTGCAGTTCGTGCAGTTCGTGCAGTTCGTGCGGTTCGTGCGGTTCGTGCGGTTCGTGAGGTTCGTGAGTTCGTGGGGTTCGTGCGGTTCGGAAGTCCCAGGCCTCCGCAACCGCGATTTCACCGCGGAGGCCCGGCGAACCTCACGAACCTACGAACCGGCGAACCTCACGAACCTACGAACCGGCGAACCTCACGAACCTACGAACCGACGAACCTCACGAACCTACGAACCGGCGAACCTCACGAACCTACGAACCGGCGAACCTCACGAACCTACGAACCGGCGAACCTCACGAACCTACGAACCGGCGAACCTCACGAACCTACGAACCGGCGAACCTCACGAACCTACGAACCGGCGAACCTCACGAACCTACGAACCGGCGAACCTCACGAACCTACGAACCGGCGAACCTCACGAACCTACGAACCGACGAACCTACGAACCTGACGTACGGAATCGGTTCGGTCGCCAGGGAACCGTGGGGTCCGTGATTCCGTCTAGGTGGGTATAGCCATGACCAAGAGAACCCGCTATTTCCTGTTCGGTGCGATTGGCGCGCTTCTGGTCGGCCTTTCGGGCGGGCTGATTGCCTATCTCGCCTACGACCGGAGCGCCGGCGTACCGGCCGGGCTGCCGCTGGAAGTCCGCTATGTGCCTGCCAATGCCGAGGTCGTGGCGTTTGCCAACGTCCAGGACGTCATGACCTCCGACCTCCGTCGCGAGCTCATGCCGACCATCGAAGCGGGTTCGCACAAGGGCCGGCAGATGATGAGCGATTTTGCCGGCATCGACCTGGAAAAGCAGGTTCATCACATCGTGGCCTATGTCGAGGCCCGCGAAACACCCGGTCAGCAGGATCAGCAACGACCGGAGATTCCCAGACTGCTGCTGCTCGTCCAGGGCTCGTTCGAGCCAGCGCGGATCGAGCAGTTCATCCACGATCGCGGCGGCATCATGGAGGACTATAAGGGCGCGAAGTTGTTCACGCATCCTGACTCCGAAAAGCAGGTCGCCATCGGGCTTCCGGGACCAGATTTGATCGCGATCGGTCAGGCCGATCTCGTGCGTCGCGCGATGGATCGCGCGCGCGACGGGGCACGCGGCGCCGAGGACATCACGTCGAACGACGAGATGATGAACCTCATCAAGGACAATGCCGGCAGCACGGCATGGGTGGTCGGCCACTTCGACGCGATGCGCCGCCGCATGCGGCTGCCCAGCGACTTCTCGGTGCAGGTGCCGCCCGTGCGCCTCGTGTCGATGAAAGCGCACGTGAACGGCGGCATGAAGGCCACGATTCGCGCGGAAGCCGGCGACAAGGCGGCGGCCGATCAGCTGCGCGATACCGTCCGCGGGTTCGTCTCTCTTGCGCGCCTGCACGGCGGGGGGCAGCCCGGCTTCGAGAGCACGCTGAAATCCATCGAGCTGTCGGGCACCGACAAAACCGTTCAGATGTCCTTTGCCGTTGCGCCCGACACCCTCCGCATGCTCGCTCCGCGGGCTCCGCGGCGTCCGGATGCGCCCGCGCCGCCTCCTCCTCCAGCCAAGTGAGCTAGAATCTTGAAGATCTAAAGATCTATAGATCTAAGATCTATAGATCTTGTCCGCCCTCATGGAGCTCATCTTCTTCTACGGTACCCTTCGAACGGGATTCAACCGCACGACGCGTGCGGGCATCGACTCGTTTCTGAAATTTGCGGGCCGCGGCTGGATTAGCGGCAAGCTGTTCGATCTGGGGATCTATCCGGCTGCCGTGCCGGCCAGCGACGCGCGCGTGTGGGGCGAGGTCTTCGAAATCACGGATCCGCCTACGGTACTGGCCGCGCTCGATCGCATCGAGGGACATCGCCCGTCGGAGCCCGAGCGCAGCCTCTACAACCGCGTCCGCGTCTCGGCCACGCTCGATGACGGCCAGACCGAAGATGTCTGGGTGTATTTCTACAACGCGCCGCTCGGCCGGGCGCCCCGCATCACGTCAGGCGATTACTTAGAGCACTTGAAGAACCGGTAGGCCTGCGGACTGCCGACCTCCGGCTTCTGGCCCGGAGCCCCAAGCCGTCAACGAGCCACCCCGGCGACCGCGCGACTCCGAAGCTCCGGCGCCGGACACGCGCTCCGATGCCGCGACCGGCCGAATGACGCGAGGACACAGACTTCGCCATTCGTCCTCGCTCGATGCCCACAGGCGTCTCGCGCGGTCAAGTCACCCGAGTCGGCGGCCTCCGCACGGATTCGCGCGGCCGCCGGTGCGTCTCGTTGACCGTGATACGCGGTCGGACAAATAGAGAAGTGTCGCGGGACATCCGAAGATGTCTGGGTCCACTTTTACAATGCCCCACTCGGCCGCGCGCCACGTATAACCTCGGGCGATTACCTGGAACACTTGAAGAACCGGTAGCGGCTTTCCGAGGCTGATACCTTTGACGCACTCACTCCTGTGAAGTGCCGCGGCACATCAGCTCGTCAGCGACCCCGGGAGTCAGTCTGCAAAACGCGGCTGCGGCCTCGCGTTCGATGAGCGTGGGGACCCCCCAACCCCACGCACTCTCCAGCCTCGCCGCGTTTTCTCCACTCGCGTGTATTCGCACGTCTACGGGCTCGCTCACGAGCCGATGTCCCGCGCCACTTCTCCAGAGTGCCCCACGGTCAACGGGACACACCGACGGCCGCGCGAATCCGTGCGGAGGCCGCCGACTCGAGTGACCTGACCGCGCGAGACGCCTGTGGGCATCGAGCGAGGACGAAAGGCGAAGTCTGTGTGCTCGCGTCACGCGGCCCGTCGCGGCATCGCAGCGCGTGTCCGGCGCCGGAGCCCGGATTTGCGAGGCCGTCGGGGTGGCCTGTTTGACGGGTCGCACGATCGCAACGTAGCGATCTACGAATGGTGAGC
>CAWGDY010000047.1:0-118881 GCA_963821395.1 Vicinamibacterales bacterium | reverse complement strand
CGGGGAATCGACAAGCGAGACGATGGCGCTGGCAAGGGCTTCTTCATCGCCCGGCGGGACGAGAGTGCCGGTTTCTCCGTCTCTGACACACTCGTGCATTCCCCCCACGCGAAATGCCACGGTCGGGAGACCGAGATAACCTGCCTCGATGACGACGGCGGGAATACCGTCGGTGTCACTGCAAGAGACATACACGTCGGCTGCCGCCACAAACGAGGCAACGTCATCTTGGTAACCGAGAAAACGAACTCTGTCGGCGATACCCAGCTCTCCCGCCAGTCGCTCACTGGCTTCGCGCTCCGGTCCATCGCCGAGAAGCCACGCGAACACGTCATCGCGTCTTGCGGCAGACGTCACCGACAACCCGAAGAAAACGGTCTGGCCGCTTCTGCCGGCCGAGGTTGCCGATGAAGAGCAGTAGCGTGGCAGACAACGGTGTGGTCCATCGTTCCGCGCACGACCTCTCGAGTGTCCTTGGCTTCGAGGGCCTTCAAGTCGACGCCGTTCGGGACGAACACCGACGGAGCTCTTAGCCGATAGAACCGTCGAACCTCTTCCAATGTGGTTTCGCTGACACCCACGACTCCGTCGACCTGGGGCATCACCACGCGCCGGTAGTAGTGCTCGCGCAGGCGTCCTTTGACCCAGAATATGGGGCTGTCGATATTTCGATAAACCAGCCGCCACTTGCGCGTTGGGTCGAGGCGCGCGAGTGTCGCCCCGTACTTTATCGTGCGTGCTCCGTTGGCCTGTACGACATCCGGCGCAAAGCGCGATAGTTCGCGCTGCACTCGAAAGAGGAGCCTGGGATGCACTCCTGGCACTCGCTCGAGCACGCTGCCTTCGTTGCCCATGGCCCACCGAATCGCCTCGGTCTGATTTCGAGCGGCCTGTGCCCGTCGTAGGGGTAGAGATAGACTGTTCGTACTTCGTGCGCCTGGCTTCTCAGCCAGGCGCTGAGCTGAAAAGCAAATACCTCGGCGCCGCGTCGCTGAGGTTTCTGAACGAGCTGGAGTAATCCGCATGTGACGTGACTCTCTGTAGTGCCTGGTCGCGACTCTGGCAGGCGAACTGACGCCAGGCGTGACGTGATGAGTCTTGAGCTCACCTGCCCGTCTTGCTCGGATACGGGTCGGACGGCTGCATCGCAGACTTGCGTAATGGCAGCAGAAGCCGTGGCCTCCCATTGCACATGCGGGGCAATCAGGGCCTCTCGCTTCAGAATCGGTAGCATCGTTCGTCCTGGGCTGGCAATGTCGAGCACTCGCAGGAGCAAGCAACGTTCCACCCGATGCAGGTCCGTGCGCGGCGGACGCATCCAACTCACGGTCACACCGTAGTCACCGGGACGAAGAACGTTCTCGCGCACCGTGCACAGCGTCTCGATCATGCCCGCCGCGACCTCGACATCGGACTCCGCTGGTGCTCGCTGAGAAGATGAGGCGCTCGTTCGTATCTCGCACGTGAACGAAGACAGTTGCGCCGGGTAGTTCCCTGGCGACGTCCCACCGCAGACGAAAGGCAAACGGTTCGCCGATAGCAAATCGAGTCAGAGCGTTCTCCGTGGGCGTTGAGGACGGCTGCCTCCTGGAGGACGACCGGATCGTCGAGGCTCGCCCGCTGCTCCGCGCGATACGATGAATCGAAGCACCTCGCCGTGTCTCCAGGTACGCCCGGACCACGGTGTCCGTGTCACCGTCCATTCGGAGCCGTCCCGCCATCCAGCCAGATGCACCGATCGCATAGCCTTTGCACCGCTTCGAGGTTGTGGCTCACGAACAGGATCGCTCGCCCTTCGTGGGCGACGTCGTTCATCTTGCCGAGGCACTTCCGCTGAAAGCTCGCGTCGCCCACGGCTAGAACCTCGTCGACTAGAGAGAATCTCCGGCTGGAGATGAGCAGCGACGGCGAACGCGAGCCGGAGCGACATGCCGCTCGAGTAGTGCTTGACGGGCGTGTCGAGGAATCGCTCGACCTCGGCGAACGCCACGATCTGATCGAGTTTGGCGGCGATCTCCGAGCGAGTCATGCCCAGGATCACGCCGCTCAGAGAAGACGTTCTCACGACCCGTCAGCTCCGAATGAAAGCCCGTGCCCACTTCGAGCAGACGATCCCACCTGTCCGCGAATCTCGGCCCGGCCCGCTGGTGGGTTCGGTGATACGGGACAGGATTTTCAGGAGCGTCGACTTGCCCGCAGCCATTGCGGCCGATGACCCCACTACTTCGCCGTACGACACCGAGAGCGAGCAGTCTTTCAATGCCCAGAAATCGTCACCTGCGATTTGGGCCGACTCGCCTCGCAGAACCGCCTGCAACCGATGATAGGGTGACACCGCCAGCCGGTTGATCTGCTCTCGCAGAGTCAGGCGGGGCTCGAACGCGGTGCCCAGCCTGATAGAGCTTGCCGAGATCCTCCGCATGAATGGCGGCGTTAGACGACATCTGCGAGGTTCCTCTCCATACGACGAAAGACGAAGACGCCACTCACCAATAGCAGTGCGGCGGCTGCAGACGACACCAGAATCATCGGTCCAGGTGCAGTGTCCGTGCTCAAGAAGCGCCCAGCGAAATCCCTCGACGACGCCGACCATTGGATTGAGCGCATAGAGGGTGCGCCAAGACTCCGAGAGCAGGCTCGACGGGTACGCAATCGGCGTGGCCAAGAGCCAGATCTCCACGAGAAAGGGAATGACGTAGCGGACGTCGCGGAACCGGACGTTGAACGCGGCCAGCCAGAGGCCCGCGCCGAGGCTCGTGGTTATGGTCAGCAGAACGAAGGCCTGGAATCAACAGGGCGGCCTTCGTCGGGACGAAGCCGTAGAAGAGCATCATGCCGATCAGCACAAGGAACGCGAGGAGCGAAGTCGACCACACCCACCAGGACGCTGGCGATCGGCATCACGAGCCGCGGGAAGTAGACCTTGCGCAGCAGGTTGGCACCGCTCACCAGAGAGTTCGACGCCTGGGTGAGCCCCGTCGCGAAGAGCGTCCAGGGCACGAGTGCCGTGTAGGAGAAGATGGGATACGGCACGCCATCCGACGGCACCTTGGCCAGGCGGCCGAAGAAAAGGCTGAAGACAGCATCGTAACTACTGGCTGGAGGATGGCCCAAAGCGCACCAAGCACCGTTTGCTTGTAGCGCACTTTCACATCTCGCCAGGCCAGAAAGAACACCAGCTCTCGATACTGGAGAAGTTCGGGCAGATTGAGTCGCATCCAGCCACGACTGGGCTCGATGACAATGACCGGGGGATCAGCGACTCCGCTGGTCATCAGCGCGCGTGGACTATGCATGTGAATTCATCTCTCCCACGTGATTCACCTCAGTTGTGAAACGAGCGTTTGCGGCGCACCCTGGGTGTCGGCGGAGCGCGGTGAAGCGCGATGGCTGCGAGAACGACAAACAATGCGGCGTTGCCGGGAACCTGAAGGCTGAAATCCACGGTCTCCTGCAGGGCCATGAGACCGAGGCCGACGATGGCGCCTGTCCGGAGCCACTCGGTCGTGCGCGTCACTCCACGATTCACGGAAACGCTGTCGCGTGTCCCGGATGAAGAAGCCGATGGTGGCCAGGACCGGAATGCCGACGAGAAGTCCGCCTTCAGCCGCCAGTTGCAGAAAATCGTTGTGCGCGCCCTCGTACGGTTCATCCAGATCCGCCGACGGATAGAACGTCACGGCGCGCTGGTAGGTGTTGAATCCGGAACCGGTGATCGGAAAATCGCGCGCAATAGCGGCAGCCTGACGCCAGATTGGCAGACGGCCGTGCGCGGTTGACCACGAATCGGTCGCGAATCGTTTGACGATGGGTTGTACTCCTGCGGCGCCGATTCCCGTCAGCAGCAAGAGCACCATCGGCAGGGCGAACAGGATGCCAACGCGCATGCTGGTGCCCCGGCGCACCAGCAATCCACCCATCATCGCCACTGTCAACGCCAGACCCATGACGCCGGCCCGCGATCTGGTTTGCGCCAGGGCCACCGCCATCGTGGTGGCCGCGCACAGCATGACGATCGCGCGGCCGCGCGATCGCTGCCGCAACTGCTCCAGAGACGCGCAGAGATAGCCCGTGGTGAGGGCCAGCGCCATCATCATCCACCCGGCGTAGTGGTTCTTGCTCGAGAACGGTCCATACGGAGTGCTGTCTGGAGGAAGCGGCAACCCTGCCGCGTCGTAGACGCTCGGCCAGGACGTGCTGGCCTCGGCAATGCCGATGAGCGCGACGGCTGTACCGAGCCAAACCAGGCCGGTGGCCATCCGCTGAGCGCCGTCACGCCCCATGAGCCTGACCGTACCGACAAAGAACAGTCCAAGCGCGACGATGAACGCCAGGCCCAACGCCGTCGCGTCGGGACTGATCGAAAGAGGGTGAGCTGTTGACGCGCCCCGGCTGACGAGCGGTGCCGTCGCGGGGCTGATTACGCTCAGCACATTCGTGGGTAGAGGGATCAGTTGACACATGACCGCTGCACAAACGCTTGCGAGGGAGATGCACAGACCTCGGCTGATCAGGCCTGAATCAGGACAGGTCAGGAACGTCGCGGCACCAAGCGCGCTCATTCCGGTGAGCAGCGGGACATATCCCCAGGGCCGGCTGGCTCCCAATGCCATCACACCCCAGCCCAAAAGGACCATCGCGCTCGCCATCCAAACCTTGCCGTCTCGCATCGTCAGATGTCCGATGCCAGTGATTCCGCGGGTGCTCTCAGCCAGCTGGGGCGCACTTCGGAAAGCGGTACCGGCCCCGATGTGGAGAAGACGTTGCGAACGGCCGCGTCGATCGCGCGCAGATCGGGATAACCCGCGAGCGGCTCCAGCGGCTCTTCAAACTCGTCGATGACGTCTATCCAGCCGCGCCATCCGCATTCGTGGCAGCGATACGGACGCTTTTCCGTGAACTGCCGACGGACGTGCTCGAACGGGCCACTGACGCGGGACCGGCGAACGCTGCCGGAGTCGCACGACGAGCACGTCGCGTGAGCGGCAACCACGACCGGCTGAACGGGGTGTTCGTTCGCGGGGTGTGCCATGACGGGAACATGTGTCGAAACGGGGACGGGCCGCGGCCCCGCGACCTGAGAGAAACCAAACTCCGGAACAATCGTGCGGAGTTGTGTCATCACCGCCTCGGAATCGCCGTCGAGCGCATATCGATACAAGACATCGAGCTGAGTGCACAGCGTCGGGGCGTGCGGCGCATGGCGCGGCCGAACCTCCATGACGCTCTCGACCGACGACGGGCCCGCCACTTCGTCCTGGCCGACCAGCTGTTCGTCCAGTTTCTCGCCGGGCCGGAGCCCGATGAAGGTAATCGGGACGTCATCCGGCCGAAGCCCAGACAGGCGAATGAGATCTCTTGCCACGTCAACGAGCCGAATCGGCTCGCCCATCTCGAGCACGTAAATCGAATTCAGTTCCCCAATGGAGGCCGCATGCAGCACGAGCTGGACGGCCTCGGGGATGAGCATGAAGTAACGGCGAACGTCCGGGTGGGTCACGGTCAGGGGGCCGCCGCGCTTGAGTTGTTCGACGAACAGCGGCACGACGCTGCCGTTGCTTCCGAGGACGTTGCCGAAGCGCACCGTCGTGAACTTCGTGCGCTTCCCGATCGACCGCGATTGCAGCATCAACTCGGCCACCCGCTTGGTGGCGCCCATGACGCTGACCGGATTCACGGCCTTGTCGCTGGAGATCAGAATGAATCGCTCCACGCCGCACTCTTCCGCAAGCTCGGCGGCCACTTGCGTTCCGAGCACGTTGTTCTTCACGGCTTCGCAGATGTTCAGTTCCATCAGCGGGACATGCTTGTGTGCGGCAGCGTGGAACACGATGTCGGGCCGATGCTGCTGCAGCACCGCCTTGAACCGTGGCAGGTCCGTCACGTCGCCGATGACCGGATACGCATTGCATCCGAACTCGCGAGCCGACAGGTCGTTGAGAACGTTGTACAGGCTGTTCTCGTGGCGCTCGTACAGCACGAGCGCGGCGGGACTCAGCGCGGCGATCTGCCGGCAGAGCTCCGCGCCAATGGATCCTCCCGCGCCAGTGACCAGGATCGTTTTCCCCTCGATCAGCCTCAGAAGCGGCTGCTGGCTCAGGCCCACGGGTGTCCGCCGAAGCAGGTCTTCCAGCGAGAGATCGCGAATCTGGCTCGTCGAGACGTGGCCGTTGAGGATCTCGCGCAGATGCGGCAGCGTCTTGATCGGGACCGCGAATGGCTCGAGCGCCCGTATCACGCCGCGATAGGTCGACGGGTCGGCTCGCGGAATCGTCACGAGCACCTCGTCCGGCCGGTATCGCTTCATGATGGCGGGCAGGTTATCGCGCGTGCCCAGTACCGGAATGCCGTGAATCCGTTCGCCGACCTTGCTTCTGTCGTCATCCACGAATCCGACAGGGTGATAGTCGGTCGAGAGCCGCAGTCTCATCTCGCGTCCGACCGCTTCGCCGGCATCGCCCGCGCCGTAGATCAGGACGCGTCGCCCACCTTTGCCCGCCACCAGGTCGCGGTGGGCCCGGGCGATGAATCGGACGCCGCCCGAGAATCCGGTCAGGAGAAGCGCGTCGATCAACAGAATGGAGCGCGGATAGTAGGTAAGTCCGATCACTTCCTCGCTGAACACGAAGAACCCGAGCGAGCTCAATCCGATGCTGAGGAGGATGTTCAGGAGGTCGCGGACGCTGGTGTAGCGCCAGAGGCCCTCGTACAGGCGGAAGGCGACGAACATCGCACCGCGCGCCACGAGCAGCGCAGGCAGCGTGTCCCTCCACAGTGCCGCATAGTGCGGCGGGATGACGCCGTCAAAGCGCACGGAGAACGCAATATAGCTCGACGCGACGGCGAGCCCCATGTGGAACCACCAGATGACCGCGCCCCGATACTTCAGCAGCCAATTGGGGAGGACGGGCAGGTCTGCGCCGCGACGCTTGTGATCCTGATCTGTGCGAACCATGAGATACGGTCTGGGTCTACTGGTTGGCGGCGAACTTCGGTCGTTCCGGTTGCGCGTGTCCCCACTCGCGCCACATCTCGATTGTGTCGACGACGCGCTCGCGATCTTTCGGAGTCAGGCTCGACCCGCTCGGCAGGCAAAGACCCCGCTCGAACAGCCGCTGCGAAACCGCGCCGCCGCGTACGCGGCAGCCGTTGAAGGCCGGCTGCAGATGCATCGGCTTCCATACTGGGCGGGATTCGATGTTCCCGAGCTCGAGCTGCTGCCGCAGATCTTCACGCGTGGCGCCGAAGCGATGCGGATCGATCGTGATGCACGTCAGCCAGCAGTTGCTGCGCCCGTACGACGCTTCCGGCATGACCTCGATGCCGGGCAGCGTGTCGAACTGGCGCCGGTAGTAGTCGTTGTGCTCTCGTCGCTGAACGAGGCGGCGGTCGAGGTTCCGAAGCTGGCCCAGTCCGACGGCCGCCAGCAGATTGCTCATCCGGTAGTTGAAGCCGATCTCCGAATGCTCGTAGTGCGGCGCCGGATCGCGCGCCTGCGAGGCGAGAAAGCGCGCGCGCGCCAGCCAGTCGGTCCGCTTCGACACGAGCATGCCGCCGCCGCCGCTCGTGATGATCTTGTTGCCGTTGAACGAGAACGCGGCCATCTCGCCGAAGCGGCCAGCCTGTTCGTCACGGTAGGTGGCTCCGAGCGCCTCCGACGCATCCGCAATCAGCGGCACGTCGTAGTTCCTGCAGATGCTCGTCAGCCTGTCGTAATCCGCGCACTGGCCGTACAGGTCGACCGTCATGACGGCCTTCGGCAGCCGGCCGCGTCGCGCGCAGGTCTCCAGCTCTTCCTCGAGAAGATCCGGATCCATCGTCCAGGTGCTCGACGTCGAATCGATGAACACCGGCCGGGCGCCCAGATATGTGATGGCGTTGGCCGTGGCGGCAAACGTCAGCGTCGAGGTGATGACCTCGTCGTGCCTGGTGACGCCGACGATATGCAACGCGAGATGGAGGGCCGCCGTTCCGCTGGACAACGCCACGGCGTCGGGCAGCGACAGGCGTTCGGCGAACTCGCGCTCGAAACGATCGATGTGCGGACCGACCGGAGCGATCCAGTTCGACTCGAACGCCTCCAGAAGCAGCCGGCGCTCTTCCGCACCGACGTGCGGCGGCGACAGATAGACGCGATTCATAGAATGGTCAATGGTTGACAGAGATCCGTGTCGTCTTCAGCGTGACGGCGCGAGCGGGCGAGCCGACGGCCATGACGCCGTCTGGAAGATCCTGTGTCACGACGGCTCCGGCGCCGACGGTCGTCCACGCACCGACGCGGCGGCCGGGCAGCACGATCGCGCCGATGCCGATGAGTGCGCCCTGGCCGATCGTCACGTTCCCGCCGAGGCGCACACCCGGGGCGATGTGCGCATGATCGCCGATGACGTTGTGATGATCGACGCTGCACGCGGTGTTCAGAATCACGTTCGAGCCCACGCACGTGCCGGCGTTGACGATTGCGCCGGCACACACCACCGTCCCGTGGCGGATGACGGCATTCGCCGACACCACCGCGCTCGGGTGGCAGGCCGTGACGAAGCGTTCCTGCGATCGGGAGAACGCTTCGAAGAGCCGCCGTCGCGTTCGGTTGTCTCCGACGCCGACGATGATGGCGTCATGACTGAAGCTGGCGCAATCGTCGATGGAGCCCATCACCGGAACGTTGAGCAGCATGTGGCCCCACAGGGTCTCGTCGTGGTCGGCGTACCCGAATGGATAGTCGGCCGATCCGTTGCGGAACGCCGCCAAGAGCACGTCGGCTACCACCTGGCCGTGCCCGCCCGCGCCGATCACAAGGACTCGCATCTTCAGCGCTCGCTTCCGAGGAACTCGTGCATCGTCGCTTCTCCCGGCGCGCTGACGCCGCGCCTGCGAACGACCGATCCGATCGTGCGGGCCAGAATCTTGAAATCGAGGCCCGGCGATACGTGATCGACGTACCAGACATCCATCGCCAGCCGCTCGTCCCACGACAGCGTGTTGCGCCCGTTGACCTGGGCAAGGCCGGTGATGCCCGGTCTGACCTCGTGCCGGCGCGCCTGCGTCGGGGTATAGCGATCCAGGTATTGCATCAGGAGCGGCCGTGGTCCCACGAGGCTCATGTCGCCCTCTCAACACGTTGACGAGTTGTGGCAGTTCGTCGAGACTCGTCGCGCGAAGCACTTGGCCGGTGATGCCGAGTCGATCGGAATCCGAGATCGCCGAACCGGCCGCGACCCTGCGCATCGTCCGGAACTTGAGGATGGTGAACGGACGGCCGTGCAGGCCCGGACGGCGTTGCCGGAACAGAACAGGACGACCGATGCGCCAGCGGACGACGAGCGCCACGAGCGCGATGACGGGGGACAGCAGCACGAGCGCCGTCGCCGCGACACCGATGTCGACGAACCGCTTGCCCCTGTATCCGGAGGAGTGATTCACGACTGAGCCACGTGAGCGACCGGTCCGCTCCATTGAGGTTGCGCGATTCCCTTTTCCGCAAGGAGACGGGCGTAGGATGCCTTGACGGTGGCGAACACTCGCTCCTCGTCGAACCGCTCTCGCGCTCTCTGCCGTCCGGCCTGGCCCATTCGCTTCGCCAACTCGCGGTCGGTGAGCAACGAGCAGATGGCATCGGCGAGCGCGACAGGCTCGCCTGCAGGGACGAGGAGACCGTTGTGGCCGTGTTCGACCACTTCCCGGCATCCGGGTATGTCGGTGACCACGCAGGGGACTCCCATCGACGACGCCTCCATCGGTGCGCGAGGGAAGCCCTCACGATGCGAGGGGAGCACAAAGACGTCCATGAGGGCGTAGAGCGACGGCATGTCGGTCCTGAGGCCGGTAAACACACACCCTTCGGTCAGCCCGAAGCTCCGGGACAGGTCTGCTGTGATCGCGTCCGGCTTCTCCGGATCGTCGGGACCCACGACCAGGAGTTGCGCGTTTGGCACGAGGGCCCGCACCAGATTCATCGCGCGGAACAGTTCCACGAGGCCTTTTTCACGCACGAGACGGCCGACGAAACCCACGACTGGCCGACGCGGCGTGAGGCCCAGCTCGTTGCGGAGGCTGTTGAGCTCGAATGGATTCAGGCAGGTCCGGTCGAACTCGCGGATGTCGATGCCGTTGCCGAGCAGCGCGAGGCGTTCGGGCTCGCAGAATTCCGTACGGATCATTTCGTCCATCGCTTCGCGGCTCTGGCAGAGCACGAGGTCTGCGCACGACGCGGCCAGTCGGGCTATGGCCACGAGCCACCGCCGCTGCAAGCGGCTCGTTCCGGAGCGATGGTAATACCGCGAAACGTGTCGACGACGATCGGAACACCGGCCATGCGTGCCGCAAGCTGACCGAGGAGCTCGGCCTTTGGCGTGTGGCAGTGCACAATCGTAAAGCGTTCGCGGCGCATGATGCGATACAGACGCCACAGCGCCACCAGATCGGTCAGCGGTGTAATCGACCTCGTCAGCGTCACCGGAATGTGACGAATCCCCGTCTTCTTCCAGCTCCGGGACGTGCGGTCCGGTGTGCGGAGACGCCGGTCATCGAATAGCCCGGCGTCCCGCAGGCTTTTCAGCTGATTGAGGAGCAGAAAGCGCAGCGACAGGTCGACCGTGGCCACGTGTGCAACCTTGATCACGCGGCCTCCGCGAGCACTTCGTGATACAGGCTTTCGATCGCTCTCACACGACGCTGCACGTGAAAGTCGGATTCGACTTTGGCGGCCCCGGCAGCGCCCAGGCGCGTACGGAGTGACCCATCGTCTAAGAGCCGCATGACGCAACTCGTCAGCTCATCGATCGCGCCGACAGCCGCGAGCAGTCCGGTGACCTCGGTGGCGACGACCTCGGGAATTCCACCGACCCGGGTTGAGACGACCGGCTTGCCGAGCGTCATCGCCTCGAGTAGTGCGATCGGAAGTCCTTCGAACTCTGATGTCATCAGGAACACGTCCATGGCGCTCATCAGCCGGCGTCCATCGGCACGGAACCCCGGCATCCGCACGCGATGCGAGAGTCCCAGTGATTCGACGCGCGATCGGATTTCGGCTTCGAGCGGCCCGCCGCCAACCAGGAGGAATGTGACTCGCGGCCGCTCGGCCGCCACGCGCGCCGCCACCTGCAACCAATCGATGAGGCGCTTCTGCGAGCGAAGCACAGCGACCGTGCCGACCACGAGATGGTCGTCAGGAATATGCAGTTCGCGCCGTACGTCGTGTCCGTGGGCCGCTTCCGCCCGCACCCGTTCGACCGGCACCCCGTTCAGGAGTGTCACGACCCGTGTGCGCTCGAGCAGCCCACGGCGTCCGATAGACTCGCCGACTTCTTCGGACACCGCCAGGACTCGCCGATTCCATGCATACGTCGCCGCATTGGCCCACTGAGTGACCGAGTGATAGCGCTCCAGCAGGTTGTGCTCCGTGTACACGACGGGCACCGACGACACCCGCCCCGCCACCCGCGCCAGAATTCCGGCGACCGGCAAGTCAGCCTGGAGAATGTCGAAATGCTCGCGCCGCTGAAGTGCCAGCAGGCGTCGCAGTGCTTGCGGCAGAAGTGTCATCGTCGTCCAAGGGTCTGTTGGTCCTCCGGACGCGTCTTCCCTTCGGCACGCGCCTCCCAGGCAATGAACGGGAATTCCTGCGCGTTCGAGCTCCGGTACCAGGAAGCGCTTCCAGGGCAAAAGATAACCAACGTGATAGTCAAACTGGCTGCGATTCAGAAAGGGAAGCGAGTCAACGAGCAGGCGCTCAGCGCCCCCGAGCCCAAGTCCCTTGATTAGAACGAGAACCTTCGTTCGGGTTACGGAGCCGTGGCGATATGACCGAGTTGAGGTCACGTCAGCATTCTTGCGTAACTGGCCGCCCATTCTTCAAGCCAGACTGTTGATTGCACCAGAGGGGCGACGCCGACGGGCATGTCCCTCCGAACGGGAATTCGCCCAAGGCGAAGCCGGTGGAAGCGATCGGCAACGTTGTCTTCGTCCGCCGGCGACGACTGCAGTGTGGTACACCCTTCCGACTTCCCTTTCCACTGGGACGGACCATTTCGCTTGGGGATAGCAGAAATGCTCGACCATTTGTCCCGTGCGTTCCTCCAGTCGTTCGCGCGAACGCCGCAAGTCCGTACGAAGGTCGTCGGCATTCAGTAGACGCAGGTCATGGTGGCACCAGCTATGTGATCCGATTGTGATGAGCGGTTCGGCCGCCAGCTCGCGTAGCGCGCTCCACTCGATTGGTCCGAGGCCTTCGACTCCCCTGAGCGGTGTCGCGACTGTGCCTTCAAGGAAACCGACGGGAACATAGAACGTGCACGGAATCTTAAGCTCCCTGAGGAGTGGCCATGCCCGGGTTCGAAAGTTGTCGAACCCGTCATCGAAGGTGATCACGACAAGCGGCCGCGCACTGGTCGTTCCGGCCGTCAAACAGGTGACGGCATCGGCCAAAGTGCAGACCTGCGCACACTCGCGGAGCTCACTCAGCTGATTTCGAAATACGTCCAGTGGCAGGTCGACGGGTGATTGAGTACCCGCGCCAACCAGGTGATAAGCGAGGATGGTGACGCCGCCGGCCTGGCGCCGAACTAATGGCTGCGCCAGACGCACGGTCGTGCGTGACGCGCGCGTCAACCACCTCATGAAGATGCGAGCAGAGGTTCCTGCTCCTTGCGCCAGACGCGCCGTGACGGCCCGACTCGCCTACGATTGGTGCGTGGAGCCTGTGTCATGGCCAGCACCGACAGCAGTGCGGGCATGACGAGCGCCCGCTGGCGCGCAATGATGCCCGCGTTTTGGAATGTAATCCCGATCATCAGTACGTAGAGCAGCGTGAATGGGATCGCAAACCGCAGCAGTCGGTTGGACTGCCACGATCGCAACACCGATCGAAGGGCCCGTCCGTGGCGGAAGACCAAAAGCCAGAACACCGTCATTTCCAGAGACGACACGAGTGTGAGAGGGCTGTTCGCTTCAGTGATGAACGGTCGACCGAGGATGTTGAAAAACGCCATGGGAACAGCCGTGCCCGCACCCGCTCGTCCAAACGCGCTGCCGCCCTGATTCGTCTGACCCGCCGAGCGCACGACGAACGTTTCCATCGTGTCGAGGTCGGCGCCGCCCAGACCCAGAAGATTGAGCGAGGAAGTGACCACCCACAGTGCGATGGCACTGGCAACAAGAGCCTGGATGACGCGTGGGAACGTCCAGTGTCCACGCGTCCATTCGGCAACGCAGACTGACACCGCCAGAACACCGGCCAGATGAGGACGAATCGCCATCGCCAGGCTGAGCCCGCTCACCAGCGCGAACCAACGGATGCGCTCGCCTCGACCTACATAGCCGAGCGTCACCAGCCCGACGGCCAGCAGAAGTACCGCCTCCTTCCCGATGCTGGATGGCCAGAACCAAAGGGACGGCCAGAAGAAGATCAGGGCGGCGGCCTGCCGCATCGAGCCGTTAGCGGACGTCCTTGCGAATGCGACAGCCGTGCATACAAGGCCCGCGAACGCGGCGAGTGAGAATACGAGAAACGCTCCGCGCATTGAGGGTCCGACGAATGACAGCACGAAACCCGAAGCGTAGCGGATCGCCTGCGTGCCCCACTCACGATCGCCCCACATTCCCGAGCCAATGATGGAGAAGTCCAGCGCGCGAAAATGATTCGCAATAATGCGGCCAGCTTCGAAGTACCCGACGGCGTCAGAGTTGCCACCGTAAAGGTCGAAGATCATCACGTATCGCGCCAGGACGCCGATCAATCGCATCACGACACCGGCAACCAGCAGATTGCGGATGACGCGCAAGTGGGATGTGTTGCCGAACCAGGTCGCAAGCACCAGCGCCAACGCGCCGACCAGCACGAAAGGAGCCCACTCGTTGAACATGGGTCAGAAGAGCTCGAGATCTCCGATTGAGCACCGCCAGTTGGCCCACTTGGTGGGATCGAGTCCGGCGGAGCTGAGACGGCGTGTCGTGAAATGCGGGCCGACGCGTGGCACAGGAAAGAAACCCGTGCGAGCGAGCGCGGTCCGTTCAGACGTGCCCGTCGCGGCGCAGGCCGCCACGTAGTCAGCGTCTGCGCCGCTGACGATCTCCGAGAGCAGGGAGCGGGCGATCTGGACGCCCCGGATCGAAGGCGTGACGAGCAGTTCGCTGATCGTCACTTCGCGAAATCGACCACGGACCCTGCCTCGAGCGATGACGAGCGCCCCGGCATCATTGAAAATCTCCAGCCGGGCGCAATACGACATGCCCGGAACGGTTCCGTAACGCCACCGAAGATACCCAACGGTCCGGGCCGTGTGGTACCGTGCGTCGCTGGGCGTCACATCGGCGAGGAATGCTGGCAGTCGCTGGTCGTTCAATACCGTTCGCAACGGAACCGAACTGGCTGACTCTCGGGGGTTCGGCCGCACCGTTTCTGATTGCGCGTCCAACCAGCCGTGAAACTCCAATCGGCCGAATCCAGAGCGGAATCCTCGTGACGGGCGCCCACCCCATCTTGAGGTAGCCAGGCATGCTCTTCTGGTTTGGGGTGTTGTAGATGAAGCTGACGCCTTCCTTCTGTACCTGCTCCACGAGCCGCATGGTCAACCGCGAGAAAACGCCCCTGCCGCGCCATTCGGGAAGCGTCGCCGTGTCGACCGCTCGCACGGCTCGAACGCTGTGGTTCTCGCTGTACCAATTCCAGCGGAGGAAAACGCGCACTCCGACAAGGTGTCCATTCGACTCTGCCACGAGACATGGTGAAGCGCCGAACGGATTCTCCTCGTGTTTCCACCGCCAATAGTCAGCTCGCAGCGGAGTGGGCGCATGGTTGTAGCTGGCGGCAATGAGGTCGAGGATGCGCGGCGTGTCGTGCTCCGTCGCCGGACGCACGATGGATTCGGGCCCGCGCCCGACCAGGATATCGTGCCGCTCCCGTCTCGCGGCAGCGTGCCATCCGGCGAGGGCGCGTTCCTGTTGTCTGAGAATCAGACGCATGATGTGCTCTGTTGCCCGGACCTCAGGCGCTTTGCCGGTTGCTGACGTATTCGCCGTAGAACGGAAGGTAGTAGCGGGTGTTGTAGTACTGATCGCGATCGAGGGTCACCGCGTTGAGGACGACTCCGGCGAATGTGGCGCCGGCCGTTTCGAGTCGGTCGAGGGCCGCCTGCGCCACCTTCTGCTGCGTGCGGCGTGCATTGACCACGAACAGCACACCGCTGGTCATATGTGCGATAACGGCGGGATCGGTCACCGCCATGATGGGCGGCGAATCGATGATCACCCAGTCGAACGAGTCCGTGAGCTTCTCGAGGAACTCTTTGAAACGCTGCGAACCGAGTTGCTCCGACGGATTCGAGAGCCCTGTGCCGCTCGGACAGCAGCCATACTCCGGAACATCGGGTCTGGACGATTGCTTCGCTCGGCTTGCGTGCGCCGGTCAGAACGTCCGACAGCCCCGGGCGTTGTCTGCAGTTCAGCAACTGGTGCAGCACCGGACGCCGCAAATCCGCATCAATCAGAAGCACGCGGCTGCCGCTCCGTCCGATCGAGACGGCGAGATTGACGGCGACCATGCTCTTGCCGTCGCCTGGTGCCGCGCTCGTAACCAGCAGAGACCGCCGCTGTCTGGTGCCCGCGGACGCGAGGATGTTGGTGCGCAGCGCGCGAAATGCCTCGGCATAGGCGGCTGGCACGCCACTTGGTGAGGAGCAGGCTCTCGCCTTTGAGGGCTCGCTTCGTCACGTAGGGCACCATGCCGAGGAACGGAAGCCCGAGCGCGGTCTTCACCGCGGCCGGCGTCTGTAACCTGCCGTCGGACGCCTCGCGTACGATCGCCGCGCAGATGCCCAATACGACGCTCAGGAGCAATCCGATGAGAAGGTTGGAGCCTTTGTTTGGCCGAACGGCGACCGCGGGACTTCCGCCGCATCCACAACCTGGATTGTGCTTCCCTTGGCCTCGTTCGATACCGCCGTCTCATTCGATCGCTGAAGCAGGCTCTGATAAATCTGGCGATTGCTTTCGACTTCCCTGAGCAGCACGCCGTACTCGATTCCCTGCTTGTTGAGCGCGAGCGCGCTCGCCTTCTGAGTGTTCAGCGCTGCCGTCAGCTCCTTCTCTCGTGCGACGGCGGCCAGATAGTCCTGGCGCACCGATTCGACCGTCTTGGCCACCTCGATTTCCAGCTCGCGCTCAGCCGTGCTCTGATGGCCGTGTCGAGCCGCACCATCTCCGGATGCTTGGCCCCGAGACTCCGCGCGAGTTCCGTCCGCTCTCGCTGAAGATTGCCCAGCCGGGCGCTGATCTCCTGGACGTTGCCGTTCGACCGGATCGACGGGAAGGTGTCGAGCGCCGCGCGATCTCCCTGACCCGCCGCGAGCTGCCGGTACATGGCCTCAATCGTGATCAGATCGGTCTTCGCCTGGGTGACCGCGGAATTCAACGCATTCAGGCGCTGGACCACGATGTTCTGGCCGGCTTCGAGCGACAGGCTATTTTCCCGCTCACGATACTTCTGCAGTGCCAGCTCGCTGGCTTCCACCTTTCGACGCTGCTCGGCCAACTGGTCGACCAAGCCACTCCGCCGCTTCCTTCGAGCGCCTGGGATCGCGCCTCGAGGTTCTGCTTGATGTACGTGCTCGTCAGAGTGTTGACGACGCGGGCCGCGAGCTCAGGGTCTGGCGATTCATATCTGATCTCGATGATTCGTGTGTCGCGGATAGGCACGACGTTCAAATGCGAGAGCATCTGATCGATCACCATCGATTCCGAGCGTGTCTCCGCAGAATCACTGGCCGCCGGCGTGCTCTTGGCGCGCGCGTAGTTCCAGAACGCCAATGAGTCCAGAGCTCCGGACCGGCCCTTCGGATTGATGTCGTTGGCGTCCCACAACTTCAGCTCGTCGATCACACGTCTGGCTAGTGAACGGCTGCGCAAAAGCCTGTATTGCGGTCTCGAGATCGCTCCGCTGGTCGTCATTTGCATTGTCGATCCCTTGGAATGTGACGATGTTCGGCTTGTCTCCAAGGAGCAGCTGCGAGTGCGCTTCATAGACCGGCGTGGCCGACACCACATATGCAACCGTCGAAGCTGCGACGACCGCGAATGTGACGAGCGCCCACCATCGCCTTCTGTAGAGAACCGACCAGATGTCGCTGGACGTGCCACTCGCGCGCCTCCGCCTTGAATGTGTCCGTCTCCGGCTCAGGGAGTGAATGTTGTGTGTCAGCCATCAGAAGAACCTCTCGGGAACGACGATCGTGTCGCCAGGCTTGACGCGATCGTCCAACTCACTTTGATTTCGTGCTCGGTGCCGTCTGTTGAGTCGGATGATCTTGATGCGCCCGGCCGCGCCGCGCTGCGTGACGCCGCCGGCGAGCGACAGGACCTGCCGCACCGTTGCTTCTCGTCCGATGACGTATTCGCCGGGCCGGCCGACATGGCCGAACACGTAGACCGGAGCGCAGCGCGGGGCACGGCGATCGTGTCGCCGTCGCGCAGCATGGGATTGTTGGTAGAGCCCGCCTTCCTGCAGGCCGTGAGATCGACGCGGATATCGGTGATGCCTTCCTCGGCCGAGTAACGGGGCCGCTGTCTGCGACTCGCCATTGGTTCGCCGTCGAACGAGCGCAACGCTGCCGGCGTTACTCGTCGGCGACCCGGCAAGCGTCAGCGCTTCGACGAACGTCATAGGACCTGTGAGGGTATATGTGCCGGGGCTCTTCACCTCACCGACGACGAAGATGCGCTGGCTTCGGTACTCCTCGACCGACACCGTAACGCGGGGATCGTTGAAGTAGCCATCACGCAGCCGATTGGTCAGGTCGTCCTGCAGCTGCCGGGCGGTCAGCCCGCCGGCCTTCACCCGTCCGAGCATCGGGAACGTGAACGTCCCATCGGCCTCGACGGTGAATCGCTCGGATACACCGCCGGGTCCCCAGACGGTAATGGTGAACACGTCCTGCGGGCCGAGCACGTAGTCGGGCTGCTGGCCGCCGCGCCACGCGCAGCGTGCAGGACGATGCCGCAAGAGGACGAGTCGCGCGGCACACATTCTAGAAGGCATGGCTAACTCCCGCTCTGAAGACTAGACTCGTCGAATCGGCGTGTAGACCACGTCGCTGATCGTTCGGTGTACGAGCCCGGCGAAGTCGATCGACAGCGACTGGCCGAGACCGATAGCGAACGCCGATCCAGTACCGTGTCTCTCGTTCGATGCCTGCATGTTCGGCTGACGCGACAGACTGCCGATCCCGTCTCGATAGTCGGCGAATACGTCGATGCGCCATCGCCGAGCAGCCTGACGGAACGGGCGCATCGCGTAGGCGATCGAGGCACCGTAGCCTTGTAGCAGTCGTAGTAGGCGACGCCGCGCCGGTACGAGGGTGCGACGTCGTCGGTCCGCGTTCACGCCGATCTGCAGTCGGTCCCGCACCGTGGCAGCTCGTCCCGACCGACACGAAGAGCCCGCGATCTCCGGCAATCCTCGGGTCGTGCGGCTTGACGACTTGCGATGCCAGCGAGCGCGTGCCCCCTGATGCGGCCCTCGGATTCGAATCCGGCCGTCAGGCGCACATCGTCGGCGCATTCGGTAGGATGAGGAGTCGAACTCGTCGTCGCTGCAGTTCGCCGGTTACGCGTGACACGAGTCAGCGGAGTGATGTCCTGGAGAAGCGACACGCGTACCTGGTCGTGACGCCGGTTCAGCGCGTCGCTCGAGGTTCACACCGTCGTCGACGTCGATGCCGTCGTACGCCTCAATGCGGTCCGCGTCAGGGACAAGTCCGAGCAGTCGTCTTCGCCGCCCGAAGTGGATGATGCCACCAGCGGCGAGACTCGTCTCTTTGGTCCGGGGCCTGGATGTCGATTTCCGGATTCGGCGACGCGTGAGTTCTCGTATGACGCCGTCAGCATACGGCGCGACCGGTTGAAGTGAAAGTCGAGCCTCAGGTCGTGCCCGCCGTTCGCACCCCGCTCCTCACGAGAGTGGCGAAGTGCACCCAGTCCGCCGCGCCAGTCGCCGTCAGCTTCCAAGACGTTGCACCTGCCCATCGGGCGCCAGCGCTCGCACTCAGCGTCGACACGATGTCCGAGACGGAGTGCTCTGCGGTTCGGAAGACGTTGTCTTGGTACTCTGTCTCCCAGCTAATCGTGGATTGACGCCGAGTGGGCCGAGACTGCCCGGTCTCGCCGAGCGCCTCGCCGTTCTGGGCGGCCGCGAAGTGCCAGGCGTGAGCGCCAGCAGAAGGGCAGCCGCCAGCAGCGCGAACAAGTCGCCGTCGCCGCACGCGTCGCGAACACTGGTGTCATATCGAAGTCCTCATTTGACGTGGCCCTTGATGAGTGCCACCGGGTCGTCTTTGAGCCCCCGGTCTTCGCTCGTCGCAAGACGGAGCACCTCCCGCGAGCGAAGACGCGGCGGGCGGATTGTCGGAGGCCGGAAGGTTCACGAACCCTTCCTGGATCGCGAAGATCATCAAGTGCACGCGATTCGAGACGCCGAGCTTCTTGAAGATCGATCCGAGACAGTTCCGGACGGTCGCTTCGCTCACGAAAATCGTCGTCGCGATCTCGTTGTTGCGGAATCCCTGGCCGACGAGCGTGATGATCTGACGCTCTCGCGGCAGCAGATTGTCCGGCCGCGCGATCCGGCGCTCGGCGACCGTCGCCGACGCCGACGCGCGCAGGCTGCCGAGCACGCCCGCGATCCTCGCGCGGTTCAGCCAGACCTCGCCGGCGTGCACCCGCTCGATCGCCTTGATGAGAATCTCCGGCGCCTGTTGCTTCGAGACGATCCCCAGCACGCCGCGCTGCACCGCGCTCGCGCAGGCCGCGGACTCGGGCGTGCTGGTGAGCACGATGATGCGCGTGCTCGAGAGGCCCGCCTCGCGGAGGTTGGGAATGAACTCCCCATTGCTGGTGCCGTCGAGATCGATGATCGCGATCTGCGGCTCGGCCGTGGCGATCAGCGCGACCAGATCGCCGGTGCACTCTTCTTCCGCGACGACGAGGAGGCCCGGCTGGCTGTCGATGAGCAGACGGAGTCCCGCCCGCGTCACGCGCTCGTTGCCCACGAGCACGATCCGGATCGGCTCGTCGAAGGAATCAGGAGAAATAGGTGTTTCCGATATCATCTGGGACTTCTTGCAGTTGCCCGGACACAGCTTCGCCCCTTCACTTACAGGGGCCGCGCGGCCAATCGGGGCGGTCAGGCATCTCCCCCCGCTGCGCGGTTGCCAATCAGAAGAGGCACGCGGCCCCCACGAGGCACACCATTCCCGTCTCGCGTCGCCCGCATGCGTGCGGGCGAACCGTCCAACATCCGTCGCTCGAGGCGCTATCTCAGGAAGTCTTCTTCTGATATCCCAGCACGCGCCCGGTGGGCATGGTCGCGGGAGAGCTTCACGCGCGACGGCAGGCTCGCCAGCCCGTGCTGAAACGCATAGATGACCAGCTGAAATCGATTCGTCACCTCGAGCTTTCTGAACGTGGAAGTCAAATGATTGCGGACCGTCACTTCGGTGATGCACAGACGATCCGCGATCTGGGAATTTCTCAGGCCTTCGCCCACGAGCATCACGACCTGGCGCTCGCGCTTGGTCAGAAGCGACACGCGCGCGGCATCCGGGTCGGCGGGCTCGACAGCCGGCGGCGTGGACAGCTCGGCAATCAGCCGCGCGGTCGCGGTCCGATCGAGCCAGACCTCGCCGGCATACACCTTGGTGATGGCCTTGATCAGCACTTCCGGCGGCTGCTGCTTGAGCACCAGTCCGACGGCGCCGTTCTCCAGGGCCTCCGAAATCGAGCGTCGCGTTGGGCGAGCCGGTCAACAGCACGATGCGCGTCTTCGTCATACCGGCACGCAGCAGATCCGCGATGCCGTTGCCCTTGTAATTGTCGGGATCCAGGATCGTCACGTCAGGGCGGCCGGAGGCGATCGCGTCGATCGCCGCATCCAGCCGATCGACTTCGCCGACGACCGTCATGCCGTCCTGGCCGTCGATCAGCGCGCGCAGCGCCGCGCGAATCACGCGCTCGTTGCACACGAGCAGCACGCTGATGGTGCGAACCTGCGGATCCTGTAACGCGAGAGGTTGTGTCATCTGACGGTCTCCCATACTTCAAGACCCGGGCCAAAGCGGTACGTACCGGAAACACGCCGAAAACCGCTGAATTCCTGCGAAAACTCACAGATGCGTCTGGGCACAACCGCCAGGACATCGGTGCCCGGGCAGACAGAAGTCTGCCTGGCGGTGGACTTGTCGACCTCTTCGGGGCCAACCGGGCGGTCCGTCTTCATCGTTCCCTCTGCCATCGCTGCACGTTGGGACCGGGAGAACGACTCCCAGTGCTCGAGTGGTACACGGACGTTCTTCTCGAGCCACTGTCGTTTGCGGCTCGCCGGCGTGCCGAACTGGCAGTGCGCGTCGAGGTGCTGAATCCAGCTGCAATAGGCGAGCGGCACCACGAGCTCGGTTGGACATCGACAGCTCGTGAAAATGGCGCGACACGCACTGATCCAGGAAGGGAAGCGACTCGGCCGCGATCCAGTCCGTGAACCCCTCGCCCACGCTCGTCGAGCGCGCCAGCCCGTGGGTACGCACGACGAGATAAATCAGATCGAGCGCCGGCAGCGTGCATGCGTCGGCCGAGTCCCAGTCGATCACGCCGGTCAGCTGGTTCGCCGTGTCGAACAGCGCATTCCCCAGCCAGAAATTGCCGTGCGAGTACACCGCTCGAGGCGGACGTGCGGAGAGGCGCGTGCGCAGATCGGCAATCAGCGTGGTGTAGGCGCGTTCGACCCCGGCGCGCGCGGCCAGGCCGGATACGCGTGTCACCGCGCGACCGAAGTGTTCCTGCCATCCGTGCGACTGCCGATTCGCCGAGGCCTTCTGCAGCTTCGAAAGAAATCGTTCCGCCGACAAGATCATCTCGTCCGCGGTACCACCGGTTTTCAGAATCGACGCGCCATCCTGCCCGGGCACGGCCGTCTCGATCGAGTAAAAGAACCCCGAGGCTTTCCCGGACAGCACGATGGCCGGGCATCGGCCGGCGAGAAACGGCGTCATCCACTCCGCTCTGTGCGAGCGTTTTCAACGCGTTCGCGCTCCGGCGCAGCCGCGGCTCGGTGGTGGCGTACAACGGAAGCTTGGCCACGTACGATCGATCGGCGTGTATGCGCACGATCAGGCTGCCTGTACGCGTCAGGTGAATGCCGTCGAGATGGCAGCCCCGCTGGAGATGTCGCGACAGGTCCTCGACGACGCGCGCGGCCAACCTCGTGTGAAGCGAGACGTTCGCGCTCCGTCCGGGGAACAGGCTGCGTCCGGCAATCCGCGCGAGGACGTTCGTGATGGCTGCCATGGATCAGACAGCCCCCACTGGCGTGCAAGGCGTGCTCCACGCGTTCGGCCTTACTTTCGGCGTGGCCGATGCCCGGAAGGCCGTCGCCACGCAGACTTTTGTCGCGGTCATCGCGGATAACCGTCGCGCGAACGTGACGTTCGTCTCGCGACAACGCCCGCAACCATGGGAGTTTCGCGGCCGTTCGGGGCTGGTCGCGTTTTTGCTGATTCATCGGGCCACACCTCGAGGTCCGTCCGGGGTGTGCCCGATTCAGACGATGACCACCGCGACCGGCAAACTCTCCGCCCCGATTGGCGCGACCTACGGCGTCTCCGACAGAAAGCACTCGCGTCGATGGCGCGAGCTCGTGTCGATGGCGGCACGGGTTCAGCAGTTCCTGCTGCAGCGCCGGTACGAGAGCGAGCTTGCACCGTTCGCGGCCCTCAGAGCGTCCTGCTACGACCGGCTGTGGGCGGCTGCGGCGGCCAACGTCGGCGCCACCATCGAGGATCTGGGCTACGGCGTCACTCGCATCGCCCGCGACGGCCGCGAAACGTTCGTCAGCGGCTCGCGCGTCATGCTCGATGGCCCCGTGACGCTGAAGATGGCGGGCAACAAGCCGCTGGTCAGCCGGCTGCTCCAGGAGCACGGGCACCCGGTCGGCCGATTTCTCGAGTTCAAGATCGACCAGATGGAGCGCGCTGAAGCGTTTCTCGAGAATCTGGGCGGTCTTGCCGTCGTCAAGCCGGGCATGTCGGGCGCGTCCGGACACGGCGTGACGCTCGGCGTCGGCACGAAGCGCGATCTGCGGCGCGCCGCCGCGGTGGCGTCGACCTTCAGCAAGACGATCCTCATCGAACAGCAGGTCGCCGGACCGTCCTACCGGCTGCTCTACATCGATGGCGAGTTCATCGACGCCATCGAGCGAAGGCCGCCGTGCCTGGTCGGAGACGGCCGTCAGACCCTGGCGCAGCTCATCAAGAAAGAGAACCTGCGCCGCATCCAGGGCGTGGCGCCGCTCGCCGTGCAGCCCATCGTCGTTGACGTCGAGCTCCGTCGCTGCCTCGACGAGCAGGGACTGTCGCTGTCGTCGGTGCTCGCGGTGAACAGCAGAGTCGTCATCAAGGCGCCGGTCAACGAGAACACCGCGGCCGAGAATTCGAACGTCCGCGATCGCGTGCACCCGGACACGATTCGCCGCGGCGCCAAAATCGCGCGCCTGCTCAGAATCAGGCTGGCGGGCCACGACGTCATTACGACCGATATCTCGCGGCCGCTCGCCGAGACCGGCGGTGTGTTCAACGAAGTGAACACGACGCCGGGCCTTCAGCATCACTATCTGATCGATCGGCCGGAACAGGCGTTCCCCGTGCTGGAACGGCTGCTCGATGTTCTGCTCGGCCCCGGAGAATGGCCGCAATGAAATCGACCGACGTCCGTCTACGGATCGATGAGCTCGTCCAGTTCGGCCGGGATCTCGCGATGGCGGCCGGTGTGCCGGCCGCAGACGCTCACGCGCTGGTCGAGACGCTGGCGTGGTGTGACGTGCGCGGCCATCAGACGCAGGGTCTGTACTTGTTGCCCATTCTTCTGAAGCGGCTGCGTCTGGGACTGCTGCGCTCGCCGGCCGACATGCAATGGGAGCGCACGGGGCCGTCGACGGGCACGCTCGACGCGAAACACGGCTTCGGTCAGATTGCCGGACGCATGGCGATGGATCGGGCGATTCAGCTCGCGCGTGAGACGGGAGTGGGCATCGCCGCGGTGAAAGACTCCAATCACTTTGGTGCGGCGGGCTACTACGCCGCGCGGGCCGCCGATGAAGGTTTGATTGGTCTCTCATACTCGAACTCGATGCCGAAGGTCGCTCCGCACGGCGGACGTCACCGGCTGCTCGGAACGAACCCGTTCGCCTTCTCCAGTCCCCGCCGGAACGCGCCGCCGCTCGTGATCGATCTCGCGACCGGCGCCTCGGCGGGCTCGATGGTCAGCCACGCACGACGCCTGGGCCGGCCGCTTCCCGAAGGCATCGCGCTCGACAGCCACGGCAATCCGACAACCGACCCCAACGAAGTCGACGGCGGCGGTTGCCTGCTGCCCGCTGCGGGCGCGAAAGGCTATTGCCTCGGCCTGCTCGTCGAAATTTTGAGCGGCGTGCTGACGGGTGCGGCCGTCGCACCCGAGGTCGGATCCGTTTTCCGCGACCTGAACCGGCACACGCGCTGCGGCCATCTCTTCGTGGCCATCGACATCGCGCGATTCCTCCCGTTCGAAGAATTCGCAGACCGCCTGGAAGGGCTTCTCCTCGCCCTCACAGCGGTTCCACCGCGCGACGGTTTCGAGTCCGTGAATCTTCCCGGAGACGCCCGGCTGAAGTGCGCCGAAGAGCAGACCCGATCGGGTATCGCGATTCCGGATTACTTGATCAAGGCGCTCACCGAGACCGCCGGCGAGCTTGGCGTCTCGACGCCCTGGAAAGCCAACGCGGCGTAGTCCTCAGCCGCACCAACTCGCACTCGAACTGAGGTCCGGCTAAAGCCGGACACTACGTACGAAGGTCCGGCTAAAGCCGGACACTACGTACTGAGGTCAGCGCGCGAACTGCAGCCGGCCCTTCAGCGCCATCAGTGCGGGCACAATCGTCGGCATTGGATCGGTCGGGTGAAAGTACGGCAGCGCCTGCCAGTGCCACACGCTCTTGATCCATTCGCCGAACGTGAGCTCGCCCATGCGGTTGAGCTGCCGGTAGGCCATGAAATCGCGCCATGGGTACCACAGCCTGACGCCCTGCTTGTAATCGAGGTTCTCCGGCAGCGGGAGGCCAACCAGATCGTTGTAGATGAGCGATGCGGTATCGAGGCCGCATCGTACGAACAATTCCTGCGGCGCCGTAAACCGCGCGTTGCACTCGACGAGCTTGAGACGCCCGTCTCGAGCGTCGCGCTTGAACTCCACGTTGGCGAGCCCGCGGAACCTGATGCCCGAGAGAAAGCGCAGGCCCGCATCGGCGACTTCCGGATCCCAGTCGGTCATGTGGTACGACGTCAGGCCTTCGTTCTTGGGAAACCGGCGAATCACTTTCTTGGTGAAATGAAAAACGGGTCTGCCGTGCTTATCGATGTAGGTGTAGTAGCTCGACAGCCGATGATCGGGGCCGGGGATCCATTCGCAGATCATCGCCTGCAGGCCCGCCGCCCAGACGCGTTCCATCGCGGCGCGCACTTCGGCGTGCGTGCTCGCGGTCAGATACTTCCGCCCGCCGAACTTGGCCTGGAACAGATGCGAGATGAGCGGCTTCACGATGAGCGGGAACGTGAGCGCGCCTTCGATCGCATTCAGCTGCGCGGCGTTTTCCACCTGCCAGAACCGCGGCGCGTGCACGTTGACCGATTCCGCCAGCGCGAGCGTCTTCTGCTTGTCGAGCATCGCGAGCTGCAGTTCGGGGACCGAGCCGTCGAGCACGTAGTGCCTGGCCAGCTCCGCCCGGTTGCGCGCGACGAATCCAACCGCCTCGTCGTTGCAGACGAGGATGACGCTGCCGCGCAGTTCGGTGGCACGCGGACCGAGCAGAAGGTCGCG
Source organism: Vicinamibacterales bacterium (assembly GCA_963821395.1). Lineage (GTDB taxonomy): Bacteria > Acidobacteriota > Vicinamibacteria > Vicinamibacterales > JAMQPK01 > JAMQPK01. Next base: position 92,991 of record CAWGDY010000047.1, on the reverse strand, counting down.
CCAGAAATCCGATCCCTTGATGTGGCGGCCGAACGGAAACGCCTTCGTGCAGTACCGCGAGTACTGGACGTGCCGCCCCTCGGAGGCCGACAGAAAAATCCGGATGCCCCGTCTGCCGAGGCTTCTCGCGACCGAGAGCGCATTGACGGAGCCGCCGAGAATGACGACTGGTGGTGTCGAGGTGGCAGGCAAGATGTGTGGTGTATACCGGCCATTCATTTCGCAAACGATGTACCGCGCAGCGTGTTTCTCGTAAGCGATTGAAAGGAATAGGGTTCGCTGGCAAAATCGATTAGTCGCCCGTGGGGCAGACAAGATGGGATGTCGCTGAAAAGCTGACTTTAGTGTCGCCGCGGAGCGTACTAACCGGGGCCGGTTACAGATTTCGTATTAATAAGGTTAGAGCCGGTGCCAGGGGCTCTCGGGATCCTCCTCTGGGTCTGACGGCGTCCTGCCGGTGTCTCGCCGGTTCGACTCCGCGCCCGGGACCTGCCGCATAAAAAGCGAGTCCCAGCGGGCCTCGATCGCCCTTCTCTCGCTTGGCGCCGGCGCCGTGGCTGATTCCGCTTCAACGGCTGCGTCGGGCTTAGCCGCTGCGAGCACGGCCGGCGCTTCGAGCACCGCTGGGACTTCGAGCTCGGGCTCCGGCGGAGCGAGCGGCAAATCGGACGCTGGCAGATCGGGAGCCATCACGTCGTCGGTCAGGCCCGGAAGCACTGTTCCGAGACCGGCGCCCCCGCGAGGCAGATGGGGCAGGACCGTAAAGAGGCAACTCGGCGTGCCCGATTCACGACATCGACTGACTCGAACCGCCGGGCTCAACTTGAAAAGTTGCAGGAAGGTCGTGACGACGTTCGAATAAAAGTGGCAGGAGGGGCGCTCGGCACGTCCGGTGGGAGTACAGAACGGCGAACCCTCGATGCCGATGAAGATCGTGCCGCCGCGGCGCGTGACGTCGATGCGCGCATCCGCGTACAACGCGGGCAGGATCTGAACGATGAGACCGACGGCCTTTCTCGCGCGAATGCGGCGTGGCAGGATTCGCAGGTACGCCCGCCTCAGCGCGCTGAGTTGTTCGAAGGATCGAATCGCGGCGTATTGTCCGGCGCGCGCGATGACGTGCTGGCTGTCGTCCTCATGCTGCAGCGCGCTCAGCATCGCGCCGAACGACGCGATGCGGAGGGCTTCGTCGGGATGGTCGGGCGGCCGCAGCCATTGCTCGTAGAAGTCCAGCCGCGCCGGCAGAACTTCGCCGATCGCCTGGTGCAGACTCGCCAGCAACACGCGTCCGACCGTCCCGTCGCTCTGCATTCTCTGATCGTCCGCACTGGAACGGCGGCGCGACCGATCGTCGATTGTTACCGATCCTCGCCCACGCACCTCTCGAGCACGAGGCGCGGATCGATGCCGGCGACTCCGCACCATTCGCGCAGCATCGGCGAACCGTTGAGAAACGCACGGGCGCCGGCACGAACACGGGTTTCGGCCACGGGATTGGTGGCGTCGATGACGGCCTGACGGATCACCGCGATGGCAAGTTCCTGATGTGCATCCATCGCGCGGGTCGGCGTGAGCAAGCAGACGGGCGGTTTCTTCATGAGTTTGGCCTCTGGGAGAAAGACTCTTGTCGCCGCTTTCGCGGTCGAGGCCGCACGAGCAAAAACGACGCCGGATGCAGAATTCCCGCTAATGCGTTGATGACATGGATGTTTGAATCGAAACGGCCGTAGTCGCCTGCCGGGAAGACTAGACCGACGGGACGCAAGAAGCAGACTTTAGTTTGCCGTTTCGATGACCGAATGGGGATTCCGGCTGCGCACCGGATTTTCTCCCCCGACTAGGAGAAAGAAGTCAACGTGAGAAGTGACAGCCTATGCCTGTTCTTCGCCAGGCACGGTTCCACCGGTCCTCGATGCGTTGCACCGGCGTCGTGTGTTTTTTGCACCATTGCCCCACGAATCGCGAAGTCAGGCCGGAAAACACGCGAGCGAGATATCCCACATCGCATGGTCACGGCACTGCCGGAGAAATGGCCGAATGCTTGCACTAAGCCGTCACCGTGGAATCACCCTGTCGTATTGTCCTGGTTGCCGGAGCTCGTCCGAACTTCATCAAGATTGCTCCGATCGCGCGCGCGCTCGGCAGCGAACCGCGCGTGTTCTCGACAACGCTGGTGCACACGGGCCAGCACTACGACGCCGGCATGTCCGACGTGTTCTTCGACGAGCTCGGCATCCCGCGTCCCGATTTCAATCTTCACGTCGGGTCTGGTAGTCACGCGCGCCAGACGGCAGCGGTGATGACCGGCTTCGAAGACGTGCTGCCCAAGACGAAGCCCGACATGGTGCTGGTCGTCGGCGACGTCAACTCGACGGTGGCCTGCGCGCTGACCGCGGCAAAGCTTCAGATTCCGGTCGCGCACGTCGAGGCCGGGCTTCGCAGCTTCGATCGGTCGATGCCGGAAGAAATCAACCGCGTCCTCACCGATCAGATTTCAGACTGGTTGTTCACGACCGAGCCCGCGGCCCAGGCGAACCTGGTTCGCGAAGGCGTCGATCCCGCACGCATCCACTTCGTGGGCAACGTGATGATCGACAGCCTGCTGTTCTGCAGGGAGCACGCCCGGCGTCTGGGCATCCCGGCGACGCTCGGATTGACGAGCATCCCTTATGCGGTGCTGACACTGCACAGACCGCACAACGTCGACGATCGCGACACGTTCGAGCAGATCATGCACGGCATCGATCACATCTCGCACGACGTCGTGATCGTGTTCCCGATGCATCCCCGTACGCGAGCAGACGCTCTCGGCATCGCACGCCGCCGCGGCGATGCTCGAGGCGGGCCGCCTGCGCCTCGTCGAGCCGCAGGGCTATCTGGAATTCCTCGGACTCGTCGAGCGCAGCGAAGTCGTGCTGACCGATTCGGGTGGCGTGCAGGAAGAAACGACCGTGCTCGGCGTGCCCTGCCTCACACTGCGGCCCAATACCGAACGACCGGCCACCGTCAGTGAGGGCACCAACAAAATCGTCGGCACGTCGACCGAACGAATCATCGAAGCGTGGGAGGGCATCAAGGCTTCAGCGCCACCAGCGGGGCGCCGGCCACAGCTCTGGGATGGACGCGCGGCTGAGCGCATCGTCGAGGTTCTGCGCCGCGGCGTCGAGAGCGGCGCGATCGTGCGCCGTGCCGATCGAGGCGTGGAAACGATGACGCCTCGGCATCGGCTGGCGATGAAGCGAACGGGGTAAACGGGGCGCGCGCACGCGTCCTGGTCCAAGTTCAAGTTTCTGGTGTTCGGGTCCGGCGAGAGTTTTCGACTCGCGTGGAGAAGCTACATGTCTGTACTGGACATGCAAGGTGTGGGAGAACCGCAAAATGGGCGCGATGCTCAGGAGGATACCCTCCTCACTTCCCACCGCTTTGCGTCGAGGCTCGCCGAACTGAGCGGCAGCGGCAAGGTCGAGCAGCTCATCGTCGATACGCTGGCACAGGTCGCGAGGGCCGATCAGGCCTCGCTCGCGCTGTTCGAAGAGCGTGAAGGGTACATGGCCATCAGCGCGACGCGCGGCTACCTGGCAGAGCTCGTCAGCGACGTACGGGTCAAGGCGGGCGAGGGTCTCATGGGCGACGTGTTGACGTCGCACCTCCCGAAGATCATCGCGGACGTCAGCCAGGAACCGTCGGCCGCGCGCCGCCGGATCCGCTACCGCACGCCGTCGTGTCTGCTCATCCCGCTGATTGCGGCCGGACGGCTGCTGGCGGTGCTGAACCTGGCGGATCGTTCCGACGGCCAGGCATTCGGCCACTCCGATCTCGCGAGGCTGCGGGCGTTCGTCGCGCCGGCGACGCTGGCGCTCCTGGCGGGCCGGTTGAGCAAGGACAAAGCCGATCTCGCCAAGCTCGTCGCGACCGATCCGCTGACGGGGCTGTTCAACCGCCGGCATTTCGCCGCCCGGCTCGAGGAAGAAATCGCCCGCGCGTCGCGCGACGGCTCGAGCATCACCGTGCTGGCCGTCGACGTCGATCTGTTCAAGTCGGTGAACGATCGGTTCGGCCACGCGGCCGGTGACGCCGTGCTGCAGGCCGTCTCGCTCGTCATCCGCCGCGCGATTCGTTTCTTCGATCTGTGCGCGCGCATGGGCGGCGACGAGTTCGTGATCGTGCTGCACGGGGCGGAATCGAACGCGCTGCAGACGGCCGAACGCCTTCGCAAGCGGGTCGCGACCTGGCAGCCGGATCCCTCGCTGGGACTGCCGGCCGACATGACAATCACGGTCAGCATCGGCCTGGCGACGTTGAGCAAGGACGAGCCGGACGCGCAGGAGCTGCTGGCGCGCGCAGATCGGGCGCTGTATGCGGCCAAGATGGCCGGACGAAACCGGCTGAACGTGGAACCGAAATAAATACGTGGCATCACGGGGGTGAGATCCTGACATGTGCGGCATCATCGGATATCTAGGACCAAAACCTGTCGTTCCGGTTCTCCTCGACGGACTGCGATGCCTGGAGTATCGCGGTTACGACTCCGCGGGCATCGCGCTCGCACAGGACGAGTCGATCGAAGTGCGCCGCAGCGCGGGCAAGCTCTCGCACCTCGTCGATTCCATTAACGAGGATCCGCTCGAAGGCAAGTACGGCATCGGCCACACGCGCTGGGCGACGCACGGCAGGGCCACCGCGGGCAACGCGCATCCGCACCGCGACTGTTCGGGCCGCACCGTGCTGGTGCACAACGGCATCATCGAGAACTATCTCGAGCTGAAGCGCGAGCTGGCGGGCGAGGGGCATCACTTCGCGACCGAAACCGACAGCGAGGTCATGGCCCACCTGGTCGAGCGCGAGTCGAATGGCGACGGGCTCGAGCATGCCGTCCGCCGTGCGCTGCGCACCGTTCAGGGCATCTACGGCATGGTGCTGATGTCGGCCAACGATCCCGGAAAGATCGTGGCCGTGCGCGAAGGGCCGCCGATCGTCGTGGGCGTGGGCGATGGCGAGTTCCTCGTCGCGTCCGACGTCGCCCCGATTCTTCCCTACACGCGCGACGTGATCTTTCTCGAGGACGGCGAGATCGCGGTGATCCGCCACAACCAGCTGGTCTTTCTCGATCGGAAAGGCCGCATCCTGTCGAAGTCGCCGGCGCGGATCGATTGGGACCCGGCGATGGTGCAGAAGGGTGCCTACCGCCACTACATGCTCAAGGAGATCTTCGAGCAGCCGCTCGCCGTGCGCCAGACCTTGAGCGGCAACAGCAAAGAGGGCCGCATCGCGCTGAAAGCACCAGGGGTCAAGGCACGGCTCGAAGAGGCCAAGCGGGTTCAGATCGTGGCGTGCGGCACGTCGTGGCATGCGGGACCTGGTCGGCAAGTTCCTGATCGAGCGGCACGCGCATCTTCCAGTCGACGTCGACTATGCATCCGAATTCCGCTACCGCCAGCCGGTGAGCGATGAGAGCACCCTGACGGTCGCCATCACGCAATCGGGGGAAACAGCCGATACACTGGCCGCCCTTCGCGAGGCGAAGGAACGCGGGGCGACGACGCTGGCTATCTGCAACGTGGTGGGCAGCATGGCCACCCGTGAAGCGGACGGCACGCTGCATACGCATGCCGGTCCCGAGATTGGCGTCGCGTCGACCAAGGCGTTCACGTCGCAGCTCGTGGCGGTCAACCTGCTGGCGCTGCACCTCGCGGAACTGCGAGGCACGCTGTCGCCGGCGTCCATCATGGAAAAGCTCAAGGCCCTCAAGGGTGTGCCCGCGCTCATCCAGGAGGTGCTCGCCAAGGACGAAGAGATTCAGCGTATCGCGAAGCGTCACTACAAGAGGAACGGGTTCCTCTTTCTGGGCAGAGGCGTGAACTATCCGATTGCGCTCGAAGGCGCGCTGAAGCTGAAAGAGATCTCCTACATCCATGCCGAGGGGTACCCCGCGGGTGAGATGAAACATGGCCCGATCGCCCTCATCGACGAGACCGTGCCCGTCGTCGCGATTGCCACGGAGGATCTGTTTGCGAAGGTCGCGAGCAACATTCAGGAAGTGAAAGCCCGCGGGGCGTCGGTCGTGGTCATTACCGACGTCAATCCGGAACAGCTGGCCGGCATGCTCGATCCCGCCCAGGACAGCGTGGTGCAGATTCCGGCCGCCGATCCGTTTCTGACGCCGCTGTTGTCGGTGATCCCGCTGCAGCTTCTGGCCTATCACATTGCGGCGCTCCGAGGCTGCGATGTGGATCAGCCGCGCAACCTGGCCAAAAGCGTGACCGTTGAGTAGAAGCAAGCATGGCCGAGCGACCAGCGGTCGCGAGGTACAGGCCGTGGGCGTGGGGCCCCACGGCAACATCAAAGAAGGAAGGTTTGATCCCGTGAGACACAGTCGCCATTTCGTCGCCCAGCATCTTCGATCGCATCCGGACCCGGCAGGCCAGAGTCGGCGTCATCGGCCTCGGCTATGTCGGCCTGCCGCTCGCCGTTGAGTTCGCGCGAGCCGGCTTCAGCGTCACCGGCTTCGACATCGATGAGTCCAAGAACGCGCGCATCAACGAGGGGTCGAGTCATATCCCCGACGTGCCGGACCACGAGCTGGCGGAAGTCGTGTCGAACGGGAAGCTGCGCGCAACGGCCGACGTGGCGCTCCTCGGTGCCATGGACGTCATCGACATCTGCGTGCCCACGCCGCTTCGCAAGACGAAGGACCCCGACATGTCCTACGTCGTCAAGGCGGTCGAGGCGGTCGCGGCGACGGCGCGTCCGGGTCAGCTCGTCATCCTCGAATCGACAACCTATCCGGGAACGACCGACGAGCTCGTACAGCCCGCGCTCGAGGCCTGCGGCTTGAAGCCCGAACGCGACTTCTTCCTGGCGTTCTCGCCCGAGCGCGTCGATCCAGGCAACGGGCGCTTCCTCACGAAGAACATTCCGAAAGTGGTCGGGGGCATCGGCCCCAAGAGCGTCGAGGCGGCCTCGATGCTGTATAGCTCGGTCGTCGCGAGCGTCGTACCTGTCAGCTCGACCAGGGTCGCCGAGATGGTCAAGCTGCTCGAGAACACGTTCCGCGCGGTGAACATCGGCCTCGTGAACGAGATTGCCCTGATGTGCCGCCGCATGGACATCAACGTCTGGGAGGTCATCGAGGCGGCCAAGACCAAACCCTTCGGCTTCATGCCCTTCTATCCGGGACCGGGACTCGGCGGTCACTGCATTCCCATCGATCCGTTCTATCTCTCGTGGAAGGCTCGCCAGACTGGATTCGAATGCCGGTTCATCGAGCTCGCGGGGCAGGTCAACTCGTCGATGCCCCACTACGTCGTCGAACGCGTGGGCGACGCGCTGAATTCCGTGAAGAAGTCGATCAACGGTTCGCGTGTTCACCTGTTCGGCATCGCGTACAAGAAAGATGTGAGCGACGTCCGCGAGTCACCGGCCCTCGACATTCTCGAACTGTTGACCAAGCGCGGCGCCGTGGTCAGCTACACCGACCCCTACGCTCCCACGGTCGAGCTTCACAGCGGCACCTTGTCGAGCCTTCCGTTCGAGGTGGCCATGGCTTCGCACTGTGATTGCGCGATCGTCGCGACCGACCACGGTACGTTCGACTACGAGCGCATCGGTGGGATGGGCCTCGTCGTAGACACGCGAAACGCCATCAAGGTCAAAGGACCGAACGTTTTCTCAATCTGAGACAGAAATTTTTCTGCGAAAACGGCAGCCGAGGGGAGTTGACGGCTGCCGTTTTCGTGTACACTCGGCCTCTCCCGCCCAAAGTTTTTCCTCCTAACCCATTTGGCTAGCACGTTTGGAGACCCATTCTGGCTAGACCATTTGGGGAATTGTCAAAAATCCGACCCTCCCTCAAAGTTTCCTTCGCAGCGTTTACTCAACAGCAACACGGTTGAAGCTGCACGGTTACTTCACCAGACAACGCACTGAAATTTGATTAGCGGCCTCCCGTAAAGACGGGAGATGTCGCTGCGGTAACACCGGGGCCGTGCAGTACACACGCGCACTTCAGGTGACTCATGCGAATTGCCTATCTGACCGCTGACTTCGGTATTCCCGTGCTCGGGACCAAAGGGGCGTCAGCGCACGTCCGGGGGCTGGTGAAGGCGCTCCAGGAGGAAGGCCACGAGGTGTTCGTCCTCGCCTCCAACATCGGCGACGACGAGTCCGGCGAGCACTTTCTGATGCGGCAGGTGGCCTTCGGGAGCGCCTTGACCGAAGTGCACGACGCGCTGCAGAACGAGCAAATCTGCCAGGGCACGCGGCTCGCGAAGGACCTCCGGAACATCCTCTACGGTCTGAGCCTCGAGATTCAGGGGCGCCTCCTGCTCGAAGCCTTCGCCCCCGACTTCATCTACGAACGTCATTGCCTGTTTACCACCGCCGGCCGCGAGCTCGCCCGCTACTTCAACATCCCGCTCCTCCTCGAAGTGAATGCGCCCCTGGTGCTCGAGCAGCAGAAGATGCGCGGCCTGTCGCTGCCGCTCGTGGCCCGGACGGCCGAACGGCTCGTCCTCGAGAGCAGCGACCACGTCTTCGTCGTGTCTCAGGCGCTGCGGCAGTACATGACCGAGCTTGGGGTTTCAGGGGAGAAGGTCTCGGTCATTCCTAATGCAGCGGACCCTCATCTGTTTGGTCCGCTGCTCGAGCCGTCAAAAATCCGTCACACGCTCGGATGGGACGACCGCTTCGTCATCGGGTTCGTCGGCAGCATGAAGCCGTGGCACGGCGTCGATGTCCTGCTCCACGCCATGCGCATGCTCGGCGGCTCGAACAGTCCGTTCAGGCTCCTTCTCGTCGGCTCGGGTCCCGAGCTCGACAACCTCCGCGCCCAGGTCGAACGAGATGGGGCTCGCCGACGTCGTTCACATGTCCGGCTCGGTTCCTCATCAACAGGTGCCCGACTACCTCCGCGCGATGGATGTCGCGGTGGCGCCGTACGCCCCGGACGCCGACGAGTACTTCTCTCCGGTGAAGTTGTTCGAATACATGGCCATGGCCTTACCGGTCATCGCGGCCCGGCTCGGGCAGGTGAGCGAGGTCATCGAGCCGGAGCGCACCGGCTGGCTTTTCCGGCCTGGTGACGCGTTCGAGCTCGCCGGCCTCATCGGACGCGTCGCATCGGAGCGCGAGCTGTGCCGCACGGTCGGTCTCGCGGCGCGCGAGCGAGTGATGAACGAGTACACGTGGCGGCACAACGCACGACGCGTGATTGCCGTTGCGGAAGACGTTATCGCCACGCGCCGGCCGGTGCCTTCGGGCGTTGCGCATCACGTGGGAGCCACTGTCGGCTCCGGAATCCTACGAAACGAGATCGCCGAATGAAAAAACGACTGATCCGGCGCTTCAATCAGACGCTCATGGGCGAGATCACCGCCCTGGTTGGACCTTATGTGCTCGCTCGCTGGCGGCTGCTCGCGGGCTCGGCGTTCGCCGTTGGCGCTGCGACCGCCGCCGACGTGCTCCGGCCGTGGCCGTTGAAGTTCGTCTTCGACTATCTCCTCGAAGGCGTCAATTTCCTGCCGCCCAGCGTTCCGGTCATCGTCGATCCGCAGACAACCGCGCTCCTCGGCATCTGCGTGCTGATCTTCGTCGTCTGGATGCTCTCGAGTGTGGCGGCGTACTTCGGCAGCTACCTGTCCGACCGCCTTGCCGAAGAGGTCGTCTTCGAGCTGCGCGTCGCCTTGTTCAGCCGGCTTCAGAAATTGTCGCTGACCTATCACGACGAGAAACGCATCGGCGACATGCTGGTGCGCATTACGCGCGATACGGACTCTTTGCGCGAGCTGTTCGGGAAGACGTGGCTGCAGTGGACGGTCGCCGGGCTCACCATCATCGGCACCCTCGGGGTCATGTTCTTCGTCGACTGGCAGCTCGCCCTCGTGGGCTTTGTGACGCTCGCCATGCTCAGTCCGATTCAGTGGCAGATGCGCTGGCAGATCAAGGAAGCCTCGAAGGAGAAGCGCGACCGCGAAGTCGAGGTCTCGTCGGTGACCCAGGAAACCATCGGCTCGCTGCGCGTCGTCAAGGCGTTCGGCCGCGAAGACGTTCAGCAAGCGCAGTTCGATAAAGAAAGCGAAGGCAGCCTCAAGGCGGGCATCAAGGCGGCGTGGCTCGAAGCCCGCTACGTGCGGACCGTCGACATCATCACGGCGGTCGCCACCTGCGGAATCATCTGGTTCGGCGTCAAGAGGGTGCTGGCCCACCAGCTCACGGCGGGCGACCTCTATCTCTTCGTGCACTACGTGCGCAGCCTGAACGGCCCGCTGCGGGAAATCGCCAAGCAGAGCGTGCGCATGGCGCGCGCGCGTGTCGGGCTCGAACGCGTGCTGGAGATCGTGCAGACCGATGCCGGCACTCCCGAGAGCGCGACGGCCCGCCCCGCCCCTCGACTGAGAGGCGCGATCGAGTTCGACAAGGTCTCGTTCAGCTACAAGTCCGATCGATGAAGTGCTGCGCAACGTGTCGTTCAAGGTCGAGCCCGGCGAAGTGGTCGCGCTCGTCGGCTACACGGGCGCCGGGAAGAGCTCGATCATGAGTCTCATTCCCCGTCTGTACGAGCCCGGGACGGGCCGGGTGATGATCGACGGCGAAGACATCCGTGAGTTCGAACTGAATTCCCTGCGCGATCAAATCAGCGTCGTGCTCCAGGAATCGGTGCTCTTCCAGACCACGCTCCTCAAGAACATCCAATACGGACGGCCCGACGCCACCAAGGAAGAGGTCATCACCGCGGCGCACGCGGCCAGGCTGGAGCAGTTCGTCAAGCGGTTGCCCGACGGCTACCAGACCGTGATCGGTGCGCGCGGCGCGACGCTGTCGGGCGGCGAGCGGCAGCGCGTCGCGATCGCGCGCGCGATGATCCGTAACGCACCGATTCTCCTCCTCGACGAGCCGACCACCGGTCTCGACGCCGAAAACGAGCAGCTCGTGATGGAAGCCCTCGAGCTGCTCATGCGCGGCAGGACGACGCTGCTCATCAGCCACCGCCTGAACCTGATCGATCGCGTCGATCGCGTGCTCGTGGTGGACGGGGGACAGATTGTCGAGTCGGGCTCGCCGGCCGCGCTTCGCGCAAGCGGAGGGCTCTACGCGCGCTTGTGCGACTGGTCGGCGAACGGAACCGTGATCGATGGGCCCCGTCCGGTGGCCACCAAACCGTCAGTCGATCCCAAAGGAGACGTATGTCAATCCGTGGCCCGCTGAACGAAAGCGGAATGCCGGGCGACGTGACGCCGGACGCAGCCGAGGTTCTGACGAGCCGGCTGGAGCAGCTCCGCGATCACGATCGCATGAAGGTCGTCCTGCAACGCGCGCTGGACGATCTCTCTCCTCGGCCCGTCCAGGTCCAGGATTTCGAGATCACTTACTGCAAGGTCAAGCCCTGGCGCGACGTGTCGCTCGCGCTCTCGGTGGACTCGCAGCACGGGCCAGGCACTCCATGCCGCCAGCTCGTCTCCGGCACCATGTGGGCGACCATCGACGATGCGCGCACGCACCTGCGCGAGGAACTGGCCTCGAGCCACGCCGCCGAGCCTGGCCGCAACGGACGGTCACGCCCGTCGGCCTTTCTCGTGCCGGAACTGGCCACCGTTCTCCGCCTGTTTCCAGCCGATTCGATTCTGACGAGCCTGGTCCCTGCCACCGACGTGACCCGCATGACGGCGCTCCTGAGCGAGAACATGCCGGAGTGCCGCGACGAGGGTTGGCGGATGCGCGACCTCGAGGTCGAGCCCGTTCACTACAAGCCGGGCCGGCTGTGCACGCTCCGGTATGGCGTCACGCTCGACCATTTCGAGCGGGGCGAATCGCAGCGGCTATACCTCTTCGGCAAGGCCTACCGGGACGAGCGATGGCGAGAGTCGTTCGAGACGCTCGACACCACGTGGAAGGCGTCGGTGGCCAGCGGCGGCGCGTGGCAGGCGGCGCGGCCGATTGCGGCCGTCGGCCCGTGGCGCTTCGTCGTGCAGAGCGGGGTGCCAGGCGAGCGTTTCCGGCAGGTGCTCTCCGACCTGACGCCCGATAACGCGCGCCCCGAGCAGCTTCGCCAGATTGGCCGCCACCTCGAGGCGGTGGCGCGGGCCATCCATTCGATGCAGCAGGCGCCCCTCGCAAGCGGCCCTCGCCTCGATGTGGCGGCGCTGCTCGCCGCACAACGGCGGAACCTCGACTACCTGCACACGGTCCACGAAACCACGGCTCGCGAGCTCGAGCGGCTGCGCACCGAGATCGAACGGGTTGCGGCGGCGACGCCGGCTTCCGATCTCGTGCTCGCGCACGGCGACTTCGCGCACGGCAACGTCATGCTCAACGGCAACGACGTCGGCATCATCGATTTCGATCGGATGGGCCAGGCCGAGCCGACCTACGACGTCGCGTACTTCCTGACGCACCTCACGTCGTTCACGCTCAGACATCCACGCCGTGCGGCTCACATGCAGCCGCTCTGCGATCACTTCAGGACGGCGTACCTCGACCTGGCGCCGGAAGTATCGCCGCAACGCCTGGCTCTGTACGAAGCGCTCGATCTGTCGGCCTACGTCCTGAGGAATTTCCGCAAGCAGAGCCACCAGGCCCGATGGCTCAAGTGGGCGACCGGGCAAATCGACTCGGCATGGGAACGCCTCGATCACGCCACGCGGGCGAGGAGGAAACGGTAATGGGCTCGCACGAGACCGCCGTGATCTATTCGGCGAGGAATGCCGGCCGCCTGGGCTACCTGGTCAAGGCGTTTCCGCGCGTTTCCGAAACGTTCATCCTGAACGAGATTCTCGAGCTGGAGCGGCAGGGATTCGACTTACGCATCTACTCGATGATCGATCCGCCCGATCGGCTCCAGCACAAGGTGTTTCAGCAGGTCCGTTCGAAGATCACCTATCTGCCGAACCCGCTCCTGGCGAAACGGCCATCGCGTGCTCGGCGATCACATCCAGCAGATGTGGCGCGCGCCCCGGGCGTACTTCTCGGCCGTGGCCCGGGCGTTCGGCACCCGCGACTCCGAGATGATCGAGCGGTTCACGCAGGCGGGGTGTCTCGCACGCCGGCTCGAGGAGGACGGTGTCACCCACCTGCACGCGGGGTTCGTCCATTCGCCCGGATCGGTGGCGTGGCTGGCGTCGGCGATGACGGGTCTGCCGTTCAGCCTGGCGAGCCACGCGAAGGATCTGTATCACTCGCCTCCGGCGCTCCTGCGGAAGAAGCTCAGCGCCGCGCGCGTCGTCTTCACGTGCACGCGCTACAACATCACGCACCTCAAGCGGCTCGCCGAGGGGGAGCCGATACACGTGCGGCACGCGTATCACGGCACCGATCTCAGCCGGTTCCAGTTCGGCCCCTACGCGCAGAGCAAGCCGCCGGTGGTGCTCGCGGTGGCGCGCCTGGTGGAGAAGAAGGGGCTCGACACGCTCGTGCGCGCGTGCGCGCGCCTGCGCGATCGCGGCCGCGACTTCCGCTGTCACATCATCGGCGACGGACCGCTCAGGAAGCCGCTCTCCGACATGATTCGGAAATACAAGCTGAGCCGCGTCATCACCCTCGAAGGCTCGCTGGATCAGAGCGAAGTGCTCACCTGGTATCGCCGCGCCACTGTGTTCGCGCTTCCGTGCGTCGTGACGGTCGACGGCGATCGAGACGGCATTCCGAACGTGCTCATCGAAGCGGCCGCCTGCGGCGTGCCGCTCGTCAGCACCCCCGTCAGCGGCATTCCGGAGCTGATCGAAGAAGGCGTGTCCGGACTGCTGGTTCCACCGCACGAGCCGGATGAACTGGCCAACGCCCTCGACGAGCTTCTCCGATCGGTCGTCCTCAGGGAGAAGCTGCGCGTGAACGCGCGCGCCCGGGTCGTGAAAGCGTTCGACGTACGGCGCAATGCGGTCGCCATCGGCCAGGAACTGTGCGCGGTGATGGCGTCCAGGCGCGCGGTTCCCACGGCCAATCAAATCGGCGCGCGCGAGCGCGTGCCGCAAACCAGCCGGCTCATGTAGTCGAGGTGTTGACGTGCAGCGATTAGGAATCGAAATCCACGGCGTGAGGCTGAATCTCTCGTGCAATTTCGATCAGCTTACCGACTACCTGCGTCATTTGCTGGAGCCGGATCTGCGTCCGGTCTGGGACTCTCCCGACCTCGAGGTCACGGGGACCTGGCGCACGGGCGCTCCATCGGATCAGGCCGGCAGCCCGTTTGAGGATGAAGGTGCCGAAGATGGTTTCGGCAAACGGATGCGGCTGTCGCAGGACGAGCTTGTGTGGTTCGACACGCATCGTGACAAGGACCTGCAGCTGCGGTTCCGGAAACGCGGGGCTACCAGGTTGTTCGACGTCGATTACTGGTATCACCCGACGGAAAAGAAGCTGGCGCGCGTTCCGGATTACCTCTACCGGAAGTTCTTCACGCTGACGCGGCAACTCGTGCATTTCCCGATTGCCTGGCATCTGGGCCGGACCCGGGGCTGGGTGCTCATTCATGCCTCCGCCGTCGCGTCCGGCAGCGAAGCCATTCTGGTGGCCGGCCCGGGCGGCGCGGGCAAGACGACGACCTGCGTGGGTCTGATGGGACGACCGGGCGTTCGCCTCGTGACAGAGAACCTGCTCTTCACGGATGGTGAGCACGTTTACCCGTTGTTCGAGCCGATTCGCCTGACCGAAGACACCCAGGCACTGCTCGACGAGCGTCAGCTGAGCGCGCTCGTGCCGCTCGGCGTGGCCGGGGGCTCGAAGCACAAGACGCTCTATCACCTTCCCCACGATGCCGACGGCATATCGGTGAGGCCGGTCGCGGTCTTCATTCCGAAGTTTACCGACGAGGGATTCGTGAAGCCGATGTCCGCGGGCGTCGCTGCCGAGCTGGTGAACGCCAGCAATCGCCTGACGCTCGAATTGAACGACTACGACTGGTACACGGCGGCGCTCGATCTGTTGTGGCCGGATCCGGGACATGCCGCGCGGCAGGTCGACGTGATTCGACGGCTCACCGAAGGCACATCGTGTTACGCGCTCGGGATTGATCGCTCGGCAGGTGTGAGTGCGGTCGTGGATCGGATTGTCGATTGCGTGGGCTGGGCGCAGCCCGCAGTGGGGACAACTTTATGAGGGCTATGTGTGAACCCTTCGACCTGATGACAGGCGAAGGCGCGTTGCCGATCCGGTGCTTCACGGGCGCGCAGTTACTGCCCGACGAAGCCGCCCGGCGTCAGCTGGCGGAGCTGAGCGTGCTGCCCGGGCTCAACGAGTACGTGTCCGTATTGCCGGACGTCCACTACAAGCACCGGAACCCGTCGCCGACGGGCACGGTGGTGGTGAGCCGCGACACGCTCGTGCCGCGCGCCGTCGATCCCGGGATCAACTGCGGGATGCGGATGGTGTCGACGTCGGTGCCGGCTCGCGAGTTCACGACCGCGCGCCTCGATCAGCTGTTCACCCGTCTCATCGCCGACATCCCGATCGAAGCCAGGGAAACGCCGCTCCTGAGCCCCGAACGCTGCGCGCGCATGCTGGCCGAAGGGCTGTCCCCGGTTGCCGACACGCTCGAGCTGGCGCCCGGCGAACTGAACCGCATCGAAAACGGCGGGCATCTGACGCCCGCGGTCGATCCCGATCTCATCCGATCGCTGATCCTGCCCTCCGCCATTCGAAAGGGCAACGGCTGGCTCGCGACACTGGGCGCCGGCAATCACTTCCTCGAGCTTCAGGAAATCGTCGAGGTGCTCGACCAGTTGACCGCGTACCGGCTGGGACTCAAGGCCGGCGACGTCGTGTTCATGATGCACACCGACAGCCGCCGCATGGGCAAGCGTGCCCTGAAACCGATCTTCGAAGAAGCGCTCGGCGCGGCGGCCAACGGCCACGTGCCCGACCCGGACAGCCTCTGGACGATTCCGGCGGACTCCGAGATTGGCCGCAAATACATGGCGGCGCTGGCGGCCGCGACCCACTGCGGGTTCTTCAATCGCTCGGCGCTGACGATGATTCTCCGGCACGCCGTTCGCGACGTCCTCGGCGATTCCGCGCTGCCGCTGTCGCTCATCTACGACTGCGGCCACGAGTCGATTCAGCAGGAAGAGCACGGCGGGAAGAAGCTGTGGGTCCACCGGCACGGCGCGAGCCACGCACTGCCCGCGACCGCGCTCGCGCACGACCCGGTCCTGGCCGACATCGGTCAGCCGGTTCCGATTCCCGGCAACATGGGCTCGGCGTCGTACATCGGCGTCACCCGTCCGGGCGTGGCCTCGACGTTCCATTCCGTCGCCCACGGCGCGGGCCGCGTCATGGAGAAAATCCACGCCGCAGAACAGTTCGATCCAGAGCAAGTCGAGCGCGATCTCGGGACAGTAGGCGTCCGTCTCTATCGCTACGGGACCGACAACATCGCGGGTCAGGCCCCGGCGTCGTTCAAGAACGTGCGCGGCGTGGTCGAGGCTATGGAAGCGTTCGATTTAATCAAGCCGGTTGTGCGGGTGCGTCCACTGGCTGTCTTGAAAGGGTGAGGGATGTCCAAGCCTACGCGCATCTTAATGTACTCGCAGGACAGTTACGGGCTCGGCCACTTGCGCCGGGTCACGACGCTGGCCAACACGCTGGTCGCCGAGCGTCCCGATCTGTCGGTGCTGCTCGTCGTCGATTCGCCGGTCGCGCCGTTCTTCGACCTGCAGGACCACATCGACTTCGTCAAGCTGCCGACGGTGGTCAAGGTGGCGGCCGGTGTGTTCCGCCCGGGCCGGCTGTTGCTGAGCTATGGCCTCGTCAAGGCCATGCGATCGACGGTCATCCGTGAAGTGCTGACGGGATTCCAGCCCGACCTGGTCCTCGTCGATCACATGCCGGGCGGCGCGAACCGGGATCTCGTTCCGGCGCTCAAGCTCCTTCGGAGCCTCAACCATCCGACCAGAGTCGTGCTCGGCGTGCGCGACATCATCGACAACCCGTCGGTGACCTGCGAGGTCTGGAAGCGCGAGGGCTTCTACGACACGCTCCGGCGCTACTACGACTCGGTGATGATCTACGGCTCGCCCGAGATTTTCCCGACCGCCGAGGCTTACAAGATCGACTCAGTGGGCCCGGGTCGGCGTGCGCTACTGCGGATACGTCTGCAACATGGATCCCGTCAGGCCGCCCGACGTGATCCGCGCGAAGCTCGACATCAACGGCGACGACCCGATCATCGTCGTGATGGCGGGCGGCGGTGCGGATGCGTTCCGGCTGATGCAGACCTATCTCGATGCGCTGCCGCTCGTCAACGGCAACCTGCGCGCGAACACCGTCATGGTGACCGGGCCGTTCATGGCCGAAGAGCAGCGCAAGGCGCTGAGAGATCTGGCGCGCGAGCGCGGCGTCCAGATCCGCACGTCGGTTGGCGACTCGCTGAGCCATCTGAACGCCGCCGACCTGGTCGTCAGCATGGCCGGCTACAACACCATGAGCGAAATTCTCCGCTTCAGGAAGCGCGCGATCATCGTGCCGCGTCACGGGCCGAGCGCCGAGCAGCGGATGCGCGCGTCGATCTTCCAGGAGCGCGGGCTCGTCACCATGATCGATCCGCTCGAGCTCTCGCCGGCGCGCATGGCGGCCGAGATCGTCCAGTCGATGAACACCCGCACAACGCCGTCGTGGGCCGGCATGCCGACCCTGCACGGCATCAGCACCGTCAAGAACATGCTGTTGAACTGGCTCGACGAGCCGGTGCCCGCGTTCAAGTCGATGGCCGAACGCAAGGCCGCGGCGGCGCGGGGCCGGGTGGCGGCTCATCCAGGAATTTGACGTTCTGAGTTTTTGAGAAAGGAAGCGGACGACATGTACAGACGAACGGACACACCTTCGACCCGGCCCGGACTTCCACGCGCGGTGGCTGTCTGTCTTGTTTTGATCGGCAGCGTGCTGATTGGATCCTGGACAGTACCGCACGCCCAGGAGCAGGGCGCTCCGGCGGGCGCGCCGGCCACCTTGTCGGCGACATGGGTCAACCGGACGCCTGCCGGTGCCAAGACGGGTGTGAATCAGCCCGCGGGCTCCGAGGATGGCTCCCTTATTTTCGATCCGGTCCGAGGCCGCATGCTGCTCAACGGCGGCAAAGACGACGCCGATTTGAGCACCAAGGAAACGTGGGCGTTCGATTCGTCCGCGCGGACGTGGGAAAAGATTGCCACGCCAGGCAAAACCCCGCCCGCCAGCGAGGATCACACGACCATCTACGATCCGAACGGCCACCGCATGATCGTCTTCGGCGGTGAAAACGGCCCGACGACCAACAAGCTGTGGGCGCTCGATCTCAAGACGAACGTCTGGAAGGAAATGACCAATCCGCAGGTGCCGCGGCGCGAGTCGCATACGGCCGTCTACGATTCGCGCGGCAAGCGGATGGTGATCTTCGGCGGCATCGACCGCCTGGTGCCTGATCTCCGCGAGATCTGGGCGATGGATCTCGATCCGGCATCGCCGACGTTCGAGAAATGGCAGAACCTGACCGTCGCCGAGGGCCAGCCGGCCGGGCGCATCGACCATGCGGCGGTGTACGACCCGGTCAAGAACCGAATGGTGTTCTACGGCGGCTGGACGAAGGTCCGCCAGGGACTGTTCGGCGACACATGGGCGTTCTACTTCGCCGACACGCCAGGCGGTACCGGCCGGTGGGAGCGGATTGACACAGGCACAGCCGGACCTCCGCCGCGCCGGCATGCGGTCGGTGTCTACGATCCCGATCGCAATCTGTTCCTCCTCTTCGGAGGACTGGGCAGCAACAAGAACGTGCCGCTGAACGACATGTGGGCGTTCGATCTCACCAAAGACGTATGGATGAAGGTCGTGACGCCCGGTCCGGTTCCTGCTCCACGGATCGACCATCAGGCCACCTACGACGCGGGGCTACACGGCCTGCTGTTGTATGGCGGCGACGCCATGCTCGACATGGACGACGCGCCGAAGCTCCATGACGTGTGGGAGCTCGTCCTTCCGCCCGTTGAATCCCACTCATCATCACGAGGTGTCCAATGAAGGCCTGTTTGAGATTGTTCGTCACGTTGGCTGTCATCGCTCTTGCCGGGTTGCCGCTGGCGGCCCAGGACCGCGCGACGCTTCGTTTGAGCATCGAGGACGAGGGTGGCGGGATGCTCGTCGCCGTGCGGGTCACGCTGGTGAACGTGAAAGGCGGCCAGCCGCACGAGGTGGCGACGACGCGCGAAGGCGTGGCGGTCTTCAACGGACTGGAGCCGGGCGAATACAAGCTCAGCGCCATTGCGCCGGGGTTCAGAACGATCGAGCGCGCTGTCACGATCGGCAGAGAGTCGCCGGCGCCCCTGAAGCTGCAGATGATCGTCGAGGTGACCGAGGTCGTCGACGTCGAAGAGCGTCGACGTCCGCTTCCTGACCGGGAAAAGATCGATCAGAACGCCGACCAGGTGAACGTCAACGACGACGTGCTGGTGGGCGTCCCGATGGCGATCCGCGGTGACCGCATCGTGGAGTTCCTGTCGCGTTTCATGAACTCCGCCGCGGGAGTCCCGTCGATTGTCATCGACGGCCACGAGGTGACTCGACTGAATCTTCCGCCGCGAGCCATCGACGAACTGGTCGTGAACAAGAACCCGTACTCGGCGGAGTACCGCCGGCCGGGCCGTGCGCGTATCGAAGTGGTCTCGCAGGATGGCTCCGAATCCCATCATCATGGCGATGCGACGGTCGTCTTCAACAACTCGTCCCTGGCCGCGAAAAACCCGTTCTTCGACCAGAAGCCGCAAATCGAAGAGATGATGGGCGAGTTCGGCTTCAGCGGACCGATTCGCAACGTGAAAGGTTCGTACCTGTTCGCGGCCGAACTGGGTGGCGATCGCGCGACGGCAACCGTGAATGCGGTCACGCTGCAGGGACCCTACGTCAAGTTCGTCCCGGAGCAGCAGCGTGAGCGGTTCTATACGGGCCGAATCGATCTGGAGCCCACCGATCGCGTGGACTTCACGATGCGTTACGAGTACGAGTCGGAAGGCGAGAAGAACGGGGGCGTCGGAGGGATCATCCTTCCGGAGCTGGCCAGAGACAGCACCTCGGACAAGCACGACGTGTACATCACGACGTCACACATCCTCTCCGCGGGCTTCATCCACGTGCCGTCGATTCACCTCACCTACGACCTGGTGAGGGAAGGGCGCACCCAGCCGCCTACCGGGCCGATGGTGCTGGTCCAGGGTGCGTTCGAAGGTGGCGAACTTCAGCGCTACAAGAAGCGGGACAGCTTCCAGGCCGATATCCTGGACATCGCGACGTATCGCAAGGGTCGCCATGTCCTGCGATTCGGCGGGCGCTACACACCTACGTGGGTCGACATTTCCGACAGGAATGATTTCGGCGGCCGGTACGAGTTTGCGAGCCTCGATCTCTACGAAGCCGGGAAACCGTACGTCTTTACGATAAACGACGGCGATCCGCGCATCAAGTACGACTTGACCACCGCCGATGCGCATTTCCAGGACGAGTTCAAGGTCCGGCCGGACCTCACGCTCATGTTCGGTCTGCGCTACGACTGGGAATCGATCATGGAGGACAAGAACAACGTCGCCCCCCGAGTCGCGTTCTCGTTCGCGCCTGGCAGCAAGAAGACGGCGATTCGCGGCGGCGCCGGGGTGTTCTACGAGCGCCTCGGCGAGACCCCGTGGGAACGCGTGAACTTGTATAACGGCGACAAGATTCGATCGTATGTCTTCAACAATCCGACGTATCCCGACTACCGGCTTGGAGCGGGCGGCGTTGCACCCCCTCCCACCAGGTACCAGCTTGCGCCAGGGTTGAGGACGCCGTATCTGAGTCAGGTGAGCTTCGGGCTCGACCGGCAGTTGACGCTCGAGAGCTCGCTCAGCTTCGAGTTCCTTCACCTGGAAGGCGACGAGCTGCTGAGAGTGCGCGACGCGAACGCGTTCATCCCGGGAACGAGCGTGCGACCGAATCCGGCATACGACCGGATCCTCCAGGTCGAGGGAACCGCCAAGATGAGGAGCAACTCGTTCAACGCGACGTTCAACGGAGAGCTCGGTCAGTTCGAAGGTCACCTTCTCTATACCTACTCGCGCTCTTTCGACGATACGCCCGGTGTCAGCAAGGCGGGGATGTTGTCGATGACGTTGCCGTCCAACAACTTCAATCCGGCATTGGACTACGGCCGGGCCGACTTCGACCTGACGCACCGTTTCGGCGCGGCCGGGGTGTACGAACTGCCGAGAGAGTTTCAAGTCGGGTTCTTGCTCGATGCCATGTCGGGGCTGCCGTACAACATTACGACCGGGTTCGACAACAACGGCGACGGGGTCGGGAACGACCGTCCCGCCGGACTTGCGCGCAACACCGGCAAGAGCCCGAAGTTCTTCCAGCTCGACATGCGGTTGTCGAAGACTGTGGGAGATGAAGCGCCCGCTGGATCCGGCGGAAGATCCGGCCGAGTTCGAGCTGTTCCTCGACGTGTTCAACGTCTTGAACACGATTAACTACACCGACATCGTGGGTGTGACGAGCTCCTCGCGATTTGGTCTGCCGTCACTGGCGGAAAAGGGCCGTCAGCTCCAGATGGGATTCTCATACAGCTTCTGACGCGTCGCGACAGGACGTCGTCCGGTGAGGAGAAAATGTCAGAGAGCGCAGTTAGAACCGCAATGGAGTGGCCCTCGGGAGATGCGCCGGATTCGGCGTGGCTGCGGGACCAGCTGGCACATTCCATCTGGCGCGATGACGAGGTCGCGGGCCATGTCGTCGACGTACGGATTCGGCAGAAACGCCAGTCCCGGAACGGCACGACCGCGTTGTGCGCGGTAGGCCTCAGCCGCTCGGTGGACAGCGAGCCGATCGAGCAGCTGTACCTGCTGCATCAGGTGTCGCCCGACACGCTGAAGTCCGAAGCGCAGATTCTCTCGGCCGAGGCGACGATCATTCCTCCGCTCGGCCGGGCGGTCACCGTGGTGCCCGAGGGCAACATGCTGCTGGTCGCGTTTCCAAACGACCGGAACATGCGCCTCGTGACCGATGCGGCGCTCAAGCACTGGTTGAACCTGCGCGCGACATCGCTCGCCAACCAGGGCGGGCGCGGACCTCGCTGGCAGCTCAAGGAGTCGGTGTGCGAGGTCCTGCGCTACGCGCCAGGGAATCGACTCACGATGCGGTGCCGGGGCGTCTTCGTGACCGGCGGCGGATGCGAGCGGTCCTTCGGCTACATCGTCAAGCAGTTCAGAAAGTCGAAAGCCGCCAAGGCGCTGTACCAGAACCTCGTGGCGCTCGACCGCAATCTCGCCAAGTCCACGACCGTCAAGCTGCCTCGACCCATCGCGTTCGATGAAGACACCGGTCTTGTGGTGATGGAAGAGCTGCCGGGCATCGACATGAAGCACTCGCTGCCCGACCTCGATCTGGCGGAAGCCATGCGATCCGCGGGCGCGCTGCTGGCAGGCCTGCACCAGGTGCCGCGGCGCGTGTCGGAAACGGTGTCGGTGCGGAAAGAGCTCGAGGAAGTGCGGCATTCCGCCAAGCGCATCGAGAAGTTCTTCCCGGATGCGATCCCGCGGCTGTCGACCTGCCTCTCGCGATGCCTGACGGCGCAGTGGACCGACGAGGTCCCAACGGTGCTTCTGCACGGCGCCTTCCGGCCGAAGCACGTCTGGGTGACCAACGGCCGCCTGGCGCTCATCGACCTGGACGGGATTCGCATGGGGCACCCCGCCTACGACATCGGGCATTTCATGTCGGCGCTCTTCTACATGGAAATGCAGGGGCACTTCGACGTCGAGGGACGCCGGACCGCGACACGGCAATTCATCGAAGGGTACTCGGAATGCGCGCCCTGGAAGCTGAAGCCCGCCGGCGTGCTCTGGTTCTTTGCCGCGCTGCTGGTTCACAAGCAGGCCCGGAAGTACGTGATGCACCTGCACGACGACCGCGCCGAGAAGATCGACCGCGTCCTTCGGCTGGCCGAGCGGGCGCTCACGGCGTGTGAGGAGCTGCACCCCCGGGCGTCGATCGATGCGATCTGGGATGTGCTCGACTGATGGCTAAGAGCGGAGGACTGGCATCAATCAACAAGAAGCTCTTCAGGGGCTCGTCGTCGCTGGAGCTCACGATTGAAGAACTGCTCGAGCATCGCAGGCCCCTGACGGTGCTCGAGATCGGCCGCGCGGGCGGCAGCGCGCTCACGGAGCTGGCGCTGGAGTTCCGTCACGTGCCGGTGAAGTTCTGCGTCATCGGCTACCGGCCCGAGCGCGAGTACGTCGACGGCGTGAACCTGCGGCGTCTGGAGGCCAACTGCGTCGACCTGATCTATTCCTGCAAGGCGGCAGGACGGATCGTCCGCAAGGCGGAGTTCATCGAAGAAGTGTGCCGCGTCCTGAGGCCTGGTGGCGTCGCGCTGATTCAGCTCAGCAAATCCCCCTGGGAATATCCGGAGGGGCCGGTGCGCGACGACTTGTTTCTGACACCGAATCCATCCGGCTGGGTGCTGACCCACGGAGACGATCTCGTACCGCTGCCGATGTACCTGAGGCGCTTCGCGAAGTCGGGCTTCGAGTTCGATTTTTCGGGTGCGCCTGGCTGTGTGCTTCGCATTGCGAAGCGAAGGGAAGGCAAACTGGCGCTCGGCCTGGAATTCGACTGCGAACGGAGCCTTCCCATCGCGCATCTGCCGTACACGCACGATGCCGCCTGGAGGTCACGCAGCGGCTTCAGGAGCGTCTATCGCGTCAGCGATGCCGGCTATAACGCCATGATCCAGCACGTGCTCGAGGCGGCATTGCGGGACGTTCCGCCCGGTGGACGCGAATGGCCGCCGGCGAGCATCTCAACCCGGAAGGCCGAACCCGAGAGACGCACGGGCTCCCTCGCCGCCTATCGCGTCGGCCAGCGGGTGAAGATCAAGGGAAACCGCATCGACGGCCGCAGCTTTCGGGCCACCAAGATCCGGCCCAACGACGATGGGGTCGGTTGGGAAGAGATGGAAGGCCACATCGAGTGGGTTGACGTGCCAACCGGAACGTTCGGCTTGCTTGGATGCACCGTCTCGGTCGATGCGAGCCAGCGCGCCTCGTCCACCTGGCAGCTCGCCAGTCGAGGCGACTTGATGCCGGGCGGTGTCGCGAAGGTCGGCGGCCGGTTCCGTGACGGCCGGTTTACGCCGACGCGCCTCGTGTTCAAGGGACCGCAGGCCGCGACCTTCGAAGAGATTCAAGGACCCATCCTGGCGATTGATGTCGACGCGGCCTCGCTCGAAGTCGCGGGTTTCACCGTACAGGTGGACACGGAAACAAAACTGATCAGCGAATAGGAGAGATCGAGCAGTGGCTTACGATCGCAATCTCGCGTCGATCAACCGGAAACTGCTGAAGGGATCCGAGATCCTGCAGGAGACGATTCGCGAGCGCCTGGCGCAGAAACAGTCGATCGCCGTGCTCGACATCGGCACCGGCGTAGGGCATGGCGCTGATGGAGCTGGCGTGGATGTTCCGTCACGACGACGTCCACTTCACGGGTATCAACAAAGATCCCGGCGAGCCCCTGACGTCGCGCGAAGACTATCTCGTTGCGGCCAGGCAGATCGCGCTCGCATCGGATGCCGAGCTGGCCGGGCTTCGTCTGCCGGAGTTGTTCTTCGAGGACGCCACCCACATGCACTTCGAGGACGAGTCCTTCGACGTGGTCTACGCCTCGTCGGTGTTGAGATTCGTTCCCGACAAAGCCCGGCTGCTCGAAGACGTCGCCCGCGTGCTCAGGCCCGGGGGCGTCGCGCTGATTCGTGTCGGGAGCAAAGGCTGGGACTATCCGTTCGGCCCGGTGCTGGACGGCCCGGCGCTGACGTCGTACGCATCGCGCTGGGTGCTGAAGCACGAACACGAGCTCATCCCGCTCGAGGCGTATCTGAGGCTCATCTCAGGTAAGGATTTCGATCTGGAGCTCGTCAACAAGCCGCATTGCGTGATTCGTATCACCAAGCACCGGCGTGCCTCGTTGACCTTCGGGCTGCAACACATTCCCGAGCTCAGCGTCCAGATGACACAGCTGGGGTACGGCGACGAGGAACGCGGTCTGTCGAAAGGCGGAGTGCGAAGCGTGTACGAGGTGCCGGAGGCGCAGTACCGCTCGCTCGTTGACCGCAGGTTGCTGGAGCGTCAGACCGTCGAGAGCGAAGCGGACATTGAAAGCAAGAAACACGCGGCCGACCATGCACGGCTTTTCGCGCGTGTGCGCCAGTGGGCTGCCACTGCTGCAGTCTTGCTCTATACGGCACCGATGACCGCATGCGGGGCGACGCGCGCGCTGACCGCCATTCACCATTTCAACTGGAAAGGCGCCCTCCTCCTGGCCATCGTCGGCGCGTTGTTCATGCCGTCCGCGAAGCGGAGCCGGCTGTCGAGCTATAAGGTCGGTCAGCGGGTGAACGTCAAAGGGCGTCTGAAGGGCCTCAGCTTCCGCGCCGCGAAGATCAAGATGATCAAGCACGTGACAGCGGACGACCACCTCGAAGGGCCGGTGGAATCCGTTGACGTGGAGCGCCGACGATCGGTCTGCTTGGGATCACGACATTGGTGTCGGAGTCCGCTGACGGCGACGAACAGATACCGTCCGTCTCGAATCGGTCGAGCCTGGCATGCAGGTTCGCGTCAGAGGGAAATGCTGGGAACGAAGCGTTTGTCGCAACGGGTATCAGCGTCGTGCCCCCGTCGCCGATCGTGATCGAGGAAATCCAGGGGCCTATCGAACAGATCGAGCCGGCTATTGGCGTGCTGCAGGTTGCGGGCATCATGATCGTGACCGACGCAGACACCAAGATCGATCGACCAGACGCACGCTAGTGTCGCGGTGATCCGAAGAGGACCTTATGGGCCGACCTGTTCCCGAGCTCGATAGCACCGCGCTGGATCCCGACTACATGCTCGGGACCATGCGCGGATTCGTCAGAGAGGGGCTCAAATCACGGCCGGTCGCCCGGTCGATCGCCGTCGAGCACCTCGAACGGCGGCTGCTGCGATATCACGTGCACTTCGACTCGCATCCCGACCTGGTCGGTGATTGGCAAGGTGTACGAGAACCCGTTCGCCGGGCAACGCTCCTTCAACGGCATGCGCCGGCTCTGGGACGGTGGCTTTTCGTTCAAGCCGCCGGTCAGCGTCCACATCCCTCAACCGTACGGCTACATCAGCCATCTCCGCCTCCTTCTCATGGAAGAAGTGCCGGGACGGCCGCTCAAGGCGCTGGTCAAACGGAAGCTCGCCACCGTTGACGATATGCGCCTGTACGCGGTTGCGCTGGCCAAGCTTCATCGATCGGCCACCGTGCCGAGCGTGCCATTCAGGGTCGACGACCATCTTGCGATACGGTGCGACGGCCGGCACGAAGCGTTGGCCGAGACGTTCCCAGCAGCCGCCGACCAGGTTCGATCGATCGTCGAACGGGCCCGTGAGCTGGAAGCCAGCCTGGAGGCGCCGATGACGGCCGTCCACGGTGACTTTCACCTCGGGCAGGTGCACGTGTCCGACGGCGAGGCGTGGATTCTCGATCTCGATCCGCTTCACTTCGGCGATCCGGCGTATGACGTGGCGATGACGTTCGTCATGCTCAAGCATCTCGATCTGAAGTTGCAGGAACCGTCGTACATTCAATCGCTGCGCGATGCGTTCATCGCAGACGTACTTTCAGGGCGGGCACTATGAGATCGCGGCCCGGGTACCCATGCACGCGGCGCTCATCCATTTGAAACGTGCGTGTAAACGCTTTCGCTACCAGGACGAGCCAGGCTGGCAGGAGACGATTCTTCATCAGATCGACGAAGGCGCGATGTGCATGGACCGGATGGGCGTACAGCCGCGATCCACCGCCGACATCGCCGCTCTCTACGACGACTGTCCGGCAACAGTGTGATTGCAGGAGGAATCGCATGATCGATCTCACGCGCACCGAAGAGCACATGCTGGCCGAGATTCGAGCGAATGCGCCTGAGGAAACCCGGTTCGTCCTGAACGGCCGGACACCGGACGAAATACTGCCCACCCTCATGGAGACCTTCACGACACGCTACACGTCGTTACCGTCCGAGCGCGTGTACGGCGAGCTGGGCTATCTGGTCAAGAAAGGGCTCGGCAACGCTTACAAATGGGGTAACGAGTGCGCCCCAGAGCGGGCGCTCACGGTTCGCGCGGTGATGACCGATGTCGGTGCCGTGGTCGCGATTGCGGACGAAGGCAAAGGTTTCGAAGTCTCGAACGTCCTGTCGAAGTTTCTTCAGAACGACGGATACTCGCGTCACGGCGGCTCGGGGTTCGTGCATTTCCACGAGGCCAGTTCCCTCGTCAGCTACGCCGATGGCGGCCGCACGCTGCTCATCAGGTTCCTCTGCTCGCCCGGGACGGCGGCCGCGGATGCCGTCGGGCCGACGCGTGCTGCAAAGCATTCGCGACCCGTCGAGGATCTCGCACAACTGACGCCAGGCACCCAGGTGAAAGTCAAAGGGGCGATCAGGCCGGACGGTCGATTCGTCGCCGAAAAGGTCGCCTTGAAGAAACCGGAGGAGCTCGGTGTCATCGACGGCGTCATTCAAAAGGTCGAGACGGCCGAGTCGCGGATCACGCTCTTGAATACAACCGTTACCGTGACCCATTCGGTGGAAATCTGGAGCCCGGAGCAGCGGCAAGTGGACGTTGATCACCTGCGTGAGGGGCAGGCGATCGAGTTGCTCGGCGAGTACTCGTCAGAATCCGGTTTCCTGCCCATCAAGATCCAGGTGCGGCACGATTCGGACCTCGAGCACGAAGAGATTCAGGGGAAAGTCGAATCGGTGTCGCAGGCCGATGCCACGTTCGTGGTGCTGGGCGTCATGGTCGCCACCGACCATCAGACGCAACTCAAAGACAAGCGATTCAAGTAGAGAAACGCGCGGCAGGTTTGTCAGACGACGAACTGCAGGCCGAGGGTGTACATGCGGCCGCTCGTGTTCTCGTGGACCCATCGCACCTGCAGGAGCGTGGGAATGCCGACGGGCACGTGAGGCGCAAAGATCTCACAGCGCATCGCCGTCGTCGGCTCGGTCCGTTCGGTCGTCACGAGACAGAGTCCGCCGGCGCCGATGTCGGCGATCTCACCGCGAATATCGGAATGAGGCCGGTCGGCGAGGCCGCCGTCCTCGTCCAACGCGGTCAGCAGACGGCCTTTCAGTCCCCAGGCGACTACATATCGCCGGTGCAGGCGTCGTTCCTGACGCATCTATCCCTCCTAGTCCTGATGACACCAACATCGTATGAAGGTCTCATGACATCCAGGGGGGAAGAGGGCTTCGCGCGACCGTGCGGGCGAACCGAACAGTCACACGAATACCTCACCGGTGGCATGAACGCCGGCGAGCTGTCTCGCAGCTTAAAAAAATCCGACGTCGAACAAGAACTGAGTGAGCACGACGAGCGACGCGCGATTGAAGAGCCGCGCGACCAGCGCGGTGCGATTCGAAGCCCCGACCTTGGCCATGGCGAGTTTGAGGAACGCCTTGACCGTGTTCGGGCTGATACACATCTCCATCGCGATTTCTTTGCTCGTCAAGCCTTTCAAGAGCAACTGGACGGTCTCCGACTCGCGGTTGGTCAGCTGGAACTGCTCGCTGATCCGCGACAAGTCGGCTTCCTGCTCGCGCGACTCGCGCTCGAGCAGCATCACCAGTCGCGGTTGGACCTTGCCGTCCAGGTTGGTGCGGCCGTCGAGATGAAACGCGCGGCACACATAACGGCGCCGGCCCGACGTGAACTCGAGCACGACGGGCACCATCGGCTTCGTCAGGCTCGTCAGCTGCGACGGTGAGAACACCGGATCGAGTGACGGCGTAGCGGCGCGCGTTTTCTTCGGGTACCCGAGAATGCTGACGGCTTCCGCGTTGTAGTGCACCGGCTGGAAGTGAGAATTGAGAAGCAGGATTCCAACTCGTGACGCTGATCGTGGACAGAACTTGTCTCGTCGGCATCATCTCTCCCGGCTAGCGTGCAGCAGGGAGAGTGTACGGCTGTCGACACGTATAGTGTCAAGGGAATTCGACGATTGTGTAAACGATTTGCTGCGATCGACAACGTTGTTTGCGGACTATCCGGTGAAATGGATTTTCGTGAGCGACACATGGTGTCGTCAATTCTGCGAAAGGGGTAGCCCAGCAGTCTTAGTCCAATGGGTAGTCCGTCGCATCCGTGACATTCGAGTGTGTTGCCGCTTTTTGTCTGCCTGTGAGATGACTTCCTTTTGAATTTTGTGCGAGCGCAATTGATTTTCTGGCGGGCGTCAATGGACTGACGTTTGCACTGTTGAAACACAGCCAGCCTTGGAGGCTGGGGCCGGCGTCGGTACCGCAGCGTATTGCTGTAGGCTTCCCACCGCTCTAATGCGGGGCACCGACCCAGTGGCCTCCACTGGCTGCCATCCCTTGTTATTTCATCTCGTAAGCCCCTACATCTAGTGCTCGTCTTTGAGGGCGATTGACCCCAACACGATCCACGTCAACCTCTGCGATCGCAACGCCGGCGTCCACCAGCGCGGATTCGGCGCGCGGACGATAGTCGTCGGACGACGCGTCGGCGAAGGCGTTCTGACTGGCCGCGAGATTCGACCCGTCGCGGGCTTCAGGAGGCAGGTTCTGCCCGACGAAGACGACGTTGCGGACGTCGGGCTTCGCATGCCCGGCGGACGAGACATCCTCGAATGCGCGCGCGATTTGACGGCCGAACGTCGTGTTCCACACACGCAGCCGCTGGATGTCGTCCTCGTAACGAATGCCGGTGCCGACGTCGTACAACACAGCGTTCTGAATCCTCACCCAGGCTCCGCTGGTATTTGCATCGGATCCGCGCAGGCGGAACGCAATCTCCGAATTCCAGACCGTCACCCGATCGACAACCGCGTCGATGTTCTCCTTGAGATTGAACGCCGCCTGAAGTCGAATCAATCCGCCCCGAAAGCCCCAGGCCTGCGTATCGCGTATCGTGATGCGCGCTCGCGACGAGGTCGCCGCGACTTTTGTGTCGAGGGCGTTTTCGCCCGTGACGGCGCCCGCCGGAAACCCGTTCTCGGCGCTCGCGAGCGGCGCGAGCCAGAACCGGCAGCGCTCGATGAGCACGTCGTTCCATCCTTCGGCGCCCGACGTGCCGGTTCGATTCAACTGGATCGCATCGCCCGAGAAGGTATGGATCTCGGTTCCGCGCACGGTGAGGCGTTGTACGGCACCTGCGACAAGGCCGTGGGCGTCCGTGCGGCCTCCCGACGCGTTCAAACAATGATGGATGAGGGCGTCCTCGACGAGCACGTCACGTGCGGCGCCGATGTCGACGCAGTCGCGTCCCGAGCGGCGAATCTCGATCCGGCGCAGCACGACCGACTCGGTGCCGGCGCCAATCCTGGCCGCCGTTCGAAATGCGTACGCGGCGTCAATGACCAGATTCTCGACTGTAATAAATGAATGGACGATCTGAAGGACCGTGCCGCTTGTCGTGATGACGACCGGGCCGCGACCGCTCTCGCCCTTGAGCGTGACTGGCGCGTTCGACAGGCCGCTGCGGACCGTCCGGATCGCTTCGCGATAGGTGCCTGCCCGAAGCAGAATGGTGTCGCCCGGGTGGGCGGCGCCGAGCGCCGTTTGTACGATGCCAAACGGTGCCTGCTCCGTCCCGTTTCCAGCACCGTCCGGTGCGACGTACCAGACGCGTGCGAGCACCTCGGCCGGAGACAGCAGTATCGCCGCAGCCACCGCCACGCGCGCCATGCGGCGAAGCGGATGTCGCTTCAACGGGTCACCCGGCTTTTCGGATCGTGCGCTCGCCCGCGGATGTCAGGACTTTGGCCGGTTCCGAGAGCTCGACAATCGTGTGGCCGCCCACAACGGACAGCGTGGCCGCACGGACGCGGCGATCGAGCTCGATGATCGGCTCGCCGTCGATCTCGATCCGCGAGCCCGACACGAGGACGCAGCCGGTGATCTGTCCGGCCTCGTTCAATTGCACGCAGGTTGTGCGCCCGTCGGTGAACCATTGGTTGTGAAATCGCGCGGTCCTTCCGCTCGAGAAGGCCCAGATGTCGCTGCCGCCCGGACGCGAGACTTCGAACGCGCGGTCGAGCGGCGATCCTTCGTCGGACTCGATGGGACGATTGGCCACGCGCACCCCCGGCGCGTCTCCGCGAAACGGCACGAGAACCGTATGGAACGCGCAGGGCAGCAGGCACGTGCTGCGATACTTCGCCGCCGCCGCTTGAACCTTTCGCTCGTAGCCGACCGCCAGCCATCCGGCGGCTGACGAGGGGCCGCCGCGTGCGAGCTCCAGCTTCACCCCATGCCGTTCGACGGGGACGACCGCCAGGTTGGCACGGCCGTTCATGAGCCTGGTGTACACCGCGTTCGCGGCGATATCGCGCAGCACCTCTGCCGTCGCGAAATGAAAGCAGCGCTCGAGCGTGTGTTTGCCTTCCCCGGTCAGCTCGTCGCGGACGACCCAGTAATGTGGCTTGACGAAGGCGACCGTCCGGAGGTGGGTGACGGGCGACGCCAGCCGCTGGTATCCCGCATGCGATCCTTCGGCGTAGTCGAACGCGCCGAGCGAGAGCCATTCATGCGTTTCTGTTCGGGGTGCGTTGGACCACTTGAGACGTCCGCGGAATTCCGCCTGCGAACGCCCGTCGACGACGACGGTGTTGTGTCCCTCGGTTTCGCGGAAGTACCGGTGCCATTCTTCAGCGCCGTTGTAGGTCCAGAAACCCGGATCCACCAGCATCGGTTCGCCGAATGCGGACACTTCGATGGAGAGCGCGTCGGCATGTCCGTGCGCCGCCGACGGCGTGTCCTGCGCCGACACACCCGCCGCCAGCTCGCCGCAATCGAAGCCGAGATAGTGGGCCTGCGGCTCCCAGCCGGTCCGCATGACGTAGTAGCCGCTCGACTCGAGCGCGCGCGACGTACCGTGCGGGGTCTCGTCCCTGACGGCTTCATGTGCGATCCAGCCGCCGTCTCCGACGAGCCATCCGGCATCGGCGGGAAGCGCGCCGCCAATCTTCTTGAAGTCGCCTCTGCCGAAGAGGGCCGCACCGAGCCCGAGGAACATCCTGAAATCCCAGAGATCGGGCTGCACGAAGGAAAACGCCTTGCCTTCGTCGGCATCGCCAATCATGGGCGTCGACCCGTCGGGCCGCGTCATGTGCATCGAGAACTCGAGCGCCTTCTCCAGCGTCGACCACAGCCGCCCGCCCGATTCGCCCGATGTGCGGCGCCGCACCAGCAGCGCGTGCAGATGAAATCCGAGCGTGAAGTGGTGATAGCCGGTGGCCTGCTCGACCGTGCCCCCATCCTCGTGATACTGCTTCGGCATTTCCGATTCGAGAATCGCCCATCCGCGCTCGCGCCAGCGCGCGGCACGCCGCAGCGACGGAAGCAGGCTGCCGATCACGAACAGTGCCGTGGCCTCACCGATGAGGTGGTTGTACGGACTGAAGTAGAACGACAGGTGCCGTTCGATGTAGCGCGCGTGCTGCGCCAGCGAGCCGAGAATCTTCCGGCGCAGCGCCGGGGTAAGCGACGGGGACCCCTCGAAGAGCGCGCATGCCCAGCACCAGGCGAGGCTCCGCACCGCGACTTCCAGCGCGCTCGTCCAGTTGATGCCCACGTTGCAGGGGTTGGCCTCCACCCAGTTGTCGATCAGCGCGAGGCCTGCCGACGCGTACTTCTCATCGTTGGTCAGGCGGTAGGCCTTGCCGAGGACGGGCAGAAACTGATGGCGGTTCAGCTCCCAGACGTACTTCACGTCGCCGTTTCCGCTGTTGCCGTCGAAGATGCGCACGCGCGTATGAAATTCGGCCGGCCACTTCCTGCCCGATACCGGATCGGCCTGCCACTCGACCGACGGCCCGAACCGCGCGACCATGCCGAACAGCTCGAACTCGTGCCGGCACAGCGCATCGGCTGCCTTGACGATCCCGGCGACGTACTCCTGGTGGCCCGCTCGAAGCCGCGAAACGACTGTCTGCTGGTCGTCTCGCTCGATCCAGGGATCGATGAACGTCTCGTCGTTCGTGTTCTCCGGCAAATCCGCGTCGACGTTCTTATCGAGGCCAAACAGGTGCCCGGCCTCCTCACCGAACTGGGTGAAGGCGTAGCGCGCGCGCGCGCGGACCTCGTGCGGGCTCATTCTGCGAAGCTTGCGAAGCAGGTCACGTTTCATCAGCGTGTCGTCAACGGAAGCGCCGCGCGAGCGTGCCAAGCATCGGCACCCGCTCGGTGACGGGAATAAGGTCTCCGGCGAACTCGGTGAAGAGCCGCGTGACGTGCTCGTCGCGCATCAGCGCGACGGCGGTGAGATACGCCATCGATCCAATCGACAGAGAGATGGCGAGCACGGTGAACGCGTTCAAGCCGATCGACAGCGTCCAGGTCTGGCTGGCGCGCTCGATCACTCGCCATCAGTGCGGCGGCAGCAAACGGAATGCTCTGTGGTTTCAGCACGTCGGCAATCGGCCGAAGCAGGCCGAGCCGGTGGACCTGCCAGATGCCCGACATGAGCCCGATCATCGCCACGATCGCGACGACAGCGGCTACGCCCGGCAATCCCCATCGGACGCCGATGAACGAGCCACCCAGGGTGAGCAGTGCCATGACCATGCGCCGCTTCACCTCGGTCTTCGACGATCCTGTGACGAACGTCGCCATGATCATCACCTGGAGGATCAGGCGGGGGATTCCGGCGAGGCAGAGAACCTGAAAGGGCAGCACGGCCGGCGCCCACTGGCTGCCGAACAGCACGTGAATCACCTGCGGCGCCAGCACGATGAGGCTGAGGAACACGGGGTAGCTGATGAGCGACACCGTCATGATGGTGCGGCGAACGGCGGCACGAAAACGTCCCTGTTCGTTGCGGATGCGGGCGAAGACGGGAAAGAGCACGCGTTGCGTGCGCTTGCCGAGATCCCGCATGGGACGGTTCATCAGGCTCTGGCCCTTTTCGAAATAGCCCAGCGCCGCCGTGCCCAGCACCTTGCCGATCACGAAGTTCGAGGCGCGATCGGCCGCATCGGTGAGGAACTCGGAGAGCGAGACGCCAGCCCCGAAGCCGAACATCTCCTTGAACGCGGTGCGCGTCACCTTCAGACTGGGCCGCCACCCGGAGGCTTTCACCAGGTAGATATTGCTAATCAGCGCGCCCGACAGTGCGCCGTAGACAAGACTCCAGACGCCGAAGCCGAAGAAGGCGAGCACCACCGAGACGCTGACGTCGATAAACGCGTCCATCACGTTGGAGATCGACAGCATCCGGAAGCCACGCCCTCGCCGCAGAGTGGCCGACGGACAGCCGCCGATGACTCTGATGAGGAAGTTGGTGGACGAGACGGCCAGCACGCTGCCGACGAGCGGATTGCCGAAATAGGCACCGACGTACGGCGAGATCGACAAGAGCGCCAGAAACACCACGCTGTTGATCACGAGCTGCGTGACGAACAACGTGGCGTAATGGTCGGGCCTGACATCGTCGCGCTGGATGATGGCCATCCCGAAGCTCAGGTTCGAGATGCTTCCAGACACACCCGTGAAGATCACCGACAAACCGAGGATGCCGAAGTCAGTCGGCGAGAGAAGGCGTGCCAGGGCGATGCTCGCCACGAACTTGCAGAACTGGACACCCCCACGCTCGAGGATGCCCCAGATCATTCCCGACTTGACGTCCTTGTTGAAGTTCTCGCTCATGTGTTTGGTCTAGTTGGGTGCCAGCATGAAGCGCTCGACCTCGAGCGCGAAGACGAGATCCTCGACGCGTTCCTGCACCTGCACGCGCTTGATCGCGTAGAGATTGCATCCCGCCGTCGCGAACCCGTTGCGTGACGTGGTTGCGGCGGCGAAGCCCGCACGCGCGACCACCTTTTCCAGTTCGGGCGTGAAATACGACTCGGCGCCGCCGTTCGGATACGAGAACATCGTGACCTCGCGGCCGATCTTCTCTTCCAGAAGCCGCTTCGAGCCCGTGATCTCGGCCGTGGCATCGACGATGCCCGCGCTCGGCAGATTCGCGTGCGTCATCGTGTGCGCGCCGATCGTCATGCCGAGCTCCGTCATCGTGTTGACCTCGTTCCATGTCAGCATGATGGTCGGCAGCTTCACGTGATCTCGCGAGTGCGCGCAGTTGCTCGCGCAGCTTCTCGCGCACCGGGATCGGATGCGCCTTGAGCAGATGCGTAATCTTCATCAGCGAGGCGGCCCGTTCGGCGGGTGTCGAGCAGGGCAGCTGCGATCTGGCGGTCCGGCAGATCGAGCGTGAACGTGCCGTCGGGGATGGCCTTGACCAGGTATCGAATCTCCGAGGGCCAGAACGGCTCGACTTCCTCGTATGCAGCGTCGCCGTCATGTAGAACGTTCCCGACGCGCCGTACTTGTTCAGCGTGCGTGCGGCCGCGAGATTGTCGGCGTAGCCGTCGTCGAAGGTGAGCGCGACGGCGTTCGACGGCAGCGGCCGGTTCTCGCGCAGGCGAGCCACGATTTCCGGGAGCGGAAGCACCTGGTAGCTCGACGCGAGATAGGCGACGTGCCGCTCGAAGCCCGAGGGCGTGACGCACAAGTGCGGGTCGGCGTAGCCGTACCCTTCGGGACCACAGACCGCGTGATAACGCAGAATCGCGATGTTGCGGCTCGGGCGCACCTTGCGAAGCGTCCAGAAGACACCACCGCGGTACGCCATCGTCTTGCCCGCGGGAGATGCCGACCGCCGCAGCCGGCCAATGATCGACTGGAGAAACCCTCTGGGCCGACCGCGCGTTTGCCGGACTTGGCCGTCTCCCGCGGGGTCGACCACGTGCCCTCGACGCGTCCGAAGGTGCCCTTCAAGACGCCGACGAGCGAGGCGGCCTGGATAATCGAGAAATATCCGGCGAGCGCGGCGACGCGGCGAGTGGGCCTGAAGGCGATGGTGCCGCTTGCGGCGACACCCGCCGCGGCGAGTGACCAGCTGTTGCCGGCCTCGAAGATCATGCCCACCAGGCCGGCCGCGGCCGCGGCCGCGAACCCTCCGGTGAGCCACCGCAGCATCTTGTGTGACACGAGCGAAAACGCAAACCATCCCGTGCGGAATGGGTTGAGCACGCCGGGAGCCTGGAACACGGCCCGCCAGCTGCGGCTCACGATCCGCACGCGCCGTCGGTACTCGCGCGCGGGTGTTCCCGCGGTGTCTTCGTAGCAGATCGCTTCGGGCTCGTAGACGCCCCGCCATCCCGCGCTGACGATCTGCAGTGGGTTCAGAAAATCGTTGATGGCCGCCGGTGGCAGCGTCTGCCACAGGAACGCCCGGATCGCGTAGATCGCGCCGTCGCCGCCGACCATGGAGCCCAGCGACGTCTCGAGCTTCTTGATTGAGATTTCGTAGTCCCAGTACGTGCGTTCTCCGGCGTCCGCCGCCGTCTTGCCTCCTTCGACGTACCTGGCCTCTCCCGTGACATACCCCACCTGCGGATCGGCGAAGTTGCGCACGAGCATCTTCAACGCGTTTCGCTCGTACACCGCATTGGCGTCCGAGAACACGACGATGTCGCCACGAAGGGTCGGCACCGTTCGATTCAGTCCGGCGGTCTTGCCCGCGCGCTCCGGTTGCCGCGCGACGCGAACGCCATGCGTGGCGGTGAACTCCGCCGCGATGGCGTCGGTGCGATCGGTCGAGGCGTCAGAAATCACCACGACCTCGAGCAGGTCGCGCGGATAGTCGAGCGCGATGGTGTTCTCGAGCTTGCGGCGTATGACGTCGGCTTCGTTGTAGGCGGAGATGACGAAGCTGACCGATGGAAGCTCGTCTCCACGCCGGACGGGCCGTGCCCCTCGCACCCGCACGATGAGGGCGACGCAGCAGGGGATAGCCCGCGTAGATGAAGACGAGAATCGCCAGTGACAGCGTTGCTAATGTCGCCATATCGTCGTCACGGAATATTGCGCACCACGAGCGGACCGACGGCACGGGTCACCGGTACGGGGAGGTGACGCCAGAGCTCGATCGCCCACTGCACGCGCGGATTCTGAGGACTCAGATCGGGCAGCTCGTCATCGCCCGATGCCAGCCAGTATTCCCAGGTCAACCCATGCGGCTGGGCTCCCCATTGCCGCTTGAAGTCGTAGGTTCCCGCTCCCGGAGTGGAGCGGCCGAAATCGAAGTTGCGCAAGCCGCGCCCGGCGGCGAACTTCAGCATTTCCCAGTAGAGCAGGGTGTTCGGGCACATCGGGTTGAAGCTGCGCAGCGCCGAGGCCGACGGGACCTCCATCGTGTCGCCGTGCCAGAACACGTACGACGCGGCAATCGGCTGGTCACCGTGCCAGACGCAGAAGGCCCGTGCGTTGTCGGGGAACGTCGCCAGGATCTGCTGAAACCACTGGCGTGGGTACACCGGCGTGCCGAGGTCGCGCATGTTGTGCGCAAAGACGTCGTAGAACGGTTCCACGAGCTCGACGCCGCCTTGCGTGACACGCAACTCGCTCTTTTCGGCCTTACGCACCTGATTGCGAATCTTGCGGTCGAGCGCCGACCACTGCTTCTCCTGGTTTTCCGCGAGCGGCAGGATCATGGCGACCTTGTGCTGCTTGGACGGAAACGACGGAAACAGCTGACGGGTGTGCCGGAGCTCGAGATACTCGCCGCCCATCGCGCGCGTCTCGTCAATCGCCGCATCGACCAGCGCGCGCTCGACCTCGGGCGTGTCCGCGACGACGCCGCCGTAGTTCACAAAGGGCAGCGAGACGCTGAACCGGCGCAGAAAGCGGCTCTTGAAGACGACGAGCGGCAGGATGCCCACAATCTCGCCGTCGGTTTCCGCGGCCAGATAGCGTGTATCGTGGCCGAACGCCTTGTTGAAGACCGTCGCCCAGGACGCCAGGTGGTAACAGCTTGCCGCGCGGTGGCTGTTCACGAACTCGTCCCATCGCCGCGCCGACAGGGCGAGATTCACGTTTATCGAACCCATCCAATGCTCCGTTGATAGCTATTCGCCCTACGCGGCCGCGGGCCGCACGATCTGGCTGACCGCGGAAATTGCGTCGAACTTGAAGTCGGCGAGCAGCCGCTCGAGCCGCGCCTCGGTCCGCCCGAGATTGCCGTAGTGACGCACGCGCGTCAGCTTCGGCAGCGCGACACGCGGCTGGTCGTCATCGATCTCCCACGGGTGCAGATAGAACACGACCGGCTGCCCTTCACGGCGATTCACCCGGTCGATGCCCCACTTCGTCCAGGCGTACGGGAGGAGCCTGAAATAGCCGCCGCCGGCGACGGGCAGATTGACTCCCCCGAGGCGGACGGTCGATCCGGGAAGCTCCCACAGGGATCCGTGTTGCCGCCAGATGCGGTAAGCGTGACGCGGCGACGCCGCGATGCCATATCGATCGTGATGAATCGGGAAAATGCTGGCGTCGTACTGGTAGCCTTCCTCGATCAGAATATCGAGCGCCCAGAGCGACTGTGCCGTAATCGAATAGCTCGGCGCGCGATAGCCGCACACCGGCACGCCGGCGGCATCTTCGATGGCACGCTTCGCGCTGCGCAGATCGGCGCGAAATGCCTCGGGGCTGTCGTTGTAGATCAGCCCGTGCCCGTAGCCGTGCGAGGCAATCTCGTGCCCGCAGGCCGCGATCCGCCGAACCAGGGCCGGGTAACGCACGGCCACCCATCCCAGGACGAAAAACGTGGCGCGAACCTGGGCGCGATCGAGGATCTCCAGGAGCCGATCGGTCGCCGGACAGACGCGGCTCTCGAGATCGTCCCACCGGCTTCTCGGGATCGCGCGCTCGAACACGCTGGCGTGGAAGTACTCCTCCACGTCGATCGTCAGCATGTTGACGACCATCGACACCTGTCCGCCGGTCGGCGTGTCGATCGTCACTTGGCGCCCCGGCGCAGAATGACCGTCTTGACCGTCAGAAAAATGATGAACAGATCGAGCGCGATGGTCAGGTTCTTGATGTAGAAGAGGTCGTATTGCAGCTTCTCCATCGCGTCGTCGACGGTCGAGCCATAGGAGTAGCGCACCTGCGCCCATCCCGTGATGCCGGGCTTGACGACGTGGCGCTGGCCGTAGAAGGGGATGGCGCGCGTGAGCTCGCCCACGAATTCGGGCCGCTCCGGCCGGGGACCGACAAAGCTCATGTTGCCGCGCAGCACGTTCCACAACTGGGGCAGCTCGTCCAGCCGCGTCTTGCGGATGAACTTGCCGCCGGGAATGATCCGATCGTCGTTGTCCTTGTGCCCACACCGCGCCCGTCTTGGCCTCGGCATCGGTCCGCATCGAACGAAACTTGTAGAGCGTGAAGACCTGTCCATGCTCGCCCACGCGCTGCTGCCGGTACAGCGCGGGTCCGCGCGATACGAGCTTGATGAGGGTCGCCACCCCCAGCATGAGCGGGGCGGCCAGCACCATGCCCACGCCTGCCGCGGAGACGTCGACGACGCGCTTCATCGCCACGAGCGAAGGCGGCTTGCGGAAGCCCGTCGAGAAAATCAGCCAGCTCGGCCGCAGGTTCTCGACCGCGATCTTCCCGGTGTACTCCTCGTACACGGACGCCAGGTGGTCGAAGGTGACCCCCTTGAGCTTCATGTCGAGCAGCGTGTTCATCGGGAGCTGGCCCCGTGCGTCCGAGAGGTTGACCACGACGCGATCAACCGACCGATTCGCCACGATGGCCGGAATGTCTTCGAGGTTGCCCACGACGCGCGCGTTCGTGCGCTGGTCGTGATGGTCCGGATCGATATCGACGAAACCGACGACCTCGACGCCGAGGCTCTTGCGTTGCTCCAGCTCTCGCGCGATGGCCAGCGCGGCCGGGCTCGTGCCAACCAGAAGCAGGCGTTCGCGAGGTCCGACCTGCTTGGCAAACCACTCGAACGAGACGCGCCAGGTCACGACCGACAGGATCACGAGCGTGGCCGCAATCATGAACACGCCGCGCCCGATGATCAGGGCGGGGAGCCAGAAATACAGCGCGGCCAGTACGAGCGACGTGGCGCCGAGCGATCGCAGCGTACGGACGTACAACTCCCGGCGATCGCCGCCAATGCGGGAGTTGTAGAGGTCGCCGTAGTACAAACAGAGCTGACAGACGCCGGCGATGAGCAGCCCCTTGAGCGCGACACTGGAGCCGCCCTGGACGAACGGGCGCGCACCCAGCCGCAGGTACGTGCCCACCAGCACGGCGCTCATGATGAGCACGCTCTCGAACCCGATCAGGGCCATGACGCGCCACGTCACGCGCTGCATCAACAGCTTGGACATAGGGCTCCATGCCTGGCGAGACGAAGAAGCTGGTTCACGCCGGATCTCCTGTCAGATCGAACGGGTCGTTGGCTGGCGCCCGTTCGTCCCTGAGACTCCCGAGTGAACCACGTCATCTCCGCTCCACCTAGTTCGTCGGACTGTACGTGTACGCGCTCGAGGAATCGCTCGACACGACGATGTCGTCGGCCCGGTTCAGGATGACGCCCATCACGCGCTCTTTACCCAGTGCTTCGGCCGTCCGCTGCACGAGGCGCGCCGGTGTCCGGCCTGCCTCCACGACGAGCAGCACGACATCGGCCATCTGGGCCAGGATGTTCGCATCGGGCACGCTGCCCACGGGCGGCGTGTCGATGATCACCCAGTCGAACTGCGCGGCCGCTTCGTTGAGCACGCGCTTCATCCGATCGGACGCGAGCCGGCTCATCGGGTCGTTGTCGGGCTGACCCGCCGTCAACACGGACAGGCGCTGCGAGACCTGAATGAGCGACAGCTTCTGGTCGGTCTCGGTCGTCGCCACGACGCCCGAGCCGAGGATGTTCGGCACTTCGAGCACGGCGTGCGTCGTCGGCCGGCGCAGGTCGCCGTCGATGAGCAGCACGTTGCGGCCGTACGATTCGCTGAAGGTCAGCGCGAGATTGACCGCCGTCAGCGTCTTGCCTTCGCCGGGCATCGTGCTGGCCACCAGCACGGTCTTGATACGGGTCTCCGACTGGCGGCGATGGAGGGTGGCTGCCAGCCGGCGGTACTGTTCGAGCGAGACCGGCGAGATGCTCGGCGTCACGACCAGCTTCTCGGCGATCAGGCTCGTGCCGCCGGCGCTCACGCGCACCGAGCTGGCCGCTTCCGGCTCGATCGCCGCGGCCGTCTTCTGGCTCTCGGCCGCGATCGGCTGGGGCGCGGCCTCGTTGACGGCCGCCTCGGCCGTCACGACCGGCTCGGCCACCGTCAGTTTCGGATGGATCGCTGCCGGCTTTTCACGAGCTATGGTTTCCTGCAGGGCCGGTTCGGCCGACCCTTTCTCCGCGTTCGCGCGCTTCAGTGCATCTGCTAGACGGCTCATCTCTTTACCCCAAGTCTGAACGAGTCAACGTTCTGTTAGGTGTTTACCGATGCCCTCGAAAGGCTTGAAATAAATCTCGAGTAGCCGGGGCCTTCGACGGCGCCGCAGCCTGTTCCGGTGTCGGCTTCGCCGTCAGCATCCGCAGGCGGCCCAGGTCGCTCTCCGCCGGCGGTTCCGATCGAATCGGCAACATCGTGAACTCCACCCGCGGCTCGGGCACCAGGTCGAAGTCATTGCAGACCTCGAGCACGGTGTCGCGTCCGATCGGGCGTTCGCCGAGCGCGAACCCCGCCACGAGCGCGTTGTCGCAGATGACGCTGATGGTTCGCGGAATTCCACGGGACGCTTCGTAGATGATGTCGATCGCCTCTTCGGTGAAGAGCGTCAGGTCGTTGGCGCTCGCCATCCAGATGCGCGCCGCGATGTACGCGCCCGTCTCCGTCTTGTCGAGCGGATTGAGCACGCAGCGCAGCGCGATACGCTGCTTGAGCTGCCGCAGCGATACCTGGTTGAGCCGGTCGGCCAGCTCGGGTTGCCCCGTCAGCACGATCTGCAGGAGCTTGTCGGAGCCCGTCTCGACGTTGGCCAGCAGCCGGATCTCTTCGAGGAGATTGTCCGGCAGGTTCTGCGCCTCATCGACGATGAGTGCCGTCAAGCCGCCCGCCTGATGCCGATCGGTGACGCTCCGGTTCAGCTCGATGAGGAACGAGGCCTTCGACAAGGCCGCCTCACGGCTGAGCCCCAACGCCGGTGCCAGGTAAGCGATGAACTCCGCTGGCGTCAGCGTCGGGTTGTTCAGGTACGCCACGCAGTCGCGCCCGAGCGGCCGGTTGCCCCGCTGGGACTGGAGCGCCGCATTCACGAGCGTCGTTTTTCCGGTGCCCGCTTCACCAATCACGACGGTGAAGCCCTTGCGCTCGGAAAGCCCGTACTGCAGCGTGGCCAGCGCCTCGCGGTGCTTCGGCGTCATGAACAGGTACGCCGGGTTTGGCGTCAGATCGAACGGCCGTTCGCGTAGTCCGTAGAATTTTTCGTACATCTGCGGTTCCTCTTTTGGCTCACCACATGTAAGCGAACGCCGATGCCATCAACGTGATGATCAGCGCGGATGCCACGGCCTTCAGGTTGCGCTTGCCCGTCAACTCGCCGGTCGTCTGCATGACCGGAATCATGGCGAGCACCGGCATGCCGAGCGCGGCGTGCACGTCGACGTCCGAGCGCAGGCTCGAATCCAGGTACTCGAACAGCGTCGCCAGACCCACGCCCAGGCCGAGGCCGAAGAGCGCGCCGAGGAGCACCCACTGCTGGCGGTCGGGACGGAAGGGCGACGTCGGCACCTTGGCCGGCTCGATGACCTTGAAACGGTCGCTCTGTTCCGCTTCGAGCTTCTGGGCGATCCCAGCGCTCTCGCGGCTCGCGAGCAGCTTCTGATAGACCTGCTGGAACGTCGCCTGGTCCCGGGTCAGCGCCGAGAACTCGGCCTCGTGACGCGGAATCGCGTCGAGACGCTCCTGATGCTGCGCCATCACCTGGGTGAGACGCGGGATGTTGCGCTCTTTGTCCGCGATCTGCTGATCGAGACCGGTCAGCTGCGCCTGCAGCTGCTGGAGGCGCTGGCGGCGGTCGACCTCGGCCGGCGACAGCACGTCGCCGTCCGCGCTCTGCGGCACGCCTTCGGCCCGCGCACGCTCTTCGAGCTCGGTGATCTTGCGCCGGGCACGAACCACGTCGGGGTGCTCCGTCGTCAGCTGCAGCTCGAGCGCCTTGAGGTCGTTCCGGGCGGCATCCAGCTGCGTGCCGATCGACGCGGTGGACAGATCGGAGGAGCGGCGCGACGCGGCCGTCCCCGGAGGCGACGGAATCTTCGCCGCCGCGATCATGCTCTCGAGCGCCACCCGCTGCGCGCGGTCGGTGCTCAGGGCCGCCTCGAGGTTCTGCAACTGGGTCTCCGCCCGGCGGAGAGCCTCCATGTTGGACCCCATCGTCGTCGGCAGCTCGTTCGCGAAGCGCTCGCGGTATTCCTCGATCTTCGCTTCCTGCTGCTCGAGCTTCGCGCGCGCGTCGTTCAGCTGCGTCTCGATGAACGACGCGGTCGCTTTCGCGGCGTTCTCGCGATCGGCGGCGTTCTCCTTGACGAAG
This sequence comes from Vicinamibacterales bacterium, assembly GCA_963821395.1. Classification (GTDB taxonomy): domain Bacteria; phylum Acidobacteriota; class Vicinamibacteria; order Vicinamibacterales; family JAMQPK01; genus JAMQPK01. The sequence continues at coordinate 49,559 of CAWGDY010000047.1, read as the reverse complement.
GCCTCGGCCAGGCGGTTGGTCACCATCGCCGCCGTCTGCGGGTTCGTCGAGACAAAGCCAATCTTGAAGAACGTGCCGTCGACGCGGCGCGGATTGCCCTTGACGATCTCGATGCTCACGTCACGGCGCATGCGATCGGCGACATCGCCCGTCGGATGCGATTTGCGCCAGTCCTGGTAGAGACCGGTGCTCTCGGCGAGCTCGAGCAGCCGCGAGTGGCTGACGACCTGCTGCCGGATGGTGTAGAGGCGCTCCTCGACCGGAATCACATCCGTGCCGTTCATCAACCCGCCGGAACCACTGGGCGGGGTGACGAGCAGCGTCGTCTCCGAACGGAACTCATTCGGTTGCGTGAACGAGTAGATCCCCGCACCGATCGCCGACAGGACGATGGGGACGAGAATCGTCAACCGGCGTCGCCACGCGGCACGAAGCAGGTCTTCGGGTTTGTATGCCTTGCCTGGGATCATCTTGCACCTCACCTAGTTAAGAAGTGGGATCCAGGTCGTCAAACCGACACGGAATACCTGTCGGTTTCCACGAGCTGAAGTCCCTGTTGGAAGCGTCACCGCATCTGAAAACACGTAGCGGTAGTACACGTACTCGGCCTGAGCGGCCAACCCTCGCGTGATTGCCATCCGCACCCGCGCCGTGCTGGCCGCGGTGTCGTACGCACGCTGTTGCGATCCGTAACGCAGCGGGCCCGTCGAATAGCCGGCCGTGGCTCGGAGTTCGACGCGCGGGCCCATGTAGCCCCTCAGGTTCGCAGTGACGCTGTCAGCGAGAAATACGTCACTGATCCCTTCGATGTATTGCACTCCCCGGTGATAGAACGCGCCGATGTGCCAGGTCCGGCTCATTTGATGATCGAGTTCGGCCCGGCCGATCATGCGGAAGAACGTGCTGTCGGTCTCGGTGAGCCCCCTCGTGGTGCCGCGTGACAGGGCCGTCGATCCCATCATGAACGTGAACGTGGTCTGCGGCGAGAACGGCAGCGTGTCGTTGTAGTTCACGCCGAAGTTGATGTCCTGCCGCCGCAACGGCAGCCGCTCGCCCTCGAAGTCGCGCACGTGATACGCGTAGCCGGCGACCAGCGCCGCCTTGGGTGTCACGCTGTGTGACAGCGTCACGTCGGCGTCGTGGGTTTTCCAGTCGAACTGCCCCACGGGCACGAAGTCGAGGTACTGGTACTGGTAGGCCGCGCTCAGCATCGTCCGGCGTGACATCTGGTAGCCGCCATGCAGGCCGGTGTTGTACCGGTACGACTCGCGGCCCGACACCGCGAGCGCCGAGTCGGGCGCGCTCACATCGGCCAGCGTCGCCGCGTCCTCGGACGGGATCGGGATGACGCGGAAGTGCGCGTACGGGCTGTAGCGCGCCTGCTGGTCGATGCCGAAATGCCCGCGCCGCATCGTTCTGTTCACCGCGACGGCACCGGTCCCGCTCCAACGCGCCCCGTTGGCCAGCTGCGGGTAGTACTGGAGCCGCGAGACGCCGTTGGCGGCAAACGACGTGCGCTCTCCCCGTTTGTTGAACCAGAGCCCGCTCAGCAGATCCGTATAGAGAACGTCCGGCGTCCTGTCGCCCTGGGTCAGATCACGTCCCAGCCGCGGCAGGTTCGTGTCGTTGACGCCAAAGACCGACGCCGTCAAATCGAGGCTCTCTTGCGGCGCAGTGCCCGCCGGCGCTCCGAACAGGCCCTGGAAGGGCTGCGTCTGAGCGAAGGCCGGTGTGCTGCAGGCCACCAGCAGCGAGATGACGATTCCAGCGATGAACTTAGCCATTGATGCTCTCAACTCCCTGCTGCGTTAGGGCACGATGACCGTGTCGCCCGGCTGCAGTTCGATGTTCTGGTCCAGGTTCTTGCGCCCGAGCACGTCCTTGTAGTTGAAACGGTGCGTCGCGAAGGTGCCGTTCGGCTCGGTGCGCATCACCGTCACGTTCTCGCCGTCGGCCCATTCCGACAGACCACCCGCCATGGCGATGAGCTGCAGCACGGAGGTCGAGCCGTTGAGCGGATACTTGCCCGCGTGCGTCACGCGTCCCGTGATGAACACCGACCGGCTGTTGATCTGCCGGATGATCACGGTGACGTTCGGGTCCTGCACAAAGCGCTTGGCCACCGTGCGGATGTTCTCGCTCAGTTGCTGCGGCGTCTGGCCGGCCGCGTGCACGTCGTTGAGCAGCGGCACGGAAATCTTGCCGTCCGGGCGCACGACGACGTCGCCCGACAGCTCTTGCTGCTGCCAGAACTTGATGCCGAGCACGTCGCCGGTACCGATGACGTAGCCCGAAGGAGGCTGGACTTCGGTGGCACCCGCCGCCTTCTCCTCCGCGAAGGAGACCGGCTGCTGTCTGGCCGTCTGCCCGGTCTGGGCAAAAGTGGGCGCCGCCGTCCAGGTGAACGCGCCGAGGCACATCAGGAACGCTGTCATTCGTCTCATGGTTTTCCCTCGAATTCTCAAGACACCAACGTGATACCGGAACTCACCGGAACTCGTGAAAAGGCAACTGACACTCGTGCTTACGAAGAAAGTTCAGGAACCGCTTGTAATCGGTCGGCTCCATGTTGAAGAGGCGCGCCACGATCTTGTAGTTCCCGCGCGTCTCCCGAAGACCCCGCCGGACCAGGTCGCGAATCTGCTCGCGTGTGATGTCCCGCCGCATGTAGAGCGGGTAGACCGCCGTCCAGAACGACTGTCCTTCTTCGACCACCATGTTGTAGAGGCTGTCGCCGACCGATCGCCGCCGCTCCTGCTTCACCGAGAGGCCGACCGCGCGCGGCGCCTTCACTTCGTCGGACAGGCTCTCGACGTCGATCACTTCGGTCCGCGCCGTCACGACGAGCCGTTCGATCGCGTTCTCCAGCTCGCGCACGTTGCCCGGCCAGCTGTACTCGCACAGCGCGCGCATCGCCTCCGGGGAGATCTCGCGCGCGGGCTGTCCGCGATCGCGCGTGAACCGCTTGAGGAAGTGCTCGATGAGAATCGGCACGTCCTCCTTGCGCTCGCGAAGCGGCGGCACGAGGAGCGTGATCACGTTCAGGCGGTAGAACAGGTCCTCCCGGAACAGGCCTTCCGTGATCAGCTTCCGCAGGTCCCGGTTGGTCGCGCCGATCACCCGCACGTTGACGACCCGCTCGGACCGTTCCGCGCCGACCTTCTGCAACTCGCCGGTTTCGAGGAATCGCAGCATCAGCGACTGCATGCGCAGCGTCATCTCGCCGATTTCGTCCAGGAACACGGTTCCCGTGTCGGCGATTTCCAGCTTGCCGGGCTTGTCGCGATAGGCGCCCGTGAAGCTGCCCTTGACGTGGCCGAAGAACTCCGACTCGAGAAGCGTCTCGGGCAGCCCCGCGCAGTTCACCACCACGAAGGGCCGCGAGGCCCGCGGCCCCTGCGACTGAATCGCGCGAGCCACGAGTTCCTTGCCGACGCCGCTCTCCCCGGTGATGAGCACCTTGGCGTCCGAATTGGCAACCTGCGCGATCTCCTCTTTCAGCGTGCTCATCGCGCGGCTGGTTCCGACTAGACCTGCTCGAGAATTTGTTCCCATTCTTCCTGTCTCACTCACGCGTTCGTTGGGCATCCATAAGTCCGTTGGTTACGGTGTCGCCGGTTGCCTGAGAAAGCGCTCGAGACAGCGGCGGTTGTCCGAATCGAGCGATACAAACGTCACCCCGAGGCTGTAACGCCCCGGCATTTCTTCCGGTCCCTGGGCCACGACGCGTCGAATCTCGACCTGGGCCACGAACGTGTGATCGTTCAGCTTGGCCCTCAGCTCGCCGCGCTCGCCGACCGGGGGACCGTGCGACGCCCGGAGCAGCGCTCCGGTCATGCTGATCTCCACGAGCCGGACGGCATGCGGCCGTGCGAGCCAGAGTTCAGATCCGTCTTTTGGCGGAACACGCGCCGTCTGACGACGCTCTTCCTGCATGTCGCTCATAGGCGCTTACGATTCCGTTGAGTGCTCGTACCCTTCATCCGACAGGCGGCCAAGTTCCTCGCGCATCGCCGGTTGAAGATCGAGAAATTCAAAACCAATTCGGTACCATTCAGAGCCGTCGGGTGCGTCCGCGCGTGTGACGTGCCGGACGCGCGCGGTGATTTCGCCACTGACATCGCCCGACACAAGCCGCAGCGTCTGCACCGACTCGACCGCCAGCGGCACCGCCGATTCCACCAGCGCGCCTTTCCAGCTGATGTCCCGGACGGGCAGCACCTCGATCGTCCGGAACGCTGCCGCCAACTCTCCGACCAGCTCGAAACGAAGACGACCGCGTCGATCGCTCAGCCGCCGATACCAGCTCAAAGACCGTCCTTGCGACATCGCGATTACTCGTCCTGCCCGCCGCCGGTGCGGCGCTTGGCGTCTTCCTCGGCCCTGGCCAGGACGTCGGCGACCGATTCATCCACTTCCTTGAGCGTCGTCGCTCCCACGCTGACGGTCGGCAAGTCGTGTTCACGCGCGAGCGCCGCCAGACTTTGAAGCAGCCGCGTGGCCGCGAAGCTGGTGCCGTCGGCGCCAGTACCGGTCAGCACCGCGCAGATCTGGCCCGTCTTCAGCCGTCCGAGCACATCGGAGGCGCGCAACTGCCGGGCGACGGGGCTCGGCACATTCGATCGGACGCGGGCATCGCGCCGCTGCGCCCCCGGCGCCAGATCGATCACAATCACTCCGGTTTCCGCGGGGCCTTTCTTCGCCTTCGCGAGCTCGTCGCCGATACGCGATTCGAAGCTCTGCGCCGGCTCCACCTCGAGGACCTGCGCCGCGGCGCCGTCGAGCACGCCGGCGAACCAGGTTTTCAACACGCCGACGGCCGATTCGAGCAGCGACGCGTGACTGATGCTGAAGTCCGCGCCGTCCGGGGCGGTCAAGTCGATGATGGCGACCGCCTTGTTGCCGACCGAAAACGCCATCGTCAATCGGCGCGGCGTCATCAGCGACTGGCCGGGCTCGAGGCCTGGCGTTGGACCCGCCGTCCAATCCCCGCCGACTTCGGCCATTGGCCGGGTCTCGGTGCCTTCAGGCGCCTCGCTGGCCTGGCTGGTGCCCGTCACGAGCCGGCCCTGGGCGGCGCCCAGGAAACTGGCGATTTGCGCCAGGCCCGCGTTGGCGAGCTCCGCCACGGGATCTTCGCGATCCACGACGTCGCGAATCAGACGCTTCCGCAGTTCCTGATCGCGCCTCGCCGCCATACGATCGAGACACAGGCCCAACATCTCGCAGAGCAGCAGCAGGTTCGACGAGACCATCGAATCCGTTTCGATCGGAATCGCCAGCACCCACCGGGGCTGCGCCTGCCCGCTGGCGGAAATCGGCAGCAGCGCCAGTTCGCCGGCCAGGTCGTTCCATCCCAGCTGTTCCTGTTCGCCGACGGTCGAGATCCGGGTCACCGGACCTGACACCACGGAAAACGCGCTGAAGTCGCGCGGGCCCACCGACAGATCGGCGCCGGGGAGCCGCACGTCGAGGACGAAACGGCCCTGCAGATCGCGGCGGTAGGCGCGCGCGTCCACGTCGTGCCAGATCGCCGCGGCCTGAACGACCGTCATCACCAGTTCGCGTTCGTCTTCCGCTTCCTCCGCAACCTGCAGCAGAGAGCGGGACGTCACGAACAGACGACGGAGGCGACGTTGTTCCTCGCGGCTTTCACCAGGCGAGCCGGATGGCTGTGCCAAGGCAATTCCTCCAACCCTTGTGAACTGAGGTAGATCCTCGGCCGACGCCGCTTCGAGGCTGGCCTCGACGGTGTTCGGCCCGAAACTCGTATCTTCCAGCGCGCTTGTCGCCCTCACCGGCATGTCCTTCCTGCAAGTGCTCCACGCGTGAGTGGATTCCCGTTAGCGTTCTCAAGGTCACACGTTCCAGTTCGCGCACTCGTCACGCGGCACGAACCGCCGCTGGACCCGCGTCCTCGGAACGATTCGGCCTGCGCGGCGCTGTTGTCGTGAATGTTCGCCAGTGAGGCCGACAACGCGACGAGCCAATACAAGATCTCCGCATACATGCGGTTGATGAACACCGCCGCGCCAAGGAACGAGATCAACGCAACCTCGAGCGCCAGGCTCTCGAGCTTCATCTGGTCGCTCGTCGTTTCATGGCGGATGCGATGCAGCGTCAGCAATCCGGAGACGATGAACCCGAGAAAGGCGATGAGCCCGGCGATGCCCCAGTCGGCGGCGGCCCAGATATAGGTGTTGTGCACCGCGCGCAGTTCGCCATCGTGAGCCTCGACAACCTCCGGCGCGTAGACAGGGCTCAGCAGGTCGTAACCACCGCCGCCCACGCCGAGCGGACGATCGCCGATCAATCTGAGGCCGCCTTTCCACGACAGCACGCGCTCGTTCGCGGCACCGTCTTCCTGCATCGCCTGTCCCGCGACGCCCTCTTCCATGAACTGCATCAGCGTCAGCTGCCGGTCGATGAATCGCTGATCGACCAGCGACATGACCACGGGCAGCGCCGCGAGGGCCACGATCGCCAGCCGCAGCCGCAGCCGCCAGGTCATCAGGAACAGCCCGGCGATCAGCCCCGCGGCGATGCCGACCGTGGCGCCACGGCTGTTACACAAAATGATCATGTTGACGATGAACGGCGCCGCGACGATGGCCGCGATCCGCTGCCACTTCGTGCCCTGCCAGAAGAACAGCGCCAGAAACGGCAGCGCCGGAATCACGTGCGCGGCCGCTTCGTTGTCGTTGAACGAGTCGGGGCCGCCGATGGCGACCAGCCGTCCGCTGTCGAAGTGCGGGCTGGAGTACGCATCCCAACCCCACGACATGGCGCCGAGCACGAGCGCCATCGTGACCCAGCGGTATTTGTTGTAGTCGTTGACGACGCCGACGATCAGGCAGAAGAGCAGTCCGAGCTTGGCGATATCGAGCACGTACCCGCGGCTGCGTTCGGGATCGATGGACAGGAACGCCGTCACGGTGAACGTAATCACCAGAAAAATCAGCAGCCACTGCGTCGACTTGTGGCGGAAGATCTCGCGCCGGAAGATCGTCTTGCCGTGAAACAGGTAACTGGTGAAGAGCAGCGAGGCCACGAGCAGCGACCAGCGCAGATCGGGCAGCTCGTCTCCCCACCACCGCATCGGCGGATGGTTGTAGTACTCCCACAAGTAGGCGAGCAGTCCGAAGATCGGATCCCGGAAGCTGAGCACCGTACCGGTGACGAGCCCGATTACCCACGCTAGTGCGGTCTTCGACATCGCTTGGTCGTACTCCTCACGTCAGTGAGCGTCTGCTCAGGCTGACGCCATTGCGCCGACTGGCACTCACGTGCCGTGGTCGGAGCTGGCCGTTTCTTCCTGCTACCCGGAGGTTTTTTGTCTTCCTGAACGGCTTACGGGCGGGTCATTGTGCAAACGGTTCGCCACTTGCGCGCGGATCACCGTGCGGGGCTTTTTTGTCCGGTAACGCGTTCAGATGGCAGCGCTTACGAGGTTCAGGCAGGTCTGGGGTGCTCCGAGGGGGTGGTCGGCAGTTCTCCCTGTTTCAGGTGATGAAAGGTCCTCAGATCGATGACTTTGTGCCGTCGGGCGCGTAGAAGGCGACTTCACCCGCCGTACGCGAGAACAAAAGGCGGAGAAACCGACGCTACTGGACGCTGAACCCAACTCGATCCACGACCTGCCGCCAGGCGCTGGTCAGCGCAGGGCTCAGCCGCTCGACGGCCGCGCCGCAGTGAAGGTACCCGGACGGCGCGCGTTCGACCCAGACCAGCGCCGTGTCGATTGACACGCCGAAGTCCGGCAGGTTGATGCGCAGCCCGGAACCGAGCTGCGGCGCCGCCGCGCCGCCATCCTCGACTTCCAGCCGCAGGCCGCCGTAGCTCAGATCGACGATGCGCGCCGGTGAGGCTCCGCATTCGGCCGCCACGGTCTCGCTGACGTGCTTGCGCGGCCACCGCCGGTGCCGCCCGATTTCCTGGAGCAGCGCCGACAGCTTCGCGAGGAGCGCTTCGTCGGTCGTCGGCTCGTTCAGATACGTCGCGCCATGCTGGGCGGCTTCCCGTGCGAGCACCGCATCGGGCGGACCGACGACGATGGCGACAAGAGCCGGCCGGCGGTCCCGGCCGACGATGGCGAGATGCAGGCCGTTGTACTCGCCGAGATGCACGTCGCTGATCAACACGTCGGGCGTGGTGACCGTCAGCCGGGGCCGCGCGGCCTCGAACGTCGAGGCATGCTCGGTTTCGAAGCCGGCGTTGCGCAGCAACCGCTCCATGCGCGCGCGCGAATCCGCGTGTGGCGTAACTACAAGGACCCTGCCTGTCATTCACTCTCCCGGGTTCTGCTGTCGCATCTCTCCGGTCATCGACGACGTCGAAGACGTGAGCGAAGACTCATGGCAACTCGCGTGCCTGACGGAGAGACGGCCATCCCGCCTCACGTTTTGCACGATTTCCCCGAAAAATAGGCCCTTTAGCGAAAGGTCCCAGATTTCGGGTCAGTTACGGTTTTCGCTCGCTGCTATGACTTTTCGGAAACTAGGCGCTCGAACTGTACCCTTCTGCGCTTCGTCGCTCCAATGTGATGGAGCATTGTCCGATACCGCGGCACTCGCGCGCCACTGGGCAGATCGGTATCGGTTTGGGGGGGCTGTGTGCGGCCGATCCGAAGGGGAGACGATCGAGCGATCGGGCCTTCTCAGGCCTGTCGCTGGAGGTCTGCTCCCTCGGACTTGGCGATGTCGGCGACGGCCGCCGTCCGGAACCTGCGGAACGGCTGATGCAGCTCGTGCTTGCGCAGGAACGTCAGGAACCGTCGATAGTCGCTGTCCTTCATGTTGAACAGCGGCAGCAGGATTTTGTAGTTGCCTCGCGCCTGGCGCAGTCCCTTGCTGACGAGCTCCCGAACGTGGTCGCGGGTCAGATCCCTCAAGAGAAACGCCGGATGCACGGCCGACCAGAACGACTCGCCGTCTTTCACCATTCGCTCGAACAATTGATCCGCCACCGACACGGAGTGGACGGGCCTGGCGGCCTCCTCCTGCAGAGAGGCCGCGTCCGCCGACCAGGGCAGAAACTCCCCGCCGGTGACGACCTGACCGCCGTGCCGGACGATGATCCGTTCGACGACGTTCTTCAGCTCGCGCACGTTGCCCGGCCACGCATACGCGACGAACTGCTGCAGGACCTCGTTCGACAGCCGTGGCGCCTCGACCTCCTGCTGCTCGCTCAGCGAATTCAGGAAGTGCAGCGTGAGCGGAAGGATGTCGTCGCGCCGCTGCCGCAGCGGCGGGATCTTCAGGTGCACGACGTTCAGGCGGTAGTAGAGATCCGAACGGAACGCGCCCGACTCGACCTGTCCCGGCAGACCCCTGTTGGTGGCCGAGATGATGCGCACGTCGAGCGCACGGTGCGGCGTCAGGCTGCCGACCGGCTGAATCTCGCCGGTCTCGAGGAACCGGAGCAGCAGCGCCTGCATGCGCATCGACATTTCACCGACTTCGTCGAGGAAGACGGTGCCGCGATTGGCCGTCTCGAGCAGCCCGGGCTTGTCGCGAAACGCGCCGGTGAAGCTGCCCTTGGTATGGCCGAAGAGCTCCGATTCCAGAAGCGACTCCGCCACGCCGGCGCAATTGACCGAGACCAGCGTGGCCTGCGCTCGCTTGCTGCTGCGGTGAATCGCCTGGGCCAGGATTTCCTTGCCCACGCCGCTCTCACCGGTGATGAGAACCTTGGCGTCGGATCGTTTCAGAAGCTCGACTTCCTCTCGCAAGGAAGCAATGGCGCGGCTGTTTCCGATAAGTGCGTTCAAGTTGATTCGAAGTCCTTTCCCGAACGTGGGAGACACATACTGCGTCCTCGATCCACCCAAAGTCAAAACAAAAATTTACAAGAGTGTCATTTCTACACTATGGAGAATCTATGTTTTGTCCGACCTCTGTGTCATTCGGTACACCTCCTATTCGTGCTAGCCGAAACTCCTGGGACGTTTCGTGCCCGCTTTGTCGGGAATGTCATTTGCACTCGCGATCGCTCGAGAGCATCACAAACTTTCGACCGATGGCTGTCCACGAGGGACAACGACAATGGTGATTCGTTTCACTTCCACGCTGACCGACGAAGACGAAGCGCGCATTGCGCCCGCACTGCTCCGGGCAGTGGGCGACCTGCTCGCACCGTTCCAGATTTCCTATTCAATTCGCATCGAAACGACGTCCGGGGACATCGTCGAAGACGGCCGCGCGGCGGCCAGAACGGACGGCTGGCCTTCACCGGGATCGCAGTCGAAACGCGACCTCCGGGATTTCTTCGAACCGCCCCGCTGACGCCGCGAGATCGAGCCATTTCGAGGGGGGAAGAGGGCCCAGTTACACGGCCGATACATCCCCCCTCGCACGGAGACCAGCAGAAAAAAGCCTGCCGCCTGATTACTTTCCTGAAAGCGGGCAGCTCCGGACGGAAGCCGGCGATTTCGCTGTGATCGAGAAAAGTCTTTCATTCCAGAGACTTGCGAAGGCCTCGCGGCGGAACCTGTTTGGCGGGACCGATTCGGGCGACTGGCGTCATCCTTGCCTTTGTCCCCTTACATGCGAACCCGGATCTGGCTCACCATCATCGCGGTCATGGCGCTCGTCGTCGTGCCCGCGGCCTCGGCGTTTCCCGTTGCGTTGGCCGTCGTGCCGATGGCGTTTATCGAGCCAGGGTCGCTGCTTCTCCTCGGCATCAGTCTCCTGACATTGGCCGGCCTCGTTCAGCGCGCGTTGTTCTCCTGAGCCGCATCCGGCTCGAGCCACACATACGGGCCCAGGGTTGACTTCGAATCGTGCCTCGCGCGCCGGCTCTGCCGCTCTCGCCGTACTGGTCGGTGGGGCGCTCGCGGTCCTTCTCTTCCGATACAGCGGCGATTCGCTCGTCGTGTCGGATCAGGTGGATCACCCGCAGGCCATCGTCGTGCTCGCCAGCCACGAGTGGGAACGATTGCCGGTTGCCGCGCAGCTTGCCCGGCAGTACCCGGACGCGCAGGTGTGGTTGACGCAGCCCGAGCACGTGACCGAGCACAACTGTCACGAATGCGCCGGGCGTGTGAGCTGGCTGCACGACGCCGGCGTCAGCCGCGAGCGGGTGACCGTGCTCCCGCGGAAGGTGACCAACACCTACGACGAGGCGAAGGCGGCCAGGGCATTTGCCGATCGAACGCGGATCGATCGGCTGGTGGTGGTGACATCGGCCTATCACGGGCGCCGCGCGCTTGCCACTTTTCGTCACCTCTTCCAATCGACAGGCGTCCGGACGCGCATCGGGCTCATGACGGCGACGTCGCGCGCGACCCCGGCGCGCTGGTGGCGGCGCGCGTACGACCGTGAATACGTGGCTTACGAGTGGGCGGGCATTGTCTATTACGCCATTCGCTTCGGCATTCCACCGACACTGTGAGCCGGCGCCGCGAAGCCTCTGATCCTGAAAAGGTCCGCGATACGCAGACAAAAGGCTGCCCGATGGATGCCGTGGTGCCGGAGAACAACGAAATACCCAATAAACTCGCGCCTTTTCCTTCGAGTCGGTGGCATACACGTTGCGGAAGCACGAAGGTCGTGGTACCCGACTGCTCCCTTTCCAATTCTGAGACATCGGCAATCGAGATCCTGGGACATTTGCGAACGGCCGGGATCCCTCACACGCTGCTGAGAGCCCGGCCAGGCGGCGGGTTCGACGGCAGCGATCTCGATCTGCTCGTCGACGAGGCGTGGATCCATCAGTGCCGCAACCTGCTTCAGCAGCGCGGATTCGTACCGGGCCCGAGTCCCAGCGCATTCAAGATGGTGATGCTGCGCTATCAGCAGGGACGGCTGCTGTGTCTCGACATCCACTGGAAGGCCGCGCAATACGGCATCGTCTACATGAACGCGAGCCGCATGCTGTCGCGGCGGGTCGAGTCGGACAGCCTGTTTCACCTGTCTCCGGAGGACGAGCTGATGCATCTCGTCTTCCACAACTTCCTTCGGAAAGGCAAGCTGCGCTCGTCGTCGCTCGAGCAAATCCGGACGCTTCTGCAATCGCCGCTCGATCGCCGGTATCTCGATGAGCACCTCGACGAGTTCGGCATGCGCAAGGCGTTCGACGCGGTGACCGCATGGGTGGCCGCCTGCGACGCAAACATGGAACGGGGCGCGCGCGTGCGCAGGGCCCTGTTCCGCGCCGCGCTTCGCGCTCAGCCCGGCAATCTGGGACGGTATCTGATGCGCCGCGCCGGTGTACGCCGGGGCGCGAGCAGCCGTGGCGGTCTCGTCGCGCTCGTCGGTCCGGACGGTTCGGGCAAGAGCACGCTCGTGCGAACGCTGAGGCAGCGTGCCCGCGCGATTCCGAACCTGAAGCTCGAACACCACCTATCTGGGCCCGTGGGGCCAGATGAAATTGTCGCTCGTGCCCGCCCTGCGCCGGTTGGGCATGACGCCGGCCGTGCAGCCAATCGGCCTGCACGTGGCGACCCATCGCGATCGGAGGTCACTGCGGGCGTCGATTGGATCGTTGAAGGGCTACGTCTTCTACGCCGCGATCTACGTCGAGCTGATCTACCGGTACCTGACATCGGTGTTCCTCCGGGTTCGAAAGGGCCACTGGGTGATCGCGGACCGCTACATCACCGACCTGCGCTATCTCTACAAGGAACGGCCGATCCGCAACTACGGTCTCGTGCGCCGGCTGCTGTGCGCGATTTTTCCGAAGCCAGACTTGATGATCATTCTGGACAACAGGCCTGAAGTCATCGTGTCGAGAAAGAACCAGCTGGCGGTCGGGGCAGATCGAAACGCTCCGTCATTTCATGCTGCAGGCCGCGCAGCCGTACCGGCACGAGGTCATGACGACCGACCACACGCCCGAGGAGCTCGCCGACCATGTGCTGAACCGCATGTTGTCGCTGCGAGCGGCAAAGTAGGTCTCGTGCGCACGAACCTCCAGCATCGCGAGCGAGAACCGGACCGCAAGACGACGACCCGCCCGACGTCCGTTCGTCGGCGCTCCGAGAAGCTGTCGTTCCGCCGGCCGAAACGGGTGCTCATCGTCAGCTCGCACTTTCCTCCGGAGCGGGCGGCGGGCGTCCATCGCATTCTGCGCACGATCAGTCAGCTGCGCGGCTCGAGCTGGCCGGTGTCGGTGCTGACGGTCGACCCGGACTACTACAAGGCCGGTACGCCGATCGACGTCGCGCTCGAGGATCGGCTGCCCGACGACGTCGAGATCTACAGATCGAGAGTGCTGAGGGGCCTCACCGCTGTCGCGCGCTGGCGGCGCCAGTTGAAGCAGCACTTCAGCGCGCACGTGCGCGGGTTATTTACCAACGTCGGCGATCGGCCAATTCTTCGTGACGTGTCGGCTCGCGCCGAGAAGCCGGCGCCGTCAACCAAGCGTCCCTTCGTCGACAGCGAGATCGGCTGGTTCCTGCCCGCCATCGCGCAGGGCGCAACCGTGATCGAGAGACACAAGCCCGACATCATTTTCTCGTCGGCGCCGCCGTTCACGTGTCACCTGGTCGCGATGTGGCTGGCGCGCCGCCACGGCGTGAAGTGGGTGGCTGATTTCCGCGACCCGTGGGCCCGTTCGCCCTGGAAACGGGCCGACATGACCGATTCGTGGAAGCTGCGGCTGCGCGAGTGGCTCGAGCGTATGGTGATCGGGCGAGCCGACGCGGTGATTCTGAATACGTCGGCGCTGCGCGACGAGTTCGCCGATTACTACGGACCCGCCCTGGCTCAGAAGTTTCACACGGTCACCAACGGGTTTGACGCCGAGCACCTGACGCCGTTCCTCCGCGCGGTTCCGCGCCGGTCGTCGCGTCTCGTGCTGACCCATGCCGGATCGCTTTACCGGCAGCGCGATCCGCGGCCCCTCGTGAAGGCGCTCGCGTCGGCGATTGCCAAGGGGCGCATAGCGGCCGATCACATCGAGCTTCATTTCATCGGAACCGTGGCGCCGCAATTCCGGTTGGCCGAGACGGTTCGCGAGCTCAACCTCGAGTCGTCGGTACGCATCACGCCCCCGGTGGCACACGAGCGCTGCCTGCAGTACCTTCTCGAATCGGACGTGCTCATCGTGATCCAGCCGGGCACGGCCCTGCAGGTGCCCGTCAAGTTGTACCAGTACCTGCCGTTCGAGAAGCCGATCCTCGCGCTCGCGCCGGCGGGCGCCGTGACGGCCATCGCCGAGGGCAGCGGTCTGGGTGTGGTGGTCGACCCGGGCGACACGGCCGCTCTCGAGGAAGCCCTCTGCCAGTTGTACGAGTCACCGCGATCGCCTTGGAAAGCGCTATCGTCCCGATCCCGAGTACATCGCGCGGTTCGACGGCAAGGCCGTGTCACGGCAACTGCAAGGCATCCTGGAGGCGCTGCCATGAGCAAGCTGCGGCTGCTTCGCATGATGTTCCTGGATCCGCGCACCTGGCGCTGGTTGATTCGCTGGCTCGAGTTCCACTACCACAACCACATTTCGGCCATCCCGCGCCTGAAGAGCGTGGGGAAGGGCACCTGGATCGAGCCGACCGTCAAGTTCACCAATCCCCAGAACATCGCGATCGGCGGGCACTGTCACATCAACCATCTCGGCTGTCTGCAGGCCAGTGCCGATTCGACAATCACGATCGGCAACGACCTCCGCATGGGTCCCGGCACGATGATCTACAGCTCGAACCACGGTATCCGCCTCGGGAACCTCATCCGGAGTCAGCCGGCGACCGAAAAGGACGTGACGATTGGCAACGATGTGTGGCTGGGTTCGAACGTCGTCGTGACCGCGGGCGTCACGATAGGTGATGGCGCCATCATCGCGGCAGGCGCCGTTGTCATCAAGGATATTCCGCCGTACACGATTGCGGCCGGGATTCCGGCGAAGCCCATCAAGAATCGGGAGTAGGAGGTTTCCGATGTCGGCCATGCCCCCTGCCAGCATGCAGGAGTTCGCCCAGCGGGTCACCGAATACGGCAAGACTGATCTTCATCTCGCGCTTCGCTTCGGTGACTACGATCTGGCGATCGCCACGAACTCCGGCGCGATGATCGAGAAGCTGCGGCACATCTACCGGCATTTCCTCGACGATGCGCCGACGAGCCGCTTCGCCATCAGGATCATCGATGTTCCGGCGGCCCCCGATCTGGGCCTTGCCTTTACCCAACGCCTGTCGGATGAGGAAGACGACGAGTCGAAGGACGAATTCTGCGATTTGGCGGACGGGCGCGTGATCCGCAAGCGCTCGAACGGGATACTGTTCGCGTCGGGCGACGGCATCGAGCTCGCGATCGGTCCCTGCGAAGAGCACGAAACCAAGACAGCGAACTTCATCAACAGCCGTTACATTCAATGGCTGCTGCACCAGAGAGGTGTGCTCGCGCACGCGGCGAGCGTGAGGTCGGCGGAGAAGGGGCTGGTCCTGGCTGGTAGCCCCGGCGCGGGAAAGACCACGTTGGCGTTGCGGCTGCTGGAACATGACCTGAGCCTCGTCGGGAAGGACCGCGTCATCGTTCGCCGCGAGGCGCGCGGTTTGTGGGGTTACGGAGCGCCCAAGCCGCCCCGTATCAATCCGGGAACCGCCATGAGCAATCCGAGACTTCGCCCAGTCCTCAAACCGAAACTCGTCGCGAAGCTCGAGAAGCCTTTCCCAAGACGAGCTCTGGAAGGTCGCAAAAAAACACGACCTCTTCATCGAGGACATCTACGGGGCGCGCTATGCGGCCATGGACGGCCCGATCGACGAGATCGCCATCCTGACCTGGCGACGCGGTCCGGGGCCCATTCGAATCGAGCGCGTGAGCCTGAGCGAGCGACGGGATCTTCTGAAAATCCTTATGAAGAGTCGCGGGATTTTCTATCGGTCCGCTGCAGGATCCGCGGATCCGGAGCCAGGTGAGAACGCGTATCTGGAAGTGCTTGGTGACTGTCCCGTCCACGAAATCACCGGTGGGGTCGATTTCGATCAGGCCACGCGGTTCTGCGCCGGGCTCTTAAAGCGTTTTCAGCGAGCAGGTCGCGGGTTCCTGTTCTTCATTTCAGGTTTGTGGTGGCGCTGCGATTTTGAGGCGCTTTCGTTTTTAGACTGGATGGCGTACTGAAGCCTCCGTCCCCGCGAACCGGGAACTGACCAGGAACCTGGAAAGGAGCCTAGGCGTCGATGTTGAGCGGCGACAGGTGGCTGTGGACGATTTTCCACTCGCCGTTCTGGCGCAGGTGCACCCAGGAGCTGCGTCCGGTGACGCGGATCGGCGCACCGTTCGCGTTCGTGATCGTGCCGATCAGGTAGCCCGTCGCGATCGCCGTGTCCTTGTGGATGTAGACGCGCAGGTCGCGGCATCGCAGGTCGAACGTCGAGGTCGGGCCAGGGTTTCGACCCTCGAACCTGTCCGTGTGCAGCGGGCCGCCTTCGATGCCGAAGCTCGTGAACTCGGAGAGATAGCAGTTCGCACGCGCGGCGATATCGCCGCTGTTGAGCAGCGCGATGTACTGATAGACCGATTCCTTGACCTGCGTGGCGTCGTCTTTCAGTGGTATTCGAACCGGTGCCCGCTCGGGCTCAGGAGCGGATGTTGGCGCCGCCGCGGGTTTTACTTCGGCCGCGGGCTTGGCCTCGACTTCGGGCTTGACCTCCGCCGCGGGCTTGGCCTCGGCGGCCGGCTTTGCCTCGCGAACCGGCTTCATCGCGCGCACGGGATTGGGCGGTGCGACCGGTTTCGGCTCGGACGCGGTGTTCAATACGAGGTCTGCCGCCGGGTCGAGCGCGGCGACTGATAGAGGTTCCGGCGCTTCGACCATCGCCGGCTGAACGGCAGACGAGGATGTCGATCGCGTGAAGGTGAAGCGCGGCTTGCGCGCGGGACGTTCCACCTGCACGTGGGGCCAGGGACACCGCGTGCAGGCGTACGGCCACCGGCGTGTGAAGACGCTGAGCGCGCGCTGCGCCGCAGTCCCGCGCACGCGCCTGAGCGACGGAGTGCCGCAGCCGGGGCAGGTTCGGCCATGTCCAGGATAGGCCGGTTGGCGGGTCAAGCGCGTCATCCTCTTGGCGAGGATGCCCACAGCCACGCCAAACAGGATGCCGATCCCGATTTCGCCGACGGCCGTCCAGAAATTAAGGTTTTGCCAAAGAATCACTTTGAATTCCTTGTGAGAATCAGACTGGGGATTCAGCAAAGTCCGAGCCACAGGCGGTTCGCGCGAGTTCATGAGCGATCGGGGCAGACGCGTCGCGATCGCACGGTCATAAAGTCTGCTTGTCCGGCGCGCGGAAGAAAATTGTCGTGGCCGACTCGAAGAAAAGTCTGCCAGCGGAGTGCCTTGTGTGAAGAGTTGCAGGTTGTGCGAAGGCACACGCTTTGCTGACCCATGCCGTGCATGACTCCTGAGGGTACGGGTCCGGACGAGGTGGTTCACACCGAGGAACCCCCTCACACCGACGAGGCGACTCGAGCGGAACAATCCGATGCCGATCTGCTGCAAGGGCTCAGCGCCCTGGCAGATCTGTTCAGCAACGCGTCGCACACACTCAACCAGTGCCTGTGGACGATCGAGGACAAGCTGAGCTCGATGGTGATCGCCCAGGCGGAATGGGTGCCCATACAGACAGCGCGTTCCGCGGTCGAGCGGGTCCCGCCGGCCGATGAGCCCGTGGACGATCGGCAGCAATCGCAGGAGCGGATGTTCGGCGGTGTGCCCGTCATCATCATGCGGATGTCCACGCCGGAGAACGAATCGCCGGCCGCAGGGCGATGCGAGTGGCAGTACGAGCTCGGATACTCGGTTGTCGGCGATCAGTGGGCGCTATTGATCCGCACCGCGACATTTGGCCCCTCAAAACAGAGTGACGGTGGATTTACCTATTCCGATCCGATTCTGCTTCGCGAAGCGCCGCTCGAGATCAGGCTGAAGGCCATTCGTGAAATCCCGCTTCTGATCCGTCTGCTCGCCGAAGCTGCTCCACAATCGAGCGACGAGAAGGTGTGCGAGAGCGTCGAGGCGGATCCCGCATCAGCGGACGAGGCGAGTGCGGTGGAACTGACTGCAAGCGCGGACGTTGCCGAAGAAGTCACCCAGCAGTTGTCATTATTCGCCTGACAAGCTGACTCTAGTCACTCCTGGAGCAGTGTTTCTCGATGCTCTGCGCGTCGTGTCGGCCAAACCTGTGACGAAAGTCTCCCTTGCCTTGCGCGCGATCGTCGGCAGACAGAACCCCAAGGCGCGCTGATTCTTCAACTTACACAGGGCGGGCTCCAAGAGACGGAATTTCCGTCGCATACCTGACATCACTGGAACGCCGGTTGCACAAAGCCGTGCTGCTGCGGGCGTCCAGCCCGCCGAGAGGACGGAGACACATGGATCAGTTGCTTCTGGCGTACATCGACCCGGGTTCAGGCGCGTTGATGGTGCAGGCTCTGGTGGCGGGAGCGGTGGGCTGCCTCGTGTTCGCGCGCAACATCGTCACCAACATCACTTCGAAGCTGTTCGGTCGCCGGCAGGACGACTCGCAGGCCTAAATGCCGGCCGTAGCTGAGCGCGACATCACCGGGCGAATCGCAGGATCATTCCGCGATCCGTCGGGATACGTGTTCCTCCATCGAGGGCGCGTGTTCCGGACGATCGACGCGGAATGTCGGGACACGCTCGAGCACCTCAGCAAAAGCGGCGTGTTGCCACGGCTCATGAAAAGCGGAGCCGTGGTGGACACGCACGTGGTTGAGGAGCGCGGGCTGGTTGCCGAGTTCGAGAGCACGCATGGTCCTCAGGCCGCGTTCCTCGAGCACGATCGGATTGCCCACATCACGTATCCCTATGAGTGGTCGATCTCGATGGTGGCCGATGCGGGCATCCACACGCTCGATCTGCAGATCGCGCTCCTCGAGGCCGGCTGCTCGCTGAAGGATGCGACCGCCTACAACATTCAGTTTGTCGGCGGCCTGCCGCGCTTCATCGATCTGCCGTCGTTCGAGCGCGGTGCGCGTCTCGACGTCTGGTACGCGCTGGGACAGTTCCAGCGGATGTTCGTCTATCCGCTGCTGCTCGGCCGGTACCAGGGCTGGGATCCGCGCTCGTACTTCGTCGCCAATCTCGATGGCCGCAGTGCCAGCCAGGTGGCGGGCTCGATTCAAAGGACTCCAGGCCTACCGGCCAGGCGTGCTGCTCGACGTCACGCTTCCGGCGCTCTTCGAAAAACGCTCCACCAGCGGCAACGGGCACGGTGCGGCCAAGCCGTCGAACGGCAAGGTTGCCAGCGCGGCGGCGCAGATTCCAAATCTCAAGCGGCTGAGAAGCAAGCTGCGATCGCTCGCCAACGGTTACAGGCCGACCGAGTCGTGGGTGTCGTATACGCGCGACTGCTCGTACGACGACACGGCCGAATCGGCCAAGAAACATCAGGTGGCCGCGTTCCTCGAGCGCATTGCACCGGCGACGGTGCTGGATCTCGGCGCGAACACCGGCGATTACTCGTACGTCGCGGCCCGCTGTGGCGCCGACGTCGTCGCCGTGGATCAAAGCCACGACACGATCGAAGTGCTCTACCGCCGTCTTCGAAAAGAGCCGGCGAGGATTACGCCCGCGGTCGTCGACCTGCGCAACCCGAGTCCGGGCATCGGATATCGCAACCAGGAGCGCCCGCCGTTCTTCGAGCGCATCTCGAGCGATTGCGTGATGGCGCTGGCGCTGATTCACCACCTGGTCGTGTCGGGCAACATGACCATGGAGGCCGTGCGCGAGCTCTTTGCGGGCATCGTGCGGCGCCATCTGATTCTCGAATTCGTGCCGCCCGACGACGAGATGTTCCAGAAGCTGACGATGTTCCGACGCGACGAGTTCGGGCATCTGTCGCTGGAGAAATGCATCGAGACGTTCTCGACGTGCTTTCACCTCGAAGCGCGTGCCGCGGTGCCGCACTCGGGCCGCACGTTGCTGCTCTTCCGAAAGAAGGAGTTCTGATGGCTACGGCCCGCGCACGGCGCTACCCCTATCTCATCGCGCTCGTGTTTCCGCTCAATCTCATGCTCTCGAACGTGCGCGAGCTGCCCGGGCTGACGGCGGCGGCCATGGTGTTCGGCTTCGTGCTGCTCATGACGGCGGCACTCGACGGCGTCGGGCGGTTCCTCGTGCGCGATCCGGAACGGCGCGCGTTGATGGTGAGCATCGTGTTGATGTTCATCCTGGGGTACGGACACATCGACTCCGGCATCTTCCATGAGAACGTCTTCAGCAGCGTGCTGATTCCGTCGCTGGTCTTCGGCGTGGTGCTGCCGCTCCTCGTCGTCGCGTGGCGCATGAAGAACCCGGAGCGCGTGGTGAGCGTGGGCCATACGCTGGCGCTGGCGCTCGTCTGCGTGCAGGTGGCGACGGCGTTGCCGAGCCTCGTCGTGCAGTCGGTGCAGGCCGCCGGCGCGATGAATCATCCCAAGGAGCTGGTGGAAATCAAGGGGAACGCGGGCGACGCCACGATGAAGAAGCCCGACGTCTACCTGATGGTCTTCGACGCCTACGCGCGCGGCGACATGCTGAAGCAGTACAACCAGCTCGACAACGCGGAATTTCTCGACGCCCTGAAGTCGCGCGGCTTTCTGATCTCCGACCAGGCCCGCTCGAACTACATGTACACGCGCCTGTCGCTGTCGTCGTTCCTCAACATGCGCTACCTGGACGACGACATCAAGGACTTTGGCCCGAACCCGCCGCGCGGTTCGATCAACCCGATGCTGCGCGAGTTCGACGTGGCGAGGCGGTTCAAACAGCTCGGCTACACCTACCGCCACATCGGCGGCTACTGGCACGTCACGCGGTCGAGCCCGCTTGCCGACGAGAACGTGTCGTATCTGCCGTCGTTTGTCGAAGAGTTCGCGTTCGTGTTCCTCGAGGGCACGGCTCTGCATCCGATCCTGAAGGCGGTCCCCATCTACGGCGACTGGTTCCAGCCCGGCGTCGTGCATACGCAGCAGTTCAAGGGCATCGCGAAGCCGGCAGGAGAGAAGGGGCCGGTCTTCACCTTCGCGCACGTGCTCGCGCCGCACTCGCCGTATGTCTTCGATCGAAACGGCATCAAGGGGGGCGACACCTCGCTGACGAAGAAATGGGACCGGCCGCTCGATACGCCGAGCAGGTGCGATACCTGAACAAGCAGATTCTGAAGATCGTCGACGAGATCGTCCGCGTGAGCGGGCCGGATACCATCATCCTGGTGCACGGCGACCACGGCGCGCGCTCGCAGGGGCAGCTTGGCGGCACGCCCGAGCAGAACCGCGAGCAGATGGCGACCTTTGCGGCCTATCGCGTTCCCGAGGCCACTAAGGCGGCGCTCTATCCGGGCATGTCGCTCGTCAACAACTGGCGGCTCGTGTTGTCGACGGCCTTCGGCGCCAAGGATCTGCCGTTGCTGCCCGACCGGACGTTCTATTCCGACCCGGATTACATTTACGATCTCGAGGAGATCGACGTTGCGGGGAACTTCCTGCACCCGCGCCTGCCGCACGCACGGACGGCCGGGTCGGGCGGAGGTGGAGAAGAGTAGAGGCGGCGGCCGGGAGTCCTGGGGAGTCGGGGAGTCCTGAAGAGTCGGGATCCTGAGAGTCCGGGAGTCCTGAAAGTCCGAGAGTCAGTGCATAACAGAGAGACCGACAGGCGAGCCGGCTCGTCTTTCGGTCTCTTTGCGTTTTGAGGCGGCGGCCATCGGGCCACTCGATCCGCGGCGAGTCTGCTACGCTTCACCGATGGTGTCAGATCCCGCACCGCGCGCGCCGGCGATGGGCGCGAAGGGACATTGGGAATCGGTCTATCGCGCAAAACGTGTCGATGAAGTGAGCTGGTTCCAGCGCGAGCCGGCCGTGTCCTTTGGTCTGATCCGCAAGGTTGCCCCGGAGACGAACGCGCGCATCATCGATGTCGGCGGCGGAGCCTCGTCGCTCGTGGGTTCGCTGGCCGGCGCCGGCTATTCGGCAGTGACGGTTCTCGATATCTCGGGCGCCGCTCTCGGTCATGCGCAGGGTCGCCTGGGGGCGGCGGCTTCACGTGTGACCTGGCTGGAATCGGACGTGCTCGTTGGAAGCCTTCCAGCGGGCGCCTTCGATGTCTGGCACGATCGGGCGGTCTTCCACTTTCTCACGGAGCAGTCCGAACGCGCGGCCTACGTGGCGCAAATTCGGCAATCGCTGCGGCCGAATGGGTTTGTGGTGATGGCGAGTCATTTCGACTGGTCGAAAGCGCCCGCGAACAACACCTCACGCCGTCTGGTGCGACGCAGTCGTTCGTCTACTGCGTGTTCCAGTTCACACCGCACGTCTGACGCCAAAACTTGTTCGATTCGTCAGCTCGAACCTCACGAACCTCACGAACCGACGAACCGACGAACCCAACGAACCGACGAACCTTTCTAACCCATCCCAACGAGAACCCCCACGATTGCCGAGACGACGATGATCCAGACCGGCTTGACGTCTGTCAGGATCAGCGACGCGATCCCGACGACGATGATTCCCGCGTGGACAAACGTCGGGCTGGCTTGAGGCGCCAGCCTGAGGCCAGTCGCGGTCATCAATGCGCACGATGCGATGATGACGCCGCTGCAGGCGCCCTCCAGGAGAGCGGATCGACCACGTAAGACAAGCCGAGCGATGGGAATCGACAGCAGCGCCGGTGTCGCCAGCGAGAGGGCGCCGGCCAG
This sequence comes from Vicinamibacterales bacterium, assembly GCA_963821395.1. Taxonomy (GTDB): domain Bacteria; phylum Acidobacteriota; class Vicinamibacteria; order Vicinamibacterales; family JAMQPK01; genus JAMQPK01. The sequence continues at coordinate 26,929 of CAWGDY010000047.1, read as the reverse complement.
CGCGCCCTGCCACCCGCTGACGAAGTAGCCCACGATCACGATGTACATCCCGATCGGACCTGGTGACGCCTGGCTGATCGCAATCGAGTCGTTCAACTGCGCATCGGTCAGGAGCCTGTGGTCGATGACGAGCGCATCCCGCACGATCGGCACCGTTGCAAAACCAGTGAACGAGAGCAGCACCGCGCGGACGAACAGCCAGTAGAGGGCGAGGGGCGTCATTCGGAGTCCGAAGAGTCCTTGGAGTCCTTGGGGTGCGAGGCATCGCGAGGCCGAAGCAGGACGGCGCCGGCACCAGCGGCAACCAGCAACAGGGCAAATGGACTTCCCTGGAACAGCCAGTCCAGTAGAAAGAGTCCCAGAGCCAGCGCAATCGCCGCCGCGGGACGATCCTTCAACTGAGGACGGAGCAGGCGTACCGGCGATCCGCAGATGATGGCGATGCCCGCGGCCCTCGCCCCCGCCATTGCGGCGGCCAGCATAGGGGACTCGCTGCCGCTGTAGATGATTGCGACGGCGAGCACGATCGTCGCAGGGATCATGGCGCCGGCAAGCACGGCTCTGATTGCGAGCGGCCAACCGCCGAGACCGTGACCCAGCAAGGCATAAAAGGCGAGCAGGTTCGTTCCCGGTGTGATGCGCGACACCGCATAGGCCGCATCGATATCTCGAGGATCGACGCCGTGTTCTTCGACGAAATCCTTTCGAAGCGACGCGACCGCGGCAGCGCCGCCGATATGCAGACTCGACGCGCGGACGAACGCGAGCAACGGAGACGATGGCATCGGCGCTTCCAGCATTATCGTCGACAGACCGGCGGCACTCGTGCTGCCGGTATTGCGCAGGGTGCCATCGCCGCGGAATCTGCTCTTGAATGTGGTGGTCCTCGGTGGTAGCTTGCACCCGGGCGTGCAGGACGCCTCCCGTCCGCGGACAGGACTGAGTCCACCTGAGCTATCGCCAGATGTTCGGAACGTGATCGCCGAACCTCCTTTGCCCGACGCCGGCGGACTACGGGCTCATTCAAGGAGGCTCGTCATGCCCGTCCGCCGCTTACCTGTTCGGCCCGACCCGGAACAGCTTCATCGCCACGCCAAGGAGCTCCTTCGCGCCATCCACGCTGGCGAGGCGCCTGCGATCGCGGAGTTGCGCGAGCACCATCCTAAATCGATCGACCCCTCGACCGTGAAGTTGGCCGACGCGCAGCTCGTGCTCGCACGGAGCTACCACGCGTCGAGCTGGACGAGGCTCGTCCACGCGGTACAGCTCGCGGACGCGATCTGGCGCGATGACCGGGACCGCGTACGCGCGCTCATCACACGCAATCCGGCGCTCATTCATGAGGATGTCCTGATTCGCACCGACAGCAATTGGGGCCCGCCGATGACCTACGCCGCGAACCTTGGCCGCGGCGACATCATCCGTCTCCTGCACAGCCACGGCGCGAAAGACGTGGAGTCGGCGGCCGGACGGGCCGCGCTCCAGGGCAAGGCCGAGACCGTCCGCCTGATCTGCGACCTGGCGGGGCGACCGTCGCTCGACAAGTGGACGCTCGCCGGTCCCGCATACACGTTGAGCGTCGAGGGCACCGCGGTCCTGCTCGCGCTTGGTGCCCGCGTCGTCGGGCCCGAGGGTGCGGACCACAACACCATGGAGCATCTCCTCGGCACCGACAGCCGAAACCCGCCCGCCAAGCACCGCATCCTGGAGTTGTACGTCGAGCACGGTCTCGAGCCTCCAGACACGCCGGTGATGGCACTCCATCGCGGGCGCATTGACCTGCTCGAGGCGCACCTCGCGCGCGACCCGGACCTCCTCACGCGCACGTTTGACATCGCCGACATCTTCCCGCTCGCCCCGGCCTGCGCTCGAGAACCCTACACGGCTCAGGGGACGCCGGTGCATGGCACGACGCTCCTGCACATCGCGGCCTACTTCGACGAGCTGGAGATCGCGGGGTGGCTGCTCGACCGGGGCATGGACCCGGATGCGCGGGCGGCGACCGACGCCGACGGCTTCGGCGGTTACACCGCGCTCTTCTCGACGGTCGTTTCCCAGCGCAACTTCTGGGTCAACTACGGCAAGGGACAGCCGGATGAAGCGCGCTTCACGCGCCTCCTGTTGGACAAGGGTGCCGACCCGAACGTCCGGGCGTCCCTCCGGGCACGCCTCGAGCAGGGACACGGGGGCGGACCGCTTCGCGAGTACCGCGACGTATCGCCACTGAGCTGGGGCGAGCGGTACGACGCGCGGATCTTCGTAAGCCGTGAGGCGCTCCGACTGATCGAGTCGCGGGGCGGCACTCGCTAGAGCGCATTTCAATTGCACGTAGTGTCCGGCTTTAGCCGGACCGAGTGCGCGTTTCGAACCGGACGGCGTTGGGTTGGCGTTGCTGCCGCGCGAATCCGAAGCTTCCGCCTTCGCGAAGCTACGGCGGACGCGCCGGAGCCTTGGCGTAGGCGGGCCGGGGCCGGACGCGCGCTACGATGCCGCGGCGGACCGCGGGACGCGAGGACACTCACGTCGCCATTCGTCCTCGCTCGATGCCCACGGGCTTCTCGCGCGGTCAGGCGTCACCCGTCGGCCGCCTGCGCACGGCTTCGCGCCGCAGCAACGCCAACCCAACTCACGCGCCGCGCTACACGATTCTGAGATCCGCTCTAGTCTCGAAATGACCGGCTCAGAAATCGCGGGACCACTTCTCCGACTTCCAACTTGGACTTTTAGACTCTGGAAGTTGTTGACTCTTCCGACTCTCATGACTCTGCCGACTCTGCAGACTCCTCTAGAGTCCTCCACCCACCAGGCGCAGCGCGGCGGTGTGTGCGCCGTCGCGGCGCATCGCGGTGGCGATCGATTGAGCACGAGCCGCCACATCCGGTTGGAGCGTGGATTCGAGAGCGCGCGCAAGCGATTCCGCGGTGGGTGCGCCTGGCGCGTGAGCCGTTCCAATGCGGAGAGCATGAACGCGCTCTGCCCAGTAGTGCTGGTCGTACAGCTGTGGGATGACGACTTGAGGTGCACCGGCCAGCGCGGCTGCGGTGGTGGTTCCTGCGCCGCCGTGGTGCACGACGGCTGCAACGCGCGTGAAGAGAGCCTGCTGGTTCACCTCTCCGATGGACAGGCAGTCGGGTTGGTCGTCGACGAGCGACAGGTCGGCCCAACCCCGCGACACGATCGCGCGGCGCCCAAGCGCGCGGGCGGCCTGGATCATCGCGTCGCTGAGGCCTAGCGGTGCGCGGATGCTGCCGAAGCCGAAGTAGACCGGTGGATCGCCGGTCTCGATGAACGTTTCCAGCTCAGGGGATAACGGACGCAGGTCGGGAAGAATCCAGGCGCCAGTCTGAAACACGGACTGGTCAGCGGGATCGGGCCAGGGCGCCAACGTGGGGTCGGCCGCGAGCCAGGGCCGGTCGGTGAAGATGTGATCGCGCACGTCATGTACCGCGGCCAGGCCCCTTGATTCCCGTCGTGTGTTGAGCGCGTTGCCAAACAAGCCGTTGAAGCGTTCCCGATCCTGCGCCCAGAGCTCGCCGTTGTCAGCCGTTGCTGACGCCGGCGCTTGTCCCGGTAGAGGTGGCAACGGGGGTGGAGCGTGGTGCAACGATGGCAGCACTGCCGGGCAGTACGCAGCGAAGACGTAGGGAATGCGCATTCCCTCCGCCACCGATCGGGCCGCGATCTGCAGCGCTGTCGCAGCGACGATGAGGTCGCAGCCTTGAGCGGCTGCAGTTATTGTCTCGAACTGAGTGGCGACCGTGCCTTCCGCCATCTGACGCCGGAGCTCGGGCGAGATTGGTCCGGGCCGCGGCCGGTGGGCTGGAGGCCGTCAATTTTTGTAGCTCGGGGCCGACGGGCACGACAGGGATGCCGAGGCTCTCGATCTGATCGCGGAAGTCGGGCGGTACGCACATGCGGACCTCCTGACCGAGCGCCTTCAACTCCGACGCCAGCGCCATCAACGGCTGGACATCGCCCCGCGACCCGATTGTCGATAGCAGCACGCGCACGAGAACCAGATCCTATAATGCCGCGTCTCGGAGTCTCCATGAGCGCTTCAATCAGAGTCGCTGTCAGCGCCGATGCCGGCGAGATCGCCGAACTCGGCAATCAGCTCGGCTACGACCTGGGCACGCCCGAAACCGCGGAGAGAATTCGGCGGGTCCTCGCTCGCAACGATCAGCTCGTCTTCGTTGCCGAGGTCAACCGCGTCATCGTCGGATGGGTTCACGCGTTCGTCCTCATCGGCGGTCTGGTCGTCGACAAGAACCACCGTCGTCAGGGGATTGCCGGCATGCTCATGGCGTCTGCGGAACAGTGGGCGCGGGAGCGGGGATGCTTCGTCGTCCGGCTGACATCGAGCTCCACGCGAACTGCCGCGCACCGGTTCTACGAGCGAATCGGTTACGAGCACATCAAGACGCAGTATGCGTTCGTCAAAGCGCTCGACGTGGCGCCTCGGAAAGACAACAGCGAGCGTCCGGGTCGTTGGGAATCCGGCTGCTCGGTGCGCGTTAACGGAGGAGATTCGTACCAAACGTCGAAGACTGAATCGATTGGTCCAACCAATCCACCAATCTACCAATCTGCGAATCTGCGAATCTGCGAATTCCTAGTCTCCCAACCTCCTCATCTCCTGTTTCTGTTTGATCTCGGGGACCCGGCGCTTGTCGAGGAACGCCAGTTCACGGCGGAACCGTTCGATCTGAGCGCGTTGATCCTTGAGATAGTCGGCCGCCTCGTGCAGGACGCCCGCACTGGGTGATGGGACGGCGCGCGCCTGAAAAATTGCCACCGGTGTATCTGACGCCCGGCCACCGGGCTCCGGCAGACTGGCCGTGACCTTTTCGCCCCACGCGACCAGGCTCTCGTAGTTTGCGAGCATCGCCAGCACCTCGCGCACCTCGATCTCGGTGAGGCCCCGCCAGCGCGTGTCGTCGGCGCTGTCGCCAGGCCGCCAGTCGCTGACGGGAAAAGGCGTCGAGGTGAGAATCTGGGCGTGCGTCGCGAGATCCTCGAGCAGCTCGCGAACGCCGGCGCAGAGCGCAAGGTCGCGGCTGTTGCTGCCGGTCGCGAGCCAATCGACGTCTTCCAACTGACGCGAGACTTGAAAGAGCTGCTGCAGCAGTACCAGCAGGCGATACATGTAGCTCGCGCGTTCCTTGAGAGTCGGCTCCACGGGGGTCATGGGCGCTCCCTGCGATCCACTGACGGGCTTACGGTCCGATCGGTCGAGTCTGCTGGGGGGCAATTCGAACGAGTGTCCGGATTATAGCCAGACCAACGCTGGAAAGGTAAGAAAAGGTACGGATCGAACGTACAAGAAGAGACCACAGTAACCGTCCGTTCAATGACGGACGGTTACTGTGGCAAGGTCGAGCAGTCGATTATTGCTCGACGGTCAGGACGATATCGTCAATCACCACGTTTGATGTTTCATCCACGCCGGTCTTCCGCGTCAGGAACGTGCCCAGTGCGAGGACGTGGTTGCCGGCCGACAGCTGGCCGAGGTTAATCTCCACCTGCTGCCATCCCGTGGAGACCGTCGTGCCGGTGCCTCCCACCTGAGCCACGAAGGTGTTCGGCGCGATGCCCTTCAGCGCGCCGTTGATGCTGACCAGCATGCGGCCCAGCTCGCCGCTGTCGAGGTTGGTCCCTGTGAGCTGATACCGGAAGGTCACCTTAGCCGTCGCCGCGCTTGCCAGCGCGAAGTTCCGGAACCAGCCGCCGGACATGTTGGATGTGTTCGAACCGTTGATGCCGCCGGCAATCACCTGCGCGCCGCCGCCGGTGAAGCCGCCAGCCGCCAGGAGCGAGCCGGACGCGTAGTTCGGCTGAACGGTGCCGAACAGGTCGTCGGCGTAGCTGAAGCCGTCCGATCCGCCTTCGAAGTGGGCCTCGAAGACCGCCGACGTCACGCCTTCGAACACCGTCAGGGTTGCGGCCGAGCTGGTCACGCTGCCCGCGCTGTTCGTGACCACGACGTCGAACGACGCGCCGTTGTCGGACACCGCCGTCGGATTCAGCACGTAGCTCGCGCTGGTCGCGCCTGCGATGTCGACGCCGCCGCGACGCCACTGATAGCTGAGAGGTGCGGTGCCCGACGCCACCACCGAGAACGTAGCGCCTGCCGGTGCCGTCACCGAGACGTTCGCCGGCTGCGTGGTGATGCTTGGGACCACCGGCGGCGGGTTCACCGTAAGGATGGCGCCCGTGCTGGTGATGCTGCCGGCCGAGTTCGTGATCGTGACCGTGATGACCGAGCCGTTCTCGGCCACGGCGGTGGGTGTTCTTACGTAGGTGGCGCTCGTCGCCCCGACAATCACGCCCCCGTTACGACGCCACACGTAGGTCAGCGGTCCGGTGCCCGTCGCGACGACCGTGAACGTCGCCGCACCAGGTGCTATCACCGTCGTGCTGGCCGGCTGCGTGGTGATGCCCGGCGCCACCGGCGCCGCGTTCACCGTCAGCGTGGCCACAGCGCTCGTGACCGAACCGGCAGAGTTGGAAACCACTACATCGAACGTCGATCCGCTGTCGCCGACCGCCGTCGGATTGAGCGAGTAGGTCGAGAACGTCGCGCCACCGATGGCGACGCCGTTGCGGCGCCACTGATAGCTGAGCGGCGCACCACCCGTCGCGACCACCGAGAAGTTGGCCGCATTCGGTGCGGTCACCGTCACGTTGGCCGGCTGGGTCGTGATGCCCGGCGGTGGCACCGGGGCGTCTACTGTGAGCGTGGCAGGTGCGCTGGTAATCGTGCCTGCCACGTTCGAGACGATGACGTCGAACTGCACGCCGTTGTCAGCCACGGCCGTGGGGTTCAGCACGTAGCTGGCGCTGGTCGCGCCACCGATGGCGACGCCGTTGCGGCGCCACTGATAGCTGAGCGGTGCGTCACCCGTCGCAACCACGCTGAAGGCTGCCGCAACGCGGTGCGGTCACCGTCGTGCTGGCCGGGTGCGTCGTGATGCCCGGCGGTACCGGTGCCGGAAGCACGGTCAACGTGGCCGACACGCTGGTCACGCTTCCGCCGGCATTCGTAACGATGACGTCGAACGTCGAGCCGTTGTCGGCCGTCGACGTGGGATTCAGCACGTAGCTGGTACCGTTGGCGCCGCCGATAGCCACGCCATTGCGCCGCCACTGGTAGGTGAATGGTGCGTCACCACCAACCGTCACGGCGAACGCGGCAGAGCCAGGTTCGGTCACGGTCACGCTTGCCGGCGGCGTCAGGATGCTCGGCGGAACCGCCGGAGCGCCCGGACCCGGCACGGCGCCGGAGATGAGCCGCACGTCGTCGATGTAGATGTCCGCGTACTCGGAGTTCTTGCTCTTCCGGCTCAGATAGCCGCCGAGATCGCAGAGTGTGGGTGCCCGCCGGCATCGTGCCGAGGTCGAGCGTCACTTGCACCCATCCCGTAGTGACTCGTGGTATCGCTCACGCCAAAGAGCTGGACGATGTAGTCGTTGGCCCCGACCCCCTTGAGCACGCCGTTCACCGCGGCGAGCACCTGACCGAAGCGGTCGGGGCGCCCGTTGATCATCGAGAGCTTGTAGCGGAACGAGAGCGAGAGCGGTCCAGCCGTTCCCAGATTGAAGCTCTTGCGCCAGCCGCCGGAGATCCTGGCGAGGTTCGAACCGTTGACACCGCCAAGCAGCACCTGGAGGCCGCCGCCGTTGAAGCCGCCGGCCAGACACATACGCGCCTGTCGCCATGGCCGGCTGCGCGGTGGCCCGGAACATGTCATCGGCGTATGTGAAGCCGTCCGAGTTGGTGTCGTAGTGCGCTTCGATGACGAACGGCAGCTCGTCGATATCGGTCGCGGTGTTGTTCACCGAGACCGGATCGCTGATGTGCGAGGCACGGATGGTCGCCGTGTTCGTCATCAGAGAGCCCGATGCCTCTTCCGACAAGGTGGCGTGAACCGTGTAGGTCACGTGGCTGCCGGCCGGCAGGTTGACGAAGTCGATGATGCTGCCCGCACCGCTTGCGCCGCCGCATGTGGCCCCGGCGAGGCCGGCGCACGTCCACGTGACGTTGGCGAGCTGTGGCGGCATCAGGTCCTTCACCATCGCGCCGGTCACGCTGTCTGGACCGAAGTTGTGGGCCTCAATCACATAGGTGATCGGGTCTCCGAGGTTGACCTTCGTGACGAAGTCCGTCTTGGTAATCGAGAGGTCCGCCTGTGGCGGTCCCGATCCCATCGCAGCGCCGATTTCGGTCGGCGTCAGGGCCTTGTTGTAAACCTTGACGTCGTCGAGCGTGCCCGTGAATCGGCGCGTGCCGTCGTGGTGGCCGCCAATCGCGAAGTCGACGGCGCCGTTGCCGATCGACACGGGGCCGGGCATCGAGCTTTCCTCGACGCCGTTGATATACATGCGCATCGTCGAGCCGTCGAAAGTGACGGCGACGTGCATCCACGTGAATGCGCCGATGGGGTACTGCGAAAGCGAGCTCAGGCGGAACGCATCGCCGAACGTCGCCTGATTCAAGTGAAAGAACACCGTCCCCGGGTTCGGCGAAGACGACGACGACAATCCGAGGGTGTAACCGTCAACGCCGGCCCCGGCGCGGTTGACGACCTCCTGGTCGGTCTGCGCCACGGGCTGGATCCACGCCGAGATCGTGAGCCCGTTGGTCGGGTTCAGCTGCGCCTGATCGGACACCACCGCGTGCGTGCCGCCGTCGAGATCGAGCGCCAGCTTCTTCACGCCAGGCGTCCAGACGGGACTCCCGACGATGTCGGCGTCGTTCCCGTATCCCGAGATATCGACGAGGCGAGTGCCGCCGTTTTCGTCCATCTTGAAGTGGCCGACGAGGCCGGGGTCGGGCTGCATCACGACGCCCGTGGTTCCGGCGAGGCTCGAGGTGAGAACGAGAAGTCGTCCCGTCCACGAGTCCTTCACGCTCGTCATGTCGTTGAAGCCGCCGGAGATCACCTCTTCGATGGGCCCGAAGCTGATGACCGATGCGGACGATTCGCGCATAAACGCCGTGCCGGTCGTGCTGGTATAGAAGACGCGGATCTTGTTCGTCTCCTCGTCCAGGACGACGATCGGTCGTGTGCCGACGGTGTCGACGAAGTAAAGGTTGTCCCACGTGCCGTTCGGACGCCGCACGAACAACCCAATCGTCGGGAGCGGTGCTGAGCTGTATCCCGTCTTGATGGCGACATACAGGGTCCCGTCTGCGCGGACCGCGGTGTTCACGTGGTCCTCGGCCAACCCGATGCCATCGTTGACGGCAGCGGCCGCGCCGGGAGCTTCATCGGCCGACCACGCGAAGGGATCCGCGCCATCGACGTGGTATTTGAACGCAAATCTCTTGGTGGCCTGGTTAGACCAGAAGACGCCGATCGTGTGATTCGGGAGCGCCGTGACGGCGGCGATATCGTCCGAATCGACGTCGTTCGCAATGACGATCGGGCCCGTGAAGGTCGTGTACGGATAGTCGCTGTAGTACATCTCGATGCCGATCGACTCGGTCGCGAGCCACATGCGGCCGTTCGAGTCGATATCGATCGTCCCCGTCTCTCCCGCGTATACCGGCGTCGCTGTCGGACGCACGCTCCACGGCGCATACGTCTTCGTCGCTGCGTCGTACTGCAGCGAGATGAGCTGCGACGAGGAGTTGTGCATGAGCACGTGCACAACGTTGCCGACCACTTTCACGTCGGCTTTCGTCCCGGTATTTAGCGAAATCTGCTGAACGTAGGACCATGTGTTATCGGGTTCCAGCCGCATGATCCAGGTGCCTGTGTGCGCGCCGGTGGCGCCTGCCAGCACAGCCCAGTATGTATGGCCGTGAAACCAGACCTTCGATTGCGGTTTGGCCTCCGTGTTCTTGAACTCAGTGATTGTCGGCAGCACGGTCCAGATTTCCTGTGCGCGCACCGACTGGCCTGCGGCGAGCCATGCGGCGAACAGCAGGAGCGCTCGGACAAGAAACGGCAGACGTGCCGCAAGGGAAACTGGGCGGTCGTGCGTGTGGGTGAAGATGGACTGATGTAAAGACATGCCGCGGCGTTGTGCAACCCGCGTACCTGCCTTTTTCGCGGAAAGTTACGTAGTTCGCGACAATAATTCCACGATCGCGATGTCTTTTGTCGGAGTTCCTTCCTGCGGGATAAGTTCGCGTCTCGTTACTCGATCGTTACAACTCCTGCATAGTCATGAGTTTTGCTGTGGGATCCATGTTACGCAGCATGTCGGAAGTCTCCGGCCGGCGCGTAAACACGAACACCTGGTGGCTGCGGCTCAGCTCGACAATCTGCCGCGCCATCGCCTGGCTTCGCTTCGGATCGAAATGATCGAGCACATCATCTATAACGATCGGCAATCGCGAGCCGCGCTGCGCCGATTCTTCCGCGAAACCGATCCGGAGACTGAAGTAGAGCTGCTCGGCTGTACCCCGGCTCAGCTGGTTGACGGGCATCCATCCGTTTCTCGTATCGAGCACGACAAGCTCGCGCTGGTCCTCGGATGCCGCAAGCCGCTCGTACCGCGAGAGCGTAATGGCCGACAGCGCCTCTGATGCGCGGCGAAGCGCCGGTCCCTGAGACTCGCGCTCGAGATGACGACGGGCGTCCTCGAGCAGCGAGCCGGCGACGGCGAGCGTGCGCGATGCCCGGGCGGTGGCCAGCGCTTCGGCGGCCAGGCCCGACCGTTCCGCTTCGAGTGCCGGAAGCTCGGACGATTCGGCCATCGCCGCGGAAATCTCGGCATCGAGCTGGCGCAGCTGCCGCATGGCCTCGTCACGCGAGGATTCGAGGTTCGACAGCTCGGCGTTCGACCGGGTGGCCCGCTGGCGCCATTCCTCGACGTGCCCTTCCGCGAGCTCTCGCTTGATGAGATCGGGGGAGGGCTCGCGTCTGAGGCGCTCGCTGAAGCGAGCCTCACAGGATCGGATCGCCTGCATCAGCGCGGTGCGCCGGCGATAGGCGCCCAGTCTTGCGCGGAAGGCCGTCTCGTCGGCCACGCCGGCCTGCGAGAAGAGTTGCGTGAGGGCGTCTTCGCACTGGCGCAACCGGCGGCGTCCGGCCTGCAGCGCGGGAGACTGCTCGGTTGCCGTCGGTGCTTGCGCAACCATGACGCCACCCGATCGGGCAGACTCTGCCTCGCGCGATCGCTCGGGCTCGGGCGCGATGCCGACGAGTGCCGCGCGCGCACGCGTGTTCCATTCCGTGGCGTTGTGTTCCCACTCCGCGATCTGACTGCGCAGCTGCCGGCACGTCTCGAGAAGCTCCGACTCGCTGCGGACGGCCTCGCCTCCGCTGCGCGTCGTGGTGGCCACCTCGGCCAGACCGGCATGAACCTTCCACTGATTCCACTGCTGCACCGTCTGACGTTCGTGACCCTGGGCTGCCATCAACGCCTGGGCATGCTGCCGCCGCAATTCTTCGTTCCTGGCGAGCGTCGAGAGGTTTTCCGTGAGCGAGGTGTGGGCGCGGTCCCACTCGGCACGCTGGCGCCGCTGCGCCTCGAGCTCGGCCTCGCGCTCCTTGAGCTGGAGGTCGGTCGGCATGGGCGGCAGGCCCAGGCGCACGCTGTCGACGCTGATATCGAAACGCCGTCGCGAGGCACGCTCCTGGTGATGGAGCAGGTTCTGACAGGCGCGTTCGAGTTCCTCTCGAGCGCTGCCGAGCTGGTTGCGCCGGTTCGCTTCGTCGTCGAGCGTTTTCGTGCGGCGCGACCCCTGAACGGCGGACCCGATCGCGCAGAGGATCGCGCTGCCGGCCAGAATCGCGAAGCCGGGGATGTCGTGATCGACGAAGCGCCAGACGCTGCCCGCGCTTCCCAGAATGGCCGACAGCCAACCCATATAAGACAGGAAGTTCGACGGGATCGCCGCGATGTCCGTTTCGAGGATCCGGATGGTTGCGCTCCGCTCCGCGATCTGATCCTGCCAGCGCTTGGTGAAGCTCTGATCGCTGGCAAGACCTGCCAGCGTCGTGCGCACGTGCTGAACGAGCCTGGCCTCCTCGTCGAGAGTGAGGATGTTGGGCGGTTCGGGCCGGTTCAGCGTTGCCGACACCTCGGCTCGAGTGGTCTCGAGCTCGCGAACGGTACGCGACGTGGCCTCGAATCGGCGTTCGCTCTCGCGGACGGCGTCCATGGCTTCCTTGAGGCGCCGCTGCCATCCGGTCGAGTCTTCCTGACCGGCGTCCAACGAATCCTGCAGTCGCACCGGCTGCCGCACCACAGCGCTGAAGCGGCCGTCGCCGGCACTTGAAGGCTCATGGCCTCCGTCTTTGGGCGCGACCGAGCCCTCGCCCCGCAGAGACTCCTGACCAGCGAGCTGTGCCACGGTGCGTTCGGCGGCCTGCCGTGCCGCGAGCGCCTGTTCGAGCCGTCGCTCGGGGTCGGTTGGAAACTGGTCGATCGGATCCAGGCCGTCGAGCTCGCGCCGGGCCTGCGTCAGCTCCTGCCACATGGGAGCCAGATCTGTCAGCGCGTCGTACTTCGCGCTGTCGGCCTTGAGATCGGTGATGGCGCGGCTGCGGTGATCGAACGTGAGCTGCGCCTGCGCGTGCGTCTGCACCAGCTGTCCGAGCCGGGCCGCCGCGCGGGTCGATCGCTCGATGCGGCTCTGCAGCTCGACCGGCGCGGTTGATTGCTTCTGACGGTCGGCGTTGCCTCGCTGGGCGATCTCGGATTTCCTGATCTGAATCGCGTCGACAGCGCGCTGAATAGCTCGAAGGTTGCGCGCGGCCCCCGGCGGAAAGATTCGGTCGCGAATCGCGGAAGACGCGAGCGATGGAAACGTCTGCAGGTCGGTGATGTCGAACGTGAGGAGCGAACCAATCGTGCGGGCGTCGGGTCCGCCGAACAAATAGTCCAGTCCGGCGGGACCGGCGTCTCCGCCGTCATGACGAGTGATGGTCGAAGGACGATCTGATTTCTGCGCGATCGTGTAGGTGCTCCCAGATCCCGAGCAGTCGAGTCGTCCTGCCCAGCCGTCCTGCGCGAACCCCGGGCGCCCGTCCGTCTCCGCGCGCAGCGATCCGAACAACATCTGCCGGATGAACGCGACGAGCGTGCTCTTGCCCGCGCCGTTCGGTCCGTAAAACACCGTCAGACCATCCGGCAGATCGCGAACCTCGTAGTTGCGCAATGCCCCGAAACGCTCGACAGACCACCCTTGTATTTTCACGGCTCGTTTGGCTCAAGAAGGCTGAGGGCCACACGCTCGGCTTTCGTCAGCAGGGCATTCATCTCGACCGAGTCGAGCGGCGAATGTCCGGCCGAAGAGAAACCGGGCGCAACATTGTGATCGGCAAGCAGCCGATCGAGGCCGGCAGGCGCTCGCCTGAAGACTTCGACCAGCTGATGCACGTACATGGAAGCGTCGCTCTGGGGCTGGGATTCGCGCGTGTCCGTGAGATCGACCACGCTGTCCCACCAGATAAAGCCCTCGCCGGCGCTCTGTTCCTGCCGGACCTCGTCCAGCACACGGTCCCAGACGCCGTCGGCGAGCTGTGGTCCCATCCAGCCCTGGCGGCGTCCAAAGACATCGCACGATGCGATGACGGTGCGACCCGCGCCTTCCTCGCGGAAGCGCGGCGCCGAGGCAGCAAGCGCGCGCCGGAAATCGGTCGGGCCCGCCAGCGTGGATGCGTCCACCTGCGTCCGCAGCAGCCGGATCGCATCGAGCTCGTGGTGGACGGCACTCGAAACGACGCCATCGGAAACGGTCGCGACGACCGCCCCTTTCGGTCCGGTGTCATCGCCTTTGAGTGAGCGGCCCTGCAAGGTGCCCGGATACACGATCCATGGACGACCCGCCGAAACCTGGCGGTACCGATGGTCGTGCCCCAGGGCCCAGTAATCCATCCCGGCCGCCTGAAGATCGTGTGATGAGTAGTGATCTCCCGGAGTCGCGTCGGCGGTCTTCACGTTTCCGTGGAACAGTGCGATGTGAATCCCGGCTTCCGGCCCTCGCCTGAACCGACCGATGCGGTTCATCGAGTGGTCGGGGGAATGGCTGATTCCGTGGATCGTCGCCATGTGCCCGCCGGCGGTCCTGATCGCAATGGATTCCGGTGCGTGTGCGCCGAAGCAATGGACGCCCTCGGGCCAGCGTTGAATGGCTGGCCACCGGTCCGTCGGATCGTCGCTTCCCCGCACGATGAACGTGCGGATGCCCGCAGCAGCAAGCCGTTGCAGGCCTTCGAGAAAACGGAGTTGCGCCGGAATCGCCCGATCGCCCCCATCGCAGATACCGCCCGCCAGGAGCAGGAAGGCCGCGTTCTGATCGATGGTCAGCTGGACCAGCGCGTCCCAGGCCTTCAGCGGCGCCTGCCCGAGCGCATGCGTGAATGCGGGGGGCGCATGCCGAAGTCCGTGGAACGGCGTATCCAGATGCAGATCGGCTGCGTGAACGAATCGAAACGTCGACGATGACATATTTGAAAGCCGTGTCGGCGAACCGATGAAACTGCAAGATCGAAACCACCCAGCGGCGTGAGAGGAAAGGCCTATTCCACGAAGCAGACTGCGAGACGTTAGTCTCCGTCCCGGATCCCGGATTGAGCAGAGACCGCACCCACGCGAACTTTTGTCGCCCTAACAGGTACCTTTTGGCCTGTTTTCGCCGCTTCCAGCTTGCGCTCCGTGGCAATCCCCTTGCTTAGTTGGGTTTCCGGAGGATTTCATTACTACGTCGGTGATGGCACTGCGAGCGCGCTCCGCAGGCAAGGAGTGCGTCGTGGGATTTTTGCGGCTGTTGGGCGTGTTCAGGATGTTCCGATGGTTGAATCGGAATCGCCTGACCATCCTGACCTACCACAGCGTGCTTCCATCAACGCGCGGCATCGACGATGCCGAAGCGAGAAACGTCGTTGACGCAGAGACGTTCGCCTGGCAGATGCAGTATCTGTCGAAACACTTCTCTTGTCTGAAACTGGAAGACGCCGTCGAGCTGCTGCGCAGAAAGCGGCCGCTTCCGCCCAATTCGGTGGTCGTGACGTTTGACGACGGGTTCTGGAACAACCTGGGATACGCGTTTCCAATCCTTCGCCGGTTCGGTGTACCGGCCACGGTGTTCGTGACGACCGGCCACATCGGTCACGGCACTGAACTGCTGTGGACCGAGCGCGTGGGCCGGCTCCTTCGCGCCGCGAAGGTCC
This sequence comes from Vicinamibacterales bacterium, assembly GCA_963821395.1. Taxonomy (GTDB): domain Bacteria; phylum Acidobacteriota; class Vicinamibacteria; order Vicinamibacterales; family JAMQPK01; genus JAMQPK01. Next base: position 11,798 of record CAWGDY010000047.1, on the reverse strand, counting down.
CGGATGAGACGGCGCGGCGCGAGAGGAGGCGGCTGAAGGCGATGTCGTTTCGCGAACGCGACGCGGCGATCGAGGAACTCGAGAACCGGTATGGCGGCGACGAGATTCGCCAGGCCCCGCTGGATTTGAACCGGTACACGTTCCTGACGTGGAGCCAGACGAAACAGCTGGCGAATGGCGGGATCACGATCGGGTCGCACACGGTCGCGCATCCGATCATGTCGTCGCTCGATGACGATCGCCGGCGCGTGGAAGTCATGCAGTCGAAGCAGGAGATCGAGCGTCACCTCGGCACGCCGTGCAAGGTGTTCAGCTATCCGAATGGAACGCCGAACGATTTTTGCCAGAGCGACAAAGAAACCCTGCGCGAGGCCGGGTACCTTGCCGCCGTCACGCAAATCGCGGGCATGAACGACGAGCAAACCGACCACTTCGAGCTCAGGCGGGTGAATATCGGGCGCGGTCACGGGCCGCAGCTGTTCGTCGCGCAGGTGTCCGGGTTCTGGCCGTGGCTGCGATCGATGGTGGCACGCGTGAGGGAGAGCGTCGCTGCGCGTGGCCGCGTGCTCGCCGAGGCGTCGAACAGATCTTGAGCGAGCGGATGAGGATTGGCGTCGTGGTGCCGCGGCTGCTGGGTGGAGGAGCCGCTCAGTGCGTCGTCGACCTGGCCATTGGGATGGCGGACGCCGGACTGCATCCGACGGTCATCTGTCTCGAGCGTGGTGGCTATCTTGTGGATCCGCTGACCGACCGCGGCATCACCGTGATCGGACCGATCAAGAAAACGGGCAACGATCCGACCGCGCCGTTCCGGCTCGCCGCGATCCTCAGGGAACACCGCGTAGACGTCGCCCACTGCCACAACTGGGGCGGGCTGGTCGACACGGTGCTGGCCGCGAAGCTGGCTCGGATGACCCCGGTGCTGCACACGCAGCATGGGCTCGACTACGGGTTCAGCCATTCGCCCGATCACCTGCGCAGCCGGCTTCGGACGGTTGCGAAGACGCTGGCCTGCAAGGGCGTGTCGCGAGTGTCCACCGTCTCTCACGAGGTGGCGCAGATGGTGACGCGCGAGTGGCATGTGCCCGCGTCCCGGGTGTCGGTCGTCCACAACGGCGTGCGCGTGCCCGCACCGGGCGAAGGGATTGAGATTCGCACACGCTGGCGGGACGAACTGGGACTGGACGCTTCCGACGTGCTGATCGGAACCGTCGCCGTGTTCCGGCCGGTGAAGGATCTGCTCACGTTGCTGGAGGCGATGGCGCTCATCGCCAGAGAAACAGCCACGGGCCCGGCTGGTGCTGATGGGCGCTGGTCCGCAGCAGGAAGAGCTGGAAGCGGCGGTCGAGCGGCTCGGGCTGAAGTCGATCGTGTTTTTCCCCGGGTTCCGCAAAGACGCGAGCCCGGCTGCTGCCGGCGCTCGACGTGTTCGTGCTGTCGAGCGTATCGGAGGGCATTTCGCTCGCGCTGCTCGAGGCGATGGCGGCCAACGTGCCCTCCGTCGCGACCAGTGTCGGCGGCAACGTCGAGATTCTCAACGATCCGGGCTGCGGGATGCTCGTGCCGCCGCGGTCGCCTCGCGACCTGGCCGACGCGATCCTCGCGCTCGTCAACGACCGGTCACGCCGGTACGAGATCGGGGCGGGAGGACGCCGGCGTGTCGAACAGGCCTTCTCGCTGCGGCGGATGATCGGCGCGTACGAATCGCTTTACGCAAGTCTCGTGAACTGAAGGCTCCCGGAGCCTTCTTCGATCGGGCGGAGGACGTGAATGGCCGGATTGGTGTCGCAACGGCTCGTGCAGGACCATCTCGCGACGGATCCCGCGCAGGCCGACGACAACCTCGAACAGAAGATTCGCGCCCGCATTGAAACGTGCTGGCCGAAGTACTACCCGTCGCTGGCCACGCGACCGGCGCCGGAGATTGTGTGCCATCGCACGGTCGAGCGCGGGTTTTCCGTCATGTTCGAGTACGAGCTCAAGTTCGGCCGTCCGCGCTCGGAATTCGTGATGGTGAAGGTGAGACGCGATTCGAAGTTTGGCGCGTACCTGCCGGAAGACGTCACCCAGGCGCCGCAGCTGTTGCGCCTCGAATTCGACGAGCTGTCGCGGGCCGAGCGCTACTTCGAGCGGCGCGACAACGGGTTGCGCGTCGTTCGCGCGCTCGACCACTGCGAAGAGCTCAACGCCGTCGTCATCGAGAAAGCCTCGGGCACCGACCTCGGCGTGCTCGCCCGGACCAACGAGGAAGAGGCCCTTGCGGCGTTCCGCCGCTGCGGACAGTGGCTGCGCGCGTTTCACGAAAAAATCCACACGGCGCGCCCCCGCGTGTGGACCGAGGGGGAATTCGAGGCACGGCTGAACAAGCGGCGCGAGAAGCTGCTCGCGCTCGGCGTCGCCGATCGGCACCTCGATCCGCTGCTTCGCGAGGCCGTCAGGCTCGCGCGCTCGTGCCGGCAGCGCGAAGTGCCGTACTCGCTGCTCCATGGCGACTACAAGCTCCGACACATCTGGGCCGGCCCGGATTCGATTCAGGTCTTCGATTTCGGCAACGTGCACACGGGCCCGTGCTATGTCGACGTGGCGGCGTTTCTCGTCGAGCTGAGCGTCCTGAAGCTCGGGCATCCCTGGTTCGACACCGAGCGCGGGCGCCGGTACTCCGAGACGTTCCTGCGCGGCTATTTTCCGGGCCAGCCGCCCCAGCTGCTCGGCCTGTTCACCGTCGAAGCGCTGATGAAGAAGTGGATGCGCCGGCGCCGCACCTGGAGCCGCACGACGATCGCGTCAACCTTGCAGACGTGCGTACGCCGCATCGGCGCGAAATCGCTCGTCGAGCGCTGGTATCTCGACCGGTGGTTCTGCGCGCGCATCCGGGAGTCCCTTGAAATGGTGGTACACGCCGGCCGCTAGGCGGCTTCGAATCATGTCTGAGCATCCGACCGCTGTCATCGACCAGGCCCTTGCCCGACTGCAGGGCGATCCGCTGTTCACGTTCCCCGGACGGAACGTCGCGACGCGCGTGCTCTCGGTCGTCACGCGTCCGTTTTCGTATGTGGCGCGCGTCGAGAGCGAATCCGCGTCGGCGACGCGGCGCGTCATCGTGAAAATTCCGCGCCTGATGCCCGGCAAGACCGATCGGCGGATACCGCGGCTCAAGCTGGAAATGGCCGCCGCCGAGGCGCTCGCCTTCACGCTGAAGGATCAATCGCAGCTGAGCGTGCCCGAGGTCGTGGCGTTCTACCCCGAGATCCCGGCGCTCGTCTGGGGCGAGGTGGGCGGCGAGACGCTCGAAGCGCTTGCCACGCGCACGGCGCGCGGTGTCCCCCGGGCCGCGGCGCTCGCGAACCTCGAACAGGCGTTTCACGCCGCCGGGCGCTGGCTGCGCGTGCTGCAGGACGGCACGGAGGTGGAAGGCCGCACGTTCTCGCTGAGCGAGATGGCCGACTACGTCGACGTGCGATTGAGACGGATTTCCGACCTCGGCCCGTATGGGCTGAACGCGCACTGGCGCGCGAGGGTGAAAGAGGTCTTCACCGAGGCCCGGTTGCCCGAGTCCAGGCTCCAGGTGACGACCGTTCATGGCGATTTCAGCCTGAGCAACATCATGTTCGATGGCACCCGTCTGTTTGCCATCGATTTCTCGCGCTTCGGGATCGGCTCCACCTACTACGACGTGAGCCGTCTCTATCATCAGCTCGGGTTGCTCCTGCACAAGCCGTGGTTTCTGCCGTCGACCGTCGCGCGCCTGCGCCGGGCGCTGCTGAACGGCTACGACCCGTCGCTCCGTGACGACGACCCGATGTTCCGGCTCTTTCTGATCCAGCACCTGCTGTGCCACTGGCTCGGCCTGCTGAAGACCTCGCCCCGGGCGTCGTGGCACGTCCGGGGATTCAACTGGTGGGTCGGCTACCGCCACCGGCGGGAGCTCGACTATCTCGTCGACGAATTGCACAAGGACCTGAGACTGCGGGGACAAGAGACGACATGAGCGCTGCGAGACAGATGCGTCCGGCCAGGATTCTCGAAATCACGTCCTACCCGCCTCCGAGGGCGGGATGGGGTGTCCGTGTGGAGTTTCTGAAACAGCACCTGGAAGCCAACGGCCATGAATGCGTGGTGCTGAACATCGGCAAGAGCCGGAACATTCCAAGCTCCGAGTACGAAACCGTGCTCGGCGCCGGCGACTACGTGCGCAAGGTGTGGAGGTTCTGCCGCGCGGGATTTACCACCCACGTTCACATCAACGGATCGACGCCGAAGGGCCTCGTCCTGACGATCGCCGCCCAGATCCTGAATCTTCTGTTCGGACGGCGCTGCGTGCTGACGTTTCATGCGGGCGTGAAGCAGGTGTACTTCCCGCGATCGCAGGCGCCGATGCTGTGCCCGGTCTTCTGGCTCATGTTCACGATGGCGCGCACCATCATCTGCAACAACGAGGCGGTCAAAGCGAAGATTCAGGAGTACCGGGTACCGGCCCGGAAGATCCATCCCATTCCCGCATTCAGCCGGCAGTACCTCGACGCGCAGGCCGAGTCGCTCGACGACCGCATCGAAGCGTTCTACGAGCGCTATGACTCCGTTGTGTTCACGTACGTGCGCGTCCGCGAAGGGTTCTATCTGGAGACGCTGATCGACGGCTTCGCACGCGTGTCGCCGCGCGCCGGGCCGATGTGGGTCTCGTCATTTGCGGCGTCGCGGGCGACATCAATCCGGTGCTCTGGAAAGAAGTCCAGCGGCTCATCGCGCTGCACGACCTCTCCGACCGCATCTGCATCGTCGACGACCTTCCGCACGAGCGCTTCCTGACGGCGTTGCGCCGCTCTTCGCTCTACCTGCGCACGCCGACGAGCGACGGCGTGGCCTCGTCGGTGCTCGAAGCGCTGGCGATGCGCATTCCGGTGGTGGCCGCCGAGAACGGGACGCGGCCCGCGGGCACGATCAACTACGCGCCCACCGACGGCCAGTCGATGGCGGATGCCGTCCTCGAAGTGCTGTCGGATCGCGAAGCGGCCATCGACGCGATCCCACCGGTCGCTATCCGCGACACGTTGCACGAGGAAGCCACGCTGCTGGCGGCATCATGAAGATTCTCTATCACCATCGCACCCTGGCCGACGGGGCCGAGGGCATCCACATCCTCGAGATGATCGAGGCCTTCCGCGCGGAAGGTCACGAGGTCATCGTGCAGGCGATGGCCCACGGGGAAAGCCGGGGGAGCGGGCACGAGGGATTCTTCAAGCGGCTCAAGGCCTCGCTTCCGAAGGGCGTATTCGAGCTGGCGGCGGCCGCGTCGAGCATCGTCGATTACGTGACGTTCGGCCGCGCGCTGCGCAAGCACCGGCCCGACTTCGTCTACAAGCGGCACGCGCTGAACGACGTTGGCGTGGTGCTCGCGTCGCGGCATCACGGGGTGCCGCTGCTCCTGGAAGTGAATCGCTTGTACGCCTCGGACCAGCACACGCGGTTCGAGCAACTGCGGTTCAGGCGCTTCTGCCGGTTCCTCGAGCGCGTGGCGGTGACACGGGCATCGGTGGTGGCCGCGGTTTCCACGCCGCTGGCCGGACACGTTCGCGAGCTCTCGAAGAATCGCGCGAACGTCATGGTGCTGCCCAACGGCGCGAATCCAGATCTCTTCAGGCCGCGGGCCGAGCTGCGCGCCAATATGCGTGAAGAACTGGCGTGGCAGCGACTCGGTCATCGTCGGATGGGCCGGCATACTCCGCGAGTGGCATGGCGTGGAGTTGCTGATTCGTGCCGTCGCGCGGGTGCCGGGCCTCAAGCTGCTCATCATCGGCGACGGTCCCGACCGCGGCCGCCTCGACACCGTGATTCAGAACCTCAATCTCGGGGACCGTGTGATGTTTACCGGCCGCGTGTCGCACGCCGACGTGATGCGCTATGTCGGCGCCGTCGACGTGGCCGTGTCGTCGGCCGACCGGACCGGCATCGCCTCGCCCATGAAGCTGCTGGAGTACATGGCGATGGAGCGCGCGACCGTCGCGCCACGCTCGCGGAACATCGAAGACTTGATTGACGACGGGGTTGACGGCCTTCTCTTCGAACCCGACAGCGAGGAGGCCCTGGTGGCCGTCCTGCGGCGCCTTTCGGAGGACGAGGCGTTGCGGGAGCGGCTCGGACGCCAGGCGCGCCTCAGAAGATCGTGCGCGTCCGGAACTGGCAGCGGAATGCGGAGATCGTGATTCGCGCCATTACGGACGAGTCCAGGCCGCGCGTATCGCCAGCCGAGCAGTTGGGGAGAACCTCATGAAGGCCTTCGTCGCGTCCGTCATCGCGCTCTGCCTGCAGATTCCCGTGGTCAGCCAGGCGCCTGCGCCTGTCCAGACGCGCTCGACGCCGGGCACCGGCGACACCGACGACACCGAAGATTCGTACCGGATCATCCGCGGCTCTTCATGACGTCCGAGGAGCTGCCGGGGCTGCGCGATCGCATCGCGAAGCACTACCGCTCGGAATTCCAGTCGTTCATCGACCTCCTGAACGACACGCGGGCCTTGCCGAAACGGACCGCGAAAATCGAGGTGAACTGGGCTGGTTTCAACTTCGCGTTCGTGGCCGCGCTCGATCCCCAGGAAATGGCGCGCCGCGGGTTCCACTTCAAGGCACCGCTGACGACGTCGCGGGCGTATTGCGATCGAGCCATCGAGTCGGCCAGACAGCTTCTGCCGGCGATCGCCATGGCGCAAGGCCAGACCGGCGGTGCGCTGAGCACCGGCTATCCGGTTCCGAAGTATCTCTCCGCGATCACGACCTACGACTGGTGTTATCCACATCTCTCGGACGCCGATCGTCACGCCATCGTGGACGCCTATGTTGCGGCGTACAAGAAGAAGTACGAAAACCAGAATCTGCTGACGGTGCGGATTGACGGCAGAGACATGCTTGCCAACGATCCGGCCTCGAACGACGTGGAAGACGTGCTCGGCATCGTCGGATTCCATGGCGACCCGTATCCGGACGCCGGGCTGCAGGCAGACATGCTGCAGGCGTTCACGTCGATCTGGCTGGATCGCTATTTCGCCGAGCTGAACTACTTTTACGGGCCCGGCACGGGATGGCACGAAGGATCCGGCGGGTACTTCAGCAGGGCGTTCGTGACGCTCAGCATCCCCGTCTCGATGTTTTCGCCCGCGCTCGGCGTCGATTACATCGCCACGATGCCGTTCTTTTCCCAATACCCCGTGTTCGTGGAAGCGAACACGCGGCCGCATTCGCGGCTCGCGCAGCCTGTTTACGATCGGTGGGGGACGATTTCAGAAGGCGTCGCCGGCCCCAATTGCAAGAACCTGATGCTGAATGCCGGCATGCTGCGGCGCGCCGGCCATCCGAATGCCGCGCTCGCCAAATGGGCGCGTGAAAACACGGCGCGCGACTGCAACCTCGTGATGACCGAGTACGGCGGTGGCTGGTCCAACGCGGTGCTCTACTGGTTCCTCTTCGGCGATCGGGACGTGCAGGCGAAATCTCCGACGGCGATGGAGATTCCTCATGCCGTCGAGTTCGGTCTTGGCCAGCACGTCATGCTGTCGGGCTACGACGCGTCGGACTCGCAGGTGATTTTCTACGGCCAGGAATTGACGATGTACGGCCACGACACGCCGGAGTACGGCACGTTCAGCGTGCACAAGTTCGGCAACCTCATTCTTCAGGCCGGCAACACCAAGAGCGGCGAAGGCGTGCTGACGCGCGGTCCCAACAAGGGCTCGGTGTTCGAGAACATCGTGAGCCTGCACAAGGGCGCGTCGGATCCCGGACTCAACTTCACCAGTGGACAGAAGGTCGATCCCTTCTTCGGCGCGCGCGGGATCAAGCGTATTGGTACGGCAGGGACCGTGACAGCGGCGGTGTTGAACGGCAGAGGCTTCGACTATGTCGGCTACGACAACCTGCCGATGTGGAGCCCGTCGGCCTCGGCGTCGCAGCGCGAGTTCATCTATCTGCATGGGCCGGCCGACAAGGAATTCGTGGTCGTGTTCGATCGTTTCACTGCCACCAGTCCGGACACCGACGAGAAGATCTGGAAGATCTGGGTGCCAACCCAGCCGGAGTTCGTCAATGGAACAGGCGCCACGCCGCGTCCGGGACAGTGGCTCTCGAACGACAGCGACACGATTCGGCTGACCAACAAGTTCGACGGTTTGCAAGGCAAGGAGTTCAAATCCGCCGCGACGCACGGCCGCTTCTACATGAAGACGCTGCTGCCGCAGGCCCCGGTCGTGAGTTTTCTCGGTGGGCCGGGCATGGAGTTTCAGAGCGGAGACGCCGACGGCACCACTCCGTGGAGCGCACCTGTGCTGACCCAGGCCGAACGGGAATACCTGGGCTGGGGGCGCGTCGAAGTGCGGCCCTCCGTGCGTCAGGCTTACGACGTGTTCCTCAATGTGATTCAGATCGGAGACGCGAACACGCTGTCGGCGATGTCGCCGATCGCGAAGGTGGATGCGGCCGCGGGCACTGCGACGGGCGCGCATATCGGCGATGCGGCGAATCAATGGGTGGTGATGGCGGCCCGCACGGCGTCGCCGAACTACGACATTCGCGACGTGACTTACAGCTTCAAATCCGCGGCGCCGCGCTCGCGCCATCTCCTCGTCAACATGGCCCGCAATACGACGCTGCACGTCAAGGTGTCGGCCGCCGGCGCGGACACCAGGGTCGAGATCGCGTCGAGCGCGTCGAGCGGAAGTACGCCACTCACATCGAGCGATCAGGGCGTGCTGTCCTTCGAAGTCAACGGCCAGCTGGTGAAATAGAGACGTCCGCGACTAAAGGTCTCGGTGACGCAGACCTTAGTCGCGCCCGAGTGTGATTTGCCACGCCGGTCGCCGTAGCCGCCGTTTATTCCGCTCCGGAACCCAAGTCTTTGCAAGTAGTTACAGGCTGGCACGGAGCGGGGCTGCACCGGTGTCGTCCGGCAGGCAGGTTGCAGCCTTTGCCGATTTGGAGAGGACGAACAATACATGGCCCAGAAGCCGCGCTCTGCTGAGATGCACCCAGGCCCCGGGTTTCGCGTCAACACCGACGTTCCCCGGCTGCCTGCGGCCTTCATTCAGCAGTTCGCCGAATTTGCCACGCCGGACATTTCGGATCTGCTCAATCGTCTCTACGCCGTCGACTCGGGCATCCGGTGCCTGACCGGCGAGCATCACAAGCTGTGCGGGCCGGCGCTGACCGTCAAGGTCTTCCCGGGCGACAACCTGATGGTCCACAAGTCGCTCGACGTGGCGCAGCCCGGCGATGTCGTCGTCGTTGACGGGCACGCGTCGGAGATGAACGCCCTCATCGGCGACATCATTTCGACCAAAGCCAAGCACCGCGGCATTCAGGGTTTCGTGCTCGACGGGCTGGTGCGCGACGTGCCGGCGATCCGCGAGCTCGACTTTCCGATCTTCGCGCGCGGCACGACCCCGGTTGGTCCGCTGCACCGCGGCCCTGGAGAGATCGGCTACCCGGTGTGCTGCGGCGGTGTCGTCGTGAACCCGGGCAACATCATTGTCGCCGATGCCGCGGGCGTCGTGATCATTCCGCAGGACATCGCGCACGAACTGCTGCACCGGCTGAACGCGTACCGCGATGCGAATGCGGACTACCTGGCCGACCTCCGGCGCGAAGGCAAGTTCAGCAACGCGTGGGTCGACACGCTTCTCGAAGCTGGCGGCTGCCCGGTCGAGGGCAACCCGCCGATTCCCGTCAAAGCGGATGCGGGACCGCGATGACACCAACTCTGATACCTGATGGCACTCCCGGGTGCCGCAACGCGCAGGGATGACAATGCCGAAGCCCGACATGCTGCTTGGACCCGTGACCGATCGGTCTGCCTGGAAAGGGGCAGACATGACGAAAGACGACTCGTGGATCTACCGCCTGAACGCGCGCGAAGCGGCGGAGATCGAATCGGCGTTCGCCAGGGCATCGAGTACCGGGAAACGTCATGACGACATCACGCCAAAGGACTTTCCGCTCGAAGCGTTCGGGCGGCTGGTCAAGGCGATGCGCGATCAGATCGAGGACGGCCGCGGCGTGACGCTGCTGAAGGGCCTGCCGATTGGCGGGAAGACCGTCGAGCAGGTCGAGCTGCTGTATGCCGGCATCTCCTCGCACATCGGGACGTCGGTGGCCCAGGACACGGAAGGCACCCTCATCGGTCGCGTCGAAGACCGCGGCAACAACTACCAGGACATCAAGGTCCGGGGCACCAACACGAACGCGCAGCTGACGCCTCACTGCGACTCGGCGGATATTCTCTCGCTGCTGTGCGTGCGTCAGGCGAAGACCGGCGGCAAGAACACGCTGGCGAGCTCGATGGCCATCTACAACGAGATCCTCCGGCAACACGAAGAGTTCCTCGAGCCGCTCTACAACGGGTTTCAGTACAACATCCGCGGGAATGGACCCCCGGAGCGGTACCGCGACATCACGGCCCATCGGGTGCCGGTCTACTCGTACTACCACGGGAAGCTGAGCTGCCGCTTCAACCAGAAGGCGATTCTCACCTCTGAGCAATTGCCCGGAGTGGCAGCCGCTGACGCAGATCGAGAAAGACGCCGTCAACGAGCTGGCGAGGCTCTCGATGCTCCCGGAATTGAGCTTCGAAGTGCTGCTCGAACCGGGCGACTGCTGCTGATGAGCAACTACTCGGTGTTCCACAACCGCGATGCCTTCGAAGACTGGGCCGAGCCGGAGCGGAAGCGCCTGTTGCTGCGCAAGTGGATCAACATTCCCACTGCCCGCGAGTTGACCTGGGAGTTCGCCGATCACTACAACACCGGCCCCCGACAGGGTCCGTATGTGGAACGCCGGACCGAGCGCATCGCCAAGGTCGCCTGATATCACACGCGTTCTGAGGCAACTGGTCGCCGTTCTGTGCTGCGCCGGCGCGGGCGCGTGCAGCGGCGACCAGGCGCTGCCTGGATCTCCACTCTCACCGACGTCGTCGGTCGCCGGGACGTCTCCAACATCACCTGACCCGCCGCCTGTGCCGACACCGGTGCCAGAGCCCGACCCCGGGCCAGGGCCGGTCGTGGGTGCGCTGGTTGGGGCCGGCGATATCTCGACCTGCGAGAACAACAACGACGAGGCGACTGCCCGGTTGCTCGATCGCGTCGATGGGACCATCTTCACCGTTGGCGACAACGTGTACGAGAGCGGGACTGCTCGCCAATTCCGGGACTGCTACGACCCGACCTGGGGGAGACATCTCGCCCGGACACGCCCGTCGCCTGGCAATCACGAGTACAAGACCGCGGGCGCGTCGGGTTACTACGGATACTTCGGATCGAACGCCGGCGCTGCCGGTGTGGGTTACTACAGCTACGACGTGGGCGGCTGGCACGTCCTGTCGCTGAACAGTAACGTTCCGGCCTCGGTGGGAACGCCGCAGTACGAGTGGGTCCGCGCCGATCTCGACGCGAACAGGACGGCGTGTGCGGTGGCCTACTGGCACCATCCCGTTTTCAGCTCCGGGGAGCACGGCAACGACTCGACGATGCGATCGGTCTTGCGCCTGCTGTACGAGCGCGGCGTCGAGGTGGTCCTCAACGGTCACGATCACGACTACGAGCGATTCGGTCTTCAGAATCCGGACGGTCGGCCCGATCCTGACCGCGGCTTTCGTCAGTTCATCGTGGGGACTGGCGGCAAGGGTATCGATCCTTTTGTGCGTATCCAGCCGAACAGCGAGGTGCGCGGAGAAACGGGCGCCTTTGGCGTGCTCAAGCTCACGCTGCGCCAGGCCGGCTATGACTGGGAGTTCATTCCGGTGGCCGGCGCGGGCTTTCGCG
>CAWGDY010000046.1:0-44131 GCA_963821395.1 Vicinamibacterales bacterium | reverse complement strand
GTGATGGCGGGCCTTGAGCTGAACGAAGCCCTGCCGTTTCCCGGCGCCAGCCTCGAGGCGATTCGGGCGTGGGCGCCGAATCATCCGGTCGTGGATGCGTATCACGCGTTCAAGCCGATGCCGTACGACGGGCCCTCGCGAGCGCTTGCGGCCGTGCTGTACGCGGTGAAACCCGACGACAACGACCTCACGCTCTCGGAGCCCGGCACGATCGCGGTGCTCGACAACGGCCGCACCCGGTTTACGCCCGCGCCGGACGGCAAGCATCATTACTTGATGGTGAAGCCGGAGCAGAAGGAGCGCGTCCTGGAGACGTACGTGAAATTGATCACCACGCAGCCCCCGCCGCCCCCTGCGCGAGGGCGAAGGGGTGGAGCCGCCGCATTGCTGGCTCTGGGCGCGCTGTCGGCGAGCCTGATGTTCGGTGCACCCGCACGCCTCAGCGGCCAGAGCGACGAGTTCGAGACCATCGTCCGCCCGGTGCTCGCCGAGACCTGCGCGAAGTGTCACAACGACAAGTCGGCCGCGGGCGGCATGAGCGTGGCCGATCTGACGTCCGCGGATTCCCTCGCGCAGCACCGCGACGTATGGGAAGGGATTTTGCGGCGCCTGCGCATAGGCGACATGCCGCCCGCCGGAATTCCGCGGCCTGATGCCGCGCGTATGACGGCCATGACCGGCTACATCGAGCGCGCGTTCGATCGCGCCGATGCGTCGGTCAAACCCGATCCCGGCCGGATGACGGCCCACCGGCTGAATCGCAACGAATACAGCAACACGATTCGCGATTTGCTGGGCGTCCGGTTCCGCGCCGACAGGGACTTTCCCGCAGACGACTCGGGCGACGGCTTCGACAACATCGGCGACGTGCTCACCGTGTCGCCGGTCCTGATGGAGCGTTACCTGGGGGCCGCCGAGCGCATCGCCCGGTGGGCCATCTCGACCGAGATCCCTGCGAAGCCGATCGAAATCGGCTACCTGGCGCGCGAGAGCCGCATCCGGCGCCTCGATCGAAGCACCATCGAAGCGGAGCATCGTGTCGAGTTCGGCGGCGAATACACCGTCCGGATCGGCCTGCCAGGCGAACGTCCGCCGATCGAGGGGCTCGATGCCGCGCCCGTGAAGCTCGGATTCTGGATGGACGGCGAAGCTCATCGCCACCCAGATCGTCGAGACCAAGCCGTCGGGCCTGGTCTACTTCGACCCGTACTCCGAAGAGGAATTTCAGCTGACCTGCCCGAAGGCGATCACGTGTTCCGGGCGGGCTTCATCGACGACGAGTTCGTCCAGATCCTGCCTGAAGAGGACGCGTACAACCGGAACGTGAACAAGTTCCTCGACTCGATCATCTTCATCGGGCCGTTCGCAGGCAAAGGCCGACAAGGAAAGCCGCAAGAAGATCCTGTCTGCGATCCCCAGTCCGGCCGTGCCTGCGTCGAGCGAATCGTGTCGAATCTGGCGCGTCGCGCCTACCGCCGGCCGGTGACGCGCCGCGAAGTCGATTCGCTGCTGCGGTTCGTCGACCTGGCCCGGACCGACGGGCAGTCCGTGCGAGCAGGGCATTCAGCTCGCCATTCAGGCGATGCTGGTGTCGCCGAACTTCCTGTTCCGCATCGAGCGCGATCCCGACCCGCGCGATCCGTCGCTCGTGCACGAGGTATCGCCGTTCGAGCTCGCCTCGCGCGTCAGCTATTTCCTGTGGAGCTCGATGCCGGACGAAGAGCTGCTGACGCTGGCCGAGTCGGGGAAGCTGAGCGATCCGACGGTGCTCGAAGCGCAGGTCGATCGGATGCTGGCCGATCCCCGCGCCGCGGCGTTTGCCGACAACTTCGCGGGCCAGTGGCTCGAGACGCGCAATCTCGACGTCGTGAAGCCCGATCCCGAGAAGTTCCCGCAATGGAATCCCGAGCTGCGCGAGGCGATGAAGGCCGAGACGTCGATGTTCTTCGAGCACGTGCTGCGCGAGAACCGTCCGATCAGCGACTTTCTGAACGCCGACTACACGTTCCTCAACGAACGGCTCGCGGGCCATTACGGCATCGCCGGGGTCAGCGGCCCCGAGTTCCGCAAGGTGTCGTTGACGACCGATCGCCGCGGCGGTGTGCTGAGCCAGGCTGGAGTGCTGACCGTGTCGAGCTACCCGACGCGCACCTCGCCCGTGATTCGCGGCAAGTACGTGCTGCAGAACCTCCTGGGCATTCCGCCTGCGCCGCCGCCGCCCGACGTGCCGGCGCTGGAAGAGTCGGCGGGGAAGGAGCTGCGCTCGATGCGCGAGCAGCTCGAGCTGCATCGCCGGAATCCCACCTGCGCGTCCTGCCATCGCAACATGGACCCGCTGGGCTTCGGTCTGGAGAACTACGACGCCATCGGCCGATGGCGCGACAGGGAAGGGGAGTTTCCGGTCGATGCGAGCGGAACGCTGCCCGATGGGCAGCGCTTTGCCACGGCGGGAGAGATGCGGGCGCTGCTCGTCTCGCAGTTGCCGCAATTTTCACGCACGCTGACTCAGAAAATGCTGACCTATGCGCTCCGGCGAGGGCTCAAGCCTTACGATCGCCGGACGGTCGACAGCATCCAGCGCGCGGTGGCGGCAGACCAGTACCGCTTCAGGACCATGGTGCACGAAATCGTCAAAAGCTTGCCATTCCAAGCCCGCAGGGGCGAAGATGTTACCGGAGGGCCTCGCTGATGTACATCACCGGCCGCACGCTTCCACGAAGAACGTTCCTGCGCGGAGTGGGAACCGCCGTGGCATTGCCCTTCCTCGACGCGATGACGCCGGCGCTCGCCAAGCCGCAGGCCGCGAAAGCCCCGGTGCGGATGGCGTTCGTGTACGTGCCGAACGGCATGGACATGCGGCACTGGAACATGAACTACGAGGGAAAGCTCGGTGTGCTTCCCCAGACGCTGCAGCCGCTCGAGCCGCACAAGAACGACATCCTCGTGATGGGCAACCTGACGCACAACACCGGCCGCGCGCTGCTGGACGGCGCCGGCGATCACGGCCGCTGCTGCGGTTCGTATCTGACCGGCGTTCAGGTGAGGAAGTCGGTCACCGACATCAAGTCGAGCGTGTCGATGGACCAGCTGGTGGCCAACCAGATCGGCCATCACACACGGTTTGCCTCGCTCGAAGTGGGGCTCGAAGATGGCCGTCAGGCCGGCGACTGCGACTCGGGCTATTCGTGCGCTTACACCAACAACCTGGCGTGGCGGAGCGAAACGCAGCCGCTGCCGCCGATCCTCGATCCGCGCGCGCTCTTTGAGCGGCTGTTCGGCGACGGCGCGGAACTCTCACCCGAAGCGCGCGAACAGCGCCGCATCAACCGGCGAAGCATTCTCGACTTCGTGACGGAAGACACGCGCGCGCTGCAGGGCGGGCTCGGTCCGACCGATCGGCGCAAGCTCGACGAGTACCTGAGCTCCATCCGTCAGATCGAAGAGCAGTTGAAGCGGGCGGAGCAGGAGAACGCGAAGGTCGACCCCGGCATGGAGAAGCCCTACGGCATTCCGAGCGACTTCGCCGAGCACTTCAGGCTGATGACCGACATGATCACGGTCGCCTTCCAGGCCGACCTGACGCGCATCGTCACGTTCCTCGTGACGCGCGAGGGCACGTCGCGCGCCTATCGTGAGATCGGCATCCCCGACGGCCACCATCCGCTGACGCACCACCGGAACATCGTCGAGCAGATGGACAAGGTCGCGAAGATCAACTACTACCAGATGGAGCAGTTCTCGAAGTGGGTGGGCAAGCTGAAGGCCGCGCAGGAAGGCAACGGCTCGCTGCTGGACAACTCGATGATCGTGTATGGCGCCGGGCTCGCCGATGGAAACCAGCACACGCACCACGATCTGCCGACGCTCATCGCCGGGCACGGCGGCGATAACTTCATCAAGACGGGCCGCCGCGTCGTCTACCGGAGAGAGACGCCGATGTGCAATCTGTTCCTGACGATGATGGACCGGATGGGCACGCGGATGGATCACTTCGGCGATTCCACCGGGCATCTGAACGGACTCGACCTTACCTGATCTGTCAGCACCGTCAAACAATCCAATCGCAGAGGTTCGCCGTCAGCCGTCTACCGTTCACCGTCAGAATATCGACGGTAAACGGTAAACGGTGAACGCCGTCAGAACTCGACTCTCAGGGTGTATTGAAGCTGCCTGCCGAAATACGCGTCAGCCTGAGTTGAGACCTGGCCGAAGCTCGACTGCGTGATGTTCGTATTCGGCAGGCCCCAGTTCATGCCGTTGAGCAGGTTATACGCTTCGAGGCGGAAGTTCAGCCTCGACGAGCCCTTGAGCGGAACGCGCTTGGACAGCGCGAGGTCCACATTCGTGTAGTTCGGTCCCTTGAGGTCGTCGTATTGCCAGGTGTTTGTCCGGCGCGTGAACGCCGGCAGCTGCGCGAACCCTGTCGTGTCGAACCAGTAGTTGCCTGCGCCGACATTGCCGGTCGTCTTCGGGGTTTCAGTCGGCGCAATCATGCCGTTGAATCGCAAATACTGTCCGGACTCGTACCGGTAGTTGCCTGCGAGCTCCCAGTTGCCGAGCACGGCGTCGAGGGCGCTGTTCATGTTGCTGCCGAACGTGCGACCGCGGCCCACCGGCACCTCCCACACAAGGGACACATTCAGCCGATGGCGGGGATCCGGTACGTCCGTCCACGTCCACACCTGGTCGTACTCATCGACGTTGTCATAGAACTCCTGCCGCGAGCCGCGCACGTAGGCGTAACCGGCCAGCGCCGAGAGACCGTTGTAGAACGAGCGCTGAAGACGCAGTTCGAGCGTGTGATATTTCGATTTCCGGCCGTTCGTCCACTCCTGCGTCATGTTGATGTACTGGGGATACGGCTTGAGCAGCTCGGCGACCGCGACGGTCGAGCGCGTGCGAAGCGCGCCCGGGAACGTGTCGACCGTTCCATAGTTGAAGAACGGATTCGGCACCGTTGCCTGCAGCGCATCCTTGTATTTGAAGCCCAGGCGCGGGTCCATCATGTTGATGTTCTTCGTGTAGCCGTCGCGGCCGATGAAGTTGATCAGGTACGAGGCATCGAACACCGTGCGCGGCCACAGCTCGCGCTGAATCGAGAAGCTGAAGCGGTCGCTGATCGATGGCCGCGATTGATACTCGTCCCATCGGACGTTGTCGCCGAGACCTGTGTAGGTCCCATACCGTTTTCCGTACGCCGGCGTCAGCCCCTGCGGGAAGGGGTTTGACAAGGTGACCTGCGGCACGCCCTGCGCGGCAGGGATGATGGGCGTCAACGGACTGAAGGCGCCCAGATCGAGCTGGCCCATCGTCGAGTTCTCGTTCACGAGCATCTGCGGCGTGTAGAACCGGCCGTACCCGGCGCGAACGGCGGTCTTTCTGTCGAGGCTCCACGCGAGCCCGAATCTGGGCATCAGCTGAAGGCCCGACACCTGGGCGTTGCGGGGATTTTCTTCGTCCGTGAAGTAGTAGGCGCCGTTGTAGATGTAGCTATTCTGCCCGGCGGATTCCGCCATCATCGCCTTGATGTTGGCGGGAATCCGCGGATCGATCGCCGCCTGGAGTCCAGGAATCGGCTGCGTGAGATCGACTTCGCGCGGCAGGCGATACTCCGGATCGAACAAGCCTCCCTCGTACTCCCAGCGCAGACCCAGGTTCAACGTCAGCTTCTCGTGAATGCGGAAGTCGTCCTGAATGTACAGCCCGTACATCTCCGTGTCGGATGTCTGCATCGGCACGTACTGAGTGCTGGAGTTGTTGTCGAGCGCGCCGAGAAGAAAGCTTGCCCACGGGTGGCCGACCTGATTCAGGTTCGGGCTCGCCGTGGTGTTCGCCGTCGCGTTGGCATTGACGACGAAGTTGAAGTAGCGGAAGCGCGCGGCCTCCCCTCGCTTGATCCGCACTTCGCTGCCCGTCTTGATGGAATGTCGCTCGAAGTACTTATTGAAGCGCGCATGAAGGCTGTAGCCCTCAGGAATCTGCCACCAGGCGCTGCCAACGCCGTAGGTCCCGTAATTCCCCATCGCGATTTCAGGGAAGTACAGAATCGGGCGCCCATCCATGTACGGCTGGTACCACGAGTTCGACCACAGGTTGGAGAGGTCGCTTGGTGCAAGCGCCATCTCCGGATAATCGCGCTTGTCCTCGACCTGATAGTACGCGGCGCGCACGTTGAGGGCAGTCGACGAGCTCATCGTGTAGACCGTATCGGCGGCGATGTTCCAGCCGTTGCGTTTGCTGCCCTGGGCCGGCCGCATCTTGAACTGATCGACGCCGCCCGTGAAGTCGGGCTGCACCTGGTCGGTCTGGAACCGGCTGACGCGCGCAAACGTCTTCCATTTGTCGTTGAGGTTCCAGTCGAGGCGCGTGGAGAAGTTCAGGTACTCGAACTCGAACTCCTGGTTGTACTGGAAGTTGTTCAAGCCCGTGCGATCGTCGCCAGCGCCGTTCGGCGCCCAGAGGCTCGACATGAGCTTGGCGCCGAGCGGATCGAAACGGTTCGCCGGAATCTTGTTGCCGGGAAACGGATCGCGAATGATCTGGCCGTTCGGACCGAAGCGCGACGTCCACGGATCGTAGATGACGCGTAGACTGCCGTCGCGGTTGAACGACTGGGAGAAGTCTCCCTGCCGCTCGAGCGCGGTCGGCATGGTCAGCGACCGCGGCAGCACTTCCGTGACGCGGGACGATTCGACGCTCGAGAAGAGGAAGATCCGGTTGCGGCGCAGCGGCATCCCGAGCGTGCCGCCGGTCTGGCTGTACGTGTTGTCGCTGTGCTGCCGCGTCACTCGATTGGTGACGGCGTTCCAGTCCGGGTTGCGGCCGACGTAGTAGCCGGTCCCGTGGTACGCGTTCGTGCCCGACTTCAGCGACATGCTGATGATGCCGCCGGCGCTGTGGCCGAACTCCGCATCGACCGCGTTGGTCGACACGTTGAACTCCGCAATCGCGTCCATCGGCGGCGTGTAGGCGACTTTCGGTCCGGCTTCGAGCGGCGTGCCGTCGAGCAGCACGTCGTTGCGACGGCGCGTGCCGCCGCCGACGTCCATGTCGTTGCCCGCCCAGTGATGGTAGGGCGAGACCTCGTTCTTGTTGCCGGCGTTGCGAACGACGGGGCTGAGATACGCCAGCTGCGTCGGGTTTCGCGTGATATTGGGAATCGACTCGAGGAAACTCTGATCGAGCGTCAAGTCCTTGGTGCTCGTGTTGAACTGGATGGCCACGGGCGTCGCATCGACGGTGACCGTCTCAGACAACGCGGCGACCTTCATGGTGACGTCCGCGGTGACGTCGCCGCGCGCCTGCACCAGCACGTTCTTCTGCACGACGGTGGCGAAGCCGCTGAGCTCCGCGGTCAGCGTGTAGGTGCCGGGATCGACGTAGTCGAAGAGGTAGCGTCCTTCGGGGCCCGTTACGCGGGTGACGGAAACGCCCGTGGCGTCGTTCCGCATTGTGACTTGCGCACCGGGTACGGCGAGTTGCGTTTCGTCCGTGAGGCTTCCCTGCACGCGGCCGCGGTACTCCTGCCCAACAGCGGGCGTGACCGCAACCAGCGCCAGAACGAGTGTGCACACCCATCCACGCATCGAGGTCATGAATCCCTCCCTTCTTATTCCTTGGGCCTCAAACTATGGCGCGAAATTACGCTCGTTACGGGGCGGTGTCAAATATGACGAGAGGAGGCCCTTCGACGGGCGCCCGACGTTCACCAGTGCAAAACAAAGCGCTCCAGGCTGGCCAACGGGAAGTAAGATCCGGCAAACCCACTCCAGGCTGCAACCGAGGAGGGCACGCGTGGCACTGTCCCCCGGCGCTCGTCTCGGTCCGTATGAAGTCCTCAGCGCGCTCGGCGCCGGTGGCATGGGCGAGGTCTACAAGGCCCGCGACACGCGCCTCGATCGCACGGTGGCGATCAAGGTCCTGCCCAGTGAAGTTGCCAGCGATCCCGATCTGCGGGCGCGCTTCGAACGCGAAGCGCGGGCGGTCGCCGCGCTCGACCATCCCCACATCTGCGGCATCTACGACGTTGGCGAGAGTAACGGCACGCACTATCTCGTCATGCCGCATCTCGACGGCCAGACGTTGGCTGCGCGCCTCGAGAAGGGCCCGCTCCCGCTCGATCACGCGCTGAAGATCGCCGTCGAGATCGCCGACGCGCTCGACAAGGCGCATCGCCAGGGGATCATCCATCGCGATCTCAAACCAGCGAACATCATGTTGACGAAGGCGGGCTCGAAGCTGCTCGACTTCGGGCTGGCAAAGCTGCGGACCAAAGATGGGCCGATCTCGATGTCGGGGATGACGCGCATGACCACGCGCGCACCCGAGACTGCGCACGGAATGATTCTCGGCACGGTGCAGTACATGGCGCCCGAGCAGGTGGAGGGCAGGGAAGCCGATGCGCGCACAGACATCTGGGCGCTGGGTGCCGTGATCTATGAAATGGTTACCGGGACGCGCCCCTTCAAAGGCGACACGCCCGCGAGCGTCATTGGCGCCATTCTCAAGGACGAGCCGCCGCCAATCTCCTCGCGACAACCGTTGACACCGGCGATGCTCGATCGCGTCGTCGCCCGCTGTTTCCAGAAGGACCCCGATTCCCGCTGGCAGTCAGCGGCCGATCTGCTGCCGGTGCTCAAATGGGTCGGCGATGGTACTCAGGTTTCTGCCGCGGCCGCCTCGCGTCGATCATCTCGTGGCCTTCGCGTGTGGCTACCGCTCGCATCTGCCGGCACGCTGCTGGTTGCGGTGCTCACGCTGCTGCCCGGATGGTGGGCACATCGTCGTGAATCTCCTCCCGGCTTGCTTCAGCTTTCGGTGTTACCGCCGCCAAGCGCGACGTTCTCGAGCCCTCCCGCTTCTATCGTCGCGCCACAGATTGCGATATCGCCGGACGGCCGACAGGTCGCTTTCGTGTCACAAGCGCCGCGCGGGCGGCCAAACCTGTGGGTCCGATCGCTGGGCGACTCCGAAGCGCAGCTGCTTCGCGGAACCGAGGACGCGATCTATCCCTTCTGGTCGCCTGACAGCCGATCTCTCGGATTTTTCGCGGAGGGGAAGCTGAAGACGATCGAGATCGGAGGAGGGCCGGCACGAACGTTAAGCGATGCGCCGCTCGATTCACGCGGAGGTACCTGGGGCCGCGATGGTACGATCTTGTTCGCTCCGACGGCGGCCAGTGGCCTTTTCCGGATCGCTGCAACAGGAGGCACGGCTTCGCAAGTAACGAAGTTCGACGTTTCGCGTGCCGAGAACTCGCATCGGTTCCCTGCGTTTCTGCCAGATGGCCGCCATTTCTTGTACACGACCCGAAACGCACGGCAGGAGCACTGGGGCGTCTCGATGGCGTCCCTGGATTTGCCAGTCGGAACGCCTTTAGTCGAGCGTACCGACTGGAGCGCGCAGTTCGCACCACCCGGCTACATTCTTTTCCTGCGAGCCGGAACCTTGATGGCGCAACCGTTCGATCTCAATCGCACGTCGATAACCGGGGAAGCCATCACGGTCGCTGGAGACGTCGGTGTGACGAGTACGGGTTATGCGGCGTTTTCGGCATCAGACACGGGCGTCATTGTATATGCGAAGCACATCGGGCTCCCGGGCGAGCTTCGGTGGTTCGATCGATCCGGTAACCCTGCCGGAACGGTAGGCACACCCGCCGAGTACCTCGATTTCGAGCTCTCGCCGGACGAGCGGACTATCGCCGTCAGCCGGGTGGATCCCAAGCTCACGTCAGCAGATGTCTGGTTGCTCGATCTCGCCCGCAACGTTATGACGCGATTTACCGTCGACCCCCAGACCGATGCCAGCGCGCTGTGGTCGCCCAATGGCGGACGAATTGTCTTCAGGACCAATCGCCACGGATTCTCGGAGCTCTATCAAAAGCGATCGAGCAGCACCGAGCCGGAACAGCCCATTCTGGACCCAGAGGCGAACTTGATAAGCAGCGATTGGTCCTCGGACGGCAAGTTGATCGTGTACACAAAGACGTCGTCAACCGCCGGATTCGATATCTGGGTGTGGCCCACCGACGGCCGCGCCAAACCGCTACTCGCTGTGCACACAGCTCTGAATGCCATGCACGGCCGCCTGAGTCCCAACGGACGATGGCTGGCTTACGCGTCGGACGAATCCGGCGAGCTGCAGGTGTATGTCCAGCCGTTTCCAGCCACGGGGGAAAAGCGACAGATTTCACCGGACGGCGGATCCGAGCCGCGATGGCGGCGCGATGGCAACGAGCTCTTCTACCTGGCGTCCGATAATAAGTTGATGAGCGTCCCGATTCCTGGCGGCAACGCGTTCGACCGCGGTGTGCCGAAAGCGCTCTTCGACACTCGCGTGCCACTGACGGGAAATCCGTATCGATCGAACTACGCGGTCACTGCTGACGGTCAGCGATTCCTCGTCAACACGCGAATCGAAGACGCTCCGTCGCCCATCAACGTCATTCTTAACTGGACGGCGCTCCTCGAGAAGTGAGCGTCAATTGGTCAGAGCGCCAGAATCTCCCGAAGCTTGTCCTCCACGGCGTGAAGCTCTGATGGAGGCAACTCGCCCATCTTGCTGGCGATCATGTCGTGTTTGATGGTCCTGACGATGCCTGTGACGATCGACGGGTACAGAAGGCCAGACTCGCGCCACGCCTTAATCTTGTGGTCTCCCACCAGGAGCCGGCCGATGTTGCTGGTGATGGCCGCGAGGATCGTCTCCCGCCGGCCCTGTTGATACTTGTCGGTGCTGACGATGAGACCAGGCCGCTGCTTGATGCCTTTCTCGTCGGCAAACACAAACTTGACGAGCACGACATCGCCGCGACTACAGCTTGTCATACGCCGCGTCCTTGGGATTGTGCCAAAGATCGGCCAGGACCGGATCGGCGCGTTCGTTGAGTGCAACCAGATCGGCGGCTGACAACTCGTCGGCGAGATCGTGTTTCAGGCGTGCCTCGACGGCCTCCCACACATAGTCCCGAATCGATTGGTCGCGTTTCGCCGCCGCAATATGTATGCGGCGCCGCGCTTCGCGTGGAACATCGATGCTCAGGCGTGCTCGACGCTGTTGGGGATCAGGCATGGACCTCCACCTCAGGCCCCACATTGGCACAGATACGTAAACGTGTCAATGTGGCATCGCGAGAAGCGAGAGCGGCTGGCGGATGGGCTGACAGAGAACTGATAGACTGCACCGCTCCACAGCGTCCAAAGGAGGAGGCACGACTGGCACTCTCTCCCGGCGCCCGTCTCGGCCCATACGAAGTCCTCAACCCGCTAGGGGCAGGCGGGATGGGCGAGGTCTACAAAGCCCGCGACACGCGCCTCGATCGCACGGTGGCGATCAAAGTTCTCCCGACTGAGGTCGCCGGGGATCCACAGTTCCGCGAGCGCTTCGACCGCGAGGCGCGCGTCATCTCGCAGCTCGCGCATCCGCACATCTGCACGCTCTACGACGTCGGCGAGCACGCCGGCACGGCGTTTCTCGTCATGGAGTTCCTCGAAGGCGAGACGCTTGCGGATCGTATCGCGCGGGCCGAATCGAAGGGTCCCGGCCTGCCGCGCGCAGAGGCACTGACGATCGCGATCCAGATTGCCGACGCGTTGACGGCAGCGCATCGTGCGGGGGTCGTGCACCGCGATCTCAAACCGGCGAACATCGTGCTGACCAAATCGGGCGCGAAACTGCTTGATTTCGGTCTTGCTAAAACGGCGTCGCCCGCAGTCGCGGTCGGCGACATGTCGATGATGCCGACAGCGTCGCCCCAGTCCCTCACAGCGCGCGGCATGATCCTCGGGACGTTCCAGTACATGGCGCCCGAGCAGATCGAAGGCGCCGAGGCCGACGCGCGCACAGATATCTTCGCGTTTGGTTGCGTGCTGCACGAAATGCTGACGGGGCAGAAGGCGTTCGAGGGCAAGACGCATGCGAGTCTCATTGCCGCGATCCTCGAACGGGAGCCGCCACCGGTCACGACGCTGCAACCGCTCGCGCCCGCGATCGTCGATGCCATCGTCCGCAAATGTCTGGCAAAGAGGGCAGACGATCGGTGGCAGAGCGCGGCAGACCTGGCGAGTGCTCTGCGTTGGGTTACAGACGCGGCGTCGGGTGCGGCGGCCAGTACGAACGTTGCGCCGGCGACGCCGGCTGGGCGATCGCGACGCCTCGTCGGTATCTTGGCCCTGCTGGCTGCGGTAGCCGTGTTCGCGGTGGGTGCGTTCGCGTGGCGCTACGCCTCAAGCCCGACACCGCCGGCCACCTCGGTCCGATTTGAAATCGTACCGCCGCCGGATGTGCTGCTGAGCCCGGCACCGGTGGCTTCGGCCGCGCAGCTTGCGCTTTCACCAGACGGGCGTCGTATCGTGTTTGTCGCCGCTCCTAAGTACGGCGTGTCTCAGCTCTGGCTTCGACCGCTAAATGGGGTGCAGGTTCAGCCATTGGCCGGCACCGAGGGCGCATCGTTTCCGTTCTGGTCGCCCGACAGCCGCTCCCTCGCGTTTTTCGCCGGCGGGAAACTCAAGAAGATCGACACCATGGGCGGCGCGCCAGAAGTGCTGTGCGATGCGCCGGGCGGCCGTGGCGGCGCGTGGAGCCCTGACGGGACGATCGTCTTCACCGGTGCGCCGAACAGTCCAATATCGCAGATCGTGGCCATCGGCGGCGCCGTCCGACCCGCGACGACGTTCAATCGCGATCAGGGCGCCTCGGCCCACAACTGGCCGCAGTTCCTGCCCGACGGCCGACACTATCTGTTTTACCAGAGCAGTTTCAATCCCGAACATCAGGGCATCTACGTGGGGTCGCTGGACTCCGCCGAAAACACGCGCGTTGTCGGCAGCACAAGCGCCGGCCTGTACGGTTCCGGCTACCTCTTGCTCGCGCGGGACGGTGCCTTGTTCGCGCAGGCGTTCAACGATCGGACGTTCCAGACGCGAGGCGAAGCCGTGCGCATCGCCGATCGCGTCGGGTACTTCAGCTCAGCGCTTGGCTATGCCGCCGTCACCGCGTCACCGGCCGGTGTGCTCGCCTACGGGCCAAGCGTGGCGATGACCACCAGCCTCCAGTGGCGCGATCGCGACGGGGCGGCGACAGGATCGGCAATCGCGCCGGCGGTGTATCGTTCGCCGCGGCTGTCTCCCGATCAGAAGCGCGTCTTGGTCACGAGGTGGGAGCCCGAAAGCGCGAATAACGACATCTTCGTGCTCGAACTGGCCCTGCACAACCTATCACGCGTGACATTCGATCCGCTGAATGACTGGTTTCCTGCCTGGTCCCCTGATGGTAGCCGGATTTTCTTCGGATCGACGCGCGCTGGCGCTACCAGAATCTTTCGAAAAGCCGGAAGTGGGTCTGACGAGTTTTTTGCAGGTGGTGAAGATAACGATAACAGAGCGCTGTACCCCAACGACACGTCGAGCGATGGCCGGTTCCTCACCTACACTCAAGTATCGCCGGATGGTTACGATCTCAGCGTCGCCTCGCTGTCTGGGGACGCGAAGAAGATCCCGTTCCTGGCCTCGCCGGCCAATGAGGTCCAGGGTCGCTTCGCGCCAAACGGCCGGTGGCTGGCGTACGCCTCAGATGAATCGGGCAAATTCGAGGTCTACGTTCGTCCGTTTCCGGTGGGGAGTGACCAGCACCTGATATCAGTCGCCGGCGGCATGCAGCCCGAGTGGCGGCGCGACGGAAAAGAGCTGTTCTACATCTCGGCGGACCGGAAGCTGATGGCGGTGCCCGTCACGACCGAAGGCTCGACGTTCTCCAACGGCTCGCCACGTGCGTTGTTCGACGTTCAAATGCCCGAGCCGATCCCTCCCTATCCGACGGATTACGCCGTCGCGATGAATGGCCAGCGGTTCCTCGTCAACACCGTCGTCGATCAGCCGGTGCGTCCCGTGCTGACCGTGATCGTCAATTGGACGGCTGAACTGACGAAGTAGCTACTTGTTATCCATCTCCAACACCGTGCCGAGCAGGACGTCCGCTCCTCGAGCGCAGTCGTCCCAGCTCGTCAGCTCGAGCGGCGAGTGGCTGATGCCCTTCACGCTCGGCACGAAAATCATGCCCATCGGCGAGAGCTGCGCCATCATCTGCGCGTCGTGCCCGGCGCCGCTCGGCATCCGTTGGCTCGCGAGGCCGAGCCCTCCGGCGCTCCGTTCGATCGCCCGCTGCACCTCTAAAGCCGCATTCGCCGGTGTGTTGTGATTGCTCGACGTGAACTCAATCGAGGTCTTCGTCTCTCGCGCTATGTCAGCCGCGCGCAGGCGGATCCGGTCTGCGAGCCGCGTCAGTTGTTCGGACGAGAGATCGCGCAGTTCGATCGTGAGCCGCACGACGCCGGGAATGACGTTCTGCGCATTGGGAGTCACCTCAATCCGCCCGACAGTGCCCACTTGTCGCCCTGGTTCAGAGGCGACCACGTCGCGCACGGCGATCGTCAGATGCGAGGCGGCGAGGAGCGCATCCTGCCGCTCGGCCATCGGCGTTGTGCCTGCATGATTGGCCACGCCGGTGACCATCACCTGATGGCGATCGCGACGATGCCTTCGACCACGCCGATGGGGATGGCCTGACGTTCGAGCGAGCCACCCTGCTCGATGTGCAGCTCGAGATAGCAATGGTGAGCGCCGCGCGGTCGAATGGCGTCCGTGATGCGGGCAGGATCGCCGCCGATTTTCCGGATCGCGTCGGCGCGGGTCACACCCTCCCAGACTTGATCCATGTCGGAGGACTTCACGTCACCGGCCACCAGGCGGCTGCCATTCAATCCCAGGTTGAATGCCACGCCTTCTTCGGCCGCCCACACGACCATCTCGAGGGAGTGCCGCGTGCGAAGATTTGCGGCCGTCAGTGCCTCGATGACACCCAGCGCGGCCAGTGATCCCAGGTCGCCGTCGAAGTTGCCGCCACTGGGAACCGAATCGATGTGCGAGCCGAAGAGGATCGGGCGATCGGCCGAACATGCTGAGTGCTTCAATGCGCTGCCGCAGGATCGTGACATCGACACGAGCCGGCATGTTCTGCGCAGATGCGTGTCGGCCGAGGAGGGCAGGACCCATCGCGGCCGCGGCGAGATTCGTCAAAAACGCGCGTCTGGATGGACAGGACATGATCGGTGCGTTCAGCATGCTACTTCTTCGGGAAGGCTGGATCCGCCTTGATCTCGCGAATCTGGAGAATATGCCGCTGCTCGTGTGTGGAAATGAGCAGCGCCCACTGGTACGCATCGCAGCTCTGTCGTTCGACGATGTGGCCCCGAAGATCGTCGTTGGTCGACCTGATGTATTCAACCAAACGCGCGTGAAGCTTACGGTGCGCGTCGAGTCCGCTCTGAAGATCGCGCAATCCTTTCGGGACTTCAGACGGGATGGCTTTCTCGCGATTGGTCCGGTCGATGCCGTACCAGAGAATGTCGGTGTCGGTCGACGGTGACTTGCGCCCGCCTGGCGTCTTCAGTGCGTTCTGCAAATCCTGCCAGTAGATCGGCCCGACGACGACAAGATGATCGAGCACCTCCAGGATCGTCCACGAATCGGGCGCACGACGAAAGGCGAGCTGGTCCGGCGACAGGCCGGACACTTCGTCGGTCAGCCAACCTGCGGTCATATCGAAATGGGCGATCAACCGCTGACGTTCCTGGGCAGTGAGGGGCGCGGCGACAGCCATGCCCGCACTGAACTGCATCAACAAAACGAGGCTTCCCATCACTTTGCGCATATAGCCTCTTTCGATTCACCTTATTAAACTGCTGATATGTAAGCACTTGTAAAGAGAAATAAACAGCAGCTTGACTTCAGGCTATATGTGAGTAATCATTTACTCACATATGCCGCGTCACCCATACACCGATACAAGAGATCGAATCGAAACGGCCGCCATGCAGCTCTTCGTCGAGAAGGGCGTGGCGGAAACGACAGTCCGCGACATCGCTCAGGCAGTCGGGTTGTCAGAGGGGGCGCTCTACCGGCACTTCACGGGGAAAGAGGAGTTGGTCTGGCAGCTGTTCGAGCGGAACTACGCCGAATTCGCAGGGCGGCTCGGCACGCTGGCCGCGGCCGAGTCGGGCACGCGCGCGAAAGTCGCCGCGATGATTCGCGGGTTCTGCCAGGCGCACGACGAGAACCCGATCCTGTTCCGGTTTCTCGTCTTCACCCAGCATGGGCAGCTGGGACGGCTGGCTGAGACCACGCCCACGCCGGTGTCCGTGATGCGAGCCGTCATCGAGCGCGGCATCGCGTCCGGAGAGATTCCGAAACAGGAACCCGACCTCGCGACCGCGTTCGTCTTCGGCGTCGTGCTCGAGCCCGTGCAGTTTGCCGCCTACGGGCGGCTCACGTCTGACATGAATTCGCTGAGCGACCGGCTCGTCGCCGCGGCGTGGGCCGCGCTGACGACGGTGTAGCAGGAGGCAGGTATGACATCGCGATCGTTCGAGCTCTTGACGTCGCGTCGGTTCGCGCCGCTCTTCGTGACGCAGTTTCTCGGGGCGTTCAACGACAACCTCCTGAAGAGCGCGCTGGGGATCATGGTGACCTATCGGCTGGCCACCGAGGCTGGTCGAGATGCTGCGTCCGTCACGATGATTGCGGGCGGCTTGTTCATCGCGCCCTTCTTTCTGTTTTCGGGCGCATCGGGCACTCTGGCCGATCGCGTCGACAAGGCCGCCATCGCACGCTGGGTCAAGGTGGCCGAGATCGCGATCATGACGATTGGCGCCTGGGGACTGTGGCAGCACAGCATCCCGCTGCTTCTCGCGTCATTGTTCTGCCTCGGCACGCACTCGACCGTCTTCGGACCGATCAAGTACGCGTTGCTCCCGCAGCATCTTCGCGATGACGAACTCGTGGCCGGCAACGCGCTCATCGAGGCGGGTACATTCCTGGCGATTCTCCTGGGCACGATCGTGGGTGGCAGCTTTGTCCTCATGGCAAGCGGTCCGGCGATCGTGGCGGCATTCGGTATCGGCGGCGCCGTCGCCGGCTGGCTGGCGTCGCGTCAGATCCCGGCGGCGTTGCCCGATTCCGAAAATCGGACCGCAAGACCGCATCTGTTCCACGACTCGATTGCCGTCATGCGCCATGCGACGAGCCGGCCGGCCTTGTTGCTGCCGATCCTCGCCATCTCGTGGTTCTGGCTGTTCGGCTTCGTGGTTGTCTCGGGCCTGCCGGTGCTCGCAAAGGACGTGCTCGTTGCGAACGAGCAGGTCGTGACGCTCATGCTTGCGCTGTTCGCCATCGGCGTTGGCGCCGGATCGATGCTCGCCGAACGGCTTCTGCACGGCGAAGTCAGCGCCCGCCACGTGCCGCTGGCCGGATTGATGATGGGGCTGTTTGCCGTTGATCTTCGTCAGGCAGGTAGCGGACGTGTGGCCGGCGCCGATCTTGCGGGCGTCGCGGCGTTCCTCAACACGCCTGGAAGCTGGCGCGTGCTCGGCGATCTGACCGGGGTGGCGATAGCCGGAGGCCTGTTCTGCGTGCCGCTGTATGCGCTGTTGCAGCACGAAAGCGAGCCACGCTATCGTGCCCGTATCATCGCCGCCAACAACATCGTCAATGCGCTGGCGATGACAGTGGCCGCCCTCGCTGGCGCCGCGCTGTCGGCGCGCGGTATGACGATGAACACGATCTTCGCGCTGTGCGGGCTCGCCACGATTCCCGTCGCGATGGCCGCCGCATGGATCCTCCGCCGCGAGCTGGTCAGAAGCGCGATGCGCCTGGCGCTTCGCCTCGTGTACCGGGTCCGGGTTGAAGGAATCGAGCACGCGCGATCCGCGCTGCCGAAAGCCGTCATCGCGGCGAACCACGCGTCCTTTCTCGACGGGCTTCTGCTTGGCGCATTCCTGCCGGGCGATCCCATTTTCGCGGTCGACACCCACATCGCAAAGAAGTGGTGGGCGAGGCCGTTCCTGTTCCTCGTGAACGCGCTGCCGGTCGATCCCACCAACCCGCTGTCGATCCGCGCGATGATTCGCGCGGTCGAGCGGGGCGCGTCGTGCGTCATCTTTCCGGAAGGACGCATCACGACGACGGGCTCGCTGATGAAGGTGTACGAGGGCCCCGCGGTGATTGCCGAGCGGACGGGCGCCGCGCTGGTGCCGGTGCGCATCGATGGCGTGGAGTTCACGCCGTTCTCGCGGCTGGCCGGGAAGGTTCGCCGGCGCCTGTTTCCGAGGATTCACATCCGCGTGCTTCCCCCGACCAGGCTGACGACGCCGGAAGGGCTCCCGGGCCGGGCGCGGCGCGTGGCGCTGCGCCGCGCGCTTGGCGACGAAATGGTGAAGTCCACCTTCGCGGCCGCTCCCGTCGATACGACGCTGTTCGACGCGCTGCTCGAAGCGCGGCGTCAGCACGGCGGCGCGCATCTGGTCGCCGACGACCTCGACCAGCAACCGATGAGCTACCGCGGGCTCATCACCGCGAGTTACGCGCTGGGGTCGGCCATTGCCAGACGGACGAAGGTGTCCGAGCGGGTCGGTGTGCTCCTGCCGACGTCCCGCGGCGCGCTCGTCACGTTTTTCGCGCTCCAGGCCACCGGCCGCGTGCCCGCGATGTTGAATTTCTCCGCCGGATCGGCGTCCGTCAAAGCGGCGTGCCAGGGCGCGGAAATTTCCCTGATTCTGACGTCCCGGCGGTTTGTCGAGAAGGCGAAGCTGGAGCCGCTCATTTCCGTGCTGGCCGGGCAGGCCACCATCGTTTATCTCGAGGACGTGCGTGCCGGGATTGGTGTCGCCACCAGAATCGGCGCGCTGATTCGAGCGCTCGCCAACGGTCCGCGGAACCGGCCCGAGCGCGCGAACGATCCCGCGGTCGTGCTGTTCACATCGGGGTCGGAAGGCACGCCCAAGGGCGTGGTACTGAGCCATCGCAACCTGTTGTCGAACCGGTATCAGCTGGCGTCGGTTGTCGACGTCAATCCGAAGGACGTCGTGCTCAACGCGCTTCCGGTGTTTCACAGCTTCGGCCTGACCGGCGGGTTGCTGCTTCCTCTGCTCGCGGGCGTCCGAACGTTCCTCTATCCGTCGCCGTTGCACTACCGGACGATTCCGGAATTTGCCTATGGTATGAACGCGACGATTCTCTTCGGCACCGATACGTTTCTGGCGGGCTACGCACGCGTGGCCGACAACTACGACTTCTATTCGGTGCGCTACGTATTTGCCGGAGCCGAGCGCGTGAAGGCCGAGACGCGGCGCGTCTGGTTTGAAAAGTTCGGTATTCGTATTCTCGAGGGCTACGGCGCAACCGAAACGGCCCCGGCGATTGCCGTCAACACGCCCATGCACTTCAAGTCCGGCACGGTCGGACGCGTGCTTCCGGGAATCGACCATCGACTCGAGCGCGTCGAAGGCATTACCGAAGGTGGCCGCCTGTTCGTGCGCGGGCCGAACGTGATGCTCGGGTACCTGAGGGCCGAACGTCCGGGCGTGCTCGAGCCTCCCGCGGGTGGCTGGTACGACACGGGCGACATCGTCGAGCTCGATGCCGAGGGGTTTGTCACCATTCGCGGCCGTGCGAAGCGGTTCGCCAAGGTGGCAGGCGAGATGGTGCCGCTCGGAGCCGTCGAGGATTTCATCGCGAAGCTGTGGCCGGACGCCATTCATGCCGTGGTGGCGATGGCCGATCAGAAGCGGGGCGAGCAGCTCGTCCTCGTGACCGATTGCGAGGAGGCCGCGCGTCCGGCGCTCGCCGCCGGCGCGCGCGAAGCGGGGCTGCCCGAGATCTTCGTCCCGCGCGCGATCGTCAAGGTCGGGGCGGTGCCGCTGCTGGGCACGGGCAAGATTGACTACGTCTCGGCGGCACGGCTGGCGACGGAGCTGGTGGGTGGTTAGTAGTGGGTAGTTGGTAGTAAAACCCACCAACCACCAACCGGCTACACTGTCCTCGTCGAGAGCGCAGCGCGTGCACGATCGGGACGATGACGGTCTCATGCGGGAAGCGTGGCCGTGAAGCAACTCCCGGATGCACTGGAGAATTCGAGCACGAGCGTCCCGCCGTGCGCCTCGGCAACCCATCGCGCGATGGGAAGACCAAGCCCGGCCCCTCCCGAACGCGTGTCGAGGCGGAAGAATCGATCGAAGATGCGATCCTGCTGATCGGTCGGGATGCCCGGGCCGTCATCGATCACGCTGATCGTGGCCCCTGACGCGTTTCGTTTCACCGTGATGGTCACGACCCCGTGTGGCCGCGCGTGGCGAATCGCATTCTCGACGAGGTTGCTCACCATCTGGCGCAGAAGCCCGCCGTCCCCGAATGCCGGCACTTCATCGTCGCCCTCCACTCGAATCTCGACGCCACGCTGGCACGCGACGACGCGGAGTGCGCGAGCGCACTCACCGGCGAGATCGTCGAGATAGAGAGGCTCGCGTGATACCGGGATGCCCGCCGCCTCGCCGCGGGAGAGGAGAAACATCGCATCAACGAGGCGGGCCAGGCGTGCCGATTGCTCCTCGACGATGCCCAGCGATTCGCGGTAATCGTCTTCCGCTCGCTGATCGCGCGCGAGCGTGACTTGAGCCGTCGTGCGGACGACCGACACCGGCGTTCGAAGCTCGTGCGACGCATCGGCCATGAACTGACGCTGAGCGTCGAGCGCCGCGGCCAGCCGATCGAGCGACGCGTTGAACGCCTGCGCAAAGCGCCCGAGCTCGTCGTCAATCTGTGGTGGATGCAGGCGTGTCGACGTGTCGCGCGCGGTAATTGCTGCCGCTTGTCCGGCGAGATCGGTGAGCGGGCGGAGCGATTGCCGGCCGACTACCCATCCACCGACGGCGGCAACGCCCAGCGCCACGAGAATCCCGATGCCGAGCGCGGCCAGGAGTTCCTGCTGTTCGGCTTCGAGCGCCTCGAGCGAGGCGACGACGGCGGCCTCGTATCGATGCTCTTTGTGAATGACGGACCGGCTGAAAGCCCGGAAGTGCTGACCGTTCAGAGACAGGGTTTCGAGGCCCGTTGCGTTGATGCGGGGGTGCCAGGGCACGGGCAGCGGTCGTCCCCACGCCGCCAGGAGGACGCCATCCTGACGGGTCACGATCAATGCGCGATCGGGGGCGATGACCTCGGTGCTGGCTTCGTCGACTGCCTCTTCCAGATCCATTCCCTTGCCGAACTCCGTGCGTATCACGCCCTCGAGCGTCAGCATGAGCCGTTCGAGTTCTCCATCCAGACGTCCGCGGGCGAGCCGTTCCTGCGCGATCGACACGGCGGCCGATCCTGCCACGAGCACAGCCACGACCACGAGGCTGTACCACGCCGTCAAGCGGGCCCGAATGGACAGCGTCATGATGGTTCGGCTGCGGCTTCATCATCTGCGCGCAGCATGTACCCTTCGCCACGGCGGGTGACGATGAGCGATGGACGGCCGGGATCGTCGATCTTCCGTCTCAGGCGCTGAACGCAGACGTCGATCACGTTGGACATCGACTCGAATGGAGGATCCCAGATGTGCTCGGCGAGCGATGCGCGGCCGACGACTTCGTTGGGGTGCAGCATCAGGTGTTCGAGCAGCGCGTACTCGCGTGCCGTCAGCAGGAGGGGCTGTCCCCGTCTGAGCCCTCGCCGTGCCCGTGTGTCCAGCTCGAGGGGACCCACCCGGATGGTGGAAGGGACGAGCGGTCTTCTGCCGCGGCGAATGATGGCACGGAGACGTGCCAGCAGTTCGCCGAAATCGAAGGGCTTGGTCAGGTAGTCGTCCGCGCCGCTGTCGAGGCCGGCGATCCGCGCGTCGACGGCGTCGCGCGCGGTGAGCATCAGGATGGGGACGGCCGAGCCTTCGGCGCGAATCGTCCGGCAGACGGCGAGCCCGTCCTGGAACGGCAGCATGACGTCGAGAATGATCGCGTCGTATTCGGTAATCGCCGCGGCGTACAGCGCGCGCGGGCCGTCGGCGGCGACATCGACCGCGTAGGCCTCTTCGCGCAGGCCCTTGGCGAGCATGTGGGCAGCCTGGGGTTCGTCCTCGACGAGGAGGATCCGCATCTCGATCCCCAAGTGTAGGGGAGGCGGGGGTTCCGGTGGCGGAGACGTGCGCCCGGCGCTGTCATCGAGCCGTCATGTGCGCGGGCGGCGACCCGCCGCTTGACGGCGCGGGGGCGTCTGTTGTATTTAACTTATAGGTTAATTAACTCAATGGTTCAATACAACAGCCCCGCCGATCCGCTGAGCGCCACCTTCGCGGCGCTGGCCGACCCCACCCGCCGCGCCATCCTCGCGCGGCTCGCCTCGGGCGAATGCTCGGTGACCGAACTGGCCGAACCCTTCGACATCAGCCTGCCGGCCGTCTCCAAGCACCTCCGCGTCCTCGAACGTGCCGGCCTCATCGCCCGCGGCCGCGCCGCCCAGTGGCGCCCGTGCCGCCTCGAAGCGGCCCCGTTGAAAGAGGTGGCCGACTGGGCCGAGCGCTACCGGCAACTCTGGGAAGCGCGCCTCGATCGCCTCGACGAGTACCTGCACGAACTGAAAAAAAGGGAGAAACGCCATGGTCGTCAGCCGCGCCGCAAACAGCGACACGTTTAAGGTCACCACGCCAGCGGACCAGGAGATCGTCATCACGCGCCTGTTCGACGCGCCCAGGCGTCTGGTCTTCGACGCCATGACCAGACCGGAACACGTCCGGCGCTGGTGGGGCCTGCTCGACGAGCGGTATTCCGTGCCCGTATGCGAGATCGACCTCCGCCCGGGCGGGGCCTGGCGCTTCGTCGGGCGTGGCCCGATGGGTGAGGTCGTTTTCTATGGCGTGTATCGCGAGATCGCGCCGCCCACCCGTCTGGTGTTCACCGAGATCTACGCGCCGTTTCCCGACGCCGAATCGGTCGTCGCTGCCGTGTTCACCGAAGAGAACGGCAAGACCCGGCTCACCGCGTCGTGCACCTATCCGTCGCGCGAGGTGCGCGACACCGTGATGAAGTCGGGCATGGAAAAGGGCGCGGCGTTGAGCTACGACCGGCTGGAAGACGTGGCCATGGAGCTCGCACGGATCGGGGCCTGACGCGCCAATGGGCGGGGCTATGGCAGTTTTCAGTTCTCAGTAGTCAGTTCTCAGTCGCGAAGCCACTGAAGACTGACAACTGACAACTGATAACTGATAAATGGACGATCGGCAAAATGGATCGGCCGTCCGGTCATTCACGCGGCGGAAGCCGGTCGCTACACTCCACCATGGTCGATCGATTCGGTCGTCCAAGGAGTGAGGAAGATGAACGCGTTTGAAAGCACGGCGGTACGGCCGGCGGCGCCGGTCGCGCCGGTACCGGATCTGGACGCCATCAAGGAGCGCCAGCGCGCCACCTGGGCATCGGGAGACTACGGGGTCATCGGCACGACGCTGCAAATTGTCGGCGAGTCCCTCTGCGAGGCGGTCGATGTGCGATCGGGCTCGAAGGTGCTCGACGTGGCGGCGGGCAACGGCAACTCGTCGCTGGCGGCCGCTCGCCGCTGGGCGGATGTCACATCAACGGACTACGCGCCCGACCTGCTCGCCCACGGCCGGCGCCGGGCCGAAGCCGAGCGGCTGGCGATCCGGTTTCAGGAGGCCGACGCGGAAGCCATGCCGTTCCCCGACGGCGCATTCGATGTGGTGCTGTCGTCGTTCGGCGTCATGTTCACGCCCAGCCACGCGCGGGCGGCTGCCGAGTTGCTGCGCGTCTGCCGGGCGAACGGCCGTATCGGCCTGGCCAACTGGACGCCGCAGGGATTCGTCGGCAGGGTATTCGGCGTCATCGGCCGCCACGTGCCGACGCCGGCGGGACTCACGCCCGCGTCGCGATGGGGGTCGGAGGAACACCTCGAGCAACTTTTTCGCGCGTCGGCGACCGACATCCGCGCGAACCGTCGCGACTTCGTGTTCCGGTATCGATCGCCCCAGCACTGGGTCGACGTGTTCAGGACCTGGTACGGGCCTGTACACAAGGCATTTGCCGGCCTGCCGGCGGACGCGCAGTCGCGGCTGGAGCGCGATCTGCTCGATCTGATTCAGGAGTTCAACATCAGCGGCGATGGCACGATGGTAGTCCCAGGCGAATACCTCGAGGTGGTCATCGTCAAGAAATAGCCCGAGTTGGAACACACAAAACTCCTAATCTCCTAATCTCCTGTGAGTGTAAAGTCTCCGCATGGCCAACATGTCGCGTCGCGATCTCGTCAAGCTGACCGCTGCGGCGACGGCGTCGACGACCGTGCGTCTCCAGGCGCAGTCTTCGCAAGCGTCGACACCACCGGCGTATACAGGTCCGCTGACCGGCGTCACCACGGGGGTGGACGACCGCCGGTTCGATCCGGTGGCCTACACGCACGATCGCTACGCGGCTGCGGCGCGGCAGTTGCGCTTCCAGGCGCGAACGCGTACCGAAGCAGAGGAGTGGCAGAGGACGCTGGGATCGAAGCTGACCGAGCTCATCGGCGGCTTTCCATCCGAGCGTCAGCCCCTTCGCCCCGTGACGCTCGAGACACGCCCGTTCCCGGGTTACAGCCGCGAAAAGATCGTGTTCGACAGCCGGCCTGGCGTCAGCGTGCTCGCCTATCTGCTCCTCCCAGCCG
This sequence comes from Vicinamibacterales bacterium, assembly GCA_963821395.1. GTDB lineage: Bacteria > Acidobacteriota > Vicinamibacteria > Vicinamibacterales > JAMQPK01 > JAMQPK01. The sequence goes on along the minus strand of CAWGDY010000046.1, from coordinate 19,610 downwards.
ATGCGCCGCGCCCGGCACCCGTGATGATCTGCGTGCCCGGCCACGGCCGCGGCGTGGACGACATCGTCGGCATCGACGAACAGGGCGCCGATCGCACCGACAAAGCCGGCTATCAGCACGATTTCGCGATTCAGGTCGCTGAGGCTGGTATGGCGGCGCTGGCCATCGAGCCGATGGGCTTCGGCTGCCGCCGCGATCCCATCAACGCACGTCAGGGGCTGGGGCGCAAAGCCTGTGACCCCGCGGCTGGCGGCGCGCTGCTCGTCGGCGAGACGATGATCGCGTGGCGTGTGTGGGACGTGATGCGGACGATCGACTACATCGCGACGCGCGCCGAGCTCGACGAGCGACGCGTGGGGTGCATGGGTATCTCCGGCGGAGGAACCGTCACCGTATTCTCTACCGCGCTCGAGCCGCGCATCCGTGTCGCGCTCGTGAGCGGCTACCTGAACACGTTTCGCGACAGCATCGGCAGCCTCGCGCACTGCATCGACAACTACGTGCCGGGCGTTCTGAACTGGGCCGAGATGCACGACATCGCCGGGCTCATCGCCCCGCGACCGCTGTTCGTCGAATCAGGAGAACGGGACCCCATCTTTCCGATTCGCGCGAGCATCGAGAGCTGCAACGAAGTGAAGAAGATCTACACCGTGTTCGGTGAGCCCGACCTGGTGGAACAGGAAGTGTTTCCCGAGGACCACCAGTTCTGGGGAAAGCGGGGTATTCCGTTCCTCGCGAAGCACATGAACGTTTGATTGGTTCGTAAAGTTCGTAAAGTTCGTAGGTTCGTATGGTTCGTGTGGTTCGACTCGACGACAGATCATCTCGCCGCATGGCCGGGCGAACGTCTCGAACCTCCGAACCTGACGAACCCAACGAACCTGACGAACCCAACGAACTCCACGAACTTAACGAACTTTACGAACCCACGAACCTCACGAATCCTTATGGCGCCGTGACCGTCACATCATCGATGAGGATCGTCGTGCGTTCGGACTCGCTGTTCTTCTTGTTGTTGTACCCGCCGAGAATCACCGTGTGCGTGCCCGCCGATAGCGTGCCCAGCGATTTCTGGAACAGCTGCCAGCCGGTGGTCACCGAGCTTCCCCCGTTTCCGTTGCCGGTAACCTGCGCGATGTAGTCAGCAGGGGAGTTGCCCACGAGCACGCCGTCGATACTGGCCATCACCTGGCTGAACTCGTCGCTGTCGTACTCCGACCCCTGATCGAGGTTGTAGCGGAACGACAGCACGACCGCTCGGGCCGAGCTCAGCGTGAAGGTGCGGCGCCAGCCGCCGGATATGCCGTTGATCGTGTTGTTGTTCTCGCCGCCAAGCCGCACGCGCAGCGCCCCGCCGCTGAAGCCGCCCGACGAGACGCGCGATCCGCTCGCGTAGCTCGACTGCGTCGCGCCCCTGAACGTGTTGTCGCTGTACGAGAAGCTGTTCGCGTTGGAGTTGAAGTTTGCCGTGAAGATCGTCAGGGGCGGAGCCGGCGGTGCGGGCTGCACCGTGATCGAGACCGTCGCCGGTGCCGACGGTGTGGTCCCGTCGCTCGCGCGATAGGCAAACGAGTCTGGACCGGAATAGCCCGCTGCGGGGGTATAGGTGAACGAGCCATTCGTGGCGAGCGCCAGCGTGCCGTGACTGACACCGGTCGCCACACTCGCCGTCAGCGAGCTGCCTTCGACGTCGCTGTCGTTTCCGAGCACACCCGGCGCGGTGACCGTCAGCGTCGAGCCCCCCTGCGCGGTGTACGCGTTTGTGTTGGCGACGGGCGTATCGTTGACGGGCGCGACGGCAATGGACACCGTGGCGGCGTTGCTGTTCGCCTCTCCGTCGTTCGCACGGAACGTGAAGGTGTCCGTGCCGCTGTAGTTTGCCGCGGGCAGATACGTCAGTGCCGGCGCCGTACCGGTGAGCGTGCCATGTGTTGGACTGGTCACGATCGAGTAGGTGAGCGTGTCTTCATCGGGATCCGATGCGCCAAGCGTGACGGCTAGACTTCCATCCTCCTGGACGCCGAGTGCCTGGCTGGCTGCGACTGGTGGCCTGTTGATGTTGGGGTCGAGCGCGGTCGTGAACGACCGGGTCTGGCTCGTCCGGCTCGTGCCGCTCGCATTGGTGACCGTGACCTTCCACTCGTACCTGGTGTCGTGCTCGAGCGTGGTGGGCGCGAAGAACACGGTGCCGTCGTCGACCGCCGTCATGGTGTGAACGATCTCGAACGCGCCTCCCATTGGGAAATCCAGGGTGAACTCGCTGTTGGCATCGGTCTCGAACCGGTTCAGCCAGGGCGAGTACGTCTGCACGTAAATCTTGTTCTCCGCGGGAACGAACCGCAGGATCCGCAGCCAGCCTTCGCCTCCCTGGGCGCGGCCCTGATAGTCGGCCAGCATCTGGAATACCGGATGCCCGTTGGCGACGTCGCTTCGGCGCGACTCATCGTGGACGTGCCCGCTCAGCATGAAGTGCAGGTTGGGATTCGGCAGCGCCAGTCCATCCCACAGGTACTGCGTGTCGGTGCAGCCGTGCGTCGACCGCTGCGCGGCTTCGTTCAGATACGCGTGCGTCGTCATGATGCCGATGCGATCCGAATGCTGCTTGAAGATCGAATCGGCCCAGGCCACCGCATCGGCCGGCGGGCAGTAGGTCAGGTGGACGATGACGAATTCCAGCCCGCCGCCGGAGAAGAGCTGGTAGTTGTTGTCGTTCGTGTTGCTCGGGTAATGGCCCTTGTACCACGGCTCGCTTTGATACCGCGTATACGGGAAGTACTGGTTGAACATCGTCGTCGGCAGATCGTGATTGCCGGGGCCCATCCCGTACGGCACCACGCCATCGAGCATGCTCATGCTGGTGTTGGCGCGCTGCCACTGCGTCGTGGTGTTCTGGTTGACGATGTCGCCTTCGTGCGTCACGAAGACGATGTTCCGCGCTTCCTTGTTGTCGATAATCCACTGCGTCTGCGACGTGAAGATCGCCGGATACGACTCGGAGTAGAACTGCGTATCGGGCATCGCGATGATCGTGAACTCCGGCGCGGCCGCGCGCCGCATCGACAGGGTGACGTCGAGCGGCTCGGTGCCCGGATTGCTCACCGTCGCCGAGAACGTCGCCGACACGTCGACATTCACCGACTCGTTCGCGGGCGAGAGCAGCACCGGCTCGTCGGGAGCGTTCGCGTCGGCGACGAGCTCGAAGTCAACCGGCGCCCAGCTCTGCTGGCCGACGAAGTCCGTCACCTGGACGTTCCAGAAATACGTGTTCCCCAGGGTGACATCCCATGAGAAGGTGACGTCGGCGCTGACCCCCGCGAGGTTCTGAGAGACGACTGCGGTGTCTGGCTCGCCTTGAACGTGACCGTCAGGACCGGAGAATTGGCCGACTCGCTGCTGTCGAGGTCGACGCCATCCGTACCCGAGTCGATGAGCACCACCCCGAAGTTCGGCGCGCCCGCGCTCCACTCCTGCACCAATCGCGTCACGTCGAAAAGCCGAACGCCGGTAGTCGTGCAGTCGCCAGTTGATTCGACCCCCGCGTTCGAGGCGCCGCCATCCGCTCCAGGGGAACCCCACGCCACGCCATTCGCCCGCTGGTTCCACGTCGCCTGGTCTTCGACCCAGTCCTCAGTCAGGCGGAAGAGTCGCAAGGGGTTGCCGAAGTCGGTGCAGTTCACCTGCAATACCGCGGACGTCACGACGGAACCCGCCGGCACGCTTCCTGGTGCGCTGCCGACGAGCGTCGGGAATTTCATCAGTCCGTGCGCATGCGGCGTGAGGCCATCGATATTGATGGATATCCCGCCGCCGCTGGGCGTCGTCGGTGCATCCGCGGAGATTTGCGCGTCCTGTACTTGAGCAGGTCCCGTAAATACCGCCGTCTGGGGCGGCCCACCTATATATAAGGTGGCGTTGAGCAGGCCGGCCGGGGCCGATACCGAGGCGGCGAAGGTGACCGCCGAGGTATTGGTGACGCCCGAACTCGCCGGCGAGACGAGCGTGACCGATGGTGCGGCCGGGCGATTTTCCGTCGCCCGAAGCTCGAAATTGAAGCTCACGTCGGAGCTCGAGACCGACTGCTGATGAATCTCCACCGCCACCACGTTCACGCCAGTGACGAGCAGGGACGGATCGATCGGCGCCTCGAGCCATGCGCTTTCGTCGGCGTTCGCGATGGCCACCGGTGCGAGCGTCGTGTACGTGATGGCGCCCGCCGGCATGTTGGAACGGATCACCTCGACACCGTTGAGATAGACCACCGCGCCATCGTCGCGAACGTACCGCGCACTCAGCGCGCTCAGGGCCGAAGGGTTTGCTACATTGAACTTCTGCCGGAAGTAGTACGTGATGCGCTTGTTGCTCGAACTGCCGTAGGAAATCACGGTCGACTCGTCGCCATCGCCGTAGCCGAGCTGCGCGTTGCCGAGAGGCCAGTTCGCGTCGATGTACCCCACGTCCCTCCACGACGTCTGGAGATTCGTTCCGCTGTCGTTGTAGCGCCATTGCGAGCCTGGCGCGATCAGCGTTTGATCGGCCGTGCGCGTGGGCGTCGAAGAGGTGAGCACGAGCGCAAGAACTCCGAAAAGCAGCTTCCAGCGGGACATCAGGTCGGCCTCGTTTCCTGGGGAATGCACGACGAACGTTCGCGGCGTTAAGTTCACACTGGCGTCTTCCAGATGTCAACGCTCTTTGGGCTGGGCAGGCCAAACAGATGGCGGATTGGCGAAAGTCACCCATCAGGTAGACTTTTCAGCATGAAGACACATCGCTTTACCTCACTCGCCGTGTTGAGCGCTCTCGGGCTGTTCGTGTCGGGCGTCAGGCCGCTCGCGCAGAGCGGGCTGCCGAATCCCTATCGTCCGGTGAAGGGGCTGGCGGATGGCGGCGGGTTGATGGTGCCCGGCGGAGACTGGGCGAGGCTACCGGGCGGGCGGGAAATGGGGCCGCCGGCGTCGATGCACGTGGACATCGACGGCGAAAGCATCTGGGCGTTCATCCGGTGCGACGAGACCAACCCGGTGACAGTCGCCAACGGCGGCCGATTCGGGATGGATTGTCTCGACGCCAACGGCCGCATCAAGAACATCGACACCATCTACAAGTTCGACGCGAAAGGAAACGTCGTCAAGAGCTTCGGTGCGGGCATGTTCATCTGGCCGCACGGGCTTCACGTCGACAAGGAAGGCAACGTCTGGGCGACCGATGCCGCCACGCAGGACATCGTCGCGATGGCCGCGAAGGCAGGGGGAAAGTTCGGGCATCAGGTCGTGAAGTTCAGTCCTGACGGCAAGGTGCTGATGCGGCTGGGCGAAGCGGGCGTGCCTGGCAGCGACGAGCGCCATTTCATCTCGCCGAGCTCGGTGGCCGTGGCCGCCAACGGCGACATCTTCGTGGCCGACGGTCACGGCGCGAACGAGAACAACCGCGTCGTGAAGTTTTCGAAGGATGGCAAGTTCATCAAGGCGTGGGGGAAGACGGGCTACGCCCCTGGCGAGTTCCGGACGCTGCACGGCATCGCGATCGACTCACGCGGGCGCGTGTTTGTCGCCGATCGCGGCAACACCCGGATTCAGATTTTCGATCAGGAGGGCAAGCACCTCTCGACGTGGCTGCAGTTCGGCACGCCGAGCGGAATTGCGTTCGATGACAAGGATCAGATCTACGTGGCCGACTCCGAGTCGGACAACGTGACCAATCCCGGCTTCGAGCAGGGGATTCGGATCGGCGACGCCAGGACCGGCTGGGTGACGGCCTTCATCCTGGACAACGGCGGCGATCCGCGGACGCTCACCGGCAGCGGGCCCGAATTCGTGACCGTGGACAAGTACGGGAACATCTTCGGCGGCGAGCCGCGGCCGAGAATGCTCAGGAAATACGTGAAAGTCCGGTAGGAGTTTCGTCCCAGTACGTTTTCGCGGCTCCGATGATTGCTGGGTCCCTCCTTTGCCGCTATTGTGGCCAAGAGGTTGCCCGATGCGCCATGTCCTGGCCTGCGGAGGTGGTGTGCTGGCGCTCTGGGTTCTGGCGTCAGCACCGGCTCCGGCACAAAGTGCCTGGCACCCCCCGAGCCTGCCAGGCGGCCAGTCGTTTGTCACCGACACGTCGCCGGAGTTTTTGAAAGCCCCCGGCGCCTTGGCTCCAGGCGTTACGATTGCGGCGACCCCTCCAACGGTCGATTTTCTCTATTACCCCGAGCAGACCTATCCGGGAAACCCCTGGTCGGTCTGGGGTGACGGCACGGCGGTCGCCGGCAAATACTATTCGGCGATAGGAGACCATCGGGCGCCCGCCGGGAGTGCCTATGTCTTCGAGTACGACGCAACGCGCAAGGCGTTTCGGACGCTCGTCAACCTCAAGCCATTCCTCAACATGCCAGACGGGCACTATTCGCCCGAGCAAGATCCACAGCCGAATCGACATGGGGAGCGACGGATGGCTGTATTTTGCAACCCACCGCGGATCGACGCGCGTGACGACCGATCAGTATCACTTCGCGGGCGACTGGATTCTCCGCACGAACCCCGTCACGCTGCAGACCGAGGTCGTCGTGCACGGGCCCGTCGCCAAACACTCCCTGCCAACCGGCATGCTCGATCCGGATCGATTGATTTTCTACGGGGGCACCGTTGCCGGCGATCCGGCTGACAAGGCCGTCATGTTCTTCGCGTATGACGTTCGGGCGAAGAAAGTACTTCACTCGGCGCCAAACGGACCGTATCGCTATCTGATGTTTGCCAAGTCGACCGGCCGCGTGTACTACGTCAACGAAGACGGCGGTCCGCTGATGCGCTACGACCCGAAGGCCGCCGCCCCGCCCGTCGAAATTCCCGGCAGAATCGGTATCCGCGCGGCGACCCGCGAGACGCCGGATGGTTTTGTCTACACGGTCTCGAGCAGTGGCGACGCACGGCTCTGGCGATTCAATACGCGCACGGAGCAGATCGACGAGATCGGTCGTGCGGGTGTCGCCTCGCAGGACTACATCACCTCGCTGGACGTCGATCCGACAGGGCGCTATCTCTACTATGTCCCGGGTGCTCACGGCAGCAGCTTCAAGGACGGTTCTCCTGTCGTGCAGTTCGACGTGAAAACGCGCACGAAGAAGATCATCGCGTTCCTGCACCCGTTCTATCAGGACAAGTACGGGTACATGCCCCTTGGCACCTACAGCTCGGCTCTCTCTCCGGAAGGCGACATGCTCTACATCACCTGGAACGGCAATCGATCCGGACCGACGCGGGGGCGGTTCGCGTGGGACGGCGTTGCGCTGACGGTGATTCACATACCGAAGTCAGAGCGCCAGCCGTAAGCATCATGGCGTTCAAGCCCCCTCGAACACGCAGCCTTTTCATGCTGTGCTTTCTCGGGTCTCTTGCTGGTGGCCCGCTCGTCGGTTGGAACGACGAGATTCGATTCAGCGATGTGACGAGTCATGCGGGGCTGCGCGCACCGCTTGACGGGATGATGGCGCATGCCGCCGCATGGGGTGATATCGACGGCGATGGCGATGCGGACCTGTTCGTTGGCGGTTTTGCCGATCGGCCCGACGCCGAATATCTGCCTGCGCCAGGTCCCGTTGCCAATCGATTGTTCCGGAACCTCTCCAACGGCCGGTTCGAGCAGATTTCGAGTTCTGCCGTCGAGCAGCACGCGCGCACGAGCGATGCCGTGTTCGTCGATCTGGACAACGACGGCATGCTGGATCTGTACGTCGCGAACAATTCCCGAATGTCGAGCCGACTGGCGCCTGGATTACAGCGAGATGCCCAGTTGCGTCGCTCCGCGCTCTTTCGCAACGATCGCGGCACGTTCATTGACGTGAGCGTTGCCAGCGGACCGTGCCTCACGGCTGCGGGTGCGGCGAGAGGCATCGGAGTGCTCGACTACGACACGGATGGCGAACTGGATCTGCTCGTGCTGGAAGATCGTTTCGGTTCCAGTCCCCACAGCAGGCTTTGTCGTAACCTGGGAAATTTCACGTTTGCGGATGTGACGTCGGAAGCGGGCCTTCCAGGCGAACTCTTCGGCCTGGGTCTCGCGATAGCGGATCTGAATGACGATGGGCGGCCGGACATCTTCGTCAGTCATAGCAATCGCTTGTTCATGAGTGGCAAGGGCGGGCGCTACTTCGAGCCAGCGGGCCCCAAACGCGTTCTTGCGTGGAAACCGTTGGATGCCGAAGACTGGCCTGCCGGCGCCGCCTTTGCCGACTTGAATCGTGACGGGCGTGCGGACCTCGTCGTCGGCATCCATCACGAGCGCGCACGTAATCGCGTCTATCTCAACGAGGGCCTTGAGCACGATGCGCCCATGTTCCGCGACGTGTCAGCCGAGGTGGGTCTGCCGGCACATCTGGGCGTGAAATCACCGCACGTTGAAGTTCAGGACTTCGACAACGATGGCTGGCCGGACATCTACTTTTCCAGTGCCTCGCTGAGTGTCGAAGGTGCGGTGACACCTCTGGTATTCCGGAACGTCGGTCTGCGTGGGATTCCTCGATTCGAGCCGATGCGGCAGATCTCGAGCGACCAGCCGAACGTCTACTTCCCCGCGGGACCGTCAGTTGACTACGACGGCGATGGCAGGCTCGACCTGTTTCTGGGCAACTGGTTCCGCGGGAACTACTCGAGGCTCTTGCGTAACGTGAGCGTTGAGAATCGGTGGCTCGAGGTGAGAGTGCCGGGGCGGGACGATGAACCGGATGGGGGTGGGCGCGAAGGTAGGCGTCTACAAGGCGGGCGAGAGGGGACTCGAAATCGGGCTTCTAGGATTTCAGGAAATCGGAACCGGCGATGGTTTCGCCAGCAGTCAGGCGCCGATCGCGCATTTCGGATTGGGAACCGAGACGACGGTCGACGTCGAGGTGGTGTTTGACGACGGCACAGTCAGGATCGTGAAAGGTGTTCACGCAGATCAACGAATAACCGTTGAGGGATCGTAGACGGGAGGCCACGTCCTCCAGCCACGTTACCAGCATCCCTGAACCTGCGTCACGCGGTCGCGGCTGCTCTACTCGCTTCATTCTTCAGGAATCACTCGAGAACGGCGACCGAATGTAGCGTTGGACTACTTCCGTAGAAACATCCACTCGATTCCTTCAAGCTGACATTCGTCGGCGAGGCCTGCCACCTGCGAACCCGCGGTGCCTTCACCTGTTTCGAGAAAAGCCAGATTCAGAGCGCGGCTGAATCGGATTTCAGGAGATCGGTGCCGGCGACAGGTTCGCCACAATCGTCAAAGGTGTGCACGCGAATCAGCGATTGAATGTTGTGGGGCTGCAGGCCACGGGCTGAAGGGCGATGCCAGGTCTTTAATCCTGCTCGCCGCAAACTGAAGCGTGGCGTCGTCCACGGGTTGGCGTATCACGCAGGCTGGCGCGAGGAGAATGCCCCTTCCACCGGTTTCTGCCATGGCTTGCTCGATGTCGCGCAGGATGGCGGTGTAATCGCGACAGGTGAGATGATCGCGCCGCAGTCCGCCCAGGATCGGCCGTGCTCCGCCGCCCGCGCGGTAGTCGCGGATCGACGGCATGGTTGTGCCGATGTGCCAGTTGAGAGCGGCCACGTCGTATTGCGCCAGGAGCTCGAACATGACGTTCTCTCCGTGCATATGGACAACATTGAACCACCCGCCTGCTTGCGTCGCAGCTTCTATCACCCGGCGGTCGTATGGTTCGCCGAAGGTCCGATAGGACACCTCGTCGAGCACGCCATGACTGGCCTCCTGCGTTGCGAAGAACATTCCGGCGCATCCGCGAGCGATGGCTTCTCGCACGAAGGCGCATGTCGTGTCGGTGACGATCTCAAGAGCGTGTGCGAGGACTCCAGGATCCCGTGCAAGCTGCTGGCGGTAGGCCGAATCGGAGAGCTTTGCGGCGATCGTCAGCGGGGAGAAAACCGTCGCGAGAACTGGGACGGAGGACCCGACGAGTTTGACGACGAGTGAAAAGTGATTGAGCTCGCGTCCAAAAGAACCGGTCGTGACGTCCACCGGTTCGAGTCGGTTCCAGTCATCAGCGGAGGTGATAACCGGACGAACCACGCGCGCGACGCCACCTTGCTCGATGCTGCTGTAATCGCAAACGCAGCCCCAATCCTCGACAGGATACATCCCGTTCGGCATCGTCTTGACAAAGTCCAGGTCGTATCGAGCGCAGAATGCCGCCGTCGCATTGGCGAGCTCCACTGGGTCGAGGTCTAGCCCCGGCAGATGAGTCCAAAAGCTATAGGGCGGTCTGTCAGCTGCTTCACCGCGCAGAGCGGCCGCAATTCGATCTAACTTGTCCACGCGTCAGCCGCTATCGCTCTGAAAAAATCAAGTGCTCAGGTAACGGATGATGTGAGACCAATGGATGTGTGGCAATTTGGAACCGACGATTGTGTGGCCGGTGCCTCAGACCCGTCGTCGGCAGATCTGGCGTGAATCGTCCACAGCCGAGTATCTTGGCACTCGATCGCCAAGGCGATCCGAAAGTGGGGTGCCGGCGTAAACAATCCGAATTGCCACCGCGTCTGATCGACGTTCCGCGGCGGCAGGAAACGAATCACCTCACCGTCGATCAGGAAGCGGACATTGGAGACTTCCTCAGACAAACCTCGGCCTGTCGCCTTCGTATAGGCTTCCTTCAGCGCCCACAGCTCCATGAAACGAGCCGACCGATCTCTGGCAGGCAGAGCGTCAAGCTGGACCGACTCATCCGCAGATAAATAGCGAGAGGCGACAGCCCCGTATTCGAAGCCTGGCTCCGTGCGAACGACATCGATGCCGACCGGCATGCCGGGTGCGATCGCACACGCGACAATCCCGCGCGTGTGAGAGAGATTGAAGGTGAGGTTTGCACAGGAGCCCGCGTACACCGACAGCTCGGGTTTGCCACAGCTGCCGACCCTGAACGTCCAACTGTCAGTGGGAATGTTCATGTAGTGTGACAATGCCGACCGAAGCAGAGCGTGAGCAACGGTGTAGTCACGTCGATCCTGTGGCTGCCGAAACTCGTTATGTCGTTGCTTTTCCTCGGCGGACAGTAGTGCATGCGCTGCTGCCAGCGCCGAGCGATCCAGCATTTCGGTCAGCCGATACCGTATGTGCACCTGGTCCGAAGTGGGGGACAGTGCGCTCACGCGGCTCTACCACTGCCGTTCACCTGAGTCCCCTTCCGAGCCCATTCGAGGCATCGCGTTAGCTTCGCGGCAAGGTATTCGACATGGGGTTCGAAGACCATGGTGAGATGGGTGCCGGGAACCTCATAAATCTCCAGTTGGCCGGTCACGAGTTCCCTCCATCCATTGGACTGATCCTCGGACCGCTGGCCGGCCTCCGGCGTCGCCCTGAACAACGCGACGTGACCGCAGTAGGGTCGCGGGATATAGTCGCGTCGCGCATTCTTGTTGGCCTGGGCGACATTCCGCAGGGCCCGGGGCAGCCAACCACCCCGGCGGTACCACAGTATCAGCCTACGCCAAACCATGTTCCCGACGACCCGTCTTGCGGTGTGAATTTTCTGTCCCGCATAGTCGAGTCCCCCCCGTCCCCGGAGCAGCCATCTGGCGTAAGTGGTCGCACGCGCGGACATTCGACGCACTGAAATTTCAGATCGCCGCGCACGCGTATCGAACAGCGCGAGTAATTCGACCGTCTGCCCCTCATTCGCGAGCTGACGAGCCATCTCGAACGCCACCACCCCTCCAAACGACCAGCCGGAAATCGCGTAAGGACCTCTTGGTTGCACGGTGCGCATCAAGGCAACGTAGTCGCGCGCCATATCCTCGATGCGCGTGTTCATGCGGCCCATTCCATCAAGGCCCCGCGACTGCACGCCGTATAGCGGCTGGTCGGACGGTAGATGCCGAGCGAGATCGCGGTAGCTCAGGACGTTGCCATCCGCCAAGTGAACGCAAAACAAGGGCGGCTTGGAGCCGCCAGCGCGGATCGGTACCAAAAGCGGCCACTCCTCCTGTTTGCTCAGTGCGCGGAGCAGTTTCGCCTGCCGCTCTATCGTGGCGGCCGTCAAGAAAGTGGCCAGGGGCAACTTGACTCCGAAGGCGCGCTCAATAGACGCGCTCAGTCTCGCCGCCAACAGCGAGTGCCCACCTAATGCGAAGAAGTCGTCTGTGATGGTGATTGGGTGTTGCTCGAGCAACTCTTCCCACAAGTTGGTCAGACACATCTCGACAGAGTTCCGCGGCGGCCGGCTGAGGCTCGGGACGGCCGAAGCGATCCCTTCGAACAATGAGGTTCGATCAATCTTGCCGCTTGCAGTGCGCGGGAGCGATGCAAGAAACTCGAATGATGCGGGCACCATTTGTTCTGGTAGGGAGCACCGCAGGTGCGATCGCAGCTCATCGACTGTGGGTGTTCGTTCGGCGCGGGACACGACATATGCGGCAAGCAGGCTCTCGCGATTCTTGTCAGGTCTCGCCACCACCGCCGCTTCGAGCACAAGTGGGTGTGTGGCCAACGTGCGTTCAATCTCCTCGAGTTCTACGCGAACCCCTCGGATCTTGACCCTGAGATTCTTGCGACCCAGGCACTCCAGGCACCCGTCGGGTCGCAGCGTGCCGATATCGCCTGTGCGACAAAATCTCTTGCCCCTTTCGCCTGGGATTTCAACGAACACCGCGGCAGTGCGATCAGGATTGCGCCAGTAGCCGAGAGAGAGAGAGTTGCTGTGCACGACAATCTCGCCCGGCTCGCCAGCGGAGCAGATTCGACCGTCATCGTCGAGAATTCTCACAATTGTGCCGGCCACCGGATAGCCGGCTGGTACGACGTTGGTGATGCCGCTGTCATGATCCATGATGTAGGTCGCGACGGGTCCGGCCTCGGTCGAACCCAACGTGCCCACCAGCAGGCAGCGGCGGTGGAAATATCGGCGATACAGCACGAAATCATTGGGGAGGACCTGTTCGCTCCCAAGCCTGATCACTCTCAGGGCGGGAAACGCAGTTCCGGTGGTGAGTGTCTTTGCAAAATGGCGAAACGTGCTCGGAGTGCAGGTGAGCACGGTGATTGCCTGCTCCCTCAGCCATCCGCCCAGTTCGGCCACACCCCGTTCGCGTAGGTCAAACGGATGGATCGACGCGCCATTAATCAACGCCTGAAGCGTGCCGGAAACTCCTTGTGCGACAGACAAGCTTGGGAGGAGGGACAGCCTGTCTTCCGGACCTACGTGGAGTAGATTTGCAAATGACTCGGATCGGTTCAGCAAACCTTCATTGGTTTGCACGACACCCTTTGGTGATCCTGTTGAAGCGGACGTGTAGATGAGGCACGCCGGCGCCTTACCTGCGATCGAGAGCCCGAGGTCGTCAGAGGGCACCCCGGCTTCGAGATCATCCATATTGACGAGTGTGAGATCCGACCGAAGCACGGTTCTTGCCAGAGGCAGGTTCTGCTTGTCCGTAATGACTATCCGAGCCTCACTGTCACCAAGAATCTGAAGAATCCGTGCCGACGGTTGGCGCGGATCAAGAGGCACTAGGATCTTTGCGGCTTTCAAAACACCGAGCATTGCGACGATGGCGGATACGCCTTGGCCGATCAGTACGCCGACGGTCTCGTTACCCGGCACCCGCTCCAACACTGCTCGCGCCAGCCGGTTTGCGGCCTCATTGAGGTCTCCATAGCTCAGGGTGTGGCCGACGGTGCTGACGGCCACGCGGTGCCGATTGGCAGATACCTGCTCCTCGAACCGTGTGGAGATCGATTTCACGACGGATTCTTCAGGCCACGGGCCGATAGGAGGTTCCCCAAAGGAGTCCATGAGTCTTCGCTCCTGTGTCTACACTCACCAAAGACACAACGGCACATCATGATGTGTGTGCGAATCTCGCGTCCGCGCGTGGCGAACGCCACCAGCGCGCAGCTGAGCTGACTATGTGTGCAAACTCGATCCGGTCGAGGTGTTGAACACGCTGTTGCACGCGCCATCGCCGATCGTCTCGCCCCATTTCTACTCGAAGAGCGCGGCAGTCAACTTCCCCGGCAACCAGTTACAATATTTCCTGTCGTCCAACAACCCAGAACCGAGCGCATGAGAATCCTAGTAGGAACGCTGCACACGAACGAGAACGAGTTCGCGGACTGTCTCGCCGCAATTCAAGCGCAGACATATCGCAATTTCCAGCACGTAGTAATAGAAGGCCTTTCCAAGAGAGAGGCTCACGAGGCGCTCTACGGTCAGTTCATGCAGCGGAACGAAGAGTTTGATCTGCTTGTCAAGATCGATGCGGACATGGTAATTTGCGACGCCGATCTCTTTGCCAAGATCGTGGATCGATTCAGGTCCGAGCCTGAGTTGGACCTTCTCTTGATTGCGGTCCACGACTTTTTCACGGACGGACTCTTGATCGGCGTGAACGTTTTCCGAAGCACGGTGAGATGGAGCCTGGGAACCGAGGAACTTTTCACAGACATGACCTACGTGCCTGAATCGATCAGGCAGATAACTCGGGACTTTGATGACCTGGCACCCGCTGCGGTTCATTGCCCGAATCCCAGCCCTTTTCAGGCGTTCCATTACGGATTCCACAGAGGAATGAAGGCGGTGGAGGGTGGACGCAACTGGGCGATGCTAGGCTCTCTGTTCGACCACTACCGCCGCAATCCAGATACTCGCGTCGTCTGCGCGCTTTTAGGGGCCAACGCAGCGTTCACCGGGCGATTCTCGGTCCAGAACATCTCGTACACTGATGAAACGCTGGTGACATACTTCCGAGAAAAATATGAGGGAAAGAGCCCTTCGGACCTGCGCCGGCGGCTCAGAGGAACGAAGCTGTTTTGGCTTTTTGCCTTACCGATCGACCGACGTATTCTCGTGAGGTATTACCGCCTCAAGTCGAAGCGACGGTAGCCGAAAAGCAGGCCCGAAGAGCGACGACCTCACGGCCGGGGCGCGCGGCGAACCTGATCGCGTACCTCTTCCCGAATCCCGAGACGGCCAGCCACACCGTCGCTAATTCCTCGCACGACGGCCCTGAGCTTGGCGGCCTTGTCGTCCTCGCGGAGCAAGATACGTCCCGTCGCACGCCACACGGTGCGCAGCAGCTTTCGTGTGCAGCGCCACACCGACGAGCCTGCCGGAACCTGCACATGTAAGCGGTAGTGCACGAGGTTTCTGGTCTCGTAGTAAAACTTCCATGCTGGCTTCGTCGGACCGCGCCGGACCGCTTCGTGAGTCACCGTGGCATCCTCCGCCCGCACCGTTCGGTAGCCGGCCTTGGGAATCCGCCATTGAAGGTACTCGGTGTCTTCGGCCCACCAGAAATATTCCTCTCGGGGCACGCCGACGTGCTCCACGATGCTTCGCGGGATGAGCACTCCGCACCACGCAGGGAAATCGAACGGCTCGCCTCGATGATCCCGGACGCGCGGGAAAACGACAACGGGATCCGCCTCCGCCTGGGCGGCCTTGCGTAGATGCGACAGGCTGCCGGGATTCGGCACCATGTCATCATCCACGATCCAGACGAGTGCGTGATCGGTTTCGAGAAATCGGCGAAGACCGTGCGCGTATCCTCCGGCTGGGCCAAGGTTGCGTTCCAGCCGCAGGACCTCCACGGGATGAGACAGTTCGAGGGACTCGAGGGTAACGGCGGCAGGCGGTTCGCTGGCGTTGTCGATGACCACCAGCCTGTCGCCCAACTCCATCTGCTTCAGTACTCTCGCCACACATGTCCGAAGCACGTCGGACGCGTTGTGCGTCAGGATCAGAGCAAGGACCGTAGCGGGGATGGGGCGCCGTTCGTCATACATCGGACTGGATGGCCTCTGCTTCCACAACTTGCGGGAATCTCACTTCGTGCAGACCTCTTGAATCTCTCCGCACCTAATGTTCGCGGTCAGGATCAAATCACCTACTGTTCGCAACTTCCGCTCCAAGAGAGTCCAGGAATAGAGCCGGGGAATCTACGACCGCGTGCCGATCCGTGGTGGAGTTCACGTGCTAACTAATCGCGACGACAGACTTGTCGGCGGTAAACGACCGTCCAAACAGGGCACGCGGGATTCTTGCCCACAGGTTGATCCGCCTGCCGCAACTGTCGAAGATAGCGGTGGACCGTCGCAGTGCCCATGCAAGTCGTGCATTCGCTATCAGCATGCGAAACCTTCCCACGACCTTGTCCACGACATTCTCGCCGGATCTTCTTCTGGCAGCGATGTGCGGATGGGTCGACAGGTAGAGCACAGCATGACGCGCCTTGAGTGTGTTCGCTATGACCGGTATTAGATCGTACTCGTGACCCTCGATGTCCATCTTTATGAAGATCGGATCACAAATGTCATTTCGCCGGATGAACTCGTCGAGCTGGATCGAAGCCACATCCCAGCAGGCCGTGGCGCTGTCCGAACACAGGAGGCTGCTCATGGAGTTCCCGGGCGTTCCTCTCACGCTCAGCCTCACTCGGCCCGTATCGACGCTGACACAGGCGTTGACGAGCTGAACGTTTGTGATGGTCGGATTCGCCCGAAGGTTTCGCGAAAGTTCCGCAAAAGCAATAGGATCGGGTTCGAAGGCATGCACGACTTTGCCGCGATGCGCAGCGTAGAGGGCCGTCGCCCCAATCCACGCACCGATATCAAGAACAGTCGTGTCTCGGTCGATGTGTCGATCGAACACGTCGAACGTTGCCGGTTCCCACTGGCCACGAATCAGCCTCAGCCAAAAGTCGCGTCGCTCTCCAGTCACCTTGAAGTGTACGTCGTGCTTCTGCACTAGCATGGGAGGTGTTCCGGTAGTCTTGACATTCGAGCGCCTCTTCGAATTACACACCACTTAGGCATGGGTCACCCCTCAAGACCGAGGGCACGGAGGGCCTCAGTCAGTCGCACGTCCCATGTGTCGCCTTCGATGACCTTCATCGCGGCGACGGCGAGGCGCGCTCCCGCCGGGCGATCATCGAGCAGCCGCCGCATCGCCGCGCCGAGCTCGGCGACGCTCCCCGGCGTGTACATCAGGCAGTCCTCACCGTCGTGGAAGCGGCGGGCCATCTCGCCAGCGTAGGGCAGGATCGCTGGTTTTCCGCACATGATGTACTCGCGAAGCTTCAAGGGCGAGTAGTGGAACGACTCCGCTTCCCGCGCGACGACGAAGGCGGCGTCCATCGCCGCGACATGACTCGCGATTTCCATGTGAGAGACGTTGCCAGTGAACACTACAGAGTCCGCGAGGCCGAGATCGGCCACCTGCCTTTCGACAGCGCCCCGCTCCTGGCCGTCGCCGACCAAGAGGAGGACGGCGTCGGGGGCGTAGCGGCGGGCATCGGAGAAAGCCTTGACCGCGAGATCGAGGCCGTGGAACTGGCGAAAGCTCCCGGTCCAGCCGATCACGAAGCGGCCGTCGAGGCCATACCTCCGGCGCATCTCCGCGCCCGAAACTGTGGGGAAGAACCGGCTCGCATCCACGCTCATGGGCGACACCAGGATACGGCGAGATGGCACTCCGAATCGGCGGATCTCGGTGGCGACCTCGTCCGACACGCAGGCGACGAGGTCGGCCTCGAGCAACTGCGGGCGTTCGCATGCCTGTTCGATTAGTCGCCCCCAGCCTGGCCGCCGCACACCCCATCGGTCCGCTTCCCATACCTGGGGAGCGTGGACGTAGTGCACCAACGGAATGTCGTGGCGCCGCGAAAAGCCAGCTCCGGCAGCCGCGAACAGATCGTGCTGACGCCACACCAAGCGGACGTCAGCCCCCAGCCAGGGCCCGTCGGAAAAGTCGGGCTGGGCGCGGTTCCGGCGGTACAGGGCCAGGTCCTTCACGGCCGTGATCGCCATGGGAGGCAGCAGGCGGCCGAGTGTTCTGGAACGGCGGGGGAGAGACGCGGCACGCGGCTCCGTGTACGAGAGTGCCTGCTCCGGCGAAGCCACCCCATCCGGAGTGACGACCCAGGCCTGCCCGAACCGCGTTCGGCATGCTGCGGCCCAGCCCGCCACCGTGATCCACAGGGCGGCAGCGCCGGTCCACGCCGTGCTCGGGCGCGGCATCGCCAGCACCGCAGCACTCACGCGCACCCCTCGAGATCGCTGAGTAGCCACGGTGCCATCTGCCGCCCTTCGTCGCTGAGTACGTACATTGTCACAGCCTTTCCATTCTCTAACGCTCACGCCGGTCCGCAGGTGCCATGCCTCACGGCATCGATGCGTCGCGTTCACCAATCATGTCGGTGTACATCGCGACCAAGTCCGCGGACACGCGTTCGGGTGTGAACAGCGCCCGATAGCGCGCTCCGCCGCGCGCTGCGATCGCTCGGGCTAGCTTGGGCTGGCCAAGGAGCCGGAGGACTCCGAGTGCAAGCGCGGCCTCGTCGCCAGGTGGCACCAGCAGAGCAGCGTCGCCGTCACCCGTGATCTCGCGAATGGCCGGGATGTCGGACGCGACGATCGAGATCTCGAGCGCCATCGCTTCGAGCACCGCACCGCCGATCCCCTCGTAGATCGATGGGAACGCGAATACGTCGGCTGCGGCAAGGAGATCACCGACGTCGTTACGATGTCCCAACAGCCGCACGTGGTTCTCGACGCCGAGCGATCTCGCGCGGTACTCGATCGGTGCCGTCGACGAACCGGGAACGCCTGCGATCAGCAAGACGGCGCTGGGATGCTCGGCGAGCACACGAGGCAATGCTCCCACAAGGTGTATTTGCCCCTTCTGCGCCTCCTGGCGACCGACGGTGAGGATGATCACGGCTTCCTCACCCAGCCCGAGGCCGTGACGAACGCGAGCGCGCCGGTCGCGACTGGGCTCGCCGAGACGCTTCAGATCCCGACTCCGGTAGACCACCGTCACGTGATCTCGAGAGACGCGCAGGCCGCGGACGGCAGACTCCTTCACCGCGCCGGTGACTGCATGGATCCGGGCGGTCAAATGTCGCGCGGTCAAACCGTCGATCGCCCACATGGCGCGCCGCCGCCACGGCCGACAGGTCGCATCCACCATGAGCGAGACGTCGTGAGTCGGGTTCACGATGCTCGACACCACACGCGTAGGGGTGTGCCACGCCGCGAGTCGACCGGCCTGGTCGGCCGCGTACATCGTCGTGTGCAACACCTGGGGCCGACGCTCGAGAAGCACCCGACGCAGCCGCCACACAGCCTGTAGCAGGTGGTCGGCGCCCAGCACGTGGACGGGACTTCCGGCGCGCTCAAGCTCCTCCTCGAGACCCGTTCCGCTGGGTTGGAAGCATACGAGTTCGGTGACGACGCCAGCGTGCCGAACGGCCGCAATCAGCTCAGCAAGCGAGCGCCCGGCACCGCCCGTGCCGTCCAGCCGGGAGATTGCAAACATCACACGCATCGGACTCAAGCTTGGCTACTGTCCGGTGAGAAATGACCGCGTAGAGCGCTGACCCTTTGCAGTAGATACCCCTCGACCGTGTTGCTGGGTTCGTACGTCAGGGTTGTGTCCGTGAGACTGGGGTACGCATTGGTCACCTGAGAGGCTGACTTCATCTCGCTTTCTCCATTGGGGCAACGCATGAACGCATGCTCGGCGACATACTGGCTTCTACGAGCTGGCGGTAGAACGCCTCGTACTGGTGTCCCACGGCATCCATAGAGAAGCGGTCGCTGACCCAGCGGTGTGCCGCCATTCCCCACTCATCGCGCCGGCT
>CAWGDY010000045.1:0-62029 GCA_963821395.1 Vicinamibacterales bacterium | reverse complement strand
GCTCGAACCGAATGATTGTCCACGGCGCCGATGGAAAAGCTTCCGACGCGGACAACGTCGTGGTGGCTATCGGTGGCTACCATCGGCCGAAGATTCCACCGGTCAGCGAGCAGCTGCCCCGGACTGTCGTTCAAGTGCACTCCCTCACTATCGAAACCCCGAACAGCTGCCCCCGGGCGCGGTCATCGTCGTCGGGGCCGGCGCCTCGGGTCAGCAGATCGCGGAAGAACTGCTGCGATCCGGGAGGACCGTCTACATCTCCGTCGGGACCCACAACAAGCTGCCACGCCGGTACAGAGGCCACGACGCGATCTGGTGGATGGAGCAGCTTGGCACCTTTGACGCGACGGTCGGATCGCTTCCGGCCGTGGAGGTAGCGATGCGCGAGCCGAGCGTGTCGCTCACGGGCGTTGGCGGCGGGCACGATCTCGACCTCTGGGATCTCGAGCGGGACGGCATGATTCTGCTCGGTCACATTACCGGCGCGGAAGACTCCTGCCTGCACCTCGCCCCCGATCTCGGGGCCAGTCTTGCCGCCGGGGAGAAGGTCTACGCGAGCTTCGTCGAGAGCATCGATCGCCACATCGAGAACACGGCGCTGCACGTCGATCCGGCGGACGCGCGGTTCCATGATGGTGATGAGCGCGTGCGCAAAGAGATCACCACGCTTGATCTCGCGCAGGCTGGGATCAGCGCCATTGTGTGGGCAACGGGCTTCCGCCGTGATTTCGACTGGATTCGGAGTCCCGCGATCGCACCCGGCTGCGACCCCGTGCATGTTCGTGGAGTCAGCACTCAGCCGGGTCTCTTCTTCCTGGGTCTTCGGTGGCTCCACACGCGGCGATCGAATTTCATCGATGGTGCGGGCGCCGACGCCGCGTATGTGAGGGACCAGATCGTTCGCCGGGCCGGCCTGACCTAACGCCGAAGTGTGGCGTGACCCCGGCGCATCAATCAAGAGTGACCTGCCACGAGGACGCGGGTTGGCATGGCCAGACCGTGCGGGTGCAGGTGTTCGAATCGGAAGCCGAGAACCCGGACGTACGCGGAGAAGCTGCGCCCGCACCATACGTTCGCAGCGACGGTCGTATTTCAGGACGAGTGCCATTTCAGCGCGCACAGTCCTGCAATTCGAGAGATGAAATTGTCAGAGCGGCGACGCCCTGACCACAGCGTGAAACCCGCGACCGCTGATGAATAGCGGCCGCGCATGACGATCCGCCGGGGGCACGGCTGTTGCGTCGTCACGTCGTCGATGAAGGCACAGCCACTCGCCCTAGCGTTAGCAGCCCTGCTTCCGGTCATGCCGGCTGCGGCCCAGGAACTGACGCCCGCCGCGATTCGCACCTCGGCCGCATGCGCCCCCGTTGGAACGGTCTGGAAGTCGACGCCCCTCAGGGTCAGTGCAGCGGCGCCCCTGCTGAGGGCGCTCTACAACGCGGGCCAGCGGGTCGCCATCGACGGAGGCACGGCGGCGGGCGTTCAGGCGGGCCAACGGTATTTCATCCGCCGTGCTATGAGTGTTCGTGGTGCGCCAGGCGCCGAGCACACGGTGGGCTGGCTGCACATCGTCGATACCAGCGAGTCGACAGCGACCGGCGAGATCGACTTCACGTGTGACGCCGTCGCGGTCGGAGATCACCTGGAGCCGTACGCGACCCGGTCCTTCCTCCGGGCCTCGATCGGACCGATGCGACCGGCAAACCGGATTTCTCGCAGTCGGGCACAGTGCTCTACGGCACCGATGGCAGGCACCTGGCCGGCGCCCGTGACTTCATGCTTGCCGACGTCGGGGAGGAGCAAGGCGTGAGCCCGGGCGCGCGATATGCGGTCTATCACACCAAGAACCCTGGCGACGACCCGCATGCTGCGTTCGGAGAGGCCATCGTGGTGGCGGTGTTCGCCGACAAGTCGCTTCTGCGGATCACAGAGTCGCGCGGTGCCGTCACCAGCGGTGACACCGTGGTTCTGCGCGTGGGCGGCATCGGCGCTCGCACTGATACGAGTGACGGCTCGCAGCTGACTCAGGGAGTCGATGAAGGCGTCGCACGGGGCGAATCCGCGGCCGCTCCGGAACTGCGCGACGAAGCTCGTGCGCCGCAGCGCCGCTTAACGTTCGAAGACATTCACTTCGAATTCAATGGGTACAAGCTCCGGCCGGACGCGGTGAAGCTGCTCGACGAGGCCCTGAAGGCACTCCAGGACGACCCGAGCCTTCGGATCGAGATTCGAGGGTCATACCTGCAACCTCGGAACGGCCCGGTACAACGTCGCGCTCGGGGAACGGCGAGCGGGGGCGGTCCGCGATTACCTCGTCGCACACGGCGCAGCGGAGAATCGGCTGACGACCGTGAGCCGCGGAGAGACACAGCCGAAATACAGCAACGCACGTCGGGACACGCGTCGGATGAACCGCAGGGCGGTGCTCGTCGAAAACACGCAGCGCTGAAACCCGACGCGGATGCCGGCACGTATGAGGGCGACGGCATGTGCAGCAGCGTGTGGACACTGACGCTCGCCGCAGTGAATCGCGAATCAGAAGTTGACGAAGTAGTCGTCGTCGGCGGCGAACGCGCGCAGCAGAGATGGGCTCTCGCCGGTCACTCGCGAAGCGCGACCCGCAGCGCGTCCGCGATCGCCACCGCGATCGTGCGCGCCGTCGCTGCATTCGGATGCAGGTCTCCAGGCAAACGCCAATCCGCATCGAACTCGACAAACACGTACGGCAGACCGGCGTCGTCCAACACCCGTCGCCGCAGCGTATGCTCGGCGCTGTCTTCACGATTGAACTGCGGCACGATGATGAGCGGCACGGCGCCGCGAGTCCGGGCGAGCGCCGCAGTCGCGCGCAGCACTTCGCGCGTCAGCGCGACGCCGCGCTCGACCGTGGCGTCGCGGCGATACGGCACGATGAGCTTCGCCAACGACTCGAGCCGTCCGTGCTCGACGGCCGGCATCCAGATCAATCCGGGTCCCGAGGCCAGTGCCAGATGCGGCCGGTCGTCGTCCATGTTCCGTCCGAAGAGCGCGGGCATGAACAGCGACACCACTGCCGCCGGCCGGCGGAAGCGCGGCAGGTCGGCCTCGAGTCGCAGGTACGACTGGTCCGTGGCGTAGCCATGCACGGCGAGGTTTGCGCTCTGTAACCCGAGCAACTCGCCCACCTGCGCCGGGATGGTCTCCTCCCAGTTCAGCCCTTCTCCCGCCATCACGGACTCACCAGTAAAGAGGACCGTCGGACGCGCCGGGTCCACGGGCTCAGCGGCGCTGCGAACGCGGTACCCGGCGGCGTCGAACGTGAAGTCGATCGTCCGGCCGCCGACTTCCTTCTGCCCGGATCGATTCGGCACCATCGTCCAGCCGAGCCGCGGATCCGCGCGGCGCAACGGTTCGATCTGCGCGAGAAGCCACTTGTTGGTGGGACGCGTCCAGGCGAGCACGACGTGGGCCGCGACGACGGCCAGGACGCACGCGAAGATGGAGATCGGCACGCTGGCGGGACGCCGCGCCACGATCCGTCCGATGGGCGCACGCACGATGAGCGCGAGCGAGAGCCCCGCCGCGGCCATCGCGACGCGTGCCGACGATTCAAGGATGACGTACCAGCGACGCGGGACGAAGAACGACGGATACAGATGCCGGTCCAACCAGTCCTGATTGGTGACGAGCGCGAGTACGACGAGTCCGATACCGGCCAGCACGATCACCACCTCGGTGATCGCACCCGATGTCGAGCGCGCCCGAAAGGAAACCGGTAAGGTCACAGCCCGAGAATATGCTAGATATACGCCTCCCATGGATCAGCTTCTGCGACCTCTGCACAAGTGGGTCTGGAGCGATCCGGACCGGCGAGTGCGAAAGCTGCTAATCTTCGGCGAGGTCGAGACCGACGGTGGCCGCGACATCCTGCGCGCCTCCGAAGTCACACCCGACCCGTTGCTCCGGCGGCTCTATCTGGAACACGCCATCGACGAGCTGCACCACGGCGTGCTCTTCAAGGAACGCGCCGAGGCCTTGCTGCGGCAGCGGCCCGCGCGGTCGAACACGCTGTTCGGCGGGAATCCGCTGCCGGGCGGACACGGGCTGGACGACCTGCGCGTCGAGGATCAGGGCGATCCGAAACTGCTCGCCTTCCTGCACATCGCGGAGAAGACGGCGGCTGGCCGCTTCGCGATCTACAAGGACTGCGTGGACGACGACCCGAAGACGCGCGCGATCTTCGAGGAAATCCTGCGCGATGAAGTCTTCCATATGAACTACAGCTACCAGCAGCTCGGCCGTCTTTCCCCCGAGTCGCAGCGCCGCCACGTGTGGCGTGCCCGCGCGAGTCGTCTGTGGCATCGCTATCTGCGCGTGGCCGCGATCGTCGCCGGCCTCATCGGCGACACCATCATGACGATCATGTATTTCGTCCTGCTGCCGCCATTTGCGTGGGCCGCCAGGCGCGCGGAACGGCGCGAGACGCCGGGATGGCAGCAAATCCCCCGTGACCGCGCGGAATCGCCGACCAGCCTGTACTGACATGAAGATTCTCGGGATCTCCGCTCACTACCACGACGCGGCGGCGGCACTCGTCGTCGACGGCGTTCCCGTCTGTGCCGTGCAGGAAGAGCGGCTGTCGCGGAAGAAGAACGACGCCAGCTTTCCGCTGAACGCGATCGAATGGTGCCTGGGTCAGGCGAAGCTCGATACGGACGATCTCGACGCGGTCGTGTTCTACGAGCGCAGCATGCTGAAGTTCGCACGGATCCTCACATGCACGCTTCGCGCGTTCCCGCGCTCGTGGCGGTCCTTTCCGCACGCGATGAAGAACTCGCTGGGCGAAAAGGTCTGGGCCCGCGGCATCATCTCGTCGCATCTCGGCATCGGCCGCGAGAAAATCCTGTTCACGGGACATCATCAGGCGCACGCGGCCGCGGCATTTCTCACCTCGCCCGTCCGTCGTGCGGCCATCCTCACCGCCGATGGGGTAGGCGAGTGGGCGACGCTCACCGCCGGTCACGGCGAGCGGCGGGCCGATGGCACGGACATCTCGCTTCTGCGCGAGATCCGGTTCCCGCACTCGCTCGGCATGCTCTATTCGACCTTCACGGCCTATCTGGGCTTCGCCGTGAACGAGGATGAGTACAAGGTGATGGGACTCGCCGCGTACGGCCGGCCGACGATGACCGATCGGGTGCGCAAGCTCATCCGGCGGACGCCGGACGGCGCGTTCGCGCTCGCTCCGGAGTACTTCGAGTTTCAGACCACGGCCGCGCGATCGTATTCGTCGAAGTTCCTGGACCTGTTCGGACCGCCGCGCCCTTCGTACGAGCCGATCGACGTCGAGACCGCCGAAGGCCGGCGTTTTGCGGATTGCGCCGCCAGCGTGCAGCGTGTGCTCGAGGAGACCCTCGTCGACATCGCCCGCGCGCTCCATCAGGAAACCGGCCTGCCGGATCTGTGTTTCGGCGGCGGCGTCGCGCTGAACGGCCTTGCGAACGCGCGGATTCTCGCCGAGTCCGGGTTCGAGCGCGTGTTCGTGCCGTCGGCGCCGGGAGATGCCGGGTGCGCACTGGGCGCCGCGCTGTATGCGGACCGGATCTACTTCCACAACCCGGATCGTGACGTGCCGGATCATCCCTTCTGGGGTCCCGCGGTTGATGGCGCCCATCTCGCGCGGGCCGCGCGCGAGGATGACCAGCACGTGGACGAGCTCGAGGACGGCCCGCTCATCGAACGCATTGCCGGCGACCTCGCCGCCGGTCGCATCGTGGGCTGGATGGATGGCGCCTGCGAATTCGGACCGCGTGCGCTCGGCCATCGCAGTCTGCTCGCCGCGCCGCATGCGATCGAGATGCGCGACCGGTTGAATCGCGATATCAAGCACCGCGAGAGCTTCCGGCCGTTCGCGCCGGTCGTGCCTGCTGAAGCGGCCAATCGGTACTTCGACCTGCCGGCCGGCGGCGTACGTCTCGCGCGCTTCATGTCGGGCGTGTTTCCGGTCCGGCCGGAGTGGCGCGCGAGGCTCGCGGCGATCACCCACGTGGACGGTTCCGCGCGCGTGCAGGTGCTCGAGCGCAGCATGGCGCCGCGGCTGCATGCGCTGCTCGAAGCGTATGGCCGCCGCACCGAGATTCCCGTCCTCCTCAATACGTCGTTCAATGTCGCGGGCGAACCGATCGTCAGTGCCGCACTCGAAGGCTATTCGACGTTTCGCCGTTGCGGCATCGATGCCCTGGTCGCCGGATCGACGGTCGTCACGAAACGCGCCACCGCGTCTGCCAAGCGCGCCACGGAGCACGTCGCATGATTAAGAAAAGCGGCTTTCGGCGTCGCCTCACGATGATCGCCAGCACGGGGGGATCGATCGCGGATCTCGCGCGCGGGTTGTGGCAGCGTGACTCCGGCGCTCGATGGCTGGCGCCGCTCGCCATTTTCCTCTGTGTCTTCGGGGTGATTCTGATCCTGGCGGCCACGGTCGAAGCCCTCGCCCCGTTCATCTACGCCGTGTTCTGACGCATGGACCGCTTCCGGGAGCTGCTGGCCTGCCCGTCGTGCGGCGGGATGCTCTCGGCGACGTGGTCGTGCGGCGGGTGCGCCGCCCGTTTCGACTTCGCCGACGGCGTTCCCAACCTTCGGCTGCCCGCTGAAGGGGTCACGGAAACGGTCCGCCGCTTTTACGAACGGGCGCCGTTCCCCGGCTACCCGCCGGGCGAAGACCTGCAGATACTCCACGCCAGGGCAGAGCGACATCCCTTCGTGCGCCTGATCGATCGCGCGATTCCCGGCGACGCGCGCATCGTCGACGTCGGATGCGGCACCGGACAGATGTGTCTGTACCTCGCGCGCGCCGACCGCGTGGTGGTCGGCGCCGATCTGACGCGCGCGTCGCTCGTGCTGGGCGCCGCGGCGGCCGCGCGCTTTGGTCTCGACGGCGTGCAATTCGTCGAGACCGATCTTCAGCGGCCGGGACTGAGACGCGGCGCGTTCGACCTCGTCTTCTCCTCCGGCGTCGTCCACCACACGCCGGACCCACGCGCGTCATTTGCACGGGTCGCCGAGCTGGCCCGCCCCGGCGGCTTCGTCGTGCTCGGCGTCTACAACGCGATCGCGCGCATCCCGTCGCGGCTTCGACGGGTGGCCGCGCGGCTCTCGCGCGACAGGTTCGTCCCGTTCGATCCGGTGCTTCGCGATCGGGCGCAGGACCCCGCGCGCCGTGACGCCTGGGTGCGCGATCAGTACCGGCACCCTGAAGAACACCGCCACACGATCGCCGAAGTGCAGCGCTGGTTTGCCGACCATCGTGTCGAGTATCTGCGCACCTATCCAAGTGCTGTCTTTGGCGACACACCGGAGGATCTGTTCACGCCCGCCCCCGACAACTGGGGTCTCGAACGCTGGCTGACGCAGATCGCATGGATGGGCACGCTCGGGCGCGAAGGCGGGCTGTTCTTCACCATCGGGCGGAAACGGTGACGTCGTTATTGTGATCGAGAGCTGTTATAGAAAATATGGTTATGATGGCGCAAATGCCACCTGAGACGGACACGACGGTGACTCGCCGCAGCTTCCTGGCCGGCATCTCGGCGGCCGTCGTCGGTTGGCGTGCGGACGCGTCCGCACAGAGTCCGCGTCTCGAAACCGTTACGCAGTGGATAAACGCCTCGCGGGCGGAGCGCGCTGCCGGCGTCAAGGCCTGTCTCGATCGCATCCGCGATATGGACCCGAAGATTCACGCGTGGGTGCAGGTAGCACCGCAGCCTGCGCTTGGCGACGGCCCGCTCAGCGGCATTCCATTCGGTGCGAAGGACATCATGGAAACGCGCGGGCTTTCTACGGAGTACGGATCGCCGATCTACAAGGGCCGTCTCGGCAGCACTGACGCGGCCATCGTGACGTCATTGCGGCGCCGCGGGGCAATCCTGCTCGGCAAGACCCACACGACCGCGTTCGCCTACCGCACGCCGGGTCCAACGCGCAATCCGCGCAACCTCGAGCACACGCCGGGCGGCAGCTCCAGTGGTTCGGCGGCGGCGGTGGCTGCAGGCATGGTGCCGTTCGCGCTCGGCACACAGACGCGGGGTTCGATTCTCAGGCCCGCATCGTACTGCGGCGTCACTGGCTTCAAGCCCAGCTACGGCCTTGTATCGATCGATGGTGTGCTGCCCTACGCAAAGAGCCTGGATACCATTGGCTTCTTCACGCACACGCCAGCCGACATGTTGGCGCTCTGGGAGGCGATGGGACATTCGTCCGGACGCGACGAAACACTGACCGTCGGTGTGCCCGATCCGATGCCCGAGGTCGACGTCGAGATGGCAACGGCGGTTCAGCATGCGATCGACACGCTTCGACGGGCCGGCATCGCCACGCGCCCGGTTGATATCGCAGGCCTTCTGAAAAACATCGATGCGGCAACCAACGACGTCTCGATCTACGAAGCTGCGCGGTTCCATGAGCAACGATGGAAAGAGCATGGGGCGAGGCTGCTCGAATTAGCAGATCTAGTAGAGAGGGGCCTGAAGATGCCGGTCGAGCAGTACGAGCGAGCACGACGGGAGATCCGGGAAGGACAGTCGCGATTCAGCGAACTGTACAAAACGACGCAGGTCATCCTGGTTCCCGCAGCTACGGGCACTGCTCCCCGCGGCCTGTCGAACACCGGTGACCCGCGAATGAATGCGCCGTGGACCGGACTAGGTACACCCGCCGTCTCGATTCCAATGCCAGTCAGCGGGCTCCCTCTTGGATTGCAGATCACCGCCGATCGCGGTCAGGACGCGCGCGTGTTGCGCGCCGCCCTGCAGCTGCATCGCATGCTTACGTAGCGTGAGACATTGCGGCCTTCACGATAATGACGCATGACACGCGGGATTTCCTGAATCGGCAACTTCGCCGCTTAAGACGCGTGGTGTTCCCCCGGCTTCGGCGGCCGGACCTGCTGACGGGCTCAGAGCGCGATGCGGCGCTCGACATCCTTTACCGCCTGCTCCTCGCACGAGCCATCGACGAGCAAGGGCGGCGCCATTACCTGGACCTCATTCATCACGACGGCTTGACGCTCCGCGATGTGGCGGTGGAGCTTGCCGCGTCAGATGATTTCCAGGACCGGCTGCGGCGGCGCACCACGCGGCGCTTCTACGATCCACCGGCCGAGCGGCCGGACGGCTTCGTTGACGTTCGCGAATTGATCAAGGATCACACGCTCGAAGAGTTGTTGGGCGCCGCGGAGGAGTACTACCGGCGGACGAGAGACCAGGCCGATCGCTACCATGCGAAGCCGCTCGCCGACATTCACGACGCTCCGCATCTGCTTGGATCGTTCGCCCATCTGCTCAGCGGAATGCGCCTCGCTTCAGGGATGCAGGTGCTCGATTTCGGCGCGGGCGCGGGATGGACCACGCGGTTTCTGACGCAGCTCGGGTGCGCAGTCACATCGATGGACGTGTCACCGACGGCGCTCGCGCTTGGCAAGGAGCTATTCAGCCGTGTGCCGGTGGTGGCACCCTTGTCGGAGCCACGATTCCTGCTCTTCGACGGCCGCCGGATCGATCTGCCATCCGAAAGCATCGATCGTGTCATTTGCTTCGACGCTCTGCATCATGTCCCGAATCCCGCGGAAGTGCTCTGCGAGCTCGGACGAGTACTCCGGCCCGGCGGCGTTGCGGGCTTTTCGGAGCCTGGATCGAACCAATCGAAAGCGGCGCATTCGCAGTATGAAATGAAGAACTTTGCGGTCGTCGAAAACGACCTGGTTCTCACGGAAGTGTGGGATTGGGCGAGAGTCGCAGGTTTCACCAGCCTCGAACTGGCTGTCTTCAGCACCGAGCCATATCTCCTATCGCTCCAACAGTTCGATGATCTGATTGCCGGAGGTGCGGAACTTGATGCCTACGGGGACAAGCTGCGCGGCTACCTGATGGGTCATCAGACATTCTTCCTCAGTAAGGGTTCCGATTCCGCGTCGGACAGCCGGGAGCGACTGCAGCTCAAGGCGAAGATTGCAATCCGGCTGGAACAACAAGCAATCGCTTCCAACGAGTCGCCGCGTGGTCACGCGATGCTCACGAACGTCGGCCAGGCGACGTGGCTCCCGGGTGCAACGAGGGTCGGTGGCGTGAATCTGGGGGTCCACCTCAGAACGAGTGACGGCAAGCCGCTGAACGTCGACTACGCACGCATCCATCTTGCAGACGAGACGGCTCCTGGTAGTACGCAGGGGATCGACTTCATTTTGAATCCGCTGCCACCGGGCGAATACACGCTTGAATTCGACCTGGTCAGCGAAGGCGTTGGCTGGTTCGAGGCGAACGGTTCCGCGACCGTGAGCGTACCGATTACGGTGCGCGCGGCGCGGTGATCGCCATTCAGATGCTATTGAGCGTGAGCGG
Organism: Vicinamibacterales bacterium; assembly: GCA_963821395.1. Taxonomy (GTDB): domain Bacteria; phylum Acidobacteriota; class Vicinamibacteria; order Vicinamibacterales; family JAMQPK01; genus JAMQPK01. Next base: position 51,656 of record CAWGDY010000045.1, on the reverse strand, counting down.
GACGTCCCATCGGCCGCTTCCCCATCGATACGTCATCCGAAGGAATCCTTTGATCGCCGCGCCGACGAAGGATCCCTCGAACCGACCTGTGACGAGATCAATGGTGTGATTGCTGCTGAAGCCGGTCGCGTTGAATGCGAGGTTCGCCGTATTCGAGAACGCACTCGCGCCTCCGTTGCATTTCGCACTGGGCTTCGGCGTGCTCCACGAGCCGGCGATTCGGTTGGTGCCGGCTGTCGCGCTCTTCAGCGTCACCGTGCCCGTCACCCGGATCGTGATGCGCCACGTGCAGGTAAAGGTTGAAAATCTTCGGGTAAACGACGCGGTCTGAGTCGCCGGAGTTCGGTTGGTGTAGGTGCCCTCGTACCCGACAGCTCTCGTCAGGTTCACCGTTGGGCCGGCGCCCTTGCTGTTCGCACCCGCCACGAAGAAGGTGTACTTGCCAGGCTTGGTCGCCCTCCACACTTTCCTGAACACCAGCGGACCGACCGTTTCGATTCTCCCGGTGCAGTTGCAATACACAAGGTAGCGGTTCGGCCCCCCCGCCGTGCCCGGAGGCGCGGGCCCCCAGGTCATCGTGATGTCGAGGCCGTTGGAGGTCACCTGCACATTGACGGGCTTGCCGGGTACGGCAAACGCCCCTTCGGCGACGGGCGCGCCGAGCTGCGCCTGCACGTCCGCATCCAGCTCCACCTCAGCGTCCGGGGTCGCATCGAGCTCAACCGGCACGTCAAAGACTGATTCGCCGTCGGCTGGAATTGGGCCGATGGTCTCGTCCGCGTCATCAGACACAGCGGCTGGACTGGTGAGCGCGGGCGCAGATTCCGGGAGAGAAACTTCTCGCTCGAAAGCAGACGGAGCAGTGGGCGCGAGAGACTCAGGATTCCCCGCACAACCAAAGCACGCGAGTGCAATCAGGGATGACGTCAGCGCATGGGTTCGGTGCACGCGCGCTTTACGCGCAATCCGAGTGCCAGGGCATTCTGTGGGATTTGGCCCTCAATTGGGGTTCGGCCCCAGGAAGGTCTCCGCTACGGAGACAAAAGTCGCCCTAGTAGGGGTAACCTTTGAGCCTTGGCGTTTTCGGCTTCCAATCAGGCAGGGCAGCGTATTTATCCCCGATTGGCATTTTCACCTTCGGCAGACTCTCGGCGTCGAGCACCTGGTCCTCCGGGATGACACCGTTGATGTAGAGCATAAACGCCGTCAGCGCGTACACCTCATCGGCCGTCAGCGTTCCCTCGCGATTGAGCGGCATGGCGCGATTGATGTAATCCCAGACACCTGTCGCGAACGGCGCGCGAAGCGGCAGTATTCGTCCGCGTGCCCAGAGCTCGACCTCCGGGCCAGCCTTGCTTTTCAAAATGGGCGCCCTGCCCTCGATTCCCGTCGCCCCGTGGCATCCCGCGCACTTCGCGCGATAGATCTGCGCGCCCTCCTTCGTCGTTCCGCGCCCTGGCGGGAGTTCCTCTCCGGTAGGACCGATGGAGATATCCCACGCGCGGATTTCCTCTGGAGTCGGCGTACGTCCCACTCCATAAGTAGGCGACTGCGCCAGCGCGCAGACGCCCATGAGTAACACCAACGGGAGAACCCTAAGCATTCCCATTGTGTCACGCTCCCATCGCTGGCGATCTTCCACGGCTGAATGGTGTTGTCCAGTCCCGGCACGCTGTATTGGGGAGTCAGCTCCGCGTTCCAGTGCTTGGCGACCTGTGCTCGCGACGGTTGAACCTGACCGATTTCGTCCGTGCAGCGCGAAAGCAGCTCGGTCTCCTGTCCGTCCCAATTCCACTGATGAGCGAATCGCGTATGCGCCATGCGATGCGCCGTCCCCTTGATCTCGGCGATGTTCCAGCGCCTGCCACCGTCGGTCGACACCTCCACCTTGCGAATGGCTCCGCCACCGGACCAGGCCAGGCCGCTAATCTCGTAGAATCCGCGGCCGGGCAGCTGGTGTCCGCCGGAAGGGAACGTGATGACCGATTTGGGCCCGATCTGGTACTCCAACGCCGCGATTTTAGGTTCCCGATCGAGATGCCCGTAGTCGTTGTAGTTCATGTAGTACCGGTCCACCACCTTGATTCGCCGCAGATACTTGGTGTGAAAAATTCCCTCGAAGCCGGGGACCATCAGCCGCAGCGGAAACCCTTGCTGGGGCCGCAAGGTCCTCGCCGTTCATGCCGTAGGCCACGAAACAGTCGTCCATCGCCTTGGCCATCGGAATGCTCGACGCTCCCTTCACTTCCTCCGACCCTTCTGCGACGAACCAGGATGCCCCGCCTTTCAGGCCGCACTCCTTGAGCAGCACAGAGAGGAGCACGCCGGTCCATTCGGCGCAACTGGTCATCCCGTGCGATTCCTGAACCGTCTTCGCCCTGCGCGACGTTCGATTCCCCGCACACTCCATGAAATGCAGGCGGGTGACGGAAGGGAGGCGCTTCAAATCCTCCATGGTGAAGGTCAGCGGACGGTCCACCATCCCGTGGATCAGGAGACGATGCTCGCTCGGATCGATCTGCGGGATGTAAGAACCGCGCGTCGTCCCCACGAAGTGGAGCGAGGATGGTGTGATCACCCCCACCGAATCCTGAAGCGGCGACGCCACATGAAAGACGAGCCCGAAGTCATCGGGCGAAGGCCTGCCGCCGTGGGCGATGCGTACCGACTTGACGAACTTTGATCGGTCGCCGTAGGCGATCTGATCCTTGTCGCCCTTGATCATTGGTGGGGAGGCTGGTGGTGTCTGGCCGATCGCGGGTGCCGCGGCTCCCAAGGTGAAACCACCGGCCAACGCCGCGCCGCTTTTCAGGAATTCCCTTCGAGCAGGTCGTTTCGAACCCATGGTTCTCTCCTTATCAGATGAGCCAGCCTGGAATCGCTTCCCGCAGCCGGCAGTATACGCCTGTCCCGGGACTATTGGGCGCCAATCACGTCACGCGATGCACGCTACACTGAGCGGCGATGCCGCGGATGCTGTCCTTCGAGCCAGTCAAGGTACGCACACTCCCGATCCGCGGAGCGAGTGCGGTCGCCGCCATACCCGGCGGTCTGCTGGTCGTGGAAGACGACGAGGGCATCTTTCGCGTGGCCGGAGGCCGGGCTACCCTCTGGGCGGGACGTGACGATCACCCGGCGCTCGGAGATCTCGAAGGCCTCGCCACCGATGAGACCCACAGCATCGCCTGGGCGGTCGCCGAGGAAGACGGGGCGGTCATCGCGCTCCGGTTGCGCGGCCGGTCGCGGCGGCCCACGCTTGTGGGCCACCTGCCGCGGCCTGGCACGCGAAAGAACAAGGGGTTCGAGGGACTCGCCTTTATGCCGGCTCGGCTGTCGCCGTCGCGGCGTGCGTCGCTCGTCGTGGTCAACGAGCAAGAACCACGGCGCGTTCAGCTCTTTGCGTTGCCGGCGCTCACGCTAACCCACGACCTGAAACTACCAGGCGAACTTAAGGATCTGCTTGACGATCTCGCGGACGTGACGGTCGATCCCGTGACGGGGGCGCTGTTGCTGCTCTCGGACGAGAGCCTAAGAATCGCCGTCGCCGGAATCGTCGATCAGAAGTTGGCTCTGCTCGGTAGCTACGACCTGCCCCTCTCGCGTAAAGAGAAACCCGAAGGTCTCGACTTCAGTTCGTCTTCGCGGCTGCTGGTGGTGATGGACGATTCAGCGAAGCTCCTTGAGATTGCCGTCCGAAGAACCAGTGCCGATCGGGGAGACCAGCGTTCGTGGTCATGATTCTGGCCATGTCACCTCGCGCTTCGTGCCTTCGCGCCTCATGCTGAGCGGCCGCGGACAGAAGTATGCCGTCGCGGCCGTCGCGATGACCGCTGTGGCCGCGGTCACGGAGCTGGCCATGGGCCGGCTACTGTTGTGCCGCTGCGGCTATGTCAAGTTCTGGCACGGCGTCGTCAACAGCTCCGAGAATTCCCAGCATCTGACCGACTGGTACACCTTCACGCACGTCCTGCACGGTCTGGGCTTCTACTTCCTGCTGTGGCTCGTGTTCAGGCGTCTCGGCGGAGGCGCGAGATTCCTGATGGCGGTGGCGCTCGAATCGACGTGGGAGATCGTGGAGAACTCGCCGTTCATCATCGATCGTTACCGGACCGCCACCATCTCGCTCGACTACTACGGCGACAGCGTCGTCAATTCAGTGGCTGACGTGGTCGCGATGATGGTCGGGTTCTGGATCGCCCGCAAGACGCCGGTATGGGTCAGCATCGTGCTGTTCATCGCGGTCGAGGCCGCGCTGGCCTGGGGGATTCGCGACAACCTGACGCTCAACATACTCATGCTGATACGTCCGATCGAGGCGGTGAAGAGGTGGCAGCTCGGTACCTGACCGGCCATCAAGTCACGGCACTGGTGGACCAGCTTCGAAAGGCCGCCTGACCGATGTCGCGAAGTGACAAAGTAGTGCGAACGCACATCGAGTTCCGAGAGGGGCAGGCATCACCATGTCAACGAACGCGATCGGCATCGGCATCCTCGGCTTCGGTGGCTTCGCCATGTTCGCGGCGCAGCAGTTCGCGCAGGTGCCGGGGGCCGCGCTGCGGTGCATCGCCGGCACGCATCGCGAAGCGTCGCTCGCCTGCGCCAGACGGTTCGGTCTTGCGGACGTGCAACGCGCGGAGGTGCTGTTCGCGATGCCCGACGTGCAGCTCGTCTACATCGCCACGCCGCCCTTTCTCCACCACGAGCAGGCGCGAGACGCGCTTCGCGCCGGCAAGCACGTCATCGTCGAGAAGCCTCTCGCGGTCACGATGGAGCAGGCCGACGAGCTCGTGTCTCTCGCGCGAGACAGGCGGCTCCTCCTCGTCACCAACTTGATGCAGCGCTACAACCCACTGTTCGGGCAGATCAAGGCGCTCGTGGACTCGAAGCTACTCGGCGACGTGCTGCGCGGAACCTTCGAGAACTATGCGTGCGACGAGGGGCTCGCGCCGGACCACTGGTTCTGGGACCCGACCAAGAGCGGCGGGATCTTCATCGAGCACGGCGTGCATTTCTTCGACATGTTCGCGGGCTGGCTCGGCGGCGGCAGCGTCGAATCGGCGGGGCGCGTGCTGCGTCCCGGATCGGGGATCGAGGAGCAGGTCTACTGCACCGCTCGCTACGGCGACGTGCCGGTGACGTTCTACCACGGCTTTACGCAAGCGGGCCGGATGGACCGTCAGGAACTGCGCCTCCTCTTCGAGCGTGGAGACGTGACACTGCGCGAGTGGATCCCGACGCAGGCCGTCGTGCGCACGGCTCTCGACGAGGGAGCGACCCGGACGCTCGCGTCGATCTTTCCGGGTGCGCGCATCGACGTGGAGAACCTCTACGCCCCGTCTGAGCGGACGTTCCGTGCGCGTCACAAGACATACGAGGCCTATCAGCGCATCACGCTGACGTCGGTGCCGGCAACGAAGATGACCGTCTATGGCGATCTGCTGCGCGCCATGCTCGCCGATCAGCTCGCGTTCATCGCCGAGCCCTCGCACCCGCGGGTGATCACGGAAGACAACGGGCGCGAGTCACTTCGAATGAGCGTGCGAGCGACCCAGCTCGCGGCCTCTTCATGAGTGATCCCGCGCAGACCACATCTCTCGGTTGTTGGCAGATTCTGAAAGTCGTCGCGACGGCGCAATGCTCAGCGCGGCGGACGGTCTCGGAGGGTTGATGCGCTTGGCGGCCCCACTTAGCGGTGGATGCCGTCGGCCGCATCCATTTTTGGTTTGAGTTGAGCGAGGTTCGCCTTCGCGAATGCCACGTTCGCTGGAGAGGCGACGATGTTCGGCGAGGTCGCGCCCTGCGCCGCCATCAGTGCCATTCTCAGCGTCGGGACTCCGATCAGATAATCTCTTGCGGTCAGGCTGTTCTGCTTGAGAATTGCCGCCGCTTTTGGATCCGCCTCGATCTGCGCGATCCGATCCGCAGCCGTCATCGTCGCAGATTTTCGCAGGCGCTCCTGATAGTCGGGTAACGAGATCAGGTAGCTGGTCATCGCCTGCATAGCGGTGATCAAATGCTCTGCGCCTGGGGGTGTGAGCTGGTAGTCGAGGATCGCCTGTCGCTGTTGCGGCGAGAGGTTCTGAGCGAGCGCCGGAGACGCCGCGACGCACAGGACGAACAGAAGCAGACCGATTCGCATCGCAGAGCCCTCCTCAGGCGACGATTTGCGGAATCAGCGCGGCGTACTTGGCGGAATGGTACACCCTTGCAAAGTTCTCGTGACAGGATTCTTTCGCGTCTGTCGCTTGAGGCGAAACCTTCTTCGCCGGAAACCAGTAGTCCTTGGTCATGGAAGTGACCGGATAGCCTTCCGGATACTGGGCGGCGAGATCCTGTTCCATGGAGTCCCGACGATACCGCGTCCGTCGATGAATTGTTCCGCCCATAACTCGAGCGCCACCGGAATCCAGAATCCCTCGGTGGTGGACGGGGCTGACAGGGCGCGGCGCCACCAGCGGCGAACCACACTGACGTCGACGAGGCCGCGCGACGCCATGCCCGGCAACAGGCGGTCCTCCATCAACGCCACGAACGGGCCGCTCCGGAAGTACTGCGCCAGCGGTAGATTGAATGCCGCCTTGCGGCGGTAGACAAACGCCGCGTCGAAGCTGCGCCTTGCGAGTTCCTTGACCACGATTTTGGTCTCCGGGACGCCGACCGGTGATGACCCGACCAAGTGTTCGGCCGGCAGGGCGCGGGCGAATTCGATCACCTGCCGGTCGAGAAAAGGCACCCGGTTCTCGACGCCATGCGCCATCGCCATTTTGTCCTGGCGCACCAGCAAGTCGACAAGATGCGTCCGTATTTCGTACTTCAGGCAGTTCGAGAGATGGTCGGCGTGGCCTTCCTGAAACAGGGCCCGGCGCTTTTCGATCGCTGGCCGCAGATTCGCCGCGGGTCGCAGCTTCGAGAGACGGGCTTCGGAATGAAACTGAGACGCTCGAATGAACGCGTCGACCTGCCCCGAGCGGAGTCGAGGGGCCAGTTCGTGCGCACGCGGCCGGCACGAGTCGCTGGCCGCCGCATGTGCGTCGGCGCAGCGCGCGTAGCCGCCGAATAGTTCGTCGGCACCTTCGCCGCTCAGCAGTACCGTGGCATGCTCGCGCGAACGTCGAGCCAGCAACCACAGGGCCAACGAGTTGGGATGGCTGATCGGCTGATCCATGTGCCAGCTGGCGGCATCCAGCGCGCCGATGAAGGCGGCCTCATCGAAAACAAAACGATGGCTGTGGGCGCGCGCGGTAGCCGCCGCCGCCAGAATCCACCGCTCTTCCGAGAAGCGCGGCTCATCGAAGACGATCGAGAAGGCGCTCAGATCAGCACGGTGACGTGAACGTGCCAGCACGGTTACCAGCGACGAGTCGACGCCACCGGACAACTGGCACCCCACATTCACGTCGCTTCGCAATTGCGATTGCACACTGCGGCCCAGCAGGTGGTCGAGGCGATCGACCGCGTCTTCGCGGGACAGGCGCAGCTTCTCGGGGTGGTCGGGGATGCTCCAATAACGCACTTCCTTGACACCATCCGGCGTGATCGTGAGGCGATGGCCGGGCTGGACGTGGCGCACGCCTTTGAGCAGCGAGGTCTCGCCTGCAACATAGCGAAATGCCAACAGCTCATCGACCTCGGCCGGGTCGATCTCGGCGCAAAACGCTGGATACGCCAGAAACGCCTTCGCTTCTGACGCAAACAGCACGGTCGTTCCGCACTGCGCCCAGTACAACGGCTTGATGCCGACACGATCGCGGAGCAGGTGGACGGCGCCGAGGCGTGTGTCCGCAAGCACGATGGCAAACATGCCATTGAGCCGTTCGAGCATCCGCTCGAGCCCGTCGCGCTCGTAGAGCGCGAGGATGACCTCGGTATCAGTGTCGGTGCGGAACCGGTAGCCATCGCGCTCGAGCTCGGCTCTGTAGTCGAACGCGTCGTGGATCGCGCCGTTGAAGACGAGCGCGGTCGAGCCGTCGGGGCTCGTCATCGGCTGGTGCCCACGGGCCGAAAGGTCGAGGATCTTGAGCCGGTGGAAACCCAGCGCGGTGTCAGGGATGCCGCCGCGCAGCGAGAGGCAGAGTGTTCCGCGATCGTCTGGACCGCGATGACCAATCATGTCCGTCATCGCCTCGAGCACGCTGGCGTCGGCCGGCGCACCATCCAGGTTGACGAACCCCGCGATTCCGCACATCGGTGAGGGGATCTACCTCGGCCGCCTCGTGGGGGCATGGCGGCCTTATCGTCTTGTCAGCGTACCAGAAATCCCCGAGACATGAGAGCGGAGGCGAGTGCGATGGCTCTGACTTCGCCAAGGCTATGGCGGACAGCCTTCGCGAGAAACAGAGCGAAGGCTGGTGAGCCGCATTTTCGTGAGTTGGAACCGGATCGAGGGCTGGCTGCGGCGAATCGAATCGCTCCGGGCCGCCGCGTGAATCCTGCCCTAACGCCGGGGGCCGCTTGCCACTCACGACAACGCTGGTCGAGTGGTAAATCGCGATCGCGCTTCCTTTTGAAGCACGTATCGGCCTCGATTGACCGTTATACTGGCGGCCGCTTGTCGACCGAATAAGGAGCGCTAATGCGGGCGATCGCAATTCTGGTGTTGTGCGTCGGGCTCGCGGTTTCGGCGGGCGAGGCGCAAACGTCGATCTCGACGGTCACGTCGGCGGACGGTACGCCGATCGCGATCGAGTGTGCCGGAGCGGGACCATCGCTCGTCATCGTCCACGGCGGGACCGGAGATCGCACGCGATGGACGCCGCTCTTCCCGCTGCTCGCGTCAAAGTTCCGCGTCTGCGCGATGGATCGACGGGCGCATGGTGCCAGCGGCGATACGCTCCCTTACGGTCTCCAAAAGGAAGTAGAAGACGTTGTCGCCGTCGTTGCGGCGCAGCCGGGCCCGGTGTTCGTGCTGGGTCACTCGTTTGGCGCGGTCTGCGCCTTCGAAGCGGCGTTTCATACCACGAAGATCGCCAGGCTTGCGCTCTATGAGCCTCCGGTCCGCCTAGCGGATCATTCGGCAATACTGGCGCGCATGGAGGCGATGATGCGGAGCGGCGATCGTGAGGGCGCCCTGATGACGTTCATGAGAGAGATCGTGATGATTTCCGCGGACGAAGTCGCCGCGATGAAAGCGCGGCCGTCGTGGGCGGGCCTACTGGCGACCGTCGAAACCTCGGTGCGACAAGACCGTGCGCTGTCGCAGTACCAATTCGATCCCGCCCGCGCACGCACGATAACCGTTCCGACTCTCTTGATGGCGGGGAGCAAGACCGCTTCGCCCGAGCTCAAACGATCGATCGACAGCCTGCGCCAGACATTGCCGCATCACACGTTGCGCATCTTTGAAGGGCAGGAGCACAACGCGATGGACACGATCCCCCAGGAGTTCGCAGCGACGCTCTCGTCATTTCTGCTCGAGCCGGCTCGTTGACTTCGTGAGCGGGACCTCCAACCCCGTTTGACCTGGATTGTCATTGCTACAACGTAAACTAGCTCACGATGAGCGACCGGTCGGCCATTGAATGGACGGATGCGTTGCTCGCGGAGCGCTTCCGCGGCGTACCGGGGCATCCGTTCGAGCAGGGCTTTGACCTCCGACTCGTCCCTGAGAAGCTGGAACAACCGCTGCACTGGAAACGCCCGCGAAAGATATTCGTCAATTCCATGAGCGACTTGTTCCACGATGGAGTGCCGAGCAACTTCATCGCAGACGTCTCGGAATCGAGCAGGTTGGCGAGCTGAAGTCGCGGACAACAGGTGAGATCCGCCTTTGCGGCTGTGCCGCTTCGGCGGGACAGGCTTGCCAGCCGAAGCTCGCGGCGAACGTTGAGGTCCGCCTACGCCCTTCGGGCTACGGCGGACAGCCTCCGCGAGAAACATGAGCGGAGGCTGGTGAGCCGCCTCGGAATCGAACCGAGAACCCGCAGATTAAGAGTCTGCTGCTCTGCCAATTGAGCTAGCGGCCCACTCGGGAGTGACGTGAGACAGGGCTGAAGCCCTGTGCCACACGAAACCCTGATTGTATCTCAGAACCTGCTAGTCAATCACGCGCCGCGGCTGCGTAAGGAAGGCGGTTCCACTGGGATCGATGTCGGGCTCGGTGTTCATGGCTGGCCGAGCGTACGCGATCCGCGCCGCGTCGCGCTCTCGCTGAGTGAGATCGGCCTCGGCGCATCCCTGACCGCTCGGATACATCAACGTCGACGGGTGCGAGGTATGCCAGAAGCCGAGCGCGTGCCCGACCTCGTGCTTGATGGTCCTTGACCTGATGTGAACGTTGCCGCACTGGCAGCGGTTGTAGTTGAACTCGATCTGGCCAGGATCGGCGGCGACGTAGGAACGCCCGCAGTAGTCGGCCGAGGAATCGTTGACGAAACGCACCACAATCCAGCCGCGCTCGGTCGGCGGATTCGTGCCACGCGTCAGGGCCGCTGCCTGCAGGCGACCGCCCGTAAAGGATGGGACCGCCGAGCGGATGCCATCCTCGATGCGCAGGAGATCGCTTTCCGGTACCTTCAAGCCGATCGGCATGGTGACGTCGAGGTAAAACCTCGGTGCCGCCGACCAGCGCCGCAACGGCTCCAGATTGGACGGCTCCTCGAAGCCGTTCCTCACCAGCTCGCGATACGCGTCGGCGAGGCTCGCGGGAATCAGATCGATGATCGGATTGTTCGTGCCCGAGCTGATCGTGGTCTCACGCGTCAGAAAGCCTTCGGCCGACAGCGTCACTCGTTGCGCCGACCGCGTACCGGTGCCACTCACCTGAAACACGCCCGTTGAGTCGGTCAGCGTGTTGAGCAACTGCACGCCGCTGATCGCCTGCTGCGTGAGCGCATCGACGACCTGGCCCGAGAGCGTCCACGTGTCGGCCTGCGGCGCAGGGGTGTTGGTGTCCGGCGCAGTCGGCGATGCCGGCTTCGAGCGCTGACATGCCGCGGAACTGAGTGCCACAACCAGAATCAGCCATCTCATAGGCGATCGTCTGGTTTGGCAAAAAACCGGCCAGCCGGCCACCGTTCTGCAACCGACGAGAAACGGCGATGACCTGACGAAGACGTTTCCGTTCCGTAAGCGCAAATGCGGGAACTGTAAGCGGGGTGAAAGCTGTGATATGGGATACCCCATGACACAGATCCGCCGAACCGCCATCGTCACAGGCGCGGGCACCGGCATCGGCCGGAGCGTCGCGCTGGCTCTCCTGCGCGATGGCTACGCCCTCGTCTTGGCCGGCCGCCGCCGTCAGCCGCTCGAAGACACTGCGCGGGAGGCGCCGCCGGGATCCAGAGCGATAGTCGTGCCCACCGACGTTGCGGATCCCGCCTCGGTGGCCGCGCTCTTCGCCGCAACGCACGCGAGTCTCGGCCGGCTCGATGTGCTGTTCAACAACGCCGGACTGGCGTCACCGCGGGCAGCGCTCGAGGATGTGACGGTCGAACAATGGAAGGTGGTCGTCGATGTGAATTTGACCGGCGCGTTTCTGTGCACGCAGGGAGCGTTCCGGATGATGAAAGCGCAAGACCCGCGCGGCGGCCGCATCATCAACAACGGATCCATTTCCGCACACGCGCCGCGGCCGAACTCGGCGCCCTACACGGCCACGAAGCACGCCATCACAGGCCTGACCAAGTCGACGTCGCTCGACGGCCGGCAGTACGACATCGCCTGCGGACAGATCGACATCGGCAACGCCGCGACTCCCTTGGCCGAGGGAATGAAAGCCGGCGCCCTGCAGGCGCACGGGGCAGTCGTTCCCGAACCGACGATCGATCCCGAGCACGTGGCCCGCGCCGTGCTCTACATGGCCAACCTGCCGCTCGACGTGAACGTGCAGTTCATCACCGTGATGGCGACGAAGATGCCGTTTATAGGACGGGGATAGTGAGATGATGCAGGTGTCCGCCTTCGCGGCTTTGCCGCTTCGGCGCGACAGCCTTCGCCTGGCGAAGACTCGCCTGCCTAGCCGAAGCTCGCCCGAAGGCGAGCGAAGGCTGGTGCGCCCGACCCCTCGACTTCGCTCGGGACTCGGGCCTGTCGATGGCTCGCCATGAGCGAGCCTGGTTGTTGTGCTCGCGCCAGGCGAGTCGAATGGTGCGCCCGACAGGATTCGAACCTGTGGCCTACAGCTCCGGAGGCTGTCGCTCTATCCAGCTGAGCTACGGGCGCGACTTGCGACTAGCGACTCGACTTGCGCCTTCCGACTGCCGACTGGCGCCTTGCGACTACGAAGTGGTGCGCCCGGCAGGACTCGAACCTGCGGCCTACTGGTTCGAAGCCAGTCGCTCTATCCAACTGAGCTACGGGCGCCCGGCTACGCGGAACTGAAGTTCCGCCCTACATCGCTGCCGCGCTTCGTCGCGGCAGGCTTCGAACGAAAATCATAGCACGCGTCGTCGCTACCAGCGCCGATCACCACGCGCGCGCCCGACTACCGAAGACGCACCCCGTCAGGTGCACCCCGTCCTTGCCGGCGTCCTCCCAGAACAGGTTCGAGCCTCCAGGTACCGCAGGATCGACAATAGCGGCGCGGCTGTTGCCGGGGAAGTGCTGCAAGGCCGTGACGGTGCCAAACGTGGCCAGGTATTCCAGAAGCAAATCGTCGAAACCAGCCGGTACATCGACGAAACCGAGGTACACCAGCATGCGCGAACGACTGAGCACTTTCTCCAATTCGCGACCGGGGCACACGCGCGTCGTTTTGTGGTACTCCAGCTCGAGAATCGGTCCGCCGTCTGGAAACTGCCCGCCTTCCGACTGCGCGAGCGAGACGCCTCCATACCACCAGATCGCCGGCAGCGCATGACGCGTTGTCAGGATCACGTCTCCAGGCCGCCGATCCTTCATGAGCCAGGCCATCGCCGCCCGGTCGTCGGTCGCGCGATTGCTGTCCGCAGGCCTGTTCGTGCGCAGGTCGTGAACACCCTGATCGACGATATTCACGCAAAGGACGAGCACGGCCAGGCCTCCCGCGAAGGCCGCCACTCGAAACACCGCGGTGCGTGTGAGCGGTGGGTCTCGAAGAAGGCGCACGAACCGGTCAAGAGATAAGGCAATCCCGAGATACAACGCGGGCAGTAACCATAACGACAGCCGCTCGTACAGCGGCACCATGCGCAACACCGCGAACACGAAGCCGGATGCGACGACAAGACCGGCAACCAGACCGAGCATGCGATGCGGGGTGACGGCGAATCCGATCACGGCCAGAAGCCAGAACGCCATGGGATAGGCACTCCCGCCGGGCTTGTCGGCGAACGGACTCAAGTGACTGGCGATCCAACGCGGTGCGTCCTGGATGCCGGCGTCAGGCGGCAGCATGGCGAACTGCCAGAACTCCTGCAGCGAGGTGCTGCTCTGCGCGTGGCGGATCGAAAGAACGTAGTGCAGCGCCACAGACGCCGTCGTGATGGCGACGCCAATCGCGAGCAGTCGAAGCGCCTCAGGACGCCGGCGCATCGCGAAGGCCAGCACCGCACCACACGCGGGCAGCACGAGCAGTGCGCCAAGCGAAAACCAGTGCGCCACTGCCGCGGCCGTCACCCAGAGGGCGATCGCGTTCCGGCGTGCTCTGTCGGTCGATGCTTCGGTTGCCGACACGGCGAGAGCGGGCAGCATCAGCCCCCAGAATGTATCGACCGAGTACGGCTTCAGCTCGAGCGCATAGAACGTGATCCAGGTGGCGAACGAGCACAGGAGCACCAGCACGGTGCTGCCGGCCGTCGTCAACCATCGCCGGCCGACGTAGAGTGCGGCGCCGATCGTCGCGACGCCAAATGCGGCTGGCAGCGCGCGTAGTGACAGTTCCGAGGCGCCGAAGACGAGCAGAACGAGACGCTGCAGGTAGAGCCAGCCCAGAGGGGCGCTCTGATCGAGCCACAACCGGCCAGCCAACTCTGGGAACGATCGGTCGCGGAGGTTCAGCGCAATCATCTCTTCGTCGAGCCAGAGCGGCCGGTTGTTGATCCACTGGTACAGCACGATGAGGCCGCCAATCACAGCAATCAAGAGCGGCAGCCACGAAGGGAGCAAAGACGAGCGGGGCGTTCGAGCGGAAAACGGCGGGCGATCCATCCTCTTTCGCCATTATCTGCCACCCGCCTCGGCCGTTGATATCATTAGCGGCCAGATGGTGACGATTCTTCAGAGTGTTCCGGCCGGCCAGAAAGTCGGCATCGCGTTTTCGGGTGGTCTCGACACGAGCGCGGCCCTTCACTGGATGCGGGGCAAGGGCGCGATTCCGTACGCATACACCGCCAACCTCGGACAGCCCGACGAAACGGACTACGACGAAATCCCGCGGCGCGCGCTGCAGTACGGCGCCGAGAAGGCGCGCCTCATCGATTGCCGCCGCCAGCTCGTCAACGAAGGTCTCGCGGCCTTGCAGGCGGGTGCCTTTCACATCACGACAGCCGGCGTTCCGTACTTCAACACGACACCGATCGGCCGCGCGGTCACGGGCACGATGCTCGTGGTCGCGATGAAAGAAGACGACGTGCACATCTGGGGCGATGGCAGCACGTTCAAGGGCAACGACATCGAGCGGTTCTACCGCTATGGCCTGCTCGCGAACCCGAGCCTGCGCATCTACAAACCGTGGCTCGATCAGTCGTTCATCGACGAGCTCGGCGGCCGGAAGGAAATGTCCGAGTACATGCAGCGCGCCGGGCTGGCCTACAAGATGAGCGTCGAGAAAGCGTACTCGACCGACTCGAACATCCTTGGCGCGACGCACGAAGCGAAAGACCTCGAGCAGTTGAACGAGCGGCATCAAGATCGTCGATCCCATCATGGGCGTGGCGTCCTGGCGCGACGACGTCGTCGTGAAGCCCGAGGCCGTGACGTCAGGTTCGACGAGGGCAACCCGGTGACGCTGAACGGCGCCGCGTTCGACGATGCGGTCGAGCTGATGCTCGAAGCGAATCGCATCGGAGGACGGCATGGCCTGGGCATGAGCGATCAGATCGAGAACCGCATCATCGAGGCGAAGAGCCGCGGCATCTACGAAGCGCCGGGCATGGCGCTGCTGTTCATCGCCTACGAGCGGCTCGTCACGGGGATTCACAACGAAGACACGATCGAGCAGTATCGCGACAACGGCCGGCGCCTCGGCCGTCTCCTGTATCAGGGCCGCTGGTTCGATCCTCAGGCGATGATGCTGCGCGAAACCGCCCAGCGGTGGGTTGCGAGGGCGGTGACCGGTGAGGTCACGCTCGAACTGCGCCGCGGCAACGATTACTCGATCCTCGACACGACGAGTCCGAATCTCACCTACAAGCCCGAACGGCTCACCATGGAAAAAGGCGCCTCCACCTTTTCGCCGCAGGATCGCATCGGGCAGCTCACGATGCGCAATCTCGATATTTCCGACACTCGCGAGAAGCTGCTGACTTACGTCAAGACAGGGTTGCTGGCGCCGTCACTCGGCGCGGAGCTGCCCAAGCTCTCCGACGGTACGAAACCCAACGATAAGTAGCGTGGCCTTCGAGGTTGCAACTGATGGAACCCGGAGGACGGGTGTGTCTCATCAATCCACCTCAGGTACTGGCCACCTGCGATCCGGACAGCGCGATCTCGGCAGCACGCACTACGAAATCCATGTCGGGCTGACGAACAAACCCGGTACGGTTGTCGAGCTGGAGTCACCTCCACACGCGCAGGACGGCGAGCTGCTGCAGTTGACGATCGAGGATGGCCGCGTGCTGCTGTGTCAGGTTCGCGGCATGTCGCCGTACTGCCGCGTGCTCGGCGAGAAATCGACCACCGAGAATTCCGCGACGCAGGCCGAGCCCCACGATCGGCGCCGGCCGGAGCCGCGAACGGCCGCGACGATCCTCCATCCCTGTCCTCGATGTCTGGCGACCGAGACGCTCATCATGCACCGCGGTGTGAAGCTGACCACACTCTGTTGTCCGGTGTGCGGTCACGAGTGGAGTGAGGCCGGCTCGGCGGTTGCCGGCGCGCCACGGCTCGATCGGCGCGCGGCCGTGCGTCCCGACGCTGCCGACCGGCGGTCAGCCGACAGGGTGACGACGCCCTACTGCACATATTGTTCGACCGACACGCACGTCAAGACGGTTCGCCGCACCGCCAGTGAAATCTATTTCGCGTGTGCGCGCTGCGAAGCGATGTGGGTGCTGTCGCGGGCGCGGTGGCCGGGCTGAGGTACAATCGGCGATTCGCATGCGTGCCAATCCTCTCACCGCCCCCTGGCCCGGCCCGTATGGCGGGGTGCCGCCATGGGACCAGATGACACCCGCGTATTTCCCCGATGCTCTGGCATCGGCGATTGCCGAGCAGCAGCAGGAAATCGACGGGATCGCCGCCAATCCCGAGCCACCGACCTTCGATAACACGCTGGTTGCCATGGAACGCGTGGGGCGCACGCTCGATCGCGTCGAGCGGATGTTCGGCGTGGCGCGCGAGAACGTCACCAACCCCGAGTATCAGGCGCTCGAGCACGAGTGGCAGCCAAAGCTTGCCGGGCCGCCGACGACATCGTTTTCAATACCGCCTTGTTCAAGCGGATTGAAGCCGTCTACCAGGGGCTGCCGGCCGCCAATCTTGAACCCGACCAGGTGCGGCTGACGACGCGCGTGTACGAACACTTCGTGCGGCGAGGCGCGAAGTTGAACGCGGACCAGAAGGCACGTCTCTCGGCCATCAACCAGGAGCTGGCGGCGCGATTCGCGGAGTTTCGCGCCAAGGTGCTCGCCGACGAGAACACGTGGATCGTGCTCGAGCGCGAATCCGATCTCGACGGGCTTCCCGCGTCGGTCGTGGCAGCCGCGAAGACCGCCGCCGAAGAGCGCGGCCTGGCCGGGTCGTGGGCCATCGTGAATACCCGATCGAGCGTCGATCCGTTTCTCACGTTCTCGACGCGGCGGCATCTTCGCGAGATCGTCTGGAAGAAATTCAAGAGCCGCGGCGACAACGGCGACGCCAACGACACCAAGGCCATCATTGCCGCCATCGTCAGGCTGCGAGCCGAGCGGGCGAGGCTGCTCGGTTTCAAGAGCCACGCGCACTGGCGCATGCAGGACACGATGGCGGTCGATCCGGCCGTCGCCCAGAGCTTCCTGCTGAAGGTCTGGCCGTTCGTCGTCGCGCGGGTTCGCGACGAAGTGGCCGACATGCAGACGCTTGCGAGCCGCGAGCAGCCGGGCATCACGATAGAGCCGTGGGACTACCTGTATTACGCCGAGAAGGTGCGCAAGGCGAAGTACGACCTCGACGAAGCGGAGATCAAGCCGTACCTGCAGCTCGACAACATGGTGTCGGCGGCGCTGTGGTCGGCGGAGCGCCGGTTCGGCATCGCCTTCAAGGAGATCACCGGCACCGTTCCCGTCTATCACCCGGACCTGCGCGTGTGGGAAGTGAGCGACAAGACGCACGGGGCGGCATCGCTCTGTTTTTTATCTGGACAACTTCGCCCGGGCCGGAAAGCGCTCGGGGGCGTGGGAGACCAGCTACCGGTCTCAGCACACCTTCGACGGACCCGTGACCTGCATCGAATCGATCAACAACAACTTCGTGAAGGGAGCGCCGGGAGAGCCGGCGCTCATCTCGCTGACCGACGCGGAGACGCTGTTTCACGAATTCGGTCACGCGCTGCACATGATGCTGCAGGACGTCAGATATCCCGGGCTTTCGACGACGCCGATGGACTACGTCGAACTGCCGTCGCAGCTCAACGAGCGCTGGCTGCTGACCCGTGAGCTGCTCGATCGGTTCGCGCGCCATTACCAGACGGGCGATCCCATGCCTCAGGCGCTCGTCGAGAAGATCGAGCGCGCGCACAAGTTCAATCAGGGATATTCCACGCTCGAGTACCTCTCGTCGGCGATCGTCGACATGGACCTGCACATGCGTCCGGACGGCGTCGAGGACATGGCGCTGTTCGAGAAAGAGGCGCTGGGAAGAATCGGCGGCATGCCGCGTGAGATCGCCATGCGCCATCGCCTGCCCAACTTCGATCATCTCTTCGGCAACGACTGGTACTCGGCCGGCTACTACAGCTATCTGTGGTCCGACGTGATGGCCGCCGATGCGTGGCAGGCGTTTGTCGAAGGTGGCGGGCCGTGGGACGCCGGTGTCAACGAGCGTCTGCGCACGCACATCCTGTCGGACGGCAACTCCATCGATCGCGCCGAAGCCTATCGCCGGTTCCGCGGCCGCGATCCGGAGGTCCAGGCGCTCCTCGACGCACGTGGCTTTACTGCCGCTTCCACCGTTACCAATTGACGGGCACGTCGCCGAAGTTCACGAAGCGCTTCGGCGCCGGAGGGCGGTCGTGCTGTCGGCTTCGCCTGGCGCCGGCAAGACCACGCGCATTCCGCCGGCTCTCATCGATGCCGGTCCCGTCATCCTGCTGCAACCGCGGCGCCTCGCGGCCCGCGCGGTCGCCCGCCGCATCGCCGTCGAGCGAGGGTGGTCGATCGGCCGCGAAGTCGGCTGGCAGATCAGGTTCGAACGGCGCTTCAGCCGGGAGACGCGGCTGCTCGTTGTCACCGAAGGCATTCTGACCGCGCGCCTGCAGCAGGATCCGCTGCTGTCAGAGTTCGCGACCATCATCCTCGACGAGTTCCACGAACGAAGCATCCACGCCGATCTGGGTCTCGCCCTCGCGCGGCAGACGTGGCGGGCCCGCGACGATCTGCGACTGGTCGTCATGTCGGCGACCCTCGACATCGAGCCCGTTGCGGCATTTCTTGGAGATGCCGCCGTCATACAAGTGCCCGGAGCGAGCCATCCGCTGACGATCGAACATGCCGATGGGGAATCGGTGGCCGACGCGGCGAGCCGGATGCTGGGGAGAACGGCCGGACAGGTGCTCTGTTTTCTCCCGGGCGCGCGCGAGATCGAGCGCGCGCGTACTGAGCTGTCGGGCCTGGCCGCGTCCAAGGGTGTCGAGCTCGTGGCGCTCCACGGATCGCTGGACGGCGACGCGCAGGATGCCGCCATCGCGGCGGTCGAGCGTCGACGGATCGTGCTGGCGACCAACATCGCGGAGACGTCGCTCACCGTTCCCGGCGTTTCGGCGGTGGTCGACACGGGATTGGTCAAGGTGGCGCGCTACGACGCGGAGCGGGGCATCGACTCGCTCACGCTCGAGCGGGTGACCACCGATTCGGCCGACCAGCGCGCCGGGCGCGCAGCCAGGCAGGGACCGGGCATCGTGCGCCGGTTGTGGGATGCCCGCGCGCGGCTGCGGCCTCATCGCGAGCCCGAGATTGCGAGGGTCGATCTCGCGGGGCCCGTCCTCGACGTGCTGGCATGGGGCGCCAGCCCGTTGTCTTTCGAATGGTTCGAAGCGCCATCGGACGATCGCGTCCAGGCGGCGCTTCGTCTGCTCGAGCGTCTTGGCGCGATCGACAAAGAGGCGCACATCTCAACGCTCGGCCGGCAGCTTCAACGTATTCCGCTGCATCCGCGTCTCGCACGCATTCTGATCGATGGACGAGGCGCGCCTGAGGCTCGCGATGTGCCCCAATTGGGTACGTCAGGTGCGATGGGCTTGTCGCGTCCCTCGACAAGCTCGGGACGCCCTGAGCATGTCGAAGGGCGCCGAAGCGATAGGGAGGGGAGCGCGAAGGCGGATGCGATTGGGCCTGGCTCAGGAATTGAGGCGAATTGCGAGCCGTGCGATCGAGGGCGAGGTTGCGGCGCACATTTCTGACGAGGAACTGCGCCACGCGATCTTTACGGGCTATGCCGATCGGCTTGCGAAGCGCAGGGCCAACGCGCGCGAGCGATTCGTGCTCGCCACCGGGCACGGCGCGGTGCTCGCCCGCGAGTGCGACGTGGGCGACGCCGAGTACATCGTGGCGCTCGATCTCGTGGAGGCCGAGCGCGACCGCATCAGCGAAGCAAGAATTCGTGCGGCGAGTCCGGTGGACGCCGCGTGGATTCAGGCGGCCTCCACCGAGGTGGAGCATCGATTCGACAC
This sequence comes from Vicinamibacterales bacterium, assembly GCA_963821395.1. Classification (GTDB taxonomy): domain Bacteria; phylum Acidobacteriota; class Vicinamibacteria; order Vicinamibacterales; family JAMQPK01; genus JAMQPK01. The sequence goes on along the minus strand of CAWGDY010000045.1, from coordinate 31,717 downwards.
CGGCGAGCGGGCGCGTGCGGGCGTCGCGCGTCGAGCGCTACGACGCCATCGTGTTGAACGAGACGCCCGTGCCTGTTGACGCGGCCGTTGCGGCGCAGATGCTTGGCGACGCATGGCTCGCGCGCAGCCACGACGAAGCGACGACCCGGCTGATCCGGCGGTTGCGGTTCGCGGGCAGCGAGGTGGATCTGGCAGAGCTCGCGCACGCCGCCGCCGCCGCGGCGCGCACCATCGACGAGATCGACATCGAGGCGCACCTGCCGTTCGACGTGAAGCGAACGCTTGCCGAACGAGCCCCCGACTCCATCCTGGTGCCGAGCGGCCGAAGCACGAGGCTCGAGTACGGCGACGACGGTTCGGTGTCGGCGTCGGTGAAACTGCAGGAATTGTTCGGCCTCGCGGCGTCACCCGTCATTGGTCCGGCGCGCGTGCCGGTGACGTTTCATCTGCTCGCCCCCAACGGGAGGCCTGTACAGACGACGCGCGATCTGCGCAGCTTCTGGGAGCGCACCTATCCGGAGGTGCGAAAGGAGTTGAGGGGCCGTTATCCGAAACATCCCTGGCCGGACGATCCCTGGACGGCGCCGCCGACGCACCGGACGACGCGCCGGCGCTGAAAAGAGGGTCGGGTGGAGTATCCTCTCCGCTCACATTCCCCCATCATTCCAGGAGCTGGCCATGAGACGTCTGCACGTGGCAATGGTCGGTTACGGTTGCGCTCTCGTTCGGTTTGACGCCCGCCGTTCATACCCAGCAGGGAACCGGAGCAGGCCGTGGCCAGGCGCCGCCTCGCCAGTGGTGGGTCAACAAGGACAAGGGCGGCCAGTACGGCAAGAACAAAGCGCACATCAAGCTCCCGGATCTGAAGGCGCGTCACAAGGGCCAGGCGAACTGGAGTGAAGTCGTCGTCGACGATCCAAACTTCCATGCGTCGTACAACCAGGGGCAGCCCGGCACGAAGATCACGCCGCGGATGCGGCCCGACACGCGCGAGTTCATCGTCGTGGTCGAAGGGGAAATGCGCTTCACGATCGAAGGACAGCCGGAGCCGATTCTGACCAAGCGGGGCTCGGTCGTGAACATCCCGAAAAAGACGACGTATTCCGCCGAAGTCGTCGGCACCGCGCCGGCGCTCTGGGTCGACGCGAACCAGGCGAATTTCAAGACGCTGGTGCCCGTCTCCGATCCCCGGCCGCCGCAGACGCCGGGGCACACGATGATGAAGATCGGCATCAACACGACGCCCGCACCGTACGCGGGCAACAACAAGCCGCACTTCAATCTCTGGGACGCCGAGAAGGATCCGAAGTTCGCCGGCCAGAACGTGGTGCAGGACGATCACATGTGGGCGCAGGCGATCTGGGGCTACGAGAAGAACCTGCCGCCCTACGACGCCAACGACAAAGGGCACTTCCACGTCGGGACCGCCGAGTGGTGGGTCATCATGAAAGGTCAGATCCGCCACAACATCGAGACGGTGGGCGATTTCACGTCGAACGAAGGGGACGTCGTCTACGCGCCGCCGTCGACGTGGCACGCGACGCGATTTGCCGGCCCGGGTCCGTCGTGCCGGCTGGCGATCAGCGGCTATCAGTTCACGTCGTTGCTAGAACAGCCGCAATAGATCAGTGATTTCAGTCATCGCAGATGGCAGATGGATGATGGCAGAAGAATACGATCTGCCATCTGCCATCTGCCATCTGCCATATCGAGTGAGCATCTATCCCTGAACCTGGGTGGCGCTCAGACAGTACCCATCCCCGTGCACCGTCCGGATGAACTCCGGATGGTGCGGGTCCGGCTCGATCTTCTTCCGCAACCGCACGATGGCGTGATCGACCGAGCGTGTCGTGACGTTCGTGTCGACGTAGCCCCAGACTTCCCTCAACAGCTCCTCCCGGTGGACCACCTTCTCACGGCGCTCCGCGAGATAGCGCAGCAGTTCGAACTCGCGGTGTGTCAGGTGCACCGGCGTCTGATCGCAGCTGGCGCGCTGCGACCGGAAGTCGATGACGAGCTTGCCGATGAGCAGCCGCTCGAGCGCTGGATGCGAGCGTCGCAGCACGGCGTTGATGCGTGCCAGCAGCTCCTGGAGATCGAAGGGCTTGGTGATGTAGTCATCGGCGCCCAGCTTGAGCCCCTTCAGCTTGTCCGCCTTCTGGCCGCGCGCCGACAGAATGATGATGGGGACTTTCCCCGATTGCCGCAGCACCGGACACAGATCGAGACCGTCGAAATCCGGCAGCGTCAGGTCGAGCACCACGAGATCGGGCGCCGACGCCCGCACGTAGCTGATCGCCGATTTTCCGTCGGAGACCGCCTCGACCCGGTAGCCCTCGAAGATCAGGTTGTCGCGCAGCACGCGCCGGAGTGTGGGGTCGTCTTCCACGATGAGAATGCGCTCGGACACCATGTCAATCTCCCGCTATCGGTAAGAATACTTTCGCCGTCGTGCCCACACCCAGCTCGCTTTCGAGCACCAGCGTTCCCTTGTGATCCGTGACGATTCGGCTGACGATGGCCAGCCCCAGACCGCTGCCGTCGGCGCGTGCCAGGCGCCCGCGCGCGAACTTGCGGCGGACCGTCGACAGCTCGTCGGGCGCGATGCCCACACCGTGGTCCTGTATCTCGATGACCACGTTCTGGCCGTCCCGCCGCACGTTCACCCGGACCGAGCGCTGGTCGGTCGAGTACCGAATCGCGTTGTCCATGAGGTTGTCGAGCGCCAGCATCATGGCCGTCCTGTCGGCCCTGACGAGCGGCGTGTCGACGGGAATGTCGACGTCCACCTTGAATTCGCGCTCGGTCAGCGGATGCCTGAAGTTCTCGAGCACATCGTCCAGGAGCTCGGACGGTGCGACCGGCTCGAACGAGTACACCTCGGTGACGTCGGTCACGCGCGAGTAGGCGAGCAGGTTATCGACCAGCCGCGTCAGCCGCCGCGCCTCCTGCATCAGAAGCCCTGCATAGTCGCGGATGGTCTCGCCGCCGATGGGACGGCGCGCGAGCGTGTCGGCCATCGCCCGGATGTTGGCGAGCGGTGTCTTCAGCTCGTGGGTCACCGACGAGACGAAATCCGATCGCATGGCGGTGAGCGCCACGCCCGCGCGGACCGCGCGGATGGCGAGGATCAGGCCCAGCGCCAGCGTCAGCGCGGCCGCAGCCGCGGCGAGCAGCGCCTCGTCGGCCCCCTGCGCCGCGCCGACCAGCGCGGAATCGGCCGACTGGCTCGTGCGAATCGTCCACGTTCTGACGGCGGGATTCGAGCCGAGCGCGACCATGCTGACGGACGGATCCAGAAAGAGGAGCGGGAACTCGCGGACGAGCACGTTGCGCGCGCCCTCGTGGCCCCAGACACGGCGCCCTTTGTCGTCGAAGACCGCAATGTCGAGACTGTTGCCGCGCGTCGCAATCGGCGCGACCTGGGCGAGGATGTCCGAAAAGTACGAATTCCTGACCCAGCCCAGGTTCACCGTGAAGCCAATCACCGACTGCAACTGCTCCTGCAGCGAATCCTCGGTACACGAGCCGCGCCACGATCTGGTACGGCTCGCCGCCAAGGGTCGAATCGAACATCGCGTACCGCACGCGCGACCGGCTGAACGCTTCCACTTCCTTCTTCAATACGTCGGTGCCGGGCGGGTTGGTGACGACCGTCACAGGATACAGATGCGCTTCCTTCGGCTGCGGCATCCACGCGGGGAAGCGATTCGACCGATTGAAAAACACCACCCCGTGCGGGTCGTCGCGTCCCCAGCTGAAGAACGACTCCGGATACGGGTAGCGCGCGAAGGCCGTCGCGACCTGGTCGCTCGTGTCCGACAGCGACTCGAGCGACAGCTCGCCCCAGTCGCGGTTGGCGAGCACGCGCGAGTGGGCGCCGCGCATATCGCGTGTGACGGCGGTGACGAGCAGATCGGCGCTTTCCTCCGTATCGCGGGCGGTGAGCAGCTCCGAGCTTCGCTGCCATTCGCGCGTTGCTCGATACCCGAAGCCCAGCAGCGTGGCGATGCCAAGACAGACGGCGACCGCAAGCAGTGCCGTCAGCCATCCGCCCCACGCAATGACGCTCTCAACCTTCATTCGTTTACCGTTTGCCGTTCACCGTTTGCCGTTTGCCATTTGCCGTTTACCGTTCGCGGCTCAGCGACGAAGCTCTCGTTGCCGGTAGTACCGCGCCGCGCCCGGGTGCAGTGGCACCGGCGTGGCGGGCGCGCGCTCCAGATTGGGTGGATTGCCGGCCGGGCGTGCCGCGAAATACGCGTCGAGCAGCGCGTACACGAGGTCTTCATCGAGGTCGGCTCTGCAGACGAGCGCTTCGTCGATGCCAATCGTTCGAACCGCTATCGGCTGGTTCGGGTAGGTACCTGCCGGAATCAGCGTGCGCTTCAAGTGCGGGTACTGGGTCCGCATTTCCTCGACGATCGGACCGTCGATCGGGATCAGCCGTGCGCCTCCCTTCAGCGCCGCCGTCACTGTCTGGCTGCCCGGCATATACATCGCGAAGGCCGCGTCGATGTCGCCGCTCATCAACCGTTTCAGCATGTCGGCGTTCGGGACCTTCTCGGCCCGGACCTCGTTCGACTCGATGCCGTGCGCGTGAAGCATGCGGTCGGTCACGAGCGCCACGGAACTGCCGGGTGCGCCGAGCGACACGTGAAGACCGGCCAGCTCCTTGAGACCGTTCGCGTGCGCACGCGGCCCCACGAGCAGGTGAATGGTGTTCAGTTCGGTCACCGTGAGTCCGCGCAACTGCTCGAACGGCTTGGGCATCTCGTCGAGCTGGCCCGCGTACGCGAGATACGCGACATCGCCCACAGGAATACTGATGTCGGTCTTACCGCTCTGCAGCTCGATGAGGCTCGTGATCGATGAGCCACCCTCGCTGACGATCTGCGGCTTGACGTTGGGCAGGCGTTTGAGGGCGTTGGCGAGCTGATTCGACGTATTCCGTGCCAGCCGGATCGTGTACAAGCGTTCCGGCGCCTCGGCCCTGCTCGTGCAGGAACACGCCAGCAGACAAACAACCGCAACCCACAACAACTTCATCTCGAAAGCTCCCGCTGACGGTAATACCGTGCCGCTCCCGCGTGCAGCGGAATCGGCGTCGCCGGCGCGCGTTCGAGGTCGGCGGGCAGGCTGCCGGGCCGCACCTCGAAGAAAGCGTCCAATAGCCGGTATACCACGTCTTCGCTGATGTCCGCCCGGCAGGTAAGGAGCAGATCGACGCCGATGGTGTGGACAAGCTCCGGTTGATTCGGATACGTCGCGCGAGCAATCGTCGTTCTCTTGAGGTACGGATAGCGCGTCCGCATCTCTTCGACGAGGGGCCGTCGATGTCGAGAAGCCTGGCGCCGCCTCTGGCCGCCGTCACGACGGGTGCGCTGGGAGGTATCTGCGTCATGAACGCCGCATCCAGTTTTCCATCGGCGAGCTTCTCCGCCGTCTCTACGTAAGGCAGCCGGTAGCTCTTCACGTCGCTCACGCCGATGCCGTGTGCTTCGAGTGCCCGTTCCGCGATGAGCGCGGTGGCGCTGCCTTCCGGACCGAGCGCGACCCGCCGTCCTTTCAAATCGCGAATGGACTTCACCGGCGCATCCCTGCCGACGACCAGATGCAGCGTGTTGAGCGTGATCACGGCCAGGCCGCGCAGGCGATCGAACGGCGCCTGAGCGCCGTCCAGCTGGCCGGCATATGCGAGATACGCGACATCGGCCATGGCGATTGCGACATCGATTCGGCCCTGTTGAAGGTTCTGAAGACCGATAATCGACGACCCCCCTTCGGTCACGACCTTGAAATCGATATCGCGCAGCTTCGGAAAGGCGCTCTGGAGGTCTCTCGCGGTTGTCGCGGAGATCCGCAGGACCGTCCGTTGCGGTCGTTCCGTTTCCGCCGAGCCTGCACACGAAATCGCGGTCACACAAAGCACAAAGACGACCGCACAGTGTCCTCGGAACATGGGAAATGTGCGTTGTACTTGGCACCTTTAACTGCACGCTGTCAACCTTGTTTGAGACAAATTGCGACAAATCGTATCGAGGCAGTGGCCTATAGTCGGCGCTGACTCCAATTACAAACGCGGGCACGAATCTTCGGAAGGAGAGTCCGATGTCACAGAGACGCATCCTGACGAGCGGGTTAGTTGTCGCTGCGGTAATCCTGATCCTGGCCGGTCCTGCCTGGGCGCAGGGCGTGGGCGGGATCGGCGGGACCGTTACGGACTCGTCGGGGGCCGTACTGCCCGGCGTGACGCTCACGCTTTCAAGCGCTCAGGGAGGCACTCTGGGTGGCAGCCAGGAGACCACGAGCGATGGGCGGGGTAACTATCAGTTCATCCGCCTGGTTCCGGGCACCTATCACGTGCGGGCACAGATGCAGGGGTTCCGCACCGTCGAGCAGCGCAACCTCGTCGTCAATGCCGACGCCACCGCCCGCGCCGATTTGAGCCTGCCGATTGGACAGCTGGAAGAGGGGGTCGTCGTGTCGGGCGAGTCGCCGTTGCTCGATACGACCTCGGCGCTGAAGCAGACCGTGCTGAGCCAGGAGACGCTGCAGGCGCTGCCGAACCGCATCGACGTCTGGTCGATCACGCGCGTCATTCCCAGCGTCGTGGCCAGCAAGGTGGACGTGGGCGGATCGGAATCGTTCCAGCAGTCGGGCATCACCGTTCACGGGACGAGCAACGAGAACGGCTATTACATCGACGGCATGAACGTGTCGAGCACGCAGAGCAGCGGCAGCATCGCCACGTTCTACCTCGATCCGTACGCCTTCGAGGAAGCGAACTTCCGGGCCGGCAACTCGCCGGCCGAAGCCTCGACAGGCGGTCTCGTGTTCAACATGATCAGCCGCACCGGCACCAACCAGTTCCACGGTGGCGTGGTGTTCAACGGCACGAACGCCGGGCTCGGATTCAACAACGTTGACGATGAGCTCGCCGCGCAGTTGCTGCGCAACGTCCCCGCGTCGGTCAAGGCGGCGAGGCCCGACTTGAAGCCGACGGCCGACATCCGCTACCTGATTGACTACGGTGCGTGGCTGGCCGGGCCCATCAAGCGCGACAAGCTCTGGTGGTCGACGTCGTTCCACCATTCGCAGATCCTTCAGTATCTGGTCGGGAGCTACAACCCCGACGGCAGCTCGGTGCCCGACGACAACATGCTGTGGAATATCTCGAACAAGCTGTCGTGGCAGATCAATTCGAACAGCCAGCTGTCGCACTTCTACATTCTTCAGTTCAAGAAGAACGGCCACCGCGTCAGCAGCGCCGCGTTCTCGGAGACCGGTGCGACGACCGCGAACACGAAGTATCCGCAGCTGCACCAGGTGAAGTGGACGTCGACGCGTTCGGCCCGCATGGTGTACGACGTCTCGGGCAGCGTGAACCGCGTGGACGACTACCAGCCGTGGCCGATAGAGGGGGACTCGGCCAACTGCAAGGCGTCCGAGGACAGGGAGGGCTGCTTTGACGGCCTCATCGCAGGTTTCGATTCCGTCACCAATACCGCGCTGCGAGTCCTGCCGACCTACCGCGATCTGCCGAACACGCGCGTATTCACGCAGGGCAGCTTCAGCTACTTCACGACGCAGCACGACATCAAGGCGGGATATCAGTTCGACTATGCGTGGAACGAGGTGCTCTACTTCTCCTCGTCCGGCATGCGTGCGGTGTACCGCTCCGGCGTTCCCGACTCGGCGAACGTGTACAACACACCGGCGCGTTCGATTCCCGAGAACATTCAACAGGGCTTGTACATCCAGGACAAGTGGCGTCCCGGCCGGAAGCTGACGATCAATGGCGGCGTCCGCCTCGACACGAACTACGGATGGCAGCGCGCGATGTGCCAGGAGGCGACGCCATTCATCGAACGCGCGGTGCTACGACAAGATGTCAGGTATCCCGACTGGAAGAGCGTCAGCCCGCGCTTCTCGGCGGTCTATGACTTCGCCGGCGACGGCCGCACGGCGCTGAAGTTCGCCGCGAACCGCTACATCATTCCGGTCGGCAGCAGCGTGCTCGATCGCATCAACCCGATCTTCCTCGCCACCGACACACGTCAACTGGCGGGCGCAGAGCGTGTGTGCGCTCGACCCCAGCAACGTCGGGTGCGACCTCAACGGCGACCTGATGCCGCAGCTCAACGAGCTCGGGCCGACGACGGGTTTCAGTTCGGGGGCGTTCAACCGCTACGCGCCGGGCTATGACTGGCCGGCGGCGCAGGAATACTCGGCCGAGATTCAGCGCCAGCTGCCGGCGAACATGGTGGTCAGCGCGGGCTACACGCGGCGTCTCAAGGTGAACAACTTCGGATCGCGCAACGTGGCCGTTCCGGAGTCCACCTATCAGAAGATGGTCGTCACCGAAAAGAACAGCCAGCAAACGGTGACCGTTTACAACCAGGATCCGGCGCTGCGCGGCAAACAGGATTTCGTGTGGACGAATGAGTCCGATTTCGACAGCACGTACAACGGCATGGACTTCACCCTCGACAAGCGGTTCAGCAACGGCTGGATGATGACCGGCGGCATCAGCATCGGCGAGACCAACGGCTGGGTGGGCAACAACGATCTCAACAACCCGAACTCGAAAGAGTTCGCCCGGGGGATCGTCGGCAACGACACGCCGTTCTCATTCCGCCTGTCGGGTCTCTACGATCTGCCGTACGGCATTCAGGCAAGCGGCACGTTCCAGCATCAGAAGGGGTTCCCCGAGCTCACGACGGTCTCGGTCGGGCAACGACACCGTGGCCCTGACCCAGGGCACCACCAGCATCATCGTCGAGCCGCGCGGCACGACGCGATTGCCCAACCTCAATCAGCTGGACATGAGCTTCAGGAAGGCGTTTCGCTCGGGCAACAAGGTGATTCAGCCGCGCCTCGACGCGTACAACCTGCTGAACTCGGCGACGGTGATCAACCGCGTGACGACGCTTGGGACGAATTACGGGGCGGTTGGCAACATCCAGCGAGGGGCCTTGATAAAATTCGGCGTAAGCATTGACTACTGACGCTGAATTGGCAGATTGGCAGATTGGCAGATTGTGAGATTGTTGGCGGATTTGCAGAGTGACGATTGGCAGATTCAGAATGCTCTGAATCTGCCAATCTACCAATCTTCCAATCTGCGAATGCCGGCGAAGTCGGTCAGTGCTTCTTCGCGAGTTTGACCGTCAGGTACGTCACCGACTTTCCGTTTTCCACTTCCCAGAAGTGCGGCACGCCGGCGGGAGCTGAGGCGACGTCGCCGGCGACGAGCTTCTGCCGCGTGACGTTGCCCACGATCTCGCCCCCGCGCACTTCGCCGTCAGCACCCTCTTTTCCACCTTCGAGTTTGTCGCCGTACCGGATGGTGACCTCACCGTCGAGGACGTAGTAGAGGTCGGCCCAGTTGTTGTGCAGCTCGGCGCCGCCGGAGCTCTTCGCGCGGTGGCTGATGCCCTGGAACTGGTGATCGCCGCGATGCACGCCCGGGAACGTGATCGTCTCGCCCTTCTTCAAGGTGGCGACATAGCCCTGCAGTTCAGACGCTTTGTAATGGACGAATTTCGTCGGCGTGATCGGCGTCTTGCCCGCCATCGATGCGCTCGACAGGTTCGGCTGCTTCAGGATCTTCACGGTCATGTAGGTCACGGTCTTGCCTGGCTCCACTTCCCACCAGTGGGGCACGCCCGCCGCCGACGAGGCGATGTCGCCGGCCCCGAGCCGTACCGTGGTTGCGCCCACGAGTTTGCCGCCGCCGAACTCACCCGATCCGGGATTGCGCTCGGTACCGCCTTCGAGCTTGCCGCCGGTGTGATGGATGACCTCGCCATCGACGATGTAGTAGAGGTCGGCAAAGTTGTTGTGCATCTCCGGCGCCGCCGTGCTCTTCGGCCTGAAGTTGAAGCTCTGGAACTCGTGATCGCCGCGATTGATCCGGTTGAACTTAATCTGGCCGCCACCTTTCAGCGTGTTCGACATCGCCTTGATATCAGTACCCGGGTAGTAGGCGAACTTCATCGGGGTAATCGGCGGTGCCTGCGGCCCCTGGGCCGCGACCATCGCCACGACCAGGACGAGGGCCGACAGAACGACAAGGGTCTTCATCACAAGTGACCTCCAGTTGAAAAGGAAGGGAAGGGACTGCGGATGAATGCTATTTCACGATGCTGCGTAAGTCGACCCCCTTAGATCGGAGGAGCGGCGCCCACAGGTCTCCAACACGGGCCAGCCGTTCGGGCAGCGTCCGGATGGTGAAGTCGCGAGGATCGATGCCCTCATCGATTTCGGCCCAGGTCAACGGCGTTGACGCGCCGGCAAAGTCGCTGGCGCGTGCGCTGTACGCGCAGGCGAGCGACTTGCCTTCGATATTCTGCAGGTAATCCACATACACTTTCCGGCCGCGGGCGCGGACCGCGCGTGTGACGGTCGCCACCTTCGGATGCTTCCCGGCCACGTAGGTCGCCACTATCTGGCAGAAGATCTGGCCAGCCTCGTACGGCGTGCCGTCGCCGCAGCGGGACGTAGATGTGCACGCCGCTCGCGCCGGAGGTCTTGGGGTATCCCGTCACGTTGAGCTTGACGAGCTCGTCGCGAACCCAGCGAGCCACGTCGAGGACCGACTCGAACGTCACGCCGGGCATCGGGTCGAGATCGATCGCGCAATGGCTCGCCATATGCGGCGACTGCGCGCGCGAGAACCACGGGTCCTGCGAAATCGCGGCAAGCTGCGTCATGTACAGCAGCGTGAGGAGCGTGCCGCCCACGATCCGGCTCGGCACGTCGTCGCCGTCAATCGACACCAGCCGCACACCCGCCGGCACGTGATCGGGCGCGCGGTGCTGGTAGAACGACGGACCCTCGACGCCGTTCGGCAGGCGCTTCATGATGAGCGGACGGTCGTTCACCACCGGCAGGATGAACGGCGCAACCCGCACGTAGTACCGCATCAGGTCGCCCTTGGTGAGCTTCGACGTCGGCCAGAAGATCTTGCGAAGATTCGTCACGGCCAGCGTCTGGCCATCGGGCAACTGCAGCGTCCCCGAACCCTTTCCGCGCTCGATCTCGTCGAGCTGGTCGATCACAGCGGAAGCTGTCCGCCGTCGCTCGCGATACTCCCGCGAGCTTTGGCGAGACCCGCCGTAGCTTTGGCGAAGGCGGGGAAGTTCCGCCCTACAGCAGCCAGGACCCTTCCGACTCTTCGGACTCTTCGCGACTCCTCAGACTCGTCGCACTCCCCGGACTCTTCGTCTCTCGTCTCACCGTCTTCGCCTTCACGTCGTCCCTGATCCCCAGATAGATCGGATGACGGAGCATCCCGTCATCGGTCCATTCGGTGAACTTCAATTGCGCGACGAGCGACGGCTTCGTCCAGTGCGCCCGCTCGTTGGTGCGTGGCCGTGTGGAAAAAGGCGGGTTGGACGTTTCCAGCGGTTTCAGCAAACGGATCACCCGCTCGAGCTCGCGCTGGTTGAATCCGCTGCCCGTGTGCCCGGCATACTTCAACACGCCGTCATCGTAGTAACCGACGAGCAGCGCGCCAAAGGGACGGCCCGTCGTGCGCGCCTCGGTCCATCCGCAGACGACGAACTCCTGTTCCTTGACGAGTTTCAGCTTCCGCCAGTCTCTCGTCCGTCTGCCGGTGTGATACACCGACTGGCTGTCTTTCGCGATCAGGCCTTCCCATCCTCGTTCGAGGGCCTGCTGATACAGGGCGCGGGCATCGTCGTAGACGACCTCGCTTCGCCGCAGGATCGGCGAGCCCGGGTTGCGGTCCGCCGCCGCTCGCGTGATTCCTGCGAGCTTTGGCGAGACCCGCCGTAGCCTTGGCGAAGGCGGGAACACGCGCTCCAGCCGGGACCGGCGCGCGGTGAAGGGGAGCGGCCGCACGTCCTCGTCGCCATCGCGGAGGATGTCGAATGCAATGAACGCGACACGCCCGGCAGCCGAGCGACTGTGCGATTCGGTCAGGTGTATGCGGCTCTGCAGGCGTTGAAATCCGGCCGGATCGCCGTGCTCGTCGAGCGCCACGATCTCGCCATCGAGGACGAGCGGTTTCTTCAGCGCTCCTTGCGAATTGCACGAGCGCGGCGACGAGATCGGGAAACTGCGCGGTCTTCTCGTTGCCCAGGCGCGACCAGAGGCGCACCGATGGCGGCCGGCCCGGCGCGATCTCGACGAGCGCGCGGATGCCGTCGTATTTGGGTTCGTAAACGAGACCGTCAACGTCGAGCGGAGCGTCCTCGAGGGTGGCGAGCATCGGACGCACGGTTCGGATGTCGCTCCGCCACTGCACGGTCGCCATGCGTCAGTAGCTGTAGCGATCGTTGAACCATGGTTCCGCGGTGTTCGAGTAGCCGCGCTCTTCCCAGAATCCTTTCTTGTCTTCGGCGAGGAACTCGATCCTCCTGATCCACTTCGCGCCCTTCCACGCGTACAGCTTGGGCGTGATCATCCGCACCGGGCCGCCATGTTCGCGCGGCAACGGCCGCCCTTCCCACGTATGCACGAGCAGCACGTCGGCTTCGATGGCGCGGGCGAGCGGCACGTTGACGGTGTACGGGATGAACGTGCCGGGCATGAAGTCGTAGCCCGTGCAGAGCACGAACATCGCGCGCTCCCTGGGGACGACGAGCTCTGCAATCGTCCGGAACCGCACGCCTTTCCAGTGGTTGTCGAGGCGGCTCCAGGTGGTGACGCAGTGAAAGTCGCTGACATCCTCGGCTTGGGGAAGATCCGTGAACTGCTGCCAGTTCAGCGTGACCGGATTCTCAACCAGGCCTCCGATTTCCAGCTTCCATCGGTCGAGCGGCACGTCGGGCTGCTCGCCCAGATCGAGCACGGGCCAGTTTTTCACAAGGTGCTGTCCCACGGGCACCGCAGGCATGCCGTGGCGGTTGGCCGGACCGTCGCCTTCCGGTTTTGCGCCCTGAAACCGGACGTTTACGGTGTCCGGACGCATTTCGCGCTGCCGGTCGATGTATCGCTGGCGCCGTTCGACGATATCGGGGTGCTGGGAATCCGCCACGCCGGGTGTCCTCGGATTTCAAGCCTATCGCAAAACGGCCGATATAAATAAGGTATGAACCTGACGCCGTGGCAGCGGTCAAATATCCTGGCCGCCCTCAACTACCTGAAAGATCCGGAACGAATCGGACAAACCCCCCAGGCCATCGTGCTCGTGCAGGGACTGATGGAGGTTCTTGAACCCAGCCGGCGCACGGTCAGGCTGCAGCGGGAAGCCGCCCGGTCGGCGACTGCCGGAGCGCAGGCAGGACGCGAACGGCGCCAGCGCGATCGCCGGAGCGCCGAACGGCGCAAGCAGCAGGTACCGTACGACGGTCCCGAGCGCCGCACCGGCCGCGATCGAAGGGCGGGGCGACAGAAGGGGTGGGTAAATTCACCATTGGCAGATTCGCAGATTGGCAGATTGGCAGATTGATTGGAAGATTGGCAAATTGATTCGCAGACTGGCCGACTGAATCTTCCAATCCACCAATCTTCCCATCTACCAATGGTGCGTCAGTTTCTACCGTTTGACGTTGGAAAGCTGTTCGAGCGCGAGCAGCAGCGAGTGATAGCCCAGCCGGCCGTGACCCTGTGATTTGAGCGCCACGTAGAACTGGCGCACCAGCGCGAGGCCCGGCATCGCAATTCCCATCCTGCGCGACTCGTCGAGCGCGATGCCCAGATCCTTCTCGAAGTGCTCGACGAAGAATCCCGGATCGAAATTCCGGTTCACCATCTTCGGCGCCAGGTTGTCGAGAATCCAGCACTGCGCCGCGCCTTTCGTAATCGAGCTGAGCATCGTCTCGAGATCGAGCCCGGCCTTGTAGCCATACAACAGGCTCTCGCAGACGCCGATGATCGTGCCGGCGAGGACGAGCTGATTGCACATCTTGGTGTGCTGGCCGTTGCCGGCGCCGCCCTGATAGACGATGTTCTTGCCCATCGCCTGGAAGAGCGGCATCACGCGATCGACGGCGTCCTTGTCGCCGCCGACCATGATCGAGAGGGTGGCGTTCCTCGCGCCGACATCGCCGCCCGATACCGGCGCGTCGATGGCCGACACGCTCTTCGCTTTCGCGGTTTCGTAGATGTCGCGCGCGAGGCTCGGTTCGGTCGTCGTCATGTCCACGATGATGCTGCCCGGCTGTGCCGCATCGAGAATGCCGCCCTTCTTCTGGTAGACCTCGCGCACGTCGTTCGGCAACCCGACGATCGTGAACGTGATGTCGGATCGCTCGGCGACCCCGCCGGGCGTGTCGGCCCATGCGGCCCCTTTGTCGAGCAGGCCCTGTGCTTTCGACTTCGTCCGGCTGTAAATCGTCGCAGGGTAGCCCTTGGCCATCAGGTGGCCGCACATCGACAGCCCCATGACGCCGGTGCCAATCCAACCAATACGCGGTGTGCTCATCACTCTCCTCTATCTAAAGGTCCATCGACCAGGGCCAGACTTCGCCGCACGCCCGGCAATGACACCAGCGCACGGCACGGCTGTTGGGGAGGCCCTGGACCTCCTGAATCTCGCCGCAGCTCGGGCAGGTAATCGGATGGGGGAGGTCGCTCGCCCGGCGGCCTCCTCGCGGAATGGCGCGGCGATCGTGCTGATTCGGCGCGCGCCGATCTTTCAGTGTCTCGTCCATCGTCCGGTGACATATTATTCCGCCGGCCAGCTGAAAAGAAAACCGAGACAAAACACGATGGAACCTTTCGAACGGGAAGTCGTTTCGGATCTCGACGACGAGACCGACGATCGCGCGGCCGCGCGCGGCCGCGTTCCGCTGCACGTGCGCATCCTCCTGGGGCTGGTCGTCGGCGCCGTGCTCGGCAGCACCGCGCGCGCGGTGCTCGGCCCCGGGTCGCCGTCGCTGGCCTGGATCATCGCGAACGTGGCCGAACCGGTCGGCCAGTTGTTTCTCCGATCGCTCCTGATGACGGTGGTCCCGCTCGTCGTCTCGTCGCTCATCGTCGGCGTCGCGGGCATCGGCGACGTGCGCCGCCTCGGACGCGTGGGCCTGCGCACGGTGCTGTTCTGCCTGGTCATTTCGCTGATTTCGGTCTTTCTGGGCATCTTCCTGGCCAACACGGTGCGTCCGGGCCTGCGGCTCGATCCCGCGACCCGCGATCTGCTGATGTCGGAATATGCCGCCCAGTCCAAACAGGTGGCCGCCACCGCCACCGCCGCGAGCGAGTCGCCCGTGATGTCGTTCGTGCGCTCGCTCGTCCCCGCGAACCCGCTCGAGTCGATGGCCCGCTCGACGCCCGACATGATCGGCATCATGTTTTTCTCGATCGTGTTCGGCGCGGCGCTGACCCTCGTCTCTCGCGAGAGCGCCGCCCCCGTGATGGCGCTGCTCGACGGCGTCTTCAAGGTGGTGGCGAAGATCATCGACATCGTCATGAAGATCGCGCCTCTCGGCGTCGCGTGTCTGCTGTTCGCCATGACCGCGCGTTTCGGGTTCGGCTTTCTCGTCAGCCTCGGCTGGTATGTCGTGACGGTGCTGGGCGGACTGGCGTTCCACCTGTTTGTGGTCTACGGAGCCGCGCTCAAATTCGGGGCCCGCGTCTCTCCCGTCGAGTTCTTCCGGCGCGCGCGCACGGTCATGCTCACGGCGTTCTCGACGAGCTCGTCGAACGCCACGCTGCCAACCGCCCTGCGCGTGTCGGAATCGAATCTCGGCGTGCCGCGGGAAATCGGCGCGTTCGTGCTGACGGTCGGCGCCACGGCCAACCAGAATGGGACGGCGCTGTACGAAGGGGTGACGGTCCTCTTTCTGGCGCAGCTGGCGGGCGTCGATCTCACGCTCGCGCAACAGCTGATGATCGTCTACCTGGCGGTGCTCGGCAGTATCGGCACGGCCGGCGTGCCTGCCGGCTCGCTGCCATTCGTCGTGGGTGTGCTCGCCATGGTCGGCATTCCGACACAGCTCATCGCGATCATCATCGGCGTCGATCGGCTGCTCGACATGACGCGGACGGTCGTGAACGTGATGGGCGACTTGACCGCCACGGTGTACGTGGCGAAGAAGGAAGGAGCCACGTTGCAGATCTGAAACTGGAATCTAAAAACTAAAATCTAAAAACTAAAATCTTCCTGCCGCAGAGTTTGGTGCTAGCTTTCAGATTTTAGATTCTAGTTTCTAGATTTCAGCTTCTGGTTCCGAGCTTCCAGCATCGAAGGTTGGCTTGCCAGCCGTAGCTCGGTGCGAGCGGCGAGTCCGCCTACGCGTCGCTTCGCGACGACTCCGGCGGACAGCCTCCGCGAGGAACCAGAGCGGAGGCTGGGGTGAGTGACGGGGATTGAACCCGCGACGTCCGGAGCCACAGTCCGGTGCTCTACCACTGAGCTACACTCACCACACGAGAGCAAACCCTGATTTTACAACAGGAGGCGAAGGGAAGGGGCTGGCGGTGACGCTGGAATCTAAAATCTAGAAACTAAAATCTAGAACCTGGAACCCGGGAACGCACCCAGATTCCAGATTATAGATTTCAGATTCCAGTTTCAGGTTCCGTATTAGGTGTGCGCGGCCGCGCGCTCTTTGCCGGGAATCGCCATCAACTCGGGATGCGAGGCGACGTGCGCCTGCACGATCGCTTCGGCTTGCGCCATCGCATCGGCATCGCCGTTGCGGTACACCGTGTTGGCTTCGATGAGATCTTTCTGGCTCGAGGGCGTCGAGTCGTGGCTGTCGTAGATCGCCGCGACCGGGCAGGCCGGCACGCACGCACCGCAATCGATGCACTCCTCAGGATGGATATAGAGCATGTTCATCGCCGCGAATTCAGGCTCGTCCTTGCGGGGATGAATGCAATCGACGGGACATACGTCCACACACGCGGTGTCTTTGGTTTCAATGCAAGGATCCGTAATCACGAAAGGCATCGTGTCCTCCAGAGTGTCCGCCGGCGAGAAGACCGCTGCGACGGCCCTGATTCTACTTGTGAAGCACGCACGCGGCAATCCCAACGCCCGATTTGCCAGCGCCGCGGAATCTGTATCTTCATGTGCAGGAACGGGCCAGATCGTGTGTCCAGATGCGCCGAAGTGGAACAGATCCAGGCTATTTTCCCTCTTTTCAACAAATTAACCGCCGAACCCCACGTCAAATCAACGCGCTGATGTGCCGAACCGGCACAGTACCGGCGCTCCCGGCGTTTTGGCCGTTCTGGCCAAATCTTTACAAATCAGCCAGTTACGTGATCGCCGGCGGGATGGTCGCGAACTTGCTCTATAGCGGGCAGCCATGACTTTAGCTCGCTTGCTTACAGTCGCCACGGTAGTCGCCACACTTGGTGCGCCGGTCTCCGCGGAACCGCGTCGCGAAAAGCTCGACAAGTCGCTTCGCCAGACGGTCGAGCGCGGTTGCGTGGGCACCAGGTCGGTGATTATCAGGACGAAACCGGGTTACCGCGAAGCGGTCCGTCGATCGCTCGCGCACGGGGGACGTAAGGTCAAGGGCGAATTCCCCGGCCTCGACGCGATCACCGCAGAAGTGCGGTGCGAGGATCTCGACAGCCTCGCCGAATCGCTGGCGACCGCTTCGATTTCGGGCAACCACAAGATCACCGCGATGCAGGTGAACGATGCGACCCAGCAGTGGGCGACGCAGCCCGGTGGCCCGAGCGTCGACGACAGCGATTCCGCGCGCCTCAACGAGGCGCTCGCTGCGCAGCAGCTGCAGACGAACTTCTTTGCCACGCTCGCCGTGCGGCAGTCATCGAACGTCGCCTACGACAACGTTGCGTATGGCACCACCGGAGCCGCGTACGACACCACCGGAATGGTTTACGACGGGCAGCCGGCGTCGATTGGCATCGCGATCGTCGATTCGGGCATTCAGGCCGGCATCGATTTCGGTTCGCGCATCACCGCGTTCTACGACTTCACGCAGGGTGACGTTCGCGTCACCTCCCCGACCGACGAATACGGCCACGGCAGCCACGTGGCCGGACTCGCGGCCGGCACCTACGTCGGTGTGGCGCCGACCGCCCGCCTGATCGGCCTCAAGGTGCTGAACGGCCAGGGGCAGGGCTCGGCCGACCAGGTCATTCGCGCGATCGAGTTCGCGATCGTCAACAAGGACCTGCTCGGCATCAACATCCTGAATCTTTCCCTGGGACATCCGATTTTCGAGGCGGCTGCGACCGATCCGATGGTGCAGGCTGTCGAGCACGCCGCGCGTGCCGGCCTCACCGTTGTGTTGTCGGCCGGCAACTTCGGCACCAATCCCCAGACCGGACAGGTGGGTTATGCCGGCATCGCGTCGCCCGGCAATGCGCCGTCAGGCATCGCCGTGGGTGCGGTGAAGACGTACGACACCGTGACGCGCGCGGACGATCACATCGCGGCGTACAGCTCGCGCGGCCCATCGTGGTACGACGGCTACGCGAAGCCGGACATTTCCGCGCCCGGCGACAACCTGCTCTCCGTCGCGGCCGTCGGCAGCACCTTGCGTGCGGCCCAGGAGAAGCGCGGCAACACGGGCAACTACATGCGCCTGAAGGGCACCAGCATGGCGGCCGGTGTCGTCAGCGGTCTCGCGGCGCTCGTGCTCGAGGCCAACAGCGGCCTCACGCCGAACGCGCTGAAGATGGTGCTGCAGTACTCGTCGATCCCGGTTAAAGACGCGACAGACGGGACGATTGAGGCCGACGTCCTGACGCAGGGCGCGGGTGCGATCAACGCCCCCGGCGCGCTGTCGCTCGCCGCGGCGATCAACCCGTCGGCCGCGGTCGGCCAGGGGTGGTTGACGTCTGCGATCGAACCGAGCTCGGCGATCGGCGGCGACACCTACCAGTGGGCGCAGCGGATGATCTGGGGCAATTACATCGCGCACGGCACCGGCGTCATCGAAGAGCAGCGGCCGTCGTGGGCGCTCAACATCGTCTGGGGCGAAGGCCTCGAAGACGACGACAACATCGTCTGGGGCAACGCCAACGACGACGACAACATCGTCTGGGGCAACGCGCTCGACGACGACGACAACATCGTGTGGGGCAACAACATCGTCTGGGGCAACAACATCGTGTGGGGCAACTCCAACGATGACGACAACATCGTCTGGGGCAACTCGCTCGATGACGACGACAACATCGTGTGGGGCAACAACATCGTGTGGGGCAACAGCCTGCTGGACGACGACAACATCGTGTGGGGCAACTCGCTCGATGACGACAACATCGTCTGGGGCAATCTCTTCGACGACAACATCGTGTGGGGCAACTCGCTCGAGACGACGACAACATCGTGTGGGGCAACTCGCTCGATGACGACGACAACATTGTGTGGGGCAATGCCGGACTGCTGGGAGACATCGTCAAAGCGAAGGTCGCGCAGCAGAAGAAGGATTCGGGCAAGGGCCTCATTAAAGCCTTGAAGCGGACTCGATAACAGCGCACCGGGGCAAGCTCGGTGCAATTCAGGAGGGCATCGTGAGAAAGTCATTCGTTCGTGGCGGAAAGACACTGATGACGGTCGTGGCCGGAGACGCGTACCGGTCGAAGGCCGTGTGGGGCGCGAAGGTCAACTAACGCGACGCCTGTGGCAGACCCAAGACTCGTCATCGTGCGGCGTGGCCACTTCGCCACGTTCGAGCTGCTGACGCGCACCTTCGCCGACGATCCCAGCGTGCAGATCATCTGGGACCGTCGCCTGGGCGAGCGGCGTCAGTCGGCCGGGGACGGTGCGCCCCGCGACCGGCGCCGGAGCGACCGCCGCCGTGTGCCTCCCTTGCAGTGGGGCCAGATGAACTACCTGGTCGCGACCGAAGCCTCGGCCTGAGCGCAGATCTGCGCAATCTACCAATCTGGCAGTCCGCCAATCCGCCGATTCGAATCTGCGAATCTGCAATCTGCCAATTCTGCTATTCTGTAAGCCCCTCGCTCACGATCGATCCCGGAGGTCTCTCTTGCGAACCGTTAAAATTGTCGGTGGCGGCGATAGCTGTCTGCCTTGCCCTGGAAGGGTCGGCCGCGGCGCAGGCCATGTTTACCGCGTCGCTGGGGAATGTGTTCGGCGGCGACGCGCCCTCGACCAAGAAGACCTGGGCCATCGCCCTGGGCGGCGGGGGCGCACACGGCATCGGATCGGAGCTCGAGTTTTCGCAGACGAGAAACTTCTTCGAGACTGCGAACGGCGTCGGGACCGGAGACATCGTCACGCTGATGCCGAGCATCTTCGTGGCTGTTCCGATCGCCAACGTGCGGCCCTATGGCATTTTTGGTTTCGGCCTGATTCGCATCCGGATGAAATCGGACGAAGGCGGGGTCTTTTCCAATATTTCAGAAAACGACTTCGGCTACAGCGCCGGCGGCGGGGTCACGTTCAAGTTCACGCGCCTTGTGGGCGTGCGAGGCGACCTGCGCCACTTCCAGGTGCGCACATCGCGCGGCATCGGCTTTCAACGGTTTACGGTCGGCGTCGTGCTGGGTGGATGAGAAAAGGGGTCGGGAGGGGTTTTTCGTTTATCGAAAAACCCCTCCCGACCCCTATTTTGCTACGCGAGCACTTTGATGACCACGCGCCGGTTCTGCGCGCGTCCGTCTTTCGTGTCGTTGGGCGCGACCGGCTTCGATTCGCCAAAGCTGATGACGTTGATCTTGTGCAGCGGAATCTGATACGCCTCGTAGAGATATCGCTTCACGTTTTCCGCCCGCGCCAGACCCAGACGCTGGTTCAGCTCCGTTGAGCCCGTCGAATCGGTGTGTCCCTCGATCTCGATGTAGTTGCCCGCCGGATCCGCCTTCAGTTTCGCCGCCAGATCATCCAGTTTCTTTTTCACGTCCGCCGGAAGGTCGGCCTTGCCGAGCTCGAAATTGCCCTGGTCGTCGCTGATCACGACCTGGAAGATCAGCCGTTTCGACGCGGTTTCCACGGCGTCTACCCTGGCAGCGGCGGCGTTGGCCGCACCCCTCGCCGCGGTGGCAGAGCTCTGCGCGCTCTGTGCGGCGGCGCCCGCCTGCGTGGCCTTCTGGTCGACCTGCGAGATGCGCGCCGTGTTCTCGCGCGTCTGCTCCTGCGTGGCTTCGAGCGACTGGCCGACGGCCTCGACCTTCTTGTTGACCTCCGCCGACCGAGTCGCGCACGAACCGCTTGCTGGCACAGCCCGATCCGGACACGCCGATGACGCACGCCACGACAACCGTGCCGACGACCTCTCGCATGTGGTTCTCCTGAGTGTGAGTGTTGGGGTGTTACTTGACCATGTAGCCGCTGCGCGCGCGGACGAAGAGACCTTGTTTGCGCGCCCTGACGACCAGCGCGTGCCAGCCCGGCGCCTTGCCCGGCTCGAACGCGAGGATGTACTGCTGATGGAGCTCGGTGAGCACCTGGCGTGTGACGGTCACTGCGCTGAGGCTGTCGTAGACGGCGAAGGAATCGCCGCCCGTCCACGCTGCCAAATCCGCCAGGGGGCCGCGAATCGGCTGCGGCTCGCCACTGTCATCATTGACCAGGTGAGTGATGACCAGCATGTAGACCGGCACGTCGAGCTCGCTGGCGATGCCCGACACATCGGCCGGCTTCATCCGGCTGGCCGAGTCGACACCGTCCGTGATGACCACGAGCACGCGGCGCCGCTGGCGATCGGAGATCTTCTGCGAGGTTTCCGCAATGGCATCCCACAACGAGGTGGCACCGTACGGCTTGGTGTCGCGCCATGCACCGTCGCCCGCATTGAAGGCCGACGAGAACGGCCGAACTTCGTTCAGCGACGTGTCGAACGCAAACATGGCCACTTCGTCGGCACCGGGCTTGAGGCCGGCGACCAGCGCATCCGCCGTTTCCCGCGCCCGGTCCATCTTGGTCGCCATGCTTCCGCTGGCGTCCATCAGGATCGCGACGCTGGCGGGACTCGGCTCGGACCAGACGTTGGTCAGCGTACGCTTCTGGCCTTCGTCGATGAGCTCGAAATCGCTCGCCTTGAGATTGGTCACGAGCTTGCCGCGCGAGTCGCGGACGATCGCCGCCACGGCAACCTGCTCGACGCTGCTCTTGAAAACGATGACTCCAGAATCCTGCGCGGCCACGGACGCCACCGCGAGAAGCGCCATCAGCAACGAAAGATAAGGGCGTTGACGCATAGACACAGTGTTAGATACCTGACGGTTGAGTTATACCAATTGCGCGCTGCGCACTTTGCGCCGACAAGCCCTCAGCGGAGGTGTACCTTGTCCAGGGGAGGTGTCGGGGGAGTTTCACCCGACCCAATAGGCATAGTGCCACGCTTCTTTTCGGCTTTGTAGTCAAAAAAGAACAGAGGCACCCACAGCGCGACCATCAGCGCGACCGCGAGGAGAAAACCAAGCAAAAAGTCGAAGGTCAAGTATTCCATGCACAGTGAAGGTGCATAAATCGTGCGCGCCCGCGTTCGTGTCGTCCTTTTGGTCAGGAACGGATGGGCGCGCTGGCCGTGTCGAGCACCACGATGTTGCGCCCCGCATCGCGCGCCTGCGACAGCGCACGTTCCGCCGAGGCGATGAGCGCGATTTCCTGCCACGCCCCATCGCGATCGGGCGTCATGCACGCGACGCCCAGCGTGGCCATCGTCACACCGGCAGGTGAAGCGGGGTTCGGTTCTTTCATCGCTTCGACAGCGGTGCGGAGGCGCTCGGCGAGCACCATGGCGCCTTTGGGGTCGGTTCCGCCCAGTACGACACCGAACTTGCCGGCACCGCCGTACCTCGAAATGGCATCGCTCGGGCGGTGTACGAGGGGTTTGATCGCCGCCGCGATCCGCTTCAGGCTGGCATCGGCTTCGGATTGGCCCTGACGCTCGTGAAAGGCGCGAAAGTGATCGAGCTCGATCATGAGGACCGCGACGGGCTGGCGTTCGCGCGACGCGCGGCGCCATTCGCGCTCCAGAAACTCCTGGAAGTATTGCTGGGTGTGGAGCCCGGTCTCCGGGTCGACGGCCGTGTGCCGGACGAGCTCGCCTTCGAGCTGCGTCAGTTTCTGGTCTCGATCGTCGAGCGACGCTTTGAGCGCCCCTTCGCGGATCCGCCCCTGCCGCAAGCCGAGCAGGTACCCGGCGCCCACCAGAAGCAGGCCGAAGAAGGCTAAGGCATAGGCCACAGTCCGGCGCTATTTTAGACCGTTGCTGGCGGATTTTCGCGGTTTATGAGACAATCAAGCCTTCAAAAAAGCTTCATCCTCAAACAGTCAGCCTATCTTGCATTTCTCAGACCCCTCGAAAGCTGTTCAAAATCGCTCAACTCGCGGCCGTAGGCCCCGGCGCCCGCGCCGTGGTGCGCCGGTTGGTCGACCGACCCACGTCATCACGGCATCGCGGCCGCTTCAATTCGAGATGGCGCCCTATGATGCGTCGCCTGTGGCCTTTACGTCGCTTGGCCTCGACGCGAGGCTCGAGCGCGCGCTGACCGAGCGCGGGTTCGACACGACGATGCCCATCCAGAGCGCGGTGTTTCCCGCTGTCCTCGCCGGCATCGACCTCGTCGCCTGCGCGCAGACGGGAACTGGCAAGACGCTCGCATTCCTCCTCCCGTTGATGCAACGCCTGCTGGGTGCGTCGGGTGCGAGTACGCGCGTGCTGATTCTGGCGCCGACACGCGAGCTTGCCGTGCAGATTGAAGACGAGTTCCAGGGACTCGCTTATCACACGAACCTGTCGAGCGTGGCCGTTTACGGCGGCGTCGAAGCGGGACCGCAGGAGCGTGGCCTGCGCGGCGCGGCCGACATCGTCGTGGCAACGCCGGGACGCCTGCTCGACCACATGGGCACCAACGCCGCCCGGTTCGACGCGCTCGACGTGCTCGTGCTCGACGAAGCCGACCGCATGCTCGACATGGGATTCTGGCCGAGCGTCCGCCGCATCGTGGCGTCGCTGCCGGCGAAACGGCAAACGCTCCTCTTTTCGGCCACGATGTCGGACGAGGTGGCGGTGTCGGCGAGCCAGATCATGCAGTCGCCGAAGATGATTCGCGTGGGCCGCACCGAAGGGCTGGCGAGCTCGATCGAGCACATCGGCCGGCTCGTGCCGGGCCCCGAAAAGGCCGATTGGCTGGGCAAGTTCCTCAGAAGAACGGAAGGCACGAGCCTGGTGTTCGTTCGAACCAAACGCGGAGCGGACAAGCTCGCCCGTCAATTGTCGGCGAGCGGGATCAAGTGCGCCGCCCTTCATGCGGACAGGACGCAGACCGAACGCTCGGCCGCGATGGAAGGGTTCAAGTCGGGCCGGTTCCGGGCGCTCATCGCGACCGACATCGCGGCGCGCGGCATCGATGTCGAGGGCATCGGTCACGTCGTGAACTACGAGGTGCCCGGCAGTGTGGATACCTACGTCCACCGTGTCGGGCGTACCGGGCGTGCCGAAGCGGTGGGAAGGGCGGTGACGCTGGTCGCCCCGGAAGAGCTGACAGCGCTGCGAGCCATCGAAAAATCTTTGAACGTTTCATTTGCAGTCGCGTAGCCGAAGCGAGCGGGCAGGAGGGCATTAATGCGCAGATATGCGGCAGGGGATCGCGTTGTGCAGGCACAGTACGGCGCAGGCACGATTGTCGACGTGAACGAACACCATACGGTCATCGAGTTCGACGAGCATGGAACGCGCCGGTTCTCGACGCGGATCGTCGTGCTGGAGTCCAGCAACACGCCCGCGCCGGCACGCAAGGCCAAGACGCGCGCCAAGAAGAAGGCAGTGGCACCGCAGTCGTAGGAGGCGATGAGCAGGTTATGTCAGTCCGGTTATTCGTCGGAAATCTCCCGTACAGCGCAACGGACGTCGATATCCGGCAGCACTTCGGCACGGTCGGCGATCCGCTTCAGGTCGTCATTCCGACCGATCGCGACACGGGACGGCCTCGCGGGTTCGCCTTCGTCGACTACGACGATCGCGGGGTTGCCGAGCGCGCGATTCAGCAACTACACGGCCAGCCGTTCAAGGGCCGGCCCTTGTCGGTCAGCGAGGCCCGCCCGCGCGAAGCCCGTCCGCCGATGGGCGCGGGAGGCTTCTCGGGACCGCGGCCGCCGATGGGTGGAGGTCCCAGGCCGCCAATGGGAGGCGGGCCTCCGGGCGAAGCCGGTGGTCCGTACCGCCAGCCGCGCGGCGACCATGGGAACCGCAACTTCGGTCCGAACAAGCCGCCCAAGGGTCGCGGTGGATCGAACTTCGCGAAGAGCCGGAACCAGGAAGGCAAAGCCCGCGGTCCACTCAAGGAGCGGCTCAGCGGCCGGATGTTCAGCGTCGACGAGGACGCCCGGTTCCGGGACGAGGAAGATACCGGACTGGACGTCGATCTGAACGTGAAAGAGGAGCTGAACCTGAAGGACGAGCTGAACCTGAAGGACGAGGAAGCGGAGAAGAAGGAAGAGGAATAGGTGAATCTGGAAACCAAAAACTAGAAACTAAAAACTAAAATCTTGTTTCTTAGTCAGATTCTAGATTTAAGTCTCCAGTTTTTAGATTCTAGATTTAGTTTTTAGATTCTAGTTTCTAGTTTCTAGTTTCCGAGCTACCACCTCGCCCTCCACGGCCTCGTGTCCACGTGCACGAAGGGGCCGTGAGCCGGCGTCGAATCGTAGATACCGACCCCGCCGATGAACCCGCTCAGTTCGGCCGTCGTGGCCAGCGACTCGAGCAGCTGCGCCAGCTCGATGGCATCCTGTTTCGAGACGACGTGGTCCTTGTTGAGGTCGTCCATCCGGCCGTTGCCATCCTTGTCGAGGAAGATGTCGGCCGCGCGCCCCCATTGGTGCAGGCTGTAGGCGGTGTCGTCGAGCAGCTTGTTGTAGAACGGCGTCCGATATCCGCTCATCACGACGATGTCGTCGGCATCCCAGCCGCGCGACTCGAGATGGCGTCCGATCGCCTCCAGCAGGAACACCAGCCGCTCGTCGAGCACCACATACTTCGGGAACCCGCTTTCCTGTTTCGCCACGAACTGCTTGATGCGGAAGTTTTCGGAGACCTTTTCGTCCTGGTTCTCGCGCGTGACTTCGATGAATCCCTTCGGGGGGACGTAAATCGGGTCGCCCTTCAGCGGCGTGTCGGGGTAGAAGCCGATGCGATAGTTGTTCAGGACGCCGTTACGTACAGCGGCGGCCGGTACCATGACGAACGCGGAGAAGTCCGCGATGGTGGCGCCCGCCGGATCTTTGACCTTCATTTCGTACACACCCGGCCTCGCCGGCGCTTCCCACGTCCAGCGGTTGGGTCCGATCGTCGTGAGCCCTCCCTGCTGCGCGTCAACGCTGTGGAAACGCGTGCGCGGTGCGTTGACGGCAAGCGGAATCTTTTCGCCCGGCAGCGCAAAAATCGCTCCTTCGTCGTACTGATAGGTGAGGGATCGCACGGTGAGGCGCTCGCTCGGGGCCGGTTCGTCAGCGTCCACCGCTGTCGAGCGCATGATCGCGCCAGCCGCGAGGCACAGCAAAAGTGTAATGATCCGGGTACCTGCGCGATTCATCACACCGGTCGTGTGCAATTTCCGTACGAGCATTTTGCGCACTTGGGCCTCCAAATGTTACAGTAGTCGCCTCGGTGCCACCCCTCGAACTTAGTCTCGACATCACGCCACGAGGCCGACTCGACGTCATCGATGTTCGGGCACAAGCCGTAGCCACTTACGGTGATGTCTTCGAGCAATACAACCGCTGTCTGTATTGCTCGCTGCACACGACCGCCGGGTACCTCCCGCAGAGCTTCGCGGCGCGTCTCGGCTCCGGCCCGCACGCCGTCCGGCCGTACATCGATCTGTTTACCACGGTCTTTCCGGCAGGCGCGGGCTATCAGCACGACGATCTCAATCGTCGCACGGAGCTGACGGCAGAGCAACGCCCGATCGAGCCGACCAATGCCGACTCGCACCTCGCGTTCATCGGCAGCGGATTGCGCGCGTGCGTGTCGTACGTCACGCGGCGTCCCGGCCCTGTGTCGTTCATCGATCTCGATGGCGTGAACGCCGGAAAGCCACGCCGGCGGACGACCACGCTCGTCGGTTACAACAGCGAAATCGAAATCGCCAAGACGACGCTGCACGTGCCGGTGTCGAAGACGCACCCGGTCGATGCCGTGAACCTGAAAGATGCGCGCCTCGGCCTGTACGATCAGATCGACGAGCTCCTCAAGAAGCACGGGGTCGAAAAGGGCCGCGTGCGTCTCAGCCTCGGCCCGGGCGAGCAGTACGCCAGCCTCACCGTGAACGAGTACGAAACGCTATTGATGCGGTACGACCTCGCGGAAGTCCTGAAGAACCCGATGCGGTTCGCGGCGCAGAAGGCCAAGCATGCGTGGGACGACCCGCGCGCCGTTCCGTCGAAGGCGTTCGACTACGCGAAGTACGATCTGGTCAGGGCGGTGAACCGCCTCGTCGACACGCTGGGCCTCGCCGAGTCGGCCATCGAGCGTGTGCTGTCGAAAGCACTGGCCGTTCCCGCTTCGCGCTTTCTCCGCATGAAGCGCTCCGTCGATCTGCTCGTCTCCGACACGAAAGCCCACGGCCGTGGCGCGGTCGTGGAGGGTACCTACCAGACGCCCATCATGGTCCAGTGGCGGCGCGCCCATCGCGGCGAGCGCCAGGTGACCGCGACGCTCTCGCGATTCGTTTGAACCCCAAAGTTAAAACATTGTAGTGCGGGCCTTTAGGCCGATCGTGTTATCGTCTGCCCGCAAATCCCTATTGGTGTAAGCCTGCTGGAGGAAGAGACCATGAAGAAGCTCGTACTATTCATCTGCCTTGCCGCGTCGGTGGCTGTCGTGGCACAGCAACAGCGACGTGGCGGAGGCGGCGGAGCGCGCGGGGCAGAGCCCCCGCATCCATCCGGACTGGCCTCGAAGGCCCCGGACCAGGGGTGGGTCAGCGAAGCGTGGAACGCTCACGAGGGGGGACTGCTACGCGTGAAGGTCCACCTGCGATTCGGCGTAGAGGCGCCCGTCGGGGTGAGAGGCAAGGAGGGCGCGTGGAAGCCGATGCCCAAGGGGTGGTACTTCGGCCGGGTGTCGATGGTGGCCAACGACCTCCAGAGTAACGTCTACGTGCTGCACCGCAACGGCGACATCGACCCGCTCGTCGTGTTCGATGCCGAAGGCAACTACCTGCGCTCGTGGGGCAAGGACGTGATCGACGATCCGCACGGCGTGCGCGTCGACCCCGAGAACCACGTGTGGGTGGTCGATCGCGCCGGCGCGATTCTGAAGTACACGACAGACGGCAAGCTCCTGATGACGATCGGGACCAAGGGCGTGCGCGGCAACGACGACAAGTCGTTCGGCAGCCCGACGGACCTCGACTGGGATTCGCAGGGCAACATCTACATCGCCGACGGGTACGGCAACAGCCGCGTCGCGAAGTTCGACAAGACCGGCAAGTACGTCAAGTCGTGGGGCACGCCCGGCAGCGGGCCGAGCCAGTTCCGCACGGTGCACTCGATTCAGTTCGACTCGAAGGATCGCGCGTATGTGAGCGACCGCGAGAACAACCGGATCCAGATTTTCGACACCAACGGGACGCTGCTGAAAACCTGGAACCATCTCGGCTCGACGCAGGGCATCTGGATCTCACCGAAAGACGAGATGTACGTGCTGACGCACCGCAACAACGTGGAGAACATCACCGCGGATACGCTGGCGGGCCGGTTGATGAAGATCGATCTCGAAAGCGGGAAGGTGCTGGGCTCGATGGAATCGCCGGGACACTCGGTGAACGGCTCGCCGAACGGCGACATCTTCGTGGGCAGCCTGACCGGAAACGTCCTGCGGTGGATGCCTCATCCTGACTTTACGCGCTCACACTAGCGCAGAAGCGCGCCGGTTATGGCAGATGGCAAAGGGCAGATGGCAGAAAATGCCATTTGCCATCTGCCCTTTGCCATGACGGCGAAGCCTCAGAATCCAGGGATGAGAGAGAAGCCCCAGAGCCAGCCTCTCCCGGGTCTGTCGAATGGTCGCGCGAAGTCGATCTGCGCCACCGCGAAGCCCATCAGGTTCGTGCGCAGCGTGATGCCGCCGCTCGTGACCGGCTCTCGCGATCCGTTGAAGAACGACGGCTTCTGGCCCTTGTTCCAGGTCACGCCGCCATCGAGGAAGAACGCCACTTCGACGGGCACCGGACCGTAGATGTTGCTGTCGACGGCGCGGAACGGTCGAAGCAAGGGGAAGCGGAATTCGACGTTGCCGACGAGCATCCGGCTGCCCTGGAGGCGGTCGTAGGTCGTGCAGACGGTGGCCGACTCGCACTCGCCCGGCTGGAACGTATCGACGTTGTACCCGCGCACGAACTCCGGATAGCCGATGAAGAGCGGGATGAGCCGCGGGTCTTCGGCGCCCGCGCCGTAGCGGCCGTAGTGCAGGCCGCGGACGGCGATGGTGTAGAACCGGGCGGGCATGAAGTAGTGGCGGTAATCGAGCAGCGCTGAGGTCATGTTCAGGTCGCCGAATGTCGGCGTCAGCTCCAGGCGCGACCGGGCGCCGGCGACAGGGCTCGTGGCGCCGAAGATCGAGCGGTCGGTCACGAGGGCCGTGCTCACCGACGGCATGTTCAAGGGATCGATGAGATCGGTGCTCTCTTTGTTGTCGGATATCACCCCGCCGGTGCGGAGTGAGTACGCCGTGGTTTGAACCGTCTGTTCGTACGATGTCCGCATGTAGCTGCCGCCGAGCTCGAGTCGCGTGGTCGTGCTGAACGGATAGGCCACCACACCGGTCACGCCCTGGTTGATCTGCCGCTGAATGATGAGCTGCTCGACGACCGCGGGCTGTCCGTTCACGACGCTCTGCCCGGTTGCGTATCCGCCGGCGATGTATGGTGTCTGTTCGACCCCGACGCCCCAGTTCCAGCGCTTCGCCGTATTCGTGTAGAACAACGCGGCCCCGGTGTTCTTGAGCAGCTCCGAGGCGCCGGTACCGTAGGTATCGGCGCTCACCTGGGCGTACAGGTTCTGGTTGCCGAGCATGTCGCTGAACTGGAACGCGATGCCGCCGCCGATCGACCCCCCGAACCGAGAGACGCCGGCCGTGACGTACGGCTGGCTCACGGCATCGAGCTTCAGTTTCGAGCTGTAGGGCTCGACCGTGCCGGGTGCCGTCGCGAGGCCCGTGGTGGCGTCGCTCAACATGCTGGCCACCGTTGACTGGCGCGCCGCGGGCGGCAGCGTCGAGGCCTGCAGGCGCTCGACATTCGAGGCGACCGGCTTGCCCGCAAGGGAATCGGCTTCGATGAGATAGATGTGGTGGCCGCTCTCCTCGTAGGCGCTGAGCGCCAGCGTTTTCGCGTCCATGGCCGACGAAATGGCCGGGCTCAACGCGGTAATGCCGCTGACGCCGCTGTCGATGTCGGTCACCTGCGTGATCGCGCCCGAGGACGTATCCACGGCGTACACGTTGCTGATGCCGTTGCGATCGGAAACGAAGAAGACACGCCGGTTGTCGGAGCTCCATTGCGGGTTGATGTTCTTGCCCTCCGCAAACGTGGAGAGCGGTGTGATGTTCCCGGTCGCCACGTCGTAGAGCGCGAGCCGGTAGTCGCCCGCCCGCAGCAGCTTTGCGTCCGTGGTGAACCGGTCGGTGACGAAGACGATGCGATCGCCGTCGGGCGACCACGAGGGTTGCAGGTCGGCGAACAGATCGCTGGTGACGCGCGTGGTCGTTCCCGAAGCCAGGTCGAGGATGAAGAGATCCGAGTCGCCGCCGACGGTCGCCGAGAACGCAATCGACTTGTGGTCGGGCGACCAGGTCGGGTTGAGGATTTCACCAACCTGCGGCACTTCGATTTCACGCACGACGTCGCCGTCCGGGATGTTCAGGATGGCCAGCACGGCCCTGCCGGCTCGCACGCCGCCGATCGCGAACTGCCGGCTGTTGGGACTCCATGAGCCCGCCGACCCGATGAACTGCAGGCTCGTGAAGTGCGACCGAGATGTGCCTCTTCTCCAGCGACTACCCGCACATCGAGGGCGGGCGGAACCCGCTGGCCCGCTTCGACCGCTCGCTCGACGCCCACGGCATCGACGACGCCGCTCGGGAGCGCTTCTTCCACGCCAACTTCGAGGACCTCATGGGCACCCGCCTCCCGGCGCCTACGTAGCCGACCCCGTCACAACATCTTGCGGTCGGTGGCCCAGCGGGTGATCTCGTTACGGTTGGAGAGTTGGAGCTTGCGCAAGATGCTCGAGACGTGGGTCTCGATCGTCTTGACGGACAGGTGCAGCCGAGTGGCGAGCTCCTTGTAGGTGTAGCCACGGGCGATGAGCAGTAGGACTTCTTGCTCGCGGAGCGGTGAGCAGGTCGCGTTCGGGGTCGATATGCGTGGCTGTCTCGGCGGCGGTGTTGCCGCTGAAGGCGTCGAGCACGAAGCCGGCGAGCCAGGGTGAGAAGATCGCGTCGCCGTCGGCCACGCGATGGATCGCCGTGACGAGATCCTCGGGCCGAGATCGACTTCGTCACGTACCCGCGAGCGCCGGCGCGGATCGTGGCGAGGACGTCGTCGGGCACGTCCGACGCCGACAGCGCGAGGAACGGATCTCCGGGCGCGCGGCGTGGCCGGAACCCACCTCGGGTGACCGCCGCCGCCCGGGAGGTGGACGTCGAGCGACACCACGTCGGGGTCGCTCGCCGGGATGAGGGCGACCGCCGACTCGACGTCGCCGGCCTCGCCGACGACGTGCGTGGAGGCCGTGGAGCAGCTCGGCCCGCACGCCCGAGCGGAACAGTTCGTGGTCGTCGACGAGGAACACTCGGCGAGTCACGGCTCATGCCTCGGCAGGGTCATGGACACCTCT
>CAWGDY010000044.1:0-61161 GCA_963821395.1 Vicinamibacterales bacterium | reverse complement strand
GCGAGTTGATCGAGTCCTCTTGTGCCTTGATGTCGTCCTGCAAGTCCTGCACCGCAGCGGTGGTGGAGGGCGGCTGCTGTTTCTCGAGCGCTTCGATGCGCCTGAGCAGCTGCGAGATAACGACTTCCTGCTTCGCAATCTCCGCGCGCAGCGTGGCCATCTCGTTGCCCTGCGCCCACGCGGGCCCGACGCCGGCGGCAAGAGCCATCACCGGCACCAGAAAAAAGATGCGTGTCATCAATCGCTCCTTCACAAATTTGCACAGCCGCACACGTCGACCGCGAGCGCACTGGTACTGCACCGGTTATCGGCCAGTCACAAGCTCGGGACTAGGAAACTGGAGTGGTGCGGAGAGGGGGAGGATGGGGGATTCGAACGTCAAGACGCTCGAATCCCCAATCCGGGGGGAGCCGCGAAAATCTTGCCTAATCTCTGTCGCGATCCCTGTCTCTGTCCTTCTCACAGTCTTCAAAGGTCAGCACAGGAAGCTGGCTGGGCACGAACTTCGGAATCAGCCTGCACAGGTTTTCCTTCTTCGCGCGGTCGTCGAGCAGCCCGGTCCGGACAAACTGCGTCACGTCGCGGAGATCCTGCTCGGACAGCTTGATGCCGCCCTTCTGGAACACCGGATCCAGCAGTTCCACTGGAACTCGCGGGCCCATGCGCGCGTAGAGGTCGCGATCGATGCCGGCCCGCGCCGGGTTGTACGGCTGCGTCGGATTCACGTGAAACCGGATCGCATCCTCCAGCCTGGCAAACGCGCCGTTGTGAAAGAACGCCGGCGAGAGCGCGATGTTTCGAAGCGGCGAGGCGCGGAAACGATACTTGTCGGCGTCGCTCATGGAGATTTGCATGGCGCCGAAGTCTTCGTTCGAACCCGGTCCGTCGTAGATCATGTTGCTCTTGCCAACGCCGAACTCAGGGGCAAGCTGGGGAATGCCGGCCACGTAGTTCTGGAAGTCGCTGAACATCTCGTTCGCTTTGCCCTTCACAGCGTGGCACATCACGCACTTGCCCTCGCCGAAGAACACGAGCGCGCCGCGCTTTTCGGCGTTGGTCATCGCGTTCTCGCGGCCGCGCGCGAACTGATCGATGGGCGCGTTGGCAAAAACGAGCGTGAATTCGAACTCAGCAATCGCGCGGGCGAAATGATCCATGGTAATCGGCGCGCCACGCCGAATCGACGGGAACACTTTGCCGAACGCGAGTTTGTACCCGGCGTCGCGTTGAGAATCCGAATCCCCATCTGTCGGATCGGCGCATTCCTGGTGCCGGTATCGTCAGGCGCCGGAAGCGGCAGACCGTGGCCGTCATCGAAGATGCTGAAAGGGCTGGACGGATCGTTCAAGCCCGTGAATCCCGCAACCTCCACGGTCTCGGTCGGCGGAATGAACGCCTGCGCCTGCAGCAGGTGATCGTGGTAGCTCAGCGACTGCTCTTCGGGGAACGGGAACGTAAACCCGAAGTTGTTGCGGAACGGATCGCCGAGCCCGTTCGGAGTGAGGGCGTTGGCGAAGAACCGCCCGTTCCACATCAGCTTGGGATAGAAGGCGGTATTGACGACCGTCGGCGTCCGCCGCTGATTGCGCGGCCCCTGCCGGTTCGGTCCGACCAGCTTGTTGCTGTCGACGCCGATCGCGATCGACTGCGTGTCGCCCATGCCGTTCGATGGCGAATG
Organism: Vicinamibacterales bacterium; assembly: GCA_963821395.1. GTDB lineage: Bacteria > Acidobacteriota > Vicinamibacteria > Vicinamibacterales > JAMQPK01 > JAMQPK01. The sequence goes on along the minus strand of CAWGDY010000044.1, from coordinate 59,483 downwards.
ACACCCGGCGCACGTGTTGTCTCGATGCAGCGCGTGGACGTTGTCGAAGAAGAGCAACCGTCCGAGATTGGCGAGGTCGTTGTCGATGCGACGTCCCAGCCGATCCTCGAGCTCCGATTCGATGCGGCCACTGAAGCGATGTTCACGCAGCACGCGCGTCAGTTTCGCGTCGAGGTTTTGGTCGCGATCGCGATCGTCGTTGTTATTGGCGTGGACCACCAGGCCAAGAGAGAGACAGCCAAACCAGTCCCGCCGCCGTAATCAATTTTCCGACTTTCATATGCGTCGGTCTCCCGTCCCGACACATGGAGCGGTCGGGCAACGCCGGGGTGTAGGCAATTCCGACACCATGGGTAAGCGACCGACGGCTGAACGGCTAATGTGCTGGCAGTCAGCGACTTGCGATTTCAGACAAAAAACGGCGCGTACTGGCGAGTTGCTCCGTTCTGGCACATGGAAAAACGCGGCATCTGCAAGCAGACGCATTTCCAGCAACTTAGCGAACGTTCCGTTTCCGCACAGAGCACACTTTTGCCCGACGCGTGGTCGCGACACACCAACTGTTTTGTTTATCGGTAGTTCCCGCAGCCGGTATAGCGAGAAGGGGTTTTGTGCGTGCCGAAATGGCACACACGGCAACGAAACCGAGATCGCTAGAGCGCTAGCGCTTTTCAAGAGTACGTAGTGTCCGGCTTTAGCCGGACCGATGACGCGCTCCGCCCGCACATTTGGGTTGTCGTTGTTGCCGCGCGAATCCGACCCGCCTACGCCAAGGCTTCGGCGCGTCCGCCGTAGCTCCGCGAAGGCGGAAGCTCCGGGGCCGGACACGCGCTGCGAGGCCGCCCGCGCCCGCCCGACGCGAGGACACTGACTGCGCCATTCATCCTCGCTCGATTCCCTGAGGCTTCTCGCGCGGTCAGGCGTCAGACGTCGGCCGCCTGCGCCCTTCGACAAGCTCAGGACGCCCCGAGCGAAGTCGAGGGGCGCACGGCTTCGCGCCGCAGCAACGACAGCCCAACTGTGCGATGAGCTATACGTTGCTGAAAATCGTTTTCTAGCGGATGCGCTCGAGCGCGCCGCGAATCTCGGCGAGGAGAGGCGTGAGGTCGGCCGATTTCCTGACGAACGCGTCGGGCTGTGGTTCTCGAGCGATGTGATCGGGATCGTCGGGTGCGCCCGACGTCAGCATGATGACGGGCACCGCTTCGGTGGCCGGATCGCTGCGCAGCGCGCGCAGCAGTCCGAACCCGTCAAGCCCCGGCATGATGCTGTCGGTCACGACGAGATCGGGCAGCGATTGATGCGCCTGCGCCAGCCCGTCGTTGCCGTTGGTCGCGGTAGCAACTTCGTACTGCTCGTTCTCCAGGATTGTGCGAAGGAAGTTGAGGACCGTCTCGCTGTCGTCGACAACCAGGATTCGACTCATGAAACCGGTGGTTCGTTCCCCGAGCCCGGCCCCTTGCCCGATGTGAAGAGGTAGTCGAGGCGCTGCCACTCGACGGGCGGCTCTCCACGGCGTTCGCCGTCGGGCGACGGCGTCTCGGCAGGCGCCTGATCAACCGGCCGCCGGCGATCCCAGATGATTTCGACGGTCGGATCGGCGCCAAAAGTACGCCGCAGCAATTCGTAGGTCAGAAAGCGGCCTCGCCTGACGATGATGCGTTCCATCGACGCCGTAATTATATCGCCGACGTGGTCAATCGGCGATCGGCAATAGTCTGTACGACCCATTGCCGATTGACGATGACCCATTTGTCAATGCGTCATCGCGTACAGCAGCACGTTGATACCGATCGCGTAGCCTTCGACGGAGAACTTGTAGAAAAACTCGGGATCGTCACCTTCGCGCTCGTACGCGTCGCCGAAATCGGTGTTGTGCGTCGTCAGCACGACGATGCGGCCGCTGGAGTCGACCAGCGCGTACGCGTGGGGCGTGCGGCTGTCTTCCCGTTGCTCGGAGGTCTGGCCCGTCCCGCGATAGAAGCCGATGTTCGGAATCTGGGGAATGCGCCTGGCGCTGAAGAGCGTGTGAAAGATCGAATGGTCGATCGGAAGATCCACGAGCGGATACTCGGAGGCCGGCAACACTTTCCGCAGCTCGGCCAGCCAGTGGTCCCACGCGTAGCTGCCCCAGGCATCGTCGGCCCACATGAATCCGCCCTTCTGCAGATACGCGCGCAGCGCTTCCACCTCTTCGGGCCCGAAAAACGCGCGGCCGTGATTGGTGAGCGCCACAAACGGGCACTTGAACAGCTCGGGCTCGGTCGCCTGAATGACGACGTGGTTCGGTGTCCCGTCGCGTTCGAGGTCGACCGCCGCGTTGGACAGCTCGGACAGCCGAATCGACAGATTCTGGTCGGCGCGTGGGTAGTCGACGCCCCACCCACCGCCAAAGCCCCCATAGCCCCCGCGAAACGCGATGCGGCAGAAGGTGAAGTCGCCTTTGAACGTGTCGGTGGTGGGACGGCGGATGCTGGACCAGCCACCTCCGCCGCCGCGCTGTGCCGACAGCGCCGCGGTCGCCAGAACCAGCGCCAGAAGAGACACGACGACCTGCTTTACGCGCATCGAGAAACTGATAAATTGTAGCGCGTCATGAGAACACTCTCCGTCCTTGCCTTCGTGCTGACCGCCGCGTGCAGCGCACCAAGCCCGCCGCCGGCTCCGGCAGCAACAACACCCGCGCCCGCTCCGGCTCCAGAACCGGTGACCTTCGGCCAGCATCATCATCCGATCCGCACGTCGAACGCCGAAGCGCAGCGAATGTTCGACCAGGGAATGGCGCAGGCCTTCGGCTTCAACCACGAAGCCGCGATTCGATCGTTCGAGCGCGCGGCCGAGCTCGATACGAGCGCGGCGATGCCGCACTGGGGCAAGGCGTGGGCGCTCGGTCCGAACTACAACCTGGACATCGACGATGAGCGGGCGAAGCTGGCCACGGAAGCGGTCGCCAAAGCGCAGTCTCTTGCGGCGAATGGCCCCGAGAACGAGAGCGCCTACATCGCGGCGCTCGCCGTACGCTACTCGGCCGATCCCAAAGCCGACCGCCCGGCCATGGCGCGTGCGTTCAGCCGGGCGATGGGCGATCTCTCGCGAAAATATCCCGACGATCTCGACGCGGCCGTCATCTACGCGGAAAGCGTGATGAATCTCACGCCCTGGAAGTTGTGGACGCCCGACGGCAAACCGACGGCCAATACCGAACGCATAGTCAGTGCGCTCGAGGCCGTGCTGCTGCGGAATCCAAATCATCTCGGCGCGAATCACTATTACATTCACGCCGTCGAGGCGTCACGGACGCCTGCGCGCGCGCTCGCCAGCGCCGAGCGGCTCGCGAAGATCTCCGAGTCGTCCGGACATCTTCTGCACATGCCCGCGCACATCTACGCGCGCACGGGCGATCACGCCGGCGCCGCATCCGCCAACGCCGCAGGCGCGGCGGCAGATCGGCGCTACATCGCGATCGCACCGCCGAACGGGATGTACGGGATGATGTACTATCCGCACAACCTGCATTTCCTTGCCGACTCGCACATGATGCAGGGGCGATTCGCCGACGCGCATCAGGCCGCCATTCGCGCGGCCGAACAGCTCGCTCCGCACGTCGCCATGATGCCGATGCTCGAATCCATGGTGACCATGCCCGTGTCGGTCCTGATGCGGTTTGGCAAATACCCGGAGATTCTCGCGTTTCCCGAGCCGCCGGCCGAGCGGACGGTTCAACGCGCGTGGCATCACTTCGCGCGGGGCACGGCGTTCGCGAAAACCGGCAAGGTTGACGAGGCCCTGGCCGAGCGCAAGCTGTTGGCCACGGCGATCGCCGCAGTCCCGGAGACGGCCGCATTTGGTGGAGGCGGGTGGGCCACGGCGCCCACCGCGTTGAACGTGGCTGCGCTCTCGCTCGACGCGCGCATCGCCCAGGCGCGCGGTGAGTACGATCCCGCCGTCAAGTTCTGGCAGCAAGCCGTCGCGGCGGCCGATCAGCTGCCGTACGACGAGCCGCCGGTGTGGTTCTACCCCGTTCGCGAGTCACTGGGCGCGACCCTCCTGGCGGCGGGCAAAGCGCCTGAGGCCGAGAGCGTGTTTCGCCAGGACCTGGAAAAACATCCGCGCAACGCGCGATCGCTTTTTGGTCTGCAGGCGGCGCTCGCGAAGCAAGGACGCGAGTCCGAGGCGGTCCTGGTACAAAGCGAATTCGACGCGGCGTGGAAGAACGCCGATACGAAGCTGGTACTCGAGGATTTCTGAACGGCTGTCTCGACGCAGAGACGCAAAGTCGCAAAGGTTCTGATCTTGAAAAACCACAAGACCTCTGCGACTCGGCGCCTCTGTGTCAAACCACGTGTCTCTGGCTCTAATCAGAACCAGGGTTCGTCGCCGCTTGGGCCATAGATCGACGGCACTTTACCGCCGGCCATCCGCAGATACACCGAGAACTGTCCGCGGTGATGGATCTGATCGCAGAGTAAGAACCACAGAAAGTCGATCTTCGGGATGTCGCCGAGGGTCTTCGGCCCCGTGAAGAATTTCACGGTATCGCCGGTCTGCGAATCGGGCATCTGCTCGACCAACGCGACCGTGCGCTTGAAGCTGCCCTCCACAGCTTTCACGAGCTCGTCGTACGACTCCGGCGCTGACGGAGGCTTTCCAGGCGGCGTCGACCAGTCGAACCCGCTCGTGAGCGCCTTCTCGGCAAGGCCCTGCTCCATCGCGAACAGCCACACGAGATCGCGGGCGGATTTCGACTTCGGCGTCGGCTGCAAATCAAGCTTGTCCGCGGGAAATTCCCGCATCAGTTTGAGGGTTGTCGCCGTCTCACGCTTGAAGCTGTCGAGAAACTGTTGACGTGGTGTTGGTGTCTGCATGGGCACACTATAGTCCTGCCCCGTCGACTGAAGGCGATGTAAAAATTTGGATTCGTGCGACACTGCGCCTGGAGCGTATACATGCCACGGTATGTTGCTGCACCGATCGTTCTACTGCTTGGGGTCGTGGCGGCCGGGTCAGCGCTCGACACAGCCCGTTCGGCCGAGCCCAACCGTCATCTTCTTCTCGTACTCGATGGGTTGCGACCCGACTACGTCACGCCCGAGGTGATGCCGAATCTCCACGCCTTCGGACGCAGCGGTGTCGTGTTCACGAATCATCATTCGGTGTATCCCACCGTCACGCGCGTCAACTCGTCGTCGATATCGACCGGCGCCTATCCGGAGCGTCATGGCATTCTCGGCAACTCGGTGTTTTTCCCGAGGGTCGATGCCGGCCGGTTCCTCGACACGGGCCAGCGATCGAATCTCGAGAAGATTCAGGCGGATCAGGATGGCGTGCTGCTCACCGCCACGACGCTGGGCGAAGTGCTGCAGGCCAACGGCAGGACGATGCTCGCCCTCGGCGCGGGCACGACCGGATCGACCTTCCTGCTCAATCACAAAGTGTCGGGCGGCGCCGTCATGCACACCGAGTTCGCGCTGCCCGAAGGGCTGTATGCGCGCGCCTCCAGCGAGCTCGGACCGGTGCCGCCGGAGGGACATCCGAACGACGCGCGCAACCACCGCGCGGTCGAGACGTTTCTGAACATCGGACTCGACGCAGCCCGCCCGTCCGTGACGGCCATGTGGCTTAGCGATCCGGATACGACCGCGCACGCGCTTGGCATGGGACATCCGACGACGGTCGAAGCGCTGAGGCGGCTCGACCGCGAAATCAAGAATATTCAGGATGGCTTGAGGGCGCGGGGGCTGCTCGACTCCTACAACATCTGGGTGACGTCGGACCACGGATTTGCGACCTATGTCGGCGCACCAGACGTGCGCGCGTTGCTCAAGCCGTTCGAGGGCAGGCTCGCCGATGGCTCGCCGCGTATCGTCAACGGCGAGACAGCCATTTATGTGCGCGATGCCAATCGTCAGGTGATGGGACAGATCGTGCGGGCGCTGCAGACAACCGCCGGCATCGGCGCCATCTTCACACGTCCCGTGACTCCTGGTTCGCTCGACGGCTGGGCAGAAGGAACGTTGTCGTTCGACGCCGTGCGCTGGAGCCACGCGCGCTCGGGCGACATTCTGTACTCGCCGGACTGGACCGATCAGAAGAACGCGAACGGATTTGCCGGGACGAGTGCCTCGAACGGTGTGGCAGGGCATGGCAGCTCGAGCCCCTTCGAGATTCACAACACGCTCATCGCCGCCGGGCCCGACATCAGGCAGGGCGCGACGGTGGCCGTGCCGAGCGGCAACGTCGATTTCGCGCCGACGTTTCTTCACATGTTGGGAATCGCGGCGCCGTCGACCATGCAGGGACGGCCCTTGCTCGAGGCATTGCGAGTGCCCGGGACCCAGAAGCCGGCGACGGTGACAAAGACGGAGCATTCCTCGCGCACGAAAGACGGCGCCTACAGTCAGACGATTTACTTCTCCATTGTCCGCGCCGGAGGCAAGGAGTACCGATACCTCGATTACACCAGGGTCGTGAGGGGCGTCACAGGTACAGCCACGCAAGGCCCAGGAACACAAAGAACCCCATAGAGTCGGTCACGAACGTCAGCAGCACGCTCGCTCCCTGCGCGGGATCGCGTCCGATGGCGTGCAGCTTCAGCGGCACGACGACGCCGACCACAGCCGCAATCAGCAAGTTCAGGACGATCGCGGCCATCATCACCATTCCAAGCGCCGCGCTGTGGTAGAACAGCCCGGCAGTGAGACCGGCCATCCCGCCACAGATTAATCCGTTCAGCAGACTGACCAGCAGTTCCTTCTGGAGCAGATGGCGGCGCGTGTCGTCGGTCCGCTGCTCGAACGCGAGACCACGGATGACCAGCGCGATAGTCTGGTTGCCGGTGTTGCCGCCGATGCTCGCGACAATCGGCATGAGCGTGGCCAGCGAGACCAGCTGCTGGATAGTCGTCTCGAAGAGCCCGATGAACCGCGTCGCCGCGAACGCCGTCACGAGGTTGACGAACAACCAAGGCGACCGATTGCCGGCTGAGCTCCAGACCGACGCGAACAAATCTTCGGCCTCTTGAAGGCCCGCCATCGCGAGCGCGTCGTTGTCGGCGCTGACCCGGATGAAATCGACCACGGCATCAACGGTGAGGCGACCCACGAGCTTGCCGCGATCGTTGACGACCGGCAGCGACACGAGATCGTATCGCTCGAAGGCGCGCGCGGCCTGCGACGCGGCATCGGTCGGCTGAAACGCCAGGGGCTCGCGCTCCATGATGTCGGCCACGGCCATGCCCGATTGCGCGATCACGAGCGACTGAAGGCTGAGCGCGCCGCGCAGCAGATTGCGGCCATCCACAACGAACAACCGATCCAGATGGTCGGGCAAGTCGGAGCGCGCTTGGAGATCCCGCAACACATCTGCGATGGTCTGGGTGTCGCGCACGGTCACCACATCGACCCGCATGAGGCGGCCGACCGACTGCGGTGGATACTCGTCGGCCTGTTGCAGAAGGGTCCTGTCGATCTCGCCGAGCGATGCGCGCACCTCCTGCATGACATCGTCGGGAAGATCGTCGGCCACGTAGGCCAGATCGTCGGGATCGAGGGCCGCGGCAATCTTGACCAGGCGGCCGCGATCGGTCTCGGCGATAAGTGATCCCCGGACAGTCGCATCGAGCTCGACCATCGCTTCGGCGGCCTGAGGCGGCTCGAGGGCGTTCCAGATCTGCAGCCGATCGTCGATCTCGAGCCCTTCGAGGACGAACGCCAGGTCGGCGGGATGTAATCCGCGCACGGCACGCTGCAGGTCGACGACGTTCTGACGCTGCTGGAGCTGCGCGGCTACCCCACGCTGAGAGCGGTCCTGGCCGACGGCCAGCGTCACGAGCGTGCGGTGGTGCTCGAGGAGGGTCGCAATGTCCTCGAAGGTGCGGTGCAGGTCTGTTGCGGGTCGTCTTTGTGGCATGTTGCACCGAAGTTACACGATTGATGTAACGCCTTTACGTCGAATAGAGACGATCCAGATGCCGAATGACCGATGACCCCGATCTCTCCGACCCATCTCTGTACATCAATCGTGAGCTCAGTTGGTTAGCCTTTAACGAGCGCGTGCTCGCCCAGGCGAAGTTCGAGGCGCACCCGTTGCTCGAGCGGGTGAAGTTCCTGGCCATCACGGCCAACAATCTCGACGAGTTCTTCATGGTGCGCGTCGCCACGCTCGCGCGACAGCGCCGCAGCGGCCTGGAGCATGCGGCCCCCGATGGGCTCACAGCAGGCCAGTGCCTGACCACGGTCAGGGCCAGAGCAGAAAGCATGCTGCACGAGATTGCTGACTGCTGGGAGCATACGCTGCGGCCGATGCTCGAGGAAGAAGACATCACGATCGTCGAACCGTCGAGCTACACATCGACCATCCTGGAATTCCTGCAGGATTACTTCATCCACCGCGTGTGCCCGGTGCTGACGCCGCTAGCGTTCGACCCGGGGCACCCATTTCCGTACATTTCCAATCGCAGCAAGAGCTTCGCCGTGGCCGTGGAGGTCGATGGACGGACGAGGTTTGCGCGCGTGAAAGTACCGGATGTGCTGCCGCGCTTCGTCGCCATTCCGCCGGTGCTGACGGGCCGCCGCGGTCTGACGTTCGCCCTGCTGGAAGACGTCATTCAACTCAACCTCGGCCAGCTCTTCCCCGGCATGGAGATCGTCGACGCCCATCTCTTCCGCGTCATTCGCGAAACCGACATCGTGCTTCAGGAGGAAGAGTCGGTCGACCTGCTCGAATCGGTCGATCAGGGGCTTCGCGAGACCCGTCACGGCCAACTGTCGCTTCTCCAGGTTGACGCCGGCATGCCGCCACGCATCCTGGATATCCTGATTGAAAACTTCGAAATCGGCCGCGAGGTCGTCATGCGATCGTCGGCACGTCTGGGATTTGCCGACTGGATGTCGCTGGCGAGCATCGATCGGCCGAAGCTGAGAGACGTACCGCTCGTGCCACACACGATCTGGGGCGGCCAGGGCGCGGAGGGCATCTTCGAGCAAATCCGCTATCGGGACACACTTCTCCATCACCCGTTCGACTCGTTCACGTCGTTCGAGGCATTCCTGGACGCCGCTGTGGACGACGAACAGGTTGTCGCCATCAAGATGACGCTGTACCGCGTCGGCAACAAGTCTCCGCTCGTCGAGCGGCTGATCGCCGCCGCGGAAGCCGGCAAGCAGATCGCCGTGCTCGTCGAACTGAAGGCCCGCTTCGACGAACGCAGCAACATCGAATGGGCGTCACGGCTCGAGGAGGCGGGCGTGCACGTCGTCTACGGGCTCGTGAACCTGAAGACTCATTGCAAGCTGTGCCTGGTCATCCGTAAGGAGAGCGATGCCGTCCAGCGGTACGTTCATATCGGGACCGGCAACTACAATCGCGCCACCGCGCAGGTCTACACCGACTTCGGCCTGTTCACCGCCAACCCGCGGATTGCGTCCGACGCGTCCGACCTGTTCAACTATCTGACTGGCTATTCGAAGCAGACGAGTTACCGGGAGCTCATCGTTGCGCCAGTGGCCCTGCGCGATCGCCTGACGGCGCTCGTCGAGCGCGAGGTCGAACATCTGCGCGCCGACCGTGCGGCGGGCATCATCATCAAGAACAACGCGATCTCCGACCCTGGCATCATCGAGACCCTCTACCGTGCCTCGCGGGCCGGCGTCCCGATTCGCGCAATCGTGCGCGGCATCTGTTGCCTTCGACCGGGTATTGCGGGAGTCAGCGAGACCATTCAGGTGCGCTCGGTCGTTGGCCGGTATCTCGAGCATTCGCGCGTCTACTACTTCGAAAACGGCGGCGAGCCGGTTGTGTACCTGGCAAGCGCGGACCTCATGGAGCGAAACCTCGATCGCCGCGTCGAGACGCTCTGCCCCGTGCTCGATCCCGACATCGCGCGCTTCATCCGGCACACGGTTCTCGATGCGTACCTCACCGATACCGAGCGGGCCACCGAGCTTCGTTCAGACGGCACCTACCGGGCGCCGGCCATCGGCCAGGTTCCCGTTGACGCCCAGCAACTGCTGGTCACGAGCAGCCGCTAGCGGTCTCGGACTGTACGTAGTGTCCGCCTTCAGGCGGACCGCTCGAAGTCCGGCTAAAGCCGGACACTACGTACTACGAGCACCAGGCCGGTCATCGATCTGTTACGATGCTCGCCTACGTTCCTCTAGAGGACCCATGCGACGCGTGACTTCGCTTCTCGTCGGCATTTCGCTGACAGCGATCCTTGCCGCGCAGGCTCCAGCTGGTGGCACGCCCGGCCGGCGCGTGCTTCTCGATGCGCATAATGCTTACCCGTATCAGGACCGGTGGAGCGATCGCCTCGATCGCGCGCTTGCCGCGGGAGCGCCCATTGCGATCGAACAGGATCTGATCTGGCGGCCGGCGAGCGACACGACACCGGCGCAGTCGATCGTCTCGCACGGCGAGCCCTTCACGGGGCGTGAGCCGACTCTCCGCGATTTCTTCGAGCGCATCAGGCCGATGGTCATCAGGGCGCTCGCATCCGGCTCGCGCGCCGACTGGCCGCTCATCACGCTGAACCTCGATTTCAAGGACAACCATCCTGAACACTTCGCGTCGATCTGGCGGCTTCTCGATGACTATGCGGAGTGGCTGACAAGCGCACCGCGGGTCGCCGACGAAACCACTGTGCAACCCCTGACGCTCGGCCCCGTGCTCGTACTCACCGGTGCCGATCCGTCGCAGCGTGCTGTCTTTCACGATGCGGTGCCCACAGGTTCTCAACTTCGCCTGTTCGGCGCCATCCAGCCCGGACACCTCAAGGCGACAAACTACCTGCGCTGGTCCAACAACCCGTGGAGCGTTATCGAACCCGAAGGGCAGAATCACGCCGCCGAATGGAGCGACCGAGACGCACATCGTTTGCGCGAAACCGTGAACGCCGCGCATCAGGCCGGGCTCTGGATTCGTTTCTACACGCTGAACGGGCACCCGGTAGCCGACACCGAACGCCTGGGGCTGACGCCCGGTTACAACTTTGGATCGCTCGACGCCGCGCGCGTCCGATGGCGCGCGGCGATTGCCGCCGGCGTCGACTTCATCGCCACCGATCAGTACGAAGAGTTCGCAAAGATTTCCTCACCGTAACGTGTCATAACGGTAATCCCGTTGATGGCCTCTGGCGCGGAACCCATGCCAGACTATGGCCTGGTGACCACCGACCATCGCCCAACGACTATCACGACCATCGCCGGCCGCGACGTCCCTGTTTCGAATCCAACGAAAGTCCTCTTTCCAAAGGCCGGATACACGAAACTGGAACTGGTGCAGTACTACCTCGCCGTTTCGGATGGCGCGCTGCGTGCGGCCGGCGGACGTCCGAACGTGCTGGTCCGCTATCCCAATGGCATCGGCGGCGAATACTTCTATCAGAAGCGGGCGCCGGAATCACGGCCCGACTGGATCGAGGTCGTCACGCTGCGCTTCCCTTCCGGGCGCATCGCCGAAGAAGTGGTCCCCCGCGATGCCGCGGCGCTCGTGTGGATGGCAAACCTGGCGTGCCTCGAGCTGCACCCACACCCCGTGCGTGCCGAGGACCTGGACCATCCCGACGAACTGCGGATCGATCTCGATCCCGTCCCGGGTGTCGTCTGGAAACAGTTGCAGCAGGTCTCGCAGGTCCTGCACGCGACGCTCGACGAGCTGAAGCTGGTGGGCTGGCCGAAAACATCCGGCTCGCGTGGCATTCACGTCAACGTGCGGATCGAGCGGCGCTGGACGTTCGACCAGGTGCGGCGGGCGGCGCTCGCGCTCGCACGCGAGGTGGAACGGCGTGCGCCGGAACTTGCCACCAGTAAATGGTGGAAGGAAGAACGTCACGGCGTGTTCCTCGATTACAACCAGAACGCCAAGGACAGAACGGTGGCCGCGGCGTACTCCGTGCGCCCGACCGAAGACGCACGCGTGTCGGCACCAATGACGTGGATCGAAATCGACTCGGCAGAGCCGGGCGATTTCACGCTGCGCACGATGCCCGCGCGCTTCGCGGGTATGGGCGATGTGCACGCCGCGATCGACCAGCATCCCTGTTCGCTCGAGCCGCTCCTCGAGTTGTCCGCGAAGCAGGAACGCGACGGTCTTGGCGACGCACCATGGCCGCCGCACTATCGCAAGCAACCCGGCGAGCCGTCGCGGGTGCAGCCGTCGAAGCGCCGCCAACCCTCGCGCCCGCTCGTCGAGATCGGACGGGCGCGGCACCAGGAAGACGCCATGGCCGGACTGGAGCGCTGGAAGGCGAAGCATCCCGACGCCGCCACACACCTGCAACCAGCCGACGTGCTCGTCGATCGCATGCGCGGACGTTTCAGAACCTGGACCAGGATTCGTGTGAATCTCGAGCACGTGCCGGAAGGGCTGCGACCCGCTCAGGAGCCGCTCGATCCCGATGAGGATGTCAACGACTGGGGTGGGCCGCCCCAAAAACCTTCTCGAGCTCGTACGGCGTCGTAACCTCCAGCTGATCGTAGCGGCAGTCGGCGGGCTGTCGATCCGGCCGCCAGCGCTGAAAAATGGCCGCGTGACGGAAGCGGTCTCCCTGCATGTGGTCGTACTTCACCTCGCACACCCGTTCGATGCGCAACGGCTCCCACGACAGATCCTTCCCGGCACTCCAGCGGCTCTGCCCGCCGGGCATGCGACTCATCTCGGCACCGGCTTCGGCCCAATCGCGCCACGGATGATGCTCGAGCGCATCGCTCGCGCAGCGGCGCCAGCTCGTCGGCCAACTGCGCGCGCATGGCCATCGTGAACGAGGAGGTGACGCCGACATGCTGAAGCCGTCCCCTGTCGTCGTAGAGACCGAGCAGCAGTGAGCCGATGAGCCGATCCTTTCCGTTCTTGTGCCACCGAAAGCCCGCCACGACGCAATCGGCCGTGCGCGCGTGCTTCACCTTGATCATCGCCCGCTTGCCGGGCTCGTAGACGCCACGCTCCGGTTTCACCATCACGCCATCGAGCCCGGCCCCCTCGAATCGCGACAGCCAGTCCGACGCAATCACGCGATCGCGTGTCATCGGCGTCAGATAGATTGGCGGTCTGGCCCCTTCGAGCAGTGATTCCAGAAGCGCGCGCCGCTCCTGCTGCGGCGTCGCGCGAAGATCCCGGCCGTCGAGCGCGAGCAGGTCGAACGCGACAAACGACGCCGGCGTTTCCTTCGCCAGCCTGGCCACGCGAGACGCGGCCGGGTGCAGGCGCAGCTGCAACGTGTCGAAGTCGAGACCGTGGGCGGTCGCGATGACGATCTCCCCGTCGACGATGCAGCCATCGGGGAGAGCGGCGAGGAACACGTCGTGCAGATCCGGAAAATAGCGATCGAGAGGACGCGAGTCGCGGCTCTGGATGAACACGTCGGAATCGCCGCGAAAGACGACCGCGCGAAACCCGTCCCATTTGGGCTCGTACAGCAGCCCTTCACCGGCCGGCAGCTCGTCGGCGAGCTTGGCCAGCATCGGTTCAATAGGGGGCGGAATCGGAAACATGCCCGGCATTATAAAATTCCGCGGCGTCATGTCGAGAATCCGCGGTCTGCTCCGACTTACCTGTGAACGCGCCAATAGGGGCGCGGGGCCGGACCGAAGCGCGACGCGCATGGCCGGGCCACATTAAGTAAGGAGTACGAACGTGAAATACATGCTGATGATGAACGCGCCCAAGGGGGCTTCCGGCGACTGGGGAGTGATGAAATGGCCGGCCGAGGACCTGAAAGCCCACATCGGCTTCATGAAGCGCTTCACCAAGGCGCTCAGCGATGCGGGCGAGCTGGTCGCGGCCGAGGGCTGGCATCGCCCGCTCAAGCCAGGCTGGTGCGGGCCCAGCCGAACGGCGCACCGCCGATTACCGACGGCCCGTTCGCCGAGACGAAGGAGTTCCTCGCCGGGTACTGGATCGTGGACGTCGACAGCCCGGCCCGCGCGTTCGAAATCGCGGCGGGCGCGTCGGCCGCGCCGGGACCCGGGGGCAAGCCGCTGAACATGCCGATCGAAGTGCGCGAGGTGATGAGCGCACCGCCAGTTGAGGCGTGACCGAGATCGATTGAACGCCACCGACGAGAGCCTGCTGCGCGATCTCGCGCCGCAGGTTCTCGCCGCCGTGATTCGCCGCTTCCGAGACTTCGCCGCCGCCGAAGACGCCGTGCAGGAGGCACTCGTCGCGGCCAGCGTGCAGTGGCCGAAGGAAGGCCTTCCCGACAATCCCAGCGGCTGGCTGATTCACGTCGCCGCACGCCGCATGACCGATCATGTGCGCAGCGAGTCGGCGCGCCGGCAGCGCGAGGCGCTGTCTGTAGCAGAAGAGTCTCCAGACCAGCAGTTCGCGCCGCCGGCCGATGCAGCCGCTGGAGAGCGCGACGATACGCTCGTCCTTCTCTTCATGTGCTGCCATCCGTCACTCACTCCCTCGTCTGCGATCGCCCTGACGCTGCGTGCCGTCGGTGGCCTCACGACGGCGGAAATCGCCAACGCGTTTCTGGTGCCCGAGAGCACGATGGCACAACGCATCAGCCGCGCGAAACAGACGATCAAGGCGTCACGCGTCCCGTTTCGCATGCCCGGTTCCCGCGATCGCGCGTCGAGGCTGGGCGCCGTCCTCCATGTGCTGTACCTGATTTTCAACGAGGGGTACGCCACGAGCATCGGCGCGACGCTGCAGCGGGTCGAGTTGTCGAGCGAGGCCATCAGGCTGACGCGAGCGCTTCACCGGCGTCTCGCGGACGATCCTGAAGTCGCAGGACTCGTCGCCCTCATGTTGCTGACCGACGCGCGCCGTCCGGCACGCACGGGATCGGACGGCGAGCTCATCCCGCTCGACAAGCAGGATCGCCGGCTCTGGGACCGGACCGTGATTGCGGAAGGCACAGCGCTCATCAGCCGTACGCTTCCGATGGGTGCGGTTGGTCCGTATCAATTGCAGGCGGCCATCGCGGCCGTGCACGACGAAGCCCCGCGATACGAGGAGACGGACTGGCCGCAGATTCTTGCGCTCTACTCGGTTCTGCAGCGCATTTCCAACAACCCGATGGTCTCGCTCAATCGCGCGGTGGCCCTCGCGATGGTGCACGGCGCCGCCGCGGGTCTCGAAGAGCTGGCTGTGCTCGAAAAGGACACAAGCCTCGCGGGGCACTATCGGCTCGATGCCGTGAAGGCCCATCTGCTCGAGATGTCTGGCGACCTTCAAGGCGCCATCGACTGCTACACGATTGCGGCCGATCGAACGACGAGCGTCCCCGAGCGCGAATATCTCATCTCTCAGGCCGCACGGCTCGAAGAAAAGGGTCGGGGTAACTGAGCTCCCGGAGCCATTTCGGGAACGTCCCGCCACGAATCTGCGTCAAAGAAATTTAAGGCAATGCACTCTCCTGAGGAATCGGTCCTGGATATGCCACATGCCCAAGCGTTCGACGAGGGCGAACGCCTTCGCCTGCTCGCCGAAGTGTCCGAATCGATCGCGTCACACCCTGACTTGAACGAACTCTTTCGCGATCTTGCACAGCGGTTGCCGCGAATCGTCCCGTTCGACTACATCAACGTCGTGCTGCACGACGCGTCGCGCAATGTGATGCGTCTTCATCTGCTCGCCGTCCCTGAGGAGACGGACTTCAAGCCCGGCATGGAATTCCCCGTCGATGAATCGCCCGGGGGCCACGTCTGGAAGACTCAGGAACCGCTCGTCGTCAACGACATTGCCGCGGAACACCGTTTTTCGAGCCTGATTGAGCGGCTGCGCCAGGAGGGGGTGCAGTCGTTTTGCGTCGTGCCGTTGACGACCGCTCTGGGACGGCTTGGCGCGATGGGGTTCGGCAGTCTGAGCACGTGCGTATATCAGGAGCGCGACATCAGCTTCATGCAGGAGGTGGCCAAACAGATTGCGGTCGCCGTCGACAACGTCCTGCACGAAGAAAGCGCCCGTACCGCGCAGTCGGCCCTCGCCCGCGAGCGCGATCGGCTCCGCCTGCTCCTCGAAGTGAACAACGCCGTCGTCTCCAGGCTGGACATGGATGCGGTGTTCGCATCGGTCAGCACATCGCTGCAACGCGTGATCCAACACGATGGATGCAGCCTGCTGCTCTTCGAGCCCGACACCGGCCATTACCGCTGCCACGTGCTGAAAGTGACGAAGAACGAGAGCTTCGTCGAAGAAGGCCAGGCCGACCACACCATGGTGTCGCCAGGGTGCATCGCGATCTCGACACGCGCCCCCGTGGTCTTCAACGAAACGGGCCTCCGGGGTCTGCAGGCCAAATCGAAGGTCGCCCAGTTCCTGCTCGCGGAAGGCGTGAGATGGTTCTGCAGCATTCCGCTGCAGTCGCGCGATCGCGTGCTCGGCACTCTGAACATCGGGCGTCTTACCGACAATCCATTCAACCCGGACGAAGTCGAGCTGCTGACACAGGTGGCACAACAAGTGGCCATCGCCGTGGACAACGGGCTCGCCTATCGCGAAATCGCGGAGCTGAAGGAAAAGCTGAACGAAGAAAAGCTGTACCTCGAGGACGAAATCCGCACCGAGCACAACTTCGAAGAAATCATCGGTGACAGCGCGCCCCTGAAGCACGTGCTCGCGCAGGTGGAAATCGTCGCGCCGACCGACTCGACCGTCCTGATTCAGGGCGAGACCGGCACCGGCAAAGAGCTGATCGCCAGGGCCATTCACAACCTCAGCAGCCGCCGCTCGCGCACGTTCGTGAAGTTGAACTGCGCGGCCATCCCGACCGGTCTCCTCGAGAGCGAGCTGTTCGGGCACGAAAAAGGGGCCTTCACCGGTGCGATCGCGCAGAAGCTCGGCCGCTTCGAGCTGGCCAACGGCGGAACGTTGTTTCTCGACGAAGTGGGGGACATTCCGCTCGAGCTGCAGTCGAAGTTCTTGCGAGTGCTGCAGGAGCAGGAATTCGAGCGCCTCGGTGGGACGAAAACGATCCGTGTCGATATCCGGCTCGTAGCCGCAACCAACCGCGACCTGGCGGCGATGGTCACCGACAAGGAGTTCAGGAGCGACCTCTACTACCGCCTCAACGTGTTCCCCATCGTGAACCCACCTTTGCGCGGGCGCCGCGAGGACATTCCTTCGCTCGTCCAGTACTTCACCACGAAGTTCGCGAGGCGGATGAACAGACCCATCGAAGCGATTCCCACCGACACGATGAACGCGCTGTCCGAGTACCACTGGCCAGGCAACATCCGCGAGCTCGAGAACTTCATCGAGCGCGCCGTCATTCTGACGCGGGGCTCGAGCCTGTCGGCGCCGCTGGCGGAATTGCGGCAGCCGCGAAACGGCCACGATAGTGATGCGCGGCGCGAGTTGAGTGAGTTCACGCTCGAAGAAGCCGAGCGTCAGCACATCCGTCACGCGCTTCAAGCCGCAAACTGGCTGGTCGGCGGCCCCTCGGGCGCCGCGGCGAAGCTCGGCATGAAACGCACGACGCTGCAATCGAAGATGGCGAAGCTCGGTATCGAAAGACCTGCCGCCGCCCGATAAAAGACAAAGCACAAACAGGAGACTAGGAGTTTCCGAGTGTACGATAGTGTCCGCCTTCAGACAGACCATGTGAAAGTCGGCTAAAGCTCGGACAAATCTGTACTACACGAATGCTCCTAATCTCCTGACCTCCTGTTCAGAAGCCTACGTTCGCGCCGGGACGGAACAGGCCCTGCGGAGCCGGGGCGGGCAGCGACACGACGGTCGTGCCTCGCGAGCCAGTCTCCGGCTCGCTGACCGCCGGCGCCTGCTGCAACGCATCGAAGCTGACGAGCGCCGACTGATGGTCGAGCATCGCCTGCAGCAGATTCACTTCGGCCTGCAGGAGATCGCGCTGCGCCTGCGTCACGAGAAAGCTCGTCGACAGACCGACCTCGAAACGCCGCTGTTCGACGTCGAGCCGCTGGCGTGCCACGGATTGTCCGGCACGCGTCGCTTCGATGCGCTCGGCGGTGCTGTGCACCTGCCTCGCCGCCTGACGCAGCGTTTCGCCAATCTGAAGCTGCAGGCTCGCGATGCGCTGGGTCGCCTGCCGCCGTTCCACCGTTGCGCGCGCCAGCCCGGCCTCCTCGTAGCTGCGGCCGAGCGAGTAATTCACGGACAGGCCCACGCTCCACGTGGGGTACGAACTGCCGAACATGTCGCCGAGCACGCTGCCATACCCGCGATTCACCGTGCCGGTGACGGTGCCCGGGAACCCGCCGTCGCGCAGGAATCGCGTGCCGCCCAGGCCGTTGCTGCGATACGACGTTTCCAGCCTCACGTCGGGAAGCTTCTGATCGTCGTAGTAGTCGATGTTCGTCGTCAGGTTGTCGATATCCTTCCGCGCGCGGGCGAGATCGTAGCGACCGGCGAACCCGCCGGACGCGATCGCATCCACGTCGGGCAGGACGCCGCTGACGACCGGCTCGTCGCTCGGACTGAGGCGCGTCCGCCAGAACGACGTGTCGGCCGGATCCATGATGAGCCGCCGCAGATGGTCTTCCGCATCGCCAGCCGCCGCATTCGCGCGAATCAGATTCTCGCGGCGCTGGGCGACCTCCGCTTCGGCCTGCAGCAGGTCGAGCGGAGGCGTTTGACCGATGTCGACGCGCGCCTTGTTCTGACGCACCAGCTCCTGAGCCAGCTCGAGCGAGCGCTGCTGCACCGTGACGTTCGCCAGCGTGGCCTTCAACGTCCAGTACGCCTGCTTCACGGCGGCGGTCGTTTGCACGACCGATTCCCTGACGCGCAGCTCCGAGCTTTCCAGATTGCGTCGAGTGACGATCGTCTGCTGCCGCGCGAGATCCATCTTGCGGTCTTTGAGCAGCGGCTGCGAGAACGCGAACTGGAATCCCGACTGCAGGCTGGGATCGAAGCTCGTCAGCGGACTGTCGGTCGTCGTGCGGGACGTGTCCCACGAGAAGTGCCACGTCCCGGAGCCCCACGCGAGACGCTGCCGCACACCGGTGGACGAGAACAGATCGCTGGTATCCACGCCCCGCTCGCCCAGAAGAAAGTTCGACGGCGGCGTGGAGTTGCTCGTGGCGCCGACGATCGTCGAGAACACTGGCGTATAGGCGCTCTCGCTCTCGGACACCCGGGCGGCCTCGACTTGCGTGCTGGAGCGCACGCTGGCCAGATCGGGGTTGTTGTCGATGGCCCGGCGCACGGCCTCATCGAGGGAGAGTTCGAGAGTACCTGATGGGTTCGTTGGGTTCGTTGGGTTCGTTGGGTTCGTCGGGTTCGTTGGGTTCGTCGGTTCGTCGAGTTCGTCGGGTTCGTTAAGTTCGCCGGGTTCGTGCGGTTCTGTGCCGACACGGTTATCGACGAGACCAGAACACCAAGCGCGATTACGTATATACCTCTCATAATGCAGACTCCATTGCTGGCGTGGTCATCGGCGACAGCACAGCCTCTGACGCTTCAGCGCGATGCGTGCGCGCCAGGAGCATGTAAATCGACGGCACCACGAACAAGGTGAAGAACGTTCCGATGACCATGCCGGTCACGAGCATGATGCCGATGCTGTTGCGCGCGCCCGCGCCGGGCCCGGTTGCCAGCACCAGCGGGAAATGTCCGACCACGGTGGCCGCCGTCGTCATCAGAATCGGGCGAAGACGGGTGCCCGCCGCTTCGATAATCGCGGCGAGCTTGTCCTTGCCCGTCTCCTGCAGGTGATTCGCGAACTCGACGATGAGGATGCCGTTCTTCGACACCAGACCGACGAGCGTGATGAGCCCCACCTGGCTGTAGATGTTCAAGCTCGTGAAGCCGAGGAACGAAAACAGGAGCGCACCCGAAATGGCCAGCGGCACTGAGCCCGCGAGGATGATGAACGGATCGCGGAAGCTTTCGAACTGCGCCGCCAGCACGAGATAAATCAGGATCGCCGAGAGCAGGAACGTCCCGAGGAACCTGCCGCCTTCCGTTCGCAGTTGCCGCGACTCTCCCGCGTAGTCGATCGTGAACCCTTGTGGCAGGGAGGCGCGCGCTTCGTCTTCGAGGAAGCGCAACGCCTGATCGAGGGGCACGGGCGGCGGGATGACACCCTGTATGCGCACCGCGTTGAGCTGCTGGAACTTCTTCAGCTCGCGCGGCTGTGTCGTGGTTTCGAGGGTCGCGAACGTGGAGAGCGGTACGAGCTGATCCTTGGAGCCGGTGACGTAAATCTGGGAGAGCTGTTCGGGCGCCAGCCGTTCGGCGCGCTTGATCTGCGGAATGACCTTGTAGCTGCGCCCCTGAATGCTGAAGCGGTTCACGTAGTTGCCGCCGAGCAGCGTGGACAGATCCTGGCCGGCCTGGCTCAGCTCGACGCCCTGCGACCGCACCTTGTCGCGATCGAACACGACCTCCGCCTGCGGCTGATCGAACTTGAGATCGGCGTCGGCGAAGATGAACATGCCGCTGGCAAACGCCTTCTGCACGAGCTTCTGCGCGATTTCGTTCAAGCGCTCGGGCTCGGCCGGCGACGCGATGACGAGATCGACAGGGAAATCACCACCGCCAGGCAGGGCCGGAGGCGTGAGCGGGATGACGCGAATGCCCGGAATCTGCGACAGCGGCCCCATCGATTCCATCAGCAGCTGTTGCGCGGTCTTGGTTCGCTCGCTCCACGGCTTGGTCACCATCCCGCCGAACCCGCCGGTCGGGTAGGTCAGCTGAAAGATGCTCTTGCTCTCGGGGATCGACCGGTACACATCGGCCACTTGCTTGGTGAACAGCGACGTCTGGTCGATCGTCGAGTTCGCCGACGCCTGGATGATGCCGAACACGACGCCCTGATCTTCGGCAGGCGCCAGCTCGCGCTGGGAGAACATGTAGA
Source organism: Vicinamibacterales bacterium (assembly GCA_963821395.1). Lineage (GTDB taxonomy): Bacteria > Acidobacteriota > Vicinamibacteria > Vicinamibacterales > JAMQPK01 > JAMQPK01. The sequence goes on along the minus strand of CAWGDY010000044.1, from coordinate 38,701 downwards.
ACGGCACCATCAGCAGCGCGACGATGACCCACAACGTCAGCACGACCGGGCGGAAGCGCAGCGTGCCCGTCAGCGTGCGCGTGTACGCCTGACGCACGCTGTCGAAGCGCCGGTTGATCCAGCCGGCGAACCCGCGCTCGGTGTCGCCCGCACGCAGCAGCTTCGCGCCCATCATCGGCGAGAGGGTCAGGGCCACGACGCCCGACACGATGACCGCGCCCGCCAGCGTGAACGCGAACTCCCTGAAGAGCGAGCCCGTGAGGCCCCCCTGAATGCCGACGGGCGCGTACACCGCCGCCAGCGTGATCGTCATCGCGATGATCGGGCCGACGAGCTCGCGCGCGGCTTCGATGGCCGCGTGGTATGCGCTCTTGCCCTGGTGGAGATGCCTCTCGATGTTCTCCACCATCACGATCGCATCGTCGACGACGAGGCCCACGGAAAGCACGATGGCCAGGAGCGTGAGCAGGTTGATCGTGAAGCCGGCCACCAGCATCAGGAACACGGCGCCGACGAGCGAGATCGGGATCGCGACGATCGGGATGATGACGGCGCGGAACGAGCCCAGGAACAGGAAGATGACCACGATGACGATGAGCAGCGTCTCGGAGAGCGTGCGCAGCACTTCGTCGATGGCATCCTGGATGTACTCGGTCGAGTCGTAGGGCACGCCGAGCTTCATCCCCACCGGCAGTTGGGACTCGATCTGCGGCAGCGCCTGGCGCACGCTCGCAATCACGTCGAGCGAGTTGGCGGTCGGCAGCACCCAGACGCCCATGAACGTGGCGGTCTCGCCGTTGAACCGCACCTCTTCTTCGTAGTTCTCCGCGCCGAGGACGACGTCCGCGATTTCGCCAAGGCGCACGACGACGCCGCCTTGTTCCTTGACGACCAGCTGGCGGAACTCCTCTGCCGTGCGGAGATCGGTGTTGGCGATGAGGTTGACCGACACCATCGAGCCCTTGGTCCGGCCGAGCGCCGACAGGTAGTTGTTGCGGGCCAGCGCTTCGCGGACGGCCGTCGGCGAGATGCCGTACGCCGCCATGCGCTCGGGCTTCAGCCAGATGCGCATCGCGAAGGTGCGGTCGCCGAGAATGTCGGCGCGCTGCACGCCGCTGATGGCGCTCAGCTTCGGCTGGACGACCCGCGTCAGGTAGTCGGTAATCTGGCTCTGATCGAGCTCGGCCGACGAGAACCCGATGTAGATGGCCGCGAACTGGTTGTCGGCCGTTTCGAGCTCGATGATGGGCGCCTCGGCTTCGGGCGGCAGGTCGTTGCGAACCTGCGCGACCTTGGCTTGAATCTGCGTGAGCGCCGCGTTGGTGTCGTAGTTCAGCTTCAGGTGCACGGTAATCGTGCTCAGGGCCTGGGCGCTGGACGACTCCATGTAGTCGATGCCATCGGCGCTGGCGATGACGCGCTCGAGCGGCGTCGTGATGAACCCGCGCACGAGGTCAGCATTCGCGCCGACGTACACCGTCGAGACCTTGACGATCGCGATATCGCTGCGCGGATACTGCCGCACGCTGAGCGAGCGAATCGACTGCAGCCCGGCAATGAGAATCACGAGGCTGACGACGATCGCGAGGACGGGACGTTTTATGAAGAGATCTGTAAATCGCATCGTTTGTTCCTATTCGGCAGCCCTGAAGCGCTGCGCTACCGTAGTAAGGGTCGCTACGTCGTGCCATGGGTTTAGCGCCTGACTCCGGTGGCGCAGGGCTTTAGCCCTGCTCTCAGTTATCCGCCGGCGTTGGCGCCGGATCGTTCGCCGGCTGCACCTTGTTGTTGACGAGCACCGCCGCGCCGTTGCGCAGCTTGAAGACGCCTGATGTGACGACCTCGTCGCCCGGCTTGACGCCCGTGACGATCCCGACCTGATCGCCGCGCGCCCCCTCGACCTTCACGAACTGCTGACGCACACCTTTGTACGTGTCGCCGTTCGGTCCCTTCACCATGCCCACGATGAACACGGAGTCGCCGTACGGGGCGTAGCTGATCGACGTCGCCGGAAGCGCCACGAGCGAGCGTCCCTGCCCCACGGCCACCTCGGCCTGCACGAACATGCCCGGCCGCAACGTGCCTTCGGGGTTGGACAAGGTCGCCTGCACCTGGATGTTCCGCGTGCTCTCGTTGACGGTCGAATCGATTGCCGTCACACGGCCGGGGAACTCGGCGCCTGCCAGCTCCTTTGGTCCAGCCGCGTCCGCAAGCGTGATGCGGACCTCGCGGCCCATGCGCATCTGCGCGATGGCGTCCTGTGGCACGTCGAAGTTCACATAGATGGGGTTCAGCGACTGGAGCTGCACGATCGGATCGCCACTCGACAGGTACTGTCCGAGATTGACCTGACGAATACCCAGGATTCCCGAGAACGGCGCCCGGATGGTCTTCCGCTCGATGGCCGAGCGAATCTCACCGACCCGCGCCTCGGTCTGCTTGCTGTCGGCCGTGGCGCTGTCGAACTCGGCGCGCGAGATCACGTTTTCCTTCAACAAGCCCTGCATGCGATCGAAGTTGACGCGAGCCAGGTCGCGCTGTGCTTCCGCGGCAGCAAGCTGCGCCCGCTCCTGCCGTGTGTCGAGCTCGACGAGCACCTCGCCCTGGCGCACCGACTTGCCGGAGTCGAACGCGATGCGATCGATCGTGCCCGACAGATCGGCGCTGACGGTGACACCTTGAACGGCGGCCACCGATCCGATCGCGCTCACAGTGGCAGGCCACTCTGTCTGCTGCGCCGCGATCGTGGTGACGGCCTCGGGCGGCGGCTGGAACGAGGCCCCCTGCGCGATGGCTGCCTGAATCTGCTGGAACTTCACAAAGCCGAGACCGCCGATGAGTCCTGCCATCACGGTCAACATGAGGAGCATTCGTTTCATCATGCCGATCGACATGGCAATTTCCCTTCCACATCGCGTGGTGGTCCAGACAACGCGGAAATCCGAGGAAAAGGGCCACCCTGTGACGAAGGAGTGACGAAGGAGTGCCGAACGCGGTTGCCGAATCTTCGGCAGTGTGCCGATTTACCGGCACGCCGTCTGCGGCTTTTTCGACAGGCCTTACGAATTCCTGAGTGAAATGAGGGATCCCAGACGATGCGGGCGCGGTACGCCTTCTGCTATTTCCGGCGCAGGAGGTTTCAGATGAAACGTTTGGTCGTATTCGGGTTTGTGCTCGCATCATTTATTGCCGCCACACCGGTTCATGCGCAGGAAGGGCCGGCGGGGGCGGGCCGGGCCGAGATCACCATCATCCCGGCTGGCGTCCTCATGTTCACCGAGAACAGCGATGCCTCGGCGCCGGGCTTCGGGAACTACCAGCTCGGCGGTACCTTTACCTACAACCTCAACAGGTACCTGGGCGTCGAAGGCGAGGTCGCCAGCTCGATCGGCATTTCGCAGAGTCTCGGCTTCGGGTATCCAAGCACCGAGCGGACGCCCGACGTCCTCAACTACAACGGTAACGTCGTCGTGTCGGTGCCAAACGGCTCGTCGGTCGTGCCGTATGTCACCGGCGGCGTTGGCGGACTCAGCCTGTTCAGCCGCGAAGCCTTTGGCATCGACCAGACCGAGACGTTCTTCGCCACCAACGTCGGCGGCGGCGTCAAGTGGTACGTCGGGCCGGTGGGGGCTTCGTGGCGACTATCGGTTCGTCGCCGTGCCGTCGAAAGACGAGACCTCGGCGTTCTTCGGTAACGACGCGCGCTATGGACATCGTGTCTACGGCGCCGTGATGCTGAACGTCGGCCGGTGACGATCCAGGCCGCACTCAACGGCACCCGATCGGGGACGGACCACCCCGAAATCCCGATCACGCCGCGAACACAAGCCACGGAGGCGAGAGCCTCCGTGGCGGCGGGCGCGAGCGCCATTCACGTGCACGTGCGCGACGCAAATGGCAACGAGTCGCTCGCCGCCAGCGACCTCGCGGACACGATCGGGGCGATTCGCGACGCGTGCCCGGGCATTCCCCTGGGCGTCAGCACGGGCGCCTGGATCGTTCCCGATCTCGCGAAGCGCCTCGCCATCATTCGTGCATGGAACGTGTTGCCGGATTTCGCGTCGGTCAACCTGCACGAGGCGGGCGCCATCGACGTCATGCAACTACTGCTCGACAAGGGCGTGGGCGTGGAGGCCGGAATCTGGAACGCGCCGGCGGCCGCCGCGCTGGTCGGAAGCAAGCTGGCCGACCAGTGCGTGCGCATTCTTCTCGAGCCGGCAGAGGCCTCGTGCCGCGCATCCGCGAATCTCAGTCAGATTGAATCGGTGCTCCAGGGCGTGGAAACCCCGCGGCTGCTGCACGGCCTCGGTCACTATGCCTGGCACTTCGTCGAGCTGGCCGTCAAGCGCCGCTACGACACGCGCGTCGGTTTCGAGGATACTCTCAGGCTACCGGATGGCACGCGCGCGGCAAGCAATGCCGACCTCGTCCTGGCCGCCCGGGAGATTATCGAGAGGCTGACGCTCGTTGAGCACGCGTGATCTCATCGATTTGTTCGTACTCGGCGCGATTTGGGGCGCGTCATTTCTCTTCATGCGCGTGGCCGCCCCCGCGTTCGGGCCGATTCCGCTCATCGCCGCGCGCGTGGGCATCGGAGCGGTGTTTCTCGTGGCGGTTCTGGCCAGGCGCGGCGGACTGAAGGGGCTCTCGCAGAACGCCGTGCCGCTGGCGGTTCTCGGGACAATCAATTCGGCCGTGCCGTTTACCTTGTTCGCGTATGCCGTGCTCTTTGTCACCGCCGGTTTCGCGGCGGTCCTGAATTCGACGGCACCGCTGTTCGGCGCGCTCGTCGCGTTCGTCTGGCTTCACGAGACCCCGTCGGGCCAACGCCTGCTCGGATTGCTCGTCGGCTTCACGGGCGTGCTCATCCTCGTCTGGGACAGGCTGTCGTTCTCGAACGACGGCGGGACCTGGGCGGTGATCGCGGGACTGACGGCGGCGTTTCTCTACGGCATCTCGGCGAACTACACGCGAAGGCACCTCGGGGGCACCGATCCGCTGGTAAACGCCACCGGAAGTCTCATCGCAGCCACCGTGGTGCTGCTCGGTCCGGCTGTCGTGTACTGGCCTCGAACAGCACCGGACGGCGTCAGCTGGATCAGCGCAATCCTGCTCGGCGTTTTCTGTACGGGTATCGCCTACGTTCTGTACTTCCGGCTGCTGGCTCGCGTCGGACCGTCGCGAACGCTTACGGTGACGTATCTGATTCCGGTGTTTGGCGTGGTGTGGGGATACGCGTTTATCGGTGAGGTGATCACACGGCGCATGGCGCTGGCGGGCGCCGTGATCTTCGTGGGCGTTGCGCTGGCCACGGGTGCCTTCAAGCGCAGCCTGGCGAGCCGGGGAGGCGGGTGGCGTGATTGCCGGGGCTAAAGAACAAGACCTGGCCTACTAGGAGTTGACGTGGTGCTCGCGCACAACGCTTATCGATTCCGGCCGCACAGGCCTGGAAGACGCAGTGAGGGCTCGATACTGGGCAAACAGCGGGGCGAGACCAGATTCCCATCGCTGGGCCAGCGCGTGCTGCCGCGCCGCACGTCCCATCGATGCGCGCCGATCTTCGGTCCTGACCAGTGCAGCCGTGCCGACGATGAAGTCGGCATCGGAACGGCAGACGATAGCGGCGTCAGTTGTCGTGCGCTCGCGCGCAGCACCTTTCGCCATCACGACCACGGGCAGACCACAGGCCTGCGCCTCGAGCACGGCGTGATGCGTCGATTGCCGCTCGCTCGGTGAGACGAACACGTCGGCGGATGCCAGCAGCTCGGGCATCTGGGAATCGGGCACGTGGCCGAGAAAGATGGCATGCGGGCACTTGTACCGAAGGCGCATGAGCGCCGGGCCGTCGCCGGCTACGATCAGCCGATGCATCGGACGCGTGCGGCGCAGCTCGAGCTCCAGCGAGAGCAACCGCCATACGCCGTGCTCCTCCGAGAGCGTGCCTGCATAGATCACGGCCGCACGGTCTGGCGACACTTGCCATTGTTCGCGCAGGCTCGCGCTTCGCTTCTTGGGGGTGAACGTCTCGATGTCGACCCCTGGACGCCAGGCTGCCACGTGGGCGGGGTCCGTGAGGCGACGGAGCGTCTCGTGCGCGCACGCCGACGAGACGAGGACTTTGTGGCAGACCTCGGACAGCGTCCGGAGATACCGCCGCCTCATCGCGGTTGTCGTCAGCGAGTCGAGGTCGAACGAACCGACGAGCGGCAGGTGCAGCTTCGCGGCGAGAAGCAGCGCGACAAGTGCGACGTGTCCGCACGAGGCGATATGGACGAGCTCGATACGCTGGCGCTTCAAACGCGCGATTAGTTCATTCACCCGCAGCAGTGAGGAGAAACCAGGTTGATTGAGGTAAGGAATGACGTGGATGTCGTCGGGCGAATGATCGACGAGCCCGGCGGTCGTGGTCCGCAGACCGCCAGGTGCGTCAAGATCCCATTCCGCGAAGAGAGCGACTCGCACCTGAGAGTCGAGTATTGTCAGCCCGCGTAACGGCGCGGGACACATGCTGCAACGAGTACGTAAACATTCGGTTATAGTGCCGTAAACATGAAGCTTTTGTACGGTTATCTACAGAACTATTGGCGCCTGGTCGCGCTGGCGCTGGTGCTGGCGACCATCAATCAGGTCTTTTCGCTGCTCGATCCCCTGATTTTTCGATACGTCATCGACAACTACGCGACGCGCTTCGCCGAGTACACCACGAGCGAGTTCTTCCGGGGCGTCACCCTCCTACTGGCGGCGGCTGTCGGCGTGGCTTTCGTCTCGCGCGTGGCCAAGAACTTCCAGGATTACTACATCAATCTGATTACCCAGCGGCTCGGCGCCCAGCTCTATTCCGACGGCATCCGGCATTCCCTCGAGCTGCCCTACTCGGTGTTCGAAGACCAGCGCAGCGGCGAAACCCTCGGCAAGCTCCAGAAGGTGCGCGCCGACGTCGAGAAGCTCATTTCGACGTCGATCAACGTGCTCTTCACCTCGCTGGTCGGGATCATCTTCGTCATGGTCTACGCCTTCTCGGTGCACTGGCTCATCGCGCCTGTTTACTTCCTGACGATTCCCGTCCTCGGGCTCATCAGCTCGGTGTTGAGCAAGCGCATCAAGACGATTCAGAAGCAGATCGTGGGCGAGACGACGGCGCTGGCCGGATCGACCACCGAATCGCTGCGGAACATCGAGCTGGTGAAGAGCCTCGGCCTGGGCCAGCAGGAGATCGAACGCCTGAACAGCACGACCGGCAAGATCCTGAAGCTCGAACTGAAAAAGGTGAAGTATCTGCGAAGCCTCAGCTTCATCCAGGGCACCGCGGTGAACTTCCTGCGCACGAGCATCCTGTTCCTGATGCTCTACCTCATCTTCCGGCGCGACATCACCGTGGGCCAGTTCTTTTCGCTCTGGATCTACTCGTTTTTCATCTTCGGACCGCTCCAGGAGCTGGGCAACATCATCAACATCTACCGCGAGACCGAAGCGTCGCTGAACATCTTCGAAGGCATATTGCAGATACCCAAAGAGCCGCGGCCGGTCAGCCCGCTGCCGCTGGACGACGTGCGCGCGCTGGAGTTCGATCGAGTGACCTTCCAGCACCAGTCGGCGACCTCGCCCGCCGTGAGCGACATCACGTTCGCGGTACGTCGCGGCGAAACGATCGCGTTCGTGGGCCCGTCCGGCGCGGGAAAGACGACGCTCGTGAAGCTGCTCGTCGGGCTGTACCCGCCAGGATCGGGCCGGATTCTGTATAACGGCCTGTCGAGCACCGACATCGACCTCGACGTGCTGAGGGAACGGATCGGGTTCGTCACGCAGGACACGCAGCTCTTTTCCGGCACGATTCGCGAAAACCTGCTGTTCGTGAATCCGAAGGCGACAGACGCGCAATGCCTCGACGTGCTTCGCCGGTCGGCCTGCGACAGCCTGCTCGAGCGGGCGGCAAAAGGACTCGACACGGTCATCGGCGAGGGTGGCGTGAAGGTGTCCGGCGGAGAAAAGCAGCGTCTGTCGATCGCGCGCGCGCTGCTCCGGCGGCCCCAGCTGCTCGTCTTCGACGAGGCCACCTCGTCGCTCGACTCTTTGACCGAAGAAGGCATCGTCGAGACGATCCGCGACGTGGCGAGTACCGGTGAGTCGATGACGATTCTCATCGCGCATCGCCTGTCGACGATTCTTCACGCCGATCGCATTTACGTCCTCGAGCGCGGCCGTATTGTCGAGACCGGCCGCCACGACGAGCTCGTCGCGCAGAAGGGTTTGTACTATGCGATGTGGCGGCAGCAGATTGGCGAGCGCCGTTGGTCGGAGACTGCGCAATCAGGGATTCGGGATCAGGGATTGGGGATTAGGGCCGATCAGGCGGTCACCGTGAGATAGTCGCAAGGCGCAAGTCGGAAGTCGGCAGGCGCAAGTCAAGTCGAAAGGCGCAAACTTCGATGTCGTACGTAGTGTCCGGCTTTAGCCGGACTCTCACGCGGTCCGCCTGAAGGCGGACACTACGTACTTCACGGATGTGAAACTGCCCTGATCTAACCCTGCCTGCTGGCTCGCACAATCAGATCCGGATCGAACAAGCTCAACGTCATGCCGTTTCCCGTACGCTCGAAGCGAATACGCACTGCCGGCGCGCCCGCAGGATGAAACTCGAGCTTGCCGAGATGCGTGAGGATGCGCCGCGTGCCGCCAGGGCGGTTGATGCCGAGCGCATTCTGAACGGTATCGACGACAAACGCGTCCCGTGACCCGCTGCCAAAGACGTAGCGGCCTTCAAGAGATGTCCGGTCGGCTTCAGTCAACGGCTCGACATCTCCTGTCTTCGGCAGATTCCCCACCGACTCGAGGAATCGCAGCACCTCTGCCGCCTGCGCGCCGCCCGCGCGCGCATGATTGACGAGCGGGATGCCGTGCGGGCCTCGAAGTTGATTCACATTCGGAATAGCGGCGGCAAACGCCTTGACGACGTCGAGCTGCCCCAACATCGCAGCGGAGAAGATCGTGGGACCGGCGCCGTGCTCGATCAGCAATTCGGCGATGGCCCGGTTGCCGACGTGCGACGCCCCGCCAAGTGCGGTTTCCCAGTCGCCGTAGCCCCATTCCCACGAGGCCTTCGCAAGTGCGGGATGTTCGGCGAGGAGCTCCTTGACGCGCGCGAGATTCCCGTGCGCCACGCCCACCATCTCCTTGGCCAGAAAGGGGTGCTGGCTGGGAAATGACTCGTCACGCGGCGCACCCGGCGCCGGCGGCGGGCCCGGCCACGCAGGAACGGCGTCAGATCCCTGAGCCCGGGCGACATCACCTGAAAGAACAAACGTCCCGAGCGTCGGAACGACTCGAACGAATTGCCGGCGGTTCAACATGGCCGGCATGTTACACGTGGGTCGCAAGCGAGACGAACGAGGATTCGTTGAGGCGCCAACCCGCCTGGCTGGAGACATTTGAGACTACGGATTAGGACTCGCTGGGAGGACGTGTTCGCGCACGCCAGACTCGATCATGCGGGCGGCTTCGAGGTCCAGACCGTCGAGCGAGCCGTTGGCGGGCCGCGCGATTCGACGCGTCCACAGATGCGTGCCGTCGTCCAGTCGAATCAGATGCATCAGCAGGGTCAGATCGCCGTTCGACGGCTGCAGTTGTGCCAGGATGAGGTGAGACGCACCTGTTTGCGCTTCGATGCGATCGAGATCGCGCTCATTGCGCGGCATGCGCAGGATCGCCGCGTTGCCGACGATGCCGATCCGATTGGGACCCAGGCTGGTCAGCCGATCGACGACCGTGTCTGAGAGCGCATGAACGGCCCGGTCGTAACGGCTGTCGCCCGTCTCGTTATCGAAGATCGAAACCGCCACGATCGGCCGCCGCGGCTGGCTATCGAGGCGATCGCTGAAGGCCACAACCAGGGCACCCAGAACCAGCAATCCGGCCGCGGCGAAGGCAACGCGCACCGCACGGGACGAAACAGCCATCCAGCCGGTCGGCTGAACACAACCACCCGGCACGATCGAAGCGGCAACAGCGCCGGTATCGGCCGTTTCCCTTGCGCGTGGCGGGGGCGATGAACTTGAACCCTCGCTTCGGCAGCGTCTGAATGAATCGCGAGCTTTCGCCGCTGTCGCCGAGAGCCGAGCGGATCTGACTGACGCAGTAAGCCAGGCCGCGATTGAAATCGACGTGCGTATCGGGGCCCCAGACCCAGGCGCTCAGTTCCTCGCGCGACACGGTTTGCCCGGCTCGCTCGAGGAGCAGGCCCAATGCGCGCGCCGGCTGGGGCTCGAGCGCGATAAGACGCCCGGATTTCCGCAGCTCGAGGGAGGCGGCGTCGAACTCGAACACGCCAAAGACGTAGGTCATAGCGGCCTGACAAGACCAACTCTACAGAAAAAGAGTCTGATGGTGGTATTTGGAACTTCCGGCCGCCCGGAACCCAATCACCGATTAGCGTGGCCAACGACCCTTCAGACCCGGAACTGCTCGAGCGGATGGCGGCGGGCGATCGCGAGGCGCTGGCCATCATTTTCCGCCGGCACCATCGAACGGTTTACCGCTTCAGCCGGCAGATGCTCGGGTCGAAAGAAGCCGCCGAAGACGTCACGCAGGACGTGTTTGTGGCGCTCACCAGAAGCGCCAACCGGTTCAATCCGGCGGTTGCGTCGCTGTCGACATATCTCTACGGCATCGCCCGCAACCTGGTCCTGCAGCAGTACAAGCGCAGCAAGGCGCGCATCGAGATCAGCATCGACACGATCTTCCACGAAGAGGATGCCGCGCTCGCGACCGCCGCCGATCCCGCTGAATCCATATCGCGCACGCAGATGACACGTCAGCTTCGCCTCGCGATCTTTCGCCTGCCGGTCCACTATCGCGAGGTCGTCGTGCTGTGCGAGCTGAACGGCCTTTCCTACGAGGAAGCCGCGCAGGTGGCCGGGTGTCCGGTCGGCACGATCCGGTCGCGCTTGAGCCGGGCGCGGCAGATGCTGATCGAGCGATGCCGCGCGCTCATGAACGTCGAGAGTGCCGGAGAGAAAGAGCACCAGAGTGAAGAAGAGGTTGGGAAGCGATGGCTGATACTCACGAAGAACAACTGCTGAGCGACCTGCTCAGGGACGTCGCTCGAGAGGACGAGCGCCTCGAGGCGCCGCACCTTGAAGCGCGAATCATGGCATCCGCGTCGCTTCCGGAACGTGCGCGACCTGCGCGATCGAGAGCGTGGGTCATGTGGCCGGTTGCGGCCGCGGCCGTATTCGCGATTGCCGTGACCGTCCGGCCGAAGCCGGACACGACCGACAGCGCGGCGCAGGATTCGACCGAAGTGGCCGTCGCAGAGAGTTCCCCGGCGCCCGTTCGCAGACAACCGGAAGTCCGCGCGGAAACAACCCGTACGTAGTGTCCGGCTTCAGCCGGACCGTTCAACACGTGGTGTCCAGCTTCAGCCGGAACGTTCGCGTCAACCCGACCCGGACCTTCGAGCCCAGCCCCCCGAGCCAGCAACGGTCGAATCGCCTGTCGCACACAGCCAGGTCGAATTCGTCCCGCTTCTGCCCATGACCGAACAGGAGCTCGCCGGCCCATTCCAGATCGTTCGCGTCCAGATGCCGGGCGCCTCGCTCGGCTCGCTGCGGTCGCCGCTGGTGCTACCCAATGAGATGATTGAAGCCGACGTGCTTCTCGGAGAAGATGGAAGAGCGCGCGCCATTCGCGTCAACACGAGCGGATCGATTTACCCCTGGAGGCCCCGATGACCCGGAACATGTTCGTCCTTGCGTTACTCATCCTCATGGCTGCGTCCGGCTTGCGCGGGCAGGGCGGGCCCAACGTCATCGCCTTCAGCAACCCGATGAACATCGAGTTCATGAACGGGCCGATTACGATCGACAGCGAGCCTGTCACCGGTTCGCCCTACTCGGCGGAAGCGGTGACCGATGTCGTCCAGGTGCTGGCCGACGGCAACCGCATCGTCCGGCAGAACAAGGCCCAGATGGCCCGTGACGGACAGGGCCGCACGCGTCGCGAACAGGGGTTTGCGATGTTCGGCCCGCTCGTCAATGGTCCGGGCGCTGGTGACGAACCGCGCAGCGTGCAGATCTCCGACCCGACGACGGGCACGATGATCATGCTCGATCTGCAGAACAAGGTCGCGCACAAGATGCCCGCGCCGCATCTGATGGTGACGAACAAGATGACCGGCGCCGCCTGGACGGCGGCCGCCGGTGTGAGAGTCGAACAATCGGAAGTGGCCGTGGCACCGCCGCCTCCGCCCCCGCCTCGACTGACGGCAGTGGGAGCAGGAGTGGGGGTGGGAGTCGGCGCGGGAGTGGGAGCAGGAGCCAGCGTGATGTATCACAGCACGTGGCCATCGCGGGCTTCGCTGGTCAGCGCGTCGCCGAGCCGGTCGTCGAGCAGCTCGGCACCACTTTTATGGAAGGTGTAGCGGTCGAAGGCACGCGCAGCACCACGACCATTCCGGCAGGCGAGATCGGCAACGAGCAGCCGATCACCATCGTCTCCGAGCGCTGGATGTCGCCAGACCTGAAGGTGCTCGTGATGAGCAAGCAATCGGATCCGCGGTTCGGAGAAACGACGTACCGGCTCACGAACCTCACGCGCGGCGAGCCGTCGCCTCAGCTTTTTGAAATTCCGAGCGACTTCCAGGTGATCGACGCAGGGTCGAGGCGTGAGGTCGTGTTCGAACGCAAAATAGTGAAATAGAAACCAGCTGGTTCCTGGTTCCAGGTTCCTCGTTCCGGGTTCGCGGAGGGCGGCGGATCCACTACGCCGTCATTCTTCAAGAAGAGGCGCGCTTCGCAATCGCGCGCCACCGCGAATGGGAACGCGGAACTGGAAACCTGCTCTCTTAGTGCCAGCGCTTGCGCGGACGGAAGCGCTTCCGCTGCCCCGCTGGCCCGCCAGCTGCCCGCGCGGGCGCGTGACCGTGCCCGTGCCCCTGCGGCTTCGGCTGTGAGGGTCCCTGCCCCTGGGTATGTCTCGCGCGCCGCTCGGCGTTGACCTTCGCGCGGCCGCGTTCTTCGGCCTTCCGCGCACGAATCTCCGCGATACGCTGCGCGTGCGGCACTTCCAGCCTCGGCTCCGAGCGCGCGTTGTAGTCGAAGTCGGGTACCGTCACGCGCGGCAGGCGCTTGTTGATGGCGCGCTCGATCGCCCGGATGTTCGATTCATCCTCGGGCGCGACGATCGTGAACGCCGACCCGGTCAGCTCGGCCCGTGCCGTCCGGCCGACGCGATGGATGTAATCCTCGGGCACGGCCGGCACGTCGAAATTGATCACGTGTCCGAGCGCGCTGACGTCGATGCCGCGCGCCGCAATATCGGTCGCAACCAGCACGCGGTACTTGCCGCTCTTGAACCCGGCCAGCGCGTCGGTTCGCTGCGACTGAGACCGGTTGCCATGGATGCGCTGAACGCTCACCTTCTGTGATTCGAGATACTTCGCCAGCCGATCGGCGCGGTGCTTCGTGCGCGTGAACACCAGCGCGTCGTTGATGTTGCCGTCGTTCAGCAACGCCAGCAGCAGCTTCGCCTTGAGATGTGAAGGAACCGGGTAGACGGCATGCGTGATGCCGGTCGCGGGCGCGGCCTTGCGCTCGAGGTTGATCATCACCGCGTCGTGCAGCATCTCGTGCGACAGCTTCACGATCGGATCGGGCATCGTCGCCGAGAAGAACAGCGTCTGCCGTTTCGAGGGGATGTGCCGGAGAATCCGCCGGATGTCGGGCAGAAAGCCCATGTCGAGCATGCGATCGGCTTCATCGAGGACGAGGTGCTCGAGCCCGCTGAGCTTCGCGTACGGCTGTCGGAAGTGATCGAGCAGCCGCCCCGGCGTCCCGACGATGACGTCGACGCCGCTGCGGAAGGCGTGCTCCTGCGGGCCCATGCCGACGCCGCCGTACACGGCGAAGCCGTTGATGGGCGTGTGCACCGTCAGATCCTTCAGGTCTTCGAGAATCTGCGCCGCGAGCTCGCGCGTCGGCGTCAGGACGAGCGCACGCGTCGTCCCGCGGCTGCTGCGCGGTAAGCCCAGCAGCCGGTTGACGATCGGCAGAAGGAACGCGGCGGTTTTCCCGCTGCCCGTCTGGGCGCACGCAAGCAAATCGCGGCCGGCGACCGCCGGCGGAATGGCATCGGCCTGGATCGGCGTCGGGCGCTGAAAGCCCAGGTCCTTGATGCCCCTCAATAAATCCGGGTGAAGGTTCAGATGGCTAAACGGCATTGGTTGGCAGCTATCATGTCATGGAAAATGGCAGATGGCAGATGGCAGATGCCAACGGACGATCCCCTGCCATTTGCCTGGCCATCTGCCATGACTGCGAAGCGAGCGTTATTTCGCTTGCACAGAGAGCGTCACCTTGACGTCGTCGCCCACCAGGAAGCCGCCGGTTTCGAGCGCGGCGTTCCAGCTCAAGCCAAAGTCCTTCCTGTTCAGCGTGAGCTCCGCTTCGAACACGTGCTTGGTGTTGCCCCAGGGATCCTGCGCAGCGCCGAGAAAGCTCGCCGGCAATGTCACCTGTCTGGTGGTGCCGTGAATCGTCAGATCGCCCACGACATCGTAGGTATCCGGTCCGCGTGGCACGACCGATGTGCTCTCGAACGTGAGGGTTGGGAACTTCTCGACGTCGAAGAAGTCGGCACTGCGAAGATGGGCGTCGCGCTGGGGTTCGGCCGTGTCGATGCTCGTCGCGTTGATGGTGACCGACACGTGCGACTGCTCGGGGTTCGCCTCGTCCAGGGCGATGGTGCCGGCGAAATCGGTGAAGCGTCCGCGCACCTTGCTGAGCAGGTGACGCACCTGGAACGCGACTTCAGAGTGGCTGCGATCGATGGCAAGAGTCCTGGTGGCAACGGCGGTTTGGGTTTTCATGATGATGTCTCCTTTAGTTGTTATGACGCTATGTGTGTAAACACCTATTGGCCCGAAAAAATTCCCTCACGGGGCGCTCCGGACCTCCTCCAGCAAATCGATGAGCTCTCGAAGCCGCTTCTGGCTGAGGTGCCCCAGTTGCCTGGCGTGAATGGCCGGCAGCTCGCGATCGATCTTCTCGAGCAGCTTCAGGCCCTTGTCGGTAATGTAAGTGGCCACGAAACGCCGATCGTCGCCGTTCCGGCGCCGGTTGATCAGCCCGCTGGTCTCCATCCGATCGAGCAGACGCGTCACGTCGGGCACCTGCGTGACGAGCCGCTCCCCCACTTCGTTCCGGCACAGGCCGGCATCTCCCGCCCCCCGCAGAATCCGGAGCACGTTGTACTGCGTGATCGTGAGATCGAAGGGCTTCAGCGCTTCCGCCCCGGCGTGCTCGAGGAGCGCGGCCGTGCGCGCGATGCTCAGGATGGCCTCTTCCTCGAGGCTCTTGAACGGCCTTGTCATCTTCAGCTCGTCGCGCAGGGTCTTCATACTGATAGGAATGATTATACGTGTTATAACACTTAATTGCAAGTCCCCGGAAAATACCCCTATGCCCGGCGGCGCCGCGCGGCAGCGATGAGCCGTTGACGATGCTGGATGCGGAGCCGCAAGAGGACGTCCGGGACATCCGGCCAGGACACCCCTGTCGTTGTAAATCCAATAAATTTGAGGGTTTTTCGTTGGTGCCGTCCTTGCAGCGCTCCTGCTCACGTACCCACGTCAAGGAGGCCGTCAGATGCGCCACAGTGCCCCGGCCATCGCCCTGGCTCTTGCACTGCTCGTGCTCTCCCCCGTTCTGGTGTCCGCTCAGCAGCCGGCACCCGACTTTCTGTTCGGTCCCCCCAACGGTATGGTGGGATTTCGAAGCGGCTGGGTGTTCGCGCGCGCGGAGAGCGATCTGCAGTCGTTCATCCAGCGCACGCTGACCGTCGACCGTAAGGATTTCGACGCACCGGCCATCGGCATGGACGTCGAGTTCTGGCTCACGCCGCGGACGAGCATCGTCGGCGGCTTCGACTGGTCGCAGGCGAGCAAGGATTCGGAGTATCGCGATTTCGTCGACAATCAGCGCCTGCCCATCACGCAATCGACGAGGCTGCGCGAGCTGAACCTGAGCGGCAGCGTCAAGTTCGCGCTCACGCCGCACGGGCGCGAAATCAGCAGGCGGGCGTGGATTCCGGCCGCCGTCACGCCCTACGTCGGCGCGGGAGCCGGCCTGCTGCGCTACGAGCTGCTGCAATACGGCGACTTCATCGACGTGAACACGGTTAACATGGAGATCTTCACCGATACCTTGCGTTCGGACGGATGGAGGCCGAGCGCACAGGTGTTCGGCGGCGTGGATATCAAGGTGCTCAAGCGGATGTATCTCAGCGGCGAGGCGCGCTATCTCTGGTCGAACGCCACGCCCGATCTCGACTTCGATTTCGACTCGATCGATCTGACCGGTCTGAAGGCGACCGTCGGCATTCATTACATGTTCTAGAGGACCTTATGACGAACAAATTCATGCTCGTCTTCGCGCTCGCGCTGCTGTCGGCGGCCCCGGCGATGGCGCAGGATTCGGCCACCGGATTCGATTCGAGATGGAACCCGTATCTGGGGTGCTGGACGATTGCCAAGGATCAGCTCGGACAGGAGCCTGTGATTCTGGCGCCCGGCACGATGGTGTGCGTCAGGCCGTCAGGACGATTCGGCGTCGCCATCACCACCGCCGTGGACGGCAAGGACGTGCTCGACCAGACGATCGTCGCCGATGGATCGGCCCAGCCGCTGTCGCAGGGCGAATGCAAGGGCGTGCAGACCAGCGAGTGGTCGCGCGACGGCGAACGGCTGTTTACGCGCGTCTCGCTCGACTGCGCCGGGCGCCCCGCGCGGACGGTTTCGGGCATCACCACGATGGTCAAGGGACAGTGGGTGGACATACAGGCGATCGTCGTCGACAACGATCACGATCTGCGCGTCAGGCGGTATCGCCGCTCGAGCGATCCGTACAACGGAATTCCCGCGACGACGACCTCGCCGCTCAATGTCGAAGACATCATCGAGGCCAATGCGAAGGTGCAGTCGCCGGCGGTCGAAGCGGTGCTCCTGGAAGTGGGCGGGCGATTCACGTTGAACAGCCGGGTGCTCAGACAGCTCGCCGACGCAAAGGTATCGCCCAATGTCATCGACCTGATGGTGGCGCAGGCGTATCCGGACCGCTTCGATATCGACAGCGGCGTGTATCCGCCCGTGCCCGTGGCGTCGGGTTCGTACTCGACGTCCCCGTCCGATCTGAACGCGACGATCATCACCGGCGGCGGCGTGGGTTATCCCTATCCGCTCTACGATCCGTTCTACAGCAGCTACTACTACTACTCACCGTTTGCGTACCCGTACTACTGGGGCGCCGGCTATCGTTATCGCTACGGCTATCCGTACTATCGCAACTACTACAACTACTACGGGGCCCCCGGGTATCCGTACTATCCCGGCAGCTATCCCGGCAGCATCTACACCGGCGGCCCGAGCGATCCAGGATCGGGCTACGCCCCGCCAGGATCGCCCGACTCGCGCGGCGGCAGCGGCATTGCCACGAGCCGCGGGTACACGCGCGTGCGTCCGGCAGGAAGTGGCGGCGGTGGTGGTGAAAGCGCTACTCCGACAGGCGGAGGGAGCGTTGGAGGAGGCAGCCGGAAGGTCGATTCAGCTGGTTCGTCGGGTTCGTCAAGTTCGTCGGGTTCGTCGAGTTCGTCGAGTTCGTCAGGTTCGTCGAGCGGCGCGTCGAGCGGTGGCTACTCCGGCGGCGGCAACAGCGGCGGAGGGCGGACTGCTCAGCCAAGTTAGAGGCTTCGCAGAATTCGCGGATTCGCAGATTGTGAGATTCGCAGATTGATTGGGAGATTGGCTGTTGAAAACGAGACGTTCGAAATCGCAGATTGAGCTGAGAAGAGGAACGCTCTCCAATCTGCGAATCCACCAATTTGCGAATCTGCGAAGTCGGGGATCGCTACTCATCCCGCCTAGCTTTTTCAGCAGCGCAATCGTTTCGGGGAAATTCGGGGCGCGCGACGGCGCGCGATCCGCGTCGTTGTCGTCGTCGGCAATCGCCGCAGCCGTAATCGCCGCGCCTCGTCGACGGGGACCCGCATTACCCGGCATCAGCGCGGCCAGCGGCGTCAGTCCACGCCTGTTCTTCGCGTTCAGCTCCGCACCCCGGTCTGCCAGCAACTGCACCACGGTATTGAGCCCGCGTCCTGCGGCGACGTGGAGCGCGGTATCGCCCGCCTGATTGGCGCCGTTCACATTGGCGCCGAGATCGAGCGCCGTCGTCACCGCTTCCAGAACTTCGCTTTCCGGCTCGACGACGCCACCGTCGATGACGGCAATGCCGCGACGCGTGGAATTCCCGCCCGCACCGGCGCCGGCCGCCACCATCAACGGCGTGGCCCCATCTCGCGTCGTCAGCGTGGCGTCTGCCCCACCGGCGACGAGCGTCTTCATGATGTCGGGCTCGAGGAATCGGGCCGCCAGCAGATACGGCGTCGAACCGATCAGTGTGGCCGGCAGGTTGTAGTCGGTCGTATCACGGCGGATGGGCGTGCCTCTCGCGAGGCGCACGTTTGGATTCGCCCCGCGCTCGAGCAACGCCTTCACCAGCGTCACATCGCTTCTGAGGACGGCCGCGTGCATGGCGTTGTATCCGGCATCGGCCGCGTTCGGGTCGGCGCCCTTCTCGAGCAGCAACAGGCCGACGTCCGTGTGACCGCTGTGCGCCGCCACGACGAGCGCGCTCATGCCTTCCGGTAGTTGATCGTTGGCGCTGGCCCCGGCCGCGAGCAGCAGGCGCGCCGACGCCGCGTCGCCCGACCGGGCGGCAAACAGCAGCGGCGTGCTTCCCCCTCGCAGTACCGTGTAGTTCAGCTCTTCGCGACCGAATCGCTGCGTCTGCTCACCAACCACCGTCTGCGGAAAGGTGCGCGAACGCGCGTTGATCTCCGCGCCGGCCTCGATGAGAAGGCCGGTCACGTCAGGATGCCGCTGGGCGGCCGCCCACATCAGCGCGGTCTGGTCGTGAGACGTCTCCTTGACGTTGACGCGCGCGCCTTTCACCAGCAGGGCCTTCACGCCGCGCGCATCGCCCGCGCGCGCACAGGTCATCAGCACCGTCTCGCCGTTGATCGACGTGGCGTTGGCATCCGCCTTTGCCGCCAGCAGACGCTCGACCATGACGCCGTTGCGATTGATGCAGGCGACGTGCACCGGCGTAAACCCGTTCTCGTTCGCCACAGCCGCGCGCGCACCGGCCTTGATCAGCAAGTCGGCGATCGTCAGGTCGTCCACATGGGCGGCCCAGTGCAGCGCCGTCGTGCCGTCACCTTCCGGCGCGTTCACGTCCACGCGCTGCTTGAGCAGCGTGCGGACCGTCGCGACGTCTTTCGCCCGGATGGCCTTGATGAGACGCACGTCGGCTGCCGCAAACAATCCTGCCTGCGAGAGGAGCACGACGCAGAGTCCGGCAATGGCTTTCGCGCGCATGGCTATAACGACAGAATTTTCACGTCGACCCGGCCGGTACTGTCGCCGAACTTGTCCATCGTGACGCCGAACTGGTCCATCAGCGTCAGATGCAGGTTCGCGAGCGGCACGTCCCTAAACCGGATGTGCCGGCCACCCTTCAGGAAGCCGGTCCCCTTGCCCGCCATCACGATGGGAATGTCGTAGGGATCGTGGCTATTGCTGTCGGCGATGCCGGCGCCGTACATCATCGTCATGTGATCGAGGAGCGTGCCGTCGCCGTCGGGCGTGGCCTTCAGGCGCTCGAGGTAGTAGGCGAACATCTTCATGTGGTACGCGTTGATCTTCGCGACCTTCTCGATCTTCTCCAGCTCGCCGGCGTAGTGGGAGATCGGATGGTGCGAATCGTTCACGCCAATCTGCGGATACGTCATGCCGCTGTGCTCGCGTCCAACCATGAACGTGATGACGCGCGTGAGATCGCACTGATACGCCAGCACCTGCAGGTCGAGCATCAGCTTCATGTGCGCTTCCCAGTCGCCGGGAATCCCCGCGGGATGCTCGACGAGCGGCAGCTCGTCGCCGGCCTGCGCCTCGGCGAGCTGGATGCGCTGCTCGACGTCGCGAATCGCCGACAGATATTCCGTGAGCTTCACGCGGTCTGACGCGGGCAGCGCGCCCTGCATGTGCGCGACTTCCTCGGTGACCGAGTCGAGAATGCTCTTCTGCTGACGCATGCGCGCCGCGCGCACTTTCGGATCGGTCGTGCCGGCATCGCCGAACAACCGCTCGAACACGACCCTGGGGTTGTTCTGGGTCGGCAGCGGCGTGTTCGCGCTCTTCCAGACGATAGTGCTGGTGTACGGGCAGGCGTAGCCGGTGTCGCAGGCGCCCGACGTCTCGCCAGACTCCATCGACAACTCGAGCGACGGCAGCTGCGTGTACTTGCCGGTCTCGTTCGCCAGGATCTGATCCATCGAGATCCCCACGTCGAGCCAGGTCTCGCTGGTCGGCGGCGAGACGTTCGTCAGAAACCGGGTGCTGGCCTTCGCGTGGGCGCCGCCGGGCCGCTCGCGCGTCGGCAGGCTGTTCAAGCCGCTCACGACGAGCACGTCGTCGCGGAACGGCGCCAGCGGGCCGAGCGTCGGCGTCAGCTCGTAGTTCGCGCCGACGGCGGTCGGCAGGTAGTTCTTCATGATCATCCCGTTCGGCACGTAGTACACGCCGAAGCGGTTGACGGGTTTGGCGGCGGTCTTCTGCCACGCCGACAGCGCCGGCACCATGCTGTCGAACAGCGGCAGCGCCAGCATCGCGCCCATGCCGCGCAGCACCGTGCGGCGCGGAATCGCCTTTTTCGAAATGATCATCGCTCGCTCCTCATCCCCACTCTCGTCTCGGGCTCGGGACGTTCAGTGCTCTGCCCCGCGGCACCGCTGAACGGCGTGCTCGTGACGACACCCAGAATCACCGACGACCACCGGTAGTTGCCCGTCGCGGCCTCGCGCGCGATCTTCCGGATCGCCGGCTGATCGTCGTACTCGATACCACGTCCGATCGCATACGCCAGCAGCTTGCCGCTGAGCGTTCTGACGAAGTCTTCCTTGTTGTCGGTCAGATAGGTGCGCAGCCCGTCAACACCCGCGAACTTCGTTCCGTCGGGCATCGCCGCGCTCGGATCGACCGGCACGCCATCGGCTTCGACGCGCCACTTTCCGACGGCGTCGAAATTCTCGAGGGAGAAGCCCAGCGGATCCATCCGCTGATGACACGACGCGCACGCGGGATTTTTCCGGTGCAGCTCCATGCGCTCGCGCAGCGACTTCGGCTGCCCCTCGGCACCGGCCTCCTTGAGCGCCGGCACGTCGAGCGGCGGCGGTGGCGGCGGCGCGCCGAGCATGTTCGCGAGCAGCCAGCGCCCGCGCATCACGACCGAGGTGCGGTTGGCGTACGACGTCACCGCCAGCACGCTGCCCTGTCCCAGCAGGCCACCCCGATTCCGGTCGGTCAACTTCACCGGCCGGTAGTGGCTGCCGTACACGTTCGGAATGCCGTAGTGCTTCGCGAGCCGATCGTTGACAAACGTGTAGTCCGCGAGCAGGAGATCGGTCACGCTGCGATCCTGCTTCAGCTGATCGGCGACGAACATGCGCGTCTCTGTGGCGAACGCCTCGCGCAGGTTTTCGTCGAACTCCGGATACAGCTGCGTGTCGGGCACGAAGCCGGCGAGCTTGCTCAACTCGAGCCAGCGCGTGGCAAATCCCTCGACGAGCGCCTCGGCGCGGGGATCGCGCAGCATGCGTCGCACCTGCTGCTCGAGGACGGTCCGATCTCTCAGCTTGCCGCGAATCGCGGCGTTCGTCAGCTCTTCGTCGGGAATGCTGCTCCAGATGAAAAACGACAGCTTCGACGCGAGATCGATGTCGTCGGTGCGCGCGGACTTCACACGGAAAATGAAGCTCGGCGCCGCCAGCACGCGCTCGAGACCGCGCTGAATGCCGGCATCGAAGCTGTTTTCCTCGGTGCGTCCCGCCTTGTAGAAGTCGACGAGGACCTGCGTTTCAGACTCGGTGACGGGACGGCGATACGCGCGAGCGGCCACCGTCGAGAGAATCCTGCGCGCGCACGGCCTCCTCGTCTGCCCGCCTTTCGGCGTGCACACGTACAGCGCGCGGCGCGTGGGCGACTGGCCGGGTCCGGTCACGTTGAAGGGGCCGCCGATCGACACCGTCTTCAACGCGGGGTAGCCGAAATACAACTCGTTCGTCGTGCGGCCAAATCCGGTCTGCAGCGGCTGCTCGATGCCTTCGGGCTCCCAGAGACGTCTGACGAACGAGACCCCGACCGAGTGCGGTCCGGCTTTCACGGGCACGCGAACCTCGAGTCCGCGGTCCGCCGTCAGCATGTAGTGCTCCCATTCGGGATCGCCCGGCGTGTTGCCCGCGTAATTCTCGGGCGTGCTCATGCCCCTGGCTTCGCCGCCGATCGAAAACCGCTTCAACAGGACGCCGTCGAGCCTGATGTCGACCTGGTGCGGCTCGCCCATCCCCACGAGGTAGTCGTAGAGCTGGCGCTTGAGCTCGAGCTTGACGAGGTATTCGCCGTCGACGGGGAACTGGTAGTTCACCGCAATGCCGCCGCGCGAGCCGAACGGCAGATCGTCGCTCATGCGCTCGTCCTGCACGAAGTCGCGCTCGACTTTGAACACGTCGACCACCGGCTTGCGCGAGGTGTCGCCCACCGCGAGGCGGCTGATCATGCGCGCGGCCGACAGGTAGTTTTCCAGGAGCGCCGGCGACACCGTGAGCACGCTGGCGACGTTGTCGAACCCTTCCTGGTCGGCGTCATCGGTCGAAAGCACCGCGCGGCCGTCGATCTCGAGGCCGAAGAGGTCGCGAATGGCGTTCGTGTATTCGGTGCGGTTCAGACGGTGCACCGGCACCCGGCCCGGATTCGGATTGGCGGCCGCGGCCGCATCGAGCGCGCGTTCGACATGCGCGGTCATCGCCAGATACGTGGCCTGATCGGGACGCGCCGCCGCGGGCGGTGGCATCTCGTGCGTCCGGAACTTGCGCGCGATCTTCTCCCACACCTCGGCGTCAGCGCCCACGTTCTGCGGATCGAGATGATCGATCATCAAACCCGCGACCTTGCGCTTCTCGTTGTGGCAGGTGATGCAGTACTTCGAGAGTGTGGCGGCCGCATTGACCGTCGGTGCGGCAGGAGCTGGTGATGCCTGGGCCCGGAGGACAGGGCTGAAGCCCTGTGCCACCGGATATCGAAGTTCCAGACGATGGACGATGGCCGATCGACGATGGCCGATCGACGATCGCTTGCGTCGCGGCGGCTGTGAAGACAGCCCCACACGCGGCGAGGAAAAAGGTCGTTCTGAGCGGTTTTTTCATCTTGCGCACACCACTCCCGGTCGTTTCCTGGAACCTAATTAGGATAGCAGTGCGGAAGACAACAGGCTAGCCCTCAAACGTCGCAAATTGTGACGATTACAGGGATTCTGGCTAGTCGTGCGGATGGTTTCTGACGTACTCCGCGTCGGCGGCGGACTTCTCGCGCTGCACCTTGCCCGCGCGCTTGCGCCCGTCGGAAAGGGCCACCTGCCGCGAACCGTCCGAGCTCGGGGCAAACATCGAAATCAAGCGTTCGAGATCAGTCCCCGCGCACGATGGGCAGGCCGCGGCGTCAGAGGAAGGCAGCTTGAGAAATTCGAAGCGATGGCCGCACCCGCGGCACTCGTATTCGTAAATGGGCATGGGGTTCTACAACCCTTCCGCTTTCATCATAACGCGCATTTCCTGCTGCGCCTGGTCGAGCCCCGCGGCGATCTCGGTCGTCAACGTCAGCAGTTCGCGCGCGAGCGTTGCACCGGCCTCGGGAGACGTGGCCGTCCGGATATTCTGCGCCACGGCGATCGCGCGATCGGTTGTCGCATCGGTCTGGTTGAGCTTCTCCGTCACCGACGCGGCGTGACTCTTGACGCCGGCCGATGCGCCTTCGGCGGCCGCGGCGAAGCCCACATGCTGCACCGCGCCCGCGATGGCCTTCTTCACGCCGTATCCCGAGGCCGGCCCTTTCGGCTCGACCGAAGGATCGAACGCGTGCAGCACGTGTCCGGCGTGCAGCTTCAGATCGTCGAGGCTGGCCGATTTCGACGTCAGCAGCGCGTGCGCCGACGCCACGCGCGTGTCGCTGATGGCCACGGTCAGCAGGCCGACTGTGCCCGGCGTGTCACGCCACGCGATCATGACGTGCCCGATGTGCGAGTGCACCAGCGGCAGCTCGATGCGGGCGATCATGATGCCTTTGTCGGTCATCGTGCCGGTCACGCGCACCGGTCGTGCCAGCCGGAGCGGGCAAGCCCGCGAAGTCCTGATTCGCGATGGGGATGGCTTTCTGCTGATCGTCGACCACCACGTACTTCGCGAGGCTCTTGAGACAGTGGAACGCACACTCGCGCTCGGTCATCCCGCTCGACGCCATCATGGCCTGATGCGATCCGGCACACTTGTTCTCGCTGATCACACCCGACCATGTCTGCGGGCTCTGCGCGAGGGGCGCAGAGCCCAGCAGGACAACCAGAACCGCGACGAGTCTGTGGCGCATCCCTTGATTATGGCGCGAGCGAGGCCGTGTAGGCCGAGATGTTGATCAGATCTTCTTCCGTCAGCTTGGCCACGACCGGCTTCATGAGATCGGACCATACGCCCGTCCGCGCGCCGGTCTGCATGTCGAACATCTGCCGCGCGCTGTAGCTCGGCGAGCGTCCGGCGAGGCCGGGTACCGGGCCCAGTCCCTTCAGATCCGCGCCATGGCAGATCCCGCACGCCGTCGTCTTGCCGCCGCCGGTCTTGACGAGCGCCTCACCTTTCTTGATGCTCCCGACCGGCGCGTAGGCGACAAACCCCGAGCGCGGATCGCGCAGCGCTTCGCGCGCGTTGTCTTCGGGCATCTCGATGATGCGCTGGCCGAGCGCCTCGGTTTCGGCGCCGAGGCCGACAAACAGGCCGCCGGCGATCCGCGTCTTCGGCACCGTCTTGCTTTCGACGACCCTGATCCACGGCGTCCACTTCATCGAGCCGAAGTACTGCGCCGCGGCGCGGATCTCTTCTTCGGTCATCGCCTTGGCAATCGCGATCATCGCGTTGACGTTGGCCTTCTTCGGATCGGCGCTCTTTCGCGCGCCGCTGCGATAGTCGGTCATCTGCTGAATGAAGTACGTGACCGGGAATCCGGCCACCGGCGCGTTCTCGGCGCGGCCTTTCCCGTTCGGGTAGTGGCACAGCGCACACGCGCGGACGTTGCCGTCTTTGCGTCCGTGCGCGACGATGTCGGGCATCGTCGGGTGATCGCCCGGATGCCAGTCGGCCGGGCCGAAGCCGTCGCGAATCTGCGTCAGCGTGAACTGGCCCGTGCTCCCCATCAGCGTTTTCGGCGACCCATCGTCCTGCGCGGGCGGCTGTGCGGGCGGAGGCGTGGAGCCAGGTTCGGGATACCCGTATGCCCAGCGAGGGAGATTTGCCGGCGCCGCGGGCGTCGCCGCCGCGGCCGCACCCTCCTGCCGCGCAGGCTGCGCCTGCTGGGCGATGATGGACGCCGTTGCGATGAGTAGAGCCATCGCCAGGAGTGAGAGTCTTCGCATTGCGCCTCCAATGGTCCGGCTGAAGCCGGACACTACGTAAATCCCACAATCAATCTGCGAATCTGCGAATCCGCGAATCTGCGAATTCCAGTGTCAGACTGCGTCGACCCGACACATCCACCCGGTGTGCGGGCTCTTGTCGCGTTCCCATCCGGGGTGGATGCCCGCGTCGCAGAAATACATCTTGCCGTCCAGCATCGCGAGACCATGTGGATCGGGATCGCCAACCGCCAACTGGATGCTCTCGCGGATGGCCCCTGTCTTCGCATCGATCTTCACGAGGCGCGGTTCGTCGGTCCCATCGACGATCCACATCGCGCCGTTGTCCCAGGCGAGGCCATGCGGCCGCTGTATCTGGGTAAATGGATGCGCGAGGATGGGCTGAAACGTCTCCGTGTTCACCTGCATGAGCGCGCGCAATCGCGACGCCACGATCCACAACGTGCCGTCCACGTACTCGAGTCCCGTCGCGCCGCCTCCGCCCAGCGGAACCGGATGCCGCTTGACGAGGGTTCCGTCCATCTGGCACTGCAGAATCTCCGAAGTGGTGCTCTCGATCTTTATCGGCCGATCGAACTGCGCGGCGCCGTTGGCCGACAGCCACAGATATCCGCCGCCAACCGCGAGACCACTGCAGTTGTGGCATTCGGTCTGAACAGCCTTCAGCACCTTGCCGGTCATGTCCATCAGGATGACGCGGTCGGTCACCTGCTCGCCGATCCAGAACCCTTCGGGCGACACATCGAGCGCGTTCGGATGACCGTCGGCCGTCTTGAAGAGCTTGGTGACCGTGGCTTTCCGCACCGGCGGCGGAGGCGCGGCGGGCTTCGCCGTGCGGACCTCGCCGGGCGCAAGCGGCCGTCCGCCCTGCGCGAGCGCGTTCATCGGTGTCGTCGCGAGCCCGGCGCCCAGTGCGGCGAGGAAGTCCCGGCGTCTCATCGGCCTTCTCCCCGGAAAGGGGTCGGGTGGAAATTGCACCCGACCCCATTTTTTGTGTGGGTCAGAAATTGCCGCAAGCCGATGCAAATGTCAATTGGCGGCATTTCACTCAGTCTGGCGTGCTGTTTGCTTTCCTGCTCATTGTGAAAGCAACGATGGCCGGCGTGGTCCTACTGGCTGCCGGCTGTCGCGGCGCTCGGGGGATTCGAGACCGGCGATGGCATTCCCGCGCCGCCCGAAAAGGAATGGCACGCACGCAACGAGGCGCTGGCGCGTGCACGTGTGTTTCGCGAAACCGGCTTCGACGCGTCGACGATCGACTTTACGATCGATCCCAACGACGGCGTAGTCGACGCCAGCCTCACGACTTGCAGGTACAAGCCCGACGAGATTTCCGGAACGACACCCAAATTCGATTGCGAGCTGCCCAACGGCGAGCGCATCAAAGTGAAGTACGGGTGGACCAATGAAATTCCGTCGGAAGTGGTGTCCACCCGCCTCCTCCATGGGCTTGGGTTCGGGGCCGATCGCGTGTCGCTCGTCGAGACCGTCCGCTGTTACGGCTGTCCCTTTCAACCGTTCCACTCGAGATCGCTCGCCGAGTTCATTGGGCTCGCCGGCGTGCTCGACAAACATATCGACTACACGAGGCATCGCGATTTCCATCACGTCAGCGCCGAGCGCAATCTCGACGGCGAGGCCATCGAGGTCGGCAAAGCGCGCGGATGGGCGTTCTGGGAGCTGAAACGCATCGACCCGTCGCGCGGCGGGGCCACGCGCGCCGAAGTGGACGCGCTGCGACTGATGGCGGTCCTGCTGCACCACTGGGACAACAAGACCGCGAACCAGCGGCTCGTGTGCGCGGACGCCGACACGGCCGATTGCGAGCATCCGCTCGCGATGATTCAGGATGCCGGCTCCGACTTCGGACCGAAAAAGCTCGACCTCGAGAACTGGAGAGCCAGGCCCGTGTGGTTCGGCGATCCGTCCACGTGCATGCTGTCGATGAAGGGGATGCCTTACGGCGGGGGCACGTTCGAGGATGTCGCGATTTCAGAAGACGGTCGAAGGCTGTTGGGCGAACGGCTCCGCCAGCTTTCTCCGACGCACCTGGAAACGCTGTTCGCGATTGCGAAGCTCGATGCCGTAGCGGAGTGGGTTTCGGCGTTTCAAGGGAAGGTGCAGCAAATCGTCGACCGGCCCTCGTGCCCGTCGGCCGCCCGTTCGTAGTCCTGATGATTCGTTCCGTCATCTGCGCTCGCGCGCAGAGGTGAAAGGGAGGGCCGGCCCAGGGCCGGCCCGACGTGCCTTAGATGACTGGCCCTCTCCGTCCCGTGGCGAGATGAATCACCAGCAGGATGATGCCGACGATGAAGAGAATCCATGCGATCTGCGACGCAATGGCCGCAACACCCGTGGCGCCGAGCACGCCGGCAACCAGGCCGACGATGAGAAAAACGAGCGCGTAATACAGCACAACAACACCTCCTGTTCGTTGGACAAAGCAGAAGATGTGCCGTTTGACCTCGGGCCCGCGCATCGCGTTTTCACGAGCAAAAACGCATTCGTCCGAGGCCTGGCTCCCAGCATGTGTCGTGGAACGACTGCAGTCCGGGTGTGGCACGGATCTCGTAACGAATGCGAGACGGAGGATCCATGAGACCCAGGCTGAGCAAGCTCGACCGGAAACATCCAGAAGCCGCACGGGATGCGATGGAAGACATCAAGGATCTTGCGGGCGATCCCAGGCCCGTGCGCAACGAAATCAAATATGTCAGCGCCAACCGCGATCGCGCGCTCGGCGCATCGGATCGCACCGGCCGCCACTACGATCACGACGGAAAAACGGCGAGCGAAACGCAGGACGAAGGAACGGAGGCCTCCACAGATCACGAAGCGGACTGATATACACTGCCCGCGTGCGACTCCTCACACTCATCACGATCGTTGCGTCACTTGGATTCATCAGCTGTGGGGGCGCAGAGGCGCCACTGACGTCTCCGCCGCCCACAGCATTTTCACAGGTCGATCTCACGACCGGTAGTGGCGCCACGGCTCGGCGTGGCGCACGTCTTACCGTGCACTACACCGGGTGGCTTTACGACTCGAGCCGGCCCGACGCCAAGGGCAAGCAGTTCGACTCGTCGGTCGGCGGCGAACCGTTCACGTTCCGGCTGGGAAACGGCGATGTCATTGGCGGCTGGGATCGGGGATTCGACGAGATGCGAGTCGGCGGCAAGCGACGGCTCATCATCCCGCCCGATCTCGGGTACGGCGCATCCGGCACGCCGGACGGCTCCATTCCCGCGAACGCGGGGCTCGTGTTCGAGATGGAACTGCTGGACGTGCAGTAGAAAACGGTTCCGGGATCCGCAACCGTTTTTCTTCTACCGTGCCGAGCCGAACTCGGCGGCGAGATCGTCGAGCCCGCGGCCACGCTGGCTCGACGGCGCCGGCTGATAGTCCTGAACCGCCCACACCTCGCCGGTTTCGACCAGGTGCTTGAAGCGGCGCAGATCTTCGGCAATCTGATGCTGTGGGTCTTCGCCAAGCAGCCAGGCGACCGTCGCGCCGATCTTGCCCGCCGGCGGGTCGTACTGCAGCTTCACCCGCACCTCGGTCGCATGCTCGCCCGCCGGCTTGAAGCGCACCGATCCCGCGCTCGTCACGTCGGACTGTCCCACCGATTTCCACGACAGCAGCGTGGGTGGGATGTCGTTGATGATCTCCGCATCCCAGTCGACCGTCACGCCGAGCGGGCCTTTCGCCGACCAGTGCGAGTGCAGGCGATCGACGACGCGGACTGCCTCGAGGTGCTCCATGAAGCGCGGCAGGTTCTCGAGGTTGCGCCAGCAGGAGTACACGTCGCTGACCTGGCGATAGATCGTGATCGCGTCTTCGACGATGACGCCGCGCTCCCCACCCAGATGGTGTTTCGTGGAATCATCGAGGCGGCGCCGATCGGCGTCGATGGCCGCCGTCACCGGGCACCAGCCGCTCGCGCCGCGGGCGATGAGGCCCAGCCCCGTCACTTCCAGCGCGCGATTGGCTCGCTTGTAGCCAACGGCCGCCAGCGCGGCACCCGCAATCATCGACGTCAACCGCGCGGTCGGAGAGATATTAAGTTTGTACATTGATGTCATCGACTGGCTCCGTTCAAGACGCCCCGCGTCATGCTCGGGGGGTTTGGGGATTAGCGTGCAGGATGTGTGCCTGGAGAAGAGGTGTCAGAAGCGAGAAGCGGGTCCTGTCGCCGGGCTGCCCCGTCCCGTCCTCGGTCCGAACAACACGTGTACGGGAGACGGACCTGCGGGCGTGGCCGGGGCGGCCCCGCCCGGCGCCACCCGCTTCCGGAAGTTCGACACCGCTTCCAGGACTCTAGGACTCCTCGACCCTTTCCCGGAGTCGGAGAGTCGGAAGAGTCTGTTTGAGTCTGAAGAGTCAGCGCGCCGGAGCTCGGAGAGCAGATCGCGCAGGTCTTCGGGCAGTGGCGCTTCGAATGACATCGACGTCTGTTCGACAGGATGTACGAAACCCAGCCGCAACGCGTGGAGGGCCTGGCGGCTGAATGGAACCGGACGCAGCACGTCCGGGACCGTACACGTAACGGGCTTCGCCGACGAGCGTGTGGCCGCGCAGGCGCGCCTGAATGCGAATCTGGTTTCGTTTGCCCGTCGTCAGCCGGACTTCGACGAGCGAGGTCGATTCGAACGTCTCGACCACCTTGTAGCGGCTGATGGCTTCGGCCGCGCGCGGGTCGTTCGGATGCGTCTCTTTCTGGATCAGCGCTTTCTGATCCCAGACGAGATGGTCGCGCCAGGTCCCCGACGAAGGCTCGGGATGCCCGTAGACGACCGCCAGGTACACGCGTTCCGGCGATCGTTCGCGAAATTGCTGTTTGAGCGCCGCCTGCGTGCGCGCATCCTTCGCAAAGAGCACAACGCCTGAGGTATCGCGATCGATCCGGTGGACCACCAGCGGCTTGCGCTTGCCGTGCGATCGCAGGTGCTGTTCGATTTGATCGAAGATGGACTCCTCTTCGCCCCGCCGCTCGAGCGGCACCGAGAGCAGCCCTGCCGGCTTGTCGAGCACGATGAGGAACTGATCCTCGTACAGAATGCGCAGAGGCCCCGCCGTAAACGGCGTCGCTCTGCGGTGCGCGCTGCCGGGGCGATCTTCCCACACGCGGATTTCATCGCCCACCCTGAGCGGCACTCGGATCTGATCGCGCCCCGCCTCCGTCCCGTTCACGAACACCTTGCCGCGCTCACGCGCCGCCGCCGCCTTCGATCGCGACCCCAGCCGCCCGCCCGCCGCCAGAAACTTGTCGAGTATCAGTCCCGCCTCTTCCTCCGAAACCTTCCACACTTTCACTCCGTCGACTCTTCGCCGGACTCTGTCCGACTCTTCGCTTTCATTCCTGCTCCGGCGGCGCCATCAGATTCGCCGCGGTCTGCAGCCCCTCCGCGACTTCCGGAAGAATCCCCATCCGCACGTAGATCGGACGCACCAGCGCGCGAATCTCGGGCAGTTCCCGCGAAAACCAGACGGCCGTGGCGTAGCACAGGAGACCGCTCAGCACCACGGTATGCGGCGCGCCGATGCGCGTCGAGAGCCAGCCCGCCAGCAGGCTGCCGAACGGCGCCGTGCCGAGAAACGACATCGTGTAGAAGCTCATCACGCGGCCGCGCTTCTCATCGTCGACGATGGTCTGGATGACGGTGTTGGTCGACGCCATCTGCGCCATCATGCCGAACCCGGTCACGATCATGAACGCGAACGACACCCAGAGCCAGCGCGAGAGGCCGAATCCGATGAGGCCTGTCCCGAAGACGACGGTGTTGATCAGGATCACCCGGCCGAGCCCGACGACCGATTTGCGGCTGGCCAGCCACAACGCGCCGCTCAGCGCGCCGATGCCCGACGCGGTCATCAGAAACCCGAGCGTGTGCGGACCGCCGCCCAGAATCTGATCGGCAAACACCGGCATCAGCACCGAGAACGGCATCGCGACCAGGCAGAGCCAGGCGAGCTGGGCCATCAGCGATCGGATCGGCCGGAAACCGAAGACGTACCGCCACCCTTCGAAGAGGTGCTCCATCACGCCGGCGTGCGGCGCCACGCGGTTCAGCTGGCGGACGTTCTTCATCATCAGCAGGGCGATGATGACCGCGAAGTAGCTGATACCGTCCACCAGAAAACACCACGCCTCGCCCGAGACCGCAATCACGACACCGGCGATCGACGGACCGACCAGCCGCGCGGCGTTGAACATCGACGAGTTCAACGCGATGGCGTTCGCGAGGTCGTCCCTGTCGGTGATCATGTTGCTCAGGAACGCCTGGCGCGCGGGCATGTCGAACGCGTTCACGAGACCCTGGACGGCGTTCAGCGCGATGACGGCGGGCACCGTGATGTGGCCGGTGAACGTCAGAACGGCCAGCGTGAATGACTGGATCATCGACACCGTCTGCGTCACGACGAGCACGCGATGGCGATCCCAGCGGTCGAGAAAGGCGCCCGCGAACGGCCCCATCACGAAACCCGGGAACTGTCCCGCAAACCCGACCACGCCGAGCGCCATCGCCGATCCCGTCAACCGGTACACCAGCCAGCTCGTCGCCGTCATCGAGATCCAGCTGCCGATGAGCGAGACGATCTGTCCGCCAAAGAACAATCGGTAGTTGGGATAGGAGAGCGCGCGGAGCATGAAAGAGACGCGGGAGGGCATCAGGTACTCGTCTTGCAGATAGTACAGCCGGAGGTCAGCGTTGCGGATCGCCTTGCAATCGCACCACGAGCCCGAACACTATCACCTGCCCCACCAAGGCGCTGTGGTTTGTGTTGATGTTGATGAGCCCTGCTGCTGTTGTGGTCGAAGAGCGTCGCCGCCACTCAATGCGTCATCGCGTACAGCAGGATGTTGATGCCGATGGCGTAGCCTTCGACCGAGAAGTTGTAGAAGTAGGTCGGATCATCGCCTTCGCGCTCGTAGGAGTCGCCGAAGTCGGTGTTGTGCGAGATGAACACCATCACGCGGCCTTTCGCGTCGAGCACCGCGCGCGCGTTGGGCGTCGCGCTGTCGGCTCCCCTCTCCGACGTCGTTCCGCTGTAGACCCACGCAATCGACGGAATCTGCGGAAACCGCTTGGCGTCGAAGAGCGTGTGGAAGATCGAGTGGTTCATCGGCACGTCGATGATGGGATATTCGCTGGCCGGCAGCACTTTGCGCAGCTCGCGCTCCCAGTGCTGCCACGCATACGTCCCCCAGAAGTCGTCCGCCCAGATGAACCCGCCCTTCTGCAGATACTCCCGCAACGCCTTGGCTTCCTGATCGTCGAAGAACGTGGCGCCGACCTCGGTGATCATCACGAACGGGCACTTGGAAGAGCTCTGGATCGGTCGCCTGAATGACGACGTGATTGGGTTCGTGTGCGGAATCGAAGTTGACCGGCGCCTTGGTGAGCTCGGACAACCGGATCGGCAGGTTCATGTCGGCGCGCGGGTAGTCGACGCCCCACCCGCCACCGTCTCCGTCGTAGGCTTCGCGAAAGGCCAGGCGACAGAACGTGAAGTCGCCGTTCCAGGTGATGTCGTCGGGCCGCTTGATGCCGTACATGCCGCCGCGCCGTCCTCGTCGTTGTGCTTCGAGGAGGGCCGTCGTTCCGACGATCAGAACGAGGCCAAGCGCGATCAGCTTTTTCACCCTCATAGGGCCCGTGATTGAGTCTACACGACCTGCCCGGCGGGATGCGTCAGTGCACTTCGCCCTCGCACTCCGGGCACTGAATCTCGACGAAGTGGCAGCCACGCCGCAATTTCCCGGGCCGATGGAAGCGCCGACACGTTTTCGGCCGACGCAATCCACTGCATTTCTCCCCATCGATCGGCGACGGCACACCCAGGCAGTGGCATCCCCTCAATCGGGTTCGTCGTCACCACCACGACCGCGTCGTGCACGGCCATGGCCTTCTGGGCATCGCGCAGCTCCTGGATATAGGACTGCGCGTCGGCCGACGTCGTCTTCCGACAGGCACACGAGCGCCAGGTTCTTCTTCTGCCACAGATCGGCATAGCTCACGTGCACATCGTCGATGGTGGTGCACTCGAATCGCGGAATGTGATCGCCCTTGTTCAGCATCGTTCCCTAAAGAGTAAAGGTGTCGCGTTCGTTTTTCAACGTTCAAACGACTCGCGTTTGCTCGAGTCGGACAATTTGATGATGTATTCTTCCGGACGTTCCCAGAACATCGTCTTCAGCTCCGCCAGGCTGGCCGCGCCGCCGTAACTGATTGAAGAAGACAGATGTTTCAGCATGCCGGCGATAATCGGACGCGCAGAACCGCGCAGCGGCACGCTTACTTCGAGTCCTTCGGCCCCGAGCGTGTCGACGTCGACCGTATCGGCGTCTTCGACGTCGAGGCGATCGACCATGGCGCCAATCGATGCCATGCCCCGAAAGACCTTGAACGGCACGCGGACGACCTTCTGCGATTCGGGTAATACGACAGATTTGTGCACGGTTTCGCCTGGCGTCTCGAGCGTGCCGGCGAAAGCGTTGCCAAGCATGACGGTATCGCCGCCGAACAGCAGCGCTTCGATGATGGCGCCGTCGCGCTTGATGCCGCCGTCGGCGATGAGCGGAATCTTCGTGCCAACCGCCAGCCGGCACTCGACCAGCGCCTGCAGCTGCGGAACGCCGAAGTTGGTGTTGAGCCGCGTCGTGCAGCCGCCGCCTGGACCAATGCCAACTTTGATGCCGTTGACGCCCCGCTCGGCCAGGTATCGCGCCCCTTCAACGGTGGCCACGTTGCCGGCGACCAGCTCGAAATCGCCGAATCTGGCACGAAATGCCTCGAGCGCCTTGGCCATCACGACCGAATGGCCGTGCGCGATATCGACCACGAGGACGTCGGCGCCCGCCTTGATGAGCTCGGCGGCCCGCTCGAGATAGTCGCCCTTCGCGCCGATCGCGGCGCCCACGCGAAGCCGGCCCTGAGCGTCGCGCGTGGCCAGCGGCAGGCGCTTCTGCTCGATGATGTCCCTGGCGGTGATGAGGCCGATGAGCACGCCGCTGGCGTCGACGAGCGGCAGCTTCTTGATCTTCCGCTCGATCATGATCTGCTCGGCCTCGTCGAGCGAGATCTCGCCCCGAGTGCACCACCAGCTTGTCGAGCGGCGTCATGCGGTCGCTGACGCGCTGCTCGCCCGCCACGAACCGGACGTCGCGCGAGGTGAGCAGTCCCTGCAGCTTGCGCGACCCGTCGACGACGACCAGCGTGCCGACGCCGGACTTCTGCATCGTGCGGGCGGCGTCTGTCACGCTGTCGGCCGGCGACACGGTATAGGGATCCGGAATGACGCCGTGCTGCGTGCGCTTGACGATTTCGACCTCGCGCACCTGCGCGGCGATGTCGCCGCCGCGGAAGCCGCGATCGATGATGCCGAGGCCCCCTTCTTCGGCCTGGACGACGGCCATGGCGGCGCGCGTAATCGTGTCCATGTTCGCCGAAACGATCGGATGCTTCAGCGTGATGTGCTCGGAGAACCGCGCGGAGAGATCGATGGTCTTCGGATCGCGGCGCTCGAGCACGCTGAATCGAGGCGAGAACAGGAAGTCGTCGAACGTGCAACCCCGGACCGCGTCCAGCAGTTGAGACATGCGGTCATCATAGCCTGACTGATATCATGTACACCTTTTGAGAAGTCGCCGCATCCGCTGCCACGCGTTCGCGATCGGTCTCGCCGGGATTCTGGCGGGCGCCATCGGCGATCTGCTGTTCGCGCAGGGCGGCAGTCCCATCACCGTGCTGTCGCGCGAGGGACGCCGCACGCTGCCGGCCGTCGAAGTGCAGAACCGCCAGATGGTCGGCCTCGACGACCTCGGCAATCTCTTTCAACTGCAGATTCGAGAAGACGCGGCCGCGCACGCCGTCACCGCCACCTACAAGAACCAGACGATCGTGCTCACGCCCGATCAGTCGCTCGTGTCGGCGTCAGGCCGCCTGGTCTCGCTGCCCTCGCCGCTCGTGCGGCGCAGCAATCGATGGCTCGTGCCGGTCGAGTTCATCAATCGCGCGCTTGCGCCGATCTACGACGTGAAGCTCGATTTTCGCGCCGACTCGCGCCTGCTCGTCGTCGGCGATCTGCGGGTGCCGCGGCTGACGACCCAGTACGACGACACACCTTCGTCGCTGCGGGTCACCTTCGAGATTACGCCGCGGTTCAACGCCACCGTCGCGCAGGAACAGAATCGGCTGCTGGTCAGCGTCGACGCCGACGCGCTCGATGCGTCGCTCACCGCACCGCCGCAGCAGGGCCTGCTCGGCGGCATGCGCCTCGCCGATGCGAATACGATTCAGATGGATCTCGGCCAGCGGTTCAGCTCGTTTCGCACGTCGCCGGCAACCTCGCGCGGCGCGGCGTCCGTCATCACGGTCGAGCTGCTTGCGGCCGCCGCGCCCGAGTCGACGGCGGGACCGACTGCGACGCCTCCACCAGCCGCAACGGCGTCCCCGGTTCCGGCGACGCCATTGCCTGTCTTCGGCGGCGCCGCTCGTCCCACGCTGCGCACGATCGTGATCGACCCGGGACATGGCGGCGACGACACCGGCGTGAAGGGGCCTGGCGGCGCCAGCGAGAAAGAACTGACCCTGGCGATCGCACGGCGCCTGAAGGGCGCGATCGAAGGACGTCTCGGCATGCGCGTGCTTCTGACGCACGAAGGCGACAATCGCATCGGCGCCGACGCCCGGGCGGCGCTCGCGAACAACAACAAGGCCGATTTGTTCATCAGCCTGCACGCGAACGGATCGCCACGGCCAACCACGCGCGGCGCCACGATCTTCACGCTCAGCCTCGATCGCGTCGGCGAAGACGCGCGCCGGCAGGCGCAGGCCGACAGCGCGGTGCTGCCGGTGTTCGGCGGCGGATCGCGGGAAGTGTCGCTCGTCGAATGGGAGCTCGCGCAAGCCAGGCATCTCGACGGCTCCAATGCGTTTGCGGGCATCGTCGAAGAGCGGATGCGCGCGATGGGCGCGCTGGCGTCGGTCGCGCTCCAGCGCGTGCCGATGCGCGATCTCGCCGGCACCAACATGCCGGCGGTGCTCATCGAGCTCGGCTACCTGTCGAACCCCGAGGACGAAAAGCTGCTGACGTCGGCCGAGTTCCAGAACGGCATCGCCGTGGCGCTGACCGACGCCATCGCCGCGTTCAAAGATTACGTCGAGGGCGCGCCTGACGCGCCGCCGCCCGCGCCATGAAGTATCGATTGAAGTATCAATCGCGTACGTTTGGCTTGTACATCGGCCTGGCGACCGTTCTCGGCGTTGGCCTCATCGTGTTGCTGGTGATGGGGCCGCGATGGCTGGCGACCGTTCCCCAGGCGGAGATCGCCACGGTCGCCACCACGCCGGCCGCCGAAGCACGGAAGATCCGCGCGCGTTTGTTCTATGTTGACGAGCAAGGGACCGGCCTGACCGGCGTCGAGCGGGAAGTGTTGTACGGCGAGGGCACGATCGAACAGGCGAAGCGCATCGTCGAAGCGCAGATCGCGGCGCCACCCGAGCCGCTCGCGTCGGCGATTCCGCCGGGCACCGCGCTCCGGAGAGTGTTTTTCACGAAGGCCGGCGACATGTATGTCGATCTCAGCCCCGAGCTTCGGCAGAATCATCCCGGCGGAACCACGAACGAGATTCTGACGGTCTATGCGATCGTCAGCGCGTTGACGACAAACCTGCCGGCCGTCACCGGCGTGCAGATCCTCATCGACGGCAAGGAGGTCGATACGCTCGCCGGCCACCTCGACCTGCGGCGGCCGATCGAGCGGGATCCCAAATGGATAACCAACTGATGCGTGTAGACAACAGAGCCCCCGACCAGCTTCGCCCCACACAACTCCACCCGCAGTACCTCCTGCATCCGGAAGGGTCCGTGCTGATCGAATCGGGACGGACGAAGGTGATCTGCACCGCGTCGGTCGAAGACCGCGTTCCGCCGTTCCTGCGCAACACGGGAAAGGGCTGGGTGACGGCCGAATACGGCATGCTGCCGCGTGCGACCTCCACGCGAAACACGCGCGAGGCCTCGACGGGCAAGGTGGGCGGCCGGACGCAGGAGATCCAGCGCCTCATCGGCCGCTCGCTTCGATCGGTGATCAAACTGGATCAGCTCGGCGAGCGGACAGTATGGATGGACTGCGACGTCGTGCAGGCCGATGGTGGCACGCGCACGGCCGCGATTACCGGCGCCTTCGTCGCCCTGGTGCTCGCGCTCCAGAGCATCCGCGAAAAGGGACTCATCAGCGAGATCCCGGTGACGGACTACGTCGCGGCCACGAGCGTCGGCATCATCGAGAGCACGCGCATGCTCGACCTGGCCTACGAGGAAGACTCGCGCGCCGAAGTCGACATGAACGTCGTCATGACCGGCAGCGGCAAGTTCATCGAAGTGCAAGGCACCGCCGAGGGACTGCCCTTCGGCCGTGATGCGCTCAACGACCTGCTCGATCTCGCCCAGAAAGGGATTGGCCACCTGATCGAGCTGCAAAAGCAGGCGGTGGGACACATCCTGAAATAGGTGGTAGGTGGTAGCTGGTAGGTGGTAGGCTGGTGGCTAGTAGCTGGTAGTGGTGAAGAGCATTCTGATCGCAACGACGAATGCGGGTAAGGTTCGCGAGATCCTGCGCATCCTCGACGGACTTCCGCACGAATTGAAGACCCTCGCGGACTTTCCGGGCATTCCGGTTCCAGAAGAAACAGGCGCCACGTTCGCCGAAAACGCGTCGCAAAAGGCGAGACACTACGCCGGCCTCACCGGCATGGTGACGATGGCCGAAGATTCGGGGTTCGAGGTCGACGCGCTGAACGGCGACCCGGGGATTTTCTCGGCGCGCTATCTGCGCGAGGACGCGACAGTACGACGAGCGCTTCGCGGACATCTATCGTCGCGTGCGCGACGCCCGCACCGAGAATCGTCACGCGCGATTTGTCTGCGCGCTCGCCGTGGCCCAGGGTGACGCGGTGATCTTCGAAACCACCGCGACCGTCGAAGGCGAACTTGCCGCCGCGCCCGCCGGACCGAACGGCTTCGGCTACGACCCGGTGTTTTTCTATCCGCCGTACGCGCGGACGTTCGGCGAAGTGTCGGACGAAGAGAAGACCGCCGTCAGCCACCGCGGTCAAGCCATGCGCGCGTTTCGTGAGTTTCTG
>CAWGDY010000043.1:0-114664 GCA_963821395.1 Vicinamibacterales bacterium | reverse complement strand
CCCGGACGTAGGTGAAGAACTTCTCGTAGCCCTTCTTTGGCGCAACATCAAAGGTTGCCGCGAAGAGCCGCGATGCGATGCCCTGGCGGCGGCGGCCCAGGTCGACGAACGTGCCGATGACGCCGACATGATCGAAGGCGGGCGTGAAATCGCCGAACGGCGAGACGTCCTGCAGGCCGACGACACGGTTCGAGGCGGCGTCAACGGCCACGAGAAAGATTCCGCGCTGCGGAAACGTGCGGATGAACTCGCGCTGCTGGTCAGCGGAAAACGGGGTATCGAGGGCGGTGTAGATCCGCGCCGCGATGATCGGATTCAGGATGCCCACCATGTCTTCGGCATCCTCGATGCGGGCGTCTCGAATCGTAACCACGTTTTACAAGAGATTAAGAGACTGAGAGAATTCTTTTCAAAAGAATTCTCCTAGTCTCCTAGTCTCCTGTTCATCTTTGGCCTACTTCGCGAGCGGATCGGGCCGGACCTGGAAGTGCATCACCTTGCTCGTCGTGCCCTTCCCGGTCTCCATGTGGAACGGCGCGCGCGTGCTGATGGTCGCCCAGAGCCCTCGCCCCTTCCATCCGGCTTTCTCGTCGTCAATGCGTCCGTCCATCCACTTGGTGTAGAAGCCCAGCGGATAGGGCACGCGCATCACGACCCAGTTGCCGTTGTTCAGTGCGAGAAGACCCTCGGACTGGTTGCCGGTGTTGATGGGCGTGTTCGCGCCAAAACCCGACGTGTTGAACTGATCGACCCAGGTGTAATAGCTCCCTTCGACGCTGCCGTCGTCGGTGACGCCCTTGAACTGCGGCAGCGGCTCGGCGTAGAACGTCCAGCCTTCCGGGCAGTGCTGGCCGGTGGCTTTCGGACCGTTCAACGGCGCCTTGCACTTGCGGCGATCGAAGCTCGCCATGTGTCCGCTGGAGAGCGCCGCCCAGAACACGCCGTTGCGATCCACGTCGCCGCCGCGCGGCGAGAAGCCGCGCACGTCGGCCTTCGGATCGGTGACCGCGGGCAGCTCGTAGATTTCGGTCAGCGCCGTTTCGGCAGGATTCGATCCCGGCACGACGCGCATGATCGCACCAGGGAAACTGAGCGCCGTGCCCCAGATCGATCCGTCGGCGGCGGGCGACGCCGCATAGAACGGCGAGTTGATGCGGCGATCCTTCGTCGGATCGGCCGGCTGGTTCGGCTCGGTCCAGGCATCACGCCGGCCGTTGCCGTTGGTGTCGACAATCAGCGGCGTCCACCCCTGCGACGCCACCTCGTCGCCGGTCTCGTCGAACTTCTTCGTGTCGAGCCAGCCGATCACGGGACCGCCGCCGCTCGTCCACAGCGTGCGATTCGCATCTTCGGCAAACATCAGATGATGCGTGGCGTAGCACGTTCTGATGTGCGTCAGCTTCCTGGTCTGCGGGTCGTACATCTGCAGATGCCGGCTCGCGCTGTCGAGCGGATACACCTTCGCGGAAGGATGCGTCGACCCCTGCTTGCAGAACGCCGGATTATCGAACGGCGTGACGGCCGAGGTCAGCCACAGCCGGTTCTTCTCGTCGAGCATCGGGTTGTGCACGTTGTTCTTGCTCGTCCAGATCACTTCGTCGCCCCAGTAGGGCGAGCTCGCCGGCATCTTCGGGTTAGTCGCCGGCGTGTTCGGATCGCGCACGGTCAGCGGAACCCGGCTGACCGTGTTCTTCACCGGATCGAGAACCGGCACGTAATCCGAGCTCAACTCGAGCGAGCCATAGAGCGGGCCGTACGGATTCAGCCGCGGATTGCGGCGATCGGTTGATACCGAATCGTGCAGGTACGACTTCGGATCGGCCCAGTCCCACTGCGTGATGACGATGTTGCGCTCGATGCCGCGGGGACGCGGCGGCGCCGGAGGCACTTCGCCCGCGGCGATGCGATCGGTCCAGTCGCCGAACATCTCGAGCACGCGGCGCCGGCCGAACGCATTGAGACCGGCGCTCATCCCACCTCCGGCCTGCCCGGACTGCACGCGGCGTTCCCACGCCGCTGCCGAGTTCGGGAACGTGCCGAGCACTTTCGGAATCTCCCTCATGGCCTTCGCACCGAACCCATGGCAGGCCGTGCAGCCACCCGACTTCAGGCTCCGCAACCACATCGCCTGGTTCAGCATGCCTGTGGCGATGCCATTGCCGTTTTCGCCAGTGCCGGGGAACTCGCTCTTGTCGGGCACCTTCATGAGCGACAGCCAG
Organism: Vicinamibacterales bacterium; assembly: GCA_963821395.1. Taxonomy (GTDB): domain Bacteria; phylum Acidobacteriota; class Vicinamibacteria; order Vicinamibacterales; family JAMQPK01; genus JAMQPK01. Next base: position 112,445 of record CAWGDY010000043.1, on the reverse strand, counting down.
TAGCCGGCCGGGTAGTACTGCGCGGCGGCGTGAGGGTTCGGTGCCGCTACCGCTTTCAGGTCCATGATCTTGCCGGGCACCGATTGTGTTTTCGGCGAATCAACCAGCCCGTAGCCCCGCACCCACACGTTGTAGTTCGCTTTGGGCATGTCGGGAATGAGATACCGCCCCCGATCGTCGGTCACGACGATCTTCGCGAACTTCGTCGGCAGGTCGTTGGTCTCCGCGATAACCCAGACGCCGGCTTCGGGACCCTTCGGCCCGGTCACCGTGCCTCCGAGATCGTTGTTGTCCACGGGAATGGCCGCGCCCTGCTGGGCGCTCATCGGGCTGCGCGAGACGAGAAAAAGTCCGACGCCGAGCACCGCGACAAAGATAAACGCCAGATGCAACCGTCTCATATGCCCTCCCTTGAAAACGGATCTTTCACAGGAGAGTAGGAGATTAGGAGGATTCTTTCAAAGAATTCTCCTAACCTCCTATCCTCCTGTTTCAGTTCCTGCGAACTACTTTTCCCGGTCTCGCGGTCGTCATAGCCTTGCCATCGAACACCACTTGCCCGTTCACGATCACCGACGAGAACCCTTCAGCGTACTGATGCGGCTTCTCGAACGTCGCCATGTCGCGCACGCGCGCCGGGTCGAAGACGACGATGTCGGCTTTCATGCCCGGACGCAGGATACCGCGATCGTTCACTCGAATGCGCTGGGCCGGAAACGACGTCATCTTCCTGATCGCGTCTTCGAGCGTGATGACGTTGCGCTCGCGCACGTAGACGCCCAGGACGCGCGCGAACGTGCCGTAGCTTCTCGGATGCGGCACGCCCTCGTTGAACACCTGCACCCAGCCGTCGGACGCCACCATGGTCGCCGGATGCCGCATGATGCGCTCGAGATCCTGCTCCGCCATGGCGTGAAACACGCCCTGGCAGTTGCCCTGCTCGACGATCCACAGCGCGGCTTCGGCCCCGTTCTCGATGGTCGGCTCGAGGCCGCGCATCTTCGCCACGTCCGCCAGGTTCTTGCCCGCCATCGCGGGATCGAAATCACACTGCGCGAGGAACACGTTCTTGGGATCGCCGCCGCCGCGCTCTTCCTTGATGATCCGAACCGTCTCGGCCGCGATTTCCTTGCGCGACGAGGGATTCTTGAGGCGCGTGAGCATCTGCTCGCGCCCGCCTTCCTGCGCCCACTGCGGCACCATCGATGCCACAAACGCGTTGCTCGAAGCCGTGTACGGATATTGATCGCTTGTCGTGTCGACGCCGCGGGCGCGCGCGGCCTCGAGCAGCTTCAGCGTCTCGACGCTCTTACCGTAGTTGGCCGGTCCCACGATCTTGTGGTGCGTGATCTGAGTCGGCAGGCCACCTTCCTCGCCGATGCGGATGGTCTCTTTCACGCTGTCGATGACGCCGAAGGCCTCGTCGCGCATGTGAGAGATGTGGATGCCGCCGTATTTGGCCGCGACCTTGGCGAGCTCGATCACTTCCTCGACGGGCGTAAAGGCGCCTGGGACGTAGAACAGTCCCGTGCTCATGCCGAAGGCACCGGCTTTCATCCCTTCCTCGACCAGGCCGCGCATCTTGTCGAGCTCTGCGGGTGTCGGCCGGCGGTTCGCGCGTCCGAGGACCGCCTCTCGCACCGAGCCCTGGCCGACGAACGAACCGATGTTGATCGATTTCTGCAGCGCCTCGAGCTTGTCGAAAAACGGACCGAGCGGCACGACGGATCCGCCGTCGGGTCCCTCGATGATGGTCGTGACGCCCTGCCTGATGTAGTTGTCGGCCGTCGGAACCTTGAAGATGTTTTCGCGGCCGTGGTTGTGCATGTCGATGAAGCCGGGCGAGACGATCTGGCCGCCCGCGTCGATGACGCGTGTCGCGGGCTCTGAAATCGAGTACGCGACCTGCGCGATGGTATCGCCGCGCACCGCGACATCGCCGCGGTACCACGGGCTGCCGGTTCCGTCGATAATCCGCCCGTTGCGGATGATGAGATCGTACGGGGCGCCCTGCGCGTACGTCGTGTCCGGCTTCAGCCGGACCATCACCAACCCCGCCACAACTACGCATGCAAGTGCGATCGTTCGCTTCACCTGGCTCCTCCGAGCCGGGTCTGAAGAGCAAGACCCGGCCTACACATTCATTCGCCTACACGTTCGCGCAATTCGACGCCGCCTTCAATCTCTCTTTTGTCGCGGCGCACCGGCAACAGCTTCTTCTGCACCATCAGCGGCAGCTGGTCTTCGAGGTGCGGCGAGCCGGGCTGGGTCGCATTGCCGTATCCCAGCAGGCACTGGGCCCGCTGAGTCCGGCCGAATTCAATGGCACATACTATCGTTTCGCCGCTCGCGGCGTAGTACTTGTTGCCCTCGCGCCGCGTAAAGGCGATCGTCCGGAAAAGACCGGAGCCACCCGGGCCCCCGTTGCCCGGCAGATCGGCCGATCCGCTGGCGAATCGGAAGACGTCGCCCCACTTCACGTCGAGCGCGCCGTAAAGCTTGCGACATTCGTCCGCGGCCGCCGAGAGCGCAGCCGCAGCCGACGCCGGATCGGCCAGACCGTAGGCGGAGTCCAGGGGACGTGCGGGATCGTACGCGACGCGCAGCTTGCTGGCCATGCCGCCATTGGCCGCCGAAAAGTACCGGTCGACGAACATCTGAAAGAGGACGGCACCGCGGCTGTCCACGTCGGTCAGACGATCCCACTTGGCGAGCACGTTTCCGGCTTCGGTCCCCGCTGCCGCCTGGAGCAGATCGGGAAGCACCTTGTCGGCGAGCTCCATCCGGGTGGAATGCTTCCTGGCGATGAGCTGTTCGTACGAGATCTTCCGCCCTTCGGTGATCAACCGCAGCGAGCGCAGCGTGCGCATCTGCGGCAGTGCCTGCCCGGACGGGGCGACGTAGGCCGGATACTTGGCGCGATCGACCTGCGGCAGCGTCATCAGCCACGGTGGCTCGTTGGCGTTCTGATGGAAGCCGCTGGCGGGATCGATTGATTTGGGCAGCTCGTCGAACGAGAGATAGTCGGTCCAGAGCGTGTCCGACGTGTCGCCCGGCACGACGCCCGACCAGTACTGAAAGTCGTGCAGCCGGCGCCTGGGCACGAGGCCGTCGAACACGAACATGATGTGTCCGCGATCGTCGGCGTAGTTGGCGTGCCACATCGGCACCGACATCATCCGCAGCGCCGACTGAAATTCCTCGAGCGTGCGCGCTTCGCCCATCCGGAACCACTGCTCGAGCATCTTCGGGCGATCGAGGCCGGCCACGCGCATCGCCACCGTGACGCCGTTCTGGTCGTACACGACAGGGCCATGAACGCTGCGGCGAATATCGAGCCGCTCGTCGCGCATCGCGCCGTCGGCCTGCCTGACCTTGATGGTGCGGGTCTCACGCTCGAACGGCCGCGCCGAGCCGTCGAGCAGGTATTGATCGCCCTGCACCGTCAGCCTGTAGAAATCGACCGTATCGATCGTATTGACCGTCCGGCCCCAGCCCGTGTGGCGGTTGAAGCCGACGACGGCGACGGGAAATCCCACCTGGGGCGCGCCAACCTGGTCGTAGTCCGGGCCGACGAGGTGGACCTGCATGTAGCGGTAGAAGGTGTTGCCCCACGAAAGGTGAGGGTTAATGATGAGCATCGCGTTCCCGCTTTCGGAACGTGACGGCGCGACTCCCCAGGTATTGGATCCTGCAGACAGCTCGTTGTCAAGGCAGATGGCAGATGGCTCATGGCAGAGAGTATCCGGTGCCATCTGCCCTTTGCCATCTGCACTGACGGAAGCGCGCTTCAACGACGCATTGACCTCGGTCTCCATCCGCGCGCGCGATCCCATGTATCCGTAGTGGACCGCGCGCAGCGGGTGCTGCACGACGTCGACTCCGCTCACCGGCAGCACCACGCGAAAGGCCTGACCGATCGCATCGGGATTCTTCGCGGCGAAATCGTTGATGCCTCTGGCGAACGCATCGAGATATTTGCGGAACTGCGGATCCTGGGCGTCGTACCAGCCGCGCGCGCGCTCGGGCACGCCGTTCAGGTGCACCCACTTGTCGAGCTCGAGATTGGCGTCGCCACCCCAGTACTCCGCGGCACGCCCGCGCGACTCGCCATACAAGCGCAGCAGCAGGTCGGCGTGGTTGCGCATCTGCGCCCAGCCATGCGCGTAGAACATCGCCTCGCGATCGGAGGCGTAGATGTGCGGCACGCCGTACCGATCCCAGAGGATCTCGGTGCTGCCGGCCGCGAATGGCCGCGCGATCGCGAGAAGAGCCATGACTCCTATCGAGACGACAGCAGCGCGACGCATGAAACGCATCATCATCATCGGCGGCCTCCACTCAGAGCAGACACAGTTACATCCTGTCCCCACAATTGACGCACGACCGGCTCGACGTCGACCGTCTTGCCGGTCGTCCAGAACTGCTCGCCTCCCGCATTCGCGGATCCGCCGACGAGGCCGGCCGCTTCGAGCCGCCTCCGCAGCTCGCGGGCCACGGCGCCGGCAGGGTCGATGATGTCCACGCCCGGGCCCGCGACATCTTCGATGAGCGGCCGCAGAAACGGGTAGTGCGTGCATCCCAGGACGAGGATATCCGCACCCTTGTCGACGATCGGCTGCACGTATCGCTTCACGAGGTCCCGCGTCCGATCGGAATCCAGATCGCCCTTCTCTACCTGATCGGCAAGGCCCGGGCACGGTTGAATGACGAACTCGACGTCGGCTCCGTAATTCGCCAGAAGCTTGCCGACGTTCGGGCTCGACAGCGTACCGGTGGTCGCGAGCACACCCACGACACGGGATTGCGTTCGCGCCGCAGCGGGCTTGACGGCGGGCTCGATGGCGACGATCGGAATCGTGAAACGCGCCCGAAGCGACTCGACCGCGGCGCCCGTCGCGGTGTTGCACGCCACGACGATCGCCTTTGCACCCTGGCGGACCAGGAACTCCGTAATCGTCACAGCACGCTCGACGACGAACGCGGCCGATCGTTCGCCGTAGGGAGCACACCCTGAATCGGCGATGTACACAAGATGCTCGCCGGGCAGCTCATCGCGGATCGCGCGGAGCACGGACAGCCCGCCGACACCCGAATCGAACACACCGATCGGCTTCTGGGTGTCCTGGTCTTGTTTCATGGTGGGAATGAGACTCACAAGAGACTAAGAGTTCAGGAGGGTCTTTTTCAAAGACATTCTTCCTCCTCGTCTCCTCGACTCCTGTTAAAGGCCCGCCGACGCCATCCGCCAGTTGTTGGTCGGCTGTGAGGGGATCTCCTTGTGCTGCTCAACCCATTCGACAATCAGCTCCCGGATTTCCTTTGACGATCGGTACACCTCGGGCGCCCCGCGGTACATCACATAGCCGCCGCCCCCGTTCACGCGATAGTTGTTCGTGGCCAGCCGGAGGCGCTGGGTGGGACCGAGCGGCTTGCCCTGGAAGCGCAGATTCTGAATTCGGTCTCCGGCCGCCTTGCGGGTATCGAGCTCGTAGGTCACCCCCTCGGCCTGGTCGTAGTTGAACGCGGGGATGCCGCCGTCGAAGAAACGCGCGGAATGCTCGAGCGCGTCTTTCAACTGCTGGCCAGACACATCGAGCACCACCAGCGTGTTGTCGTACACGTAAAGCCCCGCGATGTCGCGGACGCGCACGTCGCCTTTCGGAACCCGCGCCTGCTCGTTGAAGGGCGCCACCATCGAGACGTCGGCCTTGCCGGCGTCGAGCTGCACGCGATGCACGAGATCGAGGATGGCCGTGTCGCGATCGCGGAAGTCGTTGAGGCTGAGCTCGGCGTCCGAGTGGCCGATCACGCGGCTCAAGAAAGCCCGCGTTTCGCGATCGTACGGCTCGGCCAGCTTGACGATCTCGGGATCGGCCGGCGTGCTGTCGGTCACCGGAATCGTATTGGCCTGCCTCGTCGCGACCCGCCAGCGCTGGTTGGCGTCTCGTTGGAGATGGATGTCGGCCCGGGCAAGATGCCGCCCCCAGGCGTTCGCCTGGGTCATCAGCGTGCCGTTGACGACGAGCGCGCTGACATCGCGATGCGTATGGCCCATGACGATGAGATCGACGCCATCGACCTGCCGGGCAATCGCCAGCGCCTGATTTTCATTCGGCACCTGCCCCGGGTGGACAACACCCGTTCGGAGATCCTCTTCGAGCCCCATGTGCATGGCGATGACGACCACGTCGGCACGCTCTTCCGTCCTCAGATGCGGCACCCACTTCCTCGCCTCGGCCAGAGGTTCCCGGAATTCGAGGCCGGCATAGTTTTTCGGATCGTCCCAGGACGGAATGCCGGGCGTCGTCAAGCCGAGGATGCCGACGCGAACGCCCTGCAGGTCTTTCATGATGTACGGCGCGTAGTGCGGGCGCCCCGTGCCAACGTCGTAGGTATTCGCCGACAGCCACGGGAAGGCTGCTTCCTTCCGGGCCTTCTCGAGCACCGTCAACCCGAAGTTGTACTCGTGATTGCCGACGGCCATCGCGTCCACGCCGATGGCGCTCATCGTCAGCATCATCGGATCGGGCGGCGTGTTGTTGCGCGTGTTGTGGACGTACGCGAGCGGCGCACCCTGGATGGTGTCGCCCGAGTTCAGCAACAGCGTGCCCGACGGGTTCTCTTTGCGAATCTGCCGCACGAGCGACGCGATCTTCGCCAGCCCGCGCGCATCCGGCTGTCCCGTGTAGTAGTCGATCGGCAGGATGTTGCCGTGCAGATCCGTCGTCGACAGAATCGTGAGCCATGCGTGCTGTGTCGTCGGCGACTGACCGGCAGGATGAGCTGCCAGCAACAGCGCGATGCCGACGAGAACTCCGATCTGACGTCTGCCGATTTTCATGTATCAGTGCGCCTTCTCTTTGGCGTCGGCCCGCAAACGCTCGAGCAGCTCGCGTGCTGGTAGATCGGGCCGTTTGGCGATCGCGACCTCGAGATGCGCGATAGCCTCGGCCGAGCGCGACGGATCATCCGCCAACAGGATCCCCAGATTGACCCGTGCCTCGACAGACTCGGGACGAAGCCTCACGGCCTTTTCGAGCGCCGCGATCGCCTCGCTCCGCTTCTGCGGCATGTCCATCAGAATTGTTCCCAGGTTGTAGTTCGCCCGAAAGTGATTCGGATCGAGGCGAAGCACGGCCGCATAGCGTGCAGCGGCTTCATCCGATCCACCGGGTTTTTCTCCAACGGCATCGCCGAGCTTCATGTATGCGAGCACGAGGTTGTCTTGTGCTTGAACGTAGCCGGGCCGCGCCTGGAGTGCCCCTTCGAACGCCTCGATGGCTTCAGGAAGCCGATTCCGCGCCGCCAGTTCGATGCCGAGGTTCTGATAAGCCATCCACGCCTGGGGATTGCGCGCGATCGTATCGCGAAAGAGCCGTTCCGCACTCTGATAAACCCCGCTGCGCTGCCAGGTGAGCACGCCGAGGACGACCACGACGGCCATACCCGCCACGTTCAGCGCTCGCCTGCCGGATGGCTGCAGCCGGCTGGCCGCGATGGTCGCCGCCGCGGCTGCCGGCACGATGATCCCGAGGCTGGCGAGATACTGAAAATGATCGGCGACGTACGAAAACACGAACGGATAGACGTTGACGAATCCGAGGGCCGGCACGAGCGTCCCACAGAAGAACAGATATCCGGCAAGCGGCCCGCGTTTAGCAACCGACGCAAGCGCAACCGCCAGAGCCACGGCCCCGGCCGGATAGAGATACTGCCACCCGCTGGTTGCGTCGATCGTCCAGCGCGGATAAATGAAAATGAGACGCGCCGGCCAGACGAGCGTGCCCAGGTAGAACCAGATGACCCGGCCGGCCAGGATCGCCCGCTCGATGATCGTGAGATCGAAGGCTTCGCCTTTCGCGCCGATGATTTGGTGCTCGAACCACGCCGTGAACGCACCGGCGGCAGCGGCAATCGCCAGCCAGGGTACGAGCGGGAGCACATCGCGCCGCCATTCGAGGCGCCCTCGCTGCCACCACACCACGACGAGCAACGCCGCGGGCAAGGTTGCGGTGACCGACTTGCTGAGGAGCGCGCAGATGAAGAGGGCGAACGCGAGCCAGTATGAGACAGCCTTGAAAGGCTGTGCCACATCTGCAGGGACTGCTTCGGTGGCACGTGCTGTTTCGGTGGCACAGGGCTTTAGCCCTGTTTTGGCGAATCGCAAGTACACATACGCCGACGCCAGATAGAACACGGCCGACAGCGTGTTCTTCTGTTCGGAAATCCACGCCACCGATTCCACGCACACCGGATGCAGCGCGAAGATCAGACCCGCCAGTAGCGCTCCTGGCACCGCCAGTTGTCTCAGGACGAGCACCACCAGCCAGGCCGCCGTCGCGTGCAGGAAGGCATTGGCCAGGTGGTATCCCAGCATCGAGTCGCCCCACAGCCGATGCTCGAGCCAGAACGCGGAGTGCAGCAGCGGATAGGTACCTGTTGGGTCGCGCCGAGCTCGGTCCAGATGCGCCAGAGGCCGCCGATCGACCGCAGCTCGGGGAAGGTGATGTGACTGAGATCGTCCCAGAGTAGGCCACCGTTCAGTGCCGGGAGGTAGGCGACGAACACCGACGCGAAGATCAGCACCCAGGAATAGTCGCGGCGAACGGGCTGTGGCTTGATCGGTCTGCGTTTTTTCACGGATGGAATTGGTCCGGCTGAAGCCGGACACTACGTACTGTGTACTACAAAAAAAGGGCGACGGCCTTTTCAGCCGTCGCCCTGCCTTCGAACCTCACGAACCCAACGAACCCAACGAACCTGACGAACCTACGAACCTACGAACCTACGAACCTGACGAACCTAGTGAATCGCCAGCGTTAGAAGATGAACCGAATTGACATCTGCATCCGCCGCTCGTTACGGGCCGCCGTCACCTTGCCGAAGTTCGTGTCGGTCTGCGCGCCCGTAGTCGGGTCGAAGACGGGCGTATTGTCGACGTCCTGGAACGAGACCTGGTTGAACAGGTTGTAGATTTCCAGTCGGTACTGCAGCTGCTGGCTGCCCTTGAGCCTGATGTCCTTGAAGAACGAGAGATCGTGGTTGTGCCATCCCGGCTGCGTGAACTTCCACGCACGGCAGTCATTGCCCTTTTGTCCTTGCGCCGTCAGCGCCTTTACAGCGCTGGTGTTGAACCACTTGTCGACGCTGTGCTCGCCTCCCGGCAGATCGAGCTCGCCTTCGATGTTGTACAGACCGCACTGCTCGCCGCCGCCGGTAAAGTCGAAGCTTGGGCTGTAGGTCACCACGCCGGGGTTTCTGTTGCTGTTCGTGCCGATGTTGCCGCGCCCGCCGGTTCCAAACGTGCTGATCCCCGAGACCCGCCAGTTGTCGAGCACCCACCGGGCGACCTTGTTGTTACCCATGTGCGGGCTCGCGGCCGGCAGCTCGACCTGGTAGGACGCGACGAGCACGTGTTCCTGAATATCTCTGCGCTGATCGAGGTTTGGCAACGTCGAATACAGGTCGTTGTTGCCGGTCCCACCATACGTGTCTTCATACCCGCGTGCAAACGTGTAGCTGCCGGCCATCTCGAAGCGTCCGGTGAACCGGCGAGTGACCTGCAACTGAAAGGAGTCGTACGACTGCCACCCGTTCGGCTGGCCAATCTCGATGTCGTTGAATCCGAGGATCGGTCTCAGGTATACATCGGGCAGTGCGCCCGGGTTCGACGGTGACGCCGCCACCGTTGTGTCGCGATTCTGCGGCAGGAATCGTGCTCCCGACGGTACGTCGTTGATGTTCACCTCGCGCACCACGTTTTTCGTCCGCGAAGCAACCCACGCGGCATCCACGACGATGTTCCGGCCGATCTCTCTCTGAATGGCGGCGGTGTAGCGGATGTTGTTCGGCCGAGCGTTCTCGGTCCGGATGGGACCGCTGGTATTCGGCACGACCGACGTCGCCGATGATCCTGTGAGATAGGAATCGAGGTCCGTAAACAGGACTTCGCGGTTATAGCGGAACGCGGCGTTGCCTCCGCCCTGCTGGTAGCTGTTCCCCGCAGTAGCTGTCATGGAACGAGCCGACGGCAGCCCGGACGACGGTCCTCGGGTTCAGCGCCCAGGCCACGCCCACGCGCGGATCGAACTGAATACCCGGATAGTCGATGAACCCTTCATCGCCGCTCTCCAGATAGTTGCCATCTTCCTGTGTGACGAAGCCGTTGATGGTGCAGGGCGTCTCCGGCGTGATCACACCGCACGTATAGCCGGTGCCCGGCACGATCTGACCAACGTAGGTCTGCGGCAGGATCTGGCCCGTCACCGGGTTCTGCGCGCGCCGTCCCTGTGGCGTGGTGACGGGTTGGAAGAACACAGGTGGATTGCCGCCCCACTTCGGGTCGAAGCGCTCCTGAGCGAACGCCGACGCCTCGTCGGCCATCGTCAGCGGGACCGCCCAGGTATACATGCGGACGCCGGCATCGACTGTGAGCTTCTGAGTGGGTTTCCACGTGTCCTGGACGAACCACGCCCACGCCTTCTGGCGCCGGTCGTCGGGCACGCGGCCCATCGACTCGGTGTAGCGGAAGACATGTCCGAGCACGGCGTTCGCATAGGCGTACTGCGTGCTCAGCGAATCGTTGGCGTCGTGCGCGAAGTTGAATTCGCCGCCGAACACACCCGAGCGGGCCTGACCGAAGAGCTCATCCTCGCGCATGATGCCCATCTTGTAGGTGTGACGGCCGCGCGTGTGCGTCAGGTTGATGGCCACGTTCGCGTTGACGTCATCGCCCGTGATGGGCCAGCGTCCGTCGTAGAAGACGTCGGAGCACGGGTTCACCTGGCCGCCGCCGCAATCGGAGGTGCCCGAGCCGCTGGGCAGCGCGCCAAACCGCACCACCGGAATCAAGCCGAGCGGGTTGTGCTGCGCGGCAAACTGAGGCAGCCTCGTGATTTGCGGATACGTGGAGCGCTGGATCCCGTGCAGGGCCTCGTCGCTTCCTGGCGGCCCGTCTTCGACCTGGTCGGAGAACCCGCCGGCGAACTCGAGCACGGTGGACGAATTGAGCACGCGCGTGTAATCCGCCTTCACGGCGTTGACAAAGAAGTCGTACCGCTGATTGACAAGGCCCCACCGCGACGATGCACCGGCCACGTTGTAGCCGACGCTCTTCGTGAACCAGTGCGAGTACTTCACCGAGATCGCGTCCTTGTCGGTCGGCCTGTAGTCGACGCGCACCAGCTGCTGCCGCCGCGGATGGTCGATGCTCGGCTCCTGATACTGGAAGTTGGCTCCAGAATCACCGGTCAGATTCGGCATCGGCAGCAGATTCAGCAGCGCCTGGCCGCGCGGGTCGAGCCGATTGGCAGGAATGATGTTGTTCGCGAACGGCTGTCCCGTGTTCGGATCGATGATCTGGATGAGCGTGCCGTTCGGCCGTCGCGTCTGCGAGAAATCGCCGTTTCGTTCGAGGGCCGTCGGCATCGTGTAACGCCGCAGGATGTTCACGTCTTTCAACTGCGTGTCGTCAACTGAGTAGAAGAAGAAGAGCTTGTTCGTGGCGATTTTCGGGATGGGCCCGCCCAGCGTGCCGCCCAGCGTCGAATACCGGTAAAACGGCTTCGGAAGTCCCGCGCGGTTGTTGAAGAAGTTGGTGGCGTTCCACATCTCGTGGCGCTTGTACCAGTAACCGGTGCCGTGGTATTCAGCACCGCCGCGCTTGGTGATGATGTTCACCTGCGCGCCGCCCTTCAGCCCGTACTCGGCCGTGTAGTTGCTCATCTGCACGTTGATTTCGGCAATCGCGTCCACGTTGGTGGCGTTGCTGAAGCTGCCGCCACCGCCGCCGTCACCACCGTTGATGCCATCGACGTAAATCGTCTGCCCTGTGCCGCCCTGAATGTTGGGCACGGGTGTCGAGAAGCTGCCGCCGAAGGTTTCCTGGTCGTTGGCCAGCAGGCCGACACCCGGCAGCACCTTCAGGAAGGAAATCGGGTCGCGACCGCGAATCGACAGGTTTTCGACCTGCTTCAAATCGAGAAGCGCCATCTGCGATGTCTGCGACGTGGCGATGACTTCGCCGACCGCGCTGACCGTGACGGCCTCGCTGAGAGAGCCGACCTCGAGGCGCAGCGGCGGTACCGCCAGGCGACTGTTCGAGACCACCATGTTGTCGCGCCGCTCGATGGGCCGGAAACCGGCCAGCTCGACGCGCACCGTGTAGGGACCCGGCTGCAGCGCGGGAAACGTAAAGAGGCCCACCTCGTTCGTGACGGTGCGGCGAACTTCCTGAGTCTGCTGATTGGTGAGGATGACGTCGGCGCCAGGTACCACCTGGTCTTGCGTGTCGACGACGGTACCGGACATCGATCCGGAAGTGGTCTGCGCTGACGCCGTCGCGGCGGCGGCCAGCACCAGGACCAACGCGATCATTGGCCTGAAGAGATCCCTCATACCCTCCCCCTTCTTGGTGGTATGTGTCATGGCTTCAGAAGAGACGAATGTGTGCCGGTAAATTACTCAGGGGTCGGGAGAGTGTCAAGGGAAACTTGACCGGTAAAGCCTGTAACTTTACCGCTATAGCATAGTCGTGTGAAATCCAAGAGTCCGGCGATCGGCGCTACGAAAATCCGGATCGGCCAGCGCCTCTTGACTCAGACATCAAAGTGATATCATAATGATGTCGAGGTTACAGCGATGGCACATGAAAAAGAAGTCGGCGGCCTGTCGGGTTGGCTCATGGTGTTCGTCATGCTGCTCGTGGGCGCGGGCGCCGTCTGGGTGATGGCCACGCTCGAGACGCAGCGGGGACGGTCTCGACTGGATCAAGGCCGCGGGCGTCCTGGCCCTCGCGCTCGACGGCGTGAGTGTCGCCGGGTTCACGGTGGTCAATCCCAACGAGGCATTTGTCGTCACGCTGTTCGGCGTCTACAAAGGCACGATCAAGCGCGCCGGATTCTGGTGGGTCAACCCGCTGACGACGCGCCGCAAGCTCTCGCTGCGCGTGCGCAACTTCGAGAGCGCCAAGCTGAAGGTGAACGAGCGCGACGGCAACCCCATCGAAATCGCCGCGGTCGTCGTGTGGCGCATCGTCGAAACGTTCGAGGCGGTCTTCAACGTCGACGACTATCAGAACTTCATGCACGTGCAAAGCGAAGCGGCGGTGCGGAACCTGGCCACCAGCTACCCGTACGACTCGCACGAAGATGGCAACGTGTCGCTTCGTCTGTCGGCCGGCGAGGTCGCGGACCGGATGCGCCACGAAATCCAGGACCGCCTCAGCAAGGCCGGCATCGAAGTCATCGAGGCGCGGATCAGCCACCTCGCCTACGCACCCGAGATCGCGGGCGCGATGCTGCGGCGTCAGCAGGCCTCGGCCATCATTGCCGCCCGCCAGAAAATCGTGGAGGGCGCCGTGGGCATGGTCGAGATGGCGCTCGCCGAGATCAGCCGGAAGAACGTCGTCACGCTCGACGAAGAGCGCAAGGCCGCGATGGTGAGCAACCTGCTCGTCGTCTTGTGCAGCGAGAAAGGCGTCGAGCCCGTCGTCAACACCGGCACGTTGTATCAGTAATCAGTTGTCGCGGGGCCCCACCCCCGCGACCTGTATCTCGCGGCCTTCGGCCGCTCGACAGTGTTTGTGACGACGATCTGCTTCAGTGCTGCAACCGAGACGCCTCACCAAGCAGATCGTTGTCGCAACCAAAGCCGCGCCGCCAACGGCGGTGCGGCACAGGCCGTGGGGGTGGGGCCCCACGGCCATTGAACAATGCCCGACAAAAAAGGCTTCCCTCTTCGGCTCGATCCCGAGCTCTATGACGCGCTTCAGCGCTGGGCCGCGTCAGAGCTGCGCAGCGTCAACGGGCAGATCGAGTATCTGCTCCGCTCGGCGCTGCGCGATGCCGGACGGCTGACCGCCGACCGGGAGCAGAATTCAGAGGCTGCCGATGCCAGACGAAAACGCCAGAAGTAACCCGCCGCTGCCCGCAGAGCTGCTCCGGGCGACGCCACGCGACGTACGGCTGAACGCCTGCGGCATCTTCGTGGCGATCCTGGCCCTGGCGTCGGCCGTCGGTGGGCTTTGGGGAGGCGCAGAACTGTATCGCCGCGCCCGCCTGTCGGAGCGCTATGTCGCGCTGTTCAAGACGGAGGCGGTCCCGACCCAGGCACGCGTCGTCCACGTACGCCAGCGTGGAGAACGCAATCGGCGCGCGACGACGATCGAGTACGAGTACGTCGTGGACAACGCGCCCTACACAGGGCGAGCGACCGTGCGCGGCGCCACCCTCGACCGCTACGCCGAGGGCTCTGTCACGACAGTGACCTACCTGGCTTCTTATCCGGGCGCCAGCTGGTTGAGTGGGACCACGCCGTCACGCGACAAGCTCTGGCCCGCGTATGTCGTTCCCGTCGGCGGGTTCATCTGCACGCTACTGCTGGTGGCGTGCATCCGGCGCCAGCTGGAGATCCTGCAGAACGGCACACCAGCCGTGGCCACCGTGACGAAGGTGAAGAAGGGAACGTCGGACCACGGCACGTCCTGGCGCGTGGAATACCAGTGGACGCTGCTGAGCGGCGCCACCCGCACAGGGCGATACAAGCACAGCAAGAGGCGAGCGCCGGAGATCGGGTCGGTGATTCCGATCCTCTACGATCGCGACGAACCAAAGCGGTCCAGGAAATATCCGCTGTCGCTCGTCGCTGTGCGCCCGTGAAAAAACAGAAGACCAGAAGATCAGAAGAAATGTTTTCTTCTGATCTTTTGATCTTCTGTGAAAGAACCTAGGTTTCCTGTTTTCGACCAGGATTCGACCGTTTTCCACGCGCACGTCGCGCACGCCTGAGAAACCAGCCGGAATCTCCTGCAGGAAGATCGTGAACGTCGTCGACAGCCGCTGCCGCGCGGCGATGAACCGGTAGGTCGGCACGCCCAGCATCTGCGTGCGCTCCACGCTTTTCCTCAAGCCTTCGTCGAAGGGCGAGGTGCCGAACTCGATGCCGCGCGCCGTTCCGGCGGAGCTGGCCGCGCTCGGCTGATTCTGCCAGTCGACGATCCACGGATGATCGTCGGACGGGAAGACGTAGCCGACCAGCAGCGGGTAGTCCTCGTTGTAGATCGTGAACCAGCTTTGCGGCTTCGAGCGATCGGTGAGCACCGGGTTGTACACCTGTCCCCCGGGAATCGCGTGGAAATCGCGCAGCGACAACGCGACGCCGTCGTTCAACGGCGGCGCGTCTGGCCATTGAAAGAGATGAGCCGCCGCCCACTTCCCTGCCGCGGTCCGGATGGGATCGGTCATGCCGCGCGTGCCCGACATGTCGAGCACGTTTCTGCCGGGCGTCACAAAGGGCGCGCCGAACGTGGCGTGCTCGTTGAGGTTGTAGGGCCGGTCGTACGCCGCGAGATTTTCGACCCATTCCTCGACTCGAACACTCGCCTCGCCCGCTTTCAGCGTGACCGCGCGCTCGATCTTGTACTGCGTCTTTGGCAAATCAGCGCCGTAGAAGAAGGTGAGGCCGTTCGAATCGATTTGCGGCGGGCGCGTTTGCTGCCAGTCCACCGACTCCCGCTTCGCCATGTCCGCGCAAGCCCTGCTCGCGCTCTTCCGCGGATGCGGGCCCGTAATGCGGGAAGCACACCATGTGGCCCATGTAGCCGTTGCCGTCGGGCACGAACATGGGATTGATGGACAGCTTCGGATTGCTGGAGACGAGACGGACTTCGGCGATGTGTCCTCCGCCGCGCAGAAGCGCGACGCGGATGCGGCCGTTTTCGATCACCCAGCCGGGCCGGCCGTGGATATTGGCGTCCTCGCGAACCGCCGGCACCTGCCCCGACACCAGCACCGTCGCTGCGGTGATCCAGCCGAGGATCAAGATTCTTCTGATCTTCTGACCTTCTGTTCTAACCGGCTGTTCTAATTGGCACGCGCCAAATCGCGTGCGACCTCGTAGTGGAAGCGCACGAACCTGTGCAGCTCGGTTTCGAGGATCCGTTCCTGATCGCTGTGCGCGCCGAATCCCTTCGGACCGTCTTCCTCGTCAAGGGCCGGCCCGACACCGTAGCACTGGACGCCCTTCTCGCGCAGATACGACATGTCTGTCGCGCCGGTACTCAAGGTGGGCAGCACGGTCGTGTCGTAGAAGCGCGCGTAGGTCGATTCCAGCACCTTGAACACTTCGGTATCGAGCCGCGCGCTCGGCGTACTGGGCCGGACGTCGCGCGGGATCCATTCGACGCGCACGGCCGGATCGTTGATGACCTTTCGAAGCTCGACGATGAACGCGTCCGGATCCTGTCCCGACATCAGCCGTACGTCGAGCGTGGCCCTGGCCTCGGACGGAATCACGTTGACGCGATATCCGCCCTGGATGATGGTCGGCGAAATCGAGCTGCGGAGCATCGACGCGAAGCGCGGATCGCTCTTCGCGAAGTAGTCGACGGCGTCCTGCGCGGCTTTGGGATCGTTGCCGACGACCGCTCGGTACCGGGCGGCCTCGGCGGGCGGCGAGATCGCGGCCAGCCTCGTGAAGTAGGTGCGGGTGGTTTCGCTCAACTGAATCGGCGCCTTCCACGTCGCCGCCGCGGTAATCGCCCGCGACAGCGTGAGGACCGAGTTCGTTTCGAGCGGCACCGAGCCATGTCCCGCCACGCCGATCGCCGTCAGTTGAATCGCGCGAGGAATCTTCTCGGCGGTCTCCACCGACGCAAAGCGCACGCGGCCGCCGCTTCGCGGCACGCTCCCGCCCTCGGCGAGACAGTACTCCGCCTCGATCTCGGCGAAGTGCTGTTTCACCATGAACTGAATGCCGACGCGCGTCGTGCCTTCCTCGCCCGCCTCCGCCAGAAAAATGACGTCACGCGCCAGCGGCATGTTCGACCGCTTCAGCAGCAGCATCGTCATGAGCGCCGCGGCCACGTTGTCTTTGTCGTCGACGGTGCCACGGCCGTAGATGTAGCCGCCCTCGCGTGTCGCGCTGAACGGCGGGAACGTCCACTTCGCCGGGTCGACGTTCACCGTGTCGGTGTGTCCCATCATCAAGAGCGGCCGCTTCGACCCGTTGCCCTTCAGCCGCGCGACGACGTTCAGGCGGTTCGGCTCGCTCTCGAACACTTTGGTCGGAATGCCTTCGCGTTCGAGCACCTGCTTGAGGTACTCCGCCGCGGGCCGTTCGTTTCCCGGAGGGTCCGTCGTCTCGAGCCGAACGACCGCCTGAAAGTGCTGCAGTGTCTCGGCTTCGACCTTGGCCCAGTCGATGGCGGCCGGCGCCTGCGCGAAGAGGCTGGCGGTCGCGATGAAAAGAAACCCGGCGATCGGTGTTTTCATAGGTTCCTGGCGGGGCTAAAGCCCTGCGCTACTTGGCGGCACAGGCAAAGTTCTCGGCGTCGGCGATACTCCCGGTGCCCTTGTAGCGTGCAATCTGCGGATACGGACACAGCGGGCGCGTGCGATCGACCTTTCCGTCAGTCAGGTGGGACGCCACGATATGGGAAGGGGCCGTGCCCTTCGCGATCCAGTCTTCCATCGCGGCGACCTTATCGAACGTGTCTGTGCCGACACCACCCTGGCAATGGTTCATGCCTGGCACCATGTAGAGCTGAATCGATCGTCCCGCCGATGCTCGCCCGGACGCCGTCAGCACGCGCTCGAAATACGTGACGCTGCTCGTTCCCGGCACCTGCTGATCGTTCCACCCGTGATACATCAACAGCTTGCCCCCACGCTTGAAGTACGGTCTCAGGTCGGGTGTCACCGTATTGAGTACGCTTGCTGCCTCGTCCATCAGCTCGATGTCGCCCGGATTGAATCGACGTGGATCCCAGTTCGGATCCTTGAAGGCGAGATGGCGGAACGCATCGACCGGGATGGTGAACGGCTCCGGACCTGCAAGCGTTGCCCAGTTCAACTCCGAACCAGGCTGCAGGAGCGGCGGGTACAGGGCACGTCCTGACGTCGGATGCTTCACTTCCGCATAAATGAGCTTGGCCGTCTCGACCTGCGGTGCCGTGAGACAGGATGGACCGTCCGCGCCCTTGCACAGCAGCACGGACGGATCGAACTTGCACGCCTGCGGATTCGGGATGACACCGTCTTCGATGCCGTCCATCTTGTCGCACGCCGCCAGGGCAGCGTTGTGGATCGCCGGGTACTTTTCGGCCGGAATGTAGCTGTCGGCGGTGCGATGGACCAGATGATTCAAAAGCACGCGCACGCCCATGAGACGCGCGCGCGGATCGGGCGGAGCGCCGGCAATGATCGCGTCGAAATCCGAAGGGTACTTCGAAGCCAAGGTCAATCCCTGGTTTCCACCGGTGGAGCAGCCGTTCCACAGCGCCACTTTCTGGGCGCTCCCGTAGTGCTCGATGACGATCGCCTTGGCGGAGACGGCCAGCTCGTGCAGGGACCGGTGCGCGTAGTCGACGAGCTTCTCCGGATGCCCCATCGCAAACGAAGCTCCAGGTGTCGCGTGTCCGGTGTCCGTACTCGCGGCGGCATAGCCGCCGCTCACGGCAGCGGCAAGGGCAGGGTATGAGATTGTTCCGGCAAAGCCGCCGTTGCCGACGGCTTGAAGCTTTCCATTCCAACCCGATTTCGGCAGCCAGACCTCGACCTTGATGTCCGAGTCGGTGGTCGGCGTCAGCGTCGCCGTCACGCGGCAGAACGCCGGGGTCGCGCCGTAGGCACGCGCCGCCGCGGCATTGACGGTGCCCGGCGCCGGCGGCTTGAACGCGCCCTGGGCGACTTCGGCCGCGGAGTCGATCTTGCCGTGAAGAATCTTCAGCGAGGTGAGGCTTTCACAGCTGGCCGGCGCGGGCGCCGCGTGCATCAACACGGGCGCCGGGGCGAGCGTCGAGAGCAGCAGGGCCACGCAGAAAGCAAAAGAGCGGCGATGGATGGTTGTCATCGCCGCCCTTCATATCACGGCCCGGCCGAAGCCGGACAGCCTTTTTCGTCTTGTAAGGCAGGGCTAAAGCCCTGCGCCACCGGTTACTTGGCAGGGCTAAAGCCCTGCGCTACCACCTACCGCCTACCGCCTACCACCTACCACCGCCATCGCGACGCGGCAGGCCTAAAGGCCTGCGCTACCTGAGCGGATTCGGTGTCGCATTCGCGTCGACGTCGCCGAGGATGTACTGCATGCCCACCAGGAAGTGGCCGACGATTTCCGGCCGCATGAAGGTTTCCGTCATGTGGCCCATCGAGTTGTAGAAGACGCGCCCCTTCCCGTACTCGCGGATCCAGGCGACCGGGTACACCTTGTCGGGCCGGCGGTAGCCCGGCCAGGGCTTGTCGGTCGAGTTCGGCACCTTCTCGTCCAGATCGACGATCAACAGCACGCGCACCTTGTCCCAACGCAGCCGGCCGTTGCCCTGATCTTCGAAACGGTAGTACTCCTCGCGGAACGGCAGGTCCTCGTAGTTGAACGGCCGCACGATCGGGTTGTCCTTGTCGTACACCTTCAGGACGCCGTTCTCGATCCGGTGCGGCGCGCTCTGCGCGCCGATCATTTCAGCGAACTCGTCCCAGTTGCGTGACGCCCAGGGCGTGCCGTGAATGCCGCCGATGCCGCCCCCCTCGTTCACGTAGCGCACCAAATCAGCCCGCATCGCCGGATCAGGGAGGAACTCGCCGACGATGCTGTTGAGGAAGACCGCGTCGAACTCCTTCACCTTCGGATAGCGGAGGTTGCTCAGATCGTTGCTGAACACCGTCGTCCAGGCGCCGGTCTTCTCGCCCATCCGCTGAATCATGACGTTGGTGTGCGGGATGGTGTTGTGCGACATCCCTTCGAGGCTCTCGATGACGAGGAGCTTCCGCGGCTTCTTCGGCGACGCGAACGGCTTGTTCGGAATCGCCGCGTCGATCTTCGCGCGCGTCTCCGCGGCGCGGCGATCGATCTCGGCCGGCGCCAGCGTCTCGCCGCGTGACGGCGTCACGAGATCGAAGCGAATCGGACGCGTGCGCGCGAACTCGTTGAAGTTGGCGGCATACGCGGGCTGCACGACATCCTCGAACGCCGACACGGCCGCGAACAGATCGCCGGGCGCCTTGACGACCCCCGTCGTATCGATTGTCATCGCGATGGGCACTCTGGTGGTGACGACCGGGCTGCCGTCGCCGCCAAGGCGAACGGAAATCTGGCGATCGTCAAGCCGCTCGAGCTCGGCAAAGAAGTCGCGGAGATTGCCCACGCCTTTGCCCAGCGGCACGTTCTGCGCGCTGGCGCCGCGGGCCGAGCGGTCGCGAAGGTTCGCATAGATCAAGCGATCCCTTACCCGCGCCACTTCGTTGCGGACGTTCGTGGCGTCCTGCGCCCACGTGCCCGTGTCGATGCCGATGCCGATCCGGCGGCTGCGGCCTTCCATCGCTTTCAGTGTGGCGTCGGAGCTGTTCAGCACCGCGACATTGACGCGGAATTCCTCGGCCAGCGCATCGAGGCCGGCGAGATCGGTGTTGCCGGGCACGACGAGCGTGGTCGCGCCAAGCTCCCGCGCGAAGTCGAACACGCGCCGGCGCGTCGCGGCATCTGCCGGCAGGTTCTCAACGCGATACGCGCTCACCCTGACGCTGGGCCCCATCCCCGTCTTGATCGCCGCGATTTCGGCGGCCGTCAGGTTGTAGTCGAGGTTCTTCTGGACCTGCGGGCTGACGCGCTGCGCGCTCGAGCCTTCGACAAACGGCACAAGGGCCGCGTCGGCCCTCACGACCGATTCCTGGAACGTGAGGCCCATGCCCGGGATGGCCGAGATCCCAGTTTGTGAGACGGTCGTTGGCCACCAGCGTGCGCGTGCGCCACGTGACCCGCTCGAGGGCATCAGCGGCGCGCGGAAATTCGGGCGCCTGGTTCTGCTGCGCGACAAGCGTCACCATGCAGGCGGCAAACAGGGCGGCAATCGCGATTCGTATTTTCATGATCTCTATTCCTTCTTCCTTATTCCTTTTTCCCTAGTGCGAAGACATGGTATCCCTGAGCCTCGATTTTCCCCTGCTTGCGGTGCAGCGGATTTCTCCACACGGGGTCTCCTCCGTCACCCCATGAGGCCCCGACGGCAAAGGCGATGTACTGCCGTCCGTTCACCTGATACACCGCGGGAATCCCTTCCGGATTGGCTTCGAGCTCGTGCTCCCAGATGAGCCGCCCTGTTTCCTTGTCGAACGCGCGCAGAAAGCGATCCTGCGAGTTGGCGAGGAAGACGAGCCCGCCGGCGGTGACGACCGGGCCGTTGCGCGGCCGCACCGTCCCCGTGGTCGTCTTCAGTCCTTTGTCCGCAAGGCCCGGCGCGGTGCCATCGGCGACGCGCCACTTGATCGTCCCGTCGTTCAGGTCGTACGCCACGAGCTGCGACCAGGGCGGACCCGAAGCCGGATAGCCGTTGCTGGTGTACCAGCCTGCCGAAAACGATCCGCCATACCTCGTCGGTGGACCCTGATAGCGATTGGGATTCTGCGGGAGACGAATCTCCGATGGATTCCCCGCCTGCTCGTCGCTCGTCGGCAGCGACATCAGATACGTTTCGAGCGCCTCGAGCGCGTCATTGGAGATCGTCGAAACAGCGAACGCCGGCATCGCGTTCACGCCCTGGCGGACGACCGAGCGGAATCCCTGCGATCCGATCGCCTGCAACGATCGCATCGGCATCTGCCCCGGCCCGTGACATCCGGAGCATCGCTGCATGTAGACGCTCTGGCCTTCCTGCTCGCGCGGTCCAGGCGGCGCGCCCTGTCCGCGTCCGCCGCCACCGCCGGTGCCGGGCGTGACGAGCGACATCTTGCGGTAGCTGATCATCTCGAGGCTGCGCACGTAGACCATCCCGGTCTCGGGATCGCCGGCGGTGCTGCCCCAGTTGGCGCCGCCCCAGGCGCCCGGAAATTGAATATGCGGACGCAGGTGGCTCGACGGCGTGAACACGCCCTGGTTCGCCGCATCGCGGACGAGTTGCTTCAGCGTCTCCTGCTCTTCAGCGCTGACGAACGGATTCACTTCTTCCGGCGTCATCGACTGCCGCGCGAACGGCGGCGGCCTGGTGGGAATCGGCTGCGTGGGCGACGAGAACTCGCCCGGGATTTCGCTCTTTGGAACAGGCCGCTCTTCGATGGGCCAGAGCGGCGTGCCGGTCTTGCGTTCGAACACGTAGAGGAATCCGGTCTTGCCCGCTTGCGCCACGATCTCGATCGGCTTTCCGTTGTGATTCACCGTCAGAAGCTTGGGCGCGGCGGCGTTGTCGTAGTCCCAGAGATCGTGGTGAACGATCTGAAAATGCCACAACCGCTTGCCGGTGCGCGCGTCGAGCGCGAGCAGGCAGTTGCCGAACAGGTTGTTGCCCTGCCGATCGCCTCCATACAGGTCGTGGGTCGGCGATCCGGTCGGCAGAAAGACGATGCCGTTCTTCTCGTCGAGCGTGATGTCGCCCCACGTGTTCGCGCCGCCGGCATATCGAAACGCGTCTTCCGGCCACGTCTCGTATCCGTATTCACCCGGACGTGGAATCGTATGGAACGTCCATACCAGTTTTCCGGTGACGACGTCGTAGGCACGGATGTCGCCGGGCGGAGACCCGTAGCCTTCGCCGACGTTCGATCCAACGATGATCAGGTTTTCGAACACGCGGCCGGGACTGCTGTTCGGCCCGCCGTTGCGCCGCGGCGTGCCGATCCGCATGTCGACGAATCCTTTGGTTCCGAACGTCATGATCTGCTGTCCGGTGCGCGCGTCGGCCTCGCGGATGCCGTTGGTCGCCGTCAGGATCAGGCGGCGATCCGAACGATCCTTGCTCTCCCAGTACGCGAGCCCGCGATCCGGCGTCTGGAGCGTGGACATCCACAGCTCTTTGCCGGTCGTCGCGTCGAGCGCGACGAGGACGCCGCGGACACCCGCGACGTACATGACGTTGTCGACGATGAGCGGATTGAACGCGAGCCGTTCCGGATCTCCCGGAACCGGGTAGAACCACGCGCGCTGCAGCTGGGTGACGTTGTTCTTGTTGATCTGGGCGAGCGCGGAGTACTGCATCGAGTCTGACGAGCCGCCGTATTGATGCCACGTCGTATAGAGCTGTGGCTGCTGGGCATGCGGCGCCCATTCGGTGACGAGCGCGGACATGGCCAGCGCGGCGCTGACGAAGATCACTCGAAGAGCTCGAGCGGGTCTGGGTCATCACGTTCTCTCGATGGGGGCTTACTTTACCGGTAAAGACGGCTGGTTGAAAAGGGCTGAGGGCTTAGGGCTGAGGGCTGAGGGCTAAGGGCTAAGGGCCGCCAGGGGCCATGTAGCCGGCACGGGCGCGCACATTCAGGCGGGTGTTTTTCGTTCTCACGCGTATCGCATGGTACTTGCCGTCGGCATGCTGCGGTTCGAATGCGAGAACGTACTGCGACTGCAGATCGTCACAGATCCGCGCGACGGCCGCGGAGATTTCCGACGGATCGCGCAATGGCTCGACAGAGCCTCCCGACTCGAGAGTCAGAGATTCGAGCATCGCGACATCAACCGGTGCGCCTTTTCGCGTGCCGATACCGATCCCGTACAGCATCGCGTCCGATCGGCGAACCGCGGTCTTGCGTACCCTCCACAATGAGTTCGCGCAGCATCCGCTGACGTTCGCCGATCGCCGCCTGCCGCTGCTGCTCGGGACTATATCGCGTAGGTTGGAATGTCTACGAGAGGAAGATGAGTGTCGTTGCCGTCGGTGATCAGCAACAGCACTTTGCGCTGATGT
Organism: Vicinamibacterales bacterium; assembly: GCA_963821395.1. GTDB lineage: Bacteria > Acidobacteriota > Vicinamibacteria > Vicinamibacterales > JAMQPK01 > JAMQPK01. The sequence continues at coordinate 88,780 of CAWGDY010000043.1, read as the reverse complement.
TGGGCGAGCCGAAAAGCCGGTGCGATCAGCTTGACCGCGTCCACGAGCGCGGTGCCGCCGCCAGGCTGAAGTGAATCGAACGCCCGCAGAATGCCGGCATAGTCCTGCGTCCACGGAGCCGCCACCGACACCTTGTCGTTGAATACGGCGAAGAACGCTTCGTCTCCGGTGCCGAGCCGCGTGACGAGCAGCTCGAGCGCGCGCCGCGTGTCCGCCCACCGCGCATCGTCCGCAGCGCGCACCTTCGGGTCCTGCGCCATGCTGCCACTGATATCGAGCAGGATCCCCAGGCTCACCGGCACTCGCTCGGTGCTGAACTGAGCCAGTCGGCGAGGTTCTCCATTTTCCGAGATCTCGAATTGGTCCGCGGTGAGATCACGCACGAATCGGCCGGACCGATCGGTCACCGTGACAGGAACGACGACGACCTCTGTGTTTGCGCGGAATACGGGCGGGTCTTGAAAGAATGAGCGAAAGCTGAACAGGAAACCCGAAGACGGCAAATGGAATAGCGAACAACGAAATCGTCAGGTGCGCAAGCGCTGCTCGTGTCACTCTTCCCTCTTCCCTTTCTTTTCCTTTTTCCTTTCGTTACTGCTTTGGCAACTTGTCCAATGGCAGATCGAGCGAACCGAGCTTGCCCGACGCTCGGTCGCGCACGATGACGCGCACCGAGGTTGTCTGGGCATTCAACGGGAATGTCGCCGAGAACGGTGCGACAGCCGGCACGGCGGCACCGGTTGGCAGCTGTATGCCGGCTGATTGCACGCGGACGTTTGTCGGCCCTTTTGACGTTTTCTCCACGAGCGCAATCTCGACGTCTGCAGCGGATGCCACCGTCGACAGGCCGGAACTGCAGATCATCGACGACGACATCGACGGCCACGTTCAGACGCGCCGCTTCCCTTACGGGCCGCACGTCGATGCGTATGGCGGTGGAAATGAGAGGGCGATAAGCGAGATCGTTCCAGCGTTCGTGAGGCCAGTCTGAGGCTTGATTCACACTCGCCGAGGCGAGATACCCCTGACGGTGGCGTACCGTCACTCCCGGCCGCGAGACCTTCACTGAGAGCCGGTGCCAACGATTGTCCGGCGAATTGACCGCATAGTATCCAAGCGAATACGTTCCGCGGATGTCTTCGGCCGTGGCCATGACAGCGCCCGCCAGATCGTTATTGTTCCTCGTAACCCGTCCGCCGGTTATTGAAGCGATGAGCTCGCTGGTTCCTTCGATTCTGCCCTGTTGTCTGGGATTACCGCGTTTTGGCGGGACACCTTGTGCATCTACGGGGTAAACCGCGACATTCCCCGTCGCAAGCTCTTGTGACGTACTGGTCACTTCGTCCGTGTGGGTGCCGTAATCGTCGGTCAACGGAAATCCATATGAGACCCAGACGATGCTCTTCCGGCCCGGAACACCGGCAAGATGATCGCCCACCGACTCGAGCGCCTGGAGGGTAAGGCGACGGCGTGTCTTCATGAACTGTTGATTGAAATCGCCCTGAACTCTCGCGTCGACTTCCGCCAACGCCCTGAGTGACTCCGCTTGATGCGGTGCCCCTGTACTCAGCAGTTGCTGTATGACGCGCGCGGATGAGGCGAGTGTGGTCTGGACCGTTGGGGTGTTCTTCTCGAGCCGCGTCCGCAGCGATTCTGCGTCCTGCGTGAAATCATGAATCGCAACCGCTTGCTCGCTGATCACGTAGAGGCCGACATGCGCGTCTGGAGGCAGCTGCTTCAGGTTGTGGAGTAGCTGAGTTTGCAGTTCCGCCTGCTGACCGATGGACGTGTTGATGAGATCGACGACGATGGCAATCAGGTTTTTGGGCGGTCTCGCAGCGTATTCAGTTCGATTCGTGAAGGTGCCGGCCGGCAAGGGACCGGGCCGATCCGTCGCAGCGACGGCGGATGGGATTGCGGCACCTTCGAACTGAAAAAACGCGATCTCGCGATTCTGGTCGTCCTCAACGATAGCGATCTCGTCTCGACGCAGATCCGTGACAGGGTTGCCTCGAGGATCGACCGCGACGATGTTGAAGTCGACGAGCGTCGTGCCCGCGCGGAAGGTCGGTGTGGACTGATCGGCTTGTTGAGCGTTCCCGGCGATTGAGCCTGAGAGCAGCACGCCGACGGCAACGACGATCATTCGGCGCATTCAGGGCTCCAGGGGCAGTTGTGGCGTTGGCCATTACAGGATAGCACTGCGACAGCAACCCCCGGGCAGCGGACGCATTAACTCGTTCCAGAACGAGTCCCTGTTACGGACCGAATTATGTGCTTCTTTCTCGCATCATGGGCGGCCGGCCAGCGCCAAACCACTGCTCCGCCTCGTACTGGTTGTGACTTCGACACCGCAGTTCAAGATTGCTCGCGGTCGTCGGGCCGCCCTGTGCATACGGCACGACGTGATGGAATTCCAGGAAGCCCGTTTCGGCACACCTCCCTTGCGCTCCCTGAAACGCACACTGCCCGCCGTCGCGATGCCATACTTCACGTTTGACCGCAGCCGGAATATGCCGCGTTGCGCGGTGTGATTTGCGCGGGGGTCGTGATCGAGCCGTCTGACACAGCCTGGTACGCTCGAGATCGGCCACCAGCAAGTCGAGCGCCCGTTCCAGAATGATTGCGGGATCGCCATTCGGCACGACATGTCGTAGTAGATCCTGCGCTCGCCGCAGCTTGTCATGGGCTTCGCGACTCACTGTCACCTGAATCTTGTATCGCTCTGGCGTGAGGGGTTTCACCTCGGCTGGGCGTGACGGCATCGCCGCAGGCACGATGCACTGCGGCAACATGCTCCCTTCAACAACCGTGGTATTCGCCGCGTCCGACACTTCGGGAATTCTCGCCGGCATCGGCGCGGGAAGCTTGCGCACGACTGACGGAACGTCGAGCGCTGGCGCAAGCGTCGCAATCACGAGCTCCACATCGCGCTTGCTCTTGTGATGGGCGCGCTCCAGCAGTTCACGATGATTCGCTTCCGTCAGGTGCGGCGCGAGGAGGCGAACGGTGGTCAGCGTGACGCTGCCCGCTTCGAGAAGTTCGAGGATCACGGGAAAGCGCCTCGCCGCCCGAGCGGCTTCGATTCGGTTGTACGTCGCATGCTCGGAGAGGTGCAATGCCTGTGTGCAGTAGGTGAAGAGCGAGGAGAAGCCCTCACCGAGATAGAGGCGACGGGCATCAAGCTCACCCAACAACGCAATCAGGTGTCTCGTTGCGGACCGCTCTACGAGCGCGGCGCGGTGAACACAAGCCAGCAGATCGCGATCTGACAGCTGGCACAACTCAGACGTGGCATCTGTGATCATGTTCCTTGTATAGCATCGTCTTTCTGTCGCATCCAGAATCGCCTCTCACGCGACGAACGTCGTCGCATCATCGCAAAACGTCAACCGCTGAGAATCGTGCGCCTGACCGGCCATTGAGCACGCGCGGCGAGGCCATTTCATATCGAGCGAGCTCGCGAGCCGTGCACGCACAGAAAAGCGTGTCAACTCTTTTCTTCGAAAACTTGCGTGAGCACGCGAGCTCGTTCCGGAACGAGCTTGCATCGAGGGCGGCGCGCCGCCCGGCGCGAGCGGGCATTACTTCGGTGTAGCGGACGATGCGACGTAGCCGGCGCGTGCGCGCACACGCAGCCGCGTGTCTTTCGTCCGCACCCGTATCGCGTGGTACTCGCCATCGGCGCGGCCCGGTTCGAATGCCAGCAGGTACTGCGACTGGAGGTCATCGGCGATCCCCGCAACGGCGGCGGAAATCTGAGACGGGTCGCGCAATATTGCCGCATACCCGCCCGAATCCCTGGTCAGGCTTTCGAGCAACGCCGCGTCCACAGCCACGCCCTTGCGCGTGCCGATGCCGACGGCATACATCAGGGCCCCAGACTTGCGCACAGCATCTCTCGAGCCCTGAATGACGCGTTCGCGACGCGCCCGTTCCGGATCGATGTCGGCTAATGGATTTGGATTGGGGTTCTCGTGCTGCGGAGGAGGCGGCGGTACATAGCCTACGACCAGGGCCTGCGTGTCGTTGCCATCGGAAATCAGCAGCAACACTTTCCGCTGATGGCGCGCGCGCGCGAAGGTCGGCACGAGCTGCTTCACCGCCTGCAGCAGCGCCGTACCCCCACCCGGGCGGAGCGAGTCGAACCAACGCAGAATCTCCCGGTACGTCCTGCGTCCAGGGAGCCGCAGCACCTGGTCGCTGAACACCGCGAACAGCACTTCGTCAGCGGGACCGATCCGCGTGAGGAGCAGCTTCGATCGCGCGGTGCGTGTCGGCCCATCGCGCGTCGTCTGCGGCGCGCAGTCTCGGGTTCTTCCGTCATGCTGCCGCTGATGTCGAGCAGGATGGCAAGGCTGACGGGAGCCCGGCGGCGCTGAACTGCACGATCGGGTGCCGTGTCTTCCCTTCCGAAATCTCGAACTGGTCTGCCGTGAGGCCGTGCACAAACCGGCCGGAACGATCGGTCACCGTCACTGGCACGACAACGACATCGGCCGCCGCACGGAAGAGGGGTGTGGACTGGGCGGCGGAGGAAACGTGGAAGGAGAACGTGAAAAGTGAAAAGTAAAAAGTAGAAGTAAAAAGGAGACTGAAAAATCGCCGTCGCGTCAGTCACCTTCATACTTTCCACTTTCACTTTTTACTTTTTACTTTCTACTTTCTACTTTCTACTTTCGAATCTCCCCCAACGGCATGTCGAGCGAGCCGAAGCGGCCTGTCATGCGGTCGCGCACGATCAGGCGCACGTGAGACGTGTCCGGTTCCACCGACCACACTTTCGCAAACCGGACGATCGACGGCTTGACCGTCGCCTGTGGATTCTCCTTGATGGTGATCGTCGCGCCGTCGCGCCGCACGCGAGTCCACTGCCTGGGGTTGCGCTCGCCGAATCCGATTTCCAGATCGGTGACGGGTTGTCCGTTGACGGTCTTGTAGTAGAGGTCGTCGGCCGCGATTTGAATCACCACGTTCACGCCATACGGGACGGCGTCGACGCGGGCGTCGAGCCTGATCGCATTCGACCCCAGGGGATTCTGCATGGCGGCCTGCCACTCCGACTCGACCCAGTTGACGGGCTGCTTCACCGGCGCCAGCGCCATGTACCCTTTGCGATGCAGCACGCGCACGCCCGGCCGACTGACCCGTACGTCGAAACCGTGCCAGCGATGGTCACCGCTGTCGGGCACGTAGAAGCCGACCGAGTACGAGCCACGCATGTCGTTCGCGGCGGCGCTGACGCCCGCCGTCAGGTCGTTGGTGTTCTTGAACGCCCGCCCGCCCGTCACGTCGGCCAGGATGTCCATCGTGCCCCAGACGCGGAGCTGGTTTTCGCGCGTCATCGGACGAAGCTGATCCTTTTCGGGCGATCCCTTCGCCGACCCCGGCGCGGTCGTGGCCGTGCCGAGCAGTCCCACTTCGAGCCCCGTCGCCTGAACCGGATAAACGGTGATGCCCTGTGTGGCCAGCCGCTGCGCCACGCCGCGGATCTGCGAGGAGTAGCTGTTGACCCACCGATCGTAGGCGCCCTGTGTGAGGACGGGAATACCGCCGCCGATCCACACCAGGTTTTTGCGGCCGGGAATCCCCGCGAGATGATTGCCGAGCGCCTCGAGCGACGCGACCGTCTGGTTTGTGCGCCGCAACTGCAACTGCTCCTGAAAGTACTCCTCGGATCTCGCCATCTGCGCGCGGGCCTTGGCCCACTCGGCTTGTAGTTCGGCGTCGGCCTGCGCGTCCTGGTTGGTGTCCGAACTATCGCCCTGACTGACGGTGTTGAGATGCTCGGCTTCCTGCAGCTGGCGTCGAACCAGCTCGTCGGCGGGTACCGGCTGAAGGTTGTATTCGGTCGGGAGCTTCGCCAGCCGCGCGCGCAGCGCGTTGAGGTCGGCGCTGAAATCGTGGACGATGCGGAACGTCGATCCCAACGAGTAGATCGCGACGCGCGTATTCGGCGCGAGCGCCCGCAGGTACTGCATCACCTGCGCCCGCACGGCAACCTGATCCTCGGGCAGCGTGTTCAGCGAGTCGATGACGATCGCCGTGACGTTGCGCGCCGGACCGGGCGAGTATTCGGGACGGTTGGTGAAAATGCCCGGCGCGATCGGCTCGCGGGCCGCTTCGACCGCGTCCGGGCCGAACGCCGCGCCTTCAAATCGAAAGAAAGCCACCGGCTGCGGTTTGCCATTCTGCAGGATCGCAACGTCCTCCTGTTTCAGATCGGTAATCGGGTTACCGTTTTGGTCCGTCGCCACGATGGTGAACTCGACCAGCGTCGTCCCGGCGCGGAAGATCGGCGTCTGGTCCTGCTGGGCATGGATATGGATAGCGGCGGCCGCCACCAGCACCGCAACACCAGTTTTTTTCATGGTTTAACGGTAAAGCAGCGGCTTACAACGGTGCAACAGTCTTGTTCCACCACGGGACACGAAGGTGCATTGCCGGACTGTGCAGGCCAGAAACCGCCCGGAAACGAAGGGGTTGGCCGTTTGGCGCTTATGGTATCGATGTTGTTACAGCCCTGTCCGGACCGGCCAGCGGCGCGGGGCAATGGGGCTCCGCCAGCGCAGCTGCCGAACGAACCATGACTCGACTTGTTCAGACCCGGACGCGGCGTACAGTGCTCGTGGTCGAGGATGCGCTGACGACGCGGTGCATTCTCGAACAGTTTTTCGCGCGCGCGGGCTGCGACGTGCTGCAGGCCGGCGATCCCGATACCGCCCTGATGCGATTGAAAACCACCGACGTCGATGCCGTGATTCTCGACCTGCGGCTCGCCGACGATCGCTCCGGGCTCGAAGTGCTCGAACAGATGCGGCTCGACGAGCGTTTCGACGACGTGCCGGTCGTCGTGCTGACCGGTGTCACCGAAGTCGAACCGCACGAGGCGGAAGTCATCGAACGCCACCACGCCCACCTGCTCTACAAGCGTTACGGCTATCGCGAGGTCGTGCAGCGGCTCGAGAAGATTCTCACCGCACAGGCGGCGTAGTCACCCCTCGACTTTGCCCGGGGTGACCCTGAGCGTGTCGAAGGGTCAGCGCGCATCGTAGGTCTTGCTGAAGCCATTGCGGCTGTTCGTGACCGTGAACGCCCCGTCGGCCTGCGCCGCCACCTTGATCCAATGCGCCCCGCTGTGATCGGGGTCCTCTCCAACATTCGCAACGAATATTCCCGCGATGCCGTACTCCGCGCCGCTCAGCTGCGCGACGTGAAGCTGCCAGAGATCTTCCAGCCCCGGCGCCGAATACAGCACGCGCATCGTCTCGGGCTGCCCGCCCTTGCGGATGCCGTTGTTCATGACGGCCACACGCGGCCGCAGCGCGTGCACCAGCAACTCGGAATTCGAGCTGTGCTGGCCGTGGCGCGAGACGAGCAGAAAGTCCGCCGTTCCCAGGCGGTTGGCCGGACACATCAGCTCGAACTCCTTGTTCCACGGAAAATCGGCGAGATAGACGCCGCGGAATTTTCCGAAGGTGAGGTGCGAACCCACGGAGTGCTCGTCTTCCGTGTTGCCGACGGGCTGGCCGGAGACCGGGTTGACCGCGTGCGGCTTGAATCCGGCGCAATAGGGATTCGAGCGCCCCGCGCCCGGCAAGGCATTCCTGATGGTCCCCTGCGCGGAGGTGACGAACCGCCATTCGACGCCATTGAGCGGCAGCGTGTCGCCCGCCTTCACGACCGTATGCTTCGCCTTGGCGACAAGACCCGCGTAGGTCTTCTGCAGGAACTCATCGACCGCCGCATTGGGCTGGACGCTGGCGCCGTGGTCCAGAAAGTGGCGAATCGGAATGCGGCCGGACAGCTCGCCCATGGAGCCCATGTGATCGGCGTGCCAGTGCGACGTGACGAGGGCGTCGATCTGGGTGATGCCCGCCGCAGTGGCTGCCGCCATGATGCGGTCCGCATCGCGCTTCGCGGCGGGTCCTCCGTTGCCGGTGTCGATCAACACCGCCTCTCTGGACGGCGTGACGAACAACGTCGCGTTGCCCCCCTCGACGTCGAGGATGTAGATGTCGAGCGTTTTCGACTGCCCGCGCACGATGACGGCACACATCGCAACGAGGGCGACCATGAACACGGCGTGTTTCATCGTGATTGTCGGCATCATCGGCTCACGCTCTCTTTCTGATCCAACGCAAAGACGCCAAGACGCAAAGAATATCTTTAAAGAGACTGGTTGAAGCGCTCGAAGAACCTCGCCACGTCCAGGCCATCGACGACCGCGTGATGAACTTCGACAGCGACGGGCATGGTCATTCGACGGCCCTCGCGCGTCACCTGGCCGAACACGATGCGCGGAATCGAGTCGTGGCCCGGCAGCGCGTTCGCATATGCCGTGAAGCGAAACCACGGCAGCACCGAGTGGTACACCACATCGTCGGGCGGCCTCGCCGGCTCGCGGACGCCACGCCGCATCGCTTTTCCGATGGCCGCGGTGCTTTGCGCCACGAACCGATCGAAGCTTCGGGCCGGCTCGAAGCGCGCGAATCCGAAGGTGCCGTCCGGCCGGAGGATCGTGGGGCCCACGGCAATGCGATCGTGACGCCAGACACCCCGAGGCCGCAGCCGCAGGCGGAAGGCCTCGACGTCGTTGACGGCATTCAGCATCAGAAAGACCGACGTCAGGAAAAACGACGGGGAGCCGGGCTTGCGGCTTTGATTCCAGATACGCGTCACGTCCACATCGACCGTGACGCTGAAGTACGGCCGTTCGTATTTGCGGAACAAGAGATAGTGATCGCGCCGCTTCCACGCCTTCAGATCGATCCATTCGCTCACGGCAACCCGCCTTCCACACCTTCGGACGCATACGCCTTCATCGCTTCGTCGTTGAAGCAGGCGAAGACGACGCGCACCACCGGGCCCGGATCGCGGGCGAACGCGCGAACGGTCGTCACGGCCACATGCGTCGCGGCGCCGAGCGGATACCCGAAGATGCCCGTGCTGATGGCCGGAAAGGCGATCGACGTCAGCGTATGGTCGCGGGCCAGTTCGAGCGAACGGCGGTAAGCCGACGCCAGCTCGTCGGGTTCACCCGCCCGGCCGCCCTGCCACACCGGCCCGACCGCGTGGATGACGAAACGCGCCGGCAGATCGAATCCAGGCGTGATGCGGGCGTCGCCCGTCGGGCAGGGCGCCAGCGTCGCACAGGCGCGCGCCAGTTGCGGGCCGGCGGCCCGATGGATCGCGCCGCACACACCGCCCCCGGGCGCAAGGCTGCTGTTGGCCGCATTGACGATGGCATCGACATCGACGGTCGTGATGTCGACGAGCTGGGCGACAACCCGCATGAACACAGAAGATCAGGAGGCCAGGAGTGCCTTTGCAGGAAAACAGAAGATCAGAAGATCAAGAGAAAAAAACCTTCTGATCTTTTGATCTTCTGTTGAATTTCTCTTGGTCCTCCTAGTCTCCTAATCTCCTGTTTCTTTTCGTTTGGAGCTCAGGACTAGTAGCCTGTGTACCCCTCCGTCATCTCGATGTAGACGCCGGTCGGGTCGTAGAGATACGAGATGTTCAGACCGATCGCCGGAATCTCGCGATAGGCCGTTTCCAGCTTGATGCCCTTCGCCTCGAGCTTCTTCAGGAATTCCGCGAGGTTCTTGATTTCGAACCCGATGTGATCGACGGTGGTGCCGCGGGTGTTCTCCGCGGTCGGCGCCGTCTTGGATGGTGCGAAGATCAGCCGCATACCCGGCGCGTCGGCGATCTCAAAGTTGCCCGACTTGCTCGGCTTCAGGCCGTACGTGTCGACGTACCAGTCGCGCAGCTTCGCCGGCTCGGGCAGCGTGAAGTGCATGTGATAGGCCACCGCCGGCACTTTCAACGTGGTGTCTTCCTGCAGCTCGAACCGCAGACCATCCGGGCCAATCAGGAAGGCATTCGGAAAGCCCTCGCTCCCCTTGAACTCGCGTTCGACCGTGTAGCCCGCGTCTTTCCACTTCTTGAGGGCGTTGGCCATGCTCGGCACCTTCAGGCCGAAATGATTGAAGGCCGTGTTCTCGGTGCCACCCGTCGGCTTGGTGCCGCGGAACGCGATCATCATGTTCGGCAGCTTGACGATGGTGAAGGTGCCTTTGGTCGAGACGACGCCGCCGAACTGCTCGACCCACATCTGGTGATGAACCTTGGGATCGGCCACGCTCAGATGCACGTGTCCAAACGTCACGCCCATCTCATTCGGCGGCGCGAGCTGCGCGTAGGCGGGATGCGCGACGAGAAGCGCGAACGCTATCAAAAACGGTCTCATGGCTGTCCTCCGTGGCGGAAAGTCTACACGAGCTAGGAGGTGGTAGGTGGTAGGTGGTAGGTGGTAGGCAGAGATTGCCATCGATTTCTGGCGGCCAGATGGAAATATCCGGGATATGGAATCAAAAATGGGCGGAATCAGAGGCCATTCTCCGTGGCCCGGATGTTGCTGCCTCTAGCGCATGCAGGCAATCCAGTCTTTTCGCGATTTAGCTGTCTGGCAACGTTCGATGATCCTGGTTGAGGAAATCTATCGAGTCACCAGAAAATTTCCGCGTGAAGAGCAATTCGGTCTCACTGCCCAAATAAGGCGGGCAAGTATTTCGATTCCATCGAACATCGGTGAAGGAAAGCGGCGCAAGCGAAGGCGCGTGCTTTTGAATCACCTCGATATCGCACTCGGGTCGCAGGCAGAAGTCGAGGTGCAACTCGAGATCGCCATGCGACTCGAGTTCATATCGCGAGCGGATTATCAGCGATTGCAGGCTGTCATCGAGGAGATCGGTCGAATGTTGAACGGGTTGATTCGATCTCTTCAGCCGACGGAGGGAACATCGGACTAGCGCGCTACCACCTACCACCTACCACCTACCACCTACCACCTACCACCTACTACCTACCCCCGTCATAGTCCCGCAGCGTCCGAATCCAGATGTTGCGGTAACGAACCGGGTTACCGTGGTCCTGCAGCGCGATCGGGCCGACCGCCATGTCGGGCGTGTACGGCAGCACGCTCTTGTGCCGGGTCGGCCCCCAGTACGCCGTGGCGTTGTGCACCACGACGCCGTTGTGCAGGACGGTGACGATGGCCTGTTTCGCCAGCGTGCCATCCGCGGCGAAACGGGGCGCCGTAAACACGATGTCGTAGGTCTGCCACTCGCCTGGCGCGCGCGCGACGTTCACGAGCGGCGGATACTGGCCGTACATCGCGGCGGCCTGTCCATCGGGATACGTGATGTTGTTGTAGCTGTCGAGCACCTGCACTTCGAACTTGCCCAGCAGGAACACGCCGCTGTTGCCGCGCCCCTGGCTGTCGCCCTTCACCTCGGACGGCGTGGCAAACTCGACGTGCAGCTGAAAATCGGTGAACTGCTGCCGGGTCTGCACGACCCCCTTCCCCGTCAGCAGCACGCCATCGTTCATCTTCCATGTCGCCCGCGATCCGTCGGTCATCTGCCACGCACTGAGATCGCTGCCCGCACCGATGAGCACGATCGCATCTGACGGATGGCCTCCGCCGGTCGGAGCCGGCGTCACCAGCTGCGGATACGGCCGCGTGCCGTCGTGCACGCGCCATTTGTTGTTCGGCTGCATGGGCGTGTCGTCGTAGCCGATCGGCGCCTGCTGGGCGGACACGGCCACGTTCAGGCTCAGCGCGACAAGGATGACGAGCTTATGGTGTGTCATCGCCAAATGTCCTCATGAGATTCAGCCAGAACGCGGTCGCCTTGTGGAACGACTCGACACCCACGCGCTCGTCCCTCCCGTGCGCGCGCACGTCCTCGGGATCTTCGTTGATCGCCGAGACGCCGTAGGTGGGAATACCCGCGCTGCGCGTGTACATCCCGTCGGTCGCCCCGGCAATCATCGTCGGAATGACCGGCAGCTTCGGCCAGTGCCGGGCCACGAGCCGATCGAGACGATCCAGCAACGCCGGTGTGAGCGGCGAAGGCGGGCTGCTGACAGGCGGCTCGAGCACCGTGACCTTCACCTTGTCGCCCGCGAGCTGCCGGATCACCCGTTCGACCTCCGCGCCCGGCAGCCCGGGAAGGATTCTGCAGTTGACGACGGCGCGCGCGAGCTGAGGCAGCGCGTTATTGGCGTGCCCGGCCTCGACACGCGTGGCGACGCAGGTCGTGCGCAGTTGCGCGTTGTAGACGGGCGAGCGCGACAGGCGCCCGGCCGCGGCCTGGTCGGGCGGCACCGCCGCGACGGCTCGCATATCGATGGCCGTCTGGCCGGTCTCGGTGTACGAGGATCGCTCCAGGAAAATTCGCGCGGCGTCGTTGACGTGCAGCGGAAACTGATGCTCGCCGATGCGGGTGAGCGCGGCCGACAGCGTGTAGATGGGATTGCCGGATCTGACGAGCGAGCTGTGGCCGCCGGCGTCGGTGACTTCGAGCTGATAGTCCGCGTAGATTTTTTCGCTCGCCTGCACGTCGAAGAACACAGGGACGCCGTCTCTCGTCCTGATTCCACCGCCGTCGGTGTTCAGCGCGATCTCGGCATCGATGAGCGCACGGTGATCGCGAAGCATCCATTTGATGCCGTTCTGATCCGTCTCTTCGTCGCCGGTCAGCAGCACGACGATGTCGCGCGCCGGCTGCCACGCTTCGCGCTTCAACCGGATGAGGTTGGCCACGAGCATGGCGGCGCCCGCCTTGTTGTCGCTGGTGCCCCGGCCGTAGTACCAGCCCTCGCGCTCGACAAACGTCCACGGATCCAGAGACCAGTCCTCGCGCCGCGCGGGCACGACGTCGATGTGCGCCAGCAGCAGCACGGCACGCGCGCGCGGATTGCTGCCCCGGAAACGCGCGACGAGATTCTGGGTCTTCGCGTCGGGTCCAAGCACCTGGATGTCTTCTTTCGGAAACCCGGCGGCGGCAAGCCGGCCCGCCAGCATCTGGGCCGCACGTGCAGTACCTTCTGAGGCGGTCGAAGGAATCTCGACGAGTTCCTCGAGAATCTCGCGCGCAAGGGCGCGCTCGGCCGGAATCGCGGGTTGCGCCAGCGCACCGGCGCAGAGGAGGACGCAGACAGCGATGAGAGCGACAGCGCGGCGCATCATCCTCGTAATCAATATTACATGCAGGGATTACATGTAGGGCGGAACTTCAGTTCCGCCGTTTTCGATCAGCCGCGCGCCGGCGCCGGCTTTCTCCGCCCCAGCCTCCGGGACACATGCGGGAGCAGCGGCTTCACCGGATGCTTCCTGAGCCGGGCCAGCGCGTCATCGAGCAACGCCCAGGCGCGCTCGCGCGATCCGGACTCTTCCCACTCGTCGGCCACCTCCTTCACTTCCATGAGGAACACGACGACAGTCAGCTCGAGGTTCCACTTCGCGTACTCATACGACCCGATCAATTCCCCGACGAGGCGGCCGCGCAGCCCGGCTTCCTCCCACGCTTCCTTCAACGCGGTCTGCCGGTGCGTGTCCCCCGGGTCGACGAAACCCTTGGGAATCTTCCATTTCTTCCCGCCCTTGTCGCGGATGAGACAAATCTCGATACCGTTCCGCCTGTGACGGAACGGGATTACGCCGGCCTGATCGCGCGCGGGCATCAGTGTGCGGTACTCTAGCAGCTAATGAGCACGGAGCGCCGCCACATGTCGATGTTGCGGTCGTATACCCCCGCAGACGCCCTCACGATCGGGAATGCGGCGTGCGGCACCATCGCCATTTTTCTCTGTCTGGATTACATCGCCGCGGACAACCGCCAGTTTCTCTGGACGGCCTTTTTCCTGCTGCCCCTCGCGCTCGTCTGCGACGTGCTCGACGGCTACGTCGCACGCCTCGACCGCAGGCGCCAGTCGGCGCTCGGGGCCGACCTCGACTCGCTCGCCGACGTCATCTCGTTCGGCGTGGCGCCGGCCGTGCTGGGCTTCACCCTCGGGCTGCGCGGCGGGTGGGACATGGTGATCCTGACCTACTTCGTCATCTGTGGCGTCAGCCGTCTGGCCCGGTTCAACGTCACGACCGACACCCTGGCCGACCGCGTGACGGGCAAGGTAAAGTATTTCGAAGGCACGCCCATTCCCACGAGCATCCTCATCGTCGCGCTGCTCGGCGTGGCGTCGCTCGCCGGTCGCATCGACGATCGGCTCTGGTTCGGCAGCGTGCGTCTGGGCCCCGCCGATGCTCCATCCGCTGGCGCTCCTGTACGGCCTCAGCGGCAGCGCGATGATCAGCGCGACGTTGAGAATCCCGAAGCCGTGACGATGCGGAGTTCTTGACGCAGAGGCGCAAAGGCGCAGAGATCTTTTTTCAAGAACCTCTGCGAGTCTGCGGCTCTGCGTCGAAAACGCGCGTCACTTCTTGACGAAGATCTCCATGATGGTCACGGTCGACTGGCCCTTGTTCGTGAAACCGTGCTTCGTGCCGCCTTTCACGAACTGCGCCTGCCACGCGGCCATCTGCGCGGGCTTCTCGCCTTCGATCCCGAACTCCATGCCGGCAGCGGTCGGTATAAAGAGGTGATATTGCACATCGTCGTGCGTGTGGACGTTCCGCACGCCGTTGGGCGCGACGTCGACACGCAACACACGAATCTCGTCGCGATTGATCAGGGCGGCGTTGCTGACGCCAGAGCCCGACGTGGCCGCAATGGGATTGAGCACCAGCGTGCCACCCGTTCCCGGAGTCTGCGCGACGGCTGATCCCATCCAGAGCACGGCAATGCCCACCGCCGATACGAACTGCAGTCTCAGCATGATGACCTCTCCTCTAGGTGGTAGGTCGTGGGTGGTAGGTGGTAGCGGACACCATCGGCTTTCTATGCTCCCGTCTGGCCATCCTTCGGCCCTCGAGTGGACGCGTTGATTTGCCGGATGGCGCCGAAGTGGTAGCCGAGATGGGCGATGCTGCCGATCATCCCGCCGAGGCCTGCCTCATCAACCTCTCGCGGCTGGCCCACGGCGTCGAGCCACGCCGAGGTTTCGGCGCGCAGGTCGTCGCGCAGCCGCCGCCACTCGTCGTCCGACACGGTGGTCTTCCGCCAGCTCGCCCCCCAGTTCGCGCCCTCAAACGGGTTCTCTCCCTTGCTCCAGCGATTCATCAGCGACAGCCCGTAGCGCAGGTGATCGGTGTGCGCCGCGATGGACGACCCGGTCACGGTCAACGCCGACGCTTCGACCGCCGAGATCTTCTCCAGCGACTTCAGCAATCCTTCGTCACCGCCATTCAGCATGTACCCGCCGTCCTTCGCGGAGCCATTGACCAGCTCGCCCAACAACATCGCGAGCGTCCTCGCTACCTGACTCGTGTTCATTGTCCTGCCTCGCCTCGCGACTAGCGCCTAGCCTTGCGCCCAGCGCCTAGCCTTGCGCCTCACGACTTCCGACTTTCGCCTCGCGACTACTTCTCCGGTGGCACGCCGAGGTGGAACCGCGAGTCCGCCGCCAGCGGGTTGTTCCGGGCGAAACCAGGATTCGCGTTGCCCCAGAATTTTCCGGCCAGATAGGTGGCGTTGCGAACGCGCGTCTGCAAATCCAGGTAGCCCGCGCTGTTGGGCGGGAATCCGGAGAACGACTCGAAGTCGGCGTTGCCGATAATCACGACGTCGACGCCGGGCTGCGAGGCAATCTCGAGCGCGTTCTTCACCGCTTCCTGCGTTTCGATCATCACGACGACGAGCATGTTGTCGTTGATCGTCGAGCGGAACGTTTTCGGCTTCTGAATGACGGGCGTCCAGATGCTGCCTGCCTGGCCACCGCCCGTACTGCGCCGCGCAATCGGCGGAAACCGCGCGAACATCGCGACCGAACGCGCTTCGATCGCATCGTCCACGGTCGGCACGATGATGCCGAGGACGCCGATGTCCACGGCCCGCTGTACGTTGGTTTCGGTCGCGTCCGGAATCCGCAGAATCGGCGTGGCGGCCGCGCGCGGGCACGCCGCGATCATCTTCTCCACCTCGTCGAAGCGCAGCGTCGAGTGCTGCATCTCGAATCGTGAGAAGTCGTACTTCGCGGCGCCGTCGCAGTACGCCTTGATGTCGAACTGCGTAATCGTCTGGCTGAAGACCTGTTTGCCTTCGAGCAGTTTCTGCTTCGTGGTGTTGTAGAGCGGCTGTCCCGGCTCGTCCATGAACGCCTTGACCGCCCAACCCCATGGGCGGCCCGGATCGACCGGCATCGCTGTGGCCTTGCCCGGGGCGCCGTATGGTCCGTGACCCGGACCCGCCTGACCGTTGCCGCCGGCCTGCCCCTGCACTCCCTGCGGCATCGCGAACATGGCGCCGGCAAGCACACAGCCGGCCGCAAGCAGCTCCACGCGCGGTCTCTTCATCAGGCCTCCTTGAGAATGAGAAGGATTTATAGCACGACGGCACGTTGCCAGCTTTTCAGTTATCAGTCATCAGTTGTCAGTTTTCAGCGGGTTCCAACTGAGGACTGAAAACTGAGAACTGAAAACTGCTCTATCAGAGCGTGGACAGCCCGGACTCGAGCGTCGGGTAAATCAGCTCCGGCACGAGCTCCTGACGGGCGCGCGTCGTGTCGCCCCAGTGCGGCACACGGCCCAGGCGGACAAAATCACGCGTGAGCGGCGACGGCGTGCGGGCCACCGTGGCCGCCTGCTCGCACAGCCACGCCGCGGCATAGACGAGCGAGAACGGGATTCGCCGTGGTCGCGGGCAACCCCATACGCGGCACGCGGCGTCGAGAAACTCCTGTAACGACACCGGACGCTCGTCGCCGACGTGATAAATGCCTTGCACGCCGGCTTTGACGATCGCCGCCTCGGTCGCGCGCAGGAAATCGACCGTGGACAGCAGATGGAACAACGTCGGCTCCTTCCAGACACAGAGCAGCCGGCGCTTCGCGAGCCAGCGGGCCGCGTCGACCATCAGGATGCCGCGGCCGTAGATCATGCCCAGCCTCAGCACGACCGGTGTCGTCGCGGACTGACGCGTCCGCTCGAACAACAACTGTTCTTCTTCCAGCCGCGTCCGGGCGTGCACGGAAATCGGCTCGCGATCGAGCCGGCCGGTCGCCGGCCGCTCGACAGACGAGGGCCCTTCGACGTGAGGGAACGACGCAAGGATGACGCGGCTCACGTTCGCCGCGATCGCAGCCGTCACGAGATTGGAAAACCAGCGGGTGTTCGTTTCGGGGAGAAACCGTTCCGGCCGGGGCGCGAACAACCGGCCGGCAAAATGCATGACGACATCGGCGCCGTCCACCGCCGGCTTCAAGGTCTCTGGCTTCGCGAGATCGGCCTGAACGGCGCGCACGTTGGGCGCCGACAGGAGATCGGCGGCGAGCGGCGTGCGGTGATACATCAGCCGCAGTGGATGGCCTGCCTGAACGAGGTGTCGCGCGAGCAGGCTGCCGAGATTGCCCGCGGCGCCCGTGATGAGCACTACCGGGCCAGTCGCCGCGCCCACTAGGTTTTCTCGACGACCCAGACGCTCAATTCGGGCTTCGCCGGATCGAAACGAACGCGGATGACATCACCCGTCTTCCACGCGTGTGCCTTCTCCGCAGTCATGTACTCGCTCGTGCCCTGGTGCGTGCCGCCGGTCAGATCGCGATACTGGTAGCGCACGACCCACATCGGCCGCTTGTTGACCTTGAAGTTGGTCTCTTCCACGGCGGCCACCGTCGCATCGGCAGCCGTGCCCTGCGACCAGACGCGGCTCTTCATCTGGGCGGCGCCGATCGCGCGGACGACGAGCGTCGATCCGATCACCACGGCAATGAGGCCGATTCCCGGAAACACGTACTGGAGCGCGCGAGACGCCTCGCCCGCCACGCGATTGGTCATCGGATACGACGCGACGTATTCCACCTGCACCGGTTCCTGTTCGCGCAACCGTTCCCACGCTGAAACGGACACGTCGCCGCTCCCTTGATAGGACTGGCCGTCAGCGGACGTGAATCGATACGTCACGGTGTAGTGCGTCTCGCTCCTCCTTCCACTCGACCCCGAACGCGTCGCTCGTTCGATGGCCTTGGTCAGCACGACACCGGTGGCGATCTGCCCTTCGTGCTGGTATCGCCGCTCTTCGAGCACGAACGTCGATCCCACCGCGAGAAAGATCGCCCCGATTCCGAGCAGGAGCAGACCTGTCCAGAAGAGGTACGAGCGCCGCACGAACGTCAGCGTGGAAGGTGTCATAGCCATTCGAGCCACCGGCCGTGGCCGTCTTTGTTGGCCAGTTTCAGTTCCATCATGTGGCCGTTGTCGAGCGTGCGCAGCAGCACTTCTTCGTTTTCGCAGTACAGCCAGTACACCCGGCGGCGGCCCGAGAAGGCCGCGAGCACCGACCTGACGGCGTTCTGGTCGGCCACGCCCCCCTGGCAGAGCGCGGCACTGTTGTACACCATGAGCAGCGTGTCGGGTGGGACATCCTCGAGTTGCGCCTCGAGCACCCGGGTCGCGTCGCCTTTGACCAGGCGTGGCGGATCGCGCAGGAGCACGGCGATCGCGGCTTCGGCCAGCCGCCGGCGCGCGGCGTGCTCGGGCCAGATCAACGCCTCGAACCAGCGCCGTTCGACGGGGTCCGAGAGATCGACGGGGTTGAGGTCGATGCCGAGCCTGAAGACGCAGTCGGGGAAGCGCCGCGGAAGCGGCGGCATCACCGGACCGCGCAACTCGCACCGGATCGTGACCGGCGATGCCGGATCGCCCGCGGTGGCGGTCCTGTAATCGTAAAAATATTGATCCCAGCGCAAGTGCAGCCCGGCGCTGCACCCGACGTCGATCAACGCCAGCGGGCGGCCGTCGCCCGACCGATGAACGGCCGTCAAGGCCGGCATGAGAGACGAGCACCGGCCGACTTCGTTCGTCTGGGTAATCCGCGTTTCGAGCAGCGGGATCAACGTCGCGCGGTTCGCGAGCACGAAGTCGCGGAAGTCGGGATAGGCGCCCCCAGCCGGCAACGGATGCTCCGACAGACTGCCGTAGAACCTCGCCAGCGGATGGGTGGGCGTTTCGGCGAGCAGGAAATGCACCGACGCGAGCAGCACGTTCGGGACGGGCGGCCGCCGCACGTGGCGGGCCAGCGCGAGCACGTCGTCGTCCTGCGCGATCTCGCGTGCGAGCGCTGAGTACAGCGGCCCGGCGTACGTGCGCGCTTCGTCGGCAAACCGGTTGAAGCGGTCGCCGATCTCGGCGAGCGTCAGCGTCGCGGGCGCGTCAGGCAAAGCGCTCGCGCGCGCGTTCCTGCGCCTTCCGCGCCTCTTCTTCGCGATTGCGCGGCGGGGCGTTGGTGGTGATCGAGTTGATGAGGCGCTCGGCCACCGCCGTCACCTCTTCCACGGCGGAATCGAACGCGGCCTCGTTCGCGCGCGACGGGTGATGCATGCCGCTCAGCTTGCGAACGAATTGAAGCGCCGACGCCCGAATCTCGTCCGGCGTCGCCGGCGGCTCGAAGTTGGCGAGGGTCTTGATATTCCGGCACATCCCTTAACTTTAAATATAAGGATGGGGAGGAGGCAAGTCTTGCGGCCGACTTTTTACTTTCTACTTTTTACTTTCCAGCTTCTAGTTTTTAGTTTCTAGTTTTCAGTTTCCAGTTTCTTACTCCCCACCCCCCATCTCCGCACCTGCACACGGTACTGGTCGTACGACGCACCATACCTCGCACGCAGGGTTGGCTCTTCGTACAGCCGCACGAACAGGTCAAATGCAACCCAGACGATGGCCGCGTACGCCATCAGGCGCGTGCTGCCGAAAAAGAGCGCCTGTCCGGCGATCATCGACAGGACCGCGACATACATCGGATTCCGCACATACCGGTACGCGCCCGAGACAACCAGGAACTCTGTCGGCGCGATCGGCGCCGGCGTCCCTCGTCCCTGGAGCGCGAAGCGCGCCACGCAGTCGATCACGAGCGCGAGGCCCATGGCAAACATCAGTACGCCGAGTGCACGGATGGCCGGTGCATCCGGTAACGCCGGCTGCCAGCCCGTGAGCAGGTAGGGGATCAGCCCGGCGACGATGCCCGGAGCAAACGCGAAAAAGACGATCGAGCCGACGATCGGACCGAGCCGGCCCCTCATCTGAACGCCACTATTGTGGCAGCTGCTTCTTGGGAATCTTCAGCGCGACGGTGCCGGCAACCGTCACGATGTCGTAGCGGCCCTGGTAGCCGACGAGCAGGTGCGCCGCCCACGGCTCCATCTTGTACTCGGACGTCAGCCAGTTGACCATGTCGCTCGTGGCGAGTTGCAGCCCGCGATTGGTCGAGCTGACGAACTCGGGCTGGCTGCCGATGCTGATGATGTACTCGGCGGTTTCGGCGCGCGGCCCCGAGAGCGGCTGCTTCTTCCGCACGTCGACGGTGAACTCCACGTCCATCGACGTCTCGATGCCGGTGCCCGTGGGCTCGCCATCGCCCTGCAGCGCGTGGCCGTCGCCGATGAAGAGCAGCGCGCCCGGATGGAAGACCGGCAGGATCACCGTCGTGCCCTCGCCAATCTCGTTGTAGTCGAGATTACCGCCGTAGTTGCCGGCCGGCGACGAGGTGGGCGCGAAGTCGCCCGCCGGCGCCACACCCACACAGCCAAGCATCGGTTTTGCGGGAAACGTCATCTTGTGCACGGCGCTCGACGGTTCACGCAGGCGCACCGTCTGGCTCTTGAGATCGAGATCCCACGGCACGACGTTGACGCGCTCTTTGATGATCTCGTTCGGACGGTACCGATTCGGATACAGCCCTTCGATCGACTCCGGCGTCAGCGAGTACAGGCCCAGGCGATAGGACGTGAATCCCCAGTTGCGATTCATCCGCACTCTGTTGAACCGGACGACGAGCGCGTCGCCTGGCTCGGCCCCTTCGACATAGAAGGGGCCTGTCAGCGGATTCGGCGGATTGGCGCGAACCATGCTCATGTCGTCGCGTCCGCTCGCATCGAGCGTCTTCGTGCTGACGATCGCGCCGGGCTTGATGCGCGCGAGCACGGGGTGCGCGCGCGAAAACGTGTTGTAGTAGGTCTCCGCGAGGATCGGCTTCGACTGCGCGGCCGGCAATCCCTGGCCCGCCGCGACGACCACCACGGACAGAAACAAGACGCCCCGCAGCACTGCTCGCGGCCTCATACGGTGCTCCTCTGGAAGATTCAGTCGATCTTCAGCGTTGCCGGGTCGATCACGACGTGCCTGATGCGCTCGCGCCGCCAGGTATAGGTAATGTGCACGAGATTGTCGGAGGTTTGAATGACCGCCGGATACGAGTACTCGCCGGGCTCGCTCTCGAGCACGTGCACGCCGCGCCATGACTTCCCATCGCGCGACATCGCCACATTCAGCGGAGTGCGTCCTTTCGGCGTGTGATTGTAGACGAGCAGATGCCGGCCATCTTTCAGCGTCACCGCGTCGGTACCCGCGCTGGGATTGGGCAGGTCGACGAGCGAGAGGGACGACCAGGTGTGGCCGCGATCGCGCGACCACGTGTCGAACAGCCGCCCCGACCGCGAGCGGCCAAGCGCCTGCAACGTGCCGTCGGCGTGCGTCAGGATGCTCGGTTGAATCGCATCGATCGGCGCGCCCGCATCCGCGGGAGGACGCACGATGTCCCACGTGGCGCCGCCATCGCGGCTGCGCTCGAAGTGCACCCGCCAGCGGCTGGGCGTGTCGAGCGATTCCGTGCTGCTCGGCGCGATGATGGTCCCGTCGGACAGCCGCACCGGCTTGTTCTTGACCGGTCCGAGAAAACCGTCGGGCAACCGGCGCGCGGCGCCCCAGGTGCGGCCGTTATCTTTCGACGTCCGCGCCATCCCCCACCATTCGCGAGGGCTCGGGCCGACTTTGTAGAAGAGCGTCAGCTCTCCCGGGCGAAGCTCGAACAGCACGGGATTCCACGAGGGATGCCGCGTGCCGTCAGCCTGCACGCCGTTCCCGACCTCAATGGGAGGCGTCCATTTACCGTTGACCTGGCGCGACACCCAGATGCCCACGTCGCTGGCGCCTTCGCGCGTGCCGCCAAACCAGGCGGTCACCAGGCCGTCGCGCGTCTCGGCGATGGTCGATGCGTGCACGCTGGGAAACGGAGCGGACTCGAAAATGAACTCCACCTTCGGCGGAGCCTGCGCGGCGATGAACGCACTCGACGCCGGGAGAAGACCAGCGGCGAGAAGGATCGAGCCAGCCAGGCGTTTCATAGACGACTCATTCTAAGCTTGTCGAGCAGGCGTTGTGTCAGCGTCTTCGTTTCGGGCGAGAACTGCCTGACCGCGGCGCGCGCGTACGGACGAAACTGCTGCGCGGCGTAGTTCAGGTACCCTGTCTGCCTGATTTCGTTCAGTGTCTGCGTGTAGTGATCGAGCAGCACCGCTCCGAAGATTTGCCCGGTCCGCGCGGCGCCGGCGCGCGTCGACGCATAGAGCCACTGCACGCGGTCGGGAAACGCGCGCACAGCCGACAATGCCATCATCGAGGACGTTTCAAAGATCGATCGATCGTGACGTGCGGACTCCGTTTTCAAGTCTTCCCACATCCTGCTGATGGTCTCGCGCGACGGCAGGCCGCCCGGCTGCAGGTTTCGTGCGTCGGCGCGAATCGCGCTCCACTCCTGCCGCAGACCCGCCACGTCGAGCGGTGGCGTGTTGACGGTGGACGCCAGGCGTGACGAGGTCCGCTCGAGACCGTCGAGCAGCTGGTCGACGCTCGTGAAGCTCGCGTCTTCTTCGAGCAGGCCTTGCGCCTTGAGCGCGTCGGCCATTTCCGGAATCAGGTGCCGTCCCATTCCGCAGAGGTCGGCCATCGCCGCCAGCACCCAGACGGGCGACGCGCGGAACGCCACGATGCCCATCAGCTCGATCGCGTTGCCAGCCGTCCGGCGCGCGAGGAAATTCCCGGGCAGCGCATCCGGTCCGGCATACACACCCTCGACCTGACCGACCTGTTCGATGAAGAACCGCAGCGTGGTGTCGACGAGATTCTGATAGAGCTGGCTGCGCCGCAGCGCCGCGGGGAGAGCGACCTCTCCGACTTCGCGCGCCACGCCGGCGCCGAGCCCCAGCGTCGAGCGGACGAGGCGCTCGGGCAGCGTGAGGAGGTACGACTTCACGTCAAAGGCTCACTGCCGCGGAAACAGTTCCCCCGTCTCGCCCAGCATCGCTTTCCGGATGAGCGGCAGCGGCAACGGCCCCAGGGCGATGAAGGTGTCGTGGAACTTCTGCAACGAGTATCCGGCGCCCATCTTCGCCTTGTAGTCGTCGCGCAGCTTCTGGATCATCAGCTTTCCCATCGTGTAGTAGCCGTAGGTCGCATCGGACGTCCCGCGCTTGGTTTCAGACCTGGCGTTCGGACGCGGTTGATAGCCCTCTTTGACAAAGAACTCCTCCGCCTCGGCCATCGTCATCCCCCTGGTATGCATCCGGATGCCGACGATGAAGCGGGCGTCGCGAAGGAGCGCATCCTGTATCTGTGCGAGCCGGTATTTCGGATCGCCCGCGTGGAAGCCTTCGTCGATGACCATCTCCTCGCAGTAGTGCGCCCACCCTTCGCTGTTGGTCGCGGCGCCGAGAACTTTCCGGATGTCGGACCGAAGGTTGCGGAAGTAGAGAAACTGCAGGTAATGTCCCGGCCACACTTCGTGCACCGAGACGTTCGTGATGATCGCGTAGTACCACTGCGCCATGAACTCGTTCTTCTCGGCCGCCGTCAGCTTCGGATCCGGCAGCGTCATGTTGTAGTACGCCTCGGTGGCCACGTCCTCGAACGGGCCGGGAATGTCCATCGAGGCCGAGGTCATCGCGCGCATGAACGGCGGCGTCTCTTCCACGCGCGCCGGCGGCGCGTTCGGAATCGTGATGATGTGTTTCTCGGTCATGAAGCGGCCGAGCGAATCGAGCTCGGCCTGCGTGATGGCGAGCAGCTTCTCTGGTGGCGGATGATCGGCCTCGACGGACTTCAACACCTCCATCGGCGTGCGTTTCGGATCGATCTGCCGCGCGGCCTCGGCAAATGCCGCCTGGTTCTTCTTCAGATCGCGATCGGCGATGGCCAGCAAATCGTCGAGCGGCATCTCGATCATCTCGTCGGCCGCGAGCTTGCGGCGGAATGTGTCCTCGCCGAACGCGAAATCCCCGTTCGATCGTTTGAGGACATCGTCCTGCAGCCACTTCTTGTAGTCGGCCAGCGCGGCAATCACGGCATCGTTGGCCGTCTTGAATTCGGCCACGAGCGCCTTGTCGGTGACCTCCGGAAACGCCGACGCCACCGCCGTCTCGAAGAACCCGCGGTTTCCGTCCAGCTGCTCGATAGCAATCTCGGTGTACACGCGCGGCGGATTCTCGAGATTTTTCCTGGCTTCGGCCAGCGCGGCCGGCATCGCTTTCTCGCGCGCGATCAGCTGGCGCAGGCGCGTCTCCGCCGGCGCGAAATTGCGTTTGATCATGATGTAGGCCGTGCGCGTCAGACCGCTGCTGTAGCTGTCGGGGTCGCGGGCCCACGGCCGGATGGTCTCGAGCGTCAGCACGCGCGAGTCGATGGCGCGCAGCAGTTGTTCGCGGTCGAGCTGGTTGTCGGGCGACAGCGAGGCGGCATCGATCGCGGCCACACGCTCGCGGAACTGCCGCGCCGAGGCGACCGCGTCGGTCACGCCCTGGCGGGAATAGTCGTCGAGCAGCTCGTTGTAGCGATGAATGCCCAGGTAGGTGGCCGCGGTCGGACTTCGCTTGTAGTAATCCTCGAGATACAAGCGAGCGACCTCGCTGAATGCGGCGTCTCCAGACGGCGCCGCCGGCGGCGGAGGGTCAGACGAGGTGCCGCACGCAGCCAGCGGCAGCGCGGCCACACACAGGACCGCCGCGAGTGCGGCGGCGCGCCGCGCGCTATTTCCAGTCATTGATGGCTTTCCTGTGTAGAGAATTCGGGCCCATCTCGAGCAGCTCCATGTTGATGCCGCCCGGGCCCGTCGCAAGCGCGATCTTCGTGCCCGTGCGCGGACTCATCGACGGGGCACGCACCTCCACGCCGCGCTGCTTCAGTTGCCCGGCATAGGCGTCGAGATTCTCCACGTCGAGACCGAAATGCGGGCAGCCGGCGGGCCGCGCCGGCGTCGCCTGCATCACCTCGAGAAACGTCTCGCGGCTGATTTGAAAGTACGTGAAGTACGGCGTCCCGTCAGGCTCGCGAAACGAGAACACCTCGCGGAATCCCATCTGCTTCGCGTAGAAGCTGGTGGCGGCCGCGTAATCCTGGACGCTGATCGAGACATGGTTCAGCCCGACGACGCGGCCCTGCTGGGCCAGGCCGGACTGGACCGCCAGTCCGACGATGAGTCCGGTCACGAAAACGATGGCAGTGCGCATGAGAGCTCCTGGAGTTTCAAGTATAGACTCGGCCCATGACCGACATCGATCGGGTGCGGCGCTGGGTGCACGCCTCGCAGCGCATCGTCGCGCTGACCGGAGCCGGCATCTCCACCGATTCGGGCATCCCCGACTTCCGCGGGCCCCAGGGCGTCTGGACGAAAAGCCCGAAGGCCGAGAAGCTCTCGAATATCCACTACTACATGTCGGATCCCGAGGTGCGCCGGCTGGCGTGGCAGCAGCGCCTCGGCCACCCCGCATGGCAGGCGGCGCCCAATCGCGGTCATCAGGCGCTGGCCGATCTCGAGCGCGCGGGGCGGCTGCACGCGCTCATCACGCAGAACATCGACGGCCTGCACCAGCGCGCCGGCAACTCACCTGAGATGGTGATCGAAGTGCACGGGACGGTTCACGAGTACATGTGCATGAGCTGCGGCTCGCATGGGCCGATGCAGACGGTCCTCGATCGTGTGCGTGCCGGCGAAGACGATCCGCCATGCACGGACTGCAACGGCATCCTCAAGAGCGCCACGATTTCATTCGGTCAGGCGCTCGTGCCCGAGGTCATCGATCGCGCCATGGACGTTTCGGGCGAGGCCGACCTCTTTCTCGCGATCGGCTCGACGCTGCAGGTGTACCCCGTGGCGGGCACCGTCGCGCACGCCAAGGCCGCCGGCGCTCGCATCGTAATCGTCAACGCCGAACCGACGGGGTTTGACGAGGCCGCCGATGTGGTCTTTCGAGAACGCATCGGCGACGTGCTGCCGGGGATCGTCAGTACGTAGTCTCTAGTGGGTTTCTCAGTTTTCAGTTTTCAGTTTTCAGTTCTCAGCGTTTCGGACTGCCAACTGCCGACTACCTACCCTACGCGAGCGGCAGGGCTTCGGCCGAGCGCGTCATCCGATCGTGCAGCTCCAGCAGTTTGCCGGCGAATGGCGCCGGCCGGCCGGCGCCGATGGTCTCCAGGTACCGGCAGGTCGCGAACGACTGCGACTTTCGGTCGTACTCAGACAGCCACGCGGCGAATCGTTGCCGCATCGCCTCCTCCTGGCGTGGATGCTCGCCCGGAGGCGGTCCAACGCCGCAGCGCCATGGCTTCGGCGTCAGTCGCGCGCGAAAGCTGTGTTGCACCGCGCACAGACGAATGAACGCCGGATCCGTACCGGTGAGGTCCATCAGGTCGCGCGTCTCCGGTCCGTCGGGATCGAACTCGCGATCGACGGCGATGAGCCGGAGCCCGGATGCGGTGCGGTACACCCGGAACGTGGCTCGTCCGTACCGCAGAAGCGCATCACGCGCCTTCTGGAGGGCGGGCACGTGCGACTCGTCGGAACCAATCCCGAGCTTGTGAAGCATGCGCCGGCCTGCAGACGCCCCCTGGACGTCGATGTCCAGGAACAGCAGGTGGGTTGTGTTCAGCACCACCGCGCCGTACCCATTGCGCGAGACCATCGCGACGGGATCATCGGATACGTCGCGCTCGAACGTGTCCAGTATCTCTTCCTTCAACGGACGGTTGCCGTACGCGTAGTGCTTCGGCAGCGGGTCCCCGCGTCCGATTCTCTCGAGCATGCGCGCGAGACGGCTCGACGCCTCTCGCGCGGCGCCGGCCGCATCGCTGCCCCATCCCCAGATCGACACGGGAATGTCACGGCCATCCGGCGTGCGCGCGTTGGCCGACGCTTTGGTCCAGAACCGGGGGATGTTCATACAACAGAAGATCAGAAGATCAAAAGATCAGAGATCAAAAACCATTCCCGCCTCCTGATCTTCTGATCTCCTGTTTATTCTCTAGTACGCAAGTAACACCGTCTTCCTGACATACCGCGCGGCTTCGAGCTCGGTCAGGATGAAATGCGCCACATCGGCCTTCGAGATTTTCGGGATACCGCGCATCTCGAGGCGCTCACCAGAGCGGTACGTGCCTGTCAGCGGACCGTCCGTGAGCATCGCAGGTTGCACGAGCGTCCACGCGAGAGCGCTGCGCCGTATCAGATCGTCACCGACTAGCTTTGTCCGCATAGATGTTCCTGAGCGGAAATCGCGCCATCAACCGCGGGAACAGCGGAATGTGATGCACGGTCTCGCCCACGCCGATCGCGGACGTGAAGACGAGCCGCTGGATGCCCTGGCTGTGCATCGCCGAGAGAATGGTCGGCACACTCCGCTGAATGAGCTGCTCCGACTTGAAGGACAGGCCCCGGCCGAGCGCGCTGACGACGGCGTCCTGCCCGCGCATCGCATCGGCGAGCGCGGTGCCGCCGTCGACGACATCGCCCTTGATGAGCCGGAGACGATCGTGCACGGTCGGGATCTTCTCTGGACTCCGCACGAAAGCCGTCACGGCGTGGCCGGCCTCGAGCGCCTGCGCAACGAGCTGCTGCCCCGTACCGCCCGTCGCTCCGAGGATCAGGAGCTTCACGTCAATTCGCTTTGGTGGCCGTTGCCCCCCATCCCGGATCGAGCGGCTTCGAGGGATCCGCCGTGATCTCCAGATCGGCGCAGTGATGGTACGTGTAGCCGCCAGGGTTGTTGTAGCCGTGCTCGGCCATCCATTGCACGATCTGCAGCGTGCACTTCTTGCAGCTGATGTTCGGCAGATCGACGTCGGTCTCCCAGGTCATGGGCCCGCTCGGCTTCGTGTAGTGCGGAAACAGGCCGTCGGCCAGCACCGGCTTCTGCGGCGGGCTCTGGATGACGGCCCATATCGAGCGCGGCCCCTTTTCGGTCTCTCTGGTCGTCGTGACCGGATCGGGCGGCAGCTCATCGCGAGAGTTCACGGCCAGCGCCACGCGGTAGTGGCCGGGATGGTAGACGGTTTCCAGCACGCGGATATGGACCTTCTGACCGCCGACGGCTTTTCCGACGACGTTGCTGGGCGTGCCCTTGTCCTTGTTGTCGCCGCCACACGGGGCCGCTTTCTGCGGATCGCCGCGATCGCTCGCCACCAGCCACGACGCCGGCTCCAGCAGCTTGAAGTGCGCGTCGCCGGCCGCCTGAGCGCCGATCAACATCAGACAAACAGCACCAACGTGAGATTTGCGCATCATGTCCTCCAACAAGCATGCCCGGCTAAGGCCGGGCCCTACCGTAACGGCTGAAGCCGGGCCCTACCTCGATCGATCGTTGACGAGAAACAACAGGCCGCCAACCGCCAGTCCGGCGAGCCCTCCGAGCAGTTGCTCGCGGGTGGCCCCCGCGAGAATCAGCAACGATACGCCAATTGCCGCCAGCGGCACCAGCGGTCCTCCGGGTGCCACGAACGTCGCCGGCGCGACGGCTCCATGAAATCGCGGATGACGCAGCCGCAGCGTCGCCGCGCAGGCGCCCGTATAGATGACGAGCCGGGCGACCGCGCTCGCAACCGCGAGGATGACGAACGAGCCGGACAGCGACAGCCCGAGGGCGACCATCGTCGAGAAGACGACAGCATTCGACGGCGTGCGGTAGCGTGGATGGATCGTGCCGAAGAAACGCGGCAGCGCGCCGTTTTCCGCG
Organism: Vicinamibacterales bacterium; assembly: GCA_963821395.1. Classification (GTDB taxonomy): domain Bacteria; phylum Acidobacteriota; class Vicinamibacteria; order Vicinamibacterales; family JAMQPK01; genus JAMQPK01. The sequence goes on along the minus strand of CAWGDY010000043.1, from coordinate 60,046 downwards.
AGGGCAAAGAGCATGCGCGAGCCGGTGAGGACGGCTCCCAGGTTGTTGCCCATCATCGACGCGACCGATCCGGCGCTGATGATGAGCGCGCCGGCCGCGCCGATGAACAGCAGAGACGCGTCGGCCAGCGGCGTCTTCGACGCCACCAGGCCGGGCAGCGTGCCGATCGCCACAATCTGCGCGAGCGTCATGATGGCCGTCACGGCGACGAGCGTGGTGACGAAGGCAAACGGCAGATGGCGCCGCGGATCGGCCGCCTCGCCTGCCGGCACGCCGATGACGTCGTACCCGCCGAACGCGAAGATCAGAAGCAGCGCAGCGGTCGAGACCTGTGTCAGCGAGACGGCGCCGGGAAGCGTAAAGCGGCCGGGATCGATGAACCACGCGCCGACGAGAATGAACATCGCCAGGGGCACGAGCTTGGCAATGGTGAACAGGTTCAGCACGAAGGCGCTCGGACGGATGCCCCGGTAGTTGATCACTCCGACTCCCAGCGTGATGACGGTGATCACGGTGCCGCGGACCACGCCGTTGGTGATGGCCGGCCAGTAGAATCCCAGCGCCAGCGCGATCGCATTCACGACGCTGGCCTGGCTGGTCACCCGCGTCACCCATTGCATCCAGCCGACCTCGAATCCGACGAACCGTCCGAACGCCGCGCGCGTGTACAGGTAGGGCCCGCCCGTACGTTCGAATCGGCTGCCGACTTCGGCAAAGCAGAGCGCCACGAGCAGCGATGCCGATCCGATCGCGAGAAACGCGAACGGGCTCCAGTTGCCGATCTGCGCGACCACCTGCGACGGCAGGATGAAGATGGCGCTGCCGATGACCTGGTTGATGCCGATGGCGGTGAGATCCCATTTGCCAAGCTCGCGCCGCAGTGTGGGAGGTGAGACCGTTGCACCAGTCATTCGCGGCGATTAGCGTGAGGCGTCTCGAACCTGCTCGAGAAGGCGTCGGGCGGCATCTCCGGCGTCACGGTGAGAAAAATCCGAGGGCAGTTCGATGACCGGAACGGCCCCCGCCGAATCCAGAAAGGCCGCGGCCGCCGGCGCGAGCGTTTCCGATCGGAATTCGGCGCTCATCACGATGAGCTTCGGACGCGTGGCCCGGACGAGCATCAGCGCGTCGGGGAGATTATCCGAGGTCATCACGCCATGCCCCGCCTGACGCAGCACTTCGCGGAGGTAGGCGATGACGTCGAGCGACGGCGCCACGCACAGGATATCGGTGGCCAGTCGATCGGGAACCGGGTTCGTCTTCGCGTCGCGGTAGAACGCCGCCACCGCGCCGCTTTCGGATTCGTGAATGTCGAAGATCGTCTGCAGCTTCGTCACGCGCAGGATCTCCGCGATTCTCGAAGGCACCGCGCACAGCTTGACGTCGCCGCCCGCGTTCTGCACCCGGCTGTGCAGTCGCACGAGCAGTCCGAGCCCGCCGCTGTCGATCGACTCGACCGCCGAGAGGTCGAGCACGATGTGCGGATCGTGAGGCAGGCCGGCGGTCACCTGCTCGTACAGCGGCGCCGACTCGTCACCCTCGACGATACGGCCGCCGCACTTCAGCACGATGATGTCGCCGATTCTCCGGCTTTCCAGCGCCAGCGCCAACCACCACCTCCTACACGGGATGCGCGCGCACGACGCTGTCGTCGAGCGCGATGCCGAAGCCGGGCCGGTCGGGAACGGCGATCGATCCCCGCTCGAACAGTTCGGATGGCTGCACGACCTCGTGCCTCCAGTCGATTTCTCCCCACTGAAACTCGAGCAGCCGGAAGTTCTTCAGCACCGCGCACACGTGAACGCTCGCGGCCGTCGACACCGGTCCGCTCGGATTGTGCGGCGCCACGTCGATGCCGTCGGCCTCGGCCATCGCCGCAATGCGCACGAGCTCCATCAGCCCGCCACAGTGCTTCACATCGGGCATGATCACGTTCACCGCGCGCGATCGGCACAGCGGGGCGAAGCCGGGAATGCCGAAGAGAATCTCCCCGCCCGCCATCGGCTGCTGTATCCGCTTGCGGATCTCGATCGTCTCCTGGAGTCGTTCCGGGGCGACCGGCTCTTCGTACCACGCCAGCTTCTGCGGCTCGAGCCGACGCGCGACCCGCTCGGCGAGCGGCACGTCGAAGAAGCTGTGGCAGTCGACCATCAGCTCCACCTCTGGACCGATCGCCTCGCGTATCGCCGCGGTGCTCGCGATGCCGCTCTCGACCGCGGCCTCAATAGCTGCCTGCGGCGACCCCTGCGGTGGAAAGCCGTCCCATGGCGCCGCCTTGACAGCACGGAAGCCTTGCTTCACCGCCGCGAGCGCCGCCTTGGCAAATCCCGGCGGTGTGCGCGGCTCGGTCGCGCGATTGACGTTCGCATAGACAGGCAGGCTGTCTCTGAGCTTGCCACCCAGCAACGCGTAGGTGGGAACGTCCAGGGCCTTTCCCGAAAGATCCCAGAGCGCCTGTTCGACCGCGCTGTAGGCGGTCGCGGGGATCAGCCCTCTCCCGGCGGCGAGACGCTCGCCTTCTCGACGATACGCCGCAATCTCGAGAGGGGATTTGCCTTCGACGAGGCGGAACATCGCGCGCAGTTCCGATTCCATCTGCGCCGCATTCTGCTTGCTGGTGTTCGCAAAGCCGAACGCGTCGGACGCCTCGCCAAGTCCCGTCAGGCCGGCGTCGGTGCCGAGGCGAACGAAGAGCCACACCGTTCGCGCCGTCGCTCGCATGGGCAACAATTCGAGTGTGGTGATCCGCACCCGAGGTGCCGCTTCGAGGATGTCGGGAAGCCACGCCGCACCGGCAAGGGCCTTCGCACAGTGGCCAATCCAGGAACGCCTGTCGATCATGCCGGCACCATCAGGTTCGTCGTGCGAAACGGCTCGAGCGTATCCAACACCGACTCGGGCTGTCCCAGCTTCCATCTGAAGTAGCGCAACGTGACGCGCTCGGGCGTGAAGTCGGCAATCGTAAAGCCGTTCTCCTCGAGCGCCGGCAGCCCCTCCTCCACCTCGAGCCCTTCGGGCGGGAGCCCGCGCAACCCGCGTACGAGCGACGGCCATCCCGGCCGGCCGGTGCCCACCGTACCGGGAAGAACAGAGACAACAGGATTGGATCGCAGATTGATGTCCCCCGTCTTGAAGACGCGCATTTCGCCAAGAGAGTGCAGGTCGCCGCTGATGAAGAGCGGTATGCGGCGGCGCATCGCCGACGCCGCCTGAAACAGCCGATCGTGCTGCGACCGCCAGCCGGATTGCCAGTAGGGCTTCGGAATCTTCGTCGTCAGGCGTTGATTGCCGCCGTCCATGTCGGCGTACCACTCGCCCCACTTGCCGGCGCTCCACCCTGGCGGAATCGACGGCATGTTCACCACGTGAATGGCATCGGAGCCTGCCATGCGCGCCTTGAGCCAATCCTCGATGATCGGTGGCACGAACACCGCGCTCGGCCCGTTCATCGTCATGTAGCGACGGCAGTCGTACAGGAGCATCTCGAGCAGCCTGCCGTACCTCAAGGTGCCGAAGCTTTCGGACACGCCGGCCGGGCGATCGGCTGCCGAGCCGGATGGAAGACCGGCGCCACGGTGCGCGTCGGGCAGAAATTCCGGGTAGTACAGCAGCTGCGACGCGCGCGCGAGATTCAGCATGAACGCGTCGGGCGGCATCGTTACGAATGTGTCGTCGGCCTCATCCGTTTCGAAGTAGTCGTGATCGTCCTGCAGGAAGCAGACGGGCGTCGATCGCATCATCGTGCCGTAGAGATCGGCGATCTGGGGCCCGACGGCCTTCTTCAACACCTGTTCGTTTGCAGTGCCCAGCACGGGAAGCGTCCGATCGAAAACGCCCGCGTATGCCTTGGCGGCCGGCGACATGCCGAGCAGGTTGGCGCGTGCCGAAAAGAGATCCCAGTAGATGTGGTCGCCGTTTGCCACGACGACATCGGGACTGAACGACATCGCGCGCTCGAGCATGCGGCGGCGAACCGCAAGCGTGAGAAATCGATGCGTGCTGATCTCGGTCGGCTGATGGTCGGGCAGGATGTCGTGTCCGCCCGCGCACGAATAGATCAGCAGCCTGACGCTCTTCGGGTTGTCGCCGGGAGCGGGCAACGTCGAGAGCGGCCACGGATCGCACAGCGGGCGCCCGCGAGCGTCGAGTACCTGCAGGTCATAGCGGTGCGCCGGTTCGAGCCCCGTGACGTCGAACGACCAGAAGAAGCCGAGCGTGTCGCCGGCACGTCCGGGAATCTTCCGCCCGCCGGCCACCAGTACAAGAGGTGTACGGTGCGGTGACCTGAACGAGGTTTTGATGAGGAATCTGTCGTGCGTGGCCGCCGGCAGCAGGTGCGCGACGTCGCCGGCGTTCCACGCCTGTCCTGTCGGCGTTTGCGCCGCGTACAGGGATTCTCCCGATATCGCCGCCGTCGCCAGCGAGGTTGCGCCGATGAGAAATTCGCGGCGGGTAGGCATCGCCCTTGGCAACGACTATAGACCAACGCGGCAGCGGTCGGGATCACCGGTGCCGCAAACAAGGGAAGTCGGCGTGGCAAACCACTCTCGCCGGCATTTGTTGTTCAGTGCCATGGCGCTCAGGCCAGGGATGGCCTTCGCGGAGGTGGCCGGCTCGGCGGTTTGCCCACTTCGCCGTCACGCCGCTTCATTGTTTGCCACACCGGTGCTCCCGACCGCTGCCGCGCCAGACACGCTTGACTTGCAGACGGATCCGCTCGCTGCATGGTGTAGCAACTGGAGCAAACGTCGCAACTGGCATGTACGTAGTGTCCGGCCGAAAAACGCCGGCGGACGACATCACGCGTGGTGGCCATCGTATAAACGCTCGGAATTGAGGCGAACCATCACGTCTGCATAAGGATGGAAGCCCAATCCGCGGTAAAAGCCTTGCACATTGCCGTCGGCGACGAGCATCACGCGCCAGACCGGCATTCGCGACAGAAGTTCTTCCATCATTCGCCGACCGATTCCGCGCCTCTGATACTCCGGTAACACTGCGACGTCATAGATCAGCCCGTGATACTCGCCGTCGGTGATGGCGCGGCTCGCCCCCACGAGCGTGGCGCCGTCGTACGCGAGGCACACGACCGAGCTGTTCACGAACGCCCGCACCTTCTCGCCGACGCGACCTCCGAGATTCGCTGCGCGGAAGAGATGCTCCAGCTCCGACGCGCCAACGCCCTCGCAATCGAACTTGCAGGTCACCTGCACACAACCTCCGACCATTGACTATCCGCCGCCGACTCCCGCGTGCGGATGCTGTTCGTAGTGCTGGCGCAGCAGGTCCTTCCCGTAGTCGTTGCCATTCGGCGTGCGAACCACGACGTGAATGTGCTGGGGATTCGGCGCCATCGGATCTTTCGCGTACTGCCGGAGGTTCGCGGGCCGCTGATGGTCGAACTCGATCAGGATGACGGGACTGTGAATCCGGTAGTAGAACACCGTCCCTGGTTCAGTGCCGCCAATCCACGCGAACCACGTGCGGTCGAGCTGGCGCGCGACCTCGTCCATCCTGACCCGTGCGTGCCCGTCGTCCATGTTCGAGACGTAGGTGCCAATCAGCCCGAGCAACTGCGTGCGCTGCGCGGCGGTCATCTCGGTCGTCTTCAAGCCCGCGTAATCGAGCACGACATTGTCTTTCCACGCCTCGGCCAGGTTGTCGTTCGCGGTTTTCGACGTCCGCAGGATCGCCTTTCGCCGCTGGTCTTCCGTGAGGCCCTTGATCATCGCGAGTCCACCGGCCTGCTCGTCCTGCAGCACCACGGTGCCCTTGTACTTGCCGGCCTCGGCGACGACCGGCTCGGAGCCGGCAAACAACGGTGTCATCACCACCTGATCGCCGAGGATGAAGTAGTTGATGATGGCGTGGTGGCCGTCGAGCTGCCAGCCCCACGGCTCGGTCGCCGACGGCGTGCCCATCACCGTCATGTGATATCGCCATTCGCCATAGCGATCGAAATCGTTGTCGTTCAGCTCGCCCAGGGTGTGGTTGAGCCGCATGATGTCGCGCGTCTGCTTCAAGCCGCGCGCGCTGAGTCCCTGGCGCAGCAGCTCGATGGCCGCCTCGCGCTGTGCGGCGGTCATGTCCAGAAAGCTCACGCCCTGCCGGACGTAGTAATCCTGGTTCATCCACTTCCGCCACTCGACATCGTCCACGGCGAAGATCGTCTTCGTTCGTTGCGGTTGAGTGAGCGTACGAAGGAACGCGTCGGCCGCCTTGCGCACGGGCTCTGTCGAAACACCCGTCGACTTCACGGCAAAGAAGCCAGGCTCGACCGTGCCGTTCGTGGTGATGCCGCGAAACGCCTCGGCGAGGCCCTTCGACTCTGCCTCCACCGACATCTGCCGGAACCGGGCGGCCCGCTGCTCGTTTGTCTCAGGCTGCTGGGTGGTGACGACGTGTTGACCGATGGCCAGGACACCGGCGAGCACGATCGACGACGTCACCGCGACACGTAAGGTCAGCATTGATTGTCTCCTGTCGACTATCCAGGCCATAACCATCCGAACACGCCGGCGCTCAACGACGCATACACGAGCCCGTCGAACACCTGTTTCATCGTACGCGACCAGGATCGTTTGTACCAGATCGATTCGGGCACGGCGCCAAGGGCGTACCCCATGAACGCGGTCGTGCCGATGAATCGAAACACCGTCAGATATTCGGTGCCCGACCCGATGGCTCTGCCCGTCACGTACGCCGCAAACGTCGACACGATGACGACGTGCACGAACCAGAGCGCGAGGTTCTTGCCCAACGATGGCGGAGCGCCGGGTGCGACGGTCATGAAGACGAGCGGCCCCTTGGTCATCTTGGCCACGAACGCCGGATCCTTCATGCGGTCCGGCGAACCGGGATGCGGCACACCGTAGTCGCCAGGCGCGAGACTCAGCCGCCGCAGCGTGTCGAGCACGGCGTCCTCCTGCGCGTCCGGCAGCTTGACGACATCGGTGCGGTGATAGGTGAGCAACATGTGGATGACGGAGCTCGCGAGGAACACGACGATGGCGGACAGCACAATGGGAACGACGAGCGATGTCAGCGGAACCATCGAGCCTCCTTTGTGAACTCAGCTTGCGGCAATCAAACCTGCCAAATCATGGTCTTGCGCAACGTCATTCCACCAGCGAACCGACTGACGCGCCATCTGCGCTTGCCGCCCGGTCCACCCCTGGGCATCCGGACTGCCATAGCCATTCACTGTTCCGATCCACCAGCGGAGTAAGGCGACCCGATAGTCGTGCATCACCGTCTCGAGGGAATAGCCGGTCACACCGGCAGCCGCCAGTCCAGCGTGGTACCGCTCGAGAAGGCTCTGCTCGCTCGCGCGACGCTCTTCCGGAGAACCGGTGCTAATGAAGCACGCAAGATCGACGACGCCGAGGCCCTTCGCGACGCACTGCCAATCCAACAGCACCGGCTGCCCGCTTTCACCGTTCAGGAATGCGACGTTATCGAGGTGAAGGTCGCCGTGCAGCAACGTTTGCGGCCGCGCGGAAAGGCGACGAAGCCGCCCGGCCACCTGCTGACCGAGACCGAGCGTCAAATCGTCAAGATCCCGCGAGACCATCGGCCCAAAACGCTCCATGAATACGATCCTGCGCGCCGGCAGCTTTTCAAGCTGGGGCCCCACATCTCCATAAGGTGGAAGCCACGCCAACAGATCGAGGTTCGGGCTGTTCCACCACCTCGCATGAAGTCCCGCGAGCGCATCGACGATCGATTCCGCCTCGGCCTGTGACCAGCTACGGGCCGCATCGCCGAAGCGGGCCGTGCGCAAGTCCTCGAGCAACAAGACCGACCGACCACTTTCCGCCTGATGCGCGGCAAAGTAACAGGCTGGAGTCCGCGCGCCCACGTCGGGCCAGATTCGCGAGTAGAACGCGCCCTCGCGAGCGTATTTGCCCTCAGCCAGCTTCACAACCATCGAACCGGGCAGTGATGGCGTGGGTCTGCTGACCACAAGATCGACACGACCGACCTGCGACGCAAAGCCGGATTCGCTCCCGATTGGCTGCAGGTCTCTCACAGTCACCGTGGCTTCGCCAAGACCACCGGACGCGCGAAGCGCAACCGTCAGCCATTCCGACGTGACGCCGCCGAGCGACTCAGGAATTGGAATCACGAATCTGCAGCGCCCCCGACGGACAGCGCGCGACCTGCGCGATGACATCGGCCGCCGGCGCCTTCTCCGGCCGCACCCATCGCTTCTCGCGAATGTCGAACACCGCGGGCAGCCCCCGCAGGCAGACACCGGTGTGGCGGCACAGGTTCGGATCGAACGTCACCGTCACCTCTGGTGTCTCATATACCTGGATTCGTTTGCGATTGTCAGCCATGGTCTCACCCGCCATCATCGAAGCCGAACGACGAGCGGATGCTCGTTCGGCTTGACGTTGTTCTTCCCGACCTCTACTTCTTCCGGTCGCGGCGTGTCGTCGATCTGCAGCGCGAACCGCAGCCGCTCGCTCGAGTCCGTGACCTTGAAGTCGAGTCCATCGACGTCGTTGGTGGTCCGCGTCAGGAACCGGATCAGGTGTTCGGTTTCCTGCTCGATTTTGTCTTCGTCGCGACTGGCCACTATCGGCGGACGCCCGCCGGTCCGGCCGACCACCCGGCCGCGCGGCCCGAGCACGAGGTGCCCGGGACGCCCCGGCGCCATGATCTTGCGCTCGGTGTCGACATCAACCCGCTTCAGCGATCGAATCTCTCCGCCTTCGACCTGAATCCGGCCGCTGAAGCGATGGACCGAGCCGAACGTCATCCAGCGAACTTTCCACGTGTCGCCGTCTTTCCAGACGAAGTAACCCAGTGCCTTGCCGTCCGAGAACTTCGGCTGCCCCTGCAACTGCGCAACCGTGGTCTCGGCATATACGAGCGCGGAACACAGAACCGTGACGACCATGACACGCCAGCAGACGCCACCCACCCTCTGGACCATCACTGTCCTCCTCTCGTTTTGAGGTACGCGATCGCGAAGAGCACGCCCAGCGTCATGTCGATCAGCCCGGCACCCAGCGTCGCGGCGCTCAGCCTCCCCTGGGCGAACAGCACGACAGCCGGAAAGCCGAACGCCGCCTTCTCGACCATCGAGGGGATCATGAGTGCGCGATAGCGGATGGGATCGCGGGACATGACCAGGAACACGAGCTGCCACGCGACGGCAACGCCGATGAAACCGTAGTAGTCCTCGGGATGCGTGATCGGTGGGGGAAAATCGCGGCCGGTCCTGGCCTCGAGAAAATAGAGCGGCAGCAGCGAGACGAGGCCGTAGATGCCGGCGCCGAGGTAAACGCGCGTGGCGAATTTCATGCGAAAACTCGATTCATCCGAAGAGTGTTTCAGCGAGCGTGTCGTCGCCGAGATCGATCCCGAACCAGTCTTTCAACAGGATTCGATACTCGTCCGGGTCCGCCACCTCACGCTCTTCGCGGCGCGAGCCCCTCGTCCTGATTGCGCGCCGGCCGGACAGCGTGAGACGCCCATCCGGCGTCGCCATGGAACAGATCGCCTTGCGCGTGAAGTGCGACGCAGGAGACGTCTGGTGATACTCGAGCATGCCGCCGAAATCGGCCAGCCGGCGCGGCACCATCGAGAAGCTGTACTGACGCTCCCAGTCCGCCTCCCGCCGGCGCTCGAGAACCCGTTCGGCCTCCGGCCCTGTCACACGGTACGCGCTGTTCTGATGCACGGCAGTCGCGCCGATCGCAAACGGTTCGAGAAACGAGTCGCCAAAGCCCACGTCGGCAATCACGTTCTGCTCGCGCCCCACCACGAGCGTCATGTGATCGAACTCGGGCCCCGGCTGCGCGCCATCGTAGACGCGCGCGGACAGCAGCGTGACCGGATATCCCAGCTGCTCCAGCAGCCACGCGAACAACCCGTTGAGCTCGTAACAAAATCCGCCGCGGCGGGCAGAGACGATCTTGTCGAAGAACCGCTCGAGCGAGGGGACAATCCGCCGGCCCAGCGCGATATCGAGATTTTCAAACGGTACGGACAAGAGGTGCGATCGATGCAGGTTCCCGAGCGTCTCGGCCGTGGGGGCGCGCGACCCGGTGTATCCGATCCGCTCGAGATACGCGTCAACATTCATTACATCTTGATCCGGTGGCGCAGGGCTTCAGCCCTGCCCAGCATGCTCATCCCGTCATTACGGCAGATCAACCGACCAGATCTTCCCGGTCGTTTCGTAGCGTTCGAACACCACGCGACCTTTGGCGTCGTCCCATCTCGGGTACCGGACATACATGCGCGGCTCGGTGAAATGCGTGAGCACGCGAATGTCGCCCGGAGTGGAGCTCGACACCGACGCGACGTTCCACACGGCATCGCGTCTGGCAGCGATCAGAATCCTCGTTCCATCTCGCAGCCATCCTCCCGTCCAGCTCTGGCCACGCTCGCGTGTCAACCGAATGCGTTCCCCCTGTTCCGTGCCGGTGACGCACAGGTGCGTGTCGTCGCCGTCGCTGCACTGATAGGCGACGGCACGTCCATCGGGCGAGAGAATTGGATACGATCCGCCCTCCTTTTCGAACGTGCGCTGAACCAGCGTGCCATCCGGAGCGAACTCCCGCAGCCCCGCGATCCACACATTCGACGTTCCGTCCTGAACGATCGCCATCGCCAGCCGTCTGAAATCGCGCGAGAACGAAATGCCGGTGCTGGGCGCGGCCGTCGACGGATGGCTTTGTCCCGGAGGACGCGGGAGCGATGACAGCAGGAACAGCTTGCGCTCTCTGGCCGTTTCGGGATCGAGCGCCCAGAATCCCACGCCGTCGCCGTGGTTGGTGACAAACGCGATCTCCTTCTCGCCCGGCATCCACACGGGCCCACCGTGATTTGGCGGATCGGTCGTGAGCTGCCGGACGCCGCCGTCTGGGAGCAGTAAATAGAGACCGGTATGCGAGCCCGGGCGGAGCCCGACGACAACCAGCCGTCCAGTCGAAGACGGAGCGGGCAAGCCGTACCGCACGCCTGATGCCGTGGTCAACGGTCGCGCCTGGTCCGGCGCGCCCTTATCGCCGTCTCCTTCCACTGCCCACACATTTCCAGACGACTCGGCGGCCGTCCACGAGAGGTGCCGCCCGTCACTCGACAACGAAAAGCTCTGAATGGAGGACCCATTCAAGGAGAGCCCGGTCGGTTGCGGCTCTCCCACAGGTTCGAGCTGGTCTGAAAGCGGCAGCCACCAGAGCGCGTTCCCGCCGCCCTGCTTGAAATAGACGCCTTTCACGCGCGAAGACAGGGAGAACAGCGGCGACAGCCGCTCATGCGCACTGACGAGACGCGTTGCCCGATCATCGACATCGACGCTCCAGAGCGCCTGCCCCTGAGGCACGACGGGTACCGTGAATACGATCCGCTTCGAGTCGTGCCACCACTGCGGCGCGAGATGCGGGCCGGCAGGATCGCCAGACGTCGTCAGTCTCTCGGGGGCCGTTCGTCCATCTGCCTGGACGATCCAGATGGTCGAGGTCACGCCGGGCCGGCCAGTCCCGTTGATGTCTCCGGCGACAAGTGATTGGAACGCAAGATACCGGCCGTCGGGAGACCAGGATGGACACGAGCCGAAATCCGCGATCTGCCGTGGCACTCCACCTCGTGACGGCACCGCCCAGATTCCCCCCGAAGCCATCTCGTGATACGCAATCACCTGTCCGTCAGGAGACCATGCGGGCTGAATATTCTGCCTGCCATTGCTCGTCAACTTCATCGGTGTCGATCCGGGCGCAAGCCCCTTGACGTAGATTTCCAGGGCGCCGGACTCATCCGAGCTGTAAGCGATGTTCTTTCCGTCAGTGGAGTAGGCGGGAAAACCGGAAAACCCCCGATCGCCAATCATCTGATACGCCTGCGCCGACGCGAACGCCGCGACATCCGGCGCGCTCGTCGCAGCGGTCGCAGTCTGGCGATCGCTCCCACGAGTTCCAAGGATCAGGACGAGAAGAGCGCCGGCCGCGACGACCAGAAGGCCAGCCGCCCATACCCGCCCAGACCGGCGCACCGCGGTCGCGGCGGGCGGCAGAGGCCGGGGCTGCGAACGTTCGGGGCGAACATCCGCGATGAATCTGTATCCGCGCGTCGTCACCGTCTCGATGTAACGCGGCGCCTTCGCGTCGTCATCGAGCGCCCGGCGCAACTGGGCGACGAGACGCGTCAGCACGTTGTCGGTGACCGCGACGTCCTTCCAGACGATCGAAAAGATCTCGGACTTTTCAACCACTCGCGGCGCCCGGTCGAGGAGCAGCCGAAGCAGGTCGAGCGCTTTCGGCTCGACCTCCACCAGGACACCATTCCGCCGCAGCTGGAACGTTCCGGGGTCGAACTCGCAGCTTCCGAACACCAGGCGCGACCCGTCGTCGGTCATGTGCGACCGCAATACTACATCCCGGAAACGATGTCGAACTCGATTTTCAGCTCGTCCTTCACCTTCACGGTGCCGCCGACGATGCTGATGGGCTGGATGCCGAAGTCGCTCTGCTTCAGCATCGACGGTTCCGCGATACCGGCCGTCCTGCCGCGTGACGAGCGAGGGTCACGGGACGTGTCGCGCCGTGCAGGGTGAGATTGCCGCGAACGGTCCATCGATCGGCGCCGGACGGCTCGATCGCGGTCGACGCAAACGTGATGTCCGGATAACGCGAGACGTCCAGCACCTCCGCGCCGACCATCCGAGTCTGTACTTCTGCCCGCTTCGAGGCCGAGAGCTTCGGGTCGAGCACGGTCATGTCGGCCGTCCGCACGGCAATCTCGACCGAGAGCGTGCCGGAATCGGAAATCGATCCACGCGCAATCGGCGCGCGAATGGTGTGGTCGTCGGCAAACGCCGAAAAGAGGCCGGACTTGTACGCGAACACCGTGAGCGTCGAGCGTCCCGCATCGATGGGCCGGACTTCCGCTCGAAGCCCGGCCCACGTCGTCAGCGATATCGCAAGCGCGAGAGCGGTCCGGACGTTCACGATGCGGCTCATGGCCTGGCCTTCTTCTTCAATTCAGCGGCGCGTGTCTTCACGAATCGCGTGACGAGCGCCAGGGGCACGGGCCTGGCCAGCGGAAACCGAAGCGTGCCTTTTGACGACTCGTAGCGATCGAGATCGTTGCGAAGCGCACGGCGAACCGCGGCGGTCAGCGGATACAAGCTCATGTGGTTCGTCCACGCCGCGCAGTACACGAGCACTCTTCCGTCGAGCTTGAAGGCCGGGATGCCGTAACTGATGCTCTCGGTCGCGCCGGGCGCCGCACGCCGGATCGCGTCGCGCATGTTCTTGAGCTTCCGGCGCGAGCCGGGGGCAGCTTTGCCAGATACCGCTTCACCTTCTCCGCATCAAGGTCGCGCCGCACCAGAACCTCCCGGACTACGGCGCCGTGTACGCAATCAGCTCGGCTGGAAACTCCGGACCACTGATCGCCAGCACCAGGTACTGCTTGCCGTTGACCATGTAGGTCATCGGATTCCCGGTCTGCGGCGCCGGCATCGTCACGTTCGCCAGCTCGCGTCCGGTCGCTTTGTCGTACGCGTACAGTTTCGCGAACCGCTGGCCCGACTGCGGCGTCGTAAACCCCCGTTCGCCGGAAATGACCAACGTCTTCGTCGTCAAGGTGCCGATCGGTCCGATGCGGCCTGTGCGCGGAATCGTCACACCCTTCAGCATCGGATGATTCGTCACGGCGTCGAGCGTCTCGCCGTGGGGAATCTGCCACGCCATCTCGCCCTTGTTGAGATCGATCGCCGTGATGCGTCCCCATGGCGGTTTGACGAACGGCAGCCCCTGCACCGTGATGGCGCAGGGCATCAGGAGGCAGCCCGGTCCGCCACCGCCGCCGCCCGAATCTCCACCGCCACCGGTATTGATGTAATCCATGTCCGATCGCTTCGGCTCGTTGGCGAGCACGAGCAGACGCGTCAGCGAGTTCGAGAACACATAGAAGATTCCCGTGTCGGGATCGTACGACCCGCCCGGCCAGTTCGCGCCGTTGGCGATGTACGCCGTCCCGATCTTGCCGCCGTCGCCGCGCACGATGGGCGGCGTAAACAGCGGGCCGAGCTTGATGGTCGCCGCCACCTTCCTCGCCTCGGCGAGAACGTCCGGCGTGAAGTCGATCAGATCCTTTTCCTGAATGCCTTGCAGCTCGAACGGCGGCGGCTTGGTCGGAAACGGCTGCGTCGGCGAATACCACTCGCCCGGAACGGTCCCTCTTTCCACCGGTCGTTCCACGATCGGCCAGACGGGCTGCCCTGTCACGCGATCGAAGACGTAGAGGAAGCCCTGCTTGCTCGCCTGCGCCACCGCCTTGATACGCTTCCCCTCGACGGTGATGTCGGCCAGGATCGGCGCGCAGGGAAGGTCGAAGTCCCAGATGCCGTGATGCACCAGCTGGAAGTGCCATTTGCGCTTGCCGGTTCGCAGATCGACGGCCAGAAGCGATTCGGTGAAGAGGTTGTTGCCGGGCCGATGGCCGCCGTAATAGTCGCCGGTCGAGAGCTCGATGGGCAGATAGATCGTTTCCAGCTCCTCATCGACAGAGAACGGCCCCCACATCCCCGCGTTGCCGGAATACGACCACGAGTCCTTCTCCCACGTTTCGTTGCCGAACTCGCCCGGCTGGGGAATCGTGTGGAAGATCCAGAGCCGCTTGCCGGTTCTGACATCGAAGCCGCGGATGTAGCCTTTCGCGTTCGTCCTGCTGCGCGGCGCGCCGCCGGCACGGTGCGCGGCGCCGACGATGACGACGTCCTTCGCGACGATGGGTCCGGTGTTCAATCCAATCTCGCCGGTAATCGGGTCGAGCACCTGGTCGTTGTTCTGCTTGAGATCGAGAATGCCGTTCTGACCGAATGCGCGGACCGGAATACCGGTTTTGGCGTCGAGCGCGACGAGCTGGTATCCGATCGTCACCATGTAGATGCGCTCGTCGCCCTTGCCGTCGGTCCAGTAGGCCACGCCGCGGCCCGACAGCAGGCGCGGGGCCGCTGCCGCCCGCTTGCCCTCGTCGATGCGGTACGCCCAGAGCAGTTCGCCCGTCGCCGCGTCGATCGCCACGGCGTCGCGCCGCGAGCCAACCGTCGCGTACAGCACGCCGTTGATCATCAGCGGCGTCGTCTGGAGATTGAAGTCGGGGCGAACGCCAAAGACGTCGGTCTTGAAACGCCAGGCGACCTGCAGCTTGCCGAAGTTCGAGGCGTTGATCTGATCGAGCGGGGCATAACGCGTGCTCGCCAGGTCGCCACCGTAGGTGCGCCACTCGCCGTTTTTCGTCCCCGTCTGGCCGTGCACGGCGGTGGTCGCCAGCAGCACGAACGCGAGCACCAGCGTCGAGCAAGAGCTGTGAAACATGCCGTCTCCTTACCTCGGTGGCACAGGGCTTCAGCCCTGTCCTCCGGGACCCTGCCTTGCGCGGCTGAAGCCGCGCCCCACCGCTGAAGCCGCGCACTACCGCAGCGCGAACTTCTGCACGCGGCCGCCCGCGGCGGCTTCCCCGGTGTACACGTTTCCCTTCGAGTCGACGGTCAGATCGTGCAGCGATGTCGCGAACTGCCCCGCGGCCGCACCGCGCTCGCCAAACGAGCCCAGGAGGCGCAGTCCGTCGCGAAGGAAGATCCACACCTTCTGATTCCCGCCATCGGCGACATACACGTACTTGTGATCGGGCGAGAACTCGAGATCGTAAACAGTGCCGGCGGCACCGGAATCGCGAGCGACGAAAAATTCCTTCTGAAACGTCCCGTCCTTGCGGAAGATCTGGACCCGGTTGTTGCTGCGATCGCACGCATAAACGAGGTTGTCTCGATCGATCCGCAGACAGTGAACGGCGGTACCGAAATGCTTGGAAGGCGGGCCCGAGCGATCGACTTTGGCCGTCGCGGCCGCATCGTCGGGTTTCGCGCCGTAGGCGCCCCAGTGGCGTTTGTATGCACCGGTTTCAGAATCGAAGACGATGACGCGATGGTGTTGATTGCTCTCGCCATCAGAAACAAACACCTCGTTCGTTCGCAGGTCGAGACGCATCTGCGTGGCACGTGCGACGTTCGCCGTGTCGCTGTTGCCGCCGTTCTGTCCAGCCCGGCCGATCTGAAACAGGAACTTTCCCGCGCGGGTGAAGACGAGGATCTGATTGTCCTTCTCGCCGTTGCCGCTGATCCACACGCGCTCTTTGCCGTCGATCGTGATGCCGTGCACCTGTTGCGGCCACTCGTAACCAGTCCCGGGCCCTCCCCAGGTCTGGACAACGGCTCCCGCCTGGTCGAACTCGATGACCGGCGGCGCTGGCGCACGCTCCTTCACGGCTTCGCCTCGATGGATGATCCAGATGTGATCGCGTGAATCAGTGGCGATGCCGCTGACAGGCCCGACAGCCCAGTTGTTGGGGAGCGGCTTCGGCCATGCCGGATCGACGGTGAAAGCCGGGATCTCAGTCGCCTGTTTCGCGAAGAGGATTGGCCAGGCGGATCTGGAAGACCATGTCAGCGCGACGAGAAGGACCGCGCCCAGGCACGTGCGTCGACCGCTCATGAAATCCGCTCCTTTCCAAGGCTCTAAGGCGCACAGCGTAGCAGATGCCGGGCCCCAACGGTTCTGTTCTTGCAACTGGCGACTTGGAGCTCGTGACAATGTTCGGCGTGAAGTTTTTCTAGCTACTGCTGAGCCTTCATCAGGTCCGCCACGCTCGTGACCGCGTTGGGCCACCTGGGCATCAATTGCTTCAGCGCCTGAACGAGCGCCGACGGATCGCGGCCGAGCGATGTATAGAGGTCGTACATCAGCGGGTAGTGGCGCGTGTAGGTGCGATCGAAGGCGAGGCCGGCGTTGTTCAACGCCGCCGGGCATTTATTGAAGGACACCGGATCCGGAGAAATCGCCGAGCACGAGTGCTCCAGCTCGGCAAACAACTCCGACTTCCTCGCCAGCGTCTCGGCTTCGCTGAGCGCACCGGCGCGAAACGACTTGTACAACTCGCTCACGCGGTCGTAGTACGTGTTGACGATGAGCGACTTGCGAAGGAAGAGATCGACATCGCGTGCGAGCAGCCGTGAGGTCGACGCCTCCTCGCCAAGCTTGTCGCGCGCGAACGCGCTCGCGGTGAGAAATCCGACCAGCGTGGCCGCCGACTCGGCGACCTCGGTCGGCGCCTTTCGCGCTTCAATCTGGTCGTGAAAGTCTTCGTGCGGCACGACGACGAGCACGCGCTCGGTGGGCGCCTCGGCGAGCGCCACCGTAATCGTCTCCTCGCCGCTCGCGACGGCCTGCACGGGATAGAAGAAGACGTCGAACTCGCCCGCGCGCGCCGCGCACCGTGACTCGCTCTCGCGCACCAGGCGGAGATTGCTGTAGAACTCGGGCAGCTGCAGCTTGCCGGTGAAATAGCACCGCTCGTCGGACACGACACGCGCGGACGTCGTCCGGAAGTTGTCGGTCGGCTGCGATCCCATCGCCTCGGCGAAATCCTTCAGCTCGCCGATCATCTCGATGCCGGAAGCGGGCGAAAACGAGGGGGGCGCTGCCGGGGCCACCGCCGGCGGGACGCGGGTGCCGCACCCGATCGAGCCGGTGACGACCAGAAGGCAGCCGATGAGGCTATATCCCCACGTGCTTGCGCGCGTCATCAGATGTCAATGTTAAGGCAACAGGTGATTAGTTCGTCGTGCCTTCGGTGGTCGCCACGTAGCTGCGGCGGCTCCGCGCCTTCAGTCCAGGCCGCTTGACGCGCACTTCCAGCTTGTGGACCTTGCCGTCGAGCGCCGCCGGGCTGAAGCCGAGCAGATACTGGCTGCGCAGTTCCTGGGCGATGCGGGTGAACGAGGCGCCAAGGTCTGAATCTTTTTTCAGATCGAAGAAGCCGCCGCCGGTTTCGTTCGCGAAGCGATTGAGGATCGAGTCGGGCTTGCTCCTGACGACGCTCTGGCCGTTGAAGAATTCGGTCTCGAGGCCGATGCCGTAGATCATCACCTCTCCCGCGCGGGCGCGCTCCAATGCCTTGCCCGAATTCAGCCGGCTGCCGAAGTCGGCGCCATCGGTGAACAGGAGAATCACTTTCCGCCCTTCGACCTTCTCCAACTGGTCGAGGCTCGCATGCACGGCGTCGTAGAGGCGCGTCTCGTTGCCGAAGTCGAGCTCTTTCAGCGAGCTGACCAGACTATTACGATCGCTCGAGAAGCCGGTGGCGAACTCAATCTTGTCGCTGAACCCGCCGACCATCGCCTTGTCCTGCGGCAGGAGGCGCAGCAGGAACTGCTCGGCGCCGGCGTACAGATCTTTCAGACGGCCGGTCATGCTGATGCTGTTGTCGAGCATGACGACCGCCGAGAACGGCCGTACCTCGTTGTCGAAGATCGTCACATCCTGCGGGCGGTTGTTATCGAGAATCTCGAAGTCTTCGCGGGCCAGATCGGTGACGAGGCGGTTGTTGACGTCGGTGACCGTGACAAAGGACGGCACGACTCGAGACCCGGACCGGAACGTCGGCTGCTGGGCGGCCACTGACAAGCCGAGCGACAGCACACCAACGACCGCCCAACCCGGATGAGGGTGCTTCAGATTCATAGAATGAGCTTAGCACCTGCGGTCAAAAAATATGGCGGGTCCCCCGATGACCGGAGAACCCGCCCCCTACCGACTACTGCGCTCCGGCGCCCCGCGCAGGTCCCGCACCGCCCGTGCGAGCGGGCGGCACGAAGCCGTCCTTCGACGGCCCGTTCTGATGGAATCGCGAGTCCGCGCTCAGGCGATTGCCCGTCGCAAACTGGAATCCGGCGTTGCCCCAGTACTTGCCGGCCTTGTACGTCGCGTCGCGCACCTTCACCAGCAGATCCTGATAGCGATCGTCGGTCTGCGGGAAGCCGCTGAAGCTCGTGAGATCGCTGTTGCCCAGGATGACGACGTCGATGCCGGGCGTGGACGCGATCTCGTACGCGTTGTCGACGCCTTCGACCGTTTCGATCATCACGACGCTCAGCACGTTGTCGTCGATCGAGTTGCGATAGGTCTCGCCGGGATTGAGGAACTTGTTCCAGAACTGGCTGCCGCCCTGGCTGCGCCGGCCGATGGGCGGGAACCGCGCGTACCGCGCGGCGTCTCTTGCCTCGAGCACGTCGTCAACCGTCGGGACGATCGTGCCGAGAATGCCGAGGTCGTACGCCTTCTGCATGTTCGCCTCGAGCGCGTCGGGCATGCGGATCATCGGCGTCGCGCCGATGCCCGGACAGGCGTGCATCATCTTCTCCACTTCGTCGAACCGCAACCGCGAGTGCTGCATCTCGAACCAGGTGTAGTCGTAGTGCGGCGCCAGGTTGCAGTACCTGCTCGGGGTTGAACGTGCTCTGCGTGAAGCTGAACACCTGCTGCCCCGACAGCAACTTCGCCTTGGCCGTGTTGTACAGCTTGCGATTGGGATTGACCATGAACGCCTTGGTGGCCCACCCCCACGGCCTCCCGGGATCCAGCGCCATCGGCGTCGACGTTCCGTTCGGGTGCTTCACGGGCTGACCGCCGCCCTGCGCGCCGGGCCAGGCTGCCGCCGAGACGACGGCTGCCACCAACACCAGGAAGCCGATCTTTCCTCGCAACATGGTGACTCTCCTTTGAAGGGGAAGGCCGGGAGTATCGCACGAACGTGTGGTAATTTCACGCGATATGCGCAGCGGAAAATCGGTGCTCGTCTCCGGCGGGGCCCACGGCATCGGCAAGGCCGCGGCCGTCGCGTTCGCGCGTGAAGGGCATCGCGTCGCGGTGGCCGATGTCGACGAGCACGCAGGTACTGCGCTGAGCGAGCACGGCCGGTCGCTGGCCGGCGAGATCATCTTCGTTCGCGCCGACGTCTCGCGCGCCGACCAGGCCAGCGACGCTGTTCGCAAGACGGTCGCCGCGTTCGGAGGACTCGACATCCTTTTTAACAACGCCGGCATCCAGCCCGCCGACAGCTACAAAACCGTCGAGCATCTCGACGAAGCGGTCTGGGACCGCATCATGGACGTGAACGTCAAGAGCTGCTTCCTGCTCTGCAAGCACGCCGTTCCCGAAATGATCAAGCGAGGCGGCGGGGTCATCATCAACAACGCGAGCGCGCAGGGCCTTCAGTCGCAAAAGCTGGTGCCGGCCTATGCCGCCAGCAAGGGAGCCGTGCTCGCTCTCACGCGCAATCTCGCGCTGGACTACGCCGAACACAACATCAGAGTCGTGGCGATCTGCCCTGGATCGGTGGACACCCCGATGTTGCGCGCCACGGCGGCCATGGCCCTGCCTCGGAATCCCGATCAGGCGTTGGCCGAGTGGGGACGCAAACATCCGCTCGGCCGCATCGGCCGGCCCGACGAGATCGCCGAGGTCGTGCTGTTCCTCGCGAGCGACCGCGCGTCGTTCATCACGGGCGAATATGTGTGCGTCGACGGCGGGCTGATGGCCAAGGGCGCGTGGGCTGAGTAAGTCGCAAGGCGCAAGTCGAGAGTCGGGAGGCGCAAGGCGCGCTGTCTATTTGAATATCGATTTCGCGATCAGCGCGTGAATGCCCTTCGTGCCATCGACCGCCTGCGTCACACGAAGATCGGCCGCGAGCGAGCACAACAGGTACGCGTCCTCACGCGACAGCTTTTTCTCGGCCATCAGGTATTCCACCATCTCCCGCGTGGCGAGGCGGGTGGCCTCGTCCAGGTCGGGGTCGAGTCCCATCGTCATGTAGTGGGTCGGCGTCTCCGCTCGAGGCCATTTCAGCGGCTGCCCTTTGCGCACGCGCACCTCGATGGTCCCGCGCAGCGACGTTTCGAGCGCGGCGCCCGTGACTTCACCGTCGCCCTGCATGGCGTGGCCGTCGCCGATCGACAGCAACGCGCCCGGCGTGTGCACCGGCAAATACAACACGGAGCCCGCGACGAGATCCTTGTTGTCGAGATTCCCGCCGTGCCAGCCCGGCGGCGTGCTCGAGAGCCTGCCGCTCAACGTCGGCGGCGCCACGCCAATCGATCCGAAGAACGGCGCGATCGGCACCCGTATGCCGGGCCGGAACTCGATGCTCGTCGCTCCCACCGGCCAGCGAATCAAACGCTGGTGCGCGTACGGAAAATCGCCGGGCAGCACGCCACCACCGGGGCTGAACGCCGCCACGCCGTACGGATGGAGGAGATCGATCGCGATGAGGTGCACCTCGAGCACGTCTCCAGGCTCGGCCCCTTCGACGTAGATGGGTCCGGTCATCGGATGCGGTCCCGGCCCTCGTTCCTTGACGGCGGCTTCGACCGCGCGCATCGACTCGGGGATGTCGGCGTCGCTCACACCGGCGAGCTTCAATCGCTCGAGCCCGCGCGCGATCATCGTTTCGAGGCGCACACGATCGCCGGAGGCCACGCGCAACGCCGGTTTCACGCGTGCGTCGTAGTACCCCCAGTGGACGTTCTGCGGCGCAAGCGGCAGATCGTGCGTGCGACCCGTGCCCTGTGCGGCGGCGACGGCCGTCAGCGCGCCGACGACGCACGCGATAATCACGCTCGACTTCATGTGCCCTCCTCTGACTCTGCGCGGCCACACTCGGTGACTGCGATCAGGGTGACAGGATACCCGAGACGACCGCTTGACAAGGTCGGCACACCTTGTCACCATCCGCCGTCGATAATCGATGAGACGACTACTCGCGCTGGTCCTGTCGGCCGCCGTGGTCGGCACGGCGGCGGCTTCCGGACAATCGACGGCGAACACCCTCCCACCCGGCAACGAGGCCGCCGGCGCGGCCATCGTGGCCGGTACGGGGAAATGCCTGACGTGCCACCGCATCCTCACGACCGGATCGCGCCTCGGTCCCGATCTCACCGACATCGGGGCCAACCGCACGCCTGAACAGCTCAGGGCGTCGCTCCTCGACCCCGATGCCGAGATTCTTCCCGAGAACCGCTTCTATCGCGTCGTGACGCGCGACGGCACCACGATCACCGGCCGGCTTCTGAACCTCGATACGTTTCAGGTGCTGATGCGCGACCCAAAGGATCAGTTGCTGCGCTTCGTCAAAGCGGACCTGCGCGAACACGGGTTCGTCCCGGCGTCGCCCATGCCGTCGTTTCGAACCACGTTCTCTCCCCAGGAACTGGCCGACGTCATCGCCTATCTGGGCACGCTGAAAGGAGTCGTCGCCCAATGACGGCCCGTTTGCCGCTCCTCGCAGTCACCGTGATCGCGCTGAGTCAACTCCTGCTGGCCCAGGTGTCTTCCGATCGCCTCCTGAATGCCCAGAAGGAATCGCAGAACTGGCTGACGTATTCGGGTGGCTACATGAGCCAGCGCCACAGCCAGCTCACGCAGATCACGCCGGCGAACGTCAAGGATCTGGAGCTGAAGTGGGTGTTCCAGGCTCGATGGCTCGACTACAACCAGGCGACGCCGCTGGTCGTGGACGGAGTCATGTACACGACACAGGGCAACGACGTCGTCGCGCTGGATGCGGCGACCGGAAAGATTTTCTGGATCTATCCCTACACGCCGACCGAGGTGAGGTTGTGCTGCGGCCGCATTACCCGCGGTCTCGCGATCCACGGCGACACGCTCTTTCTGGCGGCCGCCGACGCGCACCTGATCGCCATCGACGCGAAAACCGGACGCCCCATCTGGCACCGCATCGTGGCGACGGGATTCGGATACTCGATGACGACTGCGCCGCTGGTCATCAAAGACAAGGTCATCGTCGGAACCGCCGGCGGCGAGTTCGGCATTCGAGGCTTCCTCGCGGCTTTCGACGTCGCCACGGGCAAAGAAGCGTGGAGGTTCAACACCGTGCCGCTGCCCGGAGAGCCCGGACACGAGACGTGGGGCGATGGCTGGAAGCACGGCGGCGGATCGATCTGGGTGACGGGCTCCTACGATCCGGAAACGAACCTGACGTTCTGGGGCGTCGGAAACCCGGGACCCGATTACAACGCCGAGACCCGCCCCGGGGACAATCTGTACACGCTGCTCGGTCGTCGCGCTGGATGCCGACACGGGAAAGCTGCAATGGCACTACCAGTTCACGCCCGCCGACGAATTCGACTGGGACGCGGTGCAGATTCCGGTGCTGGCCGACATCACGTGGAAGGGGCAACCGCGAAAGGCCATGCTGTGGGCCAACCGCAACGGCTTCTTCTACGTGCTCGATCGCAGGACCGGCGAGTTTCTGCAGGCCACGCCGATCGCCAAACAGAACTGGAACGCGGGGTTCGATAACGGCCGGCCCATTCGTTCGCCGAACGCGATGCCATCTCGCGACGGCGTGCTCATCTATCCGGGCAACCAGGGCGCGACCAACTGGTTCAGCCCGTCGTACAGTCCGCGCACGGGGCTTTTCTACGTGAACGTGTGGGAGAACACGCACCACATCTTCGCGCGTGCCGATCAGGAGTACACGGAAGGCGTGTCGTACACGGCAGGAAAGCTCACCACGAACTACCCCGGACGAGGCATCGCGGCAGGGATGCGCGCCATCCAACGGCCGAATCTGCGCAAGGAAGAGGAGAATTTCGGCACGGTGCGCGCGTTCGATCCGCAGACCGGAAAGTGGCGATGGGAATACAAGCAGAGTGACCTGACCGACGCCGGTATTCTCACCACGGCAAGCGATCTCCTCTTCACGGGCGGGCGCGAGGGCTACTTTTTTGCCCTCGATGCGAGGACCGGTGCCCTCCTGTGGAGGATCCAGTTGGGCGGTCCGACGCAGAACGGACCGATGACCTACGCCGTCAACGGTCGTCAGTACGTGGCCGTGAGCGCGAGCAATTCGCTGTTCGTCTTCGGGCTCCGGTGACACGACGGCTCGACGAACGCGACGACACGACGACACGGAACCACGAAGACAGGAAGAACACGAAGATTCGAATACGCAGGCTGGACGTGGAGGATTTGCGCGGTGTCGAGTCAACGCAGCCGGTCGACTTGAATCACCTGCTCGACTTGGTCGGGCGCAGTGCGCGTCAAGGCTGAAACGCTGCGCTACCGCTACCTTCCTTTTACTTCTTACTTCTTACTTTCTACTTAGTACCTCAGAAATACCAACAGGAACACGACGGCACCAACCAGAAGCACGCTCGGCGCGATACCAGCCAGCCGGGGCACGAACGACAGCTCGCGGTACGCCCGGACCGTCAGCAACAGCAGGCGCAACGACATAACCGCGGCGCTGACGAGCAGGCCAAGAAACACGAGAATGGCTGTGGCGGCACTGGCGAACCCGCCCTCCCGATTCGGCACGAAGCGGGGGACGATGAACGCGATCGCCGTGGCGAGCGCGCAGATCGCGGACAGGCGGTAGATCTTTGTTTCGGTTGCTTGAGTCATGCGTGATTATCCGGCGATCGGCCTCGACGAGCGACCGACGCGCGGCGCTGCTGAAGGAAGTGACGCACCGACGGCTCTCGCTCCAACCCGATCGCGCGCTCGTACGCGAGATCCGCGGCCGCGACGTCTCCCAGCTGCGCCAGCACGCCCGCACGCGCCGCCCAGTACGGCTGATACTCGCTCAACCGCGCATCTTCCTTCAACTCGTCGAGTGCGGCCAGCGCCGCGAGAGGACCGCGCGTTTCTGCCACGGCCACGGCTCGATTGATCGCGACCACGGGCGATCCGGTGATCGCGACGAGCGCGTCGTATAACCGCTCGATGGCGATCCAGTCGGGCCTGCCGGTGTTGCGGCGAATGACGTGCGCCGACTGCACCGCCGCTTCGAGTTGATAGCGGCCCGTCCGCCCCAGCCTGCTCGCGCGTACCAGCAACGCTTCCGCCTCGTCTATGAGGGTCGCGTCCCACAACGCGGGATCCTGCTGCGACAGCGGCACGTACTCGCCGTGTTCATCGCGCCTGGCCGCGCGCCGCGCGTGCGTGTGCAGCATCAACGACAAGAGGCCAAGCGCCTCGGGCTCGCCGGGCATCAGCGACTCGATTAGACGGCCGAGCCAGATCGCTTCCTCCGCGAGATTCCGGCGGCGCGCGTCCGTTCCGGCGGGATCGGCCCAGCCTTCCGCGTAGGTCGCGTAGATCGCTTCGAGCACCGCATCGAGCCGCGGACCAAGCTCGTCGCGGTCGGGCACGCGAAACGGAATGCCGGCCTGCTTGATCTTGTTCTTCGCCCGTACGAGCCGCTGCCCCATCGTCGAGGGAGAGACCAGGAACGCCGACGCGATGGCCGCGGCGTCGAACCCGAGCACCGCCTGCAGCATGAGGGGCGCGCGAATGCCCGCGTCGATGGCCGGATGCGCGCACGCGAACATCAGCGCGAGCCGCTCGTCAGGGATCCCGGCGTCGAGGTCTGTCTGTGCTGATGCCATCTCCGAAAGGAACTTCAGATGATCGGCGGCGCCCTCAGCCGTCCGCCGCTGCCGGACGACGTCGATCTGCCTGCGACGCGCGACGGTCAGCAGCCAGCCTTCGGGATTGTTCGGGATGCCGTTCTTCGGCCAATCGACGAGGGCGGCGGCGAAGGCTTCGGAAAGCGCATCCTCTGCCCCCGCCACGTCGCGCGTGCGTGCGGCGAGAAAGGCCACGAGCTTGCCGTAGCTGTCGCGCGCCACCCGTTCGAGCGCTACATCGCCCAAATCGGACGCACCTCGACGATGCCATGGCTGGCGCCGGGGCAGCGCGAGGCCCACGAAATGGCGGCGTCCAGATCGGGCACGTCGATCAGGAAATAGCCGCCGAGCTGTTCCCTGGTCTCCGCGTAGGGTCCGTTCAACACTTCGGTCTTGCCGTTGGCCACGCGCACCGTCGTCGCCATCTCGACCGGCCGGAGCCGCTCGCCGCCACCGTAAACACCGGCGGTCTTGAGCGCCTCCGTGTAGGCGCCGTATGGGGCCACGGCTTTCGCGCGGTCGGCCTCGCTCATGGCCTGAAAACTTTTGTCGTCATTGAAAACCATCAACATGTACTTCATGGTGTCTCCCTTGTTTCAGCCTGGCATTATGCCCTGCTGCGACAATGACGTTTGGCGGGAGCGGATTTCGACAGTCGGCTGGGCGATGGGCAAGGGTCGATGGGCAGCCGGAGCCGTGGCGGTCAACGGGACTGGGCGGCGGCCACGAATGCCCGGATCAGCGGATGGGTCCGGCCCGAAAGAGCCGATTGTTCCGGCTGGAACAGCGTCGCAATAAAAAATGGATGCCCGTCGAGCTCGACCGCCCGCACGTCACCGTCGGCATCCCACGCACTGGCGCGCAGCGATCCGCTCGCGAGCCGGGCGCTGTACTCGCGACTGAGGCCGTACCGGCAGTGGTACTCCTCGCGCGCTGACGGCACTCCATACAGCGAACCCACTCTCGAGCCCGCGGCGAAGCGCACCTCGCCGTCTTTGTCGACGAGGCTGCACTCGAGCGGCGCAATCACCGGATTGTCGGCGGTGGGATCCAGCTCGGCGTGGATGGCTCGCGCCACTCCCCATACGGCCTCGGCGTATTCCAGCATCGCATGCTGGAATCCGCCGCACGTGCCGAGGAACGGTTTGCCCGTTTCGCGCGCCATCCTGATTGCCGCAATGGCGCCGCGAGGGTTGACGTACGGCGAAGCCGGCACACACCAGATGCCGTCGTACTCGCTGAACTGCTCCGACGGATCCTCGCGAAGCGTCCCGGTGTGCAGCCATTCGCACGCGCAACCGTGTCCGAGCGATTCTCCGGCCAGCGCGAGCGCGCGCGGGATGCCCTGGTGCGCCTTGACGGCCGCGTTGTAGTCGCCGATCAGTGCGATACGCGGACCGCTGACCACCATACCCTATGGCGCGAGCTGGTATGCGGCGCGCTCGAACGAGTCGTAGACGGCGAGTGCCTTGCTGTCGGCGAACGGAAGCAGCTGCATCAGAATGATCCCGCCAATGCCGCGGGCCGGATCGATCCAGAAGTACGTGTTGTTGATGCCGCCCCAGCTGAGACTCCCCGCCGATCGCTTGCCCGGACGCCCGTTGGGGGTCATGAGAAATCCAATGCCCCACTTGTCGCGGCCATCATCGACGAACGTGAAGTCGCTGCTGCGCTCGGGCATCGCGCTCTTCAACGCACGAACGCCAACGCTGCCGATCTGATTCGCGCTCATGAGCTTGACCGAATCCGGGGACAGAATGCGCACGTTGTCGAGCGTCCCCTGGTTGAGAAACATGCGCAGGACGCGCGAGTAGTCGGCCACCGTGGATGAAAGCCCTCCGCCACCGATGGGCCGCGGGATCGAAAACGGCGGCTGCGCGGGATCGAGCTCGAAGGTCCCGTCGGCACGCCGTTTATGGACAGGCACGACGCGCGCGTGCTTGTCCTGGGGCAGGTTGTAGAACGTGTCGTTCATGTTGAGCGGGCCGAGAATGCGCTCGCGGAAGTACGACTCGAGCGGCATGCCCGACAGCGATTCGACCAGCCGCCCTACCCAGTCGAGGCTCGTGCCGTAGATCCACTGATCGCCGGGATCGAAGAGCAGTGGACCCGCCGGATACTGCTCTCCAACGCGAGGCTTGAAGTCCCTGACGATCGGACTCGTGAAATTCTGGCTGAGCCCCGAGGTGTGGGTCAGGAGATGCCGGATGGTGATGGGCCTCGCCGCCGGCCGCAGCGTGTACGCGCCCGTCGCCTGGTCGAACGACTCGAACACCTTCATGTTCGCGAGATCGGGCAGGTACTTCTCCGCGGGATCCTCGAGGCGGAACTTGCCCTGTTCGAACAGCTGCATTGCCGCCGTCGACGTAATCGGCTTGGTCATCGACGCAATGCGGAAGATCGCATCGGCGGTCAGAGGCCTCCCTGTCGCGACATCCGCCTTCCCGAACGCCCCCTGATAGATGATGCCGCGGCGATCGACCACGACCGCGACGACGCCGGGGATGTCGCCCCGCTTGACGGCGTCGGCCAGCACCGCGTCGACAGCAGCCGTGCGCGGACGGCCCACATCTGCGCCTGGAGAAGACTGCCAGGCATAACCGGTGCTGACGAGCGTGACCAGCGCGATGGAGACGAAGCGAAGCCTCATTTGCTCAGATACTCTTTCGATTGTGCCGCGCTCTTGAGCGGCGTGACCTTGTCGGGATCGATGCGAACCATCAGGTAGTTGATGTGATCGTCGATCTTCGTGAACCAGTGGCCGGTGCCCGCGGGGATCACCACGACATCACCGGCCTTGAGCTGGTGCGCTTCCCCGTTGCGAATCTCGGATCCGTTGTGTCCAGGCCCGTTGTATTCGATCACCGTCTGCAGCGTCGCCGGACGCCGCTGGCGATTGACGATGTCGGGACCGAGGACGAGGGTGGCCGAGCCGGAGATCACATGATAGACCTCGCTGACGAGATCGTGTTCCGCCACCGAGTCGGGCGCGGGCTTGTCGAGCCTGGAACGGTAGACCATCCCGATAGCCACGTGCGCTCTGCCCAGCTCGATGTCTCGAACCTGCTGGTCGGTCAGCTTCCGCTGAATCGCTCGCTGGGTGTACGCCTCGAGCTCGGACAGCGGAATGTAAGCACCCGGACACATGTTGCACATCGGCTGCGGGTCTGTGGGATTCACTCTCGCCTGCGCGACGAGCGCCACCGCGCAACAGGCTGCCACAACCCATCCAAGGAGAGCGTTCTTCATCACCACCTCCATCATCACGGCGTCAGTCCGTCACGATTTTCGCGCTGACGACGACACCCTCGTTGATTTTCACGACGAGCCATTCCGAGTCGATCGAGATGAAGCCGCGTTCCGGTCCAAGCCAGTAGACGTAGTCGTACTCCCGGAAATATGGCGTATCAGGAGGCACGCCGAGAAGCTCCTCCACCTGCATTCGCGACATGCCCACGAGCTTGTGCTTCGCCAGCAGATCGTCGACCATGCGAACCCGGATGCCCTGAGCCTCGACGCCGTTCTCGGCCTTCCAGGCGGCGGAATCGAACGTAACCCTCGACGCGTAGTCGTTGACGACTGGCGTTCCGAAGAGCACGGCGAACAGCAGGCTGAAGCCCAGGACCCACGCGCCGGCGTACGCCAGCAGCGGAACCCAGCGCCGCCGCAGCAGCCCGAACACCAGCAGCGCGGCGCCGATGAGCCACGGCACGAAGTCCACGGCCCGCTTGAGCTCGAGAATCCAGCCGGCTTGCTCGTCGAAGATGACGCGTTCGCGGCCCATCAGCCACGCCGCAAGGAACAGCCAGTTGACCCCGAGCCAGAAGTACAGAACGAACGTGACGGCGCCAAAGAAGCCAAAGCGAAGCGCGTCGCGTTTGCGGGTGTTCACCTGATTCCTGCACTCCCTGGGCTCGAGCCAGCCTTGCCACATCGGGGCGCATGGCGGCTCATGATGCCACCGGCCGCCCTCGGCTGCAAACGCGTGTCAGGCAGGCGGCACTTGTGGCGATGTCAGATATGACATACCATAGGCTACGTGGCTGAAGCCGACAAGCCGTTGGCATGGCTTCATGGCCAAGTGAAGACGCCACCCTTTTCGAAGGAGGCTCGAACAGAAGTCGGAGTATTGCTCAGGCGCTTGCAGCGAGGTGAAATGTTGAGCCTGCCGCATTCTCGACCTATGCCAACAATTGGGGCCCGGTGCCACGAATTGAGAATTCAAGACGCCGACTCGACTTGGCGTGTTATCTATCGCATTGATGAAGACGCTGTGATTATCGCTGAGGTATTCGCGAAAAAGACGCACGCGACGCCGAAGTTGGTGATCAACGTGTGCCGGCAACGGCTCAAGGCCTACGACAAGGCCATCGAGGGAGAGTGAGAGTGAAGAAGAGTAAGCGTGCACGCCTGGAGGGGGCTGGCTGGAGGATTGGCTCGGCGGCCGATTTTCTGAATCTCACTCCCGAGGAGGCGGCTTTTGTCGAAACCAAGTTCGCATTGAGCCAGACCCTTCGCCTCAGACGGACTGCTCTACGCTTGTCGCAATTGGCTCTCGCCAAACGCCTGCACTCAAGCCAGTCACGGGTGGCTAAAATGGAAGCCGGTGACGCTACAGTGTCTGTTGACTTACTGCTTCGCGCGCTCTTTGCCCTCGGGGCCAAACCCAGAGATGTTGCCGAGGCCATTCGCAAGCGGCGATTTGTGGCTGCCTAACGCCTGCGCATCACCAGCGGCGCGCGCCGCCGCCATCATGCTCGCTCCGTCTGTTGTGTGCGATGTTAGACGGCGCTATTCCAGATGTCATGGCTGTTTCGAGCGCTGAGCTCTGGCTGTCGATGGGGGCACCCGCCCTCGTAGCCGCATGTAAACCACGAGATTGCCGTAGTGCTCGTTGTTGTGCGTCACGTTGAACATGAGTACCGCTCCACGGACTGTGTTGGGACTGGGAGCACCGGGCGGAGGGGCCATCGTGACCGACTGATTGAAGTTGGCATCCGTTGTAGCCTCGTATATCCGATCACAATAGGCGAGCGATTCCTTCAGTCCTTTCACCAACGTTTCCCGTTCGGAGACCGTTTCGTAGTTCACGGTCGCTGGAGACTTATCGCCCGACGCCTGCGAACAGAAGAAGTAGTTCGCGTTGATGACGTGTCCGACAAGTTGTCCGAAGGACCGAACCTCCATAGTCGGGCGAAAAGCGAAGTCCGTCTCCGACATCTGGTCAGCGGCATCAGCGAGATTCGCTCGGATCGTCGAGTGCATCGACTTGGCGACGCTGGCCAAGGAGGTTGAAAGCGCCCGCTCGTAACCCCCGTCGGTCGTTTGAGCAGCTACCGATGTGCTCAGAAGAGCTCCAGCCAGGACTCCGAGGATTCGATCTCGCAAGGCTCGATCCCTTCGTTTCAAGTCGATTGTCATCTCGCCGTCCAACTACTCTTGGAGTATTCCGCTTCAACAGTTCCCGAGAGGTCGTCAACTGACGACTTGCGACTGGCGACTCTCGACTGGCGCCTTGCGACTCGCGCAGTCACATTCACTATCACTGCGCGTTCCGCGTCCCGTAGTCCCAGTGTTCGGCAATCTTGCCGTTTTCGATGCGAAGCATGTCGAACCACGTCGTCGTATAACGCTGGCCGGGATTCTTCGGGTCTGGCAGCTCCCGCCGGAAGGCCAGGACGACCAGGTCGCGCTCGGCCGTGATCGTGACGAGGTTGTCGATCGTCGGCTTCACCGGCTGGCGCTCGAGACGCCCGAAGAAGTCCATGAACGGCTGACGGCCGGTCGCCACCGTTGGATTGTGCTGCATGTAGTTCTCGGCCATGTACTTCGGCGCCAGATCCATGTTGCGGGCCTGGAAGACTTCGCGCCAGAAATCAAACACCAGCTTCTTGTTGGCCGCCAGCTGCGGATCGCTGCTCTTCAAGAGCGCCTGCTGGTCGGCATGCAGCGTCACCGGCAGCTGAGCCGACACCGGTGCCGCGACCGCCGAAAGCGTGAGCACAATGGCAAGTGTTCTCATGGGTCCTCACTCGAGTTTCAGAAGCCGCAGGGCATTCCCGTAGTAGATCGCGGCCCGCTCGTCTTCGGAAACGGGCAGGCGATCGATGATGCCGATCGTCTCGCGGATGTACATCGGGCCTTTTTCGGGATCGAACGGCGAATCCGACGCGAACAACACGTGATCGGGCTTGAAGAAGCCGAGACCGCAGAGTGTCGCCTCGTAGGCGCCGAAGAGCGCCGTATCGGCGTAGAACATCCGGAAGTAGTCGATGGGGCGCTTCTTCAGCCGCGTCAGGACCTGGGTATAGTCCCGGTCCGACGTTCTCGCCCCCAGCTGATCCCATCCAGGACCCAGGCGCCCTTCGAAGTACGGCGCCATCGCGCCCATGTGATGCGTGATGATTTTCAGGTTCGGGTGCTTGTCGAACAACCCTGCGAAGACCATGCGCGCCATCGCCACGCTGGTCTCGTACGGCCAGCCGAACGTCCACCAGATCTCGTACTCCGAGCGATCTTCCGACGCGTAGTCCGGGATATCCGCTCCCCGATACGGATGGAGCCAGATCGGCAGGTCGAACCCGGCCATGGCGTCGAAGAGCGGCAGGAACTCTGGAGCGACGAGGGGCTTGCCGCAGATGTTCGTGAAGAGCTGAATGCCGCGGGCGCCAAGCTCGGCGAGCGCCCGGTGTGTTTCGCGAAGCGCCTCGTCGGGATCGTTGAGCGGCAGCGACGCCACGAATCCTGGAAATCGCCGCGGATACTTCTGCACCAGCTCCGCCATCCCGTCGTTGGCGCGGCGGGCGAGCTCGACCGCGTCTCGAGGCGTCGCGAAGACCTCGATGGGCGGCGTCGCGATGGAAAGAACCTGCTCGTAGCCGTCGAATCGATCCATGACGCGGAATCGCTCGTCGAGATCGACGAGCATCGGCACGCCGCGCACACGCTTTCCAGCGTCCTTGAATCCGGGCGCCACTTCTCCCATCCGCTCGGCATAGGCCGCCGGGAAGATGTGAGTGAAGACGTCGATCTTGCGCATCGCTATCGTGGGAGCCCGGCGATATCGGTCCGGATCCTGTACAGATTCTTGCCCGCGGTCACGTAGAGCGTCTTCATGTCGGCGCCGCCGAAGGCGTTGTTCGTAATCGTGTCTTCAGGGATGGGAATGAACTGGATGAGCTTGCCTTCGGGCGAAATCACGTGGACACCGGCTTTGGTGTCGAGCGTCTCGGACGTGCCGCGCAGCTGGTTCAAGCCGGCCGACGCCCAGAGATTGCCCTGCGTGTCGATGCTCATGCCGTCGGCGCTGCGTCCGGGGTAGAAGTTGTAGTGCACTTTCATGTTGGTGACCGTGCCGTTGGGCTGCAGGTCGTAGCTGCGAATCATGCGCGCGCCGCCCTGCGCCCCGTTGGCCTCGATGAGATACAGCTTCCGATCGTCGGGCGAAATCTGAATGCCGTTGGGACGCTGAATGTCGGGCGCGGCAAGGATGCGCTCGAGCTTGCCCGGCCCGTCGAGACGGTACACGGCCACACCGATG
Source organism: Vicinamibacterales bacterium (assembly GCA_963821395.1). Lineage (GTDB taxonomy): Bacteria > Acidobacteriota > Vicinamibacteria > Vicinamibacterales > JAMQPK01 > JAMQPK01. The sequence continues at coordinate 27,212 of CAWGDY010000043.1, read as the reverse complement.
AGATCGGTGAAATACAACCGTCCCTTGCCGTCGATGGTGACATCGTTCGGCGCCGTGAAGGACTTGCCCTGGTAATTGTCGGCCAGCACCTCGATCTTCCCCGTCTTCAGATCCGTTCTCGTCACGCGCGGCGAGCCGGCGACTTTCACGCCGGGACGTTCGAGCTCGCCCCCTTCACAGGCGATCAGGCGCCCTTCCGGATCGATGAGGAGACCGTTGGCGGCGTTGCTCTTCTCGCGGTAGGTCGAGAGCAGGCCGTTGGTGCCCAGCTTCATGATTCGCTGAGACGTGATCTCCGTGAAGTAGACGTTCCCTTCGCGATCCACCGCCGGCCCTTCCGTGAACGCCACCGTCGCGGCGATCTCCGGCTGCTGCTGGGCCCACACGGAACACGTCATCACGAGACACACCAGACCTATCGTTTTCATGCGCATGCGTGATCCTCACTTGAAGAGAGGCGTCGAGAAAACGCGGTCAGTGAACGTCAGGGCGGGTCTTGCTCTGTAGACCCGCCTACGTGACGACCGCATTGCGAACAGCGTTCTATACGGCCGGTTTGATGTTCTGATTCACTCGGAACAGGTTCTTCGGATCGTACTTCGCTTTGATCTTTGCCAGGCGCGCGTAGTTCTCGCCATAGGTCGCCTGCACGCGGCCGTCGGCCTCATCGTCCATCATGAAGTTGACGTACGCGCCCGCCATGTTGAACGGATGCACGGCCTTCCAGTACTCCCGGCCCCAGGTCTTCAACTGGTCGGCGCGTTTTGGATCCGCGTCGACGCCGGCGATGACCATCGACCATGTCGCGTCGCGCGCGCTCCAGGCCGTGGCGTCCTTGGCAACCCGGCGCACGGCGCCGTCGATCGGGTACAGGTGCATCAGCGACAGGTGGCTCGGCGCTTTGGCCGCTTCCCGGATGTGTATCGCGATCGCTTCGTCCGGCAGGGTCTTCACGAAGTCCCCTTTCCAGTACCACTGCAGGCCCTTCGGGAACAGCCCATCGAAGAGTGATTGAAACGCCGGTAACGGCATCTCGCCCATCCAGTTGAACAGCGGCGGCGGGGCGGCCTTCAGCAGTGGCGCCATCGCGCGCTCTCCGTCGGCGCCCGAACCGTTGTAGCAGGAGATGACGGCGCACGCACGCTTGCCCCAGTGCTCCTTCGGGAACGGATCGCCCGGGGGAACCGTCTTGAGGCCGACGAACGTGCCGAGATCTTCCGCCGTCGTCGGCAGGAAATCACGATAGGCCTTCATAACCTCCTGTCCGTGAAGGGACGCATCCCAGAAAATCGGCCCGGCGTACACGCTGCTCACCGGATGTGCGCGGAAGAGGAAGCTCGACACGACGCCGAAATTGCCTCCGCCTCCTCGAATAGCCCAGAACAGATCGGGATGCTGGCGTTCGCTGGCGGTCACCACGCTGCCGTCGGCAAGCACGACGTCCGCCTCGACCAGGTTGTCAATCGTCAGCCCATACCTGCGGGTGAGATGTCCCGTTCCGCCGCCAAGCGTCAGTCCGGCCACTCCCGTCGTCGACACGATGCCGAACGGGACGGCCAGGCCGAAGGGATGCGTCGCGTGGTCGACATCGCCCGACGTGCAGCCGGCTTCGACGCGAACCGTATGATTGCCAGGATCGACGCGAACGCCCTTCATCATCGAGAGATCAATCACCAGGCCGTCGTTGCAACTGCCCAGCCCGGGACCGCTGTGTCCGCCGCCGCGAATGGCGGTCAACATCCCGTTTTCGCGGCCGAAGTTGACCGCGGCGATGATGTCGGCCACGTCCACGCACCGTGCGATCATGCGCGGCCGCTTGTCGATCATGCCGTTGTACAACGCGCGAACCGCGTCGTAGTCCGCATCCTTCTGTTCCACGACCCGCCCTCGAAGACTCTGCTGCAATGCTGGTGTAGTCTGCGTGCTCATTGCCAAAACCTCCCTATGACAAACCGCCATGATACCCACGGCCCACGGCGGCGCAAGCACAACCTGCAAGAGTGCCGGTGATGCCGGGTCTGGAGAACAAGACCCGGCCTACTTACGATCTCTTGTAGGGCGGGTCTTGCTTGTTAGACCCGCCACTCGTAACTCGGGGGCCGACCGGCCGGTAAGGATGGCCAGGGCGATTCCGCCCAGCACGAGGATCGTCGACACGACGAGACGCACCGGAATGGGTTCGGAAAGAAGGACTACCCCGCCTGCCGCGGCAAGGATCGGCACGGCGAGCTGCAGCACCGCCGCCCGCACGGCGGTCAGCCCGCGCAGCGCCGCGAACCAGGCCACATAGCCGAGACCCGACGCGAGCGCCCCCGATGCGACTGCCAGGACTGCACCGGGAAGGCTGATGTGGAACTGCGCGATCGACGCCAGACTCCCAAGGAAGATCAGCGGGACCGACCGAACAACATTGCTCGTGGTCTGCAGCAGCGGTTCGTCCGCCCCGCGCCCGCGCAACGAGTAGAGACCCCACCCGATGCCGGCGATCGTCATGAGTGCGGCACCGATCGGCGACGGCGCCGAGAGCCCTGGCCATACGAGATACAGCAACCCAACCACGGCGAGGCCAATACCGAACGCCTGCATGCCTCCGATGTGCTCGCCGATGCGGCGCGCACCGATCAGCATCGTCACCTGCACCGTCCCGAACAGAATCAAGGCGCCGGTTCCGGTGCCGAGCCGCACGTACGCGAGCGCGAACGGGATGGCGTACAGCGCGAGGATGACGGCGGACGTCCACGAGCCAGCCGAAGGGCGCAGGCTTCTGCGTCCACCCGTGATGGCCACCAGCATCGCGGCGCCGGAGGCGAACCGGAGACTGGAAAACGTCGCCGCATCGACGGCGTTCTGCTGAAGCGCAAGACGGCACAGCACCGAATTGGCCGCGAACGCAACGAGCGCCAGCGTGGTGAAGACGATGGTGCGTGGCCTATCGCCCAAGACGACGCCAGACATGGTGAACTGGAAATCCCGCGGCTGCAATGAACAATCCATACAGCGGCGAATAGTTTCCTCCGTCGATTTCACCCCACACGATCGCCGACACGCCGGCGAGCGTCCCCACCACGAAGCACAGCGGCACCCACGGGTATCCCGGCGTGCGGAACGGCCGTGGCGCATCGGGCATCGTCCGTCGCAGCACGAAAACCGACGCGACGGCAAAGACGAGCGCCGCCCACAGCACGACGATGAAGAAGGTCGTCAGCCTGTCGAAGTCGCGCAGCGTGAGCACGAGCACGATGGCGGCCACGCCTTCGACGACGATAGCGATCCACGGCGACGACCATCGCCGATGGATCGTTCCGAGAAAGGCAAATGTGAGCCCGTCGCGCGCCATGGCATAGGTCACGCGCGGGTAGGCGAGGAAGTTGCCGTTCAGCGCGCCGAACACGCTCGTCATCATCGCGAGGACGATGGCCGCGCCACCGACGGGGCCGGCAATCGACTGCATCACCGTGCGTGCGACCGCGGCTTTCTGCACGGCGAGCACGTCGATCGGCATCATGTAGAAGTAGGCGAGGTTGGCGCCGATGTAGAGCGCCATGATGATGAGCATGCCCGAGATGATGATGCGTTTCATCAGCCGCTCGGGCGCGACCACCTCGCCGGCGATCATGCTGACGGCGACCCAGCCGTCATAGGTCCAGATGACCGACGCCATCGCGCGCGCCAGCCCCTCGACCTGCACAGGACCGGTCGGCGCGAAGTTCGCCGCGCTGCCCTCTCCCAGCAGGAACGTCCCGAGGATGATGGCCACGAGCGCCGCGACTTTCACGAACGTGGTCATGCCGCTGATCCCCGCCCCGACGCGCGCGCCGAGCACGTTGGCGAAGGTGAGCGAGACGATGGCCGCGATGGCAATTCCCTGGATCATTGCGGGCGCCGGCGGAAGGTTCAAGAGGCTCAGCAGAAACTCGCCAAAGACCGTGGCTAATGCCGCGATGCTGGCCGGCGTCGCGATGAGCACGTAGATCCACCCGAACACGAAGGCCGCGGCGTCGCCATAGGCCTCCCGCAGAAACACGTACGCGCCGCCGCTCTTCGGCAGCATCGAGCTCAGCTCGGCGACAGCCAGCGCACCGCACAAGCTGATGAGGCCAAAGACCACCCAGAGCACCATGATCGCGACGGGGCTCGGAATGAACCCGGCAATAGTGGGTGGCGTCCGGAAGATGCCGCTCCCGATCGTGATGCCGACGATGAGGGCGGTGCCGCCCCAGAAGCCCACGACCCGGCGCAGATCGCCGGACGGCGTGTCGCTCACCGCTGCACCCGCACGGTCACGAGCAGTTGCCCGATGTGACGCTGCACGTGCTCGGCGGCGTGGACCAGCAGTCCCAATTGAGTCGATGGCACTTGCTGCCGGCCCACCGATCGCGCATCGGTCAGCGTATGAGGTGGCGTGGCACGCAGCTGGGTCAACGCGCGCTCCACCTGCGCGTCGAAGGCATCGAGCAAATCGCCGGCACTTCCTTGCGATGCAGGTGGACGGCCCTCGGCCTCGCGGGCTTCCTGTTGCCTGTCGGTGAGGGACTCGCCGCGCGCGTAGGTGAACAGGCGATCGACCACACCGGAGAGGTGCTGCAGATGAAAGCCCGCCGACGCAAGACCGGCGGGACGAGCCCAGAGCTTGTCGGCGGGAACATCGCGGACGATTTCGCGGGCTTCCTCACGCGCCTGCTGGAGCGCGTGCGCGACCGGCTGCAGAAGTGCGGGCACGCCATCGATCGGCCCGCGAAGCCACGCCTCCACGTTACTTCAGCCCGAGCAGCGTGGCCGGGTTCCTGCGGGTCATCACGTCGAGCTCTTCGTCGGTGAATCCCTTCTTCCGCATCGCGTCGATGAACACCGCGAAGCCTTCGGGCGGCAGCGCGTTCGCCTTCTGGCCGAGATCGGAGGCCATGATGATGGACTGGACTCCAATGCCGCGCACCTGCTCGGCAAAGCGATCGATCTTGGTCTGCGCGTCCTTGCCCGTCAGGTTGCCGCCGACGATCTCGATGAACGCGCCGAGCTTTGCGGCCTCTTTTCCCTGCTCGATCGTCAGAAACGTGGGCGCGGCCGTGGCGTGCGTCCCGATCATGCGCTTGACGCCTTGCCGCTGCCCTTCGCGAAACACCATGAGGGTTTCCTCGGCAGAGATGTTGCCGCTGCCGAGAATCAGATCGTATTTCGCGACCAGCGCGATGATGGCTTTGGCTTCGGGCACCAGCTCGCCGTTCTCGGACACTTTTACGAACGGCCGTGTCTGCTTGCCGTATTTCACCTGCGCTTCGGAATCGTTGGTCGGCATGAACACGAACTTGCCGTATCCGCCGGTCACCTGGGTGAGGTACTCGACCGCTCTGGGATTGAGACCGCCCACCGTCAGATTCAGCGCCACGCCGCCGAAGACCTCGATGCCCGGAAATGCCTTCCTGGCGAGATAGGCGAGTCCGGCCGTCTCGTCGTAGTGATGTTTCAGCGCAATCGCCCGCAGGCCGCGGTCGCGCGCCAGCTTTGCGGCCTCGAGCGCATCGATCGATCGCGCGATGCTGTCCGGCTCGGTGTAGATATGGAGGTCGATGGCGCCTTTCAGATCGCGATCGGCCTGAGAGGGTGACTGCGCCGACAGGGTGACCGCGGTCAGCACGATGACAAGCGACAAGGTTCTCTTCATGGCAGTGGCCCCCGAATGGAAAGGCCGCCATTCTACATTGGCAGGGCTGACGCCTGCGCCAGGTCGGTAGGGCGGGACTTTAGTCCCGCCGTTTTTCGTCCCGCTTTGTACACGCGTCCACTCGCGCATGACGAACATCACCCGGGTCAGCGCCGTAATGTCGGTGGTGGGATCGCCGTCAACCGCGATGATGTCGGCCTGATAGCCGGGGGCGAGCGTGCCAATCGTCTTCTCCAGACCGAGCGATTCCGCGGCCAGCGACGTCGCCGAGATGATGGCATCGATCGGCCTCTGCTTCCCCTGCCGGACACGCTCCACGAGCTCGTCGGCGTTGCGCCCGTGCGCGCCCGCCACGGCGTCGGAGCCCATCACCAGTTTCAACCCGGGAGTGGCCACGGCCTTTCGAATCATGGCGGCGTTGATGCGCATGGTCTCGTCAATCGACGCGAAGGTGTCCTCCGTATATGTACCCACGCCGATGAATCTGTTCCTGTTGCGCCGGTAGTTCTGCCAGAGGACGCCCACATGCGGGTCGAAATACACGCCGCGCTCGGCCATCAGCCTTCAGCGCCGAATCATCGACGCCAGTGCCGTGCTCGATTTGCGCGCAGCCGGCCTCGACCGCCGTCTTCACCGATTCGCTCGTCTGGGCGTGCACCATCGTTCTCAAGCCGACGGCCTTCGCCTCGCCGCAGAGCGCGACGAACTGCTCACGCGTCATCACCTGCTCGACGCCGCCACGCACCACCGAGTCGAAGATCTTGACGACGTCGGCGCGCCGGTCCTTCAGCTCGCGAACCCTCTGGCGAAGCACCGCCGGCGCGTCGCCATTCGGCGTGATTTGCACGATCGACGTCAGGATGCGCGGACCGGGCAGCACGCCGCGCGCGATGGCATCGCGCAAGTCGACGTCTCCGGGCTGCCCTGGGCTTTGAATGGTCGTGAACCCGGCCATCAGCGTCAGGTAGGCATTCTCCGCGGCATAGAGTGCGTCCTGAGCCGGAGTCGCCGCGCGCGGCTCGAAGCGGCCGTTCGCGCCGAAGTGCCAGCCGATGTGGGCGTGCACGTCGATCATGCCGGGGAGCAGCGTCGATGGACCGAGATCGATGTCGGCAACGCTGGAGCCGGAGGGCTCGATCGCTTTGATCGTCGAACCACTCACCACCACCGTCGCGTTCGGCATCACCTGCCCGGTGCCATCGATCACGCGCGCGGCACGAATACGGATGTCGTTCTGCTGGGCATGGATAGCGGTCGTGGCAAGCAGAACCAGAGTCGCCAGAAACTGAACGACCTCGAAGGGTGTGCGATTCACTCCGACGCGGATACTAGCGCCGCTCGCCATTCCGCACCAAGCGGCCAGCAAGCACATGAAAGGCATAACTGAACGCGAAACAGAAGGCGAAGGCCGACGCGACGACCAGGAGCCCAAGCCCTGGGTTTGCACCGACAAGCCATCCCGCCACCATCGCAAGCAGCGTCGCACCAGCGAACGCACCCGCCGTCAGCACGATTAGTCCATTCGGTCTGCCCGACCGCGTCACCGTTGCGATCGCTATCGGGCCACACAGAGATGCCAGGGCCACCCACACATAGCGAAGGTCGTATCCAGTTCGAATGGCGCGAATCAGCCCGAAGGCAAAGGGCATCGCCGCAAAGACGATCGCGAGCGCGCGCAGTCGAAAGTCATGAGGTGCCTGCTTCATAGCGCATCACCGGCCCGCTTCGGCTGCCAGTTGCCGATAGACCTTTCGCGCTTCGTCGAACTGCGCGTACGTATGGTCTTTTTCCTTCTGCGATCGCCATCCAGGCCAGGCTTCGGCCAGCTTCTGCAGCTTGTCGATCCAGCGGAGCGCGTACTCGGCCGACGCGCGATCGCGAACCGGCTGGCTCCCCGCGATCACCCAGACGGGATTCGTGAATCCCTGCGGATACGCGGTGTCGAGCGGAAAACGGTCGGCAGGCGCGCCTTCCGCACGCACGTGGTACCAGCCGCTCGTGGCGACCGGCAGCGTCTTGCTGAAGTCGGCGCTTCGGCGATCGGCGGTGAGCGGGATGTCTTCGACGGGCCGGCCGTTGAAGTACAGCGTCACCTTCTGGAGCGGGACGATCGAGCGGACGCCCACCTTCACGCCGACGGTGCCGCCCTGCGCCGCCACGTTCACCGTGTCGCCCGGCGAGACGCCATTCACCGACAACTCGACGAGCGGCCCGTTGGTGACAAACGCGCGTCCGGCGCGCATGCCCTCGAGCCACGCCTGCATGTCGAGGCCGCGCCCGCCCGTGAACACGTAGGTGCGCTCGGAACCGACGAGCTTGCTGCTGTGGAGATTGCTGATCGAATCTTCGCCGCCGACGGCCGTCACCTTGAGACCGTTGTTCCACAGCGCATAGAGCGGAAAGAAACCCGCGCGCCCGGCGGCGGACCACTCGAGGGCGTCCGTCGTGCCGAGCGCGGCGTCGACGATCGCGCCTTTCCCGCCGCCGAGATCCCCGTCGAGCGGATCGTTCTCGCCGGCCCAGGGATGGACGTAGCCAACGTAGGCCCCCTGCGCACGCGCCTTGCGCAGCATGTCGGTGTTGGTCGGATAAAGGCTCTCGATCGCCGTGCCTTCGTATCCGGTGGTGAACGGCGAGAGCAGGTGGTCGCGCATCCCAAGCATGAACACGTGGCCCCAGAAGGGCGGCCGGTACTCCTGCCCCACCACGAGCACCATGTCCTTGCGCGAGAGCGGGTGCGGGCCGCCGCCGGGCACGAAAAACTGATGGTCGAGAATGCGGTTGTCCTTGTTGGCCACCAGCTCGAGCACGATGTCCTGGTCTTCGGCCTCGGACATCATCATCAGGTTCTCGAGCGTATTGTGCAGGTTTCCGCCGTAGTTCATGTGCACGTGCGTGGAACCGCCATGCCATCCCTTCGCCGACAGGTCGGTCATCCGCTTCAACGGGATTCGGACCGTCGCCGTTTCGCGCGCGGCGATGTCCACCTCGACGGTTTCCGGGAACGTCTCGAAGCCCTTCACGGCCGTCAGCTTCGCCTTCCCGACCGGAAGCTCGACACGGAACTCGCCGGTGGAATGCAACAGCCTGTCGCCCGCGACGCTCACCCGCGCGTACGCCTCGGCTGGCGCGTAAAACTTTCCGTCGGCGGCCGTGATGTGCACGCGCGCGCCCGTCGTCTGACCTTGCTCGTCGACCGTCCGGACCGAGAGCACCCCCATCGGCCGCTTCCACCGGCGTTCGGTGATGCGCACGATGCGATTCGCGCCGCCATACACCTCGAGCAGCGCGAGCTGCGGCAGACCTTCGCGGTTGTCGATATAGGCGATCCATTCGCCATCCGGAGACCAGCGCGGGTGGAAGGCGTCGTGATTGAAGAACGTGAGCTTGTACGGCTCGCCGCCGGTGACCGGCTGCACGTACAGATTGGAAAACTGATCGGCCGCGCCCCGCGTGGACGAGTAGACGAAGCGCTTGCCATCGATGGACACGTCCGGCCGGGCGCGATAGAGCGTCTGCTCGACCACCACCGACTGCGCGTCGTTCATGCCGCCGGCGGCGGCCGGTACCAGCCAGATGTAGCCCGATCCCAGCGGAACACCGCGGTTCGAGACGAGCAGAAGCTGCCGGCCGTCGCGCGACCAGGACGGAGTGATGTGCACATCTTCGGCGCCGAAGTACAGACGCGAATTGCGGTACTTCGCGTCGCTCGACACGGCGATCTCCTCGCCGGCCCATTGCCCGTCCTTGATCGGTCTGATGTAGACGTTGAAGAAGCCGTTGGGCTTCGTCGACACGTACGCGACGCGCGTACCGTCGGGAGAGAAGACAGGATCCGTGTAAACGAATGCGTCGTTCGTCAGCGCGCGCGACTCCCCCGTCGCGACGTTCACGATGCCCAGCTGGATCGTCTTTCCGCCATCGTCGGCCGTGTAGACGATCCAGTTGCCGTCGGGCGACCAGGACGGCATCGAATGATATTTCCCGTCGTAGGTGATTTCGTTGGCGATCCCGGTTGCCGGATCGACCTTCCAGATCGAACCGCTCATCGCCACCGCGATCGAGCGGCCGTCCGGAGACCACGCAGGGGCCCACGGCGTCGAGCTGGGCGCCGGCGGCAGATAGTAGTTGTGCATGTAGTTGCCGCCGGTTCTGGCATTCGGGTACGGCGTTCCCTGTCCCAGAACCGCGGCGGCGGCCAGCACGCCGATGATGGCGACGCAGCCCTGCCTCATCACACGCCCTGTTTCATGTACTTCGCCGTCGCGGCGACGGCGCGATCGATCTCCGCCATCGTGTTGTAGATATGTGGCGAGAAGCGGATGCCGGGACGATCGCTTCCGGTCCGCGTCGCGCAGCCGATGCGATCGTTGCGGTAGAACGCCGCCGAGAGCTTTGGGATATCCAGGTTGCCCGGCCGGAACGTGACGACGGCTCCCGACCGCGCGGGATCCGGATGCGTCCAGAGTTGCACGCCGTCGATTCTGCGCAAGCCCGCCATGAGCGCCTGCGAGAGCGACCGCGATCGTTCCTCGATGACCTTGCGGCCAATCTTCGCCTGGAAGGTCAGCGACTCGGCGAAGCCGATGATCGCGGGCTCGTCGCGCTGTCCCATCGCTTCCAGCGTGCGCGATACGCCGATGGCACCGGGGTAGGCGCTGATGATGCTCGGATGGATGGACGACTGCGCGCGTGCGTTGACGTACAGGACACCCACTTCCTTCGGCCCGCACGGCCACTTGTGCGAGCTGCCGGAGTAGAAGTCCGGCTGCATCACGCCGAGATCGACGTCGAGGAACCCGAGCGCCGAGGCGCCGTCGACGAGCGTCAGCACACCCCGCTCGCGCGCGACCTTGCACAGCTCGTTGGCCGGCAGCACGTCGCCGGCCGTGCTCGTCTGGTGCGTAAACGCGAGCACCCGCGTGCGCGACGTCATCGCGTTCTTCGCCGCGTCGACGAAGTAATCGGCGCCCGGGTGCGGATTCGGCTGAGCGATCACGGTGACGGCGTATCCGAATCGCTTGGACTTCTGCAGCCACGCGGCGTTGTTGCTGGGATGGTTGTCGGCGAAGATGACCACTTCGTCGCCGGGCTTGAGGTCGAGCCCGCTCGAGACCATGTTGTTCGCTTCGCTCGTGTTGCGGGTGATGACAATCTCTTCGGGCGTGACGCGAAGGAACTCGGCGAGGAGGCGCCGCGCGTTTTCCTTTCCGGTGCTCATCTTCTGCCGGTTGTCGAACGACGGATCGGCGTCCATGTCTTTCGTGCTCCGGTACATCGCCTCGAGCACCGGCGCGGGAGACGGGCAGAGATTGGCGGCGTTCATGACGCTCAGGTTCGGCGGCATCAGGAACTGCTCGCGAACCGACATCCAGAAGCGCTCGTCAGGGTGCCCGGGTGTCTGCGCCAACTGCGCCGGCCACGCCGACAACTCCCGCGGCAACAGCACCGAGCCACCGAATGCGACGAGACGCGAGAATTCGCGACGGCTGATCATTCGACACCTCCTGCGCGATTCGTTCCCGGCCTATGTCATCGGGCCTTCTTCGCCCGCTTTCTGGCGCCCTCAGCCTTGCTGCGACGCTTGATATCCTGACCGTGGGCACGCTTGAAGCTCTGGATGTCCTTGATGCGCCCCTTCGCATCTCGCTTGGCGTAGAGCTTCGTGCCCGATTTGCTGCGATGAGTTGTGCGTTTTGCTGGCATCGGCCTTCTCCTTGATGAGTTGATGACAGAGTATGTCGTGCTTCTCGTCCTCGCTCAAGACATTGAGCGCGCGGGACGACTCATTTCATCTGTGGCTTGGATTGGCGTCACTGTCCGGCCCACACGAGCTCATCTGGCATTCGCGGCGGCATCGAACTCCACTTCAGGCTCTACTCGTAGTACTCCGGCGCTTTCTTCAGTCCGTTGTTGCCAACCAGATCGTGCTGAATCCAGAGCTGCGACTCGGTCTTCGTCGAGAAATGACTCGACGATTTCTCTCGACACGGCCGACTGGGCCTGGTCGAAGTCGAACGTCGCCACACGCTTCAGCGTGCGGGCTTCCGGGAAGTGATAGAGATCGCCGCCCAGCACCACGCCACCGGTCTTCGGCAGGTTGACGTACAGAACCTGGTGACCGGGCGTGTGACCGGCGGCCAGCTTCATGATGACCGTGCCATCGCCAAAGACGTCGTGCTCCTCGTTTTGCACGATGACGGTCTTGCTGTTCTTCAATGCCGCATAGCTGGAAGGCTGCGTCACGCCGGGCGCCTTTTCGGCGAACATCGTGTCGCGCTCGACCTGCCGGGCGAGCCATGTCGCCCCCGCGAACGCGTTGGCGTTGGCCGTATGGTCCCAGTGATGGTGAGAGAACGCCAGATACGTGATGTCCGCTGGTGCGTAGCCCACCTCGGACAACTGCGCCATCAGCGGCTTTCTCAACGTCACGTCTCGCTCGCCCAGATCCGGCAGCACGATGTGATGAACAACGGGATTGCCGGTCGGGATCCAGTCGGCATCCGGCACCGCGCCAGGGTCCCACATCAGGCTTCCCTTCGGATGGGTCACGAGGAAGCAGGCGATGGACAGTTCGGTCGTCGCCACCTCTTCCCGCGTCAGGCGGAATCGGACCGGGTCGACGTTCAGGCTGCCGCAATCGAACACATAGAGCCGGAGCGCCTTCACCGGCGCCGGGGCCGGCGCCGCGTCAGGCGGATTGGTGCTGTCTGACGGCTGTGCGCTACCGCAAGCGGCGGTGCTCAGAGAAAGTGCCGCCAGGAGTGCAAACGCCGCGCATCGAGGCGTGGCAGGCAACGTCATGGATGACCTCGAGGCGGATTCTCTCACTGAATGCGGGAACGCGTCAGTAGCTCAATCGTACAAAGAGCGTCGCCGCGTGGATGCTGGCAAGCAGCCATCGAACTCGCCGACTGGCAGCTCCGCCGGTCTCACCCGCGATACGGCCGCAAGGCTCAGGCGGACGTAGCACTAATATGCTACTATGTGACGATGACCAAGGAAGTCACCCTGCGCCAGGCGGGCGGTTCCGTCAGCGCCACGTTGCCGAAAGACATGGCGGATCGCCTGCGCCTGGAAGCCGGCGACCGCGTTCTGGCGGTGGAAACCGACCGTGGGATTCTCCTGACCCCCTACAACCCTGAGGCCGAACGCGCCTTGAAGATCGCCGCTCGCGCCGCGAAGAAGTATCGCAACGCCCTCCGAGAACTGGCGAAGTAGTCGGTGGCCAGGCGGCGTCCCGAGCCCCAGTGGCTCAGTCGTGTCATCGTTGATGCTATCCATCACGATCAACTGCGCGAGCATGGGGGCTTGTCGGGGATTCGGGACGACAACGTCCTCGAGTCGGCCTTGGCACGCGCCCGACAGAAGTGGCACTACTCCGATCGCACCGATGTGCCGCTCCTGGCGGCGGCGTACGCTTTTGGCCTGGTGAAGAACCACCCGTACCGCGACGGCAACAAGCGCATCGGATTCCTGGCGATGGTCACATTCCTCGGACTGAATGGCTACGATCTGACGGCCACAGATGCCGAGGTTGTCGCCGAGATCCTGGGCTTGGCCGATGGAACTTTCTCCGAGGACGCACTCGCTGACTGGATTCGGCAGCACAGTACGAAGCGGAGGTAGTTCCCTCAGCGTCGAGCAGGTTGGTGGCGAGAACCCAGCAGTCCGCCGATCATCCCAGCGATGTCTTGCGCGCTCATCCGTGCGTCCTCGTTGCCTTCACGCTATAGCTCTCTACGTCCGCCCAACGCGCGAGCGATGAGCCGCGGTACTCCAGCGCCAGGCCCAGCGCCGACGGCTCCATCGCGTTGTTGGGCCGTAGGTTCTCATGTGCAATCGAATGGTCACATCACAGGACGTCGCTTCCCTGCGTCGGTCGTCTGTTCGAATGCGTGAGCCAGGCGAAGAACGGACTCCTCTCCCCACGGCGGCCCGACAATTTGCAGGCCGATTGGTAGACCGTTCTTTGCGAACCCGCAAGGAACGGATACGGCGGGCAGCCCGTAGGCGTTAAACGGTCGCGTGTTGCGCGCATACAAAGCCGTTCCGGCTTCGTCGTCCTGCGCTTCGGCGATCGGTATCGGCAAGAGTGGGACGGTCGGTGTGACGAGCAGATCGACATGCGCGAACAGGCCTGGCGCCGCGCGACGCACCTGATCCAGCTCGCGTCGCCGGTCGATATACGTCGCCGTGCCTACGGCCTCACCGCCGCGCAAACGTCCCAGCACGGGCGGCTGAAACAACTGTGGCGTCTCTCGGACTCGCGCCGCGTGAAATGCAAAGCCTTCCGCCAACATCACGGCGAGGTGCATTTCCGGACTCACCGGCACAATCACGTCCTGTACGCCCGCGGTCAGCTTCGACAGGACGCCAATCGCCTGCTCGACTGCCGTTTGCACATCTGCCTGCAGCCCTGTAAAGAAATATTCCCTCGGCACGCCAACCCGCAGCGATCTCGGCCCGCGCTTGATGGCCGCCATCAACGCTGGAACCGGTCGATCGACGCTGGTTGCGTCCTGGGCGTCGTAACCGGCGATTGCCTGCAGGAGTATCGCCGCATCCAACACACTGCGTGTGAGCGAGCCGACGTGGTCCAGAGACCACGAGAGAGGAATGACTCCGCGCGTGCTCACGCGCCCATACGTCGGTTTGAGCCCGACGGTACCGCAGAAGGACGCGGGCAGGCGAACCGATCCTCCTGTGTCGGTCCCGAGGGCGCCGTAACAGAGCGAAGCCGCCACGGCGGCTGCTGATCCGCCGGATGAGCCTCCAGCGACGTAGTCCCGGTTCCAGGGATTGTGAACAGGACCGAAGTGACTCGATGCGGCATGTCGCGCCTAATCCGAACTCATGCAAGTTCTGTTTGCCGACGATCACCGCGCCTGCTGCCTTGAGTCGCCGTACGACTTCGGCGTCTTCGGCCGGGACGCGATCCGCAAACTGCCCGCTTCCGCCCGTCGTCCGCACGCCCGCCGTATCGAACAAGTCCTTGAGGCCCACAGGAATTCCATGCAGCGGACCCCGCCAACCGCCTTTCATGATCTCCGCTTCCGCGCGTTGCGCGTCCGCTGTCGCCTGTTCGGCAGTCACGGTGATGAACGCGTTCAAGCTCGGGTCCAATCGCTGAATCCGCGCCAGGCATGCCGCGGTCAGTTCTTTCGGCGAAACCTTCTTCGTCCGTACCAGCTCGCTCGCCTCCCACAGCGTAGCCGTCGGCAGGTCGATGGGTGGTACGAGTGGCGGCGCAGCATCGATGGACGAGGGGATGGCGGCGGACGCACAGGCGCCACCGGCTATTCTGAGAAAGGTGCGGCGGCTGCAATCCGTGTTCTGCATAAGTCATGACCGGTCAATTTGAGGTCAAGGACGGTGGTCCGGGACACGACGGGAGCGGCATCCAATCGGCCCAACACCCGGCTTCAGCCGCGGCGGCATCAGATGCTTGCACTCGCCGCTGTCGGCTGCAAGCGATGTTAGGCTGCTGAAGCCTAACAATCGCGGCTCACCCGCGGCTGGTACACAATTCGGCCAACCGTCGGATAGCCCGAGATCGCGCCGCGCTGATGGCCGCTTTCACGGCCGCTCCACAAAGCGCTTGAGCGCCGCCCAGTCGACGTTCTGCCAGGCCTTTTCGAGCGCAGCCCGCGTCGATGGGCGCGCGCACGCGCCGTCCCAGTCGAAATGCACCGTAATCGTGTGCACCTCGGCTCGTGAACGGCTCACGCGCCAGAACGCGGGATCTGGCGTAAGCACTCGATGCCCCAGCGGGTCGTTCGTCGCCCGCAGTTGTCCTAAATGGTCCACGAGTGCGGCGGACGCTCGTTCCGCCGGCGACATCGCGGCGAGTTGCGCGCGAAACGCGTCTCCTCGCGTTGGTGTTGACAGTCTTTGCTTGTTGCGCTCCCGCTCCTCCGCCTCCTGTGCCTTGAGCTGATCTCCCACCTCGCGGTTTGTCTTCTCCAGCATCTGCCGCATCTCCTCGGCGGCGGCGCGCCCCTGCGACTTTGCGACCGCTGTCACCGCCGCCTCGATGTTGTTCTTCCGCTCTGCCGCGCCCTCGAGCCACTGCTGATACGCCGTCTTCTCGAGCGCCTTGCGAGCGGACGTCTCCCGGTCGCCGTCCTTGCCTTCCGCGTCGAAGATGAGCGTGCGCAGCCACTGCTCACGACTTACAGAAATCCATGGCGCCGCCGAGCCTCTCGAAAACGTGACGTAACCGCTGCGTCGAACGGCGCTGTCCGACAACCAGCGCAGTCCTTCGCTCACGACGGTGGCGCCCGCCATCCGCGTGTCGACGTCCGCTTCGATGAACTGGAGGCGGTCTGGCGCATCGTGGTCGCCACTGATTGCCCGGTCTCCCGCCAGCTGCCTGTTCACGTACACCTCAATGCAGGTCGGACCCGCGCCGCCGGTCATCTTCCTGTTCGGCTCGAAGAACCAGAGACGCCACATGAATTCGATGGGCTGCGGACCGGTGGTGGGCGGTGGGCCACTCCCAAATTGCTGCGTGAGCACCTCGAACCCCTTCGGGTCGGCGAGTTCCGGAATCCGCCAGAAGATCGACTCGATCGCCTTTCCCGTGGCGATGCTTTCGGCGCGCTCGGCGGGCGAGACCCCGGTGAGCTCGGTAGCGTAAATTGGCTTCCAGCCGCTTGCCTGCGACGGCGTAGGGGCCCGTTGCCCGAACGCGACAACAGGAAGCGCAGCGAGCAGCAGGGCGGTGCCCGTCACAACGCGGGTACGAGCTTTCTGCATCGACGGGGGCGTCTGGCTCAGCAATCGGCGAGGGGTCGGCGCGCCATTGAATTGCATCGGAGTCCTCCCATTTTCGATTATGCCCCCGATGCGTGTGCTGCGGCCTAGCGTCTGCGCTGAGCCGTGCGCCGCAGCTTTGCCTGACACGGGACTGCGGGCGCGTCGGCTCCAGCGCATGTTAGACGGCCTTCGTCGGAGACACACCGCCCTCGATCCGTGTTCCCAAGGTGTACATCACATCCGTCCTCAACACGTACTTCCGGCCCCTGACGACGGGAGCTCCCTCATGCAACTGCAAATGCACGAAGCCCAAAGCCATTCCGCGCTCCGGACGAACTGTCACGTGCAGTTCTCGATCCTCGTTGTAGAAATTGGTCTCCCCACCGTTGAAGTCTGCATTCAGGTACACCATGAACGTCAACTGACTTTGTTCGCCTGTATCTCGACGAAAATAGCCGTCGAAGTGCGGGGCGAATTTCTGCTGCGAATCGTATCGGTAAAAACGAAACCGTTCGTTGAAGCCGATGGCGTGCCATTCGTCAATGCGTTCTGGTAGGAACGGTCTCGCACGCTGCCACCATCCGTGCGCGAGCGATGCGTCGTCCACGATGAGTCTGGCGTTGTCCCGAATATCCTTGGCCATGACGAAGCCAGCGGCCGTGGTGATTGTCGCTTCCTCGTACCCTGCTTGTTCGCTCCGGGCGACAAGCGAAGCGCATTCCTCAGCAGTCAGAAACTCACGGACAACAAAAATCCGCTCGCCGTCGAGGCGTTCATACTGCATGACCATTTCTCATGAGTTCAGGCCGTCTAACGTTCCAAATGAGCCGCGCGCCGCGAGCGACAGGATCGCATAAGACCGTTGGGCGCGTCGGCTCCATTTGGGTGTTATGCGGTCCCGTCGAATTCCAATGGCCACCGGGGCAGGGTTGCCCGTGGCGTTCACAAGACCTACCACGCCCGAAGATGGTCGTCCGCGTGCCGCACCGCCGACGAAACCAAGAATAGTCGCAACGGCGCTGGACTCCGACGACCCACCAACAACGCGTTCGCTCCGCCCAATGTGGCGTGGTCGCCGCGCGCCGCCGCACGGTTGTCGGACGGCGCCGACGAGGCGTAAGATCGTTCCATGACCAAAGGCGCCCAAGCCGTATTGGCGGCTGCACTCCGGTTGGATTCCGCAGCCCGCGCCGAACTCGCGGCTGAAATCCTGGCCAGCCTCGACGGCCCGGCCGACCCCGATGCCGAGGCTGCCTGGAATGACGAAATCGATCGACGGATCGAGGCCATCGAAGCCGGCACGATTCGCCTCGAACCTTGGGAGCAGGTCAAGCGGCGAATCGAGAAGGATTTGCTCGGCCGGTGAAGCCGTTTCAACTCAGCGATCCGGCCACTGCCGAACTGACCCACGCCATTCGGTGGTACGAGCAGCAGCGCAAGGGCCTCGGCGGCGAACTGCTCGACGCGATTACAGAAACGATCGATCTGATTCGAACACATCCCGAGATCGGCGTGGCTCGACCGACGCGACACCCCAGCCGACAGCTGCATGTGAACCGGTTCCCATACAACGTCGTGTACCGGATTCGTGACCACGATATCTATGTCGTGGCGGTTGCGCATACGAGTCGGCGCCCCGATTATTGGAAGCATCGTTCCTGATCCATCCGCATAACGCGCCGCTTCAGCCGCGGCGGCTTCATGATCACGCCGGCCGCCGACGGCTGCAAGCGGATGTTATGCGCCGCCCGGCTTTGAACCGTCCCACAGCTGTTGCACTACATTGTCGAGTGTTGGCTGCAAGTGCGCCTTCGTTATTCGTAAGTTGGCCAATCGTTCCAATAGCGCCGACCGGTGATTCGAGGGCATTGTGAAGCACAGCACGCGCGGAGAAGCGGCCAACTCGTCTCTCTCCGCTTGAACGAGATGAGTAGCCGACTGAACGTCACAGTTCAGGATGCTCTGTCGAAGAGACGCGGACTGCCCTGTTGCGGCATCGTAGAGAAACAACCCGCTCTGAGCATGAAGGAAGGGATTCTCCCCGCGGGAGACTTGCACGACTCGGACTCCAGGCACGAACGAAGCCCATCCGCGTTGGATGAACTCAACGTCGACGGCCCAGACCGCCACGTGGCCGGACTGGCCTCTCTGACTTGAGGCAGCGAAATAGGCGGCGACGAGCGGATTGAAAGTAAAGTCAAGCAGACGCGTCGGCACACCGTGGTGCTGGGCTATCGCGGCGATCTCCAGAAGATGCGTGGGCGGCCATGGTTGGTTCGAGATGACTGGCTGCTCGTGCTGCCGCCAAGGGAACAAGAACGCCCCAAGGTCACCAGGGAGCTGGAAGCCTAGCTCATCAGCAAGCTCGACGAACTCGACGAGCATCGTATTCTCGGCATCGATCTGGCTGGTTCGCTCGAGTGGAGCACGGATCGCGGGGAATTTGAAGGACAGCGGTTGGCCCTGCCGCAACGCTCGAGGCACGAGATCCCACGTCGCATCGGCCTGCCCGCGAAAGGCCCACCGCCCGAACTTGAACGGCGTCCAATGCGTCGATGACGGATCGAGCTGTCCCATGAGGTCGGCCGAGTCCCGACATTCAATCGGCTCCGGGACCTGACCAGTCTGAATGGATCATCTGTCCGTCTCTTGCAGAGGGGTCGACATCAAGAGCGCATAACGGCAGGCATCAGCCGCGGTGCGCCCGCTTCTCTCGCGCCGTCGGCTGCATGCCATGTTAGACGGCAGCTATTTCCTCGACTATGTCTGGGGGACCGGCCACAAGTCCCTGTTCTCCGGTGCAGCCTTTACTGCTGCGATGAGGTGCAGCACCCAAAAATCTGGGATTTCTGCTGGGCCATGTGTTGGAACCGATAACGACGCAACAAGATGATCGCCCTCGACCGTGGACTCGCTGAAGCCAACATCTTTCAAGTCCGCCTCGTGCACGAGATTACACCTCAGTTCCGAGTAAAAGATGTCCTCGAGCTTCCGATGATCCGCGCGGTTGTCTGTATAAAACCGGATGTATTGTGGCCCCGGAGCGTCCAATTTACCCGTCGCGATCACGCCAGCAATGTCACAGATGAAAGACTTGAATGACTGATTGTCCGACGTCGGCCGCGGATATCGTCGCCTCGCTGTTGCGGCGGCGGCGATCAGCGCTTGAACCCATGCTCCCTCTTTGCGACCATTGGCCCAAAGATGCTCTGCGTCTTCAATTCTTGTTTTGATGCTCACGTTGCGCTCGTAAGTCCGTCTAACGTCAGACATCAGCCGCAGCGCGCGAGTGTCCCGCGCTGTCGGCTGGATGCCAAGTTAGACGGCCATTGGTTGCCACGACCGTCCATTTGAAACTAAGCCACAGGTGGCTGGTGCGCGCGGAGGAACGAACGAATCTGGCGAACCGCGAGCGGAATGCGTTCCTTCGGCTCCTTCCAGGGAAACATGCTCACCTCGGCATTCGGCGCGAGCATCGCACACTCCATGGCGACGGCGTACGGGTGCGCCGGAACTTCGTCCGGCAGCACCAGAACAGGGTTCTGGCACGCGCGCACGAACTCGCGCGTCACCGTGAAGACGAAGTCGGGATTGGTCTCGAACATCCTGACTACAAACTGCTCGGCCGTCTGAATCGTGATGTCGGTACGCTTCGCGGTAATCTGCGCGGGCCATCCCTTCCAAAATGCGCCCGCGTAATTTCGGTCGCGCATCTCCGGACGCCAGCCCACCGGTTGCGCCACGACGGCTGCCGCAATCCGATTCGGCGCGCGCTTCAACAGACTCCAGATGAAGGGGCCGCCAATACAAAAACCCATCACCATGAACTTGTCGATGCCCAGGTGATCCATGAGACCGAGCTGGTCGTCGGCGTAAGACTCCCACGGCCGGTCGACCTCGACAGGACCGGTGGACTGGCCGGTCGGCGAATTGCGCAGGTCCGCCGTGATGCAGCGGTACTCGCCTTTGAAATCTCCGATCGCGTCGAAGGGATTCCCGCGCTTCAAGCCGTCAATCGTCGAGTTCAGTCCGCCGCCGGGAATCAGCATGAGCGGGAAGCCGGACCCTGCCTCCTCGTAGTAGATGCGAACGGACCCCTTTTCGAAGAACTTGCCCGTCCCCGTGCTGCCCGGCTGCTGCGCAAACACACGCGGTGCCGCGGCAATGGCCGTTGCCACGGCACCGGCTTTCAGTATCTGGCGTCTGATCGGATCCATCTTTGGCGTCCTCGTGACTTTCGGCCGTGTACGACCGCGTTCACTTGCCGGGCCGGTGGCAGGGAACGTAATGTCTCGAAAAAACCGTTATACCGGCCCGGTCAAGTGCAACGCTTGGTTAGCCGCCGGATAGCTGCTCCGCTGTTCCCGGCACTGCCGGGCCACAGTTGGGCGGTAAGGCAGAAACGACGAGCGCAACAGCGTCGGCTGCAGTTCCACGTCCAAGCGATTCGCCGGAACAGCTTATTACTTCATATTCACCCCGGCCCAATGGAACTACGTGAGGCGTGTCCCGTGTAAACGGATAACCAGGTACATCGACTGAAGCAAAAACTGTTCATGCTCGTGAATGGAAACAGCTGCCTGAGTTTGGGCTCCGCGGCAGCGGCGGCGGCAAAGGCCGTGAGTTCGCGAAATGTCTTGCCAGGAGACGCCAGATACTCTCGCCATCGCATTTCTACTTCTTCACCACGTTCATAAGCGGCCGCGGTTGGTTCGACTTCAACGAAGCGAAAGGCGCTGGCCAATTCGCCTGTTGAGCAGCCACAGGCAATCCATTTGCCGATGGAGCGAGCCGTTTCCAGGATTTCTGGGGTTGCTCCATGCGCGAAGCAGACGCCACGATTCCAGAAATCAAAGCAAAACATGCGCGTCTTGGCGCCGATATGAACCTGCGAGAACCGCGGCCCGGACTCGACGCGCGCGTAAACGACACACGTCACTGATTTGTCCAGCTCCGAGACGGACAAGGGAGAACCGATCTCACGCAACGCCACTGTAGGGCATTCGCAAGGCCGCCCTGTTGGATGAGATCGGGATAAGGCTCCGTGATCTTTTTTGCAAGTTCCATATCTCGCACCGACTCAGGCGGCTAACAAGTAGTCGGCGCAACTCGCTAGCCCGATACTTGAAGAGTGGCCGCAGTGTAGCGCCGCACGGGACGCGGTTCAATCGGTTGGAACGCCAATCGTCGTCGACACTTACCCGGAACCGTCGCCCAACACGTCATGGCGCAGCCATGACGAGCGCCTGCCTGACCCAGTCGGCTGTGGCGCTGTCGACGACCGACTTCCCGGCGGTGTTCCTGTCGGTCGGCCGCGCGCCGTGCGTCAGCAGCAACGCGATGATCGCCCGCTGCTCGTCTCGCGACGCCGACGATCCCGCTCCGCTGCGTCCGGTGTTCTGCACCGCGAGATGAAGCGGCGTCGAGCCGCTCCCGTTCTTTCGACGCGGATCGGCGCCGTGTTCAAGGAGCATCCGCACCGCTCCCGCGCAGCGCGTACGCACGGCCCTGTGCAACGGGCCGACACCGCTCTTGTCCGCGGCATTCGGATCGGCGCCTGCCTCAATCAGGCACTCGACGATGGCTTCCTGGGACGAGGAATTCCATGTAGGCGAGCCGGGACTGCCATCGACGGCGTAGTGAAGCGGCTCGGCGCCGCGCCGGTTGCGCGAACGAACGCTGGCGCCCCTGGCGAGAAGCATCGCTGGCGATGTCTCGCGCATACGCCGCCGCGGCGATGTGCAGCGCCGTATCGCCGGCGTACACATAGTGTCCGATCTCGGCGAAAAAGTACGACGTCGAGGTCTGGCGGGTCGCTCCCCTCTCGACCACCTGCCGGGCGAGGCCGGGAGACGCCTCGAGCAGGCGTGACGCCTTCTCCACATCGTGTGAAGCGATCGCGCGAATGAGAGCCATCAGCATGTGACCATGCCCCTTGCCCATCGCCCTACGACCATTGCCCATCGCCCAGCGCGTCAGCGCACGCTATGCACCCAGCTGGCCGGCCAGATCGTTGAAGTCCGTCGCTGAAACATCGACCGAGGCATCCGCGTTCAGATCGGGCTTGCCGCCCGGTCCGAACTCGAGCGGCCTTTTCACGAATGCGGTCTTCAGTCCGACGGCTTTCGCCGCGCGCAGATCGCCCAGATGCGCGGCGACCATCATGACCTCCGCCGTCGCGAGGTCGAGAAAATCGGCGGCAGACTGGTAGACCTCGCGGTCGGGTTTGTAGTGGCGAACGAGCTCGGCGCCGAGCACGCAGTCCCACGGCAGGCCGGAATGCTTCGCCATGTCCGTGATCAGCGAAATGTTGCCGTTCGAGAGCGGCGCGATCGTGAATTTCTTTTTCAGCCGCGTCAGCCCGGCCACCGCATCGGGCCACGGCCGCAGCCGATGCCACGCACGGTTGAGCGCATCGGTTTCGGATTCCGAAAGCCCCGAGATGCCGAAGTCGACCAGGATCCTGTCGAGGGTCATCCGGTGCAGTCGATCGAGCTTGGTCCAGGGCAGCTCGCCGCTTCTCACGCGATTCATGCTGGGCCCGTATCCACCGCGCCAGGCGTCGGCGAACTTCGCGGCATCAACGGTGAATCCCTTCCGCTTCGCGAGGGCTTCCACCTCGTGCGTCACCGACGTGCGCCAGTCGACGACGGTGCCGAAGGTATCGAAGACGAGGGCTTTCACCGTTCCCGCCGCGGCAGTCGAGCGTCCGCTTCCCTGCGCCTGGCCCGCCGCCATCGCGCGGCCGGATCCACGCGAGGCGCCCATCATCACCACGGCACCGGCCTGCAGAAACGCGCGTCGTGAACACGCAACGCCATCACGGGGCATGACTCCTCCTGTTCGACGCCGTCAGGGCGCCGGGATCACGTTGAACGTCTTGAAGAAGATCTCCCTGTCTTCGGGATCCGCGATCGCCCGGCCGAGCTCGTTCGCGCTGGCGAAGTGCCGGCGGTGGAGATCGACCTCGCCGGCGGCAAACGCCGCATGGGCGAGGACGGCATGCGCGAACGCCATCTCCCAATCCGGAGGACTGTGCGCGGCAAGGTACTCGAAGCTCTCCGTGGCGTACACCAGCGCAGTCGTGCCCATCCCGAGCGCGGCGTGGACGTGTCCCAGCAGCATCCGGGCTCTGGCCCGGTTGAGGTCGGTTCCGATTCTGGCCCAGTGGTAGGCCGATGCGTGGGCCGCGTCCAACATCTCGTCATTCTGAAGGGGCGTTCGATGGGTGGATTCGCTGAGCGCCCACGCCAGGTTGTTGCACTCCATCGCGTGCTGCCGGTGCGACTCGGTCGTCTCCACGTTCATTTTCCTCGCAAGCGTGCCACCGGGCCGTCGACGCCGTTCGGCAATTGCCGGTCCGCCAGTTGATCGTCGTCGCGCACGTCCTGCTTCAGTCGCGAGAGCTCGTTCTTCAGACTCGCCGTCAATGCCTCCTGCCCTGGTTCGCCGTACAGGTTGTGGAGTTCGGACGGATCATGGACCAGGTCGAACAGCTCCCACTGATCCTTTTTCCAGAAGTAAATCAGCTTGTGCGTGCGGGTTCGAACGCCATAGTGGGCTCTGGTGTTGTGATCGCCGGGGTCGTGGTAATAGCGGTAGTACATGGACGTGCGCCAACCAGGCGGTGTACGGCCACTGAAGAGAGGAAGCAGGCTGCGTCCCTGCATCTCCGCCGACGCAGGCAAACCGGCCGCCTCGAGGAACGTCGGCGCGAAATCGATGTTCAGGGCCAGGGCATCGCTCTTCGTGCCCGGCTTGATGCGTGACGGCCAGCGAACGAGAAACGGCATGCGGATCGATTCTTCGTACATGAAGCGTTTGTCGAAGAGGCCATGATCGCCGAGAAAGAATCCCTGGTCGCTCGTGTACACGACCATCGTATCTCGCGCCAGCCCCAACTTGTCGAGCAACGCCAGGACGCGGCCGACGTTGTCGTCCACCGACTGGACGGTCGCAAGATAGTCCTGCATATAGCGCTGATATTTCCAGCGGGCGAGCGCTTCTCCCGTCAGCATCAGGCTCTGTCCGTCACGAAGGATCACAACCGAGTCAGGTTTGATCTGCTGCCATTTCGCAGTCTCTTCCGCCGATAGGCCTGGCGGCGGCGGCAGTTTCAAATCGCGGTTGGTCAAATCGGCCGCAACGCGCTGCTGGTTTTCGTGAAGCGCATCGGTGCGTGTTTGGTACGAATCCCAGAACGTGACGGGTTCCGGAATCCGCTGGGCGGCAAAGGCGGCCGCATATGCTGCAGTCGGCTCCCAATTACGATGTGGGGCTTTGTGGTGCAGCATCAGAAAGAACGGCTTGTCCCTCGGGCGCTCTTCTATGAACCGGAGCGCCAGATCGGTGATGACGTCAGTGACATATCCACCCGTATATGTCTTCTCGCCGGTTGCAGTGTACAGCTGGGGATCGCGGTACAGGCCCTGTCCGGGGAGGATCTCCCAACGATCGAATCCAGCGGGATCGCTCCCCAAATGCCACTTGCCGAACATGCCGGTGTAATACCCGCTTTGCTGGAGCAATCGAGCAACAGTCATCCGAGAACTGTCGAACCGATTGAACATCGTCACGCCATTCAGGTGCGAGTACTGGCCCGTCAGAATTGCCGCACGGCTGGGCGTACAAATCGAATTGGTGACAAAGACGTTCGAAAACAGCGCGCCCTCACGGGCCAGGCGATCAATGTGTGGGGTCTTGTTGACCCGCGATCCGTAGGCGCCAATGGCATGCGCCGCGTGATCGTCGGTCATGATGAAGAGAATGTTCGGACGGCTGGGACGTTGTGTGTGAACGGCGGCGTTTGCGGTGGCGAGGATGAATGCTGTCGAGAGCGCGACGATCGGAATCCTCATGGCCGCTCCTTCACCACAACCAGGACTCACTCCCCACCGAAGCGCAGATATCCGAACCGGCTGGGCTGATGGAATCCCGGCCACACGGTCGGCGACCAGCTGAGTTGTTCGGGCTCGGCGCCACGGTCGCGGTTGAAACGATAGAAGTTGCCCCGCCAGACATCCCCGCCGCGCGGCGTGCTCACTTTCAGATCGCCGAACGGAATGCGCGCCTCCACGGTCCAGCGTTCGTCGCGATCGCCGGAATTCTGGACCGACCCGCTCACCTGCACGGC
The DNA here is from genome assembly GCA_963821395.1 of Vicinamibacterales bacterium. Taxonomy (GTDB): domain Bacteria; phylum Acidobacteriota; class Vicinamibacteria; order Vicinamibacterales; family JAMQPK01; genus JAMQPK01. The sequence continues at coordinate 1,659 of CAWGDY010000043.1, read as the reverse complement.
GTAGGTCATGTTCGGCGCGGTGAACGACCAGTCGCCCTTGATGCCAGCCGACTGGCCGTCGGGCGCAATCGTGTTGGCGATAATCGCGTCGAACGTGCCGCCCAGCGGATTCCACTGGAGCTCGAAATACCGATCGAGCGGGCCGGGCGTGACGAAGAACTCGACGACTTCTTCCTCCCAGAATCGACTGTCGCGCTCGGTGAACGTGGCCTGGATGTCGGTGTCGCCGCAAATCCAGCCGACGTACAGCGCCGACTCGTCGTACCAGATGCGCGCTTCGGTGGTGACGCGGGCAGGCGCCATCGAGTCGTGATGGACGAACGGCGTCAGGCGCGGCACTTTGTCCCACACCTGTTCGTCGAGCACGCCGTCGATCTTCACTGTGGCCCGCATCAGGGGAACAGACGTGGACTTCGGCGCGGGAAGTTGCATGGCGGCCGGCGCTGCCAGGGCACTCAGCGCCATGATGAACGGTATGGTCTTCATCAGCATCACCTGAATATGGATCACGTGAGATGTTTGTCGATCCAGACCATGATATCGGCCATCACCTTCTCCTTGCCGATGTCGTTCAGCAGATCGTGGTAGTGCCCCTCGTAGAGCCTGAACGTCTTGTCTTTCGACCCGGCCGTGTCGTAGAAGAGCTGGCTGCCGCTCGCGAGCGTCGCCCTATCGCTGGTGCCGTGCAGAATGAACACCGGGAGCGTGATCGTCGGGAACTCTCGCTTGAGCCGCTCGTTGGCACGGACAAGCGCGGCCACCGTGATCGCCGGCTGAATCTCGTTGGCGATCAGGGGATCGGCATTCAGCGCCTTCACCGCGTCGGGGTCACGCGAAAATCTTCGTTCTTGAGCCTCAGCACCGGCAGGCGTGGCGCGATGCGGCTGAGTCCCTTGATGATGGCCAGGGCGAAATCGGGCGCGGGCACCTTGAAGGCGAAGCTCTCGCAAACCAGGCCGGCCAGCGGCTGATGCTCCAGCGCGTACCAGCACGAGACGACGCCGCCGGCGCTGTGACCGAGGAGAAACACCGGGAGCCCGCGATCGCGCGACTTGGCGAGACTGATGACGGCCGCCACGTTGGCGACATAGTCGGCGACGTTCTCGATGTAGAACCGGTCGCCCTCCGATTTTCCGCGGCCGCGCAGATCGAGCGTGTACGCCATGAGGCCACCGGCGGCGAGTGGATTTGAGCGTCCAGAGTACTGGCCGCCGTGGGAGTTGACACCATGACACACGACAACGACGGCCCGCGGTTGTGACACTGGACGTCGCGATCGGACGACGATCTTGAATCCCCCGAGACCGATGCGCTCTTCTGTAACTCCGCTCGCGAAATCATCCGCCATGGCCACCCCTCTGGTCTCGAAAGGCGCGAGGGTAGCACGGCGACGTCACGCGGCGGCGGACGCGGACATTTCTGTCGAGGCAGGGTGGCAGGGCTAAAGCCCTGCGCCACCGATTTCATGTGGCGGGGCTAAAGCCCCGCCCTACAGGCCTTTGTTCCTTTTACCTTGTTCCTATTTCCTTCCCGATCTCCTTGACACCCCCCTGCCCCCAAGGGCAACCTTATGTATTACCGTTACTTAGTCGTTTCCCCGGAGGCAGATGACCCAGCCGTTCTGGTTCCGACGGGCGCTCACGTCTGGAATTGCCGGCC